>CBDULT010000011.1:0-133253 GCA_965368165.1 uncultured Thalassospiraceae bacterium | reverse complement strand
AGGTCATGCCTAAGTATAAAGCATGGAAAGAAATTATTAAACTAAATTACTATATAATGCCGACTGTCCCGTGGTCAGTAAAAAACCAAGCACGTATGCATTTGCATAACGGTGAGACCCCTTATGAGAATTCAGAACAGGCTGTGGCAAATTGGGTGGAAACAGCGACGGCGGTTGCTGTGCGGTTGGGGGAAGGGGGTTGTTTGGAGTTCATCGCTCCTCACGGCCTTGAAGATTTGGTCGCCCTAACCCTCCGACCAACCCCGGCCTTCGAGGCTAAAAGGGAGGTTTTTGAAAAGAGGGTGAGGGTAAAGCAATGGCTCAAGCACTGGCCAAAACTCAATCTTCCAGACCCCGCTGACAATTGTCCAGAACCCTTTCAAGCATGGAAAAAAGCATCTCCTGCTCTTGTTTGCTGAATCCTTCAAAAAGTAATTCATTCATAGCTTTATAAAAATCGAGAAGGTGGGACATTCCCCGGCTTTTAGGGGTTAGGTACATACGCACCACTCGACGGTCTTTTGTATCGGGACGCCGCTCTATCAGACCTTGCTTGATCATACGGTCCAGAGCCCGTGATAGAGCCGCATCCTTAGCCTTACAATACTCTGCCAGCTCTCCGTTGGACATGCCATCTTGTCGCCAAAGGGCAGTTAAAATAATCCAGTGAGTAATAGTTAAGCCTTGGTTTGCAAGCTTCTTCTCCCCCAAGGTCATTGCGGCGCGTTGAGTAAATGTCAGCACGCGTCCAATGGCTTTCAATGGAGGAGGCATTTTTCTTTCCATAGATAATTTTGCCTGATGAAATTATTTCCTAAGAAACATAATGGGCTGTTTGCCCAATACTGGCAAGTTAGCTTTCTGCATCATGGATGACCTTCTTCATCCGCTTTAGCCCCAGCCAGACAGCCAAAAGAACGACGGGGACGGCGATGGCTGTGGTAACCCCTTTGTCGATGGGGAGGCCTATTGATTTTAGGCCTTTTGCAACGTAGCCAATGAGGCCAACCAGATAGTAACTAATGGCAACGACTGACAGTCCTTCGACAGTTTCCTGTAATCGAAGCTGGAGCTTCGCCCGGCGGTTCATGGATTCTAAAACTGAACGGTTTTGCTCTTCCAGTTCGACATCCACACGGGCTCGCAGCAAGCTGGTAATCCGGGCGGCCCGTTGGGATAGAGTTTCCTGGCGTTTTTCAACGGAGCTACAAGTTGCCATGGCAGGAGCTAAACGCCGATTGAGAAACTCCCCAAAGGTTTGCAGGCCCTCAATCCGTTCCTGACGCAACTCTTCCAGCCGTTGATGAACCAAGTCGTCATAGGCATGGGCGGCGCGGTAGCGGTAAGAGGAAGAGGCAACGATCTCTTCAATATTGGCGGCGAGATTAGAGAGCGATTGCAACAGGTCGGCATCTGAATCTTCTTCGTCAGGGTTTGACATACGCTGCGCCACATGGGCCAACTTTTGTTCAGCGTCATTAATCCGTGGCGAAGCTTGTTGAGCCAGGGGCAGGGCCGCGAGGGCAAGGTTGCGATAAGTTTCGATTTCCAGAAGTCGTTGTACCAAGCGTCCGGCTTGGCGAACTGTTAGTTCCTGGTTGCGCACCAAGATGCGGGCAAAACGATCTTCATGGAGCTTCAAATCGCTGTAGGCTAACGCCCGTCCTCCGGCGACGCGACAGCCGACAATGGAATTTCCATCGAATAAAGTGGGAATTTTGTTGGTCCGGCGCTTGTCTTTTGCTTCTAAAACCAAATGGACGGCGGCGAAAAGTTCCCCTTGGAGGCTTTCAAGCCATTGGTTGGGGACGAGATTAATCACCGGATCGTGAAAAGGAACCCCGAACTCGCCTTGTTTAAAAAAAGTATAAGTACAAAATTCCGTGTGGCGTTCCCACCGCACCCGGAACCGATTGCCTTCGGCCCCGCTCAAATCGACAATATAGTTTTTGGTGTCTGTCGGCGGGAGCGGCACATCAAAATGTTCGCAAAGCTTAACCAGACTATTTCGATCGTCTTCCCCACCAGCTTCACCACTGAGCAAGGCGATATGGCTCACCCGTTCCGGTGCCTGCATATTTTCAAAGGGGCGGGCATGGAGTTCGTTGCTCAACTGCTCCCGTAAAGGAAACTCTTTAGGATGGGCATTCATGGCTTAATCTCATCTGATAAGGTGTAAAGTCTTTTAGCCTTTTCATGCAAAAAACACAAAGGGGCTTTAGTTTTATACCGCCTTTGATCGTGCTTCTGCGTCTTGCCAATTGGAGAGTAGGCGGGCGACAACGATGCGCATCAGATACATGCCGAATTGTGGGTTTTGGTAATAGAGCTGAATCATATCCTCGTTCCTGAGGGTGAAGAGGGTGCAGTCGGTTTTGCAGACAGCCGTACAGGTGCGGCGATTGTCGGGGGTAAAGGCGGCAATTTCGCCCAGCACATCTCCTTCATGGCAATCCACCCTAACTTCATTTAGGTGAATGGTTCCTTTATCAATCACAATCATCCGATCTGGCTTGTCGCCCATATTGAAAAGAACCGTTCCGGCGGGGACGTTGGTTTTACTCATATAGGGTAGCAGAGCATCCAGATTGTTGTCCCCTTCTGCTGCCTGTTTGATTTCTTTGATCAGGTTGATCATTTGCCATGTTCGATAGGCATTAAGCGGAAGAAGAACCGCATGCAGGACAAAGGTGGGATTACTCCCCGCCAGCAGACCAAAGATCAAAAAACCCACATTGCCGCCGACGGCTCCAAGGCGCAGGGGGATGATGGTTTTGCGATGCATGGCCCAGAAGGTTATCAATCCTCCCAGGTACCCAATAATATCAATCCATACTTCTGTACTTAAGGCCATGGAACTTCCCCCCGCATAGCATCCTGTAAGTCGTTATTTTCTTTAACTTTACCATAATTCAGCCAAAATCGTTACTGCTTTTAAAAATACTCTCTTCTACTTACATGATTTACGACACCATCTTTGCGGCTATGATTTTGGCTGGCAGCCTGTGGATGAAGGCACTGCCATGGCTGTCTTCTTCAGCCTTGCCAATGGGGTCGGTCGCATCGCTTGGGGATCCATTTACGATAAAATTGGTCGTCGTTAGCCAAATACCCCGTCATGCGCGGGCTTGATCCGCATATCCACGTGGTAATTGCAACGTGAAACGTTTCGCTCATGAAAGGCGGATGGGTTTATATCATGACAGACCGACCTAATGGGCCGCTCTATGTGGGCGTCACCAGTGACTTGTCGCGTCGGGTTTGGGAACATCGCTCTGGTAAAATTGATGGCTTTACCAAGCAGTATGATTTGAAAATGCTGGTTTATGCTGAGTGGCATGATGTATTGGCGACAGCTTTGCAGCGAGAGAAAAATATCAAACATTGGAACCGGGCATGGAAAATAAAGCTTATTCTTACCGAGAACCCGGAGTGGGATGATCTTTATGATCGGCTTGTTCGAGGCACGTGGATACGTAGGTCAAGCAAGCGCATGACGAAGGGGGCAGATTGAGGCCCCATTCTTTTGCTGTTCATAAAGGAAATGTCCTCGTCTGTCTCAACGCTTCCCCCAGCACCATTGCTGCCGATACGGCGATATTTAACGACCGCGCCCCCTCAGCCATAGGGATAAGGATACGGGCTTCAACCGTATTATGAATATGGTCGGGGACTCCGGCACTTTCGCGGCCCAGGAGGAGGGTGTCGTTGGGTTGGAATTCAAATTCCGTGTAGGGCAGAGAAGCTTTGGTGCTGAGCAGAACTTGGCGGCCGGGCCGGTCTGTACGGTAGCTTTCCCAATTAGGGTGACGGGTGAGGGTCACGTCTTTTAGGTAGTCCATGCCGGCGCGGCGCATGCGTTTGTCGTCGAGCACGAATCCACAGGGTTCGATAATATGCACCGAAACGCTCAAACAAGCGGCCATGCGGAGGATTGTTCCGGTATTTTGCGGAATATCGGGTTGGTATAGGGTAATTTCCATGTGATTTAACAGTATTCCCTTATATAATTATGGCTTCTGAACATGTTTTAAGCGTCTTTGCTCTTTTCTCCGAGCACAATTTCTATTATATCCTTGCTCCGTTGGGGTCCAGTAAGATGTCACATCCTGAAATTATTCAGGGCTTTTTCATTTGCTGGATGTTTATACATTTTTCTGCAGAGGTATTAAAATGGCTGATACGGCTTCTAGCGCCGTTGACGACAATAGCAATGAAGAGTCACGTCGTGACTTTCTCTTGCTGGCAACCAGCGCCGTAGGCGCAGTTGGAACGGCCGCCGCGATATGGCCATTCGTCGACAGCATGAACCCGTCCGCTGACGTTCTCGCGTTAGCATCGACGGAAGTGGACCTTTCTCCCATCGAGGAAGGACAAAGCATTACCGTAATGTGGCGTGGTAAACCTGTTTTTGTCAGGAACCGCACTGCTGAGGATATTTCGAAAGCAAAGGCCGATGATGGTGCTGCTTTGGTTGATCCTCAAATAGACGGCGAACGGACCAAAGAAGGTAAAGAGAACTGGCTGATTATTGTCGGTGTCTGTACCCACTTGGGTTGTATCCCACAGGGGCAAAAGACCACGGATGTTAAAGGTGACTTCGGCGGTTGGTACTGTCCTTGTCATGGTTCGCATTACGATACCTCAGGTCGCATTCGTAAAGGCCCGGCACCGAAAAATTTACCGGTTCCGCCCTACGAATTCACCTCTGATACAACGATTAAGATCGGTTAGGGGGAAATATGAGCGACGTACAATGGAAAAATCCTGTGGTAAAATGGGTTGATGACCGCCTTCCGGTGTTCACCCTTATGCACCACTCCACATCAGGTTACCCCACTCCGAAGAACCTAAATTACTGGTGGAACTTCGGCTCTCTGGCTCTGACTGCCCTTATCATCATGATTGCCACCGGCATCTTCTTGGTGATGAACTATACCCCTCATACCAGCATGGCTTTTGATTCTGTCGAACGGATCATGCGTGACGTCAACTACGGTTGGTTATTGCGTTACCTGCATGCTAACGGGGCCTCAATGTTCTTTATTGTGGTCTATATCCACATGTTCAGGAACTTGTATTATGGTTCATACCGGGCACCACGGGAACTCCTTTGGTTCCTCGGCCTGTTTATCTATTTGGCGATGATGGCGACGGGCTTCTTGGGCTACGTTCTGCCTTGGGGTCAAATGAGCTTCTGGGGCGCGACGGTTATTACAAACCTATTCTCCGCTATCCCATTTGTCGGTGAATATGTTGTGACTTGGCTTTGGGGTGGTTTCTCGGTTGATAACCCAACCCTCAATCGTTTCTTCTCTTTGCACTACCTGTTGCCATTCGTTCTGTTTGCTTTGGTAGCCTTGCACCTGTGGGCACTTCACGTTGTGAAGTCTAACAATCCGGCGGGTATTGAGATTAAATCTGAAGAAGACACCATTCCGTTCCACCCTTACTACACAATCAAAGATTTGTTTGGTATCGGTGTGTTCATGATCATTCTTCTGGCTTTTGTTTTCTGGGCACCGAATTTCTTCGGCGAGCCAGACAACTACATTGAAGCCAACCCGATGGTGACACCGCCTCATATTGTGCCTGAATGGTATTACTTGCCTTTCTACGCCATCTTGAGAGCTTTCACTGCGGATGCGATCATCTACATTCCATTTGGATGGTTGTTTATCTCGCCTAAGCTGGCGGGTGTGATTGCCATGTTCGGTGCAATTATCATCTTGTTCTTCTTGCCCTGGCTCGATACGTCACCGGTTAAGAGTGCCAAGTATCGCCCGATCTTTAAGCAGTTCTTCTGGATATTCGTGATCGACGTTATAATCCTCGGTTATTGTGGGGCGAAATCACCAACGGATGAATTGTTTGGCATCAAGCTTGAAATTGTTAGCCAAGTCGCTACGGCTTACTACTTCATGCACTTTATCGTCCTGACACCACTTCTTGGCTGGATGGAAAAACCTCGGGAAGTTCCCAACAGCATTGCTGATGCGGTAACTAAACCAGCTAAGACGGAGGAAGCATAATGCGTAAATTCGTAATCTCCGCCGTTGTTGGCGCAGTTCTCGCAGCAAGTGCGGTTGTCGGAACAGCTTTGGCTTCTTCCGGCGGTGCCTATCATCTGGAGAAACAAGACTGGAGCTTTAACGGTGTGTTCGGTCATTATGACAAACCACAGCTCCAACGTGGTTTCCAGGTTTACAAGGATGTCTGCGCTGGATGTCACAGCCTTCGTCTGGTTGCCTATCGTAACCTGATGGACATTGGCGTGAGCGAAGAGGCTGCTAAAGAATATGCGGCTGAATTCTCTGTGCCTGCTGGTCCTAACGACGATGGCGAAACCATTGTTGATGGTGAGCTGTTGAAACGTCCGGCTAAATTGTCCGATAAGTTTGTTCCTCCTTTCCCTAACGAGAAAGCTGCACGGGTAAGCAATGCCGGTGCGCTTCCTCCTGACCTAAGCCTGATGGCGAAGGCGCGTGTAGGGGGGCCAGATTATATCTACTCTTTGCTGACCGGATACACTGAAGAAGTGCCTGATGATTTTGCTCATGACTATAATGAAGAGCATGGTGAAGAATTCGTTCTTCCTGAGGGCATGAATTTCAATAAGCACTTCCCTGGCTACCAAATTTCGATGGCACCTCCTCTATTTGAAGAGGCTGTGGAATATGAGGACGGCACTGAGCCGACCCTTGAAAACCACGCCAAAGATATTACGGCTTTCCTCAACTGGGCTGCAGAACCAGAACTTGAGATTCGTAAAGCCATGGGCGTTAAAGTGATCCTTTTCTTGCTCTTGCTGACAGCCATGCTGTACGCACTCAAGAGACGCATCTGGTCTGATGTTCACTAAGAACCGTTCATAAAAAGAATGTCAAAAAGGGCCGTTGGAATTCAGCGGCCCTTTTTATTTGCCTTGCTAAAAATGGTGGCCCTCTATTAGGTGGTGGCAAATAAACTGGAGTGATGATGGTTTCAGCGTTAGAAAAAAGGAATGTGGCGCTCTTGGCAACAAGCCAGGCGCTTTTTACGACCTCACAAGCGACACTGATTATTTTGAGTGGTCTCGTGGGGCAATCTTTAGCTGATAACAAAGCCTTGGCGACCCTCCCTGTTAGCACCTTGGTTTTTGCCGCAGCCCTGACAACAATCCCTGCTTCCCTTTATATGCACCGTGTTGGAAGACGGCGTGGTTTTGTCACGGGGGCAACCTTTGGCCTTATGGGGGCCTTGATCGCTGCTTCGGCTATTTGGTTTAGCTCGTTCTGGCTTTTTGCATTCGGTACTTTTGTCATGGGGATTAACGGAGGGTTTGCGCCGTTTTATCGGTTTGCTGCTGCTGACGCGGCGAGTGGGGCCTTTAAGAGTAAAGCGATATCTTTAGTGGTTTCTGGCGGGCTGGTCGCGGCCTTTATCGGGCCGATCATGGTGCGCATGACCACCAACCTTTTTGAACCAGTTTTGTTTTTAGGGACCTTCATTGCCCTCGTTGTCGTGGCTCTTTTAGCGATGAGTGTTCTGGCTTTTCTGCAAATCCCCATGTTATCTGATGAGGAAAAGGCATCGTCAGGTCGGCCTTTACGGGAGATTATCCGCCAGCCTGTTTTTATGGTGGCGGTCCTTGGTGGGATGGTTGGTTATGGCGGGATGAGCCTGATTATGACGGCTGCGCCATTGGCAATTGTCGGCTGTGGTTATAGCGTCCATGAAGCTTCGACGGTGATCCAGTGGCATATTGTTGCGATGTTTGCACCTGCCTTTTTTACTGGGTCTCTTATTCAGCGTTTTGGTGTTCTCAATATCATGATGCTCGGTATGATCCTTCTGGCAATATGTGTCGCCATTGCTTTGGCGGGGCTTGATGTGATGAACTTTACCGCTGCTCTGATTGCCTTGGGGCTGGGGTGGAACTTCAGCTTTGTTGGAGCCTCAACCCTTGTCACCGAGGCTTATGAGCCTTCAGAACGGGCCAAAACCCAAGCAATTAACGACTTCATGGTCTTCAGTACGGTTACTTTAGGGTCGTTTGGGTCTGGCGCGCTGCTCCATTTTTCAGGTTGGGATATGGTGCAATATGTTGCCCTTCCCTTTATCGCTCTTTCTACCTTTGCCACTTTGGCTCTGGCTTTTTCAAGGAAACGGTCATGAATACGCTTTTACTCACCTCCGCCCTCGTTGCGTCATTTATCGTTATTGGTCATTGTACTGTTGGTCGAAAACAATTTTTCCTGCCCATGGTGGCAGCAAACTTTGATGGAACAGCCAAGCGGGTGATGGAATTTATCTGGCATATGTCAACTGTTTCTCTCGCCCTGCCTGCCATAGCGTTGTTCTACGGGGCACAATATAGTGACAGAGTTTCTACGGGGCTTATCTTGTTTATTGTTGTTCAGTATGGGCTTTGGGCTGCGGTACATTTTGTCGTGACCGTAACCTCAGGTATCCCCGGTGCCTTATATAAGCTGTTTCAATGGTGTTTGTTTGGTGCCGTCGCCATAACGGCGTATTTAGGGATGTGAATTCGCTTTTAATCACAACTTGAACCATCCGCACGAACCTGAGAATATACGCCCCTAAATTTATCACTATGGGGATTCTTATGGGTGACGGAATAGTTAAGCCAATCATTGGTGTTATCGGCGGCAGTGGAGTTTATGAAATTGATGGGTTGGAAAATACCCGTTGGGAGAAGGTTAACTCATCCTTTGGCGAACCCTCCGACGAACTTTTCTTTGGTGAGCTAAACGGACAGCAGTTGGTTTTTTTACCGCGCCATGGCCGTGGTCATCGCATCCCTCCCTCAGAGGTCAATTACTGCGCCAACATTGATGCCCTCAAACGGGTGGGGGTGACGGAAATTTTATCTATCTCTGCCTGTGGTTCTCTCAAAGAGGATTATCCCCCCGGAACCTTTGTCATCGCCGACCAGTTTATCGACCGGACAATTGACCGCAAAAAAAGCTTTTTCAGCAAGGGCCTTGTTGCCCATGTTGGCCTTGGACATCCTGTCTGTTCCCGTTTAGGGGATGTGGTGGAAGAAGTTCTTAAAGATCAAGGCGTTCCTCATCATCGTGGCGGGACTTACTTGGCGATGGAAGGGCCTCAGTTCTCGACCCTGGCAGAGTCTAATCTTTATCGCCAATGGGGTTGTGATGTTATCGGCATGACCAATATGCCTGAGGCGAAATTAGCCCGCGAAGCTGAAATTTGTTATGCCACCGTTGCCATGGTCACCGATTTTGATTGCTGGCATCCAGACCATGATCATGTGACGGTTGATGCCATCATTGCTGTTCTTTTGGGCAATGCCGATAAAGGCCGCGCCTTGGTTAAAGCCGCGACACCGAAACTTTCCGGCACACGCGATCTGTGTCCCTGTGGCTGCCAAACCGCCCTGGAATCCGCCCTCATCACCGCCCCCGAAGCCCGCGACCCCGAACTGGTTAAAAAGCTGGATGCGGTTGCTGGCCGTGTTTTGAACCAATAGAGGACTGAACCCATGAAAGTAGACGGTAAAGATTTTCGCACGATTTGGTTGGCGGGGGATGGTTGGGGGGTTGAGATTATTGACCAGACCAAATTGCCTCACGTGTTTGAGATTGTTCGTATGGAAACTCTCGAAGATGCGGCCCATGCCATTAAAGACATGCTGGTTCGTGGCGCGCCTTTGATAGGGGCCACTGCAGCATACGGAGTATGTCTTTCTATACGTAACGATCCAACTGATGCGGGGTTGGAAAACACCTATAAGGTTCTCCATGCGACCCGTCCGACCGCCATTAACCTTAAATGGGCTTTGGATGAGATGACTGCTTTACTCAAACCTCTGCCAGAGGGAGAGCGGGTCGCTGCGGCCTATAAGCGGGCCTATGAAATTTGTGATGAGGATGTGGAAATTTGCTCCGCTATTGGCGATAACGGCCATAATATTATTGCCAATATCTGGAAGCAAAAAGGCGAAAAGGGGGTGGTGAATATCCTCACCCATTGTAATGCGGGCTGGTTGGCAACGGTTGACTGGGGTACCGCTTTAGCACCGATCTATAAAGCCCATAATGCGGGCATTCCGGTTCATGTCTGGGCTGATGAAACCCGCCCCCGTAACCAAGGGGCAAACTTGACCGCTTGGGAGTTGGGCAAGCATGGCGTGCCCCACCATATTATTGTTGATAATGCGGGGGGGCATTTGATGCAGCATGGGGACGTGGACCTGTGTATCGTTGGGACTGACCGTACCTCAGCGGATGGAGATGTTTGCAATAAGATCGGCACTTACCTCAAGGCATTGGCAGCCAAGGATAATAATATTCCTTTTTATGTTGCCCTTCCGTCCCCTACCGTAGACTGGACCGTTCATGATGGGGTGAAGGAAATACCCATTGAGGAGCGGGGCCAGGAAGAGGTCACGGAGATGGCTGGACGCACGGATGAAGGGAAAGTTGTGACCGTGACGATTTCTGCAGAGGGAAGCCCGGCAGGGAACCCTGCCTTTGATGTTACCCCCCGTCGTCTTGTCACAGGTTTAATCACCGAGCGAGGTGTGTGTGAAGCCAGCCCTAAAGGTTTAGCGGAGCTTTTCCCGGAAAAGGTTATCAAGTGAGCCGTCGCAAAGATTACGAACCTAAAACAGATAGAGAGCGTCGTTATGAAGTGTTAAAGACGGCACGGCAAATGAACGAGGTTGGCTTGAACCAAGGCTCGGCGGGTAACGTTAGTTTGCGGCTTGGGGACTTTACCGAGAATAATGGTTTCTTGGTCACCCCTTCGGGCATTCCGTATGACGAATGCACTACTGACGACATGGTCCCCATGACCATGGAGGGGTTGTGGTCGGGCAAGATGAAACCGTCGAGTGAATGGAAATTTCACCGGGATATCTATAAAGACCGCCCGGATATCAACGCCATTATTCACACCCATTCAACCTTCGCTACCACCATCGCCTGCTTAGGCAAAGAGGTTCCGGCATTCCACTATATGATTGCTGTTGCGGGGGGGCGTAATATTCGTTGTGCCCCATACCATACCTTCGGAACACAAGAACTTTCAGATGTAACCGTGAAGGCCCTCCTTCGTCGCAAAGCCTGTCTGTTGGCTAATCACGGCATGATTGTTACAGGGCCAAATTTGAAGAAGGCCTTGGCCCTGGCTGTTGAAGTTGAAGAACTCTGTGAAATGTACTGGCGCACCCTGCAAGTGGGCGGCAGTAATATGATCGACGAAGAGGAAATGGGACGGGTTCTCGTCAAGTTCCAAACCTACGGACAGTTCTCACCTCCGACAGAAGATAATGAAGATGATTACCGTGAAAGACCTAAGCCGATAGTTAATCCACGGGTGTCTTTACCAAAGAAAACCATAAAAATTTGAATTCAATTGTAGCTGTATGTCGGTAAATTCCCTTAAAAGAGGAAATTTAATTTGCATTAAAGAACAGAATCCACGAATATCTTTAAGCGAGTATAAGGGGGTTTTTAATGCAATTATTCATTCGCGGTGGTGTCGTTTTTTTATGCGCCAGCTTGGTTGGGGCTTGCGAGACCTACGCTACTTTAACACCTGTGGCTTCGGCAGATCAGGATAGTGTCTATCAAGATGGGCGTCAGTCTTTGATTTCTAAAAAGGGCAATGTAGTTATTGTTGCTCCTGAAAGTACTCCTTTTAAATATGATGGGCGCGCAAATTTTGTCGTGATTGTTGAAAATGGAACGGCAGAACAGTTCCTTATTACATCGGAAGATGTTTCCGCAAAATATGAAGCACCAGCAGCGAAAGATGAAGACAGCTCAGGCCCTTCTGATATAGCTTCTTTTTTTAACATCTCTTCTGCTCAAGCCAAGCCAACTGAGGGGCAACCCGTTGAAGAGGAAAGAACTACTTTAAACCCTGAAAAAATTATTAAACCCTTAAAAACATACAGCTATCAAGAGCTTGTTTCTGAAGAAAAAACCAGGCAGCAAACCGAAGCTTTCTTTGCGGCATTGTCCGGGGCGATGAATACGATGGCGGCCTCAAATGCGGGGTATACAAACCATTACGGAAGCTACAGCGGTAATTATGGAACTTATGGGTCGAATAGGTATTCAGGTAACTACTCGGGAACATCTTATAATTATGGAGCGGCTCAAGCGGCGCGAAATGCAGCACAGGCGCAAACAACGTTACAATTACAAGCGATTGAGAGTGCTGGCCAACAAAACCTTCAGCAATTGGCAGGGTCTATTTTTAAGTCCCAAACAGTCAGGCCGGGTAATAGCCATGGTGGTGTCGTTGTTATTGATGCACCGATTCCAACAGAAATGCCGACCCCGATAATCTTAAGCGTTAATATTAATGGTGAAAACCATGACTTTAGTTATGTTATGACCAAAGTGAGCCAACAGTAAAATTCACAGTAGAGCATTTATGAAGAGATTTTTAGGATTAATTTTTGTTGTTTTGCTTTCAGGATGTGCGGCTGAGCCACTTGTCCTACACTTTGAAGAGACGGGGGAGCGCTTTATCGGGACTGTATACGAAGAAGCTGAAATCGTAAGCCAGAAGAACGGCGCTGTATGTATTGGTAAAATCGTGATGACATCCCAGCCCCTTCATCCCCTCATTTTATCTTGTGCTGGCTTGGGCGGGAAAATTGATTTTACCTGTGATGACGGCAGAAAAGCCGTTTCAAACTTTGTTACTTCTGACTGCTCGACAGGGCATGGGACTGGCGTAGATAGTAACGGAGATGAATTCAATTTTTACTTTGGCCCAGACGCGATGGATATTCTTAAAAAATCCACCCAATAAAGGTTAGAAAACAAATTTAAGAATATGGTGATTTTGAAACGATACAGATATTTGTTGTTGGTCGTGCTTCTGAGTGTTGCTTGGTCAGGAGCGGGCAGGGCAGATATCGCCCGTTACATGGGCAAGAAAGTTATTTTCGTTGACGCCACAAGCAAAACCTTGCTGCGCCAAAGGCAGATTGAATTTTCTCCTGAAGTTGAAATAGACATCGATATTGAGGCGTCTCGCTCCAAGCTTGATACTGCCCTAAAAAGTGATGCTGACTATGTGGTTGTTTTTGACGTGGCAATTGCTAAAGCTAATCGCCGGGTGCTAAATCTGCATCGTATTGAATCCATGTTTGCTACCCGTACTGAAAGGGTTGTTAACCCTGAGTGGAAGCTGGCAAAAATGGAATCTCTTATGCAGAGAATGGATGGTACTTCAGATGCCTCGACGGCAGGTCTTAAACTTGTAAATACCCCGAAGTTTATTGATGAAAATATCTACGTTTCCTACGAATTTGAGCAAGCGCGCGTTCGTGGAAATAAGGGGATGACCGTTAATTATTATGTAATTGATTTAAAAAACAAAAAGTATTTCAAATCCCTTTTTGAAGTTAACGAAGAAAAACAATTTAAGATCGCCTATCGGCTTCATAAAAGGGACAAGGACCGAGAAAGGCATTTATCGATACATAATACGGAGAAAGAGGTTAAAGATTGGGAAAACAGACCCTTAACCCTCATGGCCTCACAGCTCTTTAACCAATATGACAAGAAGCGCGGGAGTTCTAAAAAGCTTACAAGTGTGACCGCCTTACGCAAGACAATTCTTAAAGATAAAAACACCGCGATTGCTGAGTATAAAAAGGCTGACTACCAATATGGGGTCGATAAGCGCCTTGATAGTGTTGTCGTCATCTATACGGGAAGAAATTCAGTCGGAACGGGTTTCTTTGTTACGCCCGATATTGTCTTAACAAACTGGCATGTCATCGAAGGTTCAGAATTTGTTGAATTGAAAATGCATGGCGGCGCAGAAACATTCGGTAAAATTATTGGTAAAGACGTTCGACTGGACCTCGCTCTGGTAAAAGTCCAAAGCCGGGGCAAGCCCGTAAGGTTTTACAACAAACGCAAGCTAGATCTTGGATTGGTAACCGAAGCAATAGGGCATCCTCATCGCTTTGAGTTTTCGGTTAACCGGGGAGCTATTAGTGCAATTCGTAAATTTCCCAGTATAAATTTACCGGGCGGTGGCGGCAAAAAAGTTCTTTATATCCAGACAGATACGCCTGTTAACCCGGGGAATTCTGGAGGGCCGCTTTTTTATAAGGATGAGGTTGTCGGGGTAAATACCTGGGTGATAAGGAAAGATATCGCTGAAGGAATTAATTTTTCTATTCACTACGGAGAAGTCCTTCAGTTCTTAGAAGATGTTCTTCCCGAATATTCCAGGCAATAGGGCTAAAGGAAACGATATGGTTACTTTGAAAAAAATGAAGTTTTTAATAATCGTCCCTGTGCTGTTTGTTTTGTCGGGGTGCGTGAGTACCATCCAGAATGACTTAGGGATGGTGCGCGACAAGGACACAGGTTTGGCCTATGGCTCCATGATCAATGGCAGCTTGATGACCGACCCCTCCTTCTATCCAAATAAAAACCTGAAGCTTTCTATCCGTAATACATCAGGAGATGATGCCTTCCGGTTGGGTAGTTTTAGAGACAATATTGAGAATTCTTATCTCAACAAAGGTTATGGCATCACTCACGATTCAGATTTTGGGCTTAAAGTGGATGTGAATGTTGTCTATTCAGGACAAGTTCAAACAGACCGTATGACTGAATATGCTTTAGGGGGGAGTGTGGCAGGAAGTTTTGTTGGTACACGCTCTAAAGCTGTTGATGGGCCCTCTTTATGGTCAACGAGTGGGGCTGCTTTAGGGGCCATTATGGGGACCTATGATACTGAAGATACCTATATCATCGGGGCTGTTATTACGATCGGCATAAGAGATAAAACGCGAAAGCGCCGTAAGGTTATTACCTTTGATCGCAGTGAACGAATTCGTGATTACGATGACGATGAGTCTTTTGGGAAATGGCGGGAGAAAGCGACCATAAGGTTGGCTGTTTATGCGGGGGGACGAAATACCGCCCAATCAGAAATAGCTGCTGAAGTCAGAAGACGCATCTCCAATATTGTTGGAGACATTATCTAAACGCCCCCTTATGATCCAAACCGACTTCAATAACAGTTTGGATCATAATGACCGACGATAACCAAGACGACCTTTACCCCTTAGATTTTTTTAAACAGATTATGGAATCCCTGCCTCATTGCGAAGCTTTGGGGATTAACATGACAAAGTACACGCGGGGTCATTGCGAGGCTTATGTGGAGTATGACCCAAAACTAGCGGGCGACCCAGATTCAGGCGTGGTCCATGGCGGGGTGATTACTACCTTGATGGATTCTATTGGTGGGGCTGTGGCTTTCAGTAAAATCAAGGCAGGGCAATCAGTTGCGACATTAGATTTGCGTATCGATTACCTTAAGCCTGCGAAGCCGGGGAGCCGCATCAATGGGGTTGCAGATTGCTACAAGCTGACCAAAAATGTTGCTTTCGTTCGAGGGATTGCCTTCAATGATGATGCAGATGACCCTATTGCCAATTGTACGGCGACCTTCATGATCGGTTCTGTAGGTTTTTCTCCTAAACCTGGAAAGGAGAAATAAATCATGCTTTTTGATAAAATTATGGAGTTGAAAAAAAACGGGGACCTTGAAGGTCTGAGCAAGGCGATCCCTTATACCTCGTTTATTAACCTGAGCTACGAACGAGACGATAGCGGCTTGATCACCATCATGCGCCAAAGTGACAGCAACATTGGCAATGTCACCATTCCAGCAGTTCATGGGGGAGCCGTTGGTGGCTTGTTGGAACATGCCGGGATTATGCAGGTGATTTGGGAATGTGAAATTTCCCGCTTCCCCAAAATTATTAACATCTCGGTAGATTATCTAAGACCTTGCCTTGGCAAAGAAGATACCTTTGCTCGCGCTACTTTGATCAAGCAAGGGCGCAGTGTTTCTAATGTACGGGTGACAGCTTGGCAGTCGGACCCGACCAAACCCGTTGCCGCCGCCCATGTCCATTTCATGATGGGTTAGGTTAAGCTATGAGTGATACAGAAGAAAACGAAGGCCCCGTCACCGTTACCATTGCCCGAAAAGTGAAGCCTGGACGAGAGGCTGACTATGAAGAGTGGGTTAAAGGTGTTGCCGAGGTTGCTGAAACTTATAAAGGCAATCTTGGTATGAAGATGCTCAAGCCCAGCCGCGCAACGGGTGAGGAGTACGTTATGGTTTTCCGTTTCGATAACTACGGAAACTTGCGAGTTTGGGGTGATTCAGCAGATCGAGCTTTGTGGGTCGCTAAACTTGATGAAATAGTGGAGAGTGAATCTATCCATCGGGTAACGGGATTGGAATTCTGGTTTTCTTTGCCTGAAGCTCCGGCAGATAAGCCGCCCTCGCAACACAAAATGGCACTAGTTCTCTGTGTGGTGGTCTTTATTTTGGTTTTAAGCCTCAATTTGCTTTTAGGCAGTTGGCTTTCCACCTTCCCTTTGTTGGCTCGCGTGGCCTTTGTTGTTGTCGCCCAGGTGTTGCTGATGACCTACATCATTATGCCTCAGGTGACTAAACTTCTGAAACCTTGGTTGTTTAAATAATGACTTCGTCTGCACAAAAATTAGCGGCCCACTTAAAGGCTCCCGGCATTCTGACCATGCCCTGTTGTTTTGATGCCTTTTCAGCCAAGGTGATTGCACAAAATGGATTTCCCCTAACCTTTATGAGTGGGTTTGCGGTTTCTGCTGCCCGCTTAGGTCTGCCAGATACAGGCTTGATCTCTTATGGAGAAATGGTTGAGCAGGCCCGCAATATAACCCAGGCCGTTTCGATCCCTGTTATTGGTGATGGGGATACCGGTTATGGCAATGCTCTGAATGTAAAGCGCACTGTCCAAGGGTATGCCAGTGCTGGATTGGCCTGTGTGATGATTGAGGACCAAGTGGCCCCTAAACGTTGCGGGCATACCAAAGGGAAATCGGTTGTTGACCGCCGAGAGGCCCTGATGCGGATTAAGGCGGCTTGTGATGCCCGTCAGGAATTGCGCGATCAGGGAGGCGATATTCTCATCATGGCTCGCACCGATGCGCGGACCACTGATGGCATGGATGAAGCCCTTGCCAGAGTGAACGGCTTTGCTGAAATTGGCGCCGATATTACTTTTCTGGAAGCACCTGAAAGTGAAGAGGAAATGGCGCGCTATTGCCAGGAGACCCCTGGCTACAAAATGGCAAACATGGTTGAACAAGGTAAAACCCCTATTCTTATTCCAAAAGAACTAGAAGAAATTGGTTATCATATTGCGGCTTATCCATTGACCCTTATGTTGGCGACGCTCAAAGCGATGGAAACCGCATTGGCCCAACTTAAGCAGGGAATACACCCTGAAAATGTGGCAAGCTTTGATGAATTAAAAAATGCCGTCGGCTTCCCTGATTATTACCAACAAGAAGAGCGGTATAAGTAAGGTGTAAAACTCTTTACTCAATCAATGTTCATATGGTATTTATAGTTAAATTACGTTAAGGGAACACACCTACCCATAACGTACAAAATATATAACGGTCCCTAACAGACACCCAGGAGGCACC
Source organism: uncultured Thalassospiraceae bacterium (assembly GCA_965368165.1). Lineage (GTDB taxonomy): Bacteria > Pseudomonadota > Alphaproteobacteria > Rhodospirillales > JAPHRK01 > JAPHRK01. Next base: position 115,746 of record CBDULT010000011.1, on the reverse strand, counting down.
ATGTCATCACCTTATCCCAAGCTGCTTGAACCCCTTGATCTTGGCTTTACCACATTGCGCAATCGTGTGTTGATGGGGTCTATGCATACAGGACTTGAAGAGGCTGAGGGTGGGTTTGAACGTCAGGCAGCATTTTTTGCTGAACGGGCGAAAGGCGGTGTTGGCTTGATCGTGACAGGTGGTATTGCTCCCAATGAAGCTGGGCGCACCGGTCCCTTTGCCACCATGCTCGATACGGAAGAGAAGGTTGCTGACCACAAGATCATCACCGATGCCGTCCATAAAGAGAACGGTAAAATCCTGATGCAAATTCTGCATACTGGTCGCTATGCCTACCATGATAAAGGGGTCGCTCCGTCGCCTTTAAAAGCCCCTATCGCGCCTTTCCCCCCTCACGAATTGAGTGATGAGGAAGTGGTTCAGACCATTGAGGACTATGCCAACTGTGCCGCTTTAGCGCAAAAGGGCGGTTATGATGGTGTTGAGGTCATGGGCTCAGAAGGATATCTGATTAACGAATTCATCGTGACCAAGACCAACAAGCGCACAGATCGGTGGGGTGGTTCTTATGAAAATCGTATAAGGTTCGCCATTGAAATTATTAAGCGCACCCGTGAAGTTGTCGGCCCTAATTTCATCATTATGTTCCGCCTCTCTATGATTGATCTGGTTGATGACGGCAGCTCTTGGGATGAAGTGGTGCAACTGGCGAAAGAAATCGAAAAAGCGGGCGCGACTATTATTAACTCCGGTATTGGCTGGCATGAAGCGCGAGTTCCAACCATTGCCCAATCAGTCCCTCGTGGTGCATGGACTTGGGTGACGGCCCGCATGAAAGGCGAGGTGACGATCCCCATTATCGCCTCTAACCGGATTAATAATCCTGAAGATGCCGAGGCGGTGATCGCTGGTGGGCAAGCCGATATGGTTTCCCTGGCACGTCCTTTCCTGGCTGATGCTGAGTTTGTTAACAAAGCAGCCGAAGACCGAGCCGATGAAATCAATACCTGTATCGCCTGTAACCAAGCCTGTCTGGACCATATCTTTAGCATGCAAATTTGTAGCTGTTTGGTGAACCCAAGGGCCTGCTTTGAAACAGAGCTAAATATTTCTCCGACAGAGAATAAGAAAAAAGTCGCCGTTGTTGGCTCTGGCCCGGCTGGATTGAGTTGTGCGGTTACAGCCGCAGAGCGCGGGCATGATGTGACCTTGTTTGAAGCGGCCCATTCGATTGGCGGACAGCTTAATTACGCCCGCCAGGTCCCGGGTAAGCAGGAATTTGATGAAACCATCCGGTTCTTTGCTCGGCAGTTGGAACTTAAAGGAGTTAAGGTCCAATTAGGAAAACGTGCTTCCACCATTGACCTGCAAGAGGGCAAGTTTGATGAAGTCATCATGGCAACGGGTATTTCTCCCCGTGCTTTGGATGTTGAGGGTTTTGATCATCCCAAAGTACTGAACTATATCGACGTGCTAGGCGAAAAGAAACCGGTGGGCAAAAAAGTTGCTATCATTGGTGCCGGGGGTATCGGTTTTGATGTGGCTGAGTTCCTGACCCATAGCGGTGAAGGGCGTGAACAGCCTTTGGATGAGTTTCTCGCTCAGTGGGGTGTCAGCAAAGAACCGGCTAAAAGCGGGGGGTTGACCCAAATGACCAAACCAACACCTGCGCGGGAAGTGTACCTGCTGCAACGCAAAAAATCTAAACCGGGCCAAGGTTTGGGTAAAACCACGGGGTGGATACATCGTGCCGCTTTGAAAATGAACGATGTGAAAATGATGCCCGGCGTGGTCTATCGCAAAATTGATGATGATGGCTTGCATATTACCGCCGGAGATAGCGATCAAATTCTTGATGTGGACAATGTAATTATCTGTGCGGGCCAAGAACCCCAACGGGAACTGCAAGAAGGTCTCGAAGCGATGGGCTTGAATGTAACCCTTATCGGTGGGGCCGATGTCGCGGCGGAGCTAGATGCTAAACGGGCGATCAAACAAGGGATTGAAGTCGCTATTGGACTTTAGTTTCTGCTAAGTCCAGCTTTATCAAGAAGGCGTTGCCACTCTTTTGCCCAGCAACATTGATGGTCAAAATAGGGCTCTTCAATCAAGGTTATAGGCGGTGCTTTTGTACCGCCTTTTCTTTTCAGAGCCGCAATATAGCTATCAGCGATGCCTCTGGGCATGACCTTATCTTTAAGGCCAATAAAGTGGGTTTGAGGAAGGGTTGTCAACTTCCCCGCATAATCTATTGGGTTGAGAGACCCTGAGAGACTGGGAAGCTTGAAATAATCCATCCATCTATTGTGATCGAGGGCTGCGGCGACTGTGACGAGGTGGGCAACATCTTCACGGTGGGCAGCGGCTAAGGCGGCAACAGCCCCACCGCCGGAATAGCCAATCAGGATAATTTTTGTTGTTTTCGTTTTGTCTTTGAAAAGGGTGATCGCTTTGTTTGTCGAATGAATGACTTCCTGGGAGAATCGATGAGATGTCCAGACCCGTTCAGGACAATTTTTCGGCTTCTCTTGGAGGGAGAACTGGCAGGGGCGAGCCAAGTACAGGACATTCGCCGCTGGGTCATTATAAGCCATGTTGAAAACGGTTGGCTTGGAAGGAGTCGGGTCGGTGGTTGGTCGCCCTTTAATATCAAAGGCCTTGCCATCCCCCTCAATATAAACATGAAGAGTCGCGCTTTGTCCCTCTATTGGTTTGTGAAAACCCGTTAGTACAAAGGGAGAGGCATCAAAAGAAACTCTCTCCCATCTGGTTTTTTCTATCCTTAAAGGGAGGTTTTCAGGGGTGCGACTGCAGGCAGAGAGTGCAGCTAAGAAGGCAAAAAGCAGAAAGAATTTAGCTATCTTGCCTCCTGCCATTAACACACCTCTTCTTCAATGCGGGCGCAAAGATAATGGTAGAGGTTGATGTGGACCTCTTGGATGCGAGCTGTTGAGGCCAAGGGGACATCGAGGAGAATATCGCTGAGTTCTGCCATCTTACCGCCGCCTTGTCCGGTAAGGGAAATTGTTGTCATGCCAAGCTCCCGTGCTTTTTCAAAAGCTTTGGTCACGTTGGCTGAGTTCCCACTGGTGCTGATACCAAGAATTACGCCGCCTTTTTCGCCATAGGCTTCGACTTCGCGGGCAAAGGCACTCTCATAATCATAATCGTTAGCCCAGGCGGTTAGCTGGGCCGTATTGGCCCCGAGGGCAATACACTTGTAGCCTTTGCGCTCTTTAAGAAAACGGGCCACCAACTCCCCCGCAATGTGCATGGCGTCTGATGCCGATCCCCCATTGCCGCAAACCAGGAAACCTTTTTCCTGTTTTAGAGCCTGGGAGATAACCTCAACCGTTTGTGCCATCGCAGCATCTAAGCCATGGTCTGCTGCTTTTGCCATGTTGTTAGCGGACTCTTTGAGATAGTCACTGATCGTCATCGACACTTGAAATCCTCATAAATATGTCTCTAAGGCATGTTTGTAGCTGTTCTTTGTACAAAAGTCATTTCTCTTTAAGGGGGGATGTTATAGATTGCGGCAAATAACAGTTTAGATGCGTCTATGCTGTCCTTTGGGGAACACTTTATTCACGGTAGGATTCTATGAAAGTCCTTGTAACCGGCAGTGCCGGATTTATTGGAAGTTATGTCTGCCAACGTTTGTTGGACCGTGGGGATGAAGTCGTCGGCCTCGATATTGTAAATGACTATTACGACGTTAACCTAAAAGAGGCTCGTCTGGCCCGCATTAAAGATCATACAAATTTTACCGAAGCCCGGATATTGTTGGAAGATCGAGAAGCTGTTGGAAAACTTTTTGCCAAAGAAAAACCGCAAAGGGTGATCAACTTAGCGGCTCAAGCCGGTGTACGTTACAGCATTGAAAACCCAAGAGCCTATATTGACAGCAATATTGTTGGCTTCCTCAATATTATTGAAGGATGCCGTTCTCAACAGGTTGAACACCTGGTCTATGCCTCGTCAAGTTCGGTCTATGGCACCAATACCAGCATGCCTTTCTCGGTTCATGACCGGGTCGATCACCCCATAAGTCTCTATGCGGCAAGCAAAAGATCAAATGAACTAATGGCCCATACCTATAGCCACCTGTTTAATATCCCCACCACAGGGTTGCGGTTTTTCACCGTATACGGCCCGTGGGGACGCCCGGATATGGCCCTTTTTCTCTTTACTAAAGCAATTGTCGAAGGCCGCCCTATTGATGTTTTCAATGGGGGCGATATGAAGCGAGCTTTTACTTACGTTGATGATATTGTTACTGGGGTTATTCGCTTGTTAGATACCGTACCAACTATTAACGACAGTTACGATTCAAAAAATCCAGACCCGGCAACAAGTGGTTCTGCTCCTTTTAGAATTTCCAATATTGGCAGCGATAAATGTGTGTCGCTTATGCGCTATATTGAGGTCTTAGAAAAAAACTTAGGCCGTAAAGCTGAAAGAAACATGCTGCCCATGCAAGCAGGGGATGTTCAGGCTACTTGGGCTGATGTGGATGACCTGAAAGTCGATATTGATTATCATCCGGCAACCACCGTCGAAGAGGGCGTAGCAAAATTTGTTGAATGGTATAAAGAGTTTTACGGAGTGAATTGATGAGCCATAATCGTAAGATATCTGTTGTTGGCCTTGGGTATGTGGGGTTCCCTGTCGCCGTCGCCTTCGGTCAGCAAGGTCACGAAGTCATTGCCTTTGATATCAACCAAACCCGAATTGCTGAGTTGAAAGGGGGGGCAGATACAACAGGCGAAGTGAAATCGTCGGACATTTTATCAGCCAAGTTACTGCTAACGGCAGACTTTGCCGACCTTGCCAAAGCTGATTTCCATATTGTCACCGTTCCTACACCAATTACGGAGGCGAAACGACCTGACTTATCCCCTTTGATTTCCGCCAGTACCACCGTTGGGAAAGTGTTGAAAAAGGGTGATATTGTTGTTTATGAATCAACGGTTTATCCAGGGGTCACCGAAGATGTCTGTGTCCCGGTATTGGAGAAACAATCAGGTTTAGTTTGTGGTAAAGATTTTACCGTTGGTTATTCTCCAGAGAGAATTAATCCAGGAGATATGGTCCATCGCTTTGAAACCATTACTAAAGTTGTTTCAGGCCAAGATGAAAAGACATTAAAAATTGTATCGGCTGTTTATAGTAGTGTGGTGACGGCAGGGGTACATGAAGCGGCAAATATTAAAACCGCAGAAGCGGCAAAAGTAATCGAAAATACCCAGCGGGACTTAAATATTGCCTTGATGAATGAGCTGTCGCTAATCTTCAAGCGAATGGGCATTGATACGCGTGATGTATTGGCTGCGGCGGGGACAAAATGGAATTTTCTTCCCTTCACACCGGGCCTTGTTGGGGGCCATTGTATTGGTGTTGACCCCTATTATTTGACCCATAAGGCTGAGCAATTAGGTCATCATCCAGAGGTCATTTTGTCGGGCCGTCATATCAATGACAGCATGGGTAATTTTGTCGCCTCCGAATTGGTAAAAAGCCTTGTAAAAAGCGGGCGTGCGGGACCCTATAAGGTAACCGTTCTTGGCCTGACTTTTAAAGAAGATGTCCCTGATTTTCGCAATACCAAGGTTGTTGATGTGGTTAAGGAATTGGAGGACTATGGCATTACGGTCCAGGTTCATGATCCCTTCGCTGACCCTGCCCTCGTCAAAGAAGAATATGGTGTCAGCCTGGTAAAAATGGATGACTTAACCCCTGCCGATGCGGTGGTTTTTGCTGTATCCCATAAACTATACCTGGGCCAAGGGTGGGAGTTGATTTCGTCACTTCTGAAAGACGGGCAAGGTTTTGTTTCGGATGTGAAAGGATGCCTTCCTCGGGATACAAAACCAGATGGCGTGGAGCTGTGGCGGCTGTAGTTTCAAGACCTAAGAAAATTCTCTTTCTGGTGACCGAAGATTGGTATTTTTGGTCCCACAGGCTCCCTATGGCCCGCAAGGCAAGAGAATTAGGCTTTGAGGTGGTGGTTGCCACCAAGGTTAATGACCACCAAGAGAAAATTGAAGGGGAAGGGTTTCGTGTCGTTCCTCTCGCCTTGGACCGTCGCAGTAAGAACCCTTTTAAAGAGTTGGTGGCTATCCTCCATATCGCCCGCATCTATCGTCAGGAAAAACCAGACCTCATTCATCATGTGGCATTAAAACCTGTTCTTTATGGTTCTGTCGCGGCTCGGCTAGCGGGGGTGAAGCAGGTGATTAATGCTTTTGCTGGCATGGGGTTTGTCTTTATTGCCAAAAGCGGCCTCGCTAAAACCTTACGTCCATTGCTTATTACTGTCTTTCGTCTGCTTCTTAATCATCGGAGTAGCCATGTGGTTCTGCAAAACCAGGATGACCGAGACCTTTTTCAGCAATTAGGAATTGGCAAAGCAGAACGTACCCACCTGATAAAGGGGTCCGGCGTGAGCCTCACTAATTTTCCTGCCACCGAAGAACCTCAAGGAACTCCCATAGCGACCTTTGTCGGCCGTATGTTATGGGATAAAGGGGTTGGAGAGCTCGTTGAGGCGGCTCGTATCCTCAATAAGAATAAAACGCCGCTCACCATTCAATTGGTCGGCACACCAGACCCGGCAAACCCTAAATCAATTCCTCTGGAAACCCTTGAAAAGTGGAATAAGGAAGGGGTTATTCAATGGCTTGGACGCCGAGATGATATTGCTGAGCTTTGGGCCAAGTCGCATATTGCGGTCCTTCCGTCCTATCGAGAAGGGTTGCCCAAGAGTTTGTTGGAAGCAGCTTCCTGTGGGCGGCCATTGATTGCCACGGATGTTCCCGGGTGCAGGGAATTGGTTAATGAGGGGAGAAATGGTCTTCTCGTTTCTTCCCATGATGCTATAACTCTTGCTAAGGCTTTGGAAAAACTTGCTTTAGACCCTGCCTTAAGGGTCCAATACGGGAAACAGGCGCGCCAAGATGTTGAAAACGAATATTCAGAACAAGCCGTATCTGAGCAAATTGGACAACTCTATCAGGGTTTGGCCTCATGACTAACAGTAAGGTAACCATTGTTGTCGCGGCAGATGCCAACTATTTCGATTTGATGAAAGGTCTGATCCTTTCCATTAAAGATAAGCCCGAGAGCAAAGATGTCGATATTTCTTTGCTCGATGTGGGGCTGGCTCCTGAGCATCTGGAATGGGCCAAGAGTTATGTCGAAAATATAGTTCCTGCCCAATGGGACTTTGATTTCCCTGGGCGCGATAAGGTTCCGGGTCATTTTAGGGCTTTGCTCGCCCGCCCCTTCTTCCCGCGTTATTTCCCCGGGTATGATATTTATATTCAAATTGACACAGATGCCTGGGTACAGGAATGGTCGACAATTGAGATGTATATTGCCGCTGCTGAGAAAGGCAAACTGGCCATAACGCCTCAGATCGACCGTTCTTATATGACCTACTACAAACGCCCCAAGCTCTACCACAAACAGCAAAACCACCGCTGTTTTCGCTGGTCATATGGCTGGCGAGTGGCCGACAGGCTTGGCCGCAATGTCATTTGTAATGCTGGCGTTTTTGCTCTACGAGGGGACGCACCTCATTGGCGGCTTTGGGAGAATGCCATGGGGCGGGGGCTGACCCGAAAAACGTTTCTTCCAAGGGAAAGCTATCCCGATCTACGGTTTAAACTGGTTGAGCAAACAGCCCTTAATTATGTGATCTATGGCGATAAAGCCCCGACAGCATTTATGCCTTCATACTGCAATTGGATGTGTGGCTTAGCGATCCCGATGATCAATAGGGAAACCGGGAAAGTGGTTGAGCCACATGAACCGCATCAGCCCCTCGGGGTGATCCATTTTGCCGGACACGAGATAGAAAAAAGCCCTCTCAAAATAGCCACAACGGACGGGCAGGAAACAACCGTTATGTTACGCTATGAAAATGCTCCGTTCACCGGGGAGATAAAACCTTGAGCAAGGTTCTTATCGCCGGAGGTGCTGGATATATTGGGTCTCATACCTGCAAAGCTCTAGCCGAATCTGGGTTTGAACCCATTGTTTTTGATAACCTTTCTACCGGAAATGACTGGGCCGTAAAGTGGGGGCCTCTGGTTCAAGGGGACTTGCTTAACGAGCAAGACCTTAAAGCCGCTTTTGTTGAGCATAAACCCGATGCCGTTATTCATTTCGCGGCTTCCGCTTACGTTGGTGAATCAGTCGCTGAGCCTGAAAAATATTACCGTAACAACCTTCACGGCAGTCTTAATTTACTTTCGGCAATGCGCGAAGCAGAATGTCATAAAATAGTATTTTCAAGCACTTGCGCTGTTTATGGCGAACCAGATGGAGAGCCGCTCTCCGAAGGTTTACCCAAAAAACCCGTTAATCCCTATGGTCGCACTAAACTTGCCATGGAAGGGATGCTTGAGGATTTTGATCGAGCCTATGGTTTGAAATATGTGGCTTTGCGCTATTTCAATGCTGCCGGAGCAGACCCAGAAGGGGAAATTGGGGAAGACCATGATCCAGAAACCCACCTGATTCCGATCGCAATTGAAGCCGCGATGGGGCGACGTGATGGGATGCAGATTTTTGGGGATGATTATCCAACCAATGATGGCTCAAATGTACGTGATTACGTACACGTAACGGATTTGGCGTCTGCTCATCTGTTGGCCCTTAAAGGGTTGTTAGCGGGGCAGGAATCGGATGTGTTCAATTTGGGCAATGGAGCAGGCGTTTCGGTTAAAGAAATTATCGAGACGGTCAAGAAGGTCTCAGGTCGGGACTTTCCGGTGACTATTTCTCCGCGACGCCCTGGTGACCCTGCGTCTTTAGTCGCTGTCACAGATAAAAGTGCTCAACAACTAAACTGGAAACCTGAGTTCAGTACCATTGAACAAATCATCCAAACCGCTTGGGATTGGCATCGCCGTCATAATGGCGGCTAGCGGTCTCTCAAGGCCGTCTCAATGCTTAGGGAAACGGCCTTGAGCTTGTTATCTCCCATATGTTCTCCCATCACCATCAATCCAACGGGGATTTCTCCCGCCTGATGAATAGGCAGGGAAACGCCGCATCGGTCTAGGAAGTTGCCGACGGAAGGGTTTCGCAACATCAACATATTTATTCGATGATATTCATTGTCATCACTTTCCAAACTGGCAATGGTTGGCGCAACCAAAGGGGTGGTGGGCAGGAGTAAAGCATCATAATTGCTTGATATTGCATGTATGCGTTGTTGTAAGGTGCGACGGTCTTGAGTGAGTTGTATATAATCTGCCGCCGATTGCTTGGCTCCATTTTCAATGCGCAATCGTACCCGTGGGTCGTATTGTTCCGCTTTTTCAGCTAGCAAGCTCCGATGGAGGGCATAAGATTCTGGGGCTGCAAGCCCCCCTGTTTTATTGATTTCTGGTATTTCTAACAGTTCTTTGAGGGGAATGTCTTCTACCTTCGCACCGCCCTTACTCAATAATGAAAGAGTCCGTTCAAAAGCTTTGGCAACGATTTCGTCCATCCCTTCCAATACAAAACTTTGCGGAACGGCTAAACGAAGTTGGGACAATGGCTTCGGCGTGAGAGAGGTAATTTCTTCCCCCGCCATGATCGCATCGAGTAAATGGCAGCAGGCAAGGCTTGGTGCCAGTGGACCAATGGAATCAAGAGATGGGGAAAGAGGGAAGGTTCCTTCCAAGGGAATCCGTTTCGCCGTGGGCTTGAAGCCTGTCAGGCCGCAAAGGGCAGAGGGAATGCGCACTGAACCGCCTGTGTCGGTGCCAATCGCTGCCAGCGCCATACCATCGGTAACCGAAACCGCACCGCCTGAGGTGGAGCCGCCGGGAATTCTCGGGTTGGCTCTGTCGAAAGGGTTTTTGGGCGTGCCATAGTGCGGATTAAGGCCAAGACCGGAGAAAGCAAACTCGGTCATGTTGGTGCGGCCAATGATGATGGCGCCTGTGGCTTTTAACCGGGCAACAATAGGGGCATCTTGCTGGGCAGGAGGGGCATATTTAAGGGCGATTGACCCGGCTCTGGTCGTTTCACCCGCTTCATCAAAAAGGTCTTTCAGGGAGAGAGGAATTCCCTCTAAAGGAGAGGCTTCTTGCCCCTTCTTTCGTCGTTGATCACTTGCTTTTGCGGCTTCAAGGGCATTTTTGCCGTGAACCTTGATAAAGGTTCTTTGGCCCTCCCCGGCAGGATCATTAATTCGCTCAAAAGCCTGTAGGACGAGGGTTTGGCTGGTGGTCGTCCCGACTTTGAGGGCGGTGGCTATTTCTTTCAATGTTTTCATAAGGGAAGAATATCAAACTATATTTATTTGTCTCGCCAATTCCGAACCCCTATATACAACTTTAATGTTCTGAGGGGGTACTATGGGCGACAACAGTTTTTGGCAGTTTTGGATTGATCGGGGGGGGACTTTTACCGATGTGGTTGCCCGCCGGGATGATGGTTATCTGATTGCTAAAAAGCTCCTCTCAGAAAACCCCGAACAGTACGAAGATGCTGCCTTGCAAGGGATCAGGGATGTTTTAGGGGTCGGAAAAGGACAGGAAATCCCCGAAAACCGTGTCGATGTGGTCAAAATGGGGACCACAGTTGCAACCAATGCCTTGCTTGAGCGCAAAGGTGACAGGACTCTGCTGTTAATCACCAAAGGGTTTCATGATGCCCTGAGGATCGGTTACCAAAATCGCCCTAATCTTTTTGCCCGCCATATTAAGTTGCCGGAACTGCTCTACGAAGAAGTCGTTGAGGTATCGGAACGAATAGATGCTCAGGGAGAAGTCATCCTCCCCTTAGATACAGAATTTCTCCGTGCTCCCCTTCAGGCGGCATATGAGAAGGGCATTCGCTCTGTGGCGATCGTTTTGATGCATGCCTACCGTCACCCGCGCCATGAAAAAATCTTGGCGGGGTTGGTGAAGAACATGGGTTTCACGCAAATTTCAGTCTCCCATCAAGTCAGTCCTTTGATGAAGTTGGTCTCGCGGGGGGATACCACCACAGTGGATGCCTATCTTTCCCCGATCTTGCGGCGATATGTGGACCAGGTTGCCAACGCCTTGGGCGACGCTCGGTTGATGTTTATGCAGTCAAACGGTGGTTTGACCGATGCTCGGCTTTTCCAAGGGAAGGACAGTATTTTATCTGGCCCGGCAGGCGGGGTTGTTGGCATGACCCGCACAGCGGCTATGGCGGGGTTTGATCAGGTCATCGGTTTTGACATGGGGGGGACGTCAACAGATGTTTCCCATTTTGACGGTGAGTATGAACGGGCCTTTGAAACTGAGGTTGCCGGAGTGCGGATGCGAGCTCCGATGATGCGTATTCACACGGTTGCAGCCGGTGGTGGGTCGATTTTGCATTTTGATGGTACCAAATTCAGTGTGGGGCCAGACTCTGCTGGCGCAAATCCTGGCCCAGCTTGCTATCGTCGTGGCGGCCCTCTCACCGTGACCGATTGCAACGTCATGCTGGGGAAATTACAACCTGCTTTTTTCCCCAAAGTTTTTGGCCCCCTTGCTGACGAATCTCTTAATCGTCAAGCGGTTGAGGAGAAATTTAAGGAGTTAGTTGAGGCCATTGGGGATGGGCGTACAGGGGCTGAGGCGGCTGAGGGCTTTCTGAAGATTGCCGTTGAAAATATGGCAAATGCCATTAAGCAAATCTCTATCCAACGGGGATATGACGTTACCAACTATGCGTTAAATTGTTTCGGTGGAGCCGGGGGGCAGCATGCCTGTTTGGTGGCTGATGCATTGGGTATGAAAAAGGTCTTTATCCATCCATTTGCGGGGGTGCTATCGGCTTATGGAATGGGGTTAGCTGATTTGCGAGCCATGCGAGAAAAAACCGTGGAGCAGCCTTTAAGCGATGGAAATCTACCCGTTTTATTAGACCAATTAGATGAATTAGAAAGTGAAACCCTGGCTGAACTGGTTGAGCAAGGGGTGCCCATGGAAGAGGTGGAAACCTCCCGGAAGGTCCATTTGCGTTACGCCGGAACCGATAGCCCTTTGTTGATCGATTTTGGTGAGGTCGATGACATGGTAGAGAGTTTTGAAGTCGATCATAAGAAACGGTACGGTTTCGTAATGGAAGGCCGTTCTCTGGTGGTTGAAACAGTTTCGGTTGAATCAAGCGGAGGCGCAGAACCCCTTGAGGGCGTGAGACTTTCCGCTATCAATAGGTCCTCCCCTGAACCCATTTCTAGGGTACAATCTCGCATGAATGGCGAGGTGGGCCAAACCCCTGTCTATGTGCGTAACAGATTGAAATGTGGTGCTTTAATCCAAGGCCCGGCGATTGTTGTAGAAGATAATGCCACCACAATAGTTGAGCCTGGCTGGCAGGGTGACGTAACCACAAATGACCACCTGGTTCTCACCAGAGTTGAACCTTTGCCTGCTCGTGTAGCCGTTGGAACCAGTGCCGACCCGGTGATGTTGGAGGTTTTCAATAACCTGTTCATGTCCATTGCCGAACAAATGGGGGCAACTTTAACCAATACGGCCTATTCGGTGAATATTAAGGAGCGGCTGGATTTTTCCTGCGCTCTCTTTGATGGTGAAGGCCATCTCATCGCCAATGCGCCTCATATCCCGGTTCATCTAGGGTCAATGGGAGAGTCCGTCGAAAGTGTTATACGGGCGCGTGGCGGTCGCATGAAGCCCGGTGAGGTCTATGCCCTCAATAATCCCTATAATGGCGGCACGCACCTTCCTGATGTGACCGTGATTACCCCGGTTTTCGAGGATGAAGATGCGAAGGCCCCTCTGTTTTATGTCGCCTCCAGAGGTCACCATGCGGATATTGGCGGTATTACACCGGGGTCCATGCCGCCTCACAGTACAAATTTAGCCGAAGAAGGGGTGCTGATAGATGATTTTCTGCTGGTTGAACAAGGGGTGCTCCGTGAAGGCCCCTTAAGGGAACTCCTTCAATCAGGGCCTTACCCTGTGCGCAATGTTGAGCAAAATATTGCTGACCTGGGAGCGCAAATTGCCGCCAATGAGTGCGGTGTGCGTGAATTGCATAAGATGCTTATGCAATATGGTCGTGCAGTGGTCGTTGCCTATATGGGCCATGTTCAGGATAACGCTGAAGAGACGGTGCGGCGGGTTCTGGATCATCTCTCAGATGGGGCGTTTACCTATGAAATGGATGACGGTGCGATTATTTCTGTTTCGGTGAAGGTGGATAAACAAGCCCGGAAAGCAAAAATTGATTTTTCAGGCACCACACCGCAAGTTTCAACTAATTTCAACGCTCCCTCCTCGGTAACCCAAGCGGCTGTCCTTTATGTTTTCAGAACGCTTGTCGATGCCAATATTCCTTTAAACGGAGGATGCTTGAAACCCTTAGACATCTACATTCCAGAAGGCTCAATGCTGCGGCCCAAAGCCCCCGCTGCTGTGGTTGCAGGAAATGTGGAAACATCTCAGGCGGTGGTTGATGCGCTCTATGGGGCGTTAGGCATTATGGCGGCCTCCCAGGGGACCATGAATAACTTCACTTTTGGCAATCAAACCCACCAATATTATGAAACCATTTGCGGGGGGGCTGGGGCGGGACCAAATTTTCCAGGTACAGACGGGGTCCATACCCACATGACGAATTCAAGGCTGACGGACCCTGAAGTGCTTGAATGGCGCTTTCCGGTGCGGGTAGACGCGTTTTCCCTGCGCAAAGGGTCTGGGGGTGAAGGACAGTTTAAAGGGGGGGATGGAATTTGCCGTAAAATACGGTTTTTGGAGCCTATGACAGCCTCAATTCTTTCCGGCCATCGCAAAATCCCTCCCTACGGCATGGAAGGGGGCAAGCCTGGGAAAACGGGACTTAATAAGGTTATTCGGAAAAACGGTACGGAAGAGAAATTATCTGGGACAGGCAGCGTGGATGTTTGGGAAGGTGATTGCGTTGTCATTGAGACGCCCGGCGGTGGTGGATATGGAAAACCTTCGTAATATCAGCTAGGTATAGCGGTTATTTTTTTAACCAGCTTATCGTTCCCTGAGCGGCTTTCACCCCTGTACTAAAGCAACCTTGGAGAAGGTACCCTCCGGTTGGTGCTTCCCAATCAAGCATTTCGCCTGCGACAAAAACACCCGGGAGGTTGCTGATCATAAGATTGTCATCAAGTTGCTTAAGCTTCACCCCACCCGCAGAAGAAATTGCTTCATCAATAGGGCGGGTGGCTTGAAGGGTGATCGGGGTTGCTTTTATTCGTTTCGAAATAGTATTGATCACTGTTCTCTCTTCTGCTGTCGTGGTTTCCATGATTAAGGAAATGGCAGGCTTGGTCAGGTTAAGTGATTTGCGTAAGTGGTTAGAGAAGCTCGATTTTCCACGTTTTTTTGTCACTTTATCGTGAATTTCTTCCCAAGAAAACCCTGGCTTGAGGTCGAGGAATATTTGCCCGTTTCCCTGGGTTTCAATCTCTTCTCGTAAAGGACCGCTCAGGGCATAAATCGGGGTGCCTTCGATACCGTACTCGCTGAGAACAACATCGCCAAGCACCCGCTCTCCCTGGAAATTAAGGGCAATATTTTTTAAAGGCATGCCTTCCTGGCCTGCTTTGAGCTTGTCAGACCAGTTAACCACAAAACCGCAGTTTGAGGGTTTTAAGGGGGCAATTGAAATATTTTTATCTTTCAGCACCTTAACCCATCTGCCGTCAGAGCCCATGGTTGGCCAACTGGCCCCGCCTAAAGCAAGGATGGTGGCATCGGCAGCGTAGGTGCCTTGGTCGAAGATAAGGTTACCATCTTGGTTAAAGCCAAGCCAGCGATGGCGCACATGGAATGAAACCCCTTTCGCACGCAGGTCACGGACCCAGGCTCTTAACAGAGGGGCCGCTTTAAAATCCTTGGGGAAAATACGGCCGCTGGTGCCAATAAATGTTTCGATACCTAACCCGTTGGCCCATTCAACGGTGTCGGTTGAGTTGAACATTTCAAAGAGTTGGGAGAAAAAAGACTCCCGACCTCTATAACGGGTGACAAAATCATCGAGGGGTTCAGAATGGGTGAGGTTAAGCCCCCCTTTTCCGGCCAGCAGGAACTTGCGGCCAACGGATGGCATCCGGTCAAAGAGGTCAACTTTATAGCCACTTTGGCAAAGGACGGTCGCCGCCATTAACCCGGCAGGTCCCCCGCCGACAATAGCGACGGTTTGTTTTTTGGTCATAAGAGTTGGTGCTCAGCCGTCGGCTGTAATGCGGGCGACCAGCTTAGCAAGCGTTGCGTCTGCTTCGGCCTCGCTGACTTGGCATGTGCCGGCCGCATTATGCCCGCCACCGCCAAATTCAAGCATCATTTCGCCAATGTTGGTTGCTGAACTGCGATCAATAATCGATTTGCCTGCTGCCAGCTCAATTTTATCGCTATCGCCCCGTTTTTGAACGGTAATAGAAATATTTGCTTCTGGATAAAGGGCATAGACCATAAACCGATTGCAGGGGTAGAGGGTCTCCTCCTTGCGTAAATCCACCACCACCAGGTTTTTCTCAACCTTAGCGCAGCGACGAATCTGCATTTCAGCCCATTCGTGGTTTTCGATATAGGTCTCAAGACGTTCCCGAACTTCTGGAAGCTCAAAAATTTCATCAATAGAGGGGTTTTGACAGAAAATAATCAAATCCCGCATAAAGTCATCATGAGACGCCATATGGTCTTTAATGCGATCCAGCCCGGTGCGCGGGTCCATCAGGAAGTTTAGTTGAGTCCAGCCTGTGGGGGCAAGAATATCCTCTTCAGAATATTGGGCCGCATCGGCTTGATTAACTGCCTGTAGCAATTCGTCTGGAATGTTTGGGAATTTCTCTTTGCCGCCAAAATATTTATAGACAACATGGGCCGCAGAAGGGGCTTCGGTATCAAGGATGAGGTTTTTGTGTTCACCGACACGGGTCAGTTCACTGGCGTGATGGTCAAAGCACAGGTGAACCCCTTCTACAAAAGGAAGGTTGGAGGTAATGTCCCCATCGGAAACACTAATCTTGCCATCCTGCATTTCTTTGGGATGAACAAACACCACATCTGAAATCATGTCCAACTCTTTAAGCAGGACACCTGTCACGACCCCATCAAAATCTGCACGGGTCAATAAACGGTATTTTTTCGTTTTCACTGTACTATTCCAAGCCTCGGCGTCGTCACTAGATTTTACCATAACCCTCTTATCAGATTGATACAACGGGCTATATAGATTTTCCTCAAGTTTCATTTAAATTTTTAAACCCGGAATTTAAACGGAGGCAATAAATAAACATCAGGAATAAGCCTATCGTTAGAATGTCCACTTCGGGAGAGATTTTTAGCGTTAAGATAAACAAAAAGTATAGAGACAGGCTTGCCATGCTTACCAACCCGGCACAAATAGCCGAACTATGCTGCATGATAGGTGAGGCTAACGAGTAGTGGTTTTTACCTTTTACCGGGGCAGGGGGCAGCACAGAGCCAGGGGGCCAGGTGTTTGTCGTCTAGAAACAAGTTTCCCCCAAACTGTGAAAGACAATGGGGCTGATTAGGTTGTTATCAATCGTGAAGCGGCTATTATGGACCCACAGGCTAATTTAGTCCTGAATATGGAGATCGGGCCGACATTGCAAAAAGCCATAAGGAATTAGAGATGACCGGGTGGAGTTGCCCTCATGAGAAAGACAAGCTTTGTACCAAGGTTGATGGGCGCCCTTGTGACCCTGGTATGAAGGGCTGCGTTCTGGCAGGAAAATATACTTTTGCCAATCCAGAAAAGACGACTATTCCTGCCCCAAGAGACAGGAAAGGCGGCTCAGACGAGTCTTAAGTTAGGCTTATTGCGCCGTTACCATTTTAAAGAAATCATCCATATTTTCGTTGAGAGATTCTGCTGGCTCGACCAAATCTCCTGCGGCCCAGATCACATTAATCGCTGAGGCATAAGAGCCAGCGGAAGCTTTGGCGATTTGACCGACGCTTGTTGAAACCCCTTCGGCTTCACTGGACACGATCCGAACTTTATCGGCGATATCGGTGGTTGCCGCTCCTTGTTCTTCAACTGCAGCGGCAATAGCCCCGGAGGTTTCGTGGATGTCATTCACGGTTTCAACAATTTGCTGAATTTTCCCAACGACATTTTCCGTTGCGCGTTGGATATCACCAATTTGTTTCTTGATGGTATCCGTCGCTTTAGAGGTTTCGGTGGCGAGGTTTTTAACTTCAGAGGCAACAACGGCAAAGCCCTTGCCTGCTTCGCCTGCTCTCGCCGCCTCAATTGTTGCGTTCAGGGCGAGTAGGTTGGTTTGCTCAGCGATATCCGTAATCAGCCCAACCACTTCACCAATATTCAGGGCATCTTCCGCTAATGTCTCGACTTCACCCTGAATACCCGTGGCATTGTCCATCGCAACTTGGGCCGTTGAGCTTGATTGCGCTACTTGACGGGTAATTTCACGGATGGAAGCTGAAAGTTCTTCTGTAGCTGCAGCAACCAAAATTGAACTTTCGGAGGTCGTTTCTGCTGCTTGGGCAACATCAATTGTTTTATTCGAGCTTTCATTGATTCGTCCGCCCATAGCTTCTGCGAGCCGAGTGATTTCTGCTGCACTCGTCAGGACGGTTGAAACAACAGATTGTACATTTTCTTGGACTGTGCCAGCTTTGTTTGCTACCTCAGCCATGGAGTCGATGGTTCGATTAATATTGTCAGAATATTCTCTGAATTCGCCGGGCAATCCGGTCAAAATAATTTTACGGTAATAGCGTTTTTCAGCAGACGCATTCATTGCTGCGCCAACTTCTTTAGCAAAAGCCTCGGTCAAATCTAAAAGATGATTTAGGCCATCAGCAAGACGACCGATCTCGTCTTCACGTTGGACGGTTATTGAACGCGTGTTCAAATCGCCATGTGCCGCCTTGTCAATTACTTGGCTGATATATTGAAGGTCGGAAGCGTTTTTTATGGTATTTTTAGATTGCTTGAGGGCCATAACCAAAGCAATTGCGCCAAGCACAAAGGTAACGATCATGCCTGTGATGAGCATTCCACCTGAATTAGATGAGCCTGAGTTCGAACTGTAAACAATCCCACTGCTAATCATATTTCCTAGGGTTATCAACAGGATAATACCTATAAAAATGAGGGATGAGTTCTTTGCTTTTTTCTCAATTGAGTTAGAAACCGACTCAGACATGAGTTTTTCCTTTGTTTTTTTCTTTGGCGTTCTTAGACGAAGTTTAAAACTAAAGACCTATAAATATTCTGCAAGAAAAACCTGTTAATTTTCAAGAGGTAAATTTACCGTTCTAACGGCATTCATTGGGGCTTCATTGACCAATAGTTTGAAAATATCAGGTCAGGTGTAATGTCCGGGTACATCGAAATCATATTTACCGCGAGTAATTTCATCCATATCTAAATCTACGGTTAAAATCTCTTCTTTGCCGAAGACGGGGGCAGAGAGGAATTGCCCTAAAGGGCTGCCTGGACGACTGAAACTCTTACGACTGCCATTTCGTCACAACCCTTTAGATTTATGTTTCTTCCGTTAGCAAAGGCACCCCGAGGGAGGCGCGTCTTTTTAACCAGGGACTTGGGCGATAACGGGGGTCGCCACTTAAGGCGTTTATATTTTCAAGAATCGTCAGGATATTTTGCGCCCCAACAGCATCGCCAAATCCCAAGGGACCATGGGGGTAGCCTAACCCGAGTTTGACAGCCTTATCTATATCTTCGGGGCTGGCAATCCTTTGCTGAGCCATGTCACAACCAATATTAACGATGGTGGCAACAATCCGTTGGGCGACAAAGCCGTAGCTGTCATGGATAATACTTACTTTTGAGCCATCGGCACAGAACAAGCCGTGGGCTGTCTCGACAGTTCGAGGGTTCACAATTGGGTTTTTCATCAATGTGATGCGCCCTTCTAAGCCAAAGAGAGCGTCTATTCCTACGGTCATCTTGGGGTTCAGACCATGTTTGCGGCAGTAGGTGGTGACATCCTCACCCAAAGGCGCAACCACACAAAGGGCCTTCGAACTTGGGTAAGTTCCAGGTTCCCATTCGACACCAGCGGCTTTGGCGATCTTGGCGACTTTGTCTCTGACATCGGGCCGTGAAGGACTGATCCAGACTGATTCAGGTCTCAGGTCTGTTGGTTCATGGTCATGGGGCATCATGGCTTTGCCCTCTTGATAAACATAAAACCCTATTTCAGACTTGCGACCCAAAAGACCCGCATCCATGCGCTGTTTGGTCAATGGGGAGGGGCGATAGCGGGGCTCTTGGTAATATTGATGATAAATCGATTCCATTACCGGATGGGAAACATCAAGTGCTGTGAGATCAAGGAGCTGAAAGGGGCCGATTTTGAACCCGGCGGACTCGGTCATGATCCGGTCTACATCGGCATAACTTGCCACCCCTTCTTTAACAATTTGCAGAGCTTCTGTCCCAAAGCCACGCCCGGCGTGATTGACGATGAAGCCAGGGGTGTCAGAAGCCGTAACTGGTGTGTGACCCATGCGTTTGGCAAGGCCAGACAGGGCATCAAGCACCCATGGTTCGGTAAGAACTCCACCAATAACCTCAACAATCTTCATCACCGGGACGGGATTGAAGAAATGAAATCCGGCGACCCGTTCCGGGTGCTTGCATCCGGCAGCAATGGAGGTGACGGAGAGGGACGAGGTATTGCTGGCGAGGATGCAGCTTTCTTTAACGATGGCCTCTAAGGACGAGAAGAGCCCTTTTTTAATATCAAGGTTCTCAATAATCGCTTCGACCACCACATCGCAGTTTGCCAGGGCTTCGAGAGAAGAGGCTGTTTCCAAGCGGTCGGAAGCTTCAGATGCCTCCTGAGCGGTGCATTTCCCTTTTTCTGCGTTGCGATTAAGCATTTTTGTAATAAAGGATTGAGCTTCGGATATAGCAGCATCATTGGCATCGTGAAGGAGAACTTGCGCCCCCCCCGCTGCGGCAATTTGAGCGATGCCGCGCCCCATGGCTCCGGCTCCAATTACACCAACGGTTAGGTTGTTTCTTGCCGCATCGAAAGTCATTTGCTGAACTCCGGTCAAAAAGGAATAAGTTTTATGTTTAAAATGTTTGTTATCCCTCTATTATTGTCTCCAAATTGTCAATGATCAAGAGGAGGACTGCTGTGGGCAGCATGTTTTTTGAAGACTTCAAAATTGGAGATACATTCACCACGCCGGGGAAAACCATCACAGAGTCAGAGATTCTCGACTTTGCTTTTGTCTACGATCCCCAACCCTTGCACACCAACCGCGTGGCGGCGGAGAAATCTGATTTTGGCGGACTAATTGCCAGTGGTTTCCATACCTTGTCTTTGAGCTTCAGTCTATTCTTCCGCCTCCGCCTATTAGATGAGGCCAATCTCGCTTCGCCTGGGATGGATGAAGTGCGTTGGCTGGCTCCGGTACGCCCCGAAGATACCTTGCATGTGGTTGCTGAAGTCGTTGAAGTGCGTCCTTCAAAATCACAGCCTGACAGGGGAATTATTTTCATGAACCACTTCACCTACAACCAAAGAAATGAGAAAGTTCTCTCTGTTCACTGCATGCATCGACTTCTCAGCCGTTCCTAGGGTGTTTTTTGATTAGGTGTACTCATTTGATGGAGGCAAATGAACGTTTTGGGTAGGAGCGGTGCGCCGAGCGATGTGGTTCATCGTTCAAGCATAGCGACGCCCTCCAAAACGTTCAGATGCCCCACCGAAGGCCGGGTTCTTTTGATTTGTGGCTGCGTTAGGCTACTTGAACGATGAACCACATCGTCCTGCGCACCCTGCCTAACCACAAATCAAAATAATCCCGGTCAAATGAGTACACCTAATCAAAAAACACCCTAGGGTGGTTTAATTGACGATAAGTATGCTTTCTGCCAAGCTACTGATATTTTAAGGAACATACCAAAAGTTCAAATAGGTGATATTGCTATGGCTTTAGACTCCGAAACCTTTGCCCAGTTCAAAGACACTCTTTCGCGTTTTGTGCAGGAACGTTTGATCCCGGCAGAAAACGAGGTGGCGGAAAATGACTGCATCCCGGAAGAGATTATTGCTGAGATGAAGGAAATGGGGCTGTTTGGCATGTCGATTCCCACGGAATACGGCGGGCTGGGACTGACCATGAGTGAAGAAGTCCAGATGGCTTTTATCATCGGAGGCACTTCTCCCGCATTTCGTTCCCTTATCGGAACGAATAATGGTATTGGCTCTCAAGGGATTGTTATTGATGGCACTGAGGAGCAAAAACAACATTATCTGCCCAAGCTTGCCACCGGAGAGATGGTTGGTTCCTTTGCCCTTACGGAACCGGGGGCTGGTTCCGATGCCGCCTCTATCCGGTGCTCCGCTGTTAAAGAGGGTAATGAATACATCATCAATGGGACCAAGCGGTTCATAACAAATGCCCCAGAGGCCGGCGTCTTTACCCTCATGGCTCGAACTAACCCGGAAATCAAAGGGGCCGGGGGGATTACCGCCTTTTTAGTCGATGCGGATACAGCGGGCATAACCTTGGGCAAATGGGACAATAAAATGGGTCAAAAAGGGGCGCATACCTGTGATGTGATCTTTGATGACTGCCGAGTCCCTGCATCGTCTATTATCGGCGGTAAGGAAGGTATGGGCTTTAAGACTGCTATGAAAGTTCTCGACCGGGGGCGGCTTCATATATCTGCCGTTTGTACCGGGGCCGCTGAACGGTTGATTAAAGATTCTCTCGCCTATGCCATGGAGAGGGAGCAGTTTGGTGAGCCGATTGCTAACTTCCAGCTCATCCAAGCCATGCTCGCTGATAGCAAAACCGAAGCCTATGCAGCCCGTTGCATGGTGATGGATGCGGCGGCCCGCAAAGATGGCGGAGAAAACGTTTCGACAGAGGCCTCTTGCTGTAAGCTCTATGCCAGTGAAATGGTCGGGCGGGTGGCTGATCGGGCTGTTCAAATCCATGGTGGGGCAGGGTATGTCTCAGACTATGCGGTTGAACGATTTTTCCGAGATGTGCGCCTGTTTAGAATTTACGAAGGCACCACCCAAATCCAACAGTTGGTCATTGCCCGCAATATGATCAGAGAGGCCAGTTAACCCGTGGAACTACCCCGTCGCATCAGTACGCGCCCTTTAGAATGGGCCAAAAAAGAGCCGCACCGTCCAGCCGTTATTGAAGATGAGGTGAACTGGACCTATGGAGACCTCGCCGAAGCCGTACAGGAAGCTAAAAATTTATTGGTCGGGCTCGGGGTTTGGCCCGGTGATCGGGTTCTTATTGTTAATGAGAATTGCCGAGCCTTTGTCGCGTTGCTGCTGGCCTGTAGTGAGATTGATGCCTGGGCGGTGACCTTAAATGCCCGGCTCTCTGATCGTGAAGTCGATAATATCCAGGCCCATTGCCAACCCCGCCGCACAATATACACCACGGAGGTTTCAGAAGAGGCTACCGCCCATTCTCGCCGCCATGGGGCTGATCGTCGGGAAATAGGGATGCTCGGGCAAATTGCTATTGGCCCTTTAAGGGACACCGAGCAGGAAGAGGTTTTTGAAAGTAACGCCGAGCAAGTGGCGGCAATGATCTATACCACGGGAACGACGGGAACGCCGAAAGGGGTTATGCTGACCCATCGGAACTTGGTGTATATTTCAGATAATGGTGCCCCGGTTCGGGGGATGACCAAAGATGATTACGTTTATGTAACATTGCCGCTTTCTCATATTTTTGGCCTCTCTTCTAGTTTGCTAAGTACGCTTTATGTGGGCGGGTCGGTGCATTTAACCCCACGGTTCTCTCCGGCGCATATTTTTGAGACCTTCAAAAAAGGAATTTCAGTTTTCCAAGGTGTCCCTGCTATGCATGCGGGAGTGTTGGAATATGCAGAAAAACAAGGGGTTGAGGTGGATGCGCCAAGGTTGCGTTATCTTTCGACAGGGGGCTCTCCGATGGATATGAACCTCAAAAGACGGGTGGAAAAAACATTGGGGCGGACCTTAAATAATGGTTACGGGCTCTCTGAAACCTCCCCTACCATTGCCGTTCCCAACTATAAAATTCGCCGCAATGATAACTCTATTGGTTTTGCCCTGCCGGGGTTAGGAATCCGGTTTGTTGATCCTAAAAGCGGGAAAGATATGCCTAAAGGAGAAATTGGTGAGCTTTGGGTGAGTGGCCCCAGCATTATGAAAGGCTATTATAAAGCACCTGAAGAAACCGCTAAGGTCATTAAAGACGGTTGGTTCAACACAGGCGACCTGGCTCGACAAGATGATGAGGGGGCAATCTTTATTGTGGGGCGGTCGAAAGAACTGATTATTCGCTCAGGTTTTAACGTCTACCCTCCTGAATTAGAAGGGGTTCTCAACGATCATGAAAGTGTTTTTCAGTCAGCCGTTGTCGGGTGTCCGGTGGAAGGAAATGAAGAGATCATTGCCTTTGTTCAGCCGATCAAAGGCTGTTCTCTTGAGGAAGAAAAATTGAAATTATGGTTGGCAGAACGTGTCGCCCCTTACAAAAAGCCTTCGCGTATAGTAATTATGGACCAACTCCCTGCCGCCCCAACGGGCAAGTTGCTTAAGACCGAAATGGCGAAACTAGCGAAAGAACTGGACTAGAACATGCAAAGCGAACTCTTGAATGAGCCTCCCTCCGAATACCAAGAGCTCATTGGCTATAAATTAGTGGATTGGCGCAAAGGTTATGCAGAGATGGTACTCCCTGTTGAGTCAAAGCTGACCAATCGGGCGGGAAATGTTCATGGCGGAGTGCTTTGCACCTTGGTTGATTCTACTTGCGGCTTTGCAGGCTGTTACCCGATCAATGAAACCGAGGTCCCTCGTTGTGTCACCTTGACCCTAAACACCAGTTTTATCGGCCCGGTTACCGGGAGGGTCATTAGGGCTATCGGCGAAGTTCAAGGGGGAGGCAAGCGAATCTTCTTTGCAAAATCAACGATCTTGAACGAAGACGGCAGTTTAATCGCAACAGGAGAAGGCAGCTTTAGCTATCGGGGTACATTTGATTTCAAAGCAAAGAAGGATTTGTAATGAGTGATCTGCTCCTCGTTGATCGTGTCGGTCGCGTCATGACTTTGACCATCAACAATACTGAGTTCATGAATGCCTTAGGACCGGATATCTATGAGCCTGCCCTTGCCGCTATGAAACAAGCTGAAAAAGACCCCGCTATTGGGGCGATTGTCCTGAGTGGGGCCGAAGGTGTTTTTTGCGCGGGCGGCAATCTTAACCGCCTTAAAGGCAACCGTGAGAAACCTAAATCGGTCCAACGAGACGGTATGCAACTGCTCAATGGCTGGGTACGGGCCATTCGTTCAAGCCCTGTGCCGGTAATTGCTGCCATTGAAGGGGCCGCGGCAGGGGCTGGTTTCTCTGTTGCCTTAGCCTGCGATTTAATCGTGTCGGCTGAAAATGCAGTTTTTTCAATGTCTTATGTTAAGGTTGGCCTCAATCCAGATGGAGGAGGAACGGCCTTTTTAAGTCGGGCAGTGCCGCACCAATTAGCCGCCGAAATGGTTTTGGAAGGGGGCAAGGTTGCGCCCTCCCGGCTTTATTCAGCCGGGGTAATCAACAAGCTGACTGCGCCGGGAAAAGCCGTTGAGGAAGCCATGACTTGGGCCACCCGTTTAGCCAATGGCCCTCGTCAAGCTATAGCGCGAGCAAAAGGGCTCCTAGAAGTGGGTTATAAGTCGATTGATGATCACTTGGAGCTTGAGGTTGATGCTTTTGTTGAGGCCCTTCACCATGACGAGGCCGGGGAGGGAATTTCTGCCTTCCTTGAAAAAAGAAAACCAAACTATCATAAGGGGTAGTTGTTCTTGTTTTCTAAACCAAACTTTTTTCACAATCACGGCATGGTGTAAGTTAAACAAAAACAGGGTAAAGCAGCAGATGAGAGAGCTTTTTGAAACCGTCCTTACCCGAATCGCAAAAGCTCACGGCAATACTCTGGCGGGAAAAGTCCAAGTTCTGCGGTTTGAAAAAAAAACATCCTAAAAGAGGAAATGGGGGACGGCTATATCTATAAATGGTCAATTGTTTCGATTCCAGAATTAATGGATGGAAAAGAAAAATTTTCAATGGATGCTCTTATCTCCCCTAAATAAATAAGCTTCGCTCTATGTTTAGGCTTTCCGCCACTTGATTTCCTCTCCCAAGCCCCCCATAGTCGCATATGAGAAAACGGTAAAAGGATGCCTATTTATGTCGGGGCAAACGCAAGGACAGGGGAAGAAGAGGCCTGGGGGGGCTTTTCCTAAAGGCAGACAAGTTAAGCAGGATATACGGTTTAAGGTAGCGAAACTCCTGGATGGGGAGAACCTAAGCCGAGACTTGCTGATTGAATATCTTCATAAAATTCAAGATGATCAGGGCCATTTACCTGTTGATTATCTTGTGGCACTCGCCCAGTTGATGGGACTTTCCCAAGCGGAAGTTTATGAGGTCGCCAGTTTTTATCATCATTTCCAAGTAGTTAAAGAAGATGAAACGGCTCCGGCTAAGTTGACTGTTCGGGTTTGTCAAAATGCCGCCTGCCATATGGTAAACTCAGCAGGTTTGTTGACAGACCTCGCTAAAAAATTAGGCTCCCGGGCCCAAGTCCTCCCCGGCCCCTGTATGGGGGCTTGTGATAAGGCTCCGGCTGTGAGCGTTGGTGACCAGCAAGTTGGTTTTGCGTCAGTTCATTCTGTGACCAAGGCTGTTGATCAGGGGAGGAGGGCTGCCCCGCTGCCTTTAAAAGGTGAAACAGATTATTCCCTTTGGAATTCCGTGATAGGAGGAGAGAAAAGCCGAGAAGAGGTGGCGGAAATCATAGGCGCAGCAGGCCTTCGAGGCTTAGGAGGGGCTGGCTTCCCGACAGCTAAAAAATGGCAGTTTGTTCGCCAGGAACCTGGGCCAAGGTATCTTGTGGTCAATGCTGATGAAGGTGAGCCCGGCACCTTTAAAGATCGTTATTGTTTCGAAACGAATGTGCGGCGGGTTCTTGAGGGGGCACTGATGGCTGCTTGGGCCATCGACGCAAAGGCGATCTATATCTACTTGCGGGTGGAATACCCCGCTATCCACGATCTTGTGAGCCGTGAAATAGCGTGGTTGGAGAAAAATAACCTAACCAATGGCATGGAAATTCACTTAAGGCGAGGGGCCGGGGCGTATATTTGTGGGGAAGAGTCTGCTTTGCTGGAATCTTTGGAAGGTAAAAGGGGAATTCCACGCCATAAGCCGCCATTTCCCGCGCAATCCGGCCTTTTTGGGCAACCGACGCTGATAAACAACGTTGAAACGCTTTATTGGATTCCGGCGATTCTAAGAGGGGAATGGCAAGGGCAACGTCTTTATTCTGTCTCCGGACGGGTTAAAGAGCCCGGGGTTAAAGAAGTTGTGGGCGGTGTCACCGTGCAGCAACTGATTGATGAACATTGTGGTGGCATGACCCAAGGCCATGAATTTAAAGCATTTATGCCCGGTGGTGCGTCGGGGGGGATCCTTCCAGCAAGCCTCGATCACGTGCCTCTCGATTTTGGGACTTTAGATGACTATGGCTGTTTTGTTGGCTCTGCAGCGGTGGTTATCTTGTCGCAAGAAGATGACCCCCGAGAAATGGCTCTTAATCTGATGGAATTTTTTGAGGACGAGAGCTGTGGACAATGCACTCCTTGCCGTTTAGGCACGGAAAAAGCCGTAAAGCTCATGAAAGCTGATAAATGGGATGAAGCTTTATTGGCGGAGCTTTCACAAGCCATGGCCGATGCCTCTATTTGTGGGCTTGGACAAGCGGCCCCTAATCCTTTGCGCTCAGTGATGCGGTTTTTCCCGGAGGAAGGCTCATGAGTAATGAAATTCGTTTCAGCCTGGATGGTAAAGAAGTCATCGCGCAAGAAGGGGAGAGCATTCTCAAAGTGGCCGAGCGGGAAGGTCTTGAAATCCCGCGCCTTTGTTTTACCGATCAACCAGGTTATCGCGCAGATGGCAATTGCCGGGCCTGCGTGGTCGAGGTTGATGGAGAAAGAACACTGGCGGCTTCTTGTCGTCGCGCGCCGACAGAAGGTCTCGTGGTTCGCACTCAATCTGAACGGGCGAAAAAAGCCAGAAATGTGGTCATGGAGTTGATCGCTGCAGATCAATCTGAGAACGTTACGAAGTCAGAACTATCCTCTTGGCTGGAGGTAATGGGGATCAAAGAAAGTCGTTTTAAGGGGAAAGGCGAAAATCTATCGGCCGATTCCAGCAACCCGGCAATCTCTGTCAATATGGCGGCCTGTATCCACTGTGGGCGTTGTATCCGGGCTTGTCGGGAAGTGCAGATGAACGATGTTATCGGCATGGCAGGGCGTGGCAGTCATGAACAGATTGTTTTTGATATGGGCGATAACATGGGGGAAAGCACTTGTGTCTCCTGTGGAGAATGCGTTCAGGCTTGCCCTACAGCGGCCCTTCTTCCCGCTCATCAAGAAGAGGAAACGTCACAAGCGATTGATAGTCTTTGTCCTTTCTGTGGCGTGGGCTGCCAGGTTACCTATCATGTTAAAGATAATGCGATTAGCCATGTTACAGGGCGAGATGGTCCGGCTAACCAAGGGCGTCTTTGTGTCAAAGGGCGTTTTGGTATGGATTACCCCGGTCACCCCCACCGCTTAACCGTTCCATTGATACGCTTAGATGATGCGCCAAAAGCGGGGGATTGTGAAGTTGATCCGGCAAACCCCTCCACCCATTTCCGGGAAGCAACCTGGGAAGAAGCCCTTGAAAAAGCCGCCAGCGGCTTGAAGTTAATCAGAGACGAAAAGGGCGGCAGTGCCCTGGCGGGGTTTGGCTCGGCTAAAGGGTCTAATGAAGAGGCTTATCTGTTTCAAAAACTGGTACGGACTGGTTTTGGCACCAACAATGTGGATCATTGTACCCGTCTGTGCCACGCTTCGTCGGTTGCCGCTCTCATGGAAACCATTGGTTCAGGGGCGGTTACAGCTCCATTTATTGATGCCGAGAATGCTGACCTTATCATCGTCATCGGCTCCAACCCCGCCTCGAACCATCCGGTCGCGGCTACTTACTTTAAAAATGCGGTTAGCCGAGGGGCTGAGCTTATTATTATGGACCCGAGGGGGCAATCGGGCCTGGCTCGTTATGCAAAGCATAATCTGCGCTTTAAAAATGGCACTGACGTTGCCCTGCTGAATGGGGTTATGAACGTTATTGTTCGTGATAAACTCTATAATAAAGCCTATATTTCTGCCCATACAGAAGGTTTTGAGGCGTTTAAGCAGCATATTAAGGCCTTTACGCCAGAAAAAATGGCTCTTATTTGTGGAATTGATACTCAAACGATAGAAGAAATAGCGCAAACCTATGCAAGAGCCTCGAAGGCAATGATTTTTTGGGGTATGGGGATTTCGCAACATACCCATGGCACCGATAACGCTCGTTGCTTGATTTCTTTGGCGTTGATGTGTGGGCAAGTTGGGCGACCCGGGACGGGGCTACATCCGTTACGAGGCCAGAACAATGTGCAGGGGGCTTCTGATTCAGGGTTGATTCCCTTTGTTTATCCCGATTACCGTTCCGTCGAAGACCCAGAAGTCAGAGCGTTTTATGAAGACTACTGGCAGACGCCCCTTGACCCCCATAAAGGCCTGACGGTTGTGGAAATCATGGAAGCTATCCATGAAGGCAAAATCACGGGCATGTATATTATGGGTGAAAACCCAGCCATGTCGGACCCCGATCTTAATCATGCTCGAAAAGCTTTAGCTAAGCTTGACCATTTGGTGGTCCAGGATATTTTTCTGACCGAAACGGCTTGGCATGCCGATGTTGTACTCCCCGCCTCGTCTTTTCCTGAAAAGGACGGAACCTTTACCAACACAGATCGCCGGGTGCAGATGGGGCGCAAAGCTTTAGAACTCCCCGGTCAGGCGCGCCAGGATTGGCAAATTATTCAAGATCTAGCCCTAGGTTTAGGGTTGGCCTGGGGATATAGCCATCCGCAAGATGTTTTTGCTGAGATGCGTCAATGTCTCAAAGGGTTTGCCGGAATCAGTTGGGAACGACTGGAAAAAGAAGATTCTGTAACTTACCCTTGCCTAAGTGAAGATGAGTCGGGTCAAGAGGTGCTGTTTGGAGATGGATTCCCCACCGACAACGGCAGGGGGAAATTTGTTGCGGCACAAGTTTTGGAGCCTGATGAGCTTCCTGATGACGAATACCCCATGATTTTGAGTACAGGGAGAATCCTGGAGCATTGGCATACGGGCTCGATGACGCGGCGTTCTGAGGTTTTAGATGCCATTGAACCAGAAGCTATCGTTATGATTTCATATCAAGATTTAGAACGCTTTGGTGTTGAGGCAGGAGATAAAATAACCATCACAACTCGGCGGGGATCGATTCAGGTGATGGCACGCGCCGTTGAGACTATCGAGCCAGGAACTTTGTTCATGCCCTTCTGTTTTAGTGAAGGGGCGGCCAATATATTGACCAATTCAGCCCTCGATCCCTTTGGAAAAATCCCAGAAATTAAATTTTGTGCTGCACGAGTTGATAATTAGTGTAAAAACGTCATCTTTTGTCATATTTGTTGGTCAAAACCAATTTGTGCTGGTTGATCATTGCTAAAAGTCCAATATGATCAGTTTGTGTAAACATAATAGAAAAGAAATGTGTGTATGGTCGACGATGACATGGAGCTGGACCTAGAGCTGGCTCTAGCTGATTCAATAAAAGATGTTGATCTTGATGCTTTAGACCCTCAAGCAGGGTTCGATGACGTTCAAGGTGCCATGCTGAAGTCGCGTGTCATGCAATTGGCTAAACTAAAACCCGGTACCAGCAAAGATGAGCTCGTCGAAATACTCGATGCGACCTTTGATACGGCGAATGGGTTGCTCCGCGACTATGCTGCCTTCCGCGATATATCAGATGAAATGATCAAAGATGTTGGCTTTTTTATGCAAGTTTTAGAGCAGTGCATTAAATTCCAGGATCAGGCCTTTAAATTTTATGCCCAGAAAAAAGCCCTGGGTTTGCAAAAAACCATGGAATTTGCCCTTAAGCGCCGTAAATTTGATCACAAACCGCCAGAAGTGACCAATATTAGAATTCCGTCTGATGTTAAGCTTAGCCCACAAGATGTAAATACATTTGCTATGGCCTATAGCCGCCATGTTTGGCAGCGGCTGGCGGCCTTCCATATTGTCGACCCTGAGAATAAGAAAGTCTTGCCCTTCTTTTTATCCCCCGCATTTGCCGATAAATTTGTTAAAGGAATTTATGAACATATTATTCCTTGGCTTATTGGTAAAAAAGCCATTCAAGCTCTTATTGGCGGCTTTCCAACCCCGCAAAAAGTTGATGAGTATTTGCGTGGTAAGTTTAATCACGAAGGCTCAAATCCAAGCAGAAATTACTGGGAATTAGGCTTTAAATCTATTGCCGGTGGCGGCAAGGGAAAGAAATCGGCCTTCAATTATTTCTGGGATGAACTTTGTGAAGAGTCAGACGAAGATGATTATTATCCGCCTAACCCGGCAGATTATTTGCTGTTTAGAGATATTTTTGGCTTTGAACTCACTAAAATACGAAGCGGTATCGTCGGCATCCAGCAAGTTTTGGAACAAGAAAGTCATGCGGGTGGTCGGGAAGGCTCTTCACGCGATTACCTTTGTAAACTGGCGCGCGACCTTCACTTCCATACCGGCGACTTAATTGCCGTCTGGGCAGCCTATACTTATCCGGTTGAGTTTACGGCAGAAATTAAAGACGGCTTCATCAAAAGTATGGGACGCACCAAAGCTGAACGCCGGGTTTACGCCCCTTACTTCATGGACTATGTCCTCGAACAGTTCACGGATTAGAGGCGAGCCCCTAATCCGTGAACTGTGCTTTTGTTACCCTTCTGCTTTCGCTTTTTCTTCAGCGACCAACTCTTTTTTCGAGAGTTTGCCAATAATGGTTTTCGGGAGTTCGGCCCGGTACTCCACTTGAGATGGCATTTCGATTTTTGAAATTTTGTCTTTGAGGAAGTCCATCATCTCTTCTTCGGTTAAAGATTGGCCTTCACGCAGCTTTACAAAGGCTTTCGGACTTTGACCACGATATTCATCTTCAATACCGATAACCGTCACTTCTTCTACGGCTGAATGGAGATAGATGGCTTCTTCGATCACCCGAGGGTAAACGTTAAAGCCACTACAAAGAATCATATCCTTCATACGATCTACGATGAAGATATATCCGTCTTCATCCATGATTCCGACATCACCCGTATGTAATCGACCATCAATGAGAGCTTTCTTGGTCTCTTCATCGCGGTTCCAATAGCCTTTCATAACTTGCGGGCCGAGGATACAAATTTCCCCTTTTTCTCCCTGAGGCATTAGTTTTTCAGGGTCTTCAATATCTCTGATTTGCAAGATGGTGCCCGGAATAGGAATGCCGATAGAGCCTTCTTTGTTAAGGCCACCGAGGGGGCCGCTTGAAGCTACTGGAGAAGATTCGCTGAGGCCATAACCTTCAAACAATAAACACCCGGTCAATTTCTCAAACTTGTGGCGGACTTCATTGGGCAATGGTGCGCCGCCTGAGTTACAGGCCTTAATACTGGACAGGTCATACTTGTCAATGTTGGGGGCATTGTTAATGGCTGTGTAGATGGTGGGCACAGCCGGGAAGATTGTTGCCTTGGTGCGATGGATTGTTTTCAGGGTCAAGTCGAGGTCGAACCGAGGCAGTAGAATGATTTCAGCCCCGATGGCTATTCCCTGGTTCATAACAACTGTCATAGCAAAAACATGGAAGAAGGGCAGAACACCGACAATTTTTTCTTTCCCAAGCCCCAGCATTCCAACGGGTTGAGTCCAGGCTAACATTTGAGAGGTGTTAATGGTTAAGTTGGCATGGGTGAGCATGGCTCCTTTGGGAAAGCCTGTTGTGCCACCTGTGTATTGTAGTACGGCGATATCTTCTTCTGGATCGATCTCGACTTTTGTGGGCTGTCCGTCATTTTCTGTGAGGGTGTCAAAAGACACATGCTGGTCATCGTTGGGAATATTGGCGATCTCTTTGCTCTTTAGCAGCTTGAATAAGAAGCTCTTTAATCCCGGCAAAATAGGAGACATTTTGCAGATCACAATCTTCTTCAAGCCCGTGCGGGCCAGCATTGCCCCGACTTTTGGATACATTACTTCCAAATCCATGGTGACCATGATTTTTGTCTCTGAATCATCGATTTGGAAAGCCAACTCCCTTTCAACATAAAGAGGATTGTAGTTGACCACGGTGGCTCCGGCTTTGAGGGCACCGAAATAGCAAATAATGGAGTAAGGGGTATTGGGGAGGCAAAGGCCAACTTTGGTTCCTTTTTTGACACCCATTTCCTGAAAGCCCTTCGCGGCTTTGTTGGTTAAGACCTCAATTTCGCCAAAAGTGTATTTTTTCCCCAAAAAATCAACGCCTGGTTTGTCGCGATACTTCGCGACGGATTTGTCAAAAAAATCTCCAAGAGACGTTTTTTCAAGAGGGGCATCCCAAAATACGTTTTCAGGGTAGTGCTTTAACCAAGCTTGGCCTTCGGCTGATAATTGTTCGCTCACGTTACTCTCTCCCACCGTTAATCCCATGTACACTTATAAAGTTATCTTTATTAAGGATGTAGCTTATTTAAGTTTTGAGAAAAAAACCACTATATTACGTCGAATAAAGACGAAAATCGGCATTGTTTTTAAATGTGTAGTGGTAGGCTGGACTTGGATTTTAAGATAAGCTTACGAATTATTCTCTTATGTAGATTGAGCTGTAAATCTGAAAATTTAAAGAAAACGCTACGTCTTGCTTGCAAACCAACGACGAGATAGTCATATTACGCCCATTCTCAATGGTACTTGCTATTATGGCAGGGGGGGAGTGCTATTTGGGGGCTAAAAAAAATTAGGTTTTGTTTAAGACAATAACTCAGGAGAGAGTTTTATGAATTACGGTAAAGTACTGGCCGCTGCAGGTCTTGCTATCGTTATGGTTAGTGGCTCTGCCATGGCTGCTGATGGTGAAAAAGTTTTCAAAAAATGTAAAGCATGCCATACCACTGAAAAAGGCGGCAAAAATAAAGTAGGACCAAACCTTAATGGTGTTGTTGGTCGTGCGGCTGCTTCTGTTGAAGGTTTCAAATATTCTAAAGCCATGAAAGAGTCTGGCTTGACTTGGGATGAAGCAACCCTGGACCAATACCTAACCAAACCTAAAAAGTTGGTCCCAAAAACCAAAATGTCTTTCGCGGGTCTGAGAAAAGAAGACCAACGCAAAGCCGTTATCGAATATATCAAAGCTCAATAAGCTTTCTGCCATTTATTTGGCATGAAAAAACCGCAGTCTCTGTCATAAGAGGCTGCGGTTTTTTATTGGTTGAAACTCCTCTAGGAACCCAGTTTCCATTCATCACGCCATTTGAGAATATCTTCTGCTGGCATGGGGCGAGCCATCCAAAAACCTTGAGCCTGATTGCATCCGCAGTCGCGTAACAGGTTCCAGTGAACTTCGTCTTCTATCCCCTCAGCGACAACTTCCATATTTAACTTGTGGCCGAGTTCAATCGTTGATTCGATAATCTTTCGGGCCTCTTCGTCGGCGCCTGCGTTTTTAACGAAAGATTGGTCTATCTTGAGTTCGTCAAAAGGAAGGTTTTGCAGTTGTTGCATAGAAGAATAGCCGGTTCCAAAATCGTCAATGGCGAGATGGAAGCCCTTCATGCGAAGACGGGTCAGGATATCGAGTGATCGGTTAAGTTCAGTAACAATGGCTGTTTCAGTGAGTTCTACGGCAACAAGAGACGGGTCAATTCCTCGGTCGTTAGCAGCTTCCCAGACGTGATCGGGGAAGTCGAGATCAGTCAAAGTTTTTGCCGACATATTGAAGGCAACTTTGATGCGTTCGCCCTGCTTTAACCACAAAGCGCATTGCTCCATAGCCATTTCTGTTACTTGAGTTGTTAATTCTTCAATCAGGCCGCTCGCTTCTGCCAGAGGGATGAAGAGGCCTGGCGGAATCATACCCTTTTCAGGATGGTTCCACCTCACAAGTGCTTCGACCCCAGCAAGGGAACAGTCCTGCATGTTAATTTTGGGTTGATAGTGAAGTATAAGCTGCTTGTTGGCGATGGCTTCCCTTAGTTCGGCCTCATTAGGCCCCACATGTTGTGGAGCTACTGGTATAGGCTTCTGCGGAGTGGGAACTGAGCTAGGGTCGGGCACTCTTTCTAAGTGGATTTCTAATGAATCAACAGAAACTGGTTTTTTCAGAGCCCCAATAATATTTAGCCCATGGTGCTTCGCCAATTGTTCTGCGGAATGCAAAATAGTTGAATCGACACCACTCATTAAAATTATAGAGGCACTGCTGCGGTTATCGGCAAGGAAACGGATGAGCTCAATGCCATCCATGCCCGGCATGGTAAGGTCGAGGACAATGCAGTCGAATTTTCGAGAATAAGCGGATGCAAAATTCCTTCCATCGGTAATAGAAGTTGCTTCAAACCCGACCCCTTCAGCGACGATCGCAACGTACTCGCAGACATCAGGTTCGTCATCGACGACCAAGATTTTGCGAATCCCCACACCTGTTACATTATTTTGATCAATCACACCCATACTCACAATTTTACAGGCCTTTCTATGTTTGCCAAGGCTAACTTTATATCCTCAATTTTTCCTACCGTGAAAGGCTTAATGCTTCTATCCATTGCTTGAATATGATCAATCAGCCAAGACATCAAGTACTGAACAAGTTCGCCCAATAGTTCAGGATCATTTCGTTGCTCAACTTGGGAGGCTAGTCTCTTCACCTTCTCAGACATCATTTCGTGAACCTTTTTGTGATTTTCAAGATGAGGGTATCCACACACCTTCATTAATGTTTCTTCTCGCACAAAATGATAGGCACTATAATCGACTACTCCCTCAATCACATGGCGAATTTGGTTGTTGTTTTTATTATTTTCCACGCTGGCGAATAATCTATTCAATAAGGAGATCAGGACACGATGATCTTCATCAATTTCTGTGATACCAACTGCAAACTCCTCGCGCCAAGGTATAGATATATTCGAATCTAACGTCTTTCTAACTTGTTGAGCGAGTGTCTCTTTCGTGAATGGTTTGGACAGTAAATGGTCGAGTAAATAGTCGAGAATCGGATCCGTTCTTTTTTGGGTCTCTTCGGTTCTTGATGTATAGCCTGACATCAGCATCACTCGGATATTAGGCCAGTGTCTAATGACATGACTGGCTAATTCGTAACCATCCATAACTCCCGGCATCACAATGTCAGAAAGCATAAGGTCAATTTGTCGATTTTTTTGGAGGACCTCTAGAGCTTTTTCTGGGCTGTTGGCGGACAAAACTTTGTAACCGAACTCTTTGAGTTCATTGACTGTTATATCAAGAAGGTCTTCTTCGTCATCGACAACAAGTATTGTTTCTGACCCTTGAGGCAAGATATCTGTGACTTTGCTATCATGCTGGGTGTTGGTTTTTATCTGTGTTTTCGTTGACTTGGGAAGGAAGATTTTAAAGGTTGTCCCTTGCCCTTCCTCAGAGGTGAGATCGACAAAGCCGCCTGACCTTTGGACGAACCCATAAACCATACTCAGGCCTAATCCGGTCCCTTTACTTTCCTCTTTGGTAGAAAAGAAAGGTTCGAATACACGGTCTCTAACTTCTGGGGGCATGCCTGAGCCGTTATCTGAAACACTGACAGCAACATAGTCTCCACTATTCGCCATGGGGATGAGGTCAGCTTCCTGCTGAGATAAATGCGTATTTTCTGTTCTAAAGCTTAACACCCCTGTGCCTTTCATGGCATCCCTCGCATTAATAGCGAGATTTATTATGGCATTTTCGAAGTCACCCGAATCGATGTCCGTCAACCAAAGGTTTTCTGATAGATCAAATTTAATCTCTATTAGAGAGGTTAATGACTTTTCTACAAGTGGATTTGTTCGTAAGATTACTTCGTTGAGCGAAGTTGCGTGTGAATCTTGGGCTTTTCGACGTGAAAACCCGAGGAGCCGACTGGTTAAGTCTGCGCCACGTTTGGTTGCTCGAAGGGCCGGTTCTACTCTTTTGGTAATGGTCTCATTGTCTTTCGCAAGAGCTTTGATCAGTTCTAGGTTCCCTTGGATGATTCCAAGGAGGTTGTTGAAGTCGTGGGCGATTCCACCAGATAGTTGACCGACACTTTCCATTTTTTGAGCCACAACCAAATTTTGCTCCATTTGTTTGCGGTCTGAAATGTCGTGGATAACGCCACTGAAGTATATTTTGCCTTCTTCTTCCCATCTGCCCAATGAAAGCTCGATTGGAAACTCATGGCCATTTTTATGAAGAGCAGCCAGTTCTACCGTTTTGCCGATCATCTTATAGGTTTGTTCTTTAACGGCTCTCTCAAATCCTTTGTTGTGATTCTGGCGATAGCGTTCTGGCATGAGTTTGGTTAAATGCCGACCGATAATTTCTTTTTCAGTATATCCAAAGGTTCTTTCTGCAGCAGGATTCCAGGAAATAATAAACCCTTCATCATCGGTCGCCAAAATCATCGCAATTGAGGATGAACTGGAAATGGAGCGGAAGCGGGCTTCACTATCGCGTAATTTCTTCTCGGCTTCTTTTTGGGCTTTTTCTGTTCTTAAGTCCCAGATACCAAAAGCAAGTGTTTCAGCTAAGTTCGTCAGGAGGCTGATTTCTTTGTCATCAAAAGCATCTATGGGGTTTGCATAAATGGTTAAGGCCCCAAGAGTTTTCCCTGATTCAGGCTTAAGAGGGAAGGCGATCGCAGAGTTGTAGCCATGGACTGCGGCTTGAGTTTTCCAGGAGGAAGATTCTGGGTCTTCTTGAAGATTGTTGATAACAAAGGGAACTCCTTGCAGGATCGCTTTGCATGTTGGGCCTTGTTCGTGGTTATGGTCTTTTAGAGTAAAGCTTAAGGTTTTTAGGTATTCTCCACCAGAACCCGCAGAGGCGATGAGAGAGATATTTTTCGATAGATTGACGTCGACAAAGCCAACCCAAGCTAAAGGGTAACCGCCATCTGTAACAATCTTGTTGCATATTTCGTCAATTAGAAATTGTTCATTTTTTGCTCGGTTTACCGTCGTGCTACAGTCACTTAACAACTGCAATCCTCGGTTTGCCCTTACCATAGCCTTTTCGTTTGATTTTAGTTCGGTGATATCTAGCAAGCTTATTGGAACGCTCTTTGCTTCTTCTAGTGTTTTTGGGATGGGCATAGAGTGGATGATCGTTATCTCGGACCCATCAAGCTTGCGACGAACACTTTCGGCTCTATATGTTTCGTCTTGATTCCAGAAGGCGCAAAGCTCGTCAATGAATTGAAAAATTGATGTATCAGCAAAAACTTGATCAATGGACCCCATGAGTGTCTTTTTATCTGGAGCCCCAAAAAGTTCGACAGTTTCTTCATTGATATTGATGATTTTAACAACTGAAGCGAGACGCCAAGCGTGATCAATATTGTTGCTAAAGTAAGCTCTGATGTCCGTTATCCCTTTTTCTTTAAGGGCCGTTAGTTCTTTGAAGACATCTGAAAAATCTTCTTCCAATATAGAAACTTCAACACTGTCTAAGAGGGCGTGATAACGCTGTTCCCCTTCTTTCAGGCTAGAGTTTTGAGCGAAGACCAGTTCCTCAAGGTTTTTGTTTATCTCATAAACTTTCTTTTCAGCGTCTTCCCATTTTTGACCCGTCCGGGCAACCACGACAATCCCGATTGCAGAGAGCAGAAGAAGGATCGTAGCAATAAGAAAGGTTGTCTCGATTACGTCAGGTAGGACGAGGGCTTCTATTGAAGCAATATCTCGCATGAGAACCAATTTCCAACCTGACTTTAAGATTGTTAGGTTGAAAACAAGCTCTTCTCCGTCAGCTTCGATAGTTCTGAATCCACTGTCTTTAGCTAAAGCAGCATGGGGCTTCCCATCGGAGTCCTTTTCAAGTTGGGATAAAGATTGATTGATCAACTTGATACGCTGATCGACCTTCGACTGCTTCGCGGACCAATTTGAAATAACTTTTTGATTTTTGCCTAAAAGAACCCATTGGTCCAAAGAGGCCTCTACAGAATTGTTAACCAGGGAATTCAATTGTGAGAGATGCAGGACACCACCAAGATGCCCATAAATTTCTCCCTTGCGAGAAAGAAGCGGGATATCGATTGCGATGGCAGGAACACCATCAGCCCCTGGTATTGCATCAGAAAGAACAGGTTTTTTCGTTTTGCTTGCTTCTTTAAAATAAGGGCGATGGGAAAGGTTGTATTCCCTTAGACTTTTTTGGACGCTAAAGGGATGAGAGATATAGTGATCACCATTTGGGAGGAGTGCAAAAGCGACGGAGAATTCTTTAGGACCCTTTATCAGCTTCTCAAGTATTTGACGTTTCTCGGGGTCGATCCCTTCAGGTAAACCATTTAACGTCGCGTCAATCTGATCAGCATATGGCAGGCTTGAAAAGGCAGGCAATGCAGCGGTTTCTTCAAGGCGCATACGTGCATGGATGAGTTCTTCTTCGATATTCTCGGCAATAGAGTGGGCTATTGACTGGTGTTTGTAGCCCCATTGCTCAATTGCAGATGTCGTCAGCTTATTATTGATAAAGGCAGCGACAAGAATGATGCCCAAAAAACTCGAGAAGACAAAAGCCAGGACGATTCGCGCAAAAAAAGACCATTGGGGAATCATTCTAAAGAATCCCCAAGCAAATTGATAAACTTGATTTATGTCCTACCACAATCATTTATATTTACCAGATACCCTACATTTCATGGTAAAAAAATATGAGAGACGGTGCCACTAATACTCTGAAAAGTCTATGGATTTGATTTGTTTTTGTCAGAATTATTTTTTTGTTTCTCGATTGCAACTTTCAGAAATATTCCTGAAATATTCCCCCTATAACTTCCCCTCACAAATATTTGATGAACTATGTTAGTTCATTCCATTGACAATATAGGTTGATGCGATATATCTCAAAACAACATATATCGAAATGTCATATATCTATTTTGTATAGTGACTATCGTGCCATGATGAAACCGAAAGAAAATTAAGTATGGACGTTAAGACACTTTGTTTGGGAATTCTCAGTTGCGGTGATGCCAGTGGATATGAGATTAAAAAGCAATTTGAAGAGGGGCCTGTCGCCTATTTTTATGATGCGGGCTACGGCTCAATTTATCCAGCCCTTAATAAAATGAGCGAAGAGGGGTTGGTTTCTTTCACGGAAATGGCCCAGGAAGGTCGACCCGATAAAAAGGTGTACAGCCTAAATCAAGCTGGAAAGGAGGCTTTAATCAAAGCTCTTCATGGGAAGCCTCACCGGGATAAGCTCCGTTCTGATTACATGTTTATGTTTTTGTTTTCGCACCTCCTCGGTGGGAAGCAACGCGAGAAAATATATGATGAATACCTCACCTATTATCGTCAGCGGGCTGCTGAAATGAGCGGTGAGGAAAAAGGTGAATGTAGTGCGATGGCTGAGGATTTTGAGCGTCTTCCGAGCCGTGACTTTGTACACGGGTTTGGATTGGCAATCTACAGTGCCGCTGTTGAATTTATGGAAAATAACCGCCATCTGATGTTGTCAGATGATGATGAACAGAGTTTCGAAAGAGGTCTTAGTGATGAATAAATCGTATCTCCTAGCTTTTGGTGTCGCCGTAGCTGTCGGAGGATGGATTGCTTCAGGGCAATTTGCGGGTGGTGGAGAATCTGAAGCCAAAGCGGTTGACCAGGAAATGACGAACCCTGAGAAAAAAGCCGATCCTCTTTACGAAGTCCGAGTTCGTACCTTGACCGCCCAACCCATGATGCAAACGATCAATTTGTTAGGGCGTACTAAAGCAAAGCGCAGTGTTATTTTGCGGTCAGAGGCTGCCAGCAGGGTGGTTGAGGTTTTGGTAAGCAAAGGGCAAGCCGTGAAGGCCGGGGATGTTTTGGTTAAGCTTGACCAAGATGACCGTCTTTCAAATAAAAGAGAAGCTCAGGCTCTTTTACGGCAAAGGCAAATTGAGTTTGAGGCGGCAACCAGTCTTTCTAAAAAGAACTTTAGGTCCAAGACCAAATTGGCTGAGGCCAGAACCCTTCTGGATGGGGCTAGAGCTAGTCTGGACCGCATGAATATTGATATTGGAAATACGGTAATCCAAGCTCCTTTCGATGGGATCATAGATGATCGTTTTGTCGAGGTTGGGGATTTCTTGAAAGTTGGCGAAAACGTTGCCACCATTCTTGATTTAGCGACGATCGTTGTGGCCGGAAATGTGGCTGAAAATGATGTGGCAAAACTCAAAATTGGTTCTCCCGCTAAAGCGATTTTGGTTGATGGCCGTGAAATCAATGGAGCGGTGACTTTTGTATCAAAAGCAAGCTCCGCTGCTACACGGACCTTCCATGTCGAGATGGAGGCTGCAAATCCTGACAACGCCATTGCAGAGGGAATTACAGCCAATATTTTGTTTTCCGTTGGTGAAACAAATGCCCACCGCTTAACGCCAGCAGTTCTTGCTTTGGCAGATAATGGTGTTGTTGGCGTCAAAGGTGTTGATGGCGAGGGTGTCGTCACATTTTACCCCGTATCCCTTCTTGCTGATACCCCGGAAGGTGTATGGCTTGATGGTTTGCCTAAGGAGGTTACCCTGATCACGGTTGGGCAAGAATTTGTCAAAGATGGTCAGAAGGTCAAAACCATTGCCGAGAAGGGGGAGTAATCACCCATGCTTGCAATTATTGATGCAGCCCTAAGTCGGTCACGCACAGTGATCGCTACTCTGGTTCTCATTCTGATTTCTGGAGCGGTTGCCTATAACGACATACCTAAAGAAGCCGACCCAGATATTAATATTCCGATTATTTATGTCACCGTTAAACATGATGGTATTTCCCCGGAAGATTCTGAACGCTTGATTATTCGCCCCTTGGAGCAAGAGATGCGTACCATTGAGGGGATCAAGGAAATGCGCTCCACCGGATATGAAGGTGGTGGCAATGTCTTGATGGAGTTTGAGGCTGGCTTTGATGCCGACAAGGCAATCAGCGACGTTCGTGAGAGAGTCGATGACGCCAAAACTGACCTCCCCGATGATTCTGAAGACCCGGAGGTTCATGAAGTCAACTTTAGCCTGTTCCCTGTGCTTGCGGTTAACCTGTCAGGAAATGTGCCTGATCGTGTTCTCTACAAGCTTGCAGACGATCTAAAGGATGCTATTGAAGGGGTGAACTCAGTTCTTGAAGCAGAAATAGCTGGTGACCGTGATGAGATGGTTGAAGCCATTGTTGATCCGGTCAAGCTTGATAGCTACGGCTTAGCGCCTGATTCTGCTGCCAGTGCGGTTGGCGGGAGTAACCTCCTTGTTGCTGCGGGTGCTCAGGATACAGGCAAAGGGCGGTTCTCGGTTAAAGTCCCCGGGCTTTTCGAAACGGTTCTTGATATCATCAAGCTCCCCCTGAAAGTCGAAGGTGACTCTGTCATTCGTCTTGGTGATGTCGCGGATGTTCGCCGTACTTTTAAGGACCCTCAAGGGTTTGCGCGAGTCGACGGCACCAATGCGGTGGTGCTTGAGGTTTCTAAACGGTCAGGTGAGAATATTATTGATACCATCGCCAAGGTTCGGGCCACGGTAGCAGAAGAACAAGCCAATTGGCCGGAGAGCTTACAACGGGCCGTTACTGTCGGATTCTCCCAAGATAAATCGAATAATATTAAAGACATGCTCCGAGACCTGCAGAACAATATTCTGGCGGCTGTGCTCCTGGTGATGATTGTGATGATCGCCGCCCTTGGGTGGCGTTCGGCTTCTCTTGTTGGTATCGCTATTCCCGGTTCTTTCCTGGCAACCATGCTGGTGCTGCAAATGCTCGGCTTTACCATCAATATTGTTATCCTCTTCGGATTGATTTTCTCTGTGGGGATGCTGGTCGATGGGGCGATTGTTGTCACCGAATATGCGGACCGGAAGATGAGTGAAGGGGTTGACCGTAAACACGCCTATGGGCTTGCGGCCCGACGGATGGCCTGGCCTATTATTGCCTCAACCGCTACCACGCTTGCCGCCTTCCTGCCGCTGGTCTTTTGGCCTGGTGTGGTCGGTGAGTTTATGAAGTATTTGCCCATCACCTTGCTGATCACTCTTTCTGCCTCCCTCTTTATGGCTCTTATTTTCGTTCCCACCATGGGGTCGATTTTTGGCAAGCCGGGGACGGCTGACCCTGAAACCATGAAGGCCGTTGCTGCTGGTGAAAGTGGAAGCCTTGATGATATCAAAGGGTTCACAGGCCACTATATCCGCGTGTTGCGCGGGGCTTTACATCATCCAGCAAAAGTCTTGCTTGGTTCTGTTGTTTTGCTGGTCGGTGTCTGGGTAACCTACGGAGCTATTGGTGAAGGCGTTGAGTTCTTCCCTGATGTAGAGCCAGAACTGGCTAAGGTTCAGGTTCGGGCACGAGGTAATCTTTCGGTCTATGAAAAAGACACTTTAATGCGGGAAGTTGAAAACCGGGTTCTTGAAGTCGAAGGCTTTAAATCGGTCTATACCCGTGTTGGTAAAGAGCAAAACAGCCAGGAAGCCGAAGATATTATCGGCAGCATTACCCTTGAGCTAGCTAATTGGCAGGAACGCCGCAAAGCAGCAGAAATTCTTGCCGATATTAAAGAGCGGACGACCGATATCAAAGGCGTCTTCATTGATCTTCGTAAAGAAGAGAATGGGCCGCCGGTTGGCAAACCCGTTCAAGTCCAGCTTTCCTCTCGCTACCCTGCTTTGTTGGCCCCGGCTATTGCTCAGGTGCGGGCAAAAATGGAAACCATTGAGGGTCTGATTAATATTGAAGATTCTCGCTCTCTCCCTGGCATTGACTGGGAAATCGTTGTTGATCGTGCCCAGGCGGCAAAGTTCGGTGCCAGTATTGGGACTGTCGGTAATATGGTTCAGATGACCACGGGTGGATACGAAATTGGTAGTTATCGCCCTGATGATAGCGATGATGAAATTGAGTTGAGAACCAGATTCCCTGAAGAACTTCGCAATATTGCTGAGTTGGGAAATATCCACGTTAATACCGATAGCGGGGCTGTTCCCATTAGCAACTTCGTCAAACGCATCGCCAAACCAAAAATCGGATCAATTCAGCGGGTTGATGGTCGTCGGGTGCTGACGGTTAAGTCAGATGTTGAAGAAGGAGTCCAGGTCGATAAATTAACCAAAGGTCTTCAGGCCTGGGTTAAAGCCCAAAATTTTGATGACCGCATTACCGTGGTGTTCAAAGGTGAAGATGAAGAACAGGAGAAAGCTAAGGCCTTCCTTGGCAAGGCTTTTGTTGTCGCCATGTTTGTTATGGGAATTATCCTGGTGACACAATTCAATAGCTTTTACAGCGCGGGGCTTATTCTCTTTGCTGTTATCATGTCGACAGCCGGGGTCTTTATCGGCCTGATGATAACCGGGCAGGCCTTTGGAATTGTGATGAACGGGGTCGGGGTTATTGCCTTGGCTGGGATTGTTGTGAACAATAATATCGTTTTGATTGATACCTATGACAGGTTGAATTTAACGGTTGAGTCGCCCCTTGAGGCTATTTTGCGGACAGGGGCACAACGGATGCGGCCTGTAATGTTGACCACGACAACAACCATGCTCGGTTTGTTGCCTATGATGTATGGGGTCAATATCGACTTCTTATCCCGAGAAGTTACCGTGGGAGCTCCTTCGGCCCAGTGGTGGATGCAGCTTTCAACCTCCATTGTTTATGGCCTAGGTTTCGCGACTATTCTGACGCTGATTATCACACCGAGTGCCTTGATGATTAAGGCCAATGTTCATGCCTGGCGTCGGCGTCGTCATCTAGCCAAGGTTGAGAAGGAACTGGCTCACAGTGCAGGTTAAGAAAAGTGGTAAACTTCGACTGGCGGGACTTGTTATCCTCATGGCATTAACAACACCAACTCTCTCCAGTTGTAGCGGGGCCTCCCCTAAAGAAGGAGGCCCGTTCCATCATCTTAAAGATGGTTACCGCAACCCGAAAGGAAGCGGGGCCGCCCGAGGCAATGTGACTGATTGGATCCCTTTTTTTGTCAGGCGGATTAGCGATCAAATTAGTGGCAATCATCCTTTGCCTCCTGCCAAGTACTTGATGGACAAAAAGGAAATTCGAACGGGATATGATGCCGTTAAGGGCAAAAATAATTTGATTTGGCTAGGTCATGCCAGCTTTTTAATAGAGCTTGGGGGCCAAAATATTCTGACCGACCCCTTCTTGTCCGATTATGCGACAGGTTTCCCCCCCCTTGGTCCAAAGCGTTCCGTCCCTGCGGCTTTGTCCGTTGATGAGTTGCCACCAATTGATGTGATTATTGTCTCTCACAACCATTATGACCACCTGGACGCCCCAACCATTGAGGCCCTTCCCAACAAAGAAAAAATCCATGTTATCGTTCCCTTGGGGATGGGAGAGTTTTTCAGAGATCGCGGCTATATTCAGGTGCTTGAGTTAGATTGGTACCAGGATACGAT
This sequence comes from uncultured Thalassospiraceae bacterium, assembly GCA_965368165.1. GTDB lineage: Bacteria > Pseudomonadota > Alphaproteobacteria > Rhodospirillales > JAPHRK01 > JAPHRK01. Next base: position 71,177 of record CBDULT010000011.1, on the reverse strand, counting down.
TGCGAAAAACCTTAAAGTCACCGTTGTTCCGGCTGTCCATAACTCGGCTCGATCTGCATTTGATAAGAACGAAACATTATGGTCGGGCTTTGTCATTGAGGGGGCTGGGAAGAAGCTCTTTTTTGCAGGGGATACGGGCTATGGCGAGGTCTTTAAGAAAATTGGTGAAAAGCTAGGTCCAATTGATTATGCCCTGATACCCATTGGCGCCTATGAGCCACGAAAAATAATGCAAGTGGTCCATGTGAACCCTGAAGAAGCGGTGTCAATTGGGCGGGATATCAAGGCGACAACCTTGGTGGCGATGCACTGGGGAACCATTAAAATGACCGATGAACCCTTCGATGAACCGCCAAAACGCTTTGATGCGGCAGCGAAACAGGCCGGGGTTGCAAAAGAAAACACCTGGGTGCTGAAAATTGGCGAGTCCCGGCTGCTGAAATAACTTTACCTAACCAATGGGGCGCATGGCGGCTTTATAGAAGGTCCGCGTCGTCAGCACATTCTTGATCCGCAATAACACTTCATATTGCTTGAAAGGCTTGGTGAGGAAGTCATGGGCTCCTGCATTAAGAGCCCCCGTGTGAGCTTCTTCGCTGGAATCAGAAGTCAAGACAATCACAGGCAGGAACTCACTTTGGAGCTTGTCGTTAAGTTCTGCCATGAGCTGCAAGCCGTCCATTTCTGGCATGCGGATATCCAATAAAATAAGATCAATAGGCTCTGCTTTGCAGAAAGCTAGACCCGCAAGCGGGTTGGTAAAGGTATGGATATCTTCATAGCCATCATCTTCAAGGGCCATTTCCAATACAGCAACGTTTGACTCATTATCGTCAATAATGACAATTTTTGAATTATAAATGCTAGTGGCGGTATCGTTCATTTCATATCCTGTTTAAGGCGTTACGATCTTAATCTGCCATATGAAACCCTATGGTTTCAAGCTTGGCTAATCAAATTCAACCATTCTTCTTCGGTTAGGGTGGCAATTCCAAGTTCAGCGGCTTTTTTTGCTTTTGAACCAGCCCCCGGCCCGGCAATAACATAGTCAGTTTTTTTCGAAACGGAACCGGCCACTTTTGCCCCCAGAGACTCAGCTTTAGCTTTGGCTTCGTTGCGACTGACTTTTTCTAGAGTTCCTGTGAAGACAACGGTTTTCCCGGCGACGGGCGATGTTCCAAGGTCTGGGGCCTGATAATCTTCTACGGTGAGAATGTTCTGAAGATCATCCAATACTTCCCCGTTATGGGGTTCTGCCAGAAAATTGAGTAAATCTTTGGCGACGGCCTTGCCGATCCCATCAATATTGATCAGTTCTTCATATTCTTCACTGCCCAGAGCTTGAGCTTTTTCCATTTTAGCTCGCCAATTTTCTAAAGACCCATACTGCTTTGCCAATAGTTTTGCGGTTGCCTGTCCAATCTGACGGATACCAAGGGCGAAAATAAGGCGATCCATCGGAATTTTTAGTTTTTCCTTTAATGCTTTTTTGAGATTATCGAAGGACTTTTTCCCCCATCCTTCTCGATTGATGAATTTTTCTTCAAGATCTGCGAGGCGGAAGATATCTCCGGGCTTTTTGATCAGACCTTCTTCAAAGAAAGCCTCAATATTTTTGCCACCTAATCCCTCAAGATCAAAGGCATTGCGTGAGACAAAATGCTTGAGCCGTTCTACCGCTTGGGCCGGGCATATCAGCCCGCCCGTACAACGCCTGGCGGCTTCTCCCTCTTCCCGAACGGCGGCACTATGACAAATGGGGCAACTATCAGGGAACTGATAAGCTTTTGAATGCTCTGGACGTTTATCAAGAATGACGGAAACCACTTGGGGGATGACATCCCCCGCCCGTTGAATAATTACCCTGTCGCCTTGCCGAATATCTTTCCGCTCGATTTCATCTTGGTTGTGCAGGGTGGCGCGAGAAACCACCACACCGCCAACGGTGATGGGTTCCAGTTCAGCAACGGGGGTGAGGACCCCTGTGCGTCCGACCTGAATTTTAATTTCTTTGATAATCGTTTGGGCTTTTTCTGCCGGGAATTTGTGGGCTATGGCCCAACGCGGCGCGCGGCTCACCATGCCAAGACGCCCCTGCCAATCTAGGCGGTTAACTTTGTAAACAACGCCATCAATATCGTAGGGCAACTGGGCACGGGCCGCTCCAATTTCTTGATAGAGGGACAGCATATCTTCCACACTATGGCAAAGCTTGGTGTAGGGATTAACCTGAAACCCCCAATTTTTAAGGGATTGGAAGAAATTATCCATGGTGCCGAAACTGGCGTCTTCTACTTCGCCCCAGGCATAAGCAAAGAATTTTAGAGGCCGACTTGCCGTTATGGTTGGGTCGAGCTGGCGGAGAGAGCCTGCGGCAGCATTACGGGGATTAGCGAAAACCTTTTGTCCGGCTGTTTCCTGGCGTTGGTTAAGCTGAAAAAAATCCTCTTTCGCCATATAAACCTCGCCCCGAATCTCAACAACTCCGGGCGCACTTATAGAATTTGGGATGTCGTCCATGGTTTTAAGGTTTGCGGTGATGTTTTCACCCACTGCGCCATCCCCACGGGTCGCCCCCATAACAAACTGGCCCTCTTCATAGCGCAAAGAAGCCGAGAGGCCATCAATCTTAGGTTCTGCCATCACCTGGATGGGCTCATCATTGTTAAGGCTCAAAAACCGCTTGATGCCTTGGATAAACTCTCGAACGTCCTCTTCATTAAAGGCATTGCCGAGAGAAAGCATGGGGCGCGCATGGGTTACTTTTGAAAAACCGCTTGAAGGCTGGGCACCGACTTTTTTGCTGGGACTATCTTTGCGAATGAGATGGGGAAAGGCGGCCTCTATTGACTCATTACGCTTTCTCAATGAGTCGTATTCTCCGTCGTTTATGGTCGGCGCATCGCTCTGGTAGTAGGCTTTGTCATGTTGAGCCAATTCTTTGGCGAGGGATTCTAATTCTGTGGCGGCTTCCAGATCAAGCAGGTCTGCAACCTCTCTGTTGCGGAGGTCGGTACTCACCCTAGCGGTCCTTCCATCAAACTTTGGGCGGCAGCGCGGGCCTGATCTGTCACGTTGGCCCCTGCCAACATCCGGGCAACTTCTTCTAAACGTTCTTGTTTTTCAAGTGAATGAACCGAAGTTATAACACCAGACCCATCAGGGGTTTCCGCTTTTGATATTTGCCAATGATGGGCACCGAGGGCTGCGACCTGAGGGGAATGGGTGACGACGAGGACCTGAACCTCGCTGCCTAAACGGGCTAATCGTTCGCCGACGGCTGCTGCAACAGCCCCCCCAGTTCCTGCGTCGACTTCATCAAAAACTAAAGTCGGAACGGGGTCCGATTCAGCGAGAATAACTTTAAGTGCCAACATAAACCGCGCTAACTCGCCGCCAGAGGCGATTTTGCTAATAGGGCCAAGAGGGGAGCCGGGGTTGGTGGAAACTTGGAATTGGACCTGATCCCAGCCACTCTCATTCCAGTGCTCTTCTTCATGGGTGGCTAATGTGGTTTTGAAGGTGGCTCGGTCAAGTTTAAGGGGAGGGAGTTCCCCAGATACAGCCTGGTCCAGACGGTTTGCCGCTTCTTGGCGGGCTTTGCTGAGCTTTTCTGCTGCATCTACATAATGGGTCTTTGCTAAATCTTCCTGGCGGCGCAATTCATTGAGGTTTGCTCCACCACTCTCGATGGCGGCAAGTTGATTGACCAGTTCTCCCCGAAAGCCGGGCAGGGCTTCCACGGTTATGTTGTGTTTGCGGGCGGCGGCTTTAAGGGCGAAAAGACGCTCTTCCAGTTCTTCCAAATGGCGCGGGTCTAAGTCGATCTCCTGGATGGCCCGGTTGAGCAAAGCCATGGCTTCCCCGGTCTCGACGGCCGCCCGGTCCAAAGCCTCGATCACTTCTTCGAATTTACCTTCTGCTTTGTCGGCAATGCGTTCTAAGTGAAGGATCGCGCTTCGCAGATTGGCTTCAACCCCGTGGTTGCGAGTCAGTTCGTTGGCGGCAGAGCTGGTCGCTTCGGCAAGCTTTTCCCCATGCATCATCATGGTGCGTTGTTTGGAAAGCTCTTCTTCTTCCCCAGGCTGGCAATTCAATTGCTCTAGCTCAGCAACCACATGGCGCAGATAATCTTCTTCTTCTTGGGCTTTAAGCAGGGCGGCCTCTGCCTCTTTTCGGGTTTCTAAGGCCGACAACCAAATACGATACGATTTCGTAACAATAGCACAAAGAGAGGCATTGCCCCCATAAGCATCCAGCAAGGCGCGGTGGGCCGAAGCATTGAGCAAGCCTTGGGTCTCAAATTGTCCGTGAATTTCTACCAGGGTCTCCCCAAGGGTGCGTAAGAACCCCACACTTGCGGGTTGATCGTTTACAAAAGCGCGGGAACGCCCGTCAGAAGAGAGAATTCGACGCAGGACAATACCTTCTGTTGGATCAAAGCCGTTTTCTTCCATCAGTTGGCTTGCGGGATGGGTGAGAGGGAGATCAAATGAGGCGGTAACCACCGCTTTGTCTTTCCCGGCCCGGACAAGCCGTGATTCAGCGCGCATGCCAAGAGCTAAACCAAGCGAATCAAGAAGAATAGATTTTCCCGCGCCGGTTTCACCCGTCAAGACACAGAGCCCCGGCTGGAAGCTTAAGTCCAGGCGGTCAATAAGAACCACATCGCGGATAGAAAGACTAGCGAGCATGGTAGGTCCAAACCAATCTGTCTATTCCCAGATTTTCCACCAGGCTTTCTCTTTCTTGGGCAAATCAAGGTCATCCGGATCACTTGCGATGATAGAGGGTTCATCGTCCTGCCAGACCTTCCACCAGGTTTTTTGTTCTTTCGGGATCGTTTGCCCTTCTTCAACAAGATTGTAAGAATCTTGATACCATTCAGAGCCAGGGAAATTATGCCCCAGGACCGCAGCGACCTTTTGTGCTTCCTTCGTCATACCGAGAGCCGTGTAGGCCTCGGACAGGCGGTGGAGTGCTTCTGGTGTGTGGCTGGTGGTTTGAAAGTTTTCGACCACAGAACGGAAACGGTTAATTGCTGCAAGGTATTGCCGCCAGCGTAAATAATAACGCCCGATTTCCATTTCCTTACCTGCTAAGTGATCATAGGTCAGGTCTAGTTTTAGCTTGGCATCGCGGGCATATTTACTGTTGGGAAAGCGATTAATGATGACTTTGAGAGCATCCATTGCCTCCCCTGTCATCTTTTGGTCACGGGCGACGTCACTGATTTGCTCATAGTAGCTTAAAGCCAGGAGGTAGTGAGCGTAAGCGATGTCTCGGTTTGATGGATGGAGGCGGATGTAACGTCGCAAAGCAACGGTTGCATCGTCGTATTTATTGGCCCGGTAATAAGCAAAAGCGGACATAAGTTGAGACTTTGTTGCCCACATTGAATAAGGGTGCTGGCGTTCGACCTCTTCAAACAAGGTGGCAGCCTCGTGTGGACGGTTTTCCTGGAGCTTGTTTTGCGCTTCATTGTAGAGTTGTTCAACAGAACGCTCGACATATTCCTTTTCTTTGGTATCTGAGCAGCCTGCGGTTAAAAGTGCTGTGACAAACACCGCGATCATAAGAGAGACTGTTGGACGCTTCATAGAACTCATGCCGTTTCCTGACAAAAAGGAATATTCAAAGGAAATTCGGCCGGATTATATCACGCTGTTCCCGTGAGTCTCCAGAAAAGAAAAGGCTTTTGTGGTTTTAAAATAATGGAAGCTTCTTTAAGCGATAGCGGCTTGTTTATTTGAAGCGGCTGTATCGTCTAAAGAGCTATAGATAAAACCTTCTGTGTCCAGGCTATCTGCTGTGGTGTAGCTCCAGGCACTCTCATCAGCAAACAAAGAACGAAGAAGTTCATTGTTCATGGCGTGTCCAGAGCAGACCCCTTTAAAACAGCCCATGATTGGGGCACCGGCAAGATAAAGGTCACCAACGGCATCCAGAATTTTGTGGCGGACAAACTCATCATCGAAGCGGAGACCGCCTTCATTGATCACTTCGCCGCCGCTAATGACGATGGCGTTGTCTGGGGAGCCTCCTTTTGCAAGGCCAGCGGCGCGAAGTTGTTCAACTTCATGCATGAATCCAAAAGTGCGGGCGCGGGAGATATCATTTTTGAAAACACCGTTCGCCAGACCGACAGACATTTTCTGGTTGGCGATGACTGTATTGGCGAAATCAATTTCAAAATGGAGGGAGAAATCTTCGGAAGGAATAAGCTCAACGGTTTTGCCGTCATAATCCAGGCTGATTGACTTATTGATGCGGATTGCCCGACGATTTGCTTTTTGGCTGGTGATTCCGGCGCACTCAATTAAAAAGACGAAAGGTGCTGCGCTGCCATCCATAATAGGAACTTCTGGGCCGTTGATTTCAACGATCGCGTTGTCAATGTCGCAACCAGAAAAAGCGGCCATAAGATGCTCAACGGTGCTGATGGTGACGCCGTCACCATTGCCGAGAGTTGTGTTTAAGCGGGTATCGACAACATGGTCCCAGCGAGCAGGAATAACGCTGCCGCCACCGACGATGTCCGTGCGTTTGAAGACAATACCTGTATTGATTTCAGAAGGATGCAAGGTCATGGCAACCTTAGCACCTGAGTGAAGAGCAATGCCGACACAATTGATAGAACTTTTAAGAGTTTTTTGTTTGCCGAGCTTAACGCGATTGGCTTTTGGGGCGGTTGATGTCATTTTGCCAGTTAGTTTTGTGCTTGTTATAGGCGCATGGATTGTCATGTTTTTAAACCGTTCCCAAGAGAGTAATTTTTATATGCTGTATGTCTAACAACATAGTTTCAATCACTCAAATCAAAGAATGTTACACTTTGTTACGATCTAAAGGTTGAAACCCTTGATGTAACAAATAGTTAGTCCAGCTTCACACAGAGAGTAAGGCGGGGAGGGTGGGAAGCCCCCCCCGGTGATGTGAAGTTTTGAAACGTTGCCGACAAGCAATTTCTTATCGGCTTGGTTCCTTAGTTAGCTTGCCGCCGTAAGAAAGCCGGAATATCCAGCAACTCATCGTCCGTACGAGATGTTATTGGCAACTCGTTGGTGGTCAGGCCCGCAATCTTTGGTTTTTCAGTCGGAACCGCTCTAGGTTCTGAATTTCCGGAGAAAATAGAAGGATCCAGAGTTTCCTGAGGGGCTGTTTCCTTAGATGCTCTGCCGGAACCAGTTACTCGTTCAAAAAGACTTGGCCCGCGTTTTTCAGCAGCTTTCGTCGGTTCATTCACAGGTGCATTTTGAACTTCCGCAATGGCAAAGGCATTTGGCTTGTTGCTTGAAATACCAGTGTTATTTGTGGTTGTTGCTGGTGCGGCCGGAATAAAAGGTTTATCTTGGGCAGCAGGTTTTGGCACTTCCCGAAGCGGGGTTGGTTCAACAGCAAGTTCTTGTTGCTGAGGGGCTGTATTGGTCATTGTTGGAGCCGTAGTTGGTGCCGTTTCAGGCTTTGCTCCAGCAGGAGCCACTTCGGCGACAATGGTTTCTACAGGTGCTTCGGGTGTGGTCTCTTCCTGGGTAGGAGCCGCATTTTGTGTGGGCTCTACCCGTGGGTCGAGGATGCGCGGTTCAACTTGAATGGCTGCAGAACCGTCAATACCGGTAGCCACAACAGAAATCCGCATTTCACCTTCGAGCTCAGGGTCAAAGGCTGAACCGACAATAATATGGGCATCGGAATCAACTTCTTTCGCAACACGATTTGTCGCTTCATCGACCTCATAAAGGGTCATATCCGCTCCGCCTGTGATGTTTATCAGCACCCGACGCGCCCCATTAATGGAAGAATCTTCCAATAACGGATTGGAAATAGCCGTTTCAGCGGCTTCTAAAGCCCGGTTTTCACCACTGGCAACGCCTGTTCCCATCATGGCTTTACCCATTTGAGCCATAACAGATTCAATATCGGCAAAGTCCAAGTTGATAAGACCAGGGTTAACGATCAAATCGGTGACACTACGCACGCCAGAGGAAAGAACATCATCTGCCATTTTGAATGCATCGGCAAAAGTGGTTTTTTCGTTGGCAATTCTGAACAGGTTTTGGTTTGGAATGACGATCAAGGTATCGACATATTTTTGCAGTTCAACAATTCCTTCTTCGGCAATCCGCATGCGGTTACTGCCTTCAAACTGGAAAGGCTTGGTGACGACGCCAACCGTCAGAATACCCATTTCACGAGCTGCAGCGGCAATCACTGGAGCCGCTCCGGTTCCGGTTCCGCCGCCCATTCCAGCCGCAACAAAGACCATATTGGCCCCTTTAAGATTGTCGGTAATCTCTTGCAGAGATTCGCTGGCAGATGCACTGCCGACTTCTGGCTTAGAGCCAGCACCCAATCCGTGGGTCGTTTCATGCCCAAGTTGGATACGCTCTTGGGCTCTTGCCTGAGCAAGGGCTTGAGCATCGGTATTCGCAACGACGAATTCAACCCCTTGAAGGCCGTCTTCGATCATATTGTTTACGGCATTGCCACCCGCGCCACCGACGCCGATGACGGTTATTTTCGGTGTTAAATCTACGTTGGTTCCCTCATTAGGAACGCTTAAATTAATGGCCATTACTGGTCTCCCCATTTCACATCACAAAACCAAATAAATTTGGTCAAATTTGAGGCGTCCCCTTCGAGTCCGCCTCGGCTATCAGAAATCAGGTTTCTTCTGAAACCCTCATCCCTCAAAAGTTTTCCCGGAACCAATTCCCCAGCTTCCCTAAGGGGCTGTGGTGTTCCGGTTTTTGACTGGGGTCCCCAACTAGGGACAGTTCAGTCTGTTTTTTGTAGGCAAATTTTAATAGGCCGGAGCAAGTGGCAAAGGCAGGGCCTCCCATCGCTTCGGCAATACCGTTAATTCCCGTTGGGCGGGCCATCCGGACCTGCTTGTCGAGCATCATGGCAACAATTTCCCGAACCCCGGTAAGCTGACTTGCCCCTCCGGTTAACACCACGTGACGTCCGATAAGGTCGGAGAAGCCACTGGCATCTAAACGGGCTTTAACCAATTCAATTGTTTCTTCGACTCGAGGGCGAATAATCTGAGTTAACATGGAGCGCGGTGCTTGATTTTCTCCATGGTCGCCTTCTTCTCCTACCAGTGGCACCCGGATAACCTCTTGATGGTCCGAGGGGGAGGGCAGGGCACTGCCGAACAGAGTTTTGATCCGCTCGGCGTGAGCAACGGTGGTGGAAAGACCGCGAGCTATATCATTGGTGATATGCATACCGCCAACCCTGAGGCAGTCGGTATGAACCAGATGTCCTTCGTAAAAAACTGAAATGGTTGTGCTGCCACCGCCCATATCAATCAAAGTACACCCCAATTCGGTTTCATCCTCAACCAAAACGCCAAGGCCGGAAGCGTAAGGTGTCACGACCTCAGCTTCTACGTCCAAATGGCAGCGGGTGATGCAAGTGCGAAGATTCCGCACGGCTGTTGATGAGGCGGTAATACTGTGAAGATCAACCCCCAGCCGTTCGCCACACATTCCCCGAGGGTCGTGTACGCCTTTATCGCCATCGATGCTGTAGCTGATCGGGATGGCGTGAATGAGTTTGCGATCTTCGGAATGCTGGTGGTCTATCCAAGTGGGATCAAGCACGCGACGCAAATCCATATCGCCGATTTGGTGCCCGGCAATTGAGATTTCAAAATTGATGAGTTTGGATTCAGGTTCGCCAGCATTAAGCCCGACGATAACACGGCTCACCGTTTCTCCCGCCATTTGTTCAGCGGCTTCAACTGCAGAGCGGATTGAGGCTTCAGCGGCGTCCATATCGGTAATCACACCACTGCGGACTCCATGCGAAACCTGATGACCGATGCCGATAACTTGTGGGGTTCCATTTTCACCAAGCCGAGCGATGAAACAGCAAACCTTGCTGGTTCCGACATCAAGGGCCGCAATCAAGTTGCCTCTGGGTTTAATCTTGGAGACGTCGTTTTTCATTATGCGCCCCTAGTTTTTTTGTTGCCGCTGCCATTTGGATCAGCCGGGCTGTCAGTTGGAATGGTTTTCGGTTTACCGTTTTTGCGACGGACGATCATGCGGTCTGGTTGCCTTAAGTCGATGGTGCGTAGGTCACGAGAAAGCAAGTTGTGGCGCTCCTGGTATTCGGCGAAGTTGTTCCAAGCATCAGACATTTTTTCTTCTGGCAAACGCACGCTGACATCATTGTTCATGACAATATTCCAGCGCCGAGCACTGACCCGAACAGCAGCTTTCACTTGGACGGCAAGTTGAGGTTGTGACGCAAGAACGGTAAGAATTTCTGCCGCATGTTTGGGGGCATCATTGCCGACCACAAGGGGAAGGCTTTTAAAACGGGTGATATCTTTTTCCGCGATGACGGTGCCCGTATCGTCAAGGAGATAGAATTTTCCTTTGCGCTGCCAACGGGCCATAGGGCGTCGTTCTGAAACATGGAGCATAACCGTATCTGGCAAGCGTCTTTCAACCACAGCCGAGGCAACCCAAGGGAGTTTCTCAACGCGCTTTTGAGCTTCGGCAAGCGTTATAGAGAAAATTGGCGTTCCCCGCTTTACCTTAAGGGCTTTAAGGAGTTGGTTTTTGCTGGTTAAATCCCGTCCGCTGACAAAAATTTCTTGAACTGTGAAGCCGTATTTGGCGGAAAAGCTGACAACTTTCTTGACGCTATTGTTATAGGCCTTTGCCATCAGGCCGGATTCAATGCTCCAGCCGATTGTCCCTGAAACACCGAGGATACAAGCCAGCACAGCCCCAAGACGAACCGACTTGCGCCGCCACAAAGGGATAGCCTTGCGGCGGCCTTGTTTGCTTTTAGAGGTGGTTGTGGTTTTTTTGGTTACCCGTCGCATCTTGCGTCCTCCACCATCCAGCTAATGAGGTCCTTAAATTTAATACCCACATGAGCGGCTTGTTCGGGGACCAACGATGTTGGTGTCAGGCCCGGCTGTGTATTGATTTCTAATATGATCAGGCCATCGGCCCCTTTTGACTCATCAAAACGGAAGTCGACCCGTGTCACGCCTCGGCACCCCAGGGCATTGTGGGCTGCGAGGGCGCGGCTCATAGCGAGTTCGTTAATGTCGTTTGAGAGCTTGGCGGGGATTTCATGTTGCGACCCCCCATCAACGTACTTGGCGTCGTAATCGTAAAACTGATGATCTGTTGCAATTTCGGTAACGGTGAGGGGTTTGTCGCCCATGACCGCAACAGTGAGTTCCCGTCCGGGAATAAACTGTTCAACCATTACCTTCTCGCCGAAAGTCCAGTGGTTATCTTCTAAGGCCGGCCCGTTATCCCCTTCACGCACAATATGAATGCCGACGCTGGACCCTTCGTTGAAGGGTTTGATGACATAGGGGCGCGGCATAACGTCGCCACTGAGAATTTCTTCTTTGGTGGCAAGACAGTGTTCGGCAACAGGAATGCCTTTGGCGGCGAATAGTTTTTTAGCGACGGGCTTGTCCATGGCCATGGCTGAGGCAAGAACACCAGAATGGGTGTAAGGGATGTCCAAAATATTAAGTAAGCCTTGGATACATCCGTCTTCACCGTAGGGGCCATGCAAGGCATTAAAGACAACATCAGGACGCGGGAACAGGCGGGCAAGCAGGTTGGCCGCGTCCCGTTGAAGATCGATCGCAGTCACTTGGTAGTCGGCTTCTTTCAAGGCATTAACCACGGCTGCTCCACTGACCAGGGAGACTTCCCTTTCAGCGGACCACCCACCCATTAAGACGGCGACATGCTTGCTCACTATCTGACCTCCTCAGCGGAAGGGCCTTCGTTGACGCCAATGCGACGAATTTCCCATTTGAGAGTGACGCCGTAAGTTTGGAAAACCCGACGACGGACTTCTTCACCAAGGCCTTCTAAGTCAGCCGCAGTGGCATCCCCGTTGTTAATCAGAAAATTGCAATGTTTATCTGATACCTGAGCTTGCCCCCGGGAAAGACCGCGACAGCCCGCCCCATCAATCAGTTCCCAAGCCTTAACTTCTGGTGGGTTGGCGAAGGTGCTGCCCCCGGTTGAGGTGCGCACAGGTTGGGTATCTTCGCGGGCTGCTTTGATTTCAGCCATGCGCTGAGCAATTTCACCCCGATCACCTTCTTGACCGCGCATCACCACTTGGGTGAAGAGCCAATCTTCCGGAACATCTGATTTGCGGTAAGAGAAATGAAGTTCTTCCGGGGTGAGCCCGTGAACATTGCCCTCCCCATCAACCGCCATGGCATTGATGGTGACATCTTTCATTTCGGTTCCGTAAGCCCCCGCGTTCATGCGCAGGGCCCCCCCGATAGTTCCGGGGATACCACTGAGGAATTCTAACCCCGAGATACCCGCTTCGGCGCAGTGTTTTGCCACGTTGGCATCGAGGGCCCCGCCGCCGGCACGGACCTCAGTGCCATTAATTTCGACAGAGGAGAAACCGCGTCCTAAGCGGATAACCACCCCAGGAACACCGCCGTCACGCACCAAAAGGTTTGAGCCAACCCCGATAACCGTTATAGGCACATCCTCAGGTTTATTAGCCAGAAAATGGATCAGGTCTTCAGCATCGGCAGGACGGAAGATGACTTCCGCTGGACCACCGACTTTGAACCAGGTGTATTTAGCCAGGGGGGCGTTAGGCATATAACGTCCTCTGACTTTAGGTAACCGATTAACTAAGTGCCCTCTATATAACAAAGCAGCCATCATTTCCCAGTGCTCCCATCGTTATTGTCCCCGTAACGCAGTCTTGCTAATTCATTCGGCAGGGCATTTGCCCATGTTGTTATGTTCCCGGCACCGAGACAGACCACAAGGTCTCCCGGACGGGCGAGATCGTTAATTATTTCGCAGAGATCGGCAGGATCGTTCAGCGGCATCACGGTGCGATGCCCATGTGACCTTATGCCTTCCACCAAGCTGGTTTTATTTATGCCCTCAATCGGTTTTTCTCCGGCCTCGTAAACATCTGCGACCACAACGGCATCTGCTTCATTGAGGCAGGTGCAGAAGTCTTCAAATAGTTCTTGAAGCCGTGAGTAACGGTGGGGCTGAACCACAGCGATAACCTTGCCCCGACTAGAGGAGCGGGCTGCATTAAGAACGGCCGCAATTTCAACCGGGTGGTGACCATAATCATCGATTACCGTAATGCCATCGACTTCGCCTGTTTTGGTGAAACGGCGTTTAACCCCTTCAAAATTCCCCAGAGCCCGACGCAGAATTGAATCCTCTAGGTCCATCTCGTGGGCCACAGCAACAGACGCCAAGGCATTAGCAACATTGTGCTTGCCGACCATCGGCAAGTGAAGGCCTTCAATGGTCCGGCTTTCGCCCGCAATACGATTGGTTATAACGACATCGAAACGAGCACCGTCGGGGGCCATTTCGAGGTTAATGCCCCGAATATCTGCTTGAGGACTAAATCCGTAGGTAATGATCTTGCGATCAGCTACCCGTGGGATCATGGCCTGGACTTCCGGGTGATCAATGCACAGGGCGGCAAAGCCATAGAAAGGAATATTTTCGACAAAAGTGTCAAAAGCGTCACGGAGATTGTCAAAAGAACCATAATGGTCCAGGTGTTCTGGGTCCATGTTGGTAACCACGGCGATAACGGCAGGGAGCTTGATGAAGGTTCCATCGGATTCATCGGCTTCAACCACCATCCATTCGCTGTCACCTAACCGGGCGTTGGTACCATAGGCGTTGATGATACCGCCGTTGATAACCGTTGGGTCGCGGCCTGCTTCGTCGAGAAGGGCGGCGATCATAGAGGTGGTGGTCGTTTTGCCATGGGTGCCACCAACGGCAATGGACCATTTAAGTCGCATCAATTCCGCCAGCATTTCAGCCCGCCGAACAACAGGAATAAGGCGTTTGCGCCCTTCCATAACCTCTGGGTTGTCAGCTTTAACGGCAGTGGAAACCACAATCACTTGAGCTTCACCCAGGTTTTCAGGCTTATGCCCAACTAATACTTTGATACCGAGTTTACGTAGACGCTTCACATTAAGGTTGGCACTCAAATCGCTGCCCTGGACCACATAGCCCAGGTTGTGCAGAACTTCGGCGATTCCGCTCATACCAATACCGCCGATGCCGACGAAATGGATGGTACCTATGGTTAAAGGGAGGGCTCTCATGCGGCTTTCCTTCCGTCTTGATTATTTCCGTTGCCCGGTAAAAGATCGAATACCATGTCTGCAAGCTTTTCTGCGGCATCGGGACGTCCGGCAGACAAGGCCCCCGTTGCTGCGTTTTGTAGGGTACGCGGCAGAGAGAACAAGGATTCCAACCGTTGAGATAAACTCTCCGGGGTGAATGAGTCTTGAGGGATCAGCCAACCGCCACCAGCTTCATCAATGGCATGGGCGTTGTATGTTTGATGGTCATCCGCAGCATAAGGATATGGCACCAACAGGGCAGGGCGTCCGACGGCTGTTATTTCAGCGATAGAGGAAGCCCCGGCACGGGCGATAACCAAATGGCTGCTCACCAAACGCTGTGGGATATCATCAAAGAAAGTCTTTAAGGTGGTTTTGACCTTAAGCTTTTGATAGGCCTTCTCTGCGGTTGCTAAATCTTCGGGACGACATTGTTGCGAGATATGGATGCGATTTTGAATGGTCTCTGGTAACAGAGCCAAAGCTTGCGGGATGACTTCGCTAAAGATCCTTGCTCCTTGCGATCCGCCAATAATCAGAATGTGAATATCGCTTGTGTCGGTGAGTTCTGGGTAAGCAGCCCCGCGAACTTCAGCGACATTGCCACGAACAGGCATGCCTGTGTAAACCACTTTTCCAGGCGCGACAGCTTCCACTTCTTTGGCATTTTCAAAGGAGGTGGCTACTTTGTTAACCCGTGGGGCTAACAGCTTGTTGGCCCGACCTAAAAGAGCATTCTGTTCATGTAAGGCTGTAGGCAAGCTGGACATGGTGGCGGCAAACATGGTGGGGACAGAGGCGTATCCGCCAAACCCAATCACACAGGCTGGTTTGATGCGTTTGAGATGTCCATGGGCTTGTAAGGTGCCCATCGCCAAGCGCAAGACGCTCATGGCTTTGCCAAGCAACCCTTTTCCGGCAACAGCAGAGGCACGAATACGAACGGTTTCAATATCTCCTCCCCAGTTGCCGCCCCGACGGTCGGTCAACAAGGTGAGTTTACAGCCTCGGGCTAACAGCACGGTTGCCAAAGCTTCGGCCGGGAATACATGCCCCCCGGTTCCTCCGGCGGCGAGAACGATATGAGGCGTACTATTACTCATAAGCCCCTCCCTGCTTTCTTTCGCGGGTTAAAGCCAAGACCATCCCCATCCCAATCGCCAAAGCCAAAGCCGAAGAACCGCCGTAAGAGATGAAGGGCAGGGTCATGCCTTTGGTTGGGATCAGGTGCAGGGTTGAGGCCATATTAATGATGGCCTGCAAGCCGAACTGAACCAGAAGGCCAACTGAAGCGATCAAGGCAAAAAGGTCGGCTTCTTTAAACATACGCAGGAAGCCGCGAAGGACGATAAAGCCGAAAAGAAGGACAATGAACAGACAGGCGAAAAGGCCAAACTCTTCACCAGCGACAGCAAAAATGAAATCAGCATGGGCATCTGGCAACCAAGCTTTGACTGTCCCTTCACCGGGACCCGTGCCAAACCATCCGCCATTCAAAAAGGCTTCAAGGGAACGACTGACCTGATAGCTGTCGCCTGATGCGGGGTCGAGGAAACGGTCAATGCGAGATTGTACGTGGCCTAAGAGGAAATAAGCCCCAACGCCTCCACTAAGGAAAAATAGCCCAATCCCAATCACCCAGAGCATAGGGAGTCCGGCGAGGAAGAACTGGATGCCCCAAACCACGGAAACCACAATGGTCATGCCGAAATCTGGCTGCAATAACAATAAACCTATAACAGCCAGATACAGCCCCGTGGCAATGATAAAGCCAGGAAAGTTCTCTTTGTAATGCTGGTTAGCAAACATCCAGGCCGCGACAACGGCGAAGGAAGACTTGAGGAACTCTGAAGGTTGCAGAGTAAAGCTGCCCAGCTTAATCCACCGAGAGGCCCCCTTAACTTCATGCCCCAAAAATAGTGTGGCGAGGGTTAAGATAAAGAAGAGAACAAACAAGGCCACAGCAAAACGCCGCACGCCTTTCGGCGACATCAAAGATATGCCGAGTATTAGTGCAACAGCCGCAGGTAAGAACACCAGTTGGCGTTTAGCGAAATGGAAAGTGTCGTATCCTAAGCGTTCTGCAACAGCAGGTGTGGCTGCAAGGGCCAGAATGCCTCCAACTGCAACCAACAAAATCAAAGCGGCAATGGTCCACTTGTCAACGGTCCACCACCAGCGGCCCAGAAGGCTTCTATCGGCTCTTGTGAACGTGGTGCTGGTCATTGCGCCCCTCCACGTTTGCCTGGGAGGTTATTCACCAAAGTCTTGAAAGTCTCTCCACGAGCCTCAAAATCAGAAAATTGATCAAAGGACGCGCATGCAGGGGAGAGCAGGACTATGCCTTTGCCCCCGTCAGCCAATGCTTGTTTTTGGGCTAAGGTGACGGCTGTTTCCAGGTCACCAGCAATAGTGTGATCTACCTTGCCTTGAAGCGTTTGGGAAAAGGTGGTGGCAGCTTCACCGATGAGGAAAGCATGTTCAATGGAATTGAGTTCACCATTCAGCGAAGCAATGCCGCCTTCTTTGGCTAACCCGCCAGCAATCCAATAAATATGATCATAGCTGGAAAGGGCTTTTGTCGTGGCTTCAGCGTTGGTGGCTTTGCTATCGTTTATATAAGTGACCCCGTCAAGAACCGTCACGATTTCCTGACGGTGGGCCAGGCCAGGGAAGGTTTTGAGGGCATTGACGATGGTCGCGGGCATAATCCCGACGGATAAAGCCGCCCCAAAGGCCGCCGCTGCGTTTTGGTGGTTGTGCGCTCCTGTTAAGGAAGGCACCAATTTGAGATCAGCAAGAGTTTGGCGGCGATGGGTTGAATCGTTCACCAGCATGCCTTTCGTGGCATAGATGCCTCCATGAGCCGGGAATCGCCCTGAGATGGGGATGGTCTTAAACTGGCGCTCTCCCCTTAATTCCTGCCATAAGTTCTGGCAAACGGGGTCGTCTAAGCCAACCAGAGCCGTGCCACCGTCAATCAGCCCACCGAAAATACGTTTCTTGGCCTTGATATAACCTTCAAGGTCCCCGTGACGGTCCAAATGATCTGGGGCAATATTTAGGAATACGGCTGTTTGGATTGGCGTTTCGTACATCAAGTCTAATTGATAGGAAGAGAGTTCCAGCACGTAGACCCCTTTGCCGCCAAGGCGATCAAAGGAGAGGACAGGCGTGCCCAGGTTGCCACCTACTTGAACCCGTTTTCCAGCACTTTTAAGGATATGAGCGATCAGGGCCGTGGTGGTGGATTTGCCGTTGGTTCCTGTAATGGCGATAATGGGGGTAAAGCTATCGGCCCGAGCCAACAGTTCAATATCACCAATAATCTCAACCCCTGCATTCTTTGCCGCTAAGGCAACAGGGTGGGGCTCAGGGTGGGTTAGGGGGACACCCGGGCTAAGAACGAGACTGGAAATATCGGTCCAGTCTATGGTGTTGAGGTCGGTTAAAGTTACGCCTTTTTCCTGAGCAGCTTTGCGGTTTTCATCGCTGTCGTCCCAAGCCAAAACATTCGCCTTCCCCGCGAGAAGGGCTTGGGCCGTAGCCATACCGGAGCGTCCAAGGCCAAAGACAGCGAGGGTTTTTCCTTTGAGGTATGAAAGATCAATCATCGCCTACCTCAACTTCAAGGTTGCCAGCCCCAAGAGAGCCAGGATGGTTGCGATGATCCAGAAACGGATGACGATGGTGGACTCTGCCCATCCTTTTTGTTCGTAGTGATGATGCAAAGGAGCCATGCGGAAAACTCGTTTTCCGGTCAGCTTAAAAGAAGCCACTTGAACGATCACAGAGACGGTTTCTAAAACAAACAAGCCGCCGACAATGGCGAGGACCAGTTCGTGTTTGGTGATAACGCTGATCACCCCTAAAGCACCACCCAAGGCCAAAGACCCGGTGTCGCCCATAAATACCATCGCTGGCGGGGCATTAAACCAAAGGAAGCCAAGCCCGGCCCCAATAAGGGCTCCAAGGAAGACGGTGAGTTCGCCAGCGCCAGGAACCATGTGAATTTGCAGGTAGTTAGCAAAAACGGCGTTCCCCACCAGATAAGCAATCATGGCGAAAACCCCGGCGGCGATCATTACTGGGACAATGGCGAGACCGTCTAAGCCATCGGTGAGGTTTACTGCATTTGATGCGCCAACCATGACGAAGGTACTCAAGACAATGAAGAACCAACCGAGATCAATTAGAACATCTTTGAAAAAGGGAACTGCAAGGTGGCTGTTCATGGCTTCCGGCTGATTGGCCTGGACCCAAACTGTCACCCCTGTAGCAATAGCAATTTGAGCAAAAAGCTTGAGTTTGCCGGGCAATCCACCTGTACTGCGCCTTGAAACCTTGAGGTAATCATCAAGGAAACCAATCATGCCGTAACCACCTGTGACGATAATTGCGGCCCAAACCAATTGATTGCTCAAATCCGCCCACAAAATGGTGGAGACACAAAGGGCGATCAAAATCATGAAGCCCCCCATGGTTGGGGTCCCTTTTTTGGTCAATAGATGGCTTTCTGGCCCATCTTCCCGGATCGGTTGGCCATATCCCTGCTTGCTCTTGAGCCAACGAATGAGCGAAGGGCCAATTATAAAGCTAATAATCAAAGCGGTTAGAACTGCGCCACCCGTGCGGAAGGTCAGGTACCTGATAACATTCAGGGCCGAAAATTGTTCAGCTAAGGGATAGAGGAAGTATAAAAGCATGACGAGTGATCCCTATGACCCAGTGGCGGTGCTATGTTCCGGTGCACCTAGGTGAAGAAGAGCCTTCACAACCAATCCCATTTTGCTGCCAGCCGACCCTTTGACCAGCACCACATCCCCGTCACGGATAAATCCGGCGGTTAAAATAGCGAGGCTTTCAGAATCCTGAGCATGGCCCCCTCTCATTTTGGGGAGAAGGGCATCGCGCAGATGGGACATGTTGTGTCCGGCGGTATAAACTTTGTCGATTTTGGCGTTTTCTAAAGCATTCACCAGAGAGGCATGGAACTCAGGTCCCTCAGGGCCTAATTCCAGCATGTCTCCCAAAACGGCGATCCGTTGAGAGAATTCTCCAGGTTCCATCCGGCCTAAATTGGCGATGGCAGCTTCCATTGAAACAGGACTGGCGTTGTAGCTTTCGTCCACGAGGGTGAAATACCCGCCCCGTAAATTTACTTGGTGGGTTTCGCCGCGTCCTGTAGTTGGTCGTGCTTGCCCTAAGATTTTTGAAGCTTGTTGGCTATCCAGGCCAAGCGCATGAATAACTGCCAAAACAGCAAGACTGTTTAAGGCCCAGTGCTCGCCGGGCAAATTGAGTCTGTAGGAAATATTTTCTTCAACGATATTTGCTTCAATATCAGAACCTTCTGCCCCTAACTTAAAGTTATTTATGCGACAATCAGCAACCTTTTTTAAACCAAAGCTAAGGACTGAAATGTCCTCCGCTGATTTTGTTAAGAAATCGAAATGGTCGTTGTCAGCGTTAAGGATAGCGGTGCCTTCAGAGGTCATGCCCTCGAAAATTTCTGCTTTTGCAGCGGCAATCGCTTCTTCGTTTTCGAAGTACTCACCATGGACAGTGTTAACGGTTGTAATGACGGCAATATGGGGGCGGGCCAGCTTAGAAAGCTTTGAGAGCTCACCCGTATGGTTCATGCCCATTTCAAAGACTCCGTAGTCGCAATCGGCTGGCATACGCGCCAAGCTTAAGGGCAAACCAAGATGATTGTTGAGGTTGCCTTGGGTCGCCGAACATTGTCCCATAGAGCCAAGAATAAGGGCGAGGCATTCTTTGACCCCGGTTTTGCCAACGCTGCCGGTAATGCCAACAATCTGGGCTGCTGTCCGGGCGCGGGCGTATATGGCAAGGTCCCAAAGGGCTTTTTCTGTGTTTTCAACAATGAGATAGGCTGCCCCTTTCGGTGCATCGTTGGGAATCTGTTCAACCAAAGCAACGGCGGCTCCCCTTTCAAAAGCCTTGGCGACAAACTTATGTCCGTCGAAGTTAGGGCCGTGCAGGGCTATGAAAAGATCACCTTGAGTTATTTGGCGGCTGTCGATTGAAACCCCGTGAGCTTCCCAGGCTTTGTTACTTTGCCCCTGGGTCGCTTCTGTTGCTTCATTTGAGGTCCAAAGAGGTTGCACGCTCATGATATGTCCCCCCCTATGGATTTAACGATTTCTGTGATGACTTCTTTGTCATTGAAGGGGAGAACTTGATCGCCAATTATTTGCCCGCTCTCGTGCCCTTTGCCTGCAACCAGTAAAATATCGCCCTTTTCTAAGAGCTTAATGCCTTCAGTAATGGCATGGCGACGGTCCCCAATGACAGAAGCCTCTGGGCAAGCCGCTTTTATTTCCTGGCGAATTGGGGCCGGGTCTTCTGAGCGAGGGTTGTCGTCAGTAATAATTGTTGCATTAGCGTAATTATTGGCAATTTGTCCCATTTGGGGACGTTTGCCTTTGTCCCGGTCTCCGCCACATCCAAAGACAACTACCAAGCGTCCATCCGTATGGGGACGTAAGGCTTTAAGCACCGTTTCTAAGGCGTCAGGCGTGTGAGCGTAGTCAACGTAAACGCTACGGTCCCCTTCGAGGTGGGCGGCAAGTTCTAGCCGGCCGCGGACACCCTGGAGACTCGTTAAAGCTTCCACGGCTTCCGCGGCTTTCGCCCCCTCGGCTAGAGCTAGGCCCAAGGCACACAGGGCATTCATCGCTTGAAATTCCCCAACCAGGGGAAGGGTAATATTGTAGCGGTGTCCATCTATTTCAAAGCCAAGGGCTTGGCCTGTTGCTTTTGCGACAACAGAGTTCAACTGAATAGCTCGACCTTCATAGCCATAATCAATAATTTGGTGCTGGCGGCTGTCGCACAGGGTTTTTAAAACTTTGAATTCTGGAATATCAGCATTAAGAACCGCTTTACCACCCGGCACCATAACCTCACTAAATAGTCTAGATTTGGCGGCGAGATATTGGTCCATGGAGCCGTGATAATCTAAATGGTCCCGGCTTAGGTTGGTAAATGCGGCAGAAGAAACACGTACACCGTCTAATCTGTACTGGTTCAGCCCATGGCTGGAGGCTTCCATCGCGAGGTGTGTAATGCCGTTATCAGCCAAACGCTTCATAATTTCATGCAAAGCAGCAGAATCCGGCGTGGTCAATGTGCCTGAAACGGTCATGCCGGGTGCTTCAACCCCCAAGGTTCCCATACTGCCAGCAGATTTGCGCAGAGAAGTACAGATTTGACGGTAGAAAGTGGCAACTGAGGTTTTGCCATTGGTGCCCGTTATAGCGGAAACGTGGTGAGGCTGTCCGTCATGGAAGCGCGCCGCAAATTTTGCAAATAGGCGGCGCGGGTTCTTATCTTCGATAACTGGAATATCGGTGTGGGTACTCCCCACAGAAGACCCGGGTGGCGCAAGTATCGCTTTGGCACCCTTATCAAGAGCTTGCTCAATATAGTCCCGTCCATCGACAGCAGAACCGGGCAAGGCGGCAAAGAGGTAACCAGGACGCACCTGACGGGAATCACAGGTCAAGCCCGCGATCTCCAATTGTTTGACGTCTTGTGTCGTCACAGGTGTTTTATCCATTACTTGCATCAGTTTTTCCAATTGCACCAAATCATCTCCCCATTACCCTCTTGCTTTCACTTTTAAGAACAAAGGGTCGCCGGGTTGGGGCACCAACTCTTCCTGGATGGGAGAGATGCCGACCAATGGTGCTAGGCGTTCGACGACACGGCTAACGACAGGGGCTGCGACCCAGCCTGCCGTGGCATAACCGTATGTTTTTTTGTTTCCTTTCGGCTCGTCAAGAACCGCTAGCACCACGTAACGGGGTTTGCTGGTGGGGAAAACACCCACGAATGAAGAGATCAAGGCCTTGGTGCGATAAGCCCCGCCGCCGGGTTTTTCTGCTGTGCCTGTCTTGCCGCCAACGAGGTAGCCCCCTGCATCAGCATTGCGGCCTGTGCCGTTACGGACCACAAGTCGCATCAGTTGGCGCATTTGGCGCGAGGTTTTGGCACTAAGAACCCGCTCACCTGTTACAAAAATACCTTTGTCTTTTTTCAGTAATGTTGCCGGGCGCATAATGCCGCCATTGGCCAAAGCACTTACACCTGTTGCCAATTGAAGGGGACTGACAGCGACGCCGTGCCCATAGGAAACCGTCATGGTGCTGATGTCGCGCCACCGGGCAGGGGTAAGGGGGGAGCCGACTTCGGGAAGCTCAATCGAAGAAGGATCAAGAAGACCGAATTTTCTCAAGTAGTCTTGTTGAGTTTTTGAGCCAACATCCAGGGCCATCTTGGCGGTACCGATATTAGAAGAGTAAACCAAAATTTCCGGAACCGAGAGCCAGCGGCTTTTGGGGTGGTAATCGGTAATTCTAAACCGGGCAATGTGGATAGGTTTGGTAGCGTCGTACCCGCTGCGCAGGTTAACCGTGCCATTATCCAAAGCCATCGCTGTGGTGAATAGCTTGAAGGTAGACCCCATTTCATAGACACCCTTAGTCGCCCGGTTAAAGGCGGCATCGCCCTTAATGGTTTTTAGGTTGTTGGGGTCGTAGTCAGGAAGGGACACTTGAGCGATTAACTCGCCTGTGTTGACGTCCATGATTACGCCGGCAGCACCAATGGCTTTAAACTCACGGGTCGCACGGGTTAATTCTTCATGCAAAATGGCTTGTAGTCGGATGTCTAGGGAAAGCTCTAAAGGCTCGCCAAGAGAGCGCAACTGACCATCAAAGCGTTTTTCTAGCCCGGCAATCCCGTTGCCATCCACATCGGTCATGCCCAAAAGATGGGAAGCTAAATGCCCATGGGGATAAACACGGCGCTCTTGACGTTCAAAGTTCAAGCCTGGAATTCCCAGATTGTTGACCTTGTATTGCATGGTTGGTGTTAAGTTACGCTTTAGGTAGTCATAAGCCCGCTTGGACTTAAGTTTTTTCACAGTTTTGGCAAAATCAAGGCTAGGCAATAGGGCCTTAAGCTTTTTCGCAGCTTTTTCTGGGTTTTCACCGGAGGCCAGGAAATCTCTGGAATTAATGGTTATGGAGGCTGTCGGTAAGCTGGTTGCCAGTAAGACGCCATTGCGGTCTGTAATATCATTACGGCCCGTTACCAAAGCTTGGGATGGGTTGGTGCTGGCGAGTTTAGGCTCAGCACCTTCACGGATGACGGTGAGGTCGACAACACGATAGCCAAGAATTGAAAAAAGCAGGACAAAAACCAGCCCGGTGACCATCAAACGGTTGCGGCCCATTTCAAGAGCGGCTTGGCGTGTCCCTTGGAGTTCGACCTTTCCAGAGGTGGGAAGAGGTGAGTAGTGTATGCGGTTAGTCGTCATTATTGAACCCTCCCACTGGTCAAGTGTGTTCCGGGATTGCTCTCAAGAGTCCCTGTGTCCAGGTCAATCTCTGTTTCCACGCCAGAGCTCACAGGGAAATCAGCAATAGAGCCGATCTGGCTTGAGCTTAAGGGGGCAAAATTTAAGTGTTTTGAGGCTAGTTTGCGTAGGCGTTCAGGTTCGTTTAAGTGTGACCATTCAGCCTGAAGCACATGAATTGACTCTTGGTGAGAATGGATGGCGCGATTGATGCTTTTCAACTCGCTTTCCAGGTGTTGAACGCCGTATTTCACCTTAAACAATGTAAAAGTGAGGGCCGCAGCAAGAAAAATAAGGATTAAGGTTGTCCGTCTCACTTATGCGGCCTCCTTCTCTTGCTGAGGAGGAGCATCGGTGCGGATGGCAACACGAAGGCGGGCAGAACGTGCCCGAGGGTTCACACGGGTTTCTTCTTCGCTGGGGCCGATTGCTTTGCGAGAGAGCAGCTTGAAAGTAGGCTCTGGGCCTTTGCTGCCGCTTTCCGGCAGATAACGAGAACCGCGTGGGGCATTGCCACTCCGATTCTTAAGAAAAGTTTTTACGATGCGGTCTTCCAGGGAATGGAAGGAGACCACCGCAAGGCGACCGTTGGGGCTCAAGATGTTCTCAGCAGCCTGAAGGCCGCGCTCAAGCTCACCGAGTTCGTCATTCACATAAATACGGAGGCCCTGAAAGGTGCGGGTGGCAGGGTCAATTTTATCTTTTTTGGAAGAATAAACAACAGAGCGAACCAGATCGGCCAATTGCTTGGTGCGGGTGATCGGGGTGTCGCTGCGGGCTTTGATGATGGCTTTGGCGATAGCGCGAGAAGCCCGCTCTTCGCCGTATTTATAAATGATATCGGCGATTTCTTTTTCGCTGTAGATGTTAACCACGTCGGCAGCACTTGTGCCCTCTTGGCTCATGCGCATATCGAGAGGACCATCTGTGCGGAATGAAAAACCACGTTCAGCATCGTCCAACTGCATAGATGAAACACCTATGTCGAGAGCGACACCATTTACTTTTTTGGTAACCAGATCGCCCATGTCGCCAAAACACCCTTGCAGAAGGGTGAAGCGACCAGGGAATTCTTGGGTTACGATTTGAGCCCGAGGCAGGGCTTCGGGGTCGCGGTCAATGGCAATGACAGAGCAATCGGCGGCTTGAAGGATAGCGCGGGTATAGCCGCCTTTGCCAAAAGTGCCATCTACATAAGTCTCATTCTCTGCGGGAGAAAGGGCGTCGAGAACTTCATGCAAAAGGACAGGGATATGTTGGTTGGTAGAAGGTTGGGAAGCCGCGTTTTGTTGCTCAGTTGGCTTTCCCATCAGAACTCACCTTCATCGCCAAAAGTACCAAACCCGTTTTCTACCAAGTGATTTTTAGCATCGGTTTCAGCCAGAATAGCTTTTTCAGGGCTCCAGATTTGGAAGGTGTCGGCAAGACCAACAAAGGTGGCGCGGCCATCAATGCCAGCAAGTTCGCCAAAATCTTTAGGAAGGACAAGGCGTCCATCATCGTCAAGCTTAACAAGACGGGCGGGGCCGAAGATGGCGAGAGTTAACTTTCTGCGGGCGGGAGAGAAAGGTGGCAGGCGTTTCAGGTGAGCCTTCATTTCCTCCATCCATTCAGGAGGGCAGGCTTCAATAGCGGGGTCGGTTAAGGACGGGTAAAGATAAACGCCGCCGCCAGTTTGCCCGGCAAGCTCGGCGCGGAAAGGCGCAGGCACGCTTACACGTCCCTTGCTGTCCACTTTATTCTCGAATGTGCCGGCAAATATAGCCATGCCCCCGAAAACCCTTCCTATTAAAACCCGCTAATATTTTCATTTGTCGCCTCGCAACCCCGCAGCGGCTAAGCGACTTCTCTCCAAAATTGCAGACATGGAGTAATCCGGGATACCATGGTATAATATGGGAGTCAATGGATATGAGTAAGTTTTAGCTTATTTGTATTTCTAAAAAGTTAAGGGATATTAAGGGGTTTGCGAGTTTGTCTTGGCGAGACTCGAAAATGGGAAATAGTGCCAAAGAAAAAGAGGCATCTTTTATTGTTCTTGAAATGTTCTTTTCTAAGATATTGAAAAGTGTGTTAAATCAACAGTTTATTGGTATTTTGAGCGAGTGGGAGGAGCTTGTTTTATAGGTTGTCCCATAAGAACCCATGAGAAACCTTAATAGGAACGACCAAACTGGCGTAGAAAGGCTGTGTGGTCTTTTTTGTATTCAAGTAACTTATGGAGCCTCAAACTTCCAACAATGAATAAAACTAAAAACAGGGGTGCCAAAGGCAAGAAGGCCGCAGCCGCTGCCGAGCCTACGGAGAGGGAATGAGGGTAAAAGAAGGCCAGATCAAAGAGGAGTGTAATCAATCCATAAATAATAACCTTAAGTCCCTGAGTGCGGATAAGGGCTGAAAGATAGCAACGCTCTTCTTTTGAAAAGTTGAGGTTCTCATTTTCTCTGTTTTGATAGATTGTGGTAATCATCTTTAAGCCTCTCTGTCTCTGTTGTAAGAGATAGGTTAGCTTGGGTCGTTATTTATGGATGTGCGCTTGATCACAGAAAATAGAAATATTTATAAAGTTTCTGGGCCAGCTACCTGGTTGCGACCACCGTTTTTCGCCTTGTAAAGAAATTCATCTGCTCTCTCGAGAGTCCCTTGGATGCCGTCATCGCCCTTTCTAATTTCAGCAACACCAAAGCTTGCAGTACATTTGATTGGGCCTTGTTTGGTCTGAGTTTCCACCATCCCAAAAGCTGTTCTTATCTTTTCGGCAACAATGGTGGCATTTTTAACATCGGTCTCAATAAGAACGATGGCGAATTCCTCACCGCCAAGACGCCCTAAATGGTCAGAGGCCCGAATAATTTTGAGGCAAGCGCGGACGAGGTTGCGAATGACTTCATCGCCGACAGGGTGGCCATAGGTATCATTGACGTTTTTAAATCTATCAATATCCATGGAAATAACACAGGTTGGATTGCCATGACGCTGAACCCGCTCAAACTCTTTCTCGGCAAATTCCATAAAACTCCGACGGTTTTGGCATCCTGTTAATGGGTCGGTCAGAGCCAATTCAAAAAGGGTGCGGTTTTGTTCGGTAATTTTTTTGAACAAGGGATTAAACACAAATAAGGCCGTTGCCACTAAGGTCGAAAGGACAGTAAGCAGCAAAAGGATCAATCCATGGCGCCCAGATTCAACCTGCTTGCTGAGCTCAATTTTCTGCTGGTTTAAAATAGCCTCTAGCCCGTTAAGGACTTCAGTACTTGCTGATCCCCGCAAGGCAACAAGGTTTGGATTGTCCAAGGTTCTAAATTCGGGAGGTGTTTCGATAATATTTTGGGCATTGCGAATGAAACGGCGGATTTTCATGTCCAGGCCCGTCCCCTCATCAAAAAGCAGATCATCGACCTTGTCTGAATGATTTTCAGGTAAGTTTCTATTCGGGTCCCCTTGCACCAACGATTTATGATTATGCCGCATTTCAGAAATTTTAGCTGAAAGGTTTTTAATAAGGACAGGGTGTTCATCTTCAGGCGTTTCAACAAATTTCTCGGAGAGAAGGTGGATACGCTGAGAAAGTACTTTTTGTTCTGCGCTCATGTTGGCAAGGGAAGACATGGTTTCCTGGGCACTATTGATTTGACTGACTAGATAAAAAGATAAAATGGAGACAAGGCCGATAGCAAGAAGAGACCCCATATATGCGATACGGAACTTAACTCTCTTTTGTGCCATACTACGTTCATAGTCGGCATCAATCTCGTAATTATCCATTAGAGACTTCCCCGGAAGTTAGGTTTTTATTTTTATTATTTTTTTAATTATAAAATTAATTGTACGGGATTGTTTGGGGAAATCAATAAAGTTCAATAGATTGTAAATCTAAGAAAGAAAAAAGTCAGACGGTCTGTAAGCCGGGTTCTGTCCACGTTCCTTCGAAAAGAAACGATAGATGGCTATTCATCTGGGACGCTGATTGCTCAGACGCCTCACGCGACACACCCGGACAGCGGTGCGAAAACACACCTGCTTCTCATCCTCGAAAGGATGTAAACCTGCCGTCCCTACTCGGTCTTGCTCCCGGTGGGGTTTACCCTGCCGCCTCTGTTTCCAGCGGCGCGGTGCGCTCTTACCGCACCCTTTCACCCTTACCGATCGATGATATCCTAAAGGGATCAATCGAGCGGCGGTTTGCTTTCTGTGGCACTTTCCCTAGAGTCGCCTCCGCCGGGCGTTACCCGGCACCGTGTCTCCGTGGAGCCCGGACTTTCCTCCCCCGCATAAAACAAGGGCAGCCATCCGACCGTCTGACGGTGTTAAAATAGCTAGATATGTTTTTAACGCAAGCTCTGGCTTACTGCATTCAAGCTCCATGCAGGTTAACGGCACAATATGGTGTCAGGGCCTCAATGGCCCACCAGGGGGAAAGGAGTTATATCCGTCCCTCTTGCACCCCATGACAAGCCACCGACGTCCCGCCCTCCAACTTAGTTAACTTCGGAATCTCGTTCTTACATCTCTCATCCGCATGAGGACACCTTCCGTGGAAGACGCAGCCCGTTGGGAGGTCCATGGCTGTTGGGACTTCGCCTTTCATGTCGGGCCTAGTGAATTCTTCGTTGCGGAGTTTGGGGATGGCACTCAGCAATAGCTGGGTATAAGGATGGCGGGGCTTGGCGAAGAGGGTGGCGGTTTCCGCCAGTTCACAAACGGTCCCTAAATACATCACAGCGACACGGGTGCCGATATGCTCGACCACAGAAAGATCGTGGGTGATAAAGAGGTAAGTGAGGTCCGGGCGGTCCTTGCGGGCATCCATCATTACATTCAAGACCTGAGCTTGGATGGAGACATCCAAAGCTGATATTGGCTCGTCAGCGATGACAAAATTGGGGTCAACCATCAAAGCGCGGGCAATGCTAATGCGTTGACGTTGCCCCCCCGAAAATTCATGGGGGTATCGGTTCCCCCAGGACGGGTCATTCCCCACGGAAGTCATCACGTCATGCACTTTAGATTTAACCTGCCCGTTGGTCATCTCTGGGAAGTGAAAACGCAGAGGCTCCTCAAGGATATTTTGTACCGTCATGCGAGGGTTGAGGGAGGCGTAAGGGTTTTGAAAAATCATCTGCATGTGGCGTCGGTAAGGCAGGCGTTCTTTACCGACCAGGTGATCGATGCGCTCCCCGTCAAATTTAACGGTTCCTTTGGTGGGCTCTAAGAGGCCGATGACTGTGCGGGCAACGGTTGATTTGCCACATCCACTTTCGCCGACGACACAAAAAATCTCTCCGCTTTGAATATCAAGAGAAACGCCGTTTATAGCGTGAACGGGAGGTTGACGGGGCGAGAGCAGGCCGCCTTTATTAAGATTGAAAGTAAGATAGAGATCATCAATGGAGATCAGGGGGGTGGTTTTCAACATCTATCTCCCTGCTCAGGCAACTCATCTGCTTTGAGGCAAGCAACAACGCCCCCATCTCGTTCTAACAAAGGCGGGAGGTTGGCCCGGCATTGATCATCGGCAAAATCACAACGAGGGTTAAAGGCGCAGCCATCAGGGATGCCGTCCAAAGTGGGCATGGTACCTCGAATTTGATTAAGCCGTTCCCCAGGAGAATTCTGTTCGGGCAGGGCTTTGAGCAAGCCGCGCGTATAGGGGTGTTTGGGGCGATTAATCACGTCCCAGGTCGCCCCTTCTTCGACAACTCTGCCCGCATACATCACGATCACCCGTTGGGTAATCTGGGAGACCACGGCCAGGTCATGGGTGATGAGGATGAGGCTGACCCCGTGGTTTTTACACAGGTCGAGAATGAGAGCCATGATTTCAGCTTGAATGGTCACATCCAAGGCTGTGGTTGGCTCGTCGGCAATAATCAAGGCCGGCTCAGTGAGCAGGGCAATGGCAATAACCACCCTTTGTCTCATCCCGCCAGACAGTTCGTGAGGGTAGCTGTTAAAGCGTTTTTCTGCCGAGGGAATTTTGACTTCCTGCAATTTTGCGATGGCTCTTCTTTTGGCATCGGCCTTGCTGATTTTATTATGGGCATGAAGGCACTCAACCATCTGCTGTCCGATCGTGAGGACCGGGTTGAGAGTCATCATAGGGTCTTGGAAGATCATGCTGATCCGGTTGCCCCTAATTGTCCGCATCTCGTTTTCAGAGAGCTTGGTCAGGTCTTGCCCTTCAAAGGTCACCGACCCGCCCGTAATCCTTCCAGGTTTGCTGAGTAAATTGAGAATAGAGAAGGCGGCAACCGTTTTCCCAGCCCCAGACTCACCAACAATACCAAGGCGTTCTCCTTGCCTTAGGGAGAAGTTTACATCGCGCAGGGCATGGAGTGTCTTGCGGGTGAGAGGAAATTCAACATTGAGGTTTTTAACTTCTAACTGAAACATGAGCATCAATCCTTATAAATCTTTGGATTAAGCACATCGCGTAGCCAATCGCCGAGGAGGTTGATGCTTAAGATAAGCAAGATTAAAATGATTGCCGGAATGGTGGTGATCCACCAGGAGCCGCTGAAGATAAATTCAAACCCACTGCTGATCAGAGAGCCTAGCGAAGGCTTGTTCACGGGCATCCCTAATCCGAGGAAGGAAAGAGCCGCTTCTGAAATGATCGCATTCGCCACCTGGACCGTTGAAATTACGAGAATTGGAGACAGGGTATTGGGCAGGATGTGACGGAACATGATGGTTCTGGTGCCTAGGCCAATAACCCTGGCGGCATCGACATATTCTTTTTTACGTTCGGCTAAAACCGATGCGCGGACCGTTCGGGCATATTGAGGCCATTCTGCTATCCCGATCACCATAATCAGCATAAAGACGGCTATTTCGTTATAAAGCTCGGTGCCAAAAGCTGCCTGAAAAACGGCGAGGGCGACAATGGCAACCATCATCGTAGAGAGCGAAAGCTGGATGTCGGCAAGGCGCATGAAAAAGTTGTCAATCCACCCCCCCATATAGCCAGAAATCAACCCGATGCTGATACCAAGGATCATTTGCAGAGCAACGGCGCAGAGGCCGATGGCAATGGAGATGCGGGTGCCGTAAAGAATGCCAGAAAGCAAATCTCGCCCTTGAGCATCCGTGCCCAAAAGAAAGCGATCATCGGTTTCCCCTTCGGTCCACAAAGGGGGGATTTCAGAGTCCATGATGTCAATGGATAAAGGGTCGTAAGGATCAAAGGGTGCGGTAAGGGGGGCTGTAAAAGCAGCGATAAAATAAAATGCTACGACAGTCAGGCTGACAACGGCAACTTTATCCTTCCGGAAACGAAGAAAGAAGTCTGAGGCGAAGAAGGTCTTTATCGCTTTCATCAGCCATTCCCCGTAATGCGAACCGTGGGGTTCACCCAGGTATAAATGAGATCGACGATGGTATTGACCACCACAAAGATTAGACCAACGGTGATGATATAGGCGATGATCAACGGGGTATCGACTCGATTGACCGCTTCAAGAAAGAGAAAGCCCATCCCCGGCCATTGGAAAACGGTTTCCGTGAGAATCGTATAGGCGATCATGGTGCCGATCTGGACTCCGCCAACCGTGATGACGGGCAGGAGGGTATTTTTGAGAGCATGAAGGAACCAAACTCGTTTTGGCGCGAGGCCTTTAGCCCAGGCAAAACGCACATATTCGGTTTCTAAAACTTCCATCATTTCTGAGCGAATGAGCCTGATGAATAAAGGCAACATAATAGAGGCCAAGGAAATACTGGGGAGGACAAGGTGAACCAGGCCATCCCAGGAGGTGAAGTTGCTCTCCCAGCCGGGGAGAATTTCTCCAATATTACCGCGCCCAAAAGAGGGCATCCAGCCAAGCTCGACGGAAAATATATAAATAGAAAAAATAGCAGTTAAAAAGACCGGAACAGAGATGCCGACAATACTTATGCCCATGACAAACTTAGAAAACCAGCTTTTGGGTCTTATGGCGCAATAAACCCCGACGGGGATGGAAATAATCACAATAATCAGGGTGGCACCGATCACCAGTTCCATGGTGGCCGGAAACTTATGCATAATCACATCGACGGCAGGTTTTTTGAAGAAATAGGACGTCCCCAAATCTCCCTGCACCGCTTTGCCAAGGAAACGGGTGTATTGAACCAGGAAGGGGTCGTTGAGTCCCAGCTTGTCACGCAAGGCTTCCCGCTCAGCTTCAGAGACGGACTGCCCAACCATTTCCCGTAAAGGGTCGCCGAGATTGTCTTGGATCGAAAAGCCAACAAGGCTGAGGACGAACATAACAAGGACAGCTTGGAGAAGCCTTCTTATGGCAAAATAAAAATATTCTATTGTCCTGCCCCTAAGTGTGAATCATCTTTAAAATTTATAAAAAATCGGGGCCGCCGATGCAAGGATGCCCCGATTTAAAAGGCGGTGCTTACTTAACGACCAGGTCGCCAAGATAAGGGAAGTTCATGGGGTTGACGATGGGTTCAATATCAACCCCTTTACGGGCACCCCAAGCATGGTTTTGCCAATGGAGCGGCACAAATGCAGCTTCATTATACATGATGGTTTCAGCTTTCTGCAGCACCTTGGCGCGGGCGGCTGAATCGGTCATGCTTTGGCTCTGCATAATCAGTTCGTCGACCATGGCATTGCTATAGTTACCGCTGTTGTACTGGCCTTTACCCGTCTCTTTATTCGGGGTCATGGTCAGGAACTCAGAGAAGTTAGCACTGTCTTCCGTATCGGAATGCCAACCAATCATCATGATATCAGCAGCCCGTTCGTCGAACTTAGGCCAATATTGGGCTTTTGGCATGGTCTTAAGATCAACTTTGATTTTGATTTTTGCTAACATGCCGGCAACCGCTTCAGCAATTTTTGCGTCGTTCACGTAACGATTGTTGGGTGCCATCATGGTGACGGAAAAACCGTTTTCGTATCCGGCTTCTTTCATCAAGGCGGCAGCTTTTTTGAGATCATAACGAGGCGTTAGGCTGTCGACATAGCCTAAGTATCCAGCAGGGCCTTGCTGAGCACCAACCGTTGCAAAACCTTTCATGATCTTTTTAGCGATACCCGCATTGTTAATGGCGTAAACAATGGCGTTACGCACTCGGGCATCCTTGAAGGCTTCAACTCGGTTTTGGTTCAGTTGGAAAGTAATAATCCGACCGCCTGACATGGTAACCAGATGGGTCTTGTCGCTGTTGCGAACCCGGTCTAGATCTGCTGGAGGAACGGGCATGATGAAATCAACATCGCCTGAAAGAAGAGCCGCAACGCGGGTTGGTCCTTCTTTGATCGGCGTCATGGTGATTTGATCTACGTTCCCAGGAGATTTTTTATCCCAGTAATCGCCAAAGCGACGGAAAACAATCTTTACGCCTTGTTCTCTGCTTTCAACCATATAAGGGCCTGTGCCGGAGATATTGCTCGAAGCAAACGAATCACCATGTTTGGTGATTTCGTCTTTGCCCGCATAGAACTTGCTATCCATGACAAAGATGTAAGTGGCTTGGTTGAGGACCAAGGGATAAGGTTTGTCGGTAACCAGATCAATCGTGTAATCATCAATTTTGTTCATCGCCGTGAAGTTGGTGAACAAGCCTTTGAAATCCGGGCTTTTTTTCAAACGATTGAAAGTAAAAATCGCATCCTCTGCGGTCATCATGTTGCCGGAATGGAACTTAACCCCACGCCGTAAATGGAACCGCATGGTCAGGTCATCAATCCGTTCCCACTTGGTTGCAAGCCGGGGTTCAAATTGCATGTCCCTGGTCCAACGAACCAGAGGGTCGTTTGTCATGTGAGAAAGTTGTAGTGTTCCACCTGAAAGTTGCTCATGGGGATCCAGAGAAACCGGGTCCGCATCATAAGCGACCTTTAAGTTAGCGGCTTGAGCATTAACTGCCAAGCCCATGCAAAAGACGGCACCTGCCGCCAGTTTAAGAATTTTTTTCATGAAAGCCTCCGTTAAGGCAAAGCGCGTTTGTTTGTTTCCACACTCTGCTTTTTCATACGCGGTTATTTTGAACCACTAAAAACTAGGGTCAAGCGACTATTCAATTTTTGGCAATGTTTTTTGTGGGGATAAGTAGCCCTTTGGTTGTGTAGCAAGAAGATGAGGCTGTGTCATATCACACACAAAAAAGTGGCAAATCCCACAAAAAATATATTTACTCTTACTTTGAAACTTAGATAACCGATTGAATTTAATGAAAACATCGGTTTGGTACAGTCTTTGCTTTTAAGATGCTGTTCCTACCTATCGTGGCTGCCTCTTCGCTTAAAGAGGGGAGGCGACCACGGCCTTTTTTGTGCTTGGGGACTTTTTGCATTCTGGAAAATCAAATTGACCGAAATTAGTTTAAATCGACAAAAGCAATGGGGGGTAGGACTGCTGGTCTTGGCCTTTATTGCTTTTGGTGGTTACAATCTTTACCAGTCTGCTTTCTGTGATGAAACGGTTGCTTCTATTCCTCAATTGGGGGCAGAAATAAGCTCTTTCCATCTTTCAGATCATCAAGGTCATGAGGTCACCCATCACTCCTATGGCGAAAAATATCTCCTGGTTGCTTTTGGCTATACCTTTTGTCCAGATATTTGCCCGACCCAACTGGCTTCCTTTAGCGATGCCTTAGACCTGTTAGGAGAACAAGCAAGCCAAGTTCAACCATTATTGGTTACCCTGGATCCGGAACGCGATAGCCCGGAAGTTCTGTCTCATTTTGTCAGTGCCTTTCATCCCAAGCTCGTCGGGTTGACAGGAGCGACGGAACAGATTGCCCAAGTGGCTGCTAGCTTAAACGTTTACTACGCCAAAGCGGGTAATATTGACGATCCGGAAACCTATTCGGTGGACCACAGTGCTTTAGGCTACTTAATTGGCCCCCGTGGAAAATTAGTGACCATTTTCCCTTACGGCAGTCCTCCAGAATTGGTTGCGGAAAGCATTATGCAGAATATCAAAGAACACAATTCAAGAACCTGACACTAAACTATTTGTGATTATGACAAAGGATATGAAGACTATGAAGAAATTTACCCTCGCAGCACTTGCTCTTATTGCCACTGTTTCAGCCTCTCCAGCATTTGCGGGTGGCATCGAAGTCTCTGACGTCTGGGCGCGGGCTTCTGCTAAAATGGCTAAAGCTGGTGCTGCCTTTCTAACGATTAAAAGCACAGGCGGAGCCGATCGTTTGATTGAAGCAAAAGC
The DNA here is from genome assembly GCA_965368165.1 of uncultured Thalassospiraceae bacterium. Lineage (GTDB taxonomy): Bacteria > Pseudomonadota > Alphaproteobacteria > Rhodospirillales > JAPHRK01 > JAPHRK01. The sequence continues at coordinate 36,457 of CBDULT010000011.1, read as the reverse complement.
CGGTGTTTCTAAAAAAGTAGAACTGCATACCCACATTAAAGAAGGCGACATTATGAAAATGCGTCGTATCGAAGGGGGCATTGAAGTTCCTGCTGGTGGCATGGCTATGCTCAAGCCCGGCGGTCATCACGTTATGTTCATGGGCCTGACAGCCCCCCTCAAAGAAGGCGAAATGTTCCCTCTCACCTTGGTTTTCGAAAAAGCTGGCGAGATTGAAACTAAAGTCATGGTCAAAAAACCCGGTGCTATGGGTGGCATGAAAATGGACCACAGCAAAATGAAGATGGAAAAATAGCTATAGATTTATAGCAGAGCTTCCCGGAAAACGGGGGTACGGGTTCTTCTTTAAGATAAAGAAGGATCGGTGCCCCCGTTTTCCATTCCTATGTGGTGAATCTCGTTCGCTATTTATTCTTGTTGAAGGCAATAATCTTAAATATCCTTCTTATCTGAAAGTGTCGGCAAGACTTTGGCGTAGAGTTTAAGGCTTTCTTTGCCTTTTGATGTGAGGCAATAAATACCGCGTTCTGTGCGCTCAAACCAGTTGTAGTAATTTTTCTGAAGAATAGACCCGGTTTTGTGGACGCCTGTTTTAGCCTTCACTTCTGCGACTTTCATTTTTTCTTGCTCACTAAGAGCCACTGCACAACGCAAGGCATCTTGACGATAGGCGGTGATGATCTTTGTTCGGTTAATACCGCCCGTATTGGGGTCGCCTTTGCGGGTGGTGAATTCATTGATAAGCCGAGTTTGCCGCCGTTTGTTTTTGCGGGGTGAATAGGGGGCGGGGTCGAGTAATATTTTTGCACTTAGCTCGTTTTCTTTGTTTGGATTAACTAGCATTAAGCCCAGCCCAAGCTGGCGGCAAAGTTTAAGGTATCCACGTTCGCGGCTGCGCCAATTTTTTCTTTTGGTGGAGGTGTCAGGGGCAAGAACGGCTAAATAGACATCATCCGTCAGGCTCTGGCGGTTGATCCCTTGAAGAACCAGATCTAGAGAAAACACGAGCTTTAGCTCGACAATGACTGTTGTCCCGTCATCTTTAAAGGCAACAACATCACAGCCATTAACCTCAGCTTTGACCTTATACCCTGCGGCTTCTAATAGAGTTTTTACAGGTCCGTAGAGGTCTGTTTCTTTTGCCAAAATTTTAAATCAACTTAAGTAATCGCGTCGATCTCTTCGTCGCTTAGATTGCCCGGCACGATGGTGACGGGGACGCGGAGTTTGCCGGAGAGGCGGCCGGTGATGTGGCTGACTAGATTGCCAGGGCCTTCATCAGAAACCGCCGCACCAAGGACAAGAACGGAGATGGAGTTTTCATCGTTAATAAGATTTAACACTTCGTCCTTCAGGTCCCCTTCCCGCAGGAAGATAAGGGGGATTTTGCCGGTTTTTGATTGTACGTTGGCGGAGATCACATTGAGCAGCTCTTCTGCTTCCTGGCGACGTTCTTCTTCCATGATCTTGCCAACCCCTAGCCAATGCTGGAATTCGGCGCGCTCGATGACATAGAGCAGGGCAACACGGCCCCCTGTTCTTTTTGCACGACGGCAAACATAGCGCAGGGCGTTTGAAAATTCCTCGCTGCTATCCACTACCAGCAAAAAGGTGCGTTCTGGTTCTTGAGGTTTGTTGTCTTCTGTTTGCTCTTCCATCGACCCCTACTTCTTTTTAAAAATCACACCCGCAACCCACCCGGCAAAAGCCGCGATGAAGACGGCAAAAATACCGTAAGCCAGGGAGTGGTGTTTTGCAAAGTCGAAGATGCCTGCTTCGACGCCAATCTTTTTAACGATCAATGGTGTGTTCTTCATGTCTACCAATTTTCCTTCTCTAATAAGGAAAGCATCGACTGAATAATTGCCAACGGGAACATTTGCCGGAAACTTGATGTCAGCTCTAAAGAGAAGGTTCCCTAAAAAAGAGACTTTCCCGACATCTTTGGCATAGAGCCCTGCATTTGTTTTTGTTCGAATAAGTGCCTCACGAAAATCACGCGTGATGCCCGCATCAATATTACTGTCGTGAGGAACCAAAGTAAGGAAATCTGTTCCGATTTCCCGGTCTTTAGCCAACTGTATCGGGAGAAAATGATCTAGGCGTCGAGTTGCTGCAATTGCAAAAAAACCAGGAACATTATCAAAAAGCATATTTGCTCCGTTGACCCAAATGCCACCTTTTTTATCTTTGCGTCGGACGATGGTGCTTTCTGTGGGGCCGCGAACGACGACAACGACATCGCCCTTACCGCCTGTCGCGCCAAAAAGGAGGAGCTCTGCCCCACTAAAACCTGCGGTGATCTCTACTTTATGGGCGGAAAGGTCAACAATCAGATGTTCGCGCTCTTGAGCTTGGGCGGTTGAGTCTGTCAGGAACAAGCCAATGGTCAGCCAGAACAATAACTGTTTCATCAGTGCCCTCCCACGCCAAGGGAGTAAAGCTCATCGGGTTGAACCACCAGATCAAAACCGATTTTGACACAAACGCCAATAACCATGAGGGCGAGAAGAATTCGCAATTGCTCCCCATGGAGTTTCGCGCCGGCTCGAACGCCAAACTGAGCCCCGATAACCGCACCAACTAACAGAGTGAGGGCTAGAACAACATCGACCGCATGATTGTTAACGGCTTGAAGGATGGTCACGTTGGCGGTGACAAAAATAATTTGGAACAAGGAGGTGCCGACAACCACGGCGGTGGGCATGCCCAGCAAATAGATCATTGCGGGAACCATAACAAAACCGCCGCCGACACCCATGATGGCAGAAAGGACACCAACCAAAAAACCAATGCCGATTGGTAATAGGGCACTGATATAAAGACGGGATTTGCGAAAACGCATTTTAAAAGGCAGGTTTCGGGTCCAGCCATGGGTTTTGCGCTTGGGGGGTGTTTGGGCATTCCGCTTGAGCATAGAACGCAAGCTTTCGATAAACATCAAACTGCCGATGGTGCCAAGGAAAACCACATAAGAGAGCTTAATTACCAGATCAATTTGGCCTAAGCTCTTCAAATATGTAAACAGCCACACACCAGCCGTTGACCCAATCACACCACCAATCAGCAGCATGGTTCCCATCAAGAAGTCCACATTACCCCGTCGCCAATGGGCCAACACCCCGGAAACAGAAGACGCAACGATTTGATTGGCTTCGGTCGCGACGGCGATAGGAGAAGGGATACCAATGAAGATCAATAAAGGGGTCATTAAGAAGCCGCCACCGACGCCAAAGAGGCCAGAGAGAAATCCGACTCCTCCCCCCATGCCCAACAAAAGGAACACGTTTACCGATACCTCGGCAATGGGGAGATAGATTTGCATCGCGTGCAGTCTTTCCGTAACAGCTTGATCGTCAATGTCATTGAAAATGAGACGCCAAAGATGAGAGAATAATCGGCTCTTTCTCAAACTCAACTTGCTTGGCGATTACATCTTATAATATTAGGAGTTTCTAACAAAAGACATCGGTGTCGTAAAGGGGTTTGTCTTGACATTGCCCCCTTAAGAGGAATAGGCAAGACCCATTGGGATTATTGAGGATAAAAACTGTGCCCCTTTTCATTGTTAAAGACCTGCAAGGCCTTGTGAAGCTCTGCTTTTTATGGGGGGCTGCCATCCCCATTGTTTTGATGGCTTCAATGAAAATCGGCCCCTGGTTTGCGGCTGTTCAATATTATGGACTGCCTTTTCTTTTCCTCGGACATTTCCTTTATGTTGTTGCCGCTTTCGCAGCCATTCGGGAAAAATTGGGTGCCACAAAAATTATGACTGGCCTTGCGGCAATCCCCAGTATTGCCTCTGGGGTTCTGGCTCTTTCTTTGATTCCGTCCATTAATCCACCAGACATGGAACCCGGCAGTTTAACCATGATTCGTGTCGCCCTCTATGGATTCTATGGCCTTTATATCCTGGGCAATGCCTATATTGTCATGTCGGTCTTTAAGGTTAAGGCTGCTCCTGTGGACGAAGCTGTAGAGTAACCCGTGTTTCGTCATGCGCGGCGATGACGGGTGTCATTAGGTTCTTTTTTTAAGCACTCTTTCTCTGGCTTTTGAGATAGGGGACGAGGTATTGGCCTGTATAACTTTCGGCAACCTCTGCGACTTCTTCCGGGGTGCCTTTGGCAACGATCCGCCCCCCTTTTGAGCCGCCGCCTGGCCCTAAATCTAAAATCCAGTCAGCGGTTTTAATCACTTCCAGGTTATGCTCAATCACCAGCACCGTGTTGCCGGTCTCGACAAGGGTATGCAGAACTTCGAGCAGTTTGCGAACATCTTCAAAGTGGAGGCCCGTGGTTGGCTCGTCGAGGATATAGAGGGTTTTGCCTGTGGCGCGTTTGGAGAGTTCCTTGGCGAGTTTGACGCGCTGGGCCTCGCCCCCAGAAAGCGTGGTTGCCTGTTGGCCTAAGTGGATATAGCTCAGGCCCACCTGCTGCAAGGCGACCATTTTGTCGCGCACCGCAGGTACTGCTTTGAAAAAACCCACACCTTCTTCGACGGTCATGTCGAGAACGTCGGCGATGGATTTGCCTCGGAATTTAATATCCAATGTTTCCCGGTTGTAGCGTTTGCCTTCGCAGACATCGCATTGCACGTAAACATCAGGCAGGAAGTGCATTTCGATTTTGATTAGGCCGTCGCCCTGGCAAGCTTCGCAGCGTCCGCCTTTGACATTAAAGGAGAACCGCCCCGGTTTATATCCCCGTTCTTTGGCCTCTGGCAGATTGGCGAACCAATCGCGGATCGGGGTGAAGGCCCCGGTATAGGTCGCGGGGTTAGAACGCGGGGTGCGACCGATGGGTGATTGGTCAATATCGACAATTTTGTCGATCAGTTCGACGCCTTTGATGGAATCGTGGTCTCCGGCATGGAGGCGCGCACCGTTTAAGCGCCGCGCCAAAGCCTTGTAGAGAGTCTCAATAATCAATGACGATTTACCGCCGCCGGAAACCCCAGTGACACAGGTGAAGGTGCCTAAGGGAATGGAGGCGTCGACATTGTCGAGGTTGTTGGCCCGGGCACCCTTTACCGTGAGTTGTTTGCCGCGCTTGCCTTTGCGTCGTACGGAAGGGGTCTCAATTTGCTTGAGACCTGTAAGGTACTGCCCGGTCAGGCTTGCTGGATTTGCCATGACTTGCTCTGGGGTGCCTTCTGCCACCAGTTCTCCACCGTGAATTCCGGCACCGGGGCCGATATCCAGCAGGTAATCCGCTTGACGAATGGCGTCTTCGTCATGCTCAACCACGATCACGGTGTTTCCTAAATCGCGAAGGCGTTTGAGGGTTTCCAGCAAGCGGTTGTTGTCGCGTTGGTGCAGGCCAATGGAGGGTTCATCAAGAACATAGAGAACCCCGGTTAAGCCAGAGCCAATTTGGGAAGCCAGGCGAATACGTTGGCTTTCGCCGCCGGAAAGGGTGCCAGAGTTACGTGACAGGGTGAGATAATCCAGTCCAACATTGCGCAGAAAAGTCAGACGCTCATTAATTTCCCGCAGGATACGCCGGGCAATTTCCATTTGCTTGTTGGTAAGCCGACTTTCCAAAGCGGTGAACCAATCCCCGGCTTCATCGATGGATTTGGCGGTGGCTTCGCTGATATGCAGACCGTCGACCTTAACGGCTAAGGCTTCTGGTTTAAGGCGGTGGCCGGAGCAGGATTCACAATGGGTAACGGTTTGATATTTGCTGAGTTCATCGCGTACCCAGGAGCTATCGGTCTCTTTCCAGCGTCGATCCATATTGGGGATAACGCCTTCAAACGGTTTGGAGACTTCGTAGGTTCGTTTTTCGTCTGAATAACGCATGGTGATGGACTCTTTGCCAGAACCATATAACACCACTTTTTGGAAATCCTTGGGCAGGTCTTTAAAGGCTGTCGACATTTTCTGTCCGAAATGGGTCGCCAGACATTCCAGGGTTTGATGGTAGTATTTTGAAGAGGAGTTAGACCAAGGGCCAATTACTCCTTTGCCTAAAGGAAGGCGATCATCAGGCACCACCAGGTCGGGGTCGAAATACATTTGTGTGCCCAGACCGTCGCAAGAGGGACAGGCCCCAAAGGGGTTGTTGAAAGAGAACAGACGTGGCTCGATTTCATCAATGGTGAAACCAGAAACTGGGCAAGCGAATTTTGCTGAGTAGGTGGTACGCTCGCCGCTGTCGGCATCTTCAATAAAGGCTAGGCCGTCGGCAAGCTCCAGAGCGGTTTCAAAACTATCGGCGAGGCGAGAGGCAATATCTTCGCGCAGCACCAGACGGTCAACCACCACTTCAATATCATGTTTCACTTTTTTGTTGAGGGCGGGGACGTCGTCAATATCGTGGAGTTCGCCATCCACTTTCACCCGCTGGAACCCTTTCTTGCCCAGCTCCAGCATCTCCTTGCGATATTCCCCTTTACGCCCACGCACGATGGGGGCCAGCAGATAAAGTCTTGTGCCTTCTTTCATGGCCATAACCCGGTCAACCATCTGAGAAACCGTTTGGCTTTCAATCGGCAGACCGGTAGCCGGGGAGTGGGGCACGCCAACACGGGCCCAAAGCAGACGCATGTAATCGTAAATTTCGGTCACGGTTCCCACGGTAGAACGGGGATTGCGTGAGGTGGTTTTTTGCTCAATAGAGATCGCCGGGGAGAGCCCTTCGATAGCGTCGACGTCGGGCTTCTGCATCAACTCCAAAAATTGTCGCGCATAGGCCGAAAGAGATTCCACATAACGCCGCTGCCCTTCGGCATAGATGGTATCAAAAGCCAGCGAAGATTTGCCAGAACCCGAAAGCCCGGTAACCACGGTTAAGCTATCGCGGGGGATCTCCACGTCGATATTCTTTAAATTATGCTCACGCGCCCCGCGCACCGTAATATTCTTCATGGCTCTAATTGATATCTCACTAATAGTCTTCTGTTAGCCTGGAGTCTTTCTGATTCAATATCAACCAACAAAGACTCTCGTTATATGGAACATGAGGGCCTGTTAGGCGAGTCCTAAAAACGAAGGAAATGATAGTTCATGAAATGTTCTTTTGCAATCAGGTTTTTTTATAAGGTGATTTCTATCGAATTATGATGTCAACAAAGCGGCGAAGTGAGTTCCGCCCATGCCAAGGACTATGACAGACGAAATGATAAAGAACTGTGTCTGAAATAGGGGTACCCAACGGTAGGTGAGCAGGGGGATAAATCCACGGATAAGATAAACAGCGGTAAGGATCCATAGAAGATAGCGAGCGAAAGGAACAGCGGGAACCATTCCGATTTCAGAAAGACAGAGGTAGGCAAAAAAGAAGAGAACGGTAGCGATGGTTAAAGTAATCAGGTGAGGATAAAGCCGCCCTTTTTCAGCCATTCTTGCCATCTTTTCACCTGCCCCAAAACGACGGTATCCATCTGGCCCTTTTATAATCACCCAGAGATGAAGAAGGCCCGCGATGATATTTAAGCTGCAAGACAGTATAAAGAAGATCTGGGTGTTGTTTGCCATCGTTTACCGCTTCCATCTTTGGACAAGCAGTCTGATTTCTTCATCGGTATAGAAGTGGCGTAATCGGGGATCATCAAAAAATTCAGTTAAATTTTTTTCATCAAATCTAGCCTGTTCCGTCACGCTGAAATGTACCTTGCCGGAAGCTTTGTTGGTGGAAATGTTGACGCGAGGGAGCTTGATGTTATCAACTTTGAGGAAGTGCGACAGGGCTTGCTCGATGAAAAGTTGGAAGCCTTCTTGTCGATAAACGAGAATGTCAAACTTCCCATGCTTATAGATTGTATATCCTGCTGGCTTATCAAAACTATTTTCAAAAACATCAAAGCCTGTGATGGCCTTTAGCTCCTTGTCGAACCAAGAGAAAACAGGGTTATAACGACTATGTGTATCGACGATAATTCTCTCGTTTAGGTCATGGATAACACGCGCAACGAATGATGAATAGTCGTCAGCAGATTCTTTGATCCAGTGGGGGTAATGATCTTCAAAGGGTTCGAAGGTGGTAGATATTTTTAATTTAAGAGGCTCTCTGACCCCGCAAATAATTTTAACCCTTTCGGCATCCTGAATAAGTTGCCGAGTTTCAAGGGAGGTATTGACCTGTTCAAGCTGAATTTGGGTGTATTTATCGAAATGATTATTTTGAGCTTTTTTATTGACCAGGTCATAGGCTTGCTTGATGCCTTCTGCTGTCAAAACATGGGTGTGAATGGCTTCAATGCCTGCGTCTTTTATGGCTTGAGCAACAGACATGGTGCCAACCTTGTATGTTGAATAAACTAAGACGCAGTCCATATTTTAAGATTTCCAGCCAATTTAAGTGTATGAAAAGTGTACCCAAGGCCAAAGTCCATGGGAAGGTTTTTTTAGGTTGTGGTTTTTGTCTCGGAAACCACATACTAGCCAGCATCAGAACTGATTTGGATTTGGCTTTCTCTCTATGGATATCTCACTCCTTCTTCTCTTTGTCCCCACCATGTTTTTAATTTCCATTACGCCAGGGATGTGCATGACTTTGGCGATGACTTTGGGCATGACTATTGGGGTGCGTCGGACCTTTTGGATGATGTGGGGGGAGGTTGTCGGGGTTGCCTTGGTGGCAGGGCTTGCAGCGATTGGGGTGGCAACGATTATGAGCCAGTACCCCAAGATTTTTGAAATTTTCAAATATTGTGGGGGGGCCTATTTAGGCTGGTTGGGGGTGCAAATGTGGCTCTCACGTGGCTCTATGTCTCTCAATCTTGAAAATATTCAGTCTCGCCAATCAACCCCGCCCCTTTCTCTGGCGATGCAGGGGTTTGTTACGGCGATCGCCAACCCTAAGGGGTGGGCTTTTATGATTTCCCTCTTGCCTCCCTTTCTCGGAACCACCAATCCTCTGGGGCCGCAACTGGTTGCTTTGTTGGTTATTGTGGTTGTTTCAGAACTCATTTGCATGACCCTCTACGCAACAGGCGGCCGCTCCTTGCGCCACTTCCTCGAAAAAAGCGGCAACGTCCGCCTCATCAACCGTATCGCCGGCACCCTGATGATCGGGGTCGGGGTTTGGTTGGCGATGAGTTAGTCCTAATGGGTTGGATGGTAATAGCGGTCTTGATTTTTTCGCGCCTTTAACAAGATTAAACCCAACATCACACCTTGACAAAACCTCCCCAAAAGTGTGGATATGCGCGCTTCGTATTGGTTTTTCCAAATAAGTTGTTCGTGGGTCATTAAGGATCAGGCATATGCATCCCTATCGTAGTCATAATTGTGGTCAGCTTCGTCAAGAGAATGTGGGCGAAGAAGTTAAACTTTCCGGATGGGTTCATCGCAAAAGAGACCATGGTAATCTGTTGTTTATCGACCTTCGGGACCACTATGGCCTGACCCAATGCGTGATCGATATTTCCAGTGACCTGTTTGACATTGCCGAAAAGGTTCGTCCTGAAAGCGTTATTACGGTTGTTGGTAAGGTGGTCAAGCGGACTGATGATACCATTAACTCAAACCTGCCAACGGGTGAGGTCGAAGTTTACTTGGATGTGATCACGGTTGAATCTCCTGCTGAGATGCTGCCCATTCAAGTGGCAGGTGATGCGGAATTTCCTGAAGACCTTCGCTTGCGTTATCGTTTCTTGGATTTGCGTCGTGAGCAACTCCACAACAACATGCTTTTGCGCTCCAACGTCATTGCCTCTCTGCGTCGCCGCATGATCGAGCAAGACTTCGTTGAATACCAAACCCCTATCCTGACAGCCAGTTCTCCTGAAGGGGCGCGGGATTATTTGGTGCCGAGCCGCCAGCATCCTGGAAAGTTCTATGCTCTGCCTCAGGCTCCGCAACAGTTCAAACAGCTGTTGATGGTCTCAGGCTTTGATAAATATTTCCAAATAGCCCCTTGTTTCCGGGATGAAGACGCCCGTGCTGATCGGTCGCCGGGAGAGTTCTATCAGTTAGATATGGAAATGTCCTTCTGTACTCAGGACGATGTGTTCAACGTACTTGAGCCCGTATTACAAGGCGTATTTGAAGAGTTTGGCGGTGATAAGGAAGTCACCCAGGCCCCTTTCCCGCGCATCCCTTACGCCGAATCCATGATGAAGTATGGCTCAGACAAGCCAGACCTTCGGAACCCTCTGATTATTTCAGACGTAACGGAGGCCTTTAGAGGTTCTAACTTTGGTCTGTTCGCCAATTTGATTGAGAAAAAAGGCGCAGTGGTTCGGGCCATCCCGGCAACAGGTGCGGCTTCTAACCCCCGTAGCTTCTACGATAAGCTTAACGATTGGGCACGGGAAGAAGGTGCCGGTGGCCTAGGTTATATCGTTTATAATGCAGATGGCACAACGAAAGGCCCGATTGCTAAAAACCTTGATGAAGCCCGGATTGCACAGATTAAAGAAGCTACGGGCGTCAGCGATGGCGATGCGGTGTTCTTTGCCGCTGGCTCAGCTCATGATGCGGCTAAGTTTGCAGGTCAGGCTCGGGAGCGCATTTGTGATGTGTTGGAAATCCGTGAAACGGGCAAGTTCAAATTCTGCTGGATTGTCGACTATCCCATGTACGAAATGAACGAAGATACCGGACAGATTGACTTTAGCCACAATCCCTTCTCCATGCCCCAAGGCGAGATGAAGGCTCTGGAAGAAAAAGACCCGCTCGATATTCTGGCCTATCAATATGATGTGGTCTGTAATGGTGTGGAACTTTCCAGTGGGGCTGTGCGGAACCACCGCCCCGACATCATGTATAAAGCCTTTGAGCTTGCTGGCTATGATAATGATACCGTTGAAAAAGAATTCGGCGGCATGCTTAACGCCTTTAAATATGGCGCGCCGCCACACGCAGGTTGTGCACCGGGTGTTGATCGTATGGTTATGCTGTTGGCAGATGAACCTAATATTCGTGAAGTTATTCTCTTCCCCATGAACCAACAGGCTCAAGATTTATTGATGCAGGCTCCGGGTGATGTAGATGTCAAGCAACTGCGTGAATTACACCTTAAGCTCAATCTTCCCAAACCGAAGAAGAAAGAGGAAGCTCCTTCCGAGGAATAGTCTTCCTGGTATAGGTCCCCCCAGATTTAGCCTTTGCGGCGTAAATCTGGGTAGGGCGAAATAAAAATCATATATTTTAAGCAGTTATTCACAGGTTTGCTCCCTAATAGTCATTGAGACAGGGCAGTTCTCCATCTATTGGGGGGGGCTGTAGAGTTAAATCGTAAGTACCCTGGGGAGGGTTGGCGTGTATAAAATTGTTTCTGTAGTTGCTGTGTCTTTGGTTGTTTCCGGCTGTGCCCTACCTGTTCCAGTGCAAATTGCCAGTTGGGTTGTCGATGGCATTGTTTACCTCAATACAGATAAAACCGTCACCGATCATGGCATCTCCATGGTGTCCGGTCAGGATTGCGCGTTGTTACGTGGGGTTCAGGGCGAGGAGGTTTGTACAACGGCTGACGATGAAAATGATGTCGAAGTCATTACTCTTGCTGACTTAGGCGAAAATATACCGGACTTTGCCCCTGCTGATTCGGAAGCCATTGCTTTGGCTAACTTTGAAACAGCGGCAGGTGAAAATACAGTCCCGCAAGCTATTGAGCAATTGGATGCAGGTTTTGCCAAAACCCCAGACTTAAGTTTTGCTGCGCCTAAAGTTAAAACCGCTCCTAAAACCACTGAGCGGACAATTTATATTCCTGAAATTACGGATGTGGTTGAATTTCCTGATTTCCTCGAAGAGATCGCTGAAGTTCCCGTGGTGACTGAAGCACCTAAGACTGTGGAAGCAAAGCCTGAGATTGCGATGTCACCTAAGAAGATCGCCTATTCTTGGGATTATGTGGATGCCACAAAAGGCCCGATCCAAAACTAAGCAACCATGTTGATCGGTTGATTGTCGACGGGCTGATCTATGAGTTTGAGGACAGAGTTTATCCTCTGGGCATGGGCAACGCGCTTTCCAGATTGATCCGCATAGCGCAATTCAAATGAAAGTTTCTCTTCCCATTCTTTGACAATGTCGCGGGGCTTGTCCGGTTCGGCATCTTTCCCGGTTAGAGCCCCAATGGTGTCGTTGTAATCAGGATGAAGCTCTGGTTGGGAGGCCAGCATGGCATGCTCTTCCCAATTCAAAACCCCTTCAATATATAAGTCCATACTGAGTTCGGAAGTCTCTCTGGGGGAGATACTGCGGACATCGTAGAAATCCCCTTTATCGCCTTCAGATGTCCCCGGCGGGGGTTCGACGAGTTTACGAATACGATCTGGCAAGCGGATGGTGATGAGGTCACGGCTCTCTGATGCTTTGGCTGTCGCCTCGGGTTCAATTGCATTGGGCTGTTCAGGCTTGACCACAGCATCGCCATTCACCCCCCCCAAAGGAGGGACTTGTGGCAATGTACTTGCGTAAGAATTATATACGCTTAGTTGGTCAATCCTCATTGGTCGCCTCGAAGTTATCCATGCTGGGCGGTCTCTAAATAAAGTCGGGGGCCATCACCAAGGCGTTTGGCTTGGTACATCGCCTGATCTGCATGTTTCAATAGTTCTGGTGTCAGGGAAGAGCCGTCATAAACTTGAGCACCAATACTGGCTCCAACACCAATCATACGGCCTTCCCAACTGGTGTAATAACGGTTAAGCACCCGGTCTAAAGCCTTGGCTCTGGTGATCCCATTATCCCAATTGGTTCGGACCAAAAGCACTGCAAACTCATCGCCCCCTAACCGCCCGGCATAATCGTTGTCGCGGATATTATCTATCAGCAAGCGGGAAGTTTGGCGAAGAACCTCATCTCCGGCATCATGGCCGTAGGTGTCGTTAACGGGCTTAAATCCGTTAAGATCAATAAATAAAAGAACACCTTTTTCATCGTAACGACGGGCATTAGAAAGGGTTCTCTCCATGGCTTTGGTAAAGCCGCGGCGGTTGAATAAACCTGTCAATTCATCGGTAACGGCGAGGTTTTCGAGGTAACTTAAACGTTCCATCTGCTGTCTTGCGATGGATTTGGCCCTCTCTAAGGCGCGCAAGGCCTCTGCCAATAAATTGTTTGATGTTTTTTTGCAGCCACATGAGCTGCTCTGTGAAAAATCCTCCATACAATCACTCAATGTTTCCATGACTGTAGAGAACTGATCGTCTTCCAGGGCAATAGCTTGGGCTTGATTGCATTTTTGCATTTATTCTTTTCCTTTCCCTCAATACATACCAAGGAAACATTCTTATCCTCCCTTGATATCAAGCCTGGCCAAAGGCTGTTAATTCCTGCCAACTGCATCTAAGTGCAATGCGTCATAGGTACGTAGCAAATCGTGTGCCATTAAAAATGGCTGAAAAGTGGGGTTTTTGATTGAGGAGGGTCGGGCAAGCCTAGGCAAAATTTGCCTATGGGTGAAAAGTTCCTATTTATAATGGCATCGTGGTATACCCATGAAAGACCGCCGCTTATGGAGAGACGTAGATGACATTTTGTTGGGGACGCATTGCCCTTCTCGTGTTTTGCCTATTGATGGCAGGGCAAGCCTTGGCAATGGAGCAAGTTGGCCATCGGGCCCAGTATAATATCTCTTTAAAGTCCTTACAGAATAAGGCTGGCCTGGTCGGGGTTAAGGGGACGACGGATTATCATTTTAACGATGTGTGTGATGGATGGGTGATTGAAAATTTCTCTAAAATCCAGTTTTACTATGCCGAAGGGCAAGTGATTGATACCATCTGGAACTACTCGGCGTGGGAATCAAAGGACGGTTTGAGATTCCGCTTTAATGTCCGTCAGTCTCAAAACGGTGAGAAGAAAGAAGATATTATTGGCTCGATTGAGCGGGATAGGCCTAAAGCTTCAGGGCAGGCCATCATGGAGTTTCCTAAAGATCAGGAGCTCTCCTTCCCCTACGGCACGATCTTTCCAGCCCAGCACACCCACCAAATTCTCAATGCGGCGCAAAATGGGGTTACGTCTCTAAAACGCTTTATCTTTGATGGTGGTGGCATGGATAACCCCTTTGAGGTCAACGCAGTTATCAACAAGCCTAGCCCGGCAACCCCCTTAATGGTCAAAGGAGGAGATTCTTTTGAGACGGCCCGAGCCTGGAATGTCCACATGGCCTATTACAAAACCACCAGCCAAGCCGCCCTCCCTGAATACGAAATGGGCCTCAACTACCGCGAAGACGGCGTCGCCACCCAGATTAACCAAAATTTCCTGGATTTTGAGCTTGAAGCGGTTTTGAAAAGCATCAAAAAACTCCCCAAGCCGGATTGCTAATTAACTACCATTTTGAAAACTGTCAGAGTTTGTTCTGATATTCTTATATCCAGAAGAGATCAGGAGTGATGACAGATTAATAAGTGGCACCGCTCCCAAAATGTGTGTGAGAACGATGCCACTTTTCTTGGTATTGTTTCCAATAATTCTTGGGAGCCCAATAACTCAAGATGCGGGCATAGTCCCCTTTCTTATCAAAGACGATAGGCATTATCGGAGGGGTCATAATTTAAAGTCGTTCCTTGTTCTGGTCGTTCTCCGGTAAGCAGCTGCTTGAAGATAGTTTTTATTTTTGGATTGCTTTCAGCAGGCTTATTCCAAAGTCGATGGGCTTTCCCAACTCCTCTTGCTCCGGTGAAATCAATGTAGGTGGCATTTTCTGCGTTTAAGTTTTTAACAGTATTGCCAAGCCTGTCTGGGTTAACTTTGTCAGACATATTCAGAACTGAATCTCGTTTGTTAATCGTAGTATATGTGCGACCTAAGCGTTCTACCCAAAGGTAATGATCTTGAGCATCACAATCAGCCTCGTGAATAATAACGTTGTTGAAAACATCTGTCTCACCGTTAAAGGCATCGCTCTCTACAAAGCTTTTAAATAGATAATTTCCTAAGCTATGGACGATCATATTGAAGTTTATATCACAGGTGTTATTGGAGGCATCTGTTATGTAAGCAGCAAGTTTTTCCAGTGTGCGCTCAAAGGCTATAACTGATCGTCGAGCATTTTTTTGGGCCTGTATATATTCTTTGTATTTTTTCCAAATCTCTTGTGGTCCGGGATTTGAAGGCCAAGAAAAGGCCGCTACATTGACGCCATAATCTTCTAATTCTTTGCATTTGTTGAGGTTTTTTAAAAAGGATTGATTGAAACCATGAATAAAAAATACCCAAGGTTTCTTTGTAGGCTGGGTTTCAACAAGGCATTTTTTAAAGAACTTTCGACTTGGAGGGTTTAAATCATTTACCCTTGAAGGCTCGTCTAAGAGATCAAGTTTCCATTTACCTGAAGCCCCTCTTTGGGCGGTTGCCATCCTCAGAAAATCTTGTCCATTTTGATTGAATGAATTTCCAAACATATTGTGATCTTGCTTGTCAGGGTAAACATCACGGTTTGAAATTAAAATGATCATATTATTCCCTTCCATTTAGAAGAATAAGGTAATTCTAATGCAATTTATTTCATGTATAATTTTTATAAAACACCTTATAGTAGATACACTATAAAGCATATAATGTATTTAGTGTAATATTTTTGTTGAATTGCTAAAAATACAATTGGTTTACTTCAACCCCCGCCCTTTCTGAATAATCCCTTTGCCGAACTTTTCCCCTGCCGCATCCATCAGCTTTTCCATTTTGGATTGTTTCTCTAAATCCGGATTGAGTAGGTCGGGGATGTCGGCGTTTTCTTCGGAGGTGAGGTCGGCAGCACCTATACCGATCAGTCGATAGGGGGTCCCCGTGGCTTCTTTCCTGAGCAAGGGCAGGGCAGTCTGATAGAGAACTTCGGCTAGTTGTGTTGGGCTTGAAATATGTCGAGAGCGAGAGATTTGTTTGAAGGCGGCTGTTTTGAGCTTGAGGGTGATGCTCCGCCCGGCAATCCCTTTATTACGCAGGTCCCGACCAACGCGCTCGCACTGCGGCCAGAGACGTTTCTTGAGTTCTTCAAAATCGGTAATATCTTGATTGAAGGTGGTTTCTGCTGAAACACTTTTTACAGGACGAGAGGGGGTGATCGAACGGTTGTCTTCCCCCCGTGAGAAATGATAAAGGCGGCTGCCAATGGTACCGTATTGTTTGATTAAGCTTTCTTTGTCGACCTCCCGCAGTTGGGCAATGGTTCTAAAGCCATCACTTTCCAGTTTCATGGCTAAGGATTTGCCGACGCCAATTAAAGTTTTAACGGATTTGTCTGCCAGGAAATCGACCGCTTCTGCTCGACCAAGGACAGCAAACCCCCGGGGCTTGTCTAAGTCGGACCCGATCTTTGCCAGGAACTTGTTGTAGCTTAAGCCAACCGATGCGGTGACGCCCACCTCTTTCTCAATTTTTCGGATTATCTCTGCCAGGGTTTCCGCCGGGCTTTGCTTATGGAGTTTTTCTGTGCCGGAAAGGTCGAGGAAAGCTTCGTCCAAAGAAAGCGGCTCAATTATAGGCGTTTTTTCCAGCATAATCTCCCGTATTTGCTGCCCGGCAATCCGGTACTTCGACAGATTAGGCTTAATCACCACAGCATCAGGGCAAGCCTTCAAGGCTTTGAACATAGGCATGGCGGAGTGAACGCCGCGCATTCGGGCAATATAACAACAAGCCGCCACGACGCCTCGTTTTCCGCCACCGACAATCACGGGCTTGTTGGCAAGGGGGGGATTGTCGCGTTTCTCAACGGTCGCATAAAAAGCGTCGCAATCGATATGGGCGATGGAAAGAGAGAAGAGTTCTGGGTGGCTAATCAGTCGGGGAGAGCCGCAGGTGGGGCAGCGGTTGGGGGCATCCGTCGACGTCGATTTATAGCCACATTCCCGACACAGGGTATCCATTTAATCATTCCAAAGCCATGCCGCCCCACGGACACCACTCGAATCTCCATGGTGATTTTGAACCAACTTAGTCTCCACTCTATCTGAAAACACCCACTCATGCCAAAGCTTTGGCACATTGGCGTAAAGCCGTTTTATATTGGAGAGCCCCCCACCTAAGACGATGACCTCAGGGTCTAGGATATTGATCACGGACGCCAGGGCCTTGGCAAGGCGGTTTTCGTATTGCTCCAGGGCTTTGTTGGCGTCTGGGTCACCTAACTCTGCCTGGAGGTTTATCTCTTCTGGGAGAAGAGATTTTCCTGCTATTTTCTGATAATAAAATGACAAAGCTGGCCCGCTTAAAAATGTTTCGATACACCCCTTTTGTCCACAATAACAATTTGGCCCGGGGAGTTCATGGGGCTGGGGCCAGGGCAAGGCGTTATGGCCCCACTCTCCGGTAATGGCATTGGGGCCACAAAGGGGTTTGCCATTAATGACGATGCCGCCGCCAACGCCTGTTCCAAGGATAACACCAAAAACGGAACGTGCCCCTTTTGCGGCGCCGTCTGTTGCTTCGGAAACGGTAAAACAGTCGGCATCATTGGCAAGGCGGACGGGGCGGTTAAGGGTTTTTTTGAGGTCTTTATCAAGTGGGTGTCCAATAAGACAGGTTGAATTAGCATTTTTTACCAGACTTGTTGCGGGAGAGAGGGTCCCCGGAATGCCCACCCCTACGGAGCCTTGACGGCTAAGTTTTGTTTCAAGAGCAGTCACAAGGGCAAAAATTTGTTCAAGAGTTGCCGCGTAATTTCCTTGCGGCGTATCAACTCGCTTCCTTGCCAGCTCCGTGCCGTTTTTATCAAGGGCGATAGCCTCAATTTTTGTCCCGCCTAAATCAATACCAATCTGCATAAAATGCCCTATAGATAACTTATTGAGTTAATTTGTTAAAAGTTAACCATAACAATCTGTATTGGTCCTTTAGTACCCCAAAGTCCCCGCATGAACAAATTCCTGGTGGCGATCCGTGCCGGCTGATTTAGAGCTTAACAATTATTGCCTCGCCGCCTTTTCTGTAGGGTTCCGGGAAGGCAATGGCTTTTCTGGCATTTAGATCAAACAAAACTCCCAGCACGTCAACAGTCGTAACAGGGTCGCCAGTATTTTTATCTGTCATGAAATGAACAAAACGGAATACCTTTTCTCCCATTTCCAACAGGCAGCTTTTAATTTCTACTTCCGTTCCCTGTTTAACAGGACGGTGATAGTCCAATCGATAATCAAGGGCTGCCGACCCCACGCCATTCTTAACAATCTCACGATGGTCAATTCCCATTTTCAAAAAAATATTGGGAAAGGCCGTCCAGAAAGGGGTGATGTGGGCATGGGGAGCAGCAAAACCAGAGACATCCGCGTCTGTTTCAGAGATTACCCCTTGGTAGGTGGTGAAGAGCTTATCCTTTTGTGTGGTGGGCAAGGTAATATGTTCGAATGGTTCCGGGGCGGGAACCTGGGGAAAGCTTCCGGTTAATTCGTGGGCTCGGTCCAAAACTTCTTGCGGCCAGGGGACTTCTTGCCCGGTGTCTTTGCTCACCAAATGGATGGTGGTTTCAAATTGGGCCGCTAAGGTTGAATTTTCCTGGTTTTCCAAAAGGTTGACGACCCTTATCCCGCCGTTGGTTTCTAGGCCGCGTACCCCAGTTTTCATAAATAAAGTGTCGCCGAGGTGAACCTCACGTTTGAAGAAGATACGATCTTTTAAAGGGATGACCGCAAGGCCCTCTTGGTTGAGGTCTTTATTGGTGAGGCCAAGAATAAATCGAATATTTGAGAGGGAATCACTGGATTTTTTCAAATAATAGGCCACATTCATATGACCCATTTCGTCCAACTCTTCACGTCTGACGGTGCCACGATATGTCTCAAAGAAGTCAGTCATTTTTATTCCAAACCTTGAAAAACAGAAGACTTATAAAAGCATGTAAAATACTATCAAGAAAGGCATTTGACGTTGAGGGTGGACTTTTGACCGCAGGTTCAATACCCTGCCTGCATATGTATCATTTCAAAGGAAAAACTAATGGTTTCATCCGTTAATCGCCAGATCACTCTCGCCTCCCGTCCTGTTGGTGAGCCGACAGATGATAACTTCTTTCTTAAAGAAACTTCTGTGCCTCAACCCGGTGAAGGACAAGTGCTCTGCCGCACCCTTTACCTCTCCCTTGACCCATACATGCGAGGGCGGATGAGTGATGCGGCTTCATATGCCGAGTCCGTCAGCATTGGTGACCCCATGGTTGGGGGCACCGTCTCTGAGGTTATTCAGTCCAATCATGATAAATACAGTGTTGGTGATACCGTTCTCGGATTTGGTGGGTGGCAGGAATATGCGGTTTTAAATGGCAATGAAATACGCAAAATTGATCCTTCCATAGCGCCAATCTCAACTGCGGTTGGGGTGCTCGGTATGCCAGGCATGACCGCCTATACGGGTCTGTTGAATATTGGTCAACCTAAGGATGGTGAAACCGTAGTTGTTGCTGCCGCTTCCGGTGCTGTCGGTGGTTTAGTTGGGCAGATTGCTAAGATCAAAGGTGCTCGTGCCGTCGGGATCGCAGGGGGGAAAGAAAAGTGCGATTATGTGGTCAATGAATTGGGTTTTGATGCCTGTGTTGATTATAAAGAATCCAGCTTCTCTCAGAAATTAAAGGCAGCTTGTTCTAAGGGGGTTGATGTTTACTTTGAGAATGTAGGCGGCATGGTATCTGATACCGTCGCCCCCTTGTTTAACGAATTTGCCCGCATCCCCGTCTGTGGTCTGATTGCCAACTACAACATGACTGAACTCCCCCCAGGACCAAACATGTCACCGCTTCTCATGCGGGATATTTTGGTCAAACGCCTGACTTACCGTGGCTTCATTGTTTGGGATTTTGCTGAACAGCAAAGAGAATTTCTGACCGCAATGTCTGGCTGGATTAAAGAAGGTAAAATCAAGTATAAAGAAGACGTTGTCGACGGTTTAGAGAATGCCCCTCAAGCGTTCCTCGGGCTGCTCAAAGGCAAGAACTTTGGCAAGCTCTTGGTTAAGGTTGCTGAATAAACCTCCTCGCCTTGGCAGGCCTATAATTAATAGGTCTGCCAATAGTTTGACCGTTCTTATATATTTCAGTTAAGGTGAATTGCCTTTTGGGAGAGGGGCAGTTTGACACAAGAACTGAAATGAAAAATGGCACAAGATAAAGAAAAAGAACGCTTCGTTGCCTTAGCTTTTTGCCGGGCCGATTTACTGTTTGAGTTGGGGGACAACTTTGAAGTTGTTTTTGTTGCTGGGGCAACGCCTGTTCTTTTCGGTGAAAATCCAGGGAAAATTAAAGGCCGGAATTTCATAGAGCTTATTGCGCCTGATGACCGCTTGCTGGCGCGAGAAATGCTTGGCGTTGCGGCGAATAAAGGTCGCCTGGACGATGTCATCTTAAAGCTCAAAGGTCCTAAAGGGTCTGCGCCTAAGGTTGCTCTTTCCGGCTATCAGGTTCCTGACTTTAACAATCATTTCTTTCTTGCCATAAAAACGGAACCTCCTCGTGGAATACTCTTCCATGGAGGAGAACCAAAACGTCATCAAGAGTCTGGATTGTTAGAAGCCGATTCTTTTGGAGATGTGGCTGCCGAGCGGGTAAAATCCTACCTCCGAGCCGGAGGGGAAGCCCAGGTGACAATGGTGAAAGTGGGCAAACTTCAGGAGCTGATTGCAAAGCTCAATGGAGATGAAAAGACAAAATTATTATCGGCCATTGGGGATATCCTCAAAGGAAGTTCCCTCGGCGGAGATACAGCCAGCCAGGTAGACCAGGATAGTTTCTCTCTAGCCCATGCCAAGGGGCTGGATACAGATGAGATTAATGAGCAGATCGAAGATACGGCTCAAAAAATTCATGAAGACGGAAAGCTCATTCGGTCGATTGCCACCACCCTTGAACTTGATGGGGCAGGGATGAGTGAAGAGCAGGTGGCTAAAGCCCTGATCTATACGTTAATGAAGTTCAGTGGCGATAATGGGGTGCTCAAAGGACAAAGCCTGTCTGATTTACTCTCCGTGATGATGGTGAAGACCGATGAAAACGTTACTTTTGTCAAATCAGCGGCCCAGGTAAGCGATTTTTCTCTCCACTTTATGCCAATCTTTAATCTTCGGGATAACCATGTCCATCATTTCGAAGGGCTAATGCGCTTTAACGGCGATAAAGGCAAGGGGTCGCCTTATAATCTGATTAGCCTTGCTGAAGAGCTTGGCCTGATCTCAGATTTTGATATGGCTGTATGCAAAATGGCTATAGAGAAAATCCAATCATATAAGGAAGGGACCGATCTACCGCCCATTGCGGTGAACGTTTCCAGTAACTCGCTTTGCAACGATGCTTATGTGGCGAAACTGCTTGAGACTCTTAAAGGCACCCCAGACTTAGCGGGTAAGCTGATGTTTGAAATTACCGAGTCAGCAAAAATTCAAAACCTTCCTCAGATGAATCAAATCTTGCAGTCTATTCGGGAAACCGGTTTCCAAATTTGTCTGGATGACTTCGGAGTTGGTGATGCCAGCTTTGATTTCTTACATACCCTGGACGTGGATATGGTTAAGTTTGATGGGCCCGTGGTCAAACGTGCCTGCACAACCGATAAAGGCGGCGCATTCCTTAAAGCTTTGGCTGACTTGTGCCAAGAAATGGAAATCAAAACCGTGGCTGAAATGGTGGAAGACAAAGGGATGGCAAATCAAGTTTACTATTGCGGTGTCGATTTCGGCCAAGGCTGGCACTTCGGCAAGCCCGACCCCAACCCCATGAAATTTGCTATGCAGTTTTAGGTGCAGAGATAATTGACTCCACTTTAGTTTGCTGCAGATATTATGTTTAGTCGCAAAAATTGCAATAATATGGTATTAGGCTAAAACTTAGGTTGTCGCCCGTTTGTTTGGTGCTCAGGAGAAACCGGAAAGGCCGAAGTTTCCCACCTCATGAAGCAGGTAAGTGAAGAATCCCCCAAGACCGAACATGAACTCCATAAATCCCTGGCAAAACCCATTCCCAGCGACCTCCACCGAGCCCTTTACGCCCGCGCCATAAGTGATGATGAAGGTGGAGAAGCACCGGATGTTCCCGATGCGCCCGAAGAGTTCGCCAAAGCTATTCGTTCAGATTTGGTCCGCATGCACATGACGATACGGGTGGTCTTATAATGCCCAAGTAAGTCCATTGGAATCCTACGGGAGAAGTAGAAAACCTTACGTTTGGCGAAGATATAACGGCACGATTGGTCTACCATTTAGAATCAAAGGGGTCGGAGTAATTTGATCCTCCCCCTTCAAATCATACAACTCCGACCCCTTTGATTCATAAATTTTTAAAGCACTAAAAATATACTCTTTTAGATATAATTTGTCGGCTAAAGATAATTGTTTGTCTTCGTTGATTTCAAACCAAGCACTGCGATAAATCCTGTTGCTTTCTTCGTATTTGCTAAGTGCAAATTTTATTTGGCCCTTAATTATTTTGAATTCGTAAGGCAACATTTTTAAAAAGTGTTCCCCTTTTTCAAATTCAAATTCAGCTTCTTTAAATTGGCCTTGTGCAAATAAATCCCAAGCTTTTTCAATTTTGTTGGTGGCTTTCCAAACCCTTGGAAATTTATGTAGATTTCTTAAAAGAGTTATCATTATTGGTCTCCTGGCCCACCTAAAATTCTCAAAATGGCCCGCATGCTTTCTATTGTGATAGTTGTTTTAGTTTTTGTTTCTGGTGTTTCGATCAAAGGGGTCGGAGTAATTTGATCCGGCTCCCCTTGATTCCGCCACCGTAATTTTTCGGAACTGTAAGTGTCACCGGAACTGTAAAATTTCAGGTGTTTATTAGTCCCAATGGCTTCTAAACGGCATGATTTGAACTGTTCCATCATTGGGATTGAGTATAAATTTTCTGCGGGCGTGTGCTAGAATAGTGTTTTCTTCTGGTGATGCGCTAATCCCCGAATAAGGCTCATCCAAATCTTTCCATTTCTTTTTGTTTTCTGGGTCATCTTTATCCGGAAAGTATGATCTTTGAATTTTCCACAGCACATTGCCATCAAAGTCATAACACCAGACGTTGCGGCAAGGGTCTTCATTGGGGAGTTCTCTTATGACATTGTAAGCCCACAATAAAACTATAATTCTATCATTTAGAATTATACTCTCATGCACCTCCATGGGAAATTCCAATTTTCTTCCATGAACTACAAATTCCATAGAACGAGGAGAATTATGTTCCAATTTTTTCTCCTATTCCAAAGGTATCCACAGATCAAAGGGGTCGGAGTAATTTGATTCAAGTAAATAGCGTGCGTGTAATTTTTCTTTTGTATCTAATACAACGTTTTTCCATTCAATGGATGAGCGATACTTGTCGTTCAGTGCTTTATGAACTACCCCGTCTATGGAGATTAAGTAAACAGCATCATAATTATCTATACTTAATAAATTGTCATTACCAAAAAAACCGCCATCGAAAATGCAAATTACACTGTAGCAACTTGGGCTAATACTGTCAGAAACTTTACCTAGAAAGGTATCAAGATCAAACTTTCTCTCATCTATCCATAATTCCATCAGTGAAAGGGGTGTCTTGCCCTCATCGTCGTAATTAAAAAAATGCATTTCGTCAGTTTCTACTGAGATGTCGGGTGGCTTATTCGATTTATAGTCAACTAAAAAAAATAAAATTTGGAGTTTGCCGTTTTTCATCCAATTTAATGCTTCATATAAAGATATCATTCCTACCTGCCATTCATGATGCTTAGTTGATTCTTTGCTGCTGACCCCTTTGATTCTTTGATTGCGGAATTCGCTGACCCCTTTGATTGGTTAGATATCGTGTCCCCGGAATTCGTACGGAATTTCGTACTGGATTTTCAGCTTAGAGCCACTCAATTTTTGGGAGCTTTGAATCTATAATATCTATGCATTCATTAGTTGTGTGAATGGCGTAATGTTTGAGGTTTTGGCCCTTTCTTACACCGCAACTTTCCCTATGAAACCATTCTAGATACTCTGAGTTTTTAACTATGGCTATGAGCCCTACATTTGAATATGCAGTAAGAAGATGGTCTCCTTCATCAATGACACGATAGGCAAAGACACTGCATCCAAAGTGGATTCGAAGCATGCCTGTCGAAGCGTTCTTATTAATGTCTTTAATAAGAACCCTAACCCCTTCCCAGTCTGCATAAAACCCTTCGAGGGTCGGTTCTTTTGGTAATTCGACATCTAGCGGGACATGTTCATAGATTCTACTCATATCTAATTTTTACCCTTTTTTTACCCTGCTGAATTTCGAGTGTTGGCGGTCCAATGTTTTCTATACTTCCACTTGTTGGGCGGGCAATAACGGTTCGACCATCTGGCAACTTCCCCATTCGCCCTGTACCCTCTGATATATCAAAGGGGTCGTATCAAAGGGGGCGGAGTAATTTGATCCAAAAATAAGAGGGGGGTTATAGCGTGAGGGAAGAAGAATAGCAAATCATACAACTCTGACCCCTTTGATTGTGCTGACCCCTTTGATTGTGACCCCTTTGATTGCTCTGACCCCTTTACTCATTTATGGGGCCAAATCTGTCTGCTCTTAGGATTGATACTTTTCCTGTTTCTATGTCCAATTTGTAACAATCACCATTTTGATCCCAAGCCAACAAATCATGCTTTTCGTCGAGTTTTATTTTAAAATAAGGGCGCTCCCAAACGCTCGGTTCAATTTCCCAAAGTTTGTTGCCTTCTAAGTCAAAACACCAGATGTTGCGGTGGTTGTCTTCAAGCCTTCCCAAGAGGAGCAAAACTTTACCATCCAGCTCTAAACTATTGCCATCTCGGGCACATGGTAGTTCAATTGAAATCCCATTTGGGAAGTAAACAACCTCATTAGAGATTTTAATTTTCATGGTTTTAAGTCTCGCGCAATAGAAAATAGTTTACTGAAATCGGCTTCATCAGCAAATTCCTCGACAATCTGAAACTGTTTTCCTCCTCCTGTTCCCCTCACTTCGCCGCTAGAATTAACAACCTTTCCAGCGGTTCTAGTTTCCATTTTTGTGCCACTCGGAATTTTCACATCAACAATTTTATTTTGGGATCAAAGGGGTCGGAGTAATTTGATCTACCCCTTTGATCCAAAAATAAGAGGGGATTATAGCGTGAGGGAAGGAGAATAGCAAATCATACAACTCCGACCCTTTTGATTCGCAACTCCGACCCTTTTGATTCTGACCCTTTTGATTCGAATCATAAAATCATTAGAAACCTTCCGCAATATTTGCCGTTAGGTTGTCCGGTTCCTTCATATGATCAAGCACGCCGCTTTTTGGATAAACTTTCTCCAGCGTCCAAAAACCTAACGCTAAAGTGTGCAAAAAATGCCGCCGCGCTATAAGATATAACGGCACGATTGGTCTACCATTGGTCTACCATTTGGTCTACCCGTTTTTGCACAACAAAAATTATTGCTGTGTTATCAACGATTTAACCAATGATTTTGGGGGGGATGGTGCCGCAAGAGAGACTCGAACTCCATACCCCCTGATTACAAAACATTATTTTGCCATTTCGCCTGTTTTCGGCATGCTACGCTGCAGTGCTTTAATCCATTGAAAATAAAGAATAATAAAATTATCATTGCGAATCCGTTACTATAAACTACGCTGCAATTCGCTTCACGCTGCTTACCTATTGCTTACCCGAGGCCCCTCTGATAATCTGTCAGTAGGTCAGAAAGTACCTCTGATTATCAGTCAGTAAAGTTGGTCCCTCTGACTGGGGTAAGCATGTGAATATTTGATGTAACGGAATAGGGAAGTAAGAAAAATGGGAATTTTGGCGATTGAGAAGAGCTTCAATGGTTGGTTAGCAATAGCAAAAAATGTGTTTGTCCCTAGTGAAAGGCTCTGGGTAAAAAGCCAAAAGCCTATTTGGGATTTATTGTTTAAGATTTCTACAGGCTTGATTATGGGGTGGCTAGCCGTTCTCCCAATCATTAACTTCCTTCTCAATGGTATCCCGGATGCTCAAGCTGAAATCACGCAGGTGAGGGGTTTGGTTTTCATGGGGATCTACTGGGCCGTGGCTGCTGCATCTATCTCTTTTTATTTGGGCCGCAAAAGCTCTCTGATTTCCAAGCCAGCCAAAGTAAGTTTTGGTGGGTGGCATGATGATTTCGCAAGCAAGGTAGCAAGGAAAAATTGGATTATCCGTACCGTTAAACGCCTTTTTTTTGGTAACATGGTGTTGCTTGTACTAACTTTTCTTTTCTTGTCAGTTATGCCACGGGCGGTAATGACCTTCTTCAATCTTGGGTTTCTGGGGTAAGGCAAAATGCCAAAATTAACCAAGCGTTTTGTCGAGCTTCTCCAGGCTGAGGGGAAAGATCGATTTGAATGGGATGACGATTTGCCGGGGTTTGGGGTTCGGGTGAAGTCGTCTGGGGTGAAGAGTTATCTCGTGCAGTATCGCCATGAAGGAAAGTCCCGGCGGATGACCTTGGGGCGGCATGGGGTGCTAACGGCGGAAGAAGCCCGGAGGCTTGCCAAGCTTCAACTCGGCAATGTAGCCCACGGCAACGACCCGGCAACCGAGCGCAAAGAGCAACGAAGTGCGCCGACCATGCAACACCTCGCTGATGACTACTTGGAGCGTCACGCCATTCCCAACAAGCGCCCCAACTCCATCCGAGATGATAAAGGCATGTTGAACAACGCCATCC
This sequence comes from uncultured Thalassospiraceae bacterium, assembly GCA_965368165.1. GTDB lineage: Bacteria > Pseudomonadota > Alphaproteobacteria > Rhodospirillales > JAPHRK01 > JAPHRK01. The sequence continues at coordinate 9,914 of CBDULT010000011.1, read as the reverse complement.
TTCCCCGTTTCAAGGGCTATAAGGTTAAGGATATCAAACGCCGCGATTTTGAACCCTTTCTTCAGGGTATGAAAGAAACTCCTTACAAGGCCAACCGGGTCCGGGCTTTGCTGTCAAAAATGTTCTCTCTGGCGATAGCCTGGGAATGGCGAAGCGATAACCCGGTGTTAGGCATCCCTAAATTCCAAGAAGGCAAACGGGATCGATGGTTAAGCGAGGAAGAACTAAAGCGCCTGGGCAACGTGCTGGACGACCACCCCAACCAACGCGCCGCCAACGTGGTGCGCCTGCTTATCCTAACAGGGGCAAGGAAGGGCGAAGTCCTTAAGGCAACCTGGGAGCAAATCGACTTCGACCGAGGTGTCTGGATAAAACCCGCCCACACCACCAAACAAAAACGAACCGAACACGTCCCCCTGTCGGAACAGGCAATGCAATTGCTCGCGGGCATCAAGGAAAAGGCCGATCCTAAAACCCCCTTCGTCTTCCCCGGCGACGCCAAAGGCAAACCGCTTAACTGCGTCAAAAAGTTCTGGAGCGAAGTCCGCACCGCAGCAGACCTAAAAGACGTCCACCTCCACGACCTAAGACACACTTTCGCATCTCATCTTGTGAGTAATGGGGTTAGTCTGCCGATTGTCGGGCGGTTGTTGGGGCACACCCAACCGCAAACGACACAACGCTACGCCCATTTAGCGGATGACCCGTTGAGGGAGGCTGCTAACTTGCTGGGGAGAAAATTTGATAGCTAGTGTTTATTGCGCACTTGGGGTGTCAGTATATGGTTGCCAGGGCGTAGGAGTTTGAGCTTGGGAGAGGGCTTATTACCGTTAGGGAGTCTTTGGTAAGCAAATATTTTTGTCCCCGGTGTTTCGGCAGCTCTGAAATTAGGATTCTGGTTTGTGTCTTTAGAATTTGCAGAGTTGTTACGACTAGAAATTTTTTACTACCAGGGCTGACCGTTGAAATTTTTTGTAAACAAAAAGTTGTGTACGTGAATTGCGTTGGACATGGAATTGGATTAGCTTCTTTTCAGGTTTGGGAGCGGGAAAATTGGATAAGATTTTGACCGGACAAAAAATAGAATCAAGGGTTTCTACATGTCTGAATTAACACCACAACAATTCATTGAGAAATGGCAAAAAGCTAACATAAAGGAAAGTGCCGCAGCTCAATCTCACTTTAATGATCTTTGTGAATTGCTTGGTGATAAAAAGCCCTTAGAAGCTGATCCCGAAGGTGAATGGTTTGCTTTTGAATATGGTATGAAGAAAACCACTGGTACCCAAGGGTTTGCTGATGTTTTTAAGAAAGGTTTTTTCGGCTGGGAATATAAAGGTAAGAAAAAAGATCTTACGGCCGCTTATGCTCAATTACAGCAATATGCTCCGGCACTTGCTAACCCACCCCTACTTATTGTTTGTGACATTGAGCGTTTTGTTATTCATACGAACTGGAATGATTTTGTCAGTGAAAAATATGAAATAGCACTAGAAGAGCTTCTCAATCCGGATAAGATAAATCTATTAAGATACGCTTTTCATGATCCTGATAAATTGAAGCCTAAAAAATCCAGGCAGCAATTAACAGAAGAAATAGCGGGAAACTTTGCAAAAGTATCAGAACGGCTAAGAAGGCGCGGCAATGATCCTTATGAAGTAGCGCATTTTGTAAACCGCCTAATATTTTGCATGTTTGCAGAGGATATTGATCTTCTACCTAAGAATCTTTTTACTGATCTACTAAATCAAGGGCGAACAGACCCAACCTATATTGAAAGTAGGTTGTCTAAGCTTTTCAAGGCAATGAATAAAGGTGGTGAGTGGGGTAAGGATGACATCATTTATTTTAATGGTGGCCTATTTGATAATGATAAGGCTTTGAAATTAGATTTAGAAGAAATTGAACTGGTTTATGAGGCGGCGAAAAAAGATTGGAGCGATATTGATCCTTCAATCATGGGGACACTGTTTGAGCGTGGCCTTGACCCCAAAAAACAAAGTCAATTAGGAGCGCATTATACGGATAGGGATATGATTATGAAAATCATCAATCCTGTCGTCGTTGATCCTTTAATGGTTGAATGGGAAGACGTTAAGAAAAAAATCGAAACAGATTTGTCAAAAGCTGAAGAATACAAAGTTAAAGAAAACACAAAACAGAATGCAACTCAGATAACAAAGGCAAAAAATAGGGCTCTTAAAGCCTACAACAAATTCTTAGCTAAAGTTCGACATTTCAAAGTGCTTGACCCCGCTTGTGGTTCTGGAAATTTTTTGTACCTTTCCTTGAGTACTTTAAAGGATATTGAACGAGAAATTTCGTTGTATGGTGAAATTGTTTTTCAATTAACCCAACATATGCCTGAAATTGGTCCCCAAAATATTTATGGGATTGAGCTTAACCCCTATGCCGCCGAATTAGCTAGGGTAAGTGTGTGGATTGGGGAAATTCAGTGGATCAAAAAGCATGGCTTTACCGTTCCTGCAAACCCCGTTTTGCGTAAACTTAAAAACATTGTGTGCCAAGACGCTTTAATTAATGAAGACGGCAGCGAATACCATTGGCCCAAAGTGAATGTGATTGTTGGCAACCCTCCCTTTATTGGCGATAAAAAAATGATCCGGGAGTTAGGGGAAGAGTATTCTGCTTCAATTAGAGAATTATACAAAGATCGATTACCCAGTGGAGCTGATTTTGTCTGCTTCTGGTTTGCGAAAGCTTGCGATTATATGAAAGAAGGGTGGCTTGAGCGCGCAGGGCTAGTTTCAACAAATTCAATAAGAAGTGGTAAGAATAGAAACATACTTGATGAAATATGTGACAAATTTCAAATTTACAATGCATGGCCTGATGAAAGTTGGGTAAATGAAGGTGCGGCGGTAAGAGTTTCTATGACTTCATTTAGCCAGTTACTGAAAAAGGATGTGCGAATTAGAAACGAACCAGTAAGTGGTATCTTTTCAGATTTATCAGAAAAGTTAGATGCGCTAAATGCTGATTTTACAAAAGTGAAAAAACTAGGAGCTAACAAAAAGTGTGCATTTATTGGTACGCAGAAGAATGGTCCATTTGATATTTCAGCAGAAGTTGCTCGTGAGTTATTAACAAAGCCTGTTAATCCTAATGGCAAACATAATAGTGATGTTGTGAAACCATGGCTTAATGGTCAGGAAATTACAGGAAGGCCCAAAGGCAAATGGATAATAGATTTTGGTGTGAAAATGCCTATCCAAGAAGCCGCGTTATATGAAGCTCCATTTAGTTATGCATCAATTCATGTAAAGCCAAAGCGAGTTGGAAAGCGAGAAGAAAAGGCAAATGATAAATGGTGGATACATCAACGCCCTAGGCCAGAATTGAGGGCAGCTATTGAGGGTAAACGTTTTTTTATATCTACCCCCAGGGTTGCCAAGTACCGTTTGTTTAAGATAACACCTTCATCTTTTATACCAGATAGCCGCATATGCGTAATTGCCAGCGACAGATTTGAAATGTTTGGTATCCTAACAAGCAAGCTTCATGAATTATGGACTTTAAAGACTTGCTCGTGGCATGGTGTTGGTAATGATCCGACGTATAATGCTCAATCAGTTTTTGAGACATTTCCATTTCCGGAAGGGATGGAACCTGATCGTGATGCCGCTAAATATTCCGAAAACCCAAAAGCAATAAAAATTGCGGCTGCAGCAAAACGATTGAATGAACTGCGAGAAAACTGGCTTAATCCATCTGATCTAATTAGGCGTGTACCCGAAGTTTCCAAGGGTTACCCTGAACACATTTTGCCAATTGATGAAGATGCAGAAAAAATCCTTAAAAAGCGTACACTAACAAATTTGTACAATGAAAACCCTGCTTGGCTGCAAATCGCTCATAAAGAACTAGATGATGCTGTTGCTGAGGCGTATGGCTGGCCTACAAATTTGACAGATGAGGAAATTCAGGAAAAGCTATTTGAGCTGAACCAAGAGCGTTCAAAAATGCCGAGTACAATTGATGCTGTCATTTCTTGGGATTTCAAACTTGATATTGAAAATGTTTCCAAGGCTGAATTCGATACATGGACTAAAGAATTAAACCGATCCTTTAGGCAGCAGTTGCAAAAGATGCATAAAAAGACCCCTATTTCGGGTTTGTGTGTTGTTGCCCAAGAAGGTAGCTATGAAGTTATAGTGAAAGCGTTAGTTACTTTGCCGTCAAACATATTAAATAGCTCTGGGAACGCCTTATCAGGAGCGGGAAAGGCGATGTTAGGTGCAGCTGCGCTGATGACAGCCATTTCAAACACTGACAGTGGGGAGCGCTTTTTAACGGTAATGTTTGATCAGATATTAAGTAGCCAAATAGAAGAAAGAACATTCCAGAAGGTTTCGCCGACTCTAGAACCAAACTCTCCATTAGAATCCTATAATGTTTTTAGGGATGAGGATAGTGTTGCTAACAAGCACAATATGCTTTGGAGTAAGATAATATATGTTCCCAATTCGAAAGGCAAAATTGCAAAGCACCGAGGACACGGTACTTAATTGAACCCACTAATAGACGTCCGAAGGCGCAAGCAAGTAAATGTCTGCCCACGACTAACCTCGGAAGGCCTTGTGAACCAGAGAATTTCCATTTTCTAAAAGAAAAGTTGTGTAAAAAAACCAAAGACCAAAACCCCCAAAACCGACAAAACCTAGTTTTGGGGGTTTTGTCAGTTTTGGTGGGAGGTTCCTAGGTTGCTTTCAAACAACCTAGGATTAACCTCGAAATCGGCGCGGGGGCGGCCACCGGATTGGGTGGGGGACGTTGACGATGAACGGAGCCAGTTGGCTTCGGTTAGGGCGTTAAGGGCGAGGGTGGCGTTTACGGTGTCTTTGATGCCGGGGAGATTCCAGTTTTTGTAAATTTCCCGTCCGTTAACCCTTTCGGGTTTTCTTTCCAGGATTGCCGCGCCAAGGGTGGCGGCGAGGCGGTCGGTTTCACCAAAGGCCCGTTTCGCCATGGGGACGAAATAATCTTCCATCATATTAATAGCGGCATCGATGGCTTCGAGGCTGATTTGGTCGGGGATGGTGTAATCATCTGCCGCGCTCCACCAAATGAATTGCAGGGTGAGGGCAATCTTAAGGACTGAGCCACAAGCCTTGCCCCACCATCCGCCGTAATATCCGCTAAGGTCTTCTCTTTGGTGTTGTTGCCAATATTCAGCAAAAAGGTCTTTAGCATCGGGCGATAGGGGGAGGGCTTCGCGCACATAACTTCCGTAGTCATCCCGTTGTAACCGCAGACCGTTAAGCTTGCGAAAGGCGTTGAGGGCCATTTCCTTGTTGCCGATGGCCTCGGGGAGTTTGCGGGGGACAGGGTCGGGATAAATGTAGAGGAAACGGGCAGGGAGGCCGTCGTCGTCGCCCTTAAGCAATGTGGATTTCAATTTGTCGGGCTGGATGCCGCCAAGGACGGAAACGGTTAGAAACGGAACGTGTAGTGGTTGCCCGTCGTGGCGTACCCGTTCCAGGGTGTAGGAACGTCCGCCGTAAACTTCCAACCATAAAGCACGGTCTCCACCAGCGCCGCCATAGCGGTCAAAATTGCCAAACCAGCCAGCGAGTTCGTCACGAAAGAACAGGAAGCCTTTGGGCTGCATGGAGAGGCGAGCAATCATTGCCTCTGTGGTGGCATCGGAAATCCTAAGCCGGGGGAGTTGTGGCCTTTCCGGTGTGTTGGCTTCGACAGGCTTAAGGGGCGTTTTAAAACCGTTCTTTTGGGCGTCCTTCATTTCCTTTTTCCAGGCGTCGTAGGCGATTTCAGCGGAAAGCTTATCGGTTTCGTATTGGCGGATGGTTTCTTCAAAGCTGGGGGCCATTTCAGCTTCTAGCTCTCGCACCAATTCAAACACCGGGTCCATGGCCGGGCTTTTACCGCTGGAGGGGTTGCCGACAAGAGCCGTCCACATAATGGCGGGTTCTTTCCAACTGCCCATGGGGTGAGCCGTGTATGTGCTGCCAACAAGGGAGCTTCCGACCGTTAACAGGGTGCCGCCAACGTAATCCACCGGCGCGGCGACGGCTTCGACTGCTTGTCGTAACCATGGTCCCCACGATGGGCCGAAAATTTCGGTCGGAAAACGTGGCGGACTTTTTTGTGAATTGAGAACCTTAAGGTTAGGCTCCGGCCAGTTTCCGTTAACGTTAACGGGATTGGCCCCGTTACGGGCTTCCCTACCTAACGTAACGTTAAGAGGATTGTTGTCGGAAACATTACGTAATGTATTACCTAATGTAACGTTACGTAGGCCGGGTTCGCCTTCCTTACCTAACGTATAGCTATAGGTAACGTAGGGCGGTGCCGTCTTAAGGAACCTACCTATAGATAATGTATCAATGCCCTCAGCAGAGGCGTCGGCGGCGTCCCAACCCTTAAGGTTAAGGGCAACTGTTTCATCCTTAAGGATATCCGCATCCTTAAAGGAGGAAAGGTCTTCGTCGGCGTATCCTTTAAGGAGGGCGATTTCCTTTAAGGGGATAATCTTCGCTTCGATACCTAAACTCCCGAGAAGTTCCGCCGCCTGGGTTGCGTATTTCCATCCCGGTTCGTCAAAATCAGGCCAGACGGTCACGGTGCAACCGTTAAGGACCGAAAGGTCGGTTTTAGAAATGCCGTTTGCCCCGCCAAATCCCGATACGGCGGGAATTCCGATTTCCCAAAGGGTGTCGGCGCACTTCTCGCCCTCCACCAAAACAATCTCGCCGTTGGAGGAGGGGATACGGTCCATGCCGTAGAGGGGGCGAGGATCGGGAGCCTTCCAGGCCTGTTCCTTCGTATCGTATGGAAGAAAGAACTTTTTCCCTTCCTTCGTATCAAAACGATAGGTAGCGGCAATGGGTTCTCCCGCCATATCTCGGTAAATCCAACACATGGATGGTGTTCCCGCACTCGGATGAGTCCTGGGAAGCGCGTCAGAGACTCTTAAGGCTTGTTCAAACATGTTGGACTCCCATGAGGTTGCAAAGCTTCTCTGCGGCCTCTAGCTGGCTGCTGTGAGTCAGGTAGGCGATGAGACTAACCACATCGCCCCCTTTGTCTCCGGTGGCGAAGTCGGACCATTGCCCGGTTTCAACATTGATAGAGAATGATCCCGCCTTCCTATCGTTGCGGGTTGGGTTGCGAGCCACCCACTCCTTCCCCCTTAAACGACCATCGGGGAGGAGTTGGGCGAGCAGGTCGCCTAGTCGAAGCCTCGCAACCTGATTGATGGCGACAAAATCAATTCTGGTCATGCCGCCACCTGCGAAGTGTTAGCTGCCAGTTTGCTTTCCGCCCATTGGATAAGGTCGCGGCGGCGATAGCGGATAGAGCGGGCCGAAACTTTGATAAAGTTCGGTCCGCCTCCCTTAACCCGCCACCCTTGAAGAGCGCGAATGGTATAGCCAGTAAAATTAGCGGCTTCATTTTCGTTGATTAGACGATCAAGGTAATCGGGATCACGGGCTAGGTTATCTGAGATATGCTGAAACATTGTACGTCCTTGTTCGTTGAAAGAAGTCGGACGTAATAAATATACATATTTGATTTTAAGTCATCAAAACCCGCTGGCAATAACCTCGAGCGTTTTTTGACCGAGGTTATTGCTAGTCGAAGGAAGGACCCTTGGAAATTTGACGATCCCACTCGTTTGTTTGCTTGATCCAGTGCCGCATTGCGGTGACGATCTGTACTTCTGGAACCTCATCCAGGGGATCGATTAGTCGTTTGGTGAAGATGAAAGCTTCCGACAAGCCCGTGCCGCCTTCATAATCCAGGGTGTATTTTTTGCCTAAGTTGAAGTGCCAAAAATCAGAGATATAATTAATGGCAAGGGATAACCCACCATTTTTGGGCCTTCCACCATGGGACCTATTCCGTTCGATTGTGGCTTCCAAGCCCAAACCGAAGAAAGTAAGGTAACGTTCAAACTCAAACCAATAACAATAATTTTTGCTAAAATCCTGCCCTGGATAATCTTCTGGGTCTAAATTGGGGTTTAAATCACCACACATTCGTGCCCCGTGATGGACCTCCAAATTAAAATGGTCACCACCGTTTTCTTCGAGTTCTTTTCTGAACGCCCGAAAAGTTTTTAGGAGCTTTTTATGTCGTTGGCGTTCTTCGCGGTTTTCATCGGCTTCGCCTTCAAAGCTTTGTCCAGTATTATATCTGTACTCAATTTCATAGAGCCTTCCTAGGACTTCAATATCTGTGGGATCGAAGTTATAATCCTTAGCAAGGGATTCGATAAATTGATCAGTATAATGTTTGCGGGCTGATTCGTAAGCTGGAGTAGGTTTTGCTTCTTCTTCGGTGGTATCCATTTAACTCTCCACGCTGCTTACCTATAGCTTACCCGGACAAAATAAAAGCCTAGGAAATTTATGAAAAAATCGCCTAAGCTTTTGAAAACAATGGTGCCGCAAGAGAGACTCGAACTCCCGACCCCCTGATTACAAATCAGGTGCTCTACCAGCTGAGCTATTGCGGCACTTTGTCTGGTTGCGGGGACTATTTAGCTTGGGTGGACGTGGTAATCAAGCGTCTATTCGTTGTTTCTTGCAACTTCGTACATGGTTATGGCAACAGCGTTGGAGAGATTGAGGCTTTCCATGGAGTTAGCGATGGGAACTCGGATAAGAAAATCACAATTTTCTTTGGTTAGGCGGCGAAGTCCTGGGCCTTCGGCACCGAAAACCAAAGCGGTTTTGCCTTCAAGGTTGGCTTTGGCAAGGGTTTTGTCGCCGCGAGCATCAAGACCTGCGCACCAAAAGCCAACCTCTTTAAGCTGCTCCATCGCTCTTGAAAGGTTGCCGACGCGAATCACCGGAACCCGTTCTAAGGCTCCACAGGCTGATTTCGCCAAAGTACCCGTTGCTTCAGGGGTTCCCCGATCTGGTATAATCACGGCGTCGGCCCCAAAAGCCGCTGCAGAGCGTAAGACGGCACCGATGTTATGGGGATCGTTGGGTTGGTCAAGGATAATGACACATGCCTGCTCTTTAGATTTAACTTGCTTAATAAGCTGTTCGATAGGGTAAACGGGCAGGGGGTCGGAGAGGAGGGCGATTCCCTGATGAACGGCCCCAGGCGGTAAGAGGTCATCCAATTCGATTCGGCTTTTGAGTTCTGGCTGAATAGATTTTTCGCTTAAGGCTCCTCTTAATTCCTCCCCGAGAGAGCTTATGATCTCTTTTGTTGCCAGCAATTGAAGGCAATGTCTTTTGGGGTTGCTGAGAGCCGCCAAGACGGCATGGGTGCCAAAGAGCCATAAGCGGCCTTTTGGTTCAGGGGGGCTTCCTCCAGTTTTTCCAGCTCTTTTTTTACCAGAAAAGGGAGGGCGGTTCCGCTTCGGTTTGTTAGATTTGTTCATCCTCGTTTTTTACAGGGTTATGTCTCATCTGTCAGCGTTCTTTTTTCCTTTAAAACCAATGAATTTCAGTCGATAAAATTTTTTCATTATTTTGAGTTGACAATGCAGACGAAATCCCGATTATTCCGACTTCGTTTGCACCCAATCAGCGACGCAAGAAATGGAGGGGTGCCCGAGTGGCTAAAGGGGACGGGCTGTAAACCCGTTGACTCACGTCTACGTTGGTTCGAATCCAACCCCCTCCACCATCTTGGCTGAATTTGGCGCAAGCGAGATTATGAGGTCGTAAGAGATTCTCTGGATAAGAAAGCCGGAGGCTTCTCGTTCGGCCATTTTGCGGGTGTAGCTCAATGGTAGAGCAGCAGCCTTCCAAGCTGAATACGGGGGTTCGATTCCCCCTACCCGCTCCAAATTTTAGTTTTGTAACAACCCCTAGGCTGGCTTCAGCCGCCGGACATTAAGAGAGTTCGCACCATGGCGAAAGAAAAGTTTGAACGTACTAAGCCGCATTGCAACATTGGCACGATTG
>CBDULT010000010.1:0-137151 GCA_965368165.1 uncultured Thalassospiraceae bacterium | reverse complement strand
AAAAATCGCTAGATGATATATTAGCAGGAAATTGTTAAGCTAAAACACTATAATTACCAGACAGGCTCCGGAGGCGTAAAATGACACATATTCAATTCATCACTTTTCAAGCTGGCTCATTTGTTCGGGTAATAACAGGTTTAGTTGTCGGTATGGGCCTTGGAATTGCGGCGCTTTTAGCTGTTGCTATTTAAGTAGGATTGATCGTTTATCACTCAGCACCTATAGACTTAATGAGTGGCGGGCGACCGTCGTCGCCATAAAACTTAACCTTCTTCCTCATCATCCCAACTAAATTTCCCCAAAGGTTTCTTAGCGGCACTTGCCGCCTCATCCTGGGCCAGCAATCCTTTGACTCTTTTAAGGTTACGGTGGGCCACTTTGGCTAAATTAGTTGCCCCATGGGCCTTATAAACTTCCAAAGCACCACTAAAGGCTTCTTCCGCCTGTGCCATTTCCTCACTGGCTTCATCCTGCTGGCGGGCAATCAGGAACAGGGCTGAACCTAAGCTGTTGGTGGTGGCAGCCCAGGCCAAAGGATATCGATCACGCGCTCGGACATCCAAAGCATCCCGGCTGGCTTCAACAGCCTTTTCAAGCAACGGCACGCTGTGGGCGTGACCCCCAAGAATTTGTAGGGATTGGGCGAGATTATGTTTCACTTCAGCCCATTTCAGAGGGGTTTCAGCCATGGTGAAAACCTGCAGAGCACTTTGATAAGCCGTTGTTGCTTCTTTTAGGCGGGACGGTTCTTCGGCCTTACTGCCAGAGCGGACATCCATTTTATAGAACAGTTGACCTAACCGATTTTGAATGGTGGCCCATATTTGCGGGGTTTCGGCTTTGGTAAAGATGGTCAACGCGTTGTTAAAGGCTTCTTCGGCATCAGAAAGGCTGGAAAGAGTGGTGCTTTTTTCTGCCAAAACCTGCAAAACCTTGCCCAACTGGAAATGAGCCAAGGCCCAATCATAGCGATCACTGCTGCGGGCTAAAGACCTGATTGAGGCTTGATAAGCCGACTTTGCTTCGTCAAGCCAGCTCTGGTTGCCACTGATCATTCCGGTAAATGCCGCCGCATTGGCAAAGTTCAACTGAATTGTCGCTTGATCCATCTTATTGAGGTCAAGGGGGGGTTTGCGCCCAGCTTTTTTCGCCTGGTCAACCAATCCCGGAAGGTGGGTCCGCAACACTTTCATTTGGTTTTCTGTGCGAGGGGCCAAGGCCGAAAGAGTAATGGTGGTCAAAAGGGTCGCCAAATCACCATCAAAATTCTTAGGCAGGGCAAATACGCCCGATGGGGTAAAAGACCCCTGACGGTCGCTATCTTCCTCAACAATATTGAGGAAGCGTAAATGAAGGGCATCTTGGGTTTCGGTTAAATTCCCCAAAATGAGCAGGTCACCCCCGCTTTCATTGAGGAGTTTCCTCCCAAGGCTTTTAATCGCCTTAATATCGAGATTCTTACCCAGTAAGTTTTTTTCTGTGAAAGGGGATTTGCTGACATGTTTAACATGGACCCCTTCAACTCCTTCCAGGGTTTTAACAATCAACTTGCTTTGGGAGTTATCTTTATCACCAAGCAGATTTACCACCAAAATTTCAATGGGGGCGGTTCGTGCCGCACCAGATGACCCTGTTTGACCAAAGAGACGGGAAATAAAGCCCGGTTTTGCCGCAGGTTTAGGGGCGGCAACAGGCCGAGCGACGGTTTTTTGCATTGCCGTCTTCGTGGGGCCTTGCCCCCCAGCAGCAATCAGCTCATCAGCTTTTCGTAAACGATGAACCAATTTTTCCATAATGGCGAGGGCGGTTTTGGGGTTTTCCTGAACGTCTTTGAGGAATTTCTCTCGCGACAGAATTTCTACCGAGACCTTGCCTACAGCTTTAGCCGTCGCACTCCGAGAGCCAGCATCAAGCAAACCCATTTCACCCAGCATATCTCCAGCTTTAAGCACGGCAAGCTGAACCTGTCCGGAGGCCCCAGACTTGGTTAAGATGACTTCACCTTCATGAATCACAAAAGCGTTATGGCACTCATCTCCTTCTTTAAAGATGGTTTTGCCGTCGCTAAACATTTTAAGTGGACGTTTCAAAGTTTTATTAACTCTTGGTTTCCTTTAGTCGCACAATCGATGAATAATAATATCTATAAGTAATCGGAGGGTTAACGACGTGTCTCATTGTGAAGAAATTTTCAAAACCAAGGATTTCCCCTCCCTTGGCGGGGCTTATCTGTTGCTTATTGATCTAAAAAAGCCCCTGACTTTGCCTCAGAAGAAGTTTTGTCAAAAGCCCTTAGAGCCAGGGTTCTATCTTTATGCTGGCAGCGCCTATGGGCCGGGAGGGATAAAAGCGCGGGTATCCCGCCATATTAAAAAACGCAAAGCCAAACGATGGCATATTGATTACATCACCACCCAGGCAACGGTCACCGAGGCCCTTGTGATCCCTCAAGCGAATGAATGTGCGTTTATTTCGCAGCTTTTAGAGAATCCCCAAATCTTTGTTCCCCTTAAAGGAATGGGAAGCAGTGACTGCAAATCCTGCCCCAGCCATTTTCTTCAAGCTCCCCCAACCTTCTCCCTGACCAACTTTGCCAATGCCTCCTTAATCAAAGGATTGCTTTGGAAAAAGCCTTAGGGTTTTTCAGCCACAAGCTGTTCAAGGGCGGGCTTAACTTTGGCAAATACGCTCTCCCAATCGTTAGGGGCTTGCTGCCGAAACAGACGCATGGTGGGATACCAGGGGCTATCCTCCCGGTCCACCAACCAGCGCCAATCCGAAGAGTACAAAAGCAAGGCCCATACCGGACGACCGAGCCCCCCCGCAAGATGAGCCACCGCACTATCAATGGTGATGATCAAATCCAGTTGCTCCATCATGGTTGCCGTATCGGCAAAATCTGTCATGCGTTCACCCAGGTTAGGTGACAAAGCATTGGTGGCAAATTTTTCAATATCACCCGTGCGCTCATCTCGTTGCAGGCTATAGAAATATACCCCCGGAATTTCCAGCAGATCGATTAGATTAGAATAGGGACAGGAACGATCCCGTGGGGTCATCTTACCCGCCCAAACAATCCCCACCCTAAGTTTTTGTTCCGGTGGGGTATTCAGGGTCAGGGTATGGGGCTGAGGGGCTCTAATATAGGGCACCTCATTTGGAAGGGTCTCCAATGTGGTGCCAAAGATACGCGGCAAGGAAAGCAAGGGGGTGGCAAAATCGTGTTTTGGCAAGGGGGACCCAACAGGGATGACTTTATCAATCCCCTCAACAGACTCAAAAAGGCGTAACAAAGGCGGTTGGCATTCTAAAATCACCGTACCGCCAAATTGTTCTTTAACGAGGGGCGCAAAGCGCACAAATTGCAGCATATCGCCAAACCCCTGCTCTTGATAGAGCACCAAGGTCTTGCCTTCTAAGTCTCCCCCTTCCCATAGGGGTGCCTCCATAGGACGCTTGGGGGTGCGAGATAACAGCCAGCGAGATTCGTAAAGCTTAAAACCCTCCACATAATCGCCAATTTGCAAATGAGAAATCGCCTTATCCCATTGGCATTCCCCATGGTCAGGTTTGGCTTTAAGGACTTTATTAAAACAGGTGAGAGATTCTTCTACTTTGCCTTGGTCTCGAATGGCGAGGCCTAAGTTGTAAACAGATTCAGGCGTGCCTTTAGCAAGTTTTACAGATTTGCGATGAGCCTTTACCGCTTTGTCATATTTACCTAAATCACGATAAGCATTGCCCAGGTTGGAATAAGCCCCGGCATTATCAGGGTTTAATTTAATCGCCCGGTGGTAACAAGCAATGGCTCCATACTGGCGTTTTTGAGAGCGCAGGGCGACACCAAAATTATTGTAAAGATCCGGCGTTTCCAGGCCCAAGGTAATGGCCTGACCATAATGTTCAATCGCCAGATCAATATCATTCTCATGGTGAGCTTTAACGGCTGTATTAAAATGTCTGACAGCCAGTTCTTCCCGGTTTGGTTTTTCCTCACTCATAACCTATTCCCTGTTTATCATGCTCTGCAGATTCAAAAATCACCTTGACGTTAAACGAAAAGTCCTTCTAACACTATCCCCATGATATATGACCTCCCCCTTTTTCGCCCTCCATCAGAGGGCAATAACCTGATTATTCAAGCAACATTAGGGTGCAGTTTTAACGGCTGCTCCTTTTGTTCCATGTATAAAACAAAGTCTTTTGCCGCCAGGCCCTTAGAAGATATTTTTGCCGATATCGACAGAGTAGCCCAGGATTGGCCCGATGCCCACAGGGTTTTCCTCGCCGATGGGGATGCTTTAGTTTTACCTATGGATAGTTTACGGCAAATCCTAGATAAATTAGCCGCAACCCTTCCTAATTTGACCCGCGTGTCTTGCTACGCCACCCCAAACAATCTGCTTCGTAAGTCTGTTGAAGATTTAACCGAGCTGAAGGCCCGGAAGTTATCGTTGGTTTATTTCGGCATCGAATCTGGTTCCGCCAACATTCTCAAGCGCATTCGCAAAGGGGCAACGCCTAAGAGCATGGCTGAATCTCTCCATAAAGCATCAGAGGGGGGGCTGAAAGTTTCCGCCACTGTAGTTCTTGGCCTGGGGGGGCAAAAACATTGGGAAGATCATATTGAAGGAACGGCAGAGCTGGTCAATAAGGCCCCGCTCAATTTTCTCTCAACCTTACAACTCGGCTTAGAAGAAAGCGCGGCTCCAAGGTTTTTTGAAAAATTTGGCGAAGAATTTCACTGGCAAAATGATGAAGCGTTGCTTGCCGAACAGGTGCGCCTGGTCTCATTGGTTAATCCACCACGCCCGGTAATTTTCCGCTCAAATCATGCCTCAAACGCGCTGCCCTTAGCAGGGAATCTTCCCAGAGACCGGGATCGACTTTTAGCGCAACTGACCGCCGCACGACAGGGACAAGTTCCCTTGCGCCCCCGCTATCTTCGCGGTCTTTAGGCTAAAGTCCGTTTTCAACGATAGCGGCTAAAATACTACAGAAGGTCGTGAACATTCTCCGGGGGACGGCCCAGAACGGCCTTATCACCCTTACAAACGATAGGGCGTTCAATAATCCGGGGATTTGCCGCCATAGCCTTCATTAAGGCCATGTCATCCCCATCCATATCTACGCCTTCTTCTTTGGCTTCTTTTTTACGGATCACCTCAACGGGCTTTTTATCCAGCATTTTTAAAATATTGCGGATTTCCATCACCCCTGGTGGGTTTGCAAGATAGTCAACGATAACTGGCTCAATACCCTTTTCTTTGATAAGTTCAAGGGTTTGGCGGGATTTACTACAGCGAGGATTGTGATAAATAATGACGCTCATAAATTGATTCCGTAAAATGTGGCGGTTTTTAAAAAGCTGATCTGATGATCAATTAGGGTTACGACGAGGAAAGTCAATGCTGAAATTGGATGAATTCTGGCAACTAGTGCAAGAAGTATGGACCAAAGGTCTTTATGGGGTTGATGTGGGCAAAATTTTGGTGGCCTTGGCTATCCTTATAGCCTCCCTCTTCGTCCGCCGCTTGTTTTCACTTATTGTTTTATCGCGTTTGCAGACAGCAGCAGCAAAAACGGAAACCCTGGTCGATGATAAAGCTTTCGAGGCTCTAGAAAAACCCATTCAATTTATTCCGGTGGTTTTAGGTATTTTCCTGGCCACTGAATATCTGGACCTCTCCGGGGGGATTAGCATTCTCGCCACCAATTTCATTCGCTCTTTGATAGCCTATGTTATCTTTTGGAGTGTCTATCGTCTCGTTGAGCCCCTTAGTTATTTAATCTCACAGCTAGAACAAAAACTTTCCAATGCTATGGTTGAGTGGCTACTTAAAGCCATCAAATCATTGGTGATCCTAATCGGGGCAGCGGCAATCCTAGAAATCTGGGGTATCGAAGTAGGGCCTATTCTCGCGGGCTTTGGCCTGTTTGGTGTTGCTGTTGCTCTTGGTGCTCAGGACCTGTTTAAAAACCTTATCTCCGGCATCCTGATTATTGCCGAAAAACGCTACAACATTGGCGACTGGGTTTTGGTTGAAGGGGTTGTAGAAGGCACTGTTGAGCAAATTGGTTTTCGCTCGACCGTGGTTCGCCGTTTCGACAAAGCCCCGGTTTATGTTCCCAATGCCAAGCTGTCTGACAGTGCTGTCACCAATTTTTCTAAAATGACCCACCGTCGCATCAAATGGATGATCGGCGTTGAATATAGCACCACCCTCGATCAACTCCGGCAAATCCGTGACAAAATTGAAACCTATATTCTCGAAAATAATGAATTTGCCAATCCCAGTGATGTGGCAACCTTTGTCCGTATTGACCGCTTTTCCGACTCCTCCATTGATATACTTCTTTACTGCTTCACCCGGACAACAAACTGGGGTGAATGGCTGAAAATAAAAGAACAACTGGCCTATAAAATTAAAAATATCGTCGAAGAGGCAGGTACCAGCTTTGCCTTCCCAAGCCGCACCCTTTATTTAGAAACCACCCCGTCAGAAGCCCCTGAAGTTTTTGTTCCCCCTTCTGAAAAAGAGACAAGTGTTTAATTCATTGCTTTTCTCTCTTTGAGAAGGCAAATTTGGTTTTAGCAACAGGTGTCTCTTTTTAATCTTGAAAGAGAAGAATCGGGAAGTTGGTGAAATTCCAACACGTGCCCAACGCTGTAAGGGGGAATTTTCTGCTTCATAAGCCACTGGTTTTAACCGGGAAGGCGAGGCAGAAGAGGCGATCCCCAAGTCAGAAGACCGGCCTGATTGCCCCTTGAGACTTGCCCCGGACAGGCAGGGACTCGATTTAAAGTTTTCTATAAGGGGAATCACATGGAAAACAGGCAACAAGTTGCCCCTATTGGGGATTCAATACAAGCTGATCAATACTTCACCGATGAGCTCAGAGACGGTCTTTACCAAACCATTTTCAATCGTCGCGATGTGCGGGGGCA
This sequence comes from uncultured Thalassospiraceae bacterium, assembly GCA_965368165.1. GTDB lineage: Bacteria > Pseudomonadota > Alphaproteobacteria > Rhodospirillales > JAPHRK01 > JAPHRK01. The sequence goes on along the minus strand of CBDULT010000010.1, from coordinate 130,199 downwards.
ATTTTTATCTCAGCCCATCCCGGACGATGTCTTAAGCCGGGTTCTTCTCGCGGCCCATCATGCGCCTTCGGTCGGCTTTATGCAGCCGTGGAATTTCATCATGGTGCAAAACCCGGACGTAAAAAAGAAAGTTCACGCAGGGTTTTCTCATGCCCATCAAGAGGCCACCGAGATGTTTGGCCCCGACAAAGGGGCGGTCTATCGTAACCTCAAACTAGAAGGGATTTTAGAATCTCCCCTCAATATCTGCATTACCTGTGATCGAGAGCGGGCAGGCCCGGTGGTGATTGGGCGCACCCATATTCCAGAAATGGACCTGTTCAGTTCGGTCTGTGCAGTACAAAACCTGTGGCTGGCCGCCCGAGCCGAAGGTTTGGGCGTGGGGTGGGTCAGTATTATTGAACAAGACACTTTAAAAGAAGCCCTTAATATCCCCGATCACATTGTTCCGATCGCCTATCTTTGTGTCGGTTATGTCAGTCATTTCTTTACGAAGCCAGAGCTTGAAACCGCTGGCTGGCGGCAACGCCTCCCTCTTGAAGATTTGCTTTATCAGGATGGTTGGGGAACGGCAATGGAGGGCCCTTTGCCGGGGGCAGTAAAACAACAAAAAGGCCAATTTGGTCTTTAAAAGCTTTCCTCCTCTCATTTTTTAAGTACCCTTGCCGAAATCAAATTTTCGGCAAGGAGTTCCCCCTTTGGAACGTAAAGAAAGAACCTATCAGTGGCGCTCCATGCGCCCACTCCAAGAAGCCATGCAAGGCGCAAGTGGCCTGGAGCGGCTAAAAGAAGCGGTTAAAGCTGGCGGTCAAGTGGCCCCTATGTCGGCAACCATCGACTATACCCTTGTCGACGTGGGCGAAGGCACTTCATTGTTTGAAGGCACGCCGCAAGAATTCCATTACAACCCCATCGGAACTGTCCATGGGGGTTATTTTGCCATTCTGCTTGATTCGGCCATGGGCTGTGCGGTCAACACCACGCTAGCCGCTGGAGAGGGCCATACCACCCTGGAATATAAGGTAAATCTTGTCAGAGGCTTGAGCGTTAAAACCGGGCCAATTAAGGCTGAGGGCTGGGTGGTCCACCGTGGACGGCGCATGGCAACGGCTGAAGCGCGCCTGGTTGGTTCAGATGGAAAAATCTATGCTCACGGCAGCACCACCTGCCTCATTTTCCCAACCCAAGAAGATAAAGAAGCCAAACAGAGTTTGTTTAATCAAGACGAAAAAATACATGAGCGCACCTACGGCTATTCTTTTGGCGAGAAATCTTTGCAAGCAGACTTGTCGGTGCCCGGCCTAGAGCAATTTCAAACACGCTTGAAAGAGGAGAGCTTCCGGCCCCCCATCGCCGATACCATTGGATTTGACCTCGCAGCCGTCAGTGAAGGCAAGATCACCTTTGCCTCAACCCCTGCCGAGTATCATTACAACCCCATGGGCTCCGTCCATGGTGGTTACGCCGGAACCTTGCTTGATTCGGCCATGGGCTGCGCGGTACACACCAAAATGCCCGCCGGAATCGGCTATACCACTTTAGAATTTAAAACCAATATGGTCCGCCCTCTGACCAAAGATACTGGACCCCTTAGAACTGAGGGGTGGGTGGTCCATTGCGGACGCTCCATGGCAACGGCAGAAGGACGCATCATTGATCAAAACGGCAAGCTCTATGCCCATGCCAATACGACTTGCATGGTGTTTTCCTAATTCAATATATTGCTAGCCTGGTTCAATCGAAATCCAGCTTTCGTCAAACTTAATTGAGCTTAGAACATGTTCAATTTTAATTAGGGGGACACTGTGGTTTATTGAGAATTTTCGCGCGTGGGCAGGTACTTTTCTAATTACTGTAAATTGGCTCCCATGTGGCTGCCAGGTAAAAGCATGTTCATTATGGGCAATGTCATAGCCTTCCAAATTACCTCTCTTATTGAAGTTCCATTTATAATCTGCATGAGAAAACCTACTCGCTTCCTCTTCAAACAACACAAACTGCCGGGTTGCAAAATTCCGAACACACACAATCACCCGCAAGTCGTCATATCCATCTAGAGCTTCATTTACCCTAGCGTTCCATATACTTAACACGGCCCTTCCAGTAGCCGTTGCATCTGCTCTGGGGTCTGATATACCTAAGGAATAATCTGGTGAATTACGGCCTGAAATAAGGCGGACTCGCTCGGCCTCAAAAGGTTTATTATTCTTTATTGTTTTGACTGACCAAGCGCAGTTATTTTTTAGAACGTCCGCAATCCCCAAAGGGCTTTCCCTATGCATGCCCTCTATAGAGGCAGCAAAAATAGTTCCAAAATCATCGCCTGTAATATCAATTTGGCCAATCGCTATACGATGGACAAGTTGTTTTGCCATCACAACGATTACGCTATCAGGTAATTCCCCCAAAGGGTATTCCTCATGCCGTCTTTTTGCGTTCCCCCGAAGTCTCACATCTTTCGATGGCATATTTCAACCTTCCAGTTACAGCTTGTACTACAGGCACAGCCACGGCATTTCCAGTCTGTTTTTTCACCTGAGAATCTGTACTAACTATCTTATAGGTGTCCGGAAAACCTTGCAATCTAAGGGTTTCTCGAGGCGTCAGACGCCTTTCGCCATTCACGAGTAAATAGTTATAGGATGCACCGGCACGTAAGGCACAAGAATATGGGTAGCTGGATATGTTTCCCGATTTATTTTCATGCCAAATGGAAGGTGTCACTTCTGCTTTATGCGCATCAATTCTTTTCTGACGAATACGTTCTGAAACAAAGAACTTGTCATCTGGTTTAGTTTCGAGAATTTCAGAAAGGGGTTTCATAGGAGCCCCTCCCTCCGGCCATTCAAATTCGTCGAGACCAACCAATGACCCGACAATAATTGTCCGCTCCCGTTTTTGAGGAACGCCAAAATCTAAGGCATTTAGGATTTTATATTCTACCTCATACCCCACTTCTCGTAGATCACTAAGTATACGCTCAATAACGCTACCTTTATCTGAGGTTGCAAGTTGTTTAACATTTTCAAGGACAATACCAACGGGCATTTTTTCTTTTATAATTTCCAACAGGTCAAAGAACAATGTCCCACGCGGGTCCGCGAAACCGCCCTGTTTTCCAATTATTGAAAAGGGTTGGCAGGGAAACCCAGCAAAAAGAATATCGTGATCAGGAACATCTTTTGGTATGATTTTGGATATATCACCAACAGGTCTGATTCCAAAATTAGCTTCATATGCATCCTGTGCATGAGGATCAATATCAGACGCGAAAATACATTCCATACCTAAATTTTCCGCACCAATATGAAACCCTCCGATTCCACAGAAGAAATCAGCGAATCGTAGCCTTGGTGCTACACATAGAACGGCATCAACCATATCATCGAATTGACCGAAAAGTGAGACATCTATTTTAGTATTCATTTTTAACCTGCCCTTTGTAGGAGAGTCCCTCCCAAAAATACTATCACTTGTCACGCCGAGGTAATCAACTAGATCAACCGATACAACTTTGTTGCCACCCAACACGTTAACCCATCGCTTCACGAATACGATGGGTTAAGAGCCAAGCACTTTTCTGGGTGATACCCAATTCCTTAGCAATTTGTACACTTGAAACTCCCTTAGGCGAAGTGTGAAGCATGTAGATTGCTATCAACCATTTCTGCAAAGCAATTTTACTTTCACCCAAAACCGTACCAGTGCGAACGCTAAAATGCTTACGACAAGCACGGCAACGGTACGGCAGAGGCTTACGAAATTTAGTAACTGATGTAGAGTGTGAGCCACAATGTGGGCAAAAAATTTCAGCACCCCAACGTCTCTTTTCAAAGTAGAATTCTGCATCCAAATCAGTAGGGAACTTCTCCGTAAACTGGGAGGTTGAAAAGGGTTTTTGCTTAGTATCAGTCATTATATCTCCCCCCTAATTCAAGTTTATAAATTACATAATTTGGCTAATCAAGTATATATATTTTATAGATGCCATCCTCAAAATCCTACAGCCTGCCCAGCACCTTTATCACCAGATCATAAAAAACCCAGCTCGGGCGAGAGCTGTCCCTTCTTCCAGGCCAGTTTCATGATGCTGGGTGAAAATTTCCGAACACACACAATCATCGGAAAGTCGTCATATCCATCTAGAGCTTCATTTACTCTGCGTTCCATATACTTAAATACTTGGTTATCTAGAAACTAAATTCAATGTGTGAAGTTTTGCCAGCCAGCCTCAATCATTCACAGTTGGCTTTTAGATAAGGTCAGTAAAAAAAAGCCCTGTGCGGTGTAAATCACAGGGCTTTTTTGCTTTTATTGAGCAAGGTTACGCAGCGCGAATCCGTCCTAGGAAGCTGTCTACCTCACGCTTGAGGTCTTCTGATTGTTGGGACAGGAGGCCTGAAACTTCAAGAATTTCTCCAGAGGCCGTTCCTGTTTCATCAGCAGCTTGGCTAACAGTGGAAATGTTTGAATTGACCTCCTGCGTTCCCATTGCGGCTTGCTGAACATTACTGGCGATTTCCTGGGTTGCCGAAAGTTGCTGCTCGACAGCGGCGGCAATATTAGTCGCGTACTCATTGACGTTGCCAATGATACCACCAATTCCCTCAACAGCGGTTGCGGCCTGTTCGGTCGCGCCCTGGACAGAACCAATCTGGTTGCTGATTTCTTCCGTTGCTTTAGCGGTTTGGTTGGCCAGATTTTTGACCTCTGATGCCACAACAGCAAAACCTTTGCCCGCATCCCCAGCCCGGGCAGCTTCGATGGTGGCGTTGAGAGCAAGTAAGTTGGTTTGTTCGGCAATATCCGTAATCAGATTAACCACATCGCCAATTTTTTGGGCTGAAACCACAAGCCCTTGGATCGTTTCATGGGTGCTGTTGGCTTCTCCAACGGCCTTTTCGGCAATTTCACGAGATTGACTAACTTGTCGGCTAATTTCATTAATGGAAGCGGAGAGTTCTTCAGTTGCCGTCGCAACGGTTTGAACGTTGGTTGAGGCCTCTTCTGAAGCAGCGGCGACAGCAACCGATCTCTCACTGGTTTGATCGGCAACGCGGGACATATTTTCAGCTGAAGAGCGCACTTGTGAAGAGGCAGAAGAGACACTGTTAACAATCCCACCGACACTCTCTTCAAAGCTGTCGGCTAGCTTATTCATAGTTTTTTTCTTCTCTTGTGCAGCGCGAATTTCAGCTTGTTTTTGGTCGTCTTCCAGGCGTTTCACCTCGAGGGCATTCTCTTTAAAGATTTGTACGGCATCGGCCATTTCACCAACTTCATCTTTACGGTTTTGGCCAGGAACTTCGGTCTCCAACACACCTTTAGCCAAGTTTTGCATGGCTGATGTCATGGCGACCACAGGACCCGAAATGTCTCTGCCAATAAAGAGGGCCGCTACAATTCCAGCAAGGGCTGCCAAGACAGAGACGATGAGAGTCATTTGCGTATCAGATTTAACAGTCCCAACCATTTTCGGGCCGAGAATATCTTGCTCACCCTTCACATCAAGTTTCAGGGTTTCAATGGCAGTGGCAACTTCAGGGCCGATACGGTCCAGCTCTTGTTCAATAAATCTATTGCGTTCATTGATGGTTTTATAAACCTCTTCGAAAGCCGCGTGATAGGTCGCCGTTAGATTAATGGACTCTTTAATTAATCTTTGGCGTTCAGGGTTTTTAAGAGTTGCTTCTAATTGATTTGCCTCGCCCTTAAAGGCGGCAATTTCTTTATTCACCCTCTGGTATGCTGCGTCATTGTTATTCAAAAGATATTTGGTGACATATATCCGAGCGAGCAACAATTGGCGCAAGGCCCGACCCGCATTATATGCCGATTCAGCATCATTATCGTCTTTGGCACTCTTCATAATCTGCGAAATATTGTGTTCAATTTGAGGGCCAATTTTATCCAGCTTACTGAGGACCAAATCATTCCGTTTGTCTTGGAGTTTTGTCACGCTGTCAAAGGCTGATAAATAACCCTTAAGGTTCGCCTGGATGCTTTTGACGACTTCTTTTTTATTTTCTTGGTCAACTTTTTCTAGCAATCCATCGGCAAGTTCCAGGGTTGCCATTGCTCGTTTTTCAACATTTTTAATATTGTCATCTGTCGCATCCAGAATATAGTTTTTAACAAACAAACGGGTGAGCAACATATTTGCCTGAACGCGGCCTGATTCATTGGTTTGTAAGGCGAGGGAACGATATTGACCAAAACCATTGCCAATATCATTAATGGCATAAACCCCTATAATGGCGACAATGCCTAATAGAGCGATCACGCCAAAAAATCCAGCGAAAACACGGGTGGAAATTTTCATCTTAAACACCTATAAATATTGTTAAACCTATTGTTCTTTTTGTAAAAGTGCGTTTTAAGGCTATAGGTATTCACGACGTCGATGAAGCACTTGGAGTGGTCACTTTACATACCTCCCCATTTCTCCATTTCGACCACGAAAACACCCAGCAAGAAATTAGCGGAGGACCGCCCAACTAGTTCCTAATAGCAACTGATGTGGGTATTTCTTAATCTGAGGTCAATATTTTTTTGGAATATCAGATCGTGCGGTAATTGTTTTTAAGTCTAAAGGCCTCGCTCAATAGCACGCCAGCCGATATCACGTCGACAAAATCCCTGAGGCCAATTAATAGCATCTACCGCCTTGTAGGCTTGCTTTTGGGCTTGGGAAACAGTGGGGGCCAGAGCGGTGACGCCGAGGACACGGCCGCCTGTCGCCAATACTTTGTCCCCATCGGCCTTGGTTCCGGCATGGAAAACGGTGACGCCCTCAACAGCATTGGCCTCAGCCAGATTGCTTATTTCGGTGCCTTTTTCGTAAGACCCTGGATAGCCCTTCGCAGCCATGACCACCACCATGGCCGCCCTATCATGCCACTCAAGCCTGATATCATCCAAGCGACCTTCAGCCGCTGCGACCAAAGCCAACAGGGCATCGGATTTAAGGCGCATCATCAAGACCTGACATTCGGGGTCACCAAAGCGTACATTATATTCCAGCACCTTCGGCACCCCGTCTTTGATCATCAACCCGACAAAAAGAACCCCTTTATAGGGGTTGCCGTCTGAGGCCATGCCTTTGATAGTAGGGGTGACAATGTCCGTCATAATTTGCTCAATCATGGCGTCATTAACGATGGGGGCCGGGGTGTAAGCCCCCATGCCGCCCGTATTGGGTCCGGTATCACCTTCACCTACAGCCTTGTGGTCTTGCGCGGCGATCAAAGGCAGGGCGCGTTCGCCATCGACAAGGGCAAAAAAGCTGGCTTCTTCTCCGTCGAGGAACTCTTCAATCACCACTTCGTTGCCCGCATCACCGAAGATTTTATCAGACATCATGGACTCGATGGCGGTATTGGCTTCATCAAGAGTTTGGCAGATAATTACCCCTTTACCAGCCGCAAGGCCGTCGGTTTTAACGACAATAGGGGCCCCTTTTTCGGCGACATAGGCTTTTGCAGCCTTAATATCGGTAAAACGACCATAAAATGCGGTAGGAATGTTAAATTTCGCCAAAACATCCTTCATAAAGCCCTTAGAGCCTTCCAAAACGGCGGCTTTAGCACTAGGACCAAAGGCGCGAATACCTTTTTCTTCCAGACGATCAACGAGTCCGAGAACCAGAGAGGCTTCAGGACCGACCACAACAAAATCAATTGCTTTATCAACAGCGAAAGCAACCAGGCCGTCTATGTCTTCAGCGCCCAAATTGACGCATTCGGCGACATCGGCAACGCCCGCATTGCCCGGCGCACAGTAAAGAGTTTCGCATTCAGGTGATTTTGCAATAGCCCAACAGAGCGCATGTTCGCGGCCCCCGCCGCCGACAACCAAAACCTTCATTCTATCCCATCCCGTATTTTGAGTACTTGTCACAGTTAGGCGTCTTGTATCATATTTACCCATCATTTCGACTAAAAAGAAGGCTCCCGAATGAAAGGTTGTTCAGAAATAAATAATCAACAACACCGTTCGTCATGCGCGGACTTGACCCGCGTGGCCACGCCTTGGTTTTTCTCAAATGCAATCACCCACGTGGATAACCGGGTCAAACCTGGTCATGACGGTAAAAAATTAAAGGTACTCCATGTCTGAGACAGGCCATAACGCCCCTATTTTTTCAGTGACTGAGATTTCACAAGCTCTTAAGCGCACGGTGGAAGACAGCTTTTCCCATGTACGGCTGCGCGGCGAAATCTCTGGTTTTAAAAAGGCCGGCTCCGGTCACATGTACATGGCCCTTAAAGATGATGGAGCGGTGTTGGATGGGGTCTGTTGGCGCGGCGTGGCCTCACGGTTGGGCCTAAACCCAGAAGACGGCATGGAAGTGATCGTTCAGGGGCGATTAACCACTTATCCAGGGCGTTCCAAATACCAAATTGTTATCGAATCTATGGAACTCGCGGGGGAGGGAGCCCTGTTGAAGCTCCTGGAAGATCGCAAAAAGAAATTGGCCGCCGAAGGATTGTTCGATCCCGCTCGTAAAAAACCGCTCCCCTTCCTGCCCAAGGTTATCGGAGTGGTGACCTCGCCTACGGGAGCAGTGTTCCGCGATATACTCCATCGCCTCAATGACCGTTTTCCCCGCCATGTGTTGCTATGGCCTGTTTTGGTCCAGGGTGAAAGCGCGGCGGAACAAGTTGCGGCCGCCATTCATGGCTTCAACGCCATTGCCCCCGGCGGGAAAGTTCCCCGTCCTGATTTGCTCATTGTCGCGCGCGGTGGGGGCAGTTTGGAAGACTTGTGGGGGTTTAACGAAGAGGTGGTGGTGCGCGCCGCCGCAACCAGTGAAATTCCCCTGATCTCTGCCGTTGGTCATGAAACCGATACCACCTTAATTGACTATGCCTCCGATCAGCGTGCCCCAACCCCGACCGCAGCGGCGGAAATGGCGGTGCCGGTGCGCCTTGATCTCTTGGCCCAGGTGATGGATGACGGCTCCCGATTGGTTTCAAGCATGGGGCGCATGGTTGCCGATAAAGAAACCCGGCTGGAAGGGCTGGGGCGCGGTTTGCCTGATCTGGGACGTATTGTTGAAGAGATGGAGCAACGCCTGGACGACCGAGTCGAACGTCTCGCCAATGCCCACGGCACCTACTTTGACCGCAAAGAAGCACAACTCAATCAACTGACTGCCAAGCTGATCCACCCCCAACAGCAAGTGCAAAATGCAGAGAGCAGCTTCGGGGCCTTAGGGCGGGCTTTTGTTCTGGCGGGGAAGAATATTATTGCCATCAAAACAAATACCTACGAAAGGACAAGGGCTGGGGAACGGTTGGCAACGGGGATTTCTCACCGATTAGAAAAAACCGATAACAAGTTGTCAAACCTGGGCGGGTTGTTGGAGAGCTACTCCCATAAAAGCACTCTAAACCGAGGCTATACGGTTATCCGTAATGCGCAAAATATCCCCATCACCAACTCCATTGGACTGAAGACCGGTGATGGGTTGGAGATTGAATTCCAGGACGGGCGAACATCGGTCGTTGTTTCTTCAGGGGGAACAATTCCCAAACCCAAAGCGAAAAAACCTCCAAAGAGCGATAAGCGTCAAGGGGAATTACTTTGAAGGGGTTTGTTTTATCAGTTCTGCTTTACCTTTTGATTTCTCCTGTTCTGGCTCAAAGCCTCTCACTTGAAGGGGATATGACCCAGGGTGGGCTGGTTTTTGGCATGGCGGAAGCAGGAAGCAAAGTTGCCTTGGAAGGAAAGGCGGTTCGAGTCTCTCCGGATGGCTTGTTTATCCTTGGTTTTGCGCGGGATGCCAAAAAACAATGGTCCTTAAGCATTACCTCTCCTTCGGGAAAAGCGGAAAACAGGCTTCTAGAAATAACGCCTCGAAAATTCAACATTCAACGCATTGATGGTTTGCCAACCCGTAAGGTCACTCCCAATCCTGTGGATGTGGCACGGATTAAGGAAGATAATAAAGGGATTGGGCGGGTACGGCGTTTAGATACGGGAACCTCGTTCTTTATGTCAGGCATTAGTTGGCCCTTAAAAGGTCGGATTTCCGGTGTTTTTGGCAGTCAGCGAATCCTTAATGGCAAACCACGCAGCCCCCATAATGGTGTCGATATTGCCGCCCCCAGTGGCACGCCGATCATTTCACCTGCCGACGGGATTATCGCTCTGGTTCATCAGGATATGTTCTACACGGGTAAAACCATGATGATTGATCACGGTCACGGCCTCTCCACGGTCTATGCCCATATGAGCGAGATAGGTGTGACAGAAGGCCAACCGGTCAAAAAGGGAGATACCCTTGGCAAGGTCGGTCAAACTGGTCGCGCAACAGGCCCACACCTCCATTGGGGCATGAGCCTGTTTAGCACCCACCTCGACCCCGCCTTGGCGGCGGGAGCGATGGAATAGGGTTATAAGCCGCTACCCCATTAATAATTCAAAGCTATAGCCCGTCACCACAGCAATGGTTAGGACAGAAGCCAGAAAAGCCAGCATTAAGGGTAGTTTGAACATGCGTTTGAGCATCACCACTTCAGGAATCGAGGCCCCGGCGGCCCCAATGATTAAGGCCGCGATGGCCCCAAGGGCGACTCCTTTAGCAGCCAAAGGCATGATCATCGGCACCATGACGCTGGCGCGCATATAAAGCGGAATACCAATCACAGCCGAAACCGGGATGGCCCAAGGGTTATCAGACCCAGCAATTTCCACCAGAAAATCTTCGGGAACAAATCCGTGGGTCACAGCACCAATGGCAATGCCAACAGCAATAAAAGGCAGAAACTTACGATAATCAGCCACTGCCCCATGCCAAAGCTCCTTCAAACGAAGTTTGTTGGCGAAAAGGCGACGGGCCATGGCGCGCACCGAGGTATCATTCACAGGGTCCGTTTGTTTGGTTCCGCATGATGACACAGGACTGGAGAGAACATCCTCACGGATAAAGCGGTCAAAACCAAAGCGATCAAGCAAATAGGCGAGGCCAATGGTCAGGGATAAGGCGGCAACCACATAAAGAGCCGTAAATTCAAATCCCAAGGCCATCCAAAGCAGGGCCACTAACATGGGGTTGACTAAAGGGGAGGTGAACAAAAAGGCCATGGTAGGGCCAAAGCCTGCCTTGGCATTGAGCAACCCCTTGGTAACGGGAATGGTTGAACAACTACAGAAAGGGGTTAGCGCACCAAGTCCGGCACCAATCATGTAGCCTTTACCCCGCCTGGCAGAAAGCAAATTGCTGATTTTCTCAGCGGGGAACAACTCCATCATCACCCCAACTAAAAAGGTGATTCCGATAAACAAAATCGCCATCTCCGCCATTACAGCAACAAAAAACAGAAGCGAATCCTGTATCTGAGGCATATGTTCTGTTATCCACATTTCAATCTCCATAATTCTAGAATATTCGAAGCAACTTCGCTGCCTTATACTTTGTTTATGTCTTAACAGACGTCATCAACTCTGTTGATTAATTATTTGATCACGAACCCTTGCATTCCCATGTAGGCGGGAATCCTGGTCTACTAAAAATCAGCTTGTTTTCTATCGTTTACTGGATTCCCGCCTGCGCGGGAATGACCAAACCGAAATATGTCTGTTTCGTATCTCTTGTGTCCAAATATGGGAAACACCTAAAATCTAAAAAAAACAATGACTTAAATAGAGTTCATAAAAATAAACCAGACGCTAGCGGGTTTGCCCCCGTGTATCCACGTCTTGAATTTTATTGGACTCAGGTTCAACGGCCCTCTCCCTCCACACCCATGCAGCATTCGTCCATCAAGTATTGGGTTACCTGATTGAGGGTTTCCAGTTGGGGGATGCAGTGCAAGAGGCGGCTTTCCCGTTCCTGGCGAATCAGTCCCACATTGACCAAGCGGGAAAGATGGTGGGAAAGGGTAGAGCCGGGGATATTTAAATTTTCTTGAATCGCCCCAACAGGTGCCCCTTTAGGACCAGCCTTAACTAATAATCGGAAGATCGCCAACCGGGTCGGGTTGCCAAGCTCTGCCAGAACTTTTGCTGCATCATCGTTTTTCATGGCCATATAATTAGGCCCGTTAAAGGAGACTGTCAACTATATTTCTAGTATTATCGAAATATAGTATTTCTTCAGCAATATTTTGTCCTCAATAATGAGGCGGGGCTTGGTTATCATCACCCTGTTGTCTGTCTTGCTGGGCAACGGATTTCACTCGATCAGTGAGGATATCCATATTACGAGTCAGTTTTTCGATGAGCTTCCAATGTTCAAAGAGAGACTTGTTGAGTTCATCTATCTGGTCTTCCTGATAGGCTATTTTTATCTCAAGTTCGGCAAGGCGTTCGTCGGTGTTCATTTTTTCACTCACAACTTTGTGACTCCTGTTTACTTTGAAATCACTCAAAACTCTGTGACATTACCTAGAGAGTTTATAGATTAAAATACTAAAGGGAAATCTGGGATGCTGATAAAAATTAAAAAAGCTTCAGATATTAAAGAATCAGAGGTGACGGACCAGGGTGTTTATCTGGATCGCCGTAAATTCCTCAAAACCGCCGCCATTGCCGGCGTAGGTCTTGCAACAGCCCCAGCCCTGATTATGCCATCTCAGGCCCAAGCCGCCGCCAAGCTCTCTGGGGTGATGAAATCTAAATATATGGTGGACGAAAAGCTCACCTCTCTGAAAGATGTCACCTCCTATAATAATTTTTATGAATTTGGGACGGGCAAAGGCGATCCGGCAAAGAACGCCCATAAACTTAAACCGCGCCCCTGGACTGTAAAAATTGATGGCGAAGTCGGAAAGCCTATGGAGATCGGCATCGAGGATTTGCTTAAAGCCCAGATGTTGGAAGAGCGTATTTATCGTTTCCGGTGTGTTGAGGCCTGGTCCATGGTCATCCCCTGGGTTGGCTTTCCCCTCGCCGCCTTGCTAAAAATGGTCGAACCGACCTCAAAGGGGAAATATGTTGCTTTTGAAACCTTGGTTGACCCAGAGCAAATGCCAGGGCAAGTTTATAATGCCCTTGATTGGCCTTATGTGGAAGGTCTGCGCATTGATGAGGCCATGAACCCTCTCACGCTCATGTCGGTTGGTCTTTATGGGGAGCAACTTCCCAACCAGAATGGTGCCCCGATCCGCCTCGTGGTGCCGTGGAAATATGGCTACAAATCGATTAAATCTATCGTACGAATTACCTTGGTTGAAAAGATGCCTCCCACCACTTGGAATACGCAATCTGCCAGGGAATACGGCTTTTACTCCAACGTGAATCCAGACCGGGATCATCCCCGGTGGAGCCAACGCAAAGAGCGGCGCATTGGCGAGTTCCTTAAGCGCAAAACCCTGCCCTTTAATGGATACTCTGAAGAAGTTGCCGCACTTTATGCCGGGATGGATTTGCAGAAATTCCATTAAGTTTTAGGTGATAAAGGTCTATGCTACCTTCAAAACTGATAAGGTAGCGCATGTTTGACCAAATTTTTCTAGGAATTCTCCTTACCGGGGCTATTGTCCTCTTCCTTTGGGGGCGATGGCGGCACGACGTTGTGGCCTTTATGGTGCTGGTGGTGGCTGTCCTAGGCGGCGTGGTTCCAACCTCAGAGGCTTTCATGGGCTTTGGTCACCCGGCTGTTATTATGGTGGCCTTGATCCTGGTGATCAGTAAAGCCTTAGAAGCCAGCGGTTTGATCGATATCCTCGCCAAGCGAATCGCCTATATCACCCGCACCCCCTTCGCCAACCTAGCCTTGCTCACCATTATGGGGGCTATTTTGTCGGGCTTTATGAATAATGTGGGGGCCTTGGCCCTGCTCATGCCTTTGGCTATGCAAACCTCACGCAAACCAGCCCAGGTACTCATGCCTTTGAGCTTTGGGACCATTCTCGGCGGTATGCTGACCGAAATCGGCACCCCTCCTAATATTATTATCGCGGCCTATCGGGAACAAGCTACCGGGGAAGAATTTCACCTATTTGATTTTTCCCCCATGGGCGGTGTCATTACCATTGCCGGGGTTTTGTTCCTTATTCTCATTGGCTGGCGTCTCATTCCGCAAAACCGCGAAGGCACCAAGCGGGTGGCAAATCTGCTGAAAGGGGTGGGTTACATTACCGAAGCCAGTGTGCCTGCCGAGTCTCAATCTATCGGCAAATCGGTACGCCAATTGGAGCGTTCGGTGGATAATGAGGCCTTGGTGGTGGGGATCATCCGCGGGGGGCGGCGACTCCTTGGGGCTTTGCGTCGGGAAATTCTTTGTGAAGGCGATGTGCTTATTTTTCGGGCCGAAGAAACCGCCCTCCATCGGTTGGTTGAAAGTGCCGATTTAACTTTTGTTGTCGGGCCCCATCTCGAGATGGAAAATACCCTTTATTCCGATGATGTGATTTTGCAAGAGGTGGTAATTAAACCTAATAGCCGTTTGGTCGGAAGCACGGTTAAAGATATTGGTTTGCGCAAGCGGTTTGACCTTAATCTTCTTGCCATTGCCCGCCATGGGGAGCGGGTGGATGACCGCATTGGGCGGGCCGTTCTTGCAGCAGGTGATGTGTTGTTAGTTCAAGGAGATAAAGCCAACCTAACCGAAAGAATGATCTCTCTCGGCTGTCTTCCTCTTGCTCAACGGGGCCTGAAAAACCCGCGTAAAAAACAAAATTTTCTGCCCGGTATATTATTTGCGGGCGCCATCGCCGCCGTTACCCTCAACCTTTTGCCCATCCAAATTGCTCTGGCTGTTGTTGTGATTGTGTTGGTTATGATGCGATCGGTAAAGGCGCGGGAGATCTATGACGCCGTTGATTGGTCAGTGATCGTTCTTCTCGCTGCCCTGATCCCTGTCGGTCATGCCCTGGAAACCTCCGGGGCGATTGGCACATTGTCCAACAGTTTATTATCCATCGCTGGAGACCAGCCCCCGTGGGTCATGCTGTTGATGTTGATGACCGTCACCATGATCTTAACAAATCTGATCAACAATGCAGCAGCGGCTGTGGTGATGGCCCCTCTGGCGGTGGCTCTGGCCCATGGCATTGGGGTGAATGTGGATACCTTCCTCATGGGAACCGCCATCGCGGCCAGTTCCGCCTTCCTCACCCCCATTGGGCATCAAAATAATGTGCTGATCATGAGTGCCGGCGGCTATCATTTTGGCGATTACTGGCGGCTTGGCCTGCCTTTACAAATCATGATCCTCGCCATCTCCGTTCCCCTTCTCCCCATGGTCTGGGGGTTCTAACGACCATTATTTCCCTCCCCTCCAACTCCCCTTAAAAAGGGGGGGGAAAGAGGCTCATTCTACTTGAGGTTTTTCAGGGGGATAAGCTTTTATCATCCAAAGCAATAATACTAAACCGGGGATGGCGGCGGCTGTGGTGATGAGGAAAAAGGTGATCCAGTCCACTTGATCGGCAAGCCAGCCAGAGCCGGATGACATGATGGTACGGGAAAAACCCATTAAAGAGGTAAGCAACGCGTACTGGGTAGCGGTATAGGCCACATTGCAGAGAGAAGATAGATAGGCGACAAAGGCGGTTGTGCCCATACCAGTGGTAATGTTCTCTACCGCAATGGTCAGGGTTAGCACCCAGAGATCGTGCCCAACCAAAGCCTGTAAGACAAAGACGAGATTTGACGCCCCCATAAGAACACCACAAACCAGCAAGCCTTTCAAAACACCCAACCGCGCCAGGACAATACCGCCGAGAATACCCCCGGCAATGATAGCATTAAAGCCAAACAGTTTGGTAACGGCAGCGATTTCGGTTTTGGTAAAGCCAATTTCCAGGAAAAAGGGAGTCTTCATCACTCCGAGGACTGCATCCCCGAATTTATAGAGCAAGATAAAGGCCAAAACAGCAAACCACCCCTTACGGCTCATGAATTCAGCAAAAGGGCCAACCACGGCGGAGTAGAACCAGGCCATGGCATGGGCAAGACGGGGGGGGAGATGTTGGCGGCTTTCCAGAAAACTCTCAACCTGGCTTTCTATCCTCTCGGCCTCATCACTTTTTGGGGCTATGGGTTCCGGGTTGAGTAGAATGGCGATTAGCCCGACAAACACCAGCCCGGCCATAAGGGTAAAGACCATGGGCCAGGGGAGAAGGTCGGCAACTAAAAGCCCGGCGGCACCACTACCAACCTGCCCAAGACGCCAGCCAAAAACCACGGTAGCAGCCCCGGCGGCGAGCTTGTCTTCTTCGAGAATTTCCACCCGGTAAGCATCCACCACAATATCTTGGCTAGCTGAGGCAAAGGCCACCATGACGGCAAAGAGGGCCGTCCACCACAGGTTTTCGGCTGGATTAGAAAGCCCCATGCCAAAAATACAGCCGAGCAAGAGAACTTGCGTCACGATCACCCACCCCCGCCGCCGTCCAAACAGCGGCGTCATGACAGGTAAGGACAGCCGATCCATCAAAGGTGCCCAGACAAATTTTAAGGAATAGGGAAGGCTGACCAGAGCAAACAAGCCAATAGCGGTTTTCGTGACCCCGGATTCGGTCAACCAAGCTGTTAAAGGGTCCGCCAGAACACCAAAAGGGAGACCGCTGGAGAAGCCTAAAAAAATCATGGCGGCAACGCGGGGGTCCCGATACACCTCTATGGCGTTCCACCAGTTTTGTAGCTTCCCCATGGCAAATTAATCTTTCAGCCGATAACCAGATTTAAACAGGCGGTAGCTGATCACCCAGAGGCTTATGTTGACGATTGTCAAAACGGTGACCCCTAACCAGGGATTAGTGTCTGAATGACCAATAAAACCATAACGAAAGCCGTCGATCATATAAAAAAACGGGTTAAAATAGGCCGCAGTTTGCACCATCTCAGGTAATCGCTGGATAGAATAAAAAGTCCCGGATAAAAAGCTTAAGGGGGTGATGATGAAGTTTGTCACCGCGGCAATATGATCGAATTTTTCGGCCCACATACCGCCGATCATGCCGAGTAGAGACAACATCAGGGCTGAGGCAAAACAATGAAAGACCACAAAGAACAGGTTGTGAATAGACATATCGACAAAAAAGGACATGACGATTGCCACAGCGGTCCCGACAAAAACCCCCCGGGTAGCCCCCCCTAAGGCAAAACCCAGGGTTAAATCATGGGGGGATAAGGGGGGCATTAGGGTATCGACAATATTGCCTTGGATTTTTGAAACCAAAATTGACGAGGACGTATTGGCAAACGCATTTTGTGCGACAGCCATCATGACCAAGCCCGGTGCCAAGAACTGAGAAAAAGGCACCCCTCCAATGAGTTCTACAGAGCGACCCAAGGCTAAGGTGAAGATGGCGAGAAATAACAAAGTGGTGACGATGGGAGCCATCAGGGTTTGGGTATAAACCTTTAAAAACCGCCTGACTTCACGGGTATAGAGTGTCCAAACTCCTAAAAAATTAGACATCTCAATTTCTCTGGGTACCGCTTTATCTTCTGTCGTCATTTAATCTCTCTCAAGTTTTCCATGTCTTTATGCCACGGTACCTGCTTGGACTCGTTAGCTTACAGTTTTGTCTGTCATTCTCGTACAGGCGGGAATCCAGGGTTGCAAGAAACCAAAAGTAAGCGGCTTCACTTATCTCATCCATGACATGGGACTATTAATATGTCATTTAAAGCTTATGGAAAAGGAAGCTCCTAAACGAAAAGTTCCCCGCAAGGCGACTCGGCGTTATTTAGAGAACGCCGCCGAGTACTATTTGCAGCGTTTTGCCACCTCGACAGCTCATTTTCGTCGGGTGATGATGCGCAAAGTCCAGCTTTCAGCCCAACACCACGAAACCGACCCGGAAGAAGGGGCCATGGTGATCGAGGAGTTGATCAAACGCTTTCAAGGGGTGGGGGTACTAAATGATGCGCAGTATGCCGAACTTCGCGCCGGGTCGCTCCATCGCCGGGGTAATTCCAAACGCCTGATAAATGCCAAACTTAAGCAAAAGGGATTGGATGACGGGGTTATTGAGGGGGCTTATGAAACTCTTAAAGAAGAAAGCGAGAATCCAGAACTGGAAGCGGCCCGAACTTTCGCCAAACGCCGCCGCCTCGGCCCTTACCGCACCCGCCCCCCCAAGGAAAACCAGCAAGAAAAAGACCTGGCTGCCCTCGCCCGAGCCGGGTTTTCTTACAATCTGGCAATAAAAGTGTTGGGAAGACCGGAGGGGTTTGAGGAAGAAATCTGCTACAGCCCCAAAACTTAATCCAAAATCACGTGAGGTAAAAAGCGGGAGCTGTCTTTGGTGATGGGGGAATTGTCTTCACGAATGCCCATGCCGCAGGGCTGGCTGGCGACGAGCCAGGAGCCGATAACTGTATGGTTCCCCTCGAAAACAGGTAAGGGATGAAGAGCCTGAACAATATGACCTTCTTTGCCATAAGGACCTTCCACAGAGATAGAATCCTCTCCGGGCCGTACCATTTCGATGTTGCTACCTTCCCGTGAAAACAAGGGCTTACGCACAAAACCCCCTTCAAGATTTGACGCCCGTGGATCATCGGCAAAATAGGCCGGAAGAAGGTTAGGGTGCCCTTCGAACATCTCCCAAAGCAAAGGCAGAAGCCCTTTATTTGACAAGATTGTTCGCCAGGCTGGTTCGATAAATGTGGTGCCACTTGCCGGGACGGATTTGCCGAAATCATCGGTCATAATCCATTCCCAGGGGTAGAGCTTAAAGAGCGTGGCAATGCCCATATCATCCACGTCAGTAAAATGACCTTCCCCGTCAATACCAATATCTTCTATATGGAGAAAAGCAGTGTCGATACCGGCCTGGACGGCGCATTCTTCAATATAGTGCACCGTGCCAGCATCTTCCTCACTGCCTTTGCAGGAAGCCAGATGCAAACGCCCCTCAATATTAAAATTCCGCAGGGCTTCGACCATGGTTTCGTGAATTGAGTTAAACTGATCACATCCGGGTGGAATAATCTCACGTTCAATCGCCTGCTCAAGCCACACCCACTGAAAGGCCGCGCTTTCGTAAAGAGCGGTCGGGGTGTCGGCATTATACTCTAAAAGCTTTGCCGGGCCTGTTCCGTCATAGGAGAGGTCCAAGCGTCCATAGAGGTTTTTTTCCTTATTGAGCCAACTTGAGCGCACATAATCCCAAAAAAACTCCGGAATCGCTAACTTCGTTAGAATTTCCTCGCTGTTTATAGCTTCGTCGACCACTTCAAAGCACAGTTGCTCAATTTCCCCGCTGGGGTCTTCGATATGATCTTCAATTTGTTTCAGACTGAAACGATAGCAGGCGGTTTCATCCCAATAGGCGGCGCCATACATGGTGTGAAAATTAAAGCCTAGGGCTTCCGCCTGAGACTTCCAGTCGTCGCGTTCTTCAATATCAATGCGCTGCATAAAAAGAACTATTAGCCGCCGTAACTGCGGAATCCGCCTGAACGGCGTGCCGTTGTTCCAAAACCACCGCGACGCACCGTGCTGGTTTTGGTCGTAGGTGCCTTGGTCACGCTACCCGGCACCTTGGAAATTCCGGTTTTACCGGCGACTTTTTGGTTGTCCCCTGTACGGAAATTTTTAGGGTCGTCTTTTGAACGATAAAGCGGTTGGCTGGCTACTCGGGAACCGCCGCTGAGCATATTGCCCATCATATAACCCATCATCAAGGGCATAAACACTGAGCCACCGCCTTGGGTTTTCTGGGGCGCAACTTCACATTTTTCTGCCCCAAAATCAGCTTCGCAGTCGGCCGCCGAGGTATACTTAGGCGCGACACGAATATGTTCGGCCTCTGCCTTTTTCATATTGTCTTGGCAGGCTTCCATGCCAAAGCCATCTTGCTTAATACACTGCTCGACATTCTCAAAGATAGCGACTTCTTCTGGGTTATCGCAAGCCGTCATGGTTAGGGCGGTTGCCCCCATCAGAGCGAGTTTTAAGGTCTTTGATCTTTTCATCTTCTAACAGATTTCCCCATCACTTTAAAAATTGAAACTACCGGACTGTAGTTTTCCTGGGCCACAGTGCAAGTCAATAATATCTTTGCTGCGCTTAAGCACCCAAACGGTGCCTTTGTAAGTGAAGATAGTGAGGTCGGCAGGTTTCTGCAACAGAATGTAAAGAATCTGGGAGGGGCTGCGGTTCTTTATAGGGGCTAAATCCGGTAGATTTTTCCACGCTATGATACCAATAGGGGGCCCAAACCCCATCCGACTCCCGAGGCCCCGGCGGCCAGGACAACATAGCCGGGTCGAAAGGAACATCAAGGGCAGCACACAAAGCTTTGAGGGTTCCTTCTGGGTTATCCAATACATCGCGCGCCTCAATCACAGGCGGTATCCGACCTGTTAATTCGCAGACTAAATCGAAAATTTCTCTTTGCCGGGCAAACCCCACATCCTCGGCGGTTGGGGACTCCAGTTTGTTGTGATAAGAGGCCAAAACTTCCTCAGGAGGCCTGATCAGGAAAGCGTTCCTGACCTCTTTAAGCCAGCCCAGATCAATATGGTCTAGCATATGTTTGGTCATATGTTTCTGGTAGTGGATTGCTACAACCCCCATGGCAGGACCACTCGTGCACTTCTTAGCCACCTTGCGCCAATCACATTCAGTTTGAGTGATCACTTCATCACCGTAGGGATGATCAATGCCCGATACCTCTAGGTAATTGCCATAAAACGGCTCATCCCACACGGCGCAGTCAGCACGGTTCTCCCAGGCCCGCATCATTGCCGTCGAGATATTGCGCGGGCCAGACCACATGGCGACAGGAATCATCAGTTGCCCTCCTTGCGGAGCATTTCCTGGTAAAGCCCTTGAAGACGTTCCACCATTGGCCCTCGCCCGGTCGTTAAAATACGACCATCCACTTCGGTGACCGGTGCTAGCCCCGCGAATGTTCCCGTCACAAAGGCCTCTTGGGCGCCGTAAACCTCAGAGAGACTGAAATCTTTTTCAAAGACCGGGATATCGTTGGCTTTGCACAGACTGATCACCTTCGCGCGCGTGACACCGGGCAGGCAGAAGCGGCCTGTCGAAGTCCAGACCTCGCCTTTGCGCACGATGAAGAAATGGGTGGAGTTACAAGTGGCGACAAAGCCATGGGGGTCAAGCATCAACCCCTCATCCGCCCCGGCCTTAGCCGCTTGAATACAGGCCGTAATGCAATTGAGTTTTGAGTGGCTGTTGAGCTTGGGGTCCTGCACATCCGGGTAACCGCGACGCACATGGACCGTAAACAAGCGAATGCCTTTTTCCACCGTATCGGTCAAGGGCATTTTGTGCTCAGCAATGATGACGATGGTCGGGGTGCCAAGGGTGACCCGGGGGTCTTGATAGGGCGTCGCCTTAATGCCACGCGTCACCATCAAGCGAATATGGACATCATCGACCATCTGGTTGGCCTCAACGGTCTCTCTGATTCGTGCCGTGAGGGTTGCTCGGTCCAGGCCAATATCCATGTCGAGAGCTTTTGCCCCCTCGTAAAGTCGGTCCAGGTGATCGTCAAGAAAGGCTATTTGGCCCCGGTGTAACCGCAACCCCTCCCAGACACCATCCCCCAAAATAAAACCCGAATCAAAAACACTGACAACAGCCTTGTCTCTCGGGAACAACTCACCATTCACCGAAATCAAAATATCCCGGTTACGCGGGTCCTCATCATAATCATGGGTACCATGGGCCATTAAAAGAGGTCTCCTGTTCAGAGGTCGAGACAAAAAAATTTCATGAAACCTTAGGGCGAGAACACAACAATCACAAGAGTTTGCAGCAAGGCGTGGTTTTTGCGGTAGCACTGGTGCTAAACTAAGACCATGATTACCGTAACCGACCAAATTATCCTCAGTGACGACGATCTGGAAGAGCGTTTTACTCGGTCTTCTGGACCGGGCGGGCAGAATGTCAATAAGGTGGAAACGGCTGTGCAATTGCGCTTTAATGCGCGCAAAAGCAAGGCTCTGACCAATGCGGTCTTTCTGCGCTTAAAGGCCATTGCGGGCAGTCGCATGACCCAGGATGGCTTTATCATCATCACCGCCGACCAATACCGCAGCCAGGAGCGTAACCGCAAAGATGCCCAGGATCGGCTGATCGCCCTTATCCAACAAGCCACCATCGTTCCAAAACATCGTCGCGCCACCAAGCCCACCAAAGGCTCAAAGCAACGACGTTTGGAGGGAAAGAAAAAACGTGGAAATATTAAAAAGGGACGGGGGCGAGTGGACCCGGAATAACGGTTTTCATACAGGGAAAATTCTTTAGAGTATTTTTCATCTTCCTCAAACTGGATAACACTTTCAAATGGAACTTGCGCCTTTTAGCCCTTGGATGAGCAAACCCACCCCGGAAAGCCGCCGGGCCATTGCCCGACAAATTATGGATGGTCATGAAGAAGTAACCGACCAAATCATCGAGGGTCTGGTACAAATTGTTGCCATGGAAGGGCCGATTCTATCAACCCGAGCCTTCAATCTCTATAGCAAAAAGGGCGGCTTGGCGAAGCTCACAGGTCCTGCCGTGCGGCGTTTCTCAACAGCCCTAAAAAAAGCCAATAGTGAGGGTAAAATATCCATGGAGCGCGACCCCAGCACATCGGGCGTTGTTGCCCTGCTTTGGCTCCCGACCATGAAACGCGTCAATCCACGCGAAATGGGCAATCGTAGTTTTGATGATATACCTGTTTCTGAGTTGGGTGAGGTGATGTTTGAGGTCGCCGCCGAGATTGAGAGCGAAGATAAACCCGCCCTCTACCAAGCCCTCGCCACCCTTTACGGCCTCAAACAACTGCCCAAAAATGCAACCAGCCGTTTGGATTTAGTCTATAAGGAATTTCTTGCCTAATTTTGGATAATGACCAATGAGTGAAAACTATCGACACGTCATTTTACTAAGCACAGAGAAGGGCGTTAACAGTTCTGTCACTCGGTTTTTTAAGGATTTGCTGTCAGGATTTCAATCCATTGGGGTGGGGGCCGAATGGCGGTCTGTAGATGCAAAATCCCTGGCGGTTGCCCGTCAAGATCAAGAGAAAATGACCGCTGGGGGAACCCCAACTTTTTTGTTTGAAGTCAATGGGCGTATTGAAACATACGATTCTCCTAAGTTTTCCTGGTTTGTCGATCACCCCCTTCAACACCCGCAAGTCGGGCAACTGTCACCAGACACTGTTGCCGGGTTTGTTGATCAATCTCATGTTGAGCTAGAAGGTTTTATCCCTTGTAAACACAAGGTTTTTCTCCCCCATGGCGGCCCCCCAGCAGACCCTGATCGACGCCCCATGAAAGATCGAGATATTCCTCTGCTTTTTTGCGGTAATATCATGCGGGACCCGACAGTCGATAATGTGGCTTTGGCTTTTAAGAATTCAACAGCCCCTTTACCTGAGGTTGCCATGAGTGCTTTTTTGAAAATAACCGAACAAAAAAGGCAACCCGCTTTTGCTGTCTTTAGAAGCTTGCTCGAAAAAGGGGTTGATCCAGGGGCCTTAGGGCGGGAAGGTTTGACAAAATTCTATACCCTCATCGAAAGCTTTTCCCAGGCCCATGAGCGGCTCGCCATACTCGGTGAGCTTGAAGGATGCGCTGTTCATATGGTGGGAATATTCCAAGATAACATCAAGCGCATCTTACCTTCCGATGCTGTTTATCTCGGAGAAAAAGGCTTTGACGATATCGTTTCCCTTATGGGCAGAACCAAATTTGTCATCAACCCTACCCACAAGTTTTCCCGAGGGTCCCATGAGCGGGTTTGGTATGGCCTAGCAAAAGGGGCAATGATTTTGGCCAACCAAAGCAAGTATATTGATCAAACTTTCCACGAGGGTGAGGGAATTTTAAGCTACCGCCCCGCCTTCGAAAAAGGAACGATTGCAGAGATCGTTACTGACTTGCTCAACACCCCAACGGAAATGGACCGGCAGGGGCATATTGGGAAGAAAATTTATTCACAAAACCACCTCTGGACCCACCGCGCCCAGACAATTTTAACGGCGATGAATAAGAGCCGTTAAAGCCGTCCATTGTCAGGGGGCCGCAAAGCATCTCAACAAGGTGAGTAAGCGGCCCTTTAAACAAGCCTGCTTTTAAGCCACAGGCAATGCTATGATTTGTTTCGTATCTGGTTTTGTTAGGGCATAAAGACCGGACTGGTCTCGTCGGGCAGGTGGGGCCATGAAACGTAAAGGTAAAACCCTCTGATTATTTGCCAAAATTTCTCCAAGCAATCGTGCGGCTTCAATCATTTGCAAGTTATGTGAAGGGGGTACCAGCCAAAGGGTTAAGGCTTTAGCAAGGTGGACTTCGTTGACTTGTGTCGCTGCAATTAAACACATCAGGCTCATCTCATCCGAACTTACTTTTGAACTTTTTGCGTTGTGTAAGGTAACCATGCGCCGTCCATCCATAGCCAGGATAGACATCATGACGGTTGCGGCCCTACGTGCACAGGTCTTCTTGCAGCCCCCCATCCCCGGACAGGGTTTTGCGCCTTGAGCCACAGCAGCTCCCCGATCTCGAATAAGAATAAGAGCGAATTTTTCAGAAGCCGTCAGGGTCGATGTTTCAAATGTTATCATGCTAAGTACCTTAAATCTGAGCCAAACAAATATGAAGTTCTCTTCAGATGATATACTGCAATTAATAATCATTCTCAATAACTATTTTACCTTTCCCCTTACTTTTATAATTTTTCCCTTAAGGCCTCCATGGCCTGGAGGGCTTGTCTTGCATCCCGGCCTAATTTTTGGCGCCACGGCTTGAACAGGAAAATCAGAGAGCTGATGATACCGCGTACCCGCCTCAGCTCAGGCCAGACATTCTCCGGGGCCGTTTGGCTGTAAGCTTTTAAGGCGGCAGGTAAGGGGTTATGCTCAGCCGTTGCGTAGCGGGCCGCAGACATGAGGAAGAGCAGAACATCGCGGGCTTGGGCCTGAGGCAAGCTCATTTCCCGTAATAAATCTTCCTCAAAATCAATAAAGCCAACTCCGCTGGGGGTTTGGATGAGGTCACGAACTTGTCCGCTGCCATGCCATGCGCCCTTCTGGTGCATTAGGGCGAGGGCTTTTGCTCCAGAAATAAGCAAAACTTGCTTTGTTTCATCGCTATTTTCCCCATCCAGGAGGTCTTGCAAGGGGGTTCCAAGATGCCCCGTCGCCATCCAGTTTTCAGCGAGAGCAATCGGTTTTGCAACCCGAAACCCTTTCTCATGTAACTCTACCAGTCTATTGAATTCAAAAGCTAAGCCTTCTTGCCCACCAACGCTAACTGTCGGGCGAAGCAAGGGGGTGCCAAGCAAGGTTGAAAAGGCCTTTTGCACCTTATGCCAGCGATAATAGTTATAGGGTGCCGTGATCTTGATCCAAACCTTCTCCCCCTGCCACTCAACAGCAAAAGCCCGATGCCGCGCTTTAGGGATAACCTCATCGACAAGCTTAGCGAGCTCAGGGGGGGGTAAAAAAGGTGTTTGGTCAGTCATTTAGGTCTTTCCAAGGGGTCCTCAGAACGGCATAACCATCTGTAACAATGGTGTCAACCTGTTGGCCTCCAATCACTAGCATGTTATTGTCAAAAAACCCCAATAATAAAGGCTCTTGGACCCTTGAACGAAACAGCGCATTTGCATCGATCAACAGGCGAACTTTTTAGTCGTCTTTATCGAGAAAGCATAAGCCCTTATTTGGGCAAGGTATTCCTCGCTATCTTTTTCATGATGCTGGTCGCGGGGGCTTCGGGGCTGTCTGTGTGGTTATTGAAACCAATCATGGATGATGTCCTGGTTAAATCTAACAAAGAAATGCTTTGGCTCGTCGCCGCAGCTATTTTTGCGACATTTTTTGTTAAAGGGGCCGCCAACTATATCCAATCAATCATTATGAGTTGGGTTGGACAACGAATTATAACCGATACCCAAGTCCGGTTATATAACCACCTGATGCTGATGGACCTGGCTTTTTTTCACGGCAACTCAACCGGCAAGCTCATTTCCCGCTTTACCACCGATATCAACATGATGCGCTTTGCCGTACAAAATGTTCTGGTCGGGTTTGGTAAAGACGCCATGTCGTTAATTGCTTTCGTGACCGTCATGTTTTTACAAGACTTCCAGCTCTCAATTATCGCTTTTGTCGTTATCCCCGCTGCCATTATTCCAATTTCCCGAATAGGAAAAAGGATGCGGAAAGTAACCGCCAATACCCAGGTACAGCAAGGTGAGTTCATCACTTTGCTTGAACAGACATTCCAAGGGGTGCGTCACGTTAAAGCCTATGGCATGGCTGATTATGAAAAAAATCGGGTCAAGGGGCTGGCAAACACAATTTTTAGCCTCATTTACAAAGCCGCAAAAATCAGAGCCCTCTCTTCCCCCATCATGGAATCCTTAGCGGGCATTGGGATAACCATGGTTATTGTTTATGGCGGCACCCGTGTCATTGAAGGGGCGACGACAATCGGCGAGTTTTTCACCTTTATTGCTGCGGCCTTATCGGCTTATGAACCAGCAAAACGGCTTGCTAACCTTAATACCAATCTACAGGAAGGTTTGGCTGGCGCAGATAGATTGTTTGTTCTCCTTGATACAAAGCCAAACATTATCGACAAGCCAGACGCAAAAGCCCTTGAGGTCCGTAACGCCGCGATCGCCTTGAAAGATGTTTCGTTTTCTTATGATACCGAGAAAATTGCTCTTTCGCAGGTGTCCTTAACGGCTCCTGCCGGGAAAACCGTTGCCATAGTTGGCCCCTCAGGCGCAGGGAAATCCACCGTCCTTAACCTCATCCCTCGGTTTTATGATATTGATAGCGGCTCAATTACCATCGATGGGCAAGATGTTTCCGAAGTCACAATGGCCTCTTTGCGCAGCCAGTTGGCTTTGGTTAGTCAGGAAATTACCCTGTTTGACGATACGGTTCGGGCCAATATTCAATATGGCAGAGCAAATGCAAGCGAAGAGGATATTATCTCAGCCGCCAAAAATGCAGCCGCCCATGATTTTATCTGCGAGCTCCCGCAAGGGTATGACACCATTGTCGGTGAGCGTGGTGTCCGTCTTTCTGGTGGGCAACGTCAGCGCCTTGCCATCGCCCGTGCCATGCTAAAAAATGCACCGATCTTACTCCTTGATGAAGCCACCTCGGCCCTTGATACGGAGTCTGAACGTAAAGTTCAGGCGGTGCTGCAAGAACTGATGAAAGACCGTACAACTTTGGTTATCGCCCATCGCCTGTCGACGGTTGTTGATGCTGATATCATTTATGTAATTGATCAGGGCGCGGTAGTTGAGCAAGGAACCCATAAAGAGCTGCTTGCTAAAAATGGCAGTTACGCCAAGCTTTATGCTTTGCAATTTAGCAATGAGCCGGAAGGGGCAGAAGCTCCGGCCGCTGCCACTGTGTAGAGGAACGGACAAGGGATGTCGGTCACAAAAAAAATCCTGCGCAGTGATACGGTTCAAATTATTATCTGTTGGATTGCGTCCTTTTATATCCAGGTGGTTTTTTTTACCGGACGCTGGTCAGATATTCGCCGGGAAATCCCTGAGAAATTCTGGCAGGAAGGCAAGCCTTTTATCTTAGCCCTCTGGCACGGGCGCTTACTGATGCAAACCAAATGCTGGCCTCATTCTCATAAATTTTACATGCTGATCTCTGACCATCGTGATGGTCGAATTATCGCCCGTACCATTGGTCACCTTGGATTGGATTCCATCGCCGGTTCGTCCAGCAAAGGCGGGGCGGCAGCTTTGCGGCAAATGGTCAAAGCTTTAAAGCGGGGTGAATATGTGGGCATAACCCCCGATGGCCCACGCGGTCCCCGCATGCGGGCCACCACAGGGGCTATTAACCTGGCAAAACTTTCGGGCTGCCCCATCCTTCCCGTCAGTTGCTCCTCTTCGGGACGCAAAATCGTCAACAGTTGGGATCGTTTCAATATCCCCTTGCCTTTCACCAAGGGTGTATTTGTTTGGGGCCAGCCAATAACTGTTGACCGCAAAGCCTCCCCTGAGGATTTAGAAACAGCACGGCTGGCCTTAGAGAGCAGCCTCACTGTCCTGGCGGGAGAGGCCGACGCATTTTGTGGTGAATCTCCTATTGCACCTGCTGATCCTCTACCAGAGGAACAGGCAAAATGATTTTCCGCCTCTATCGCGCCCTGACCCATATGGGAGGGCCCCTAATCAGCAACCACCTGAACAAGCGTAAACTTCAGGGAAAAGAAGATGCGGTGCGCTTTGGGGAAAGGCTCGGAAACCCTGGGACTTTACGCCCCGACGGGCCTTTGGTTTGGCTCCATGGTGCCAGTGTCGGCGAAGCCATCTCTTTGTTGCCTTTGGTGCAAGAGCTCAACAAATGGAGTGGGCTCACCATAATGATCACCACTGGCAGCGTTACTTCAGCCGCTTTGATGGCAAAACGTCTGCCTGAAAATGTTATTCACCAATATATTCCCGTTGATCGATTGGTTTATGTTCGAACTTTTTTGGATCACTGGAAACCTGATTTGGCTGTTTGGTGCGAATCGGAATTTTGGCCCAACCTGATTTGTGAAACCAGGGAGCGTGGCACCCCGCTAATCTTGGTAAATGGTCGGGTATCGGCAAAATCTTATCGCGGGTGGCAAAAAGCCCGCAGCCTGATTGCTAAAGTCCTGGGCCAATTTGATCTTTGTATCGGACAAACCGACGAAGATGCCTCTCGGTTGGCGCGGTTAGGGGCGCAAAAAACCGCCTGTCACGGCAATCTTAAGTATGCCGCCCCGCCGCTCCCGGCTGATGAAGGCGAGCTAGGTTCTTTGCAACAAGCGACAAAGGGGCGGCCTGTTTGGTTTGCTGCCAGCACCCATGCCGGCGAAGAGCTTATGGCTGGGCGGGTTCATCAGATACTAAAAGCCACCTACCCAAACCTTCTGACCATTATTGCCCCGCGCCACCCAGACAGAAGCAAGGTGATTGCCAATGATCTGCTGGAAAGTAATTTCAAAGTTTCCATCCGATCACAAAATCACCCCATCTTAGATAAGACCGATATCTACCTCGCCGACACCATGGGTGAACTGGGATTATTCTTTAGATTGGCAGATGTGATTTTTATGGGGAAATCTCTGTTGGCGCGTGGCGGTCAAAACCTGCTGGAACCCGCTTGTTTGGGCTGTGCCATTATTCATGGTCCCCATATGGACAACTTTGTTGAAATATCTCAACTGTTTAAAGATAAAAAAGCCGCCCTGACCGTTGAGGATGAAGCCCAATTAGCCGCTGTTGTCTCCCGTCTTTTTGATAACGAAGGAGAGCGCAAAGCCCTCGGAGCAATGGCCCAGACTCTGGCAGAAGAAAAGGCTGGGGTTTTAGCTGCTATCATGGCTGAACTGACCCCCTACCTGCACAAAATTGCACCGAAAGATGTAACCCATGCAGGCTCCTGATTTCTGGAACCGCAAAGGCCATCCCTTGAGCCTCATTTTAGCTCCATTAGGTTGGGGCTACCATTTGGCAGGGGTTATACGTCGCGGCCTCACCACCCCATGGAAAACATCCGTTCCGGTTATTTGTATTGGTAATCTCACCGCAGGCGGGACAGGGAAAACTCCTGTTGCTTTAGCATTGGCGGCAAAACTGCAAAAAAAAGGGCTTCGCCCTCATTTTTTAACCCGAGGATATGGGGGGTCCCTAGAGGGTCCGGTTGAGGTCGATGGGGACAAGCACACTTGCGCCGAGGCCGGGGATGAAGCCCTGTTGCTCGCCGAGCGCGCCCCAACCTGGATTTCTGCTGATCGCCGCAAGGGGGCCGAAGCCGCCGCTCTTGCCGGGGCCGACCTGGTGATTATGGACGATGGTTTCCAAAACCCTTCCCTCGAAAAAGACCTGTCTCTTGTGGTGGTTGACGGAGAGGTAGGGTTTGGCAACCAACGAATGATCCCCGCCGGACCCCTCCGAGAAACCACCTTAGGCGGATTAAAGCGGGCTGATGGACTTGTGTTGATTGGCGACGATAAGCAGGGGCTCGCAAACAGGTTTAGCCCTTGTATTCGGGCCAGCTTCGCACCTACACGCAAGTCCAAAGACCTGGCAGGGCGAAAAGTCTTTGCTTTTGCGGGTATTGGTCGCCCCAGCAAGTTCTATCAAACCCTTGAAGAAGCAGGGTGCATCCTGGTTGGTCGTAAAGATTTTCCTGACCACCACCCCTATTCCTCAGCAGAACTCGACGCTGTGATCAAACGGGCAGAAGAATTAGAGGCCCTGCCCCTTACCACCGCAAAAGACGCCGTGCGCCTGCCAAAACCCCTAAAAGATAAAATCGCCGTCTTGACAATTTCCCTACAATGGGAGAACGAAGCAGAGTTGGATAAACTTCTTGGGAAGCTCTTCACCTAATGGCGACACGCAGCGACAGATATCTCTTTTGGCAAAAATATCTGGGCCATCCGATACAGGCCATTGTGGTATGGCTGATTATTGGCTCAGTAAAACTTTTGCCCCTTGATACCGCCTCTAACCTTGGTGGCTGGTTTGGACGAACCTTCGGGCCTAAGTTTAAAGTCAACAAGCGGGCTTTAAAGAATATCGAAAGGGCCTTTCCGGAAAAAACCGACCTTGAGCGCAACCAAATCCTGATGGATATGTGGGACAATCTCGGGCGCACCGTCTTCGAGTTTCCCCATATGGGTCGTATGGATACGGTTAACGACACGGAACGATTTACCTTTGTCGGGGCCGACCTGATCGACAAACAGATCGCCGCAGATCAGCCCGCCATCTTTTGGGGTGGGCATTTGGGAAATTGGGAAATGTTGCCCCCCTCTGTTGCCCAACGAGGCACCCCGGTCACCGTGGTGGCGCGCATGCCCGACAATCCCTGGGTCAGCAAAATATTCTATAAACGCACCGGATTTTCCAACATAGATGTCCAGCCAAAGGGCCGTATTGGTGCCAAAGCTGCCATGAATGTTTTAAAGGCAAAGGGAATAGTCGGCTTGCTGGTCGATCAAAAGATGAATGACGGTATTGCCGTTCCTTTCTTTGGCCGGGATGCCATGACCGCCCCGGCCCTGGCCCAACTGGCTCATAAGTACGATTGTCAGGTTTACCCCAGCCAGTTTGAACGCCTTGGCAGATCGGCCCGCTTTAAGGTCACCATTCATCCGCCTATGGTGCTCAAGAAGTCAGGAAATCGCCAGGAAGATGCCCGGATAATGATGACAGAGGTCAATACCATTTTAGAGCAGTGGATCAGACAAAACCCCGGCCAATGGCTCTGGCCTCATAAAAGGTGGCCCGATTAATGAAAGTTCGCCCAATTGACCCCGCAGACCGTCAAAGCTGGCTAACTCTGTGGCAGGGTTACTTAGATTTTTATCACGTTGATCTGACTCAAGAGGTGACAGACACCCTATGGACCCGTCTCCAGACATCTGAAATCCCCATCCATGGCATGGTTGCTGAGAACTCAGAAGGCCGGGTCATTGGTTTTGTTCATTATGTCATCCATCTCAACACCTGGAACAGCACCTCCATTTGCTACCTGGAAGACCTCTATGTAGACGAAACCATTCGCGGTTCCGGTGCCGGAAAAGCCCTGATCAATACCCTGGCCCAAGAGGCTAAAATTCAAGGCTGGGGGCGCCTCTACTGGATGACCGACAAAGGCAATGACCGCGCTAGGGGCCTCTACGACAAACTTGCCAAGCTCACAGACTACGTTCGTTACGAATACCCGCTTTAAAAGCCTTCATCACTTCTCCGGCTTCACTGGGCTGGGAGGGTCGGAACACTCTAGCCCTTCGCTTTTTTCATCGCCGCCAAGACCATGTCGGGTGTCATAACCTCAGGAAGAACAATTCCTTCTGGTGATTTCGGGCCATAAATAATATTAAAGGGGATGCCGTAACGGTCGTAACTTGCCAGGTAGTTGGCAATGGTTTCGTTGGGCTTTGTCCAATCGGCTTTCATGGCAACAACATCGTAGCTTTTAAGCTCTTGGGCCACCGCTGGATCGCCAAAAACAAATTTTTTATTTACCTGACAGGTAATGCACCAGTCAGCCGTGACATCAACAAACACTAATTTCCCTGTGCTGATAATTGTCGATATCTGATTTTGCTCGAAGGAGGTCCAGACACCTTCATCAACCACCTGGTCTGCTACAGCCCCTGATGATGGAAGTTGACTTGGGACAAGGAAGGCCAAAACAAAAATCAGGCCCACACTGGTCCAGGCGATTGGTTTGCTGCCAATTTTAAACAGCAGGCCAGCAAGAATCATCAGACCACCAATGACAAGAGCAGCCATAAACCCGGTTTGCACTTCAAGCACAGAAAGCAGCCACACCCCTGTTGCCGCTAAAGCAAAGCCGAGAATTTTTCTTAAAGTAACCATCCAGGGGCCGGGTCTCGGCAGGCGCGTTGCCAAAGTAGGGCGCAGAGCGACCAGGAGATAAGGCAATGCCAAGCCCACCCCAAGTGCTGCAAAAATCGCCATGATTTCAAAGGAACCTCTGGACAGGGCAAAGCCAACGGCGGTTCCCAGGAAAGGAGCAGAACAAGGGGTTGCTAACAGGGTCGCCAAAGCCCCAGAGAGGAAATGACCACTTAAGCCTTCTACATGGCCGGTTTTCTCTCCGGCAGTACCAGCCCATCCAGGAAGAGAAATTTCAAACAAACCCCAGAGGTTAAAAGCAAACAGGCTGATCATCAGAATCATGGCAATCAAGAACCACGTTTGCTGAAACTGAATGCCCCACCCCACTGTAATGCCTGCACTCTTAAGAAAAACCAGGACAGCAGCAATCGCCAGAAAGCTGGTGATAATCCCTGCCGCTGAAGCTAGAAAGCTCATGCGGACAAGGCCCACTTCACCACCCCCATGTTTAATCACCCCTAACAGCTTGATGGAAAGCACGGGCAAAACACAGGGCATGAGATTGAGTATAAGGCCGCCAATCAAGGCGAAACCGAGCATCAATAACAGGCCATTACTCTGACTTGGCGCAGCCCCTGTCATTTCGGGAAGGGCCTTAACTTCTAGATCAAGCGTCCTTTCCACGGCCCGGTTTTTGTCCGTCATGGTTAAGGTAATATTGGTCCCGACCAATTTTTGGTCAGAATATTGCCCATCGACGGGAACCTTAAACAAGATTTCCTTACCATCGGCAGACAAAGTGGTTTCTGCTGATTTAAAAATATAATCTTCTGGCCCCTCCACATAGAGGTCCGGCTCGGCAATAGCCCTGATTGATTTGCCATGCACCCAAAGGGTCGATTGCTTGGTCTCACTGACCAACGCTGCCTTTACAATGGAGAGCCCTTGAACCAAATCGCTTACGGATTGCTGAACACCCGGTACCTGCGACGCGAAGCGGCTGACAAGTTGAATATACTCACTGGGGGTACCAGCACCCGGAGCCATTTCAAGCGTAAGATTTGCCAGCACTGGAATGCAAACCTCATTACAGATCAAATAATCTAGGCTCAGCTTTAGATTAGCTGGGGCCGTGGCATCTTTCGTTTCCAATTCAAGGGGAAAGACCACCTCATCTTTATAGCCAAGGGTTTCCAGCCCCAAAATACTAAAGCGGGTGGGGTTGGGCCATTTGATGGTGGCGGCTTTAAAATTCTGTGATCCCTGCCAATTGAGCCTTGGGGGATAGCCCGCATCTCCCGGAGAACGCCAATAGACTTTCCAGCCCGGTTTCATGGTGAAATGCAGACCCAAAGGCACGGCTTTCCCCTCCCCCAACTTCTCGACTGCAGAGACCAATCGAACTGCTGAAAAGTCGGTTTTTACCCAATCTGATGAGGCCGCGTGAACCTCTGCCCCCCAAAGGACACTTAAAATACACAGACTTAGAAAATGGAAAATTCGGATCATAAAACTTTCGTCTCTTTAAAAAGGCAGGCGGAATACCTATTCTCAAAGTAAGGCGAAATAAAGGAGAAAGCCATTTTTTCAGAGCTTTATCACGGTAGTTTGACTAACCGTGAGGATTTTCCATCAAGTTTTCTGGGAAAAATGGTAAAAAAGCTATATAATGACAGTCCAGTTAAGGTAACGATGGCGAACGGTAAGATTAAGGAGACGATCAAATGAAAATATCGTCCGACAACCCAGGGCCTGTAAAACCCGGTACCATTGACCCTCTCGGGGTTAAACCCATTGATGGGGGTGCCGATTATCTCACGGGCCAGCTTCTCATTGCCATGCCAAGCATGAGCGACCCCCGTTTTGCCAAATCCGTCGTCTATATCTGTGCCCACGGTGAAGAAGGGGCTATGGGCCTCGTCATTAACCGAAACCTGGGTAAGATGATGTTTCCAGACTTGTTGGAGCAATTGGAAATCCCGTTAGGGCCTGTCGGAGAGGACATTCGTATTCATTTTGGTGGCCCGGTCGAATCCGGTCGCGGCTTTGTTCTTCACTCTGCGGATTACGCCCAAGAATCCACCCTCGCCATCGACGATCACGTCTCCTTAACGGCAACAATCGATGTGCTCAAAGCCATCACCCAAGGCCGTGGCCCGCAAAAATCCCTCCTCACCTTAGGCTATGCCGGATGGTCTGCTGGGCAACTGGACGAGGAAATTATTGATAACGGATGGTTGACCGTTGGGGCCGACGATGGCCTGATCTTTGATCTCGACATTGATGAAAAATGGGACAGTGCCATTGGGAAGCTTGGCTTCGATATCAGCATGCTCTCTACAGAAGCTGGCCATAGCTAACCCTTCGGGTTTTTAACTCCTCTTATCATCATTCCCGTGCGCGCGAATATGACGGGCGATTTTGACAAAGAAAAATGGCTAAATCTCGTTAACGAAGAGCCTTCACCACGTCATCATAAATATCAATGTCCCCTAGGGGGCCAATGGTTGCCAGGGTTGGGGTGCTTGATGTGACCCGTTGGGCGACACGAAGAACGGCCTCAATATCAACGGCCTCAATCTTTTCAACCACTTCTGCAACGGGTAGAGGACGATCATAAAGGATCATTTGCCTTGCGAGCTGTTCACAGCGAGAGGCGGTGCTTTCCAATGACATCAAGATGCTGGCTTTAAGCTGGGTTCGGGCACGGGCCAGCTCTTCATCTGAGATATGATCGCGCACTTTTAGCAACTCATCACAGATAACAGGCATAAGCTTGTTCATTTCTTCACCGCCGGTTCCGGCATAAATACCGAAAATACCACTGTCCATGTAGCAGGAGCCAAAAGCATAGATGCTATAGACCAATCCGCGTTTTTCACGGACTTCCTGGAACAGACGAGACGACATGCCCCCCCCCAGAATGGCTGAAAGCACAGACAGAGAATAATAATCAGGATCCGTATAGGAAATGCCCGCAAAACCCAGAAGCATTTGCACTTGTTCTAAGTCTTTGGTTTCGCTGATCTTGCCGCCAACATACTTGGCAGATTCCATTTCAAATTCACAGGATTCGGGCAGGTCGACAAACTTCTCTTCCGCCATCCTAACCACAGCCTCATGATCAACCTTGCCCGAAGCGGCAACGATAATACGCGGGGCTGAGTAGTTTTCTTTCATATAGTCAATGACGGTTTCCCGCGGCATAGACTGGACAAGTTTGGCTAAACCTAAAACCGGGCGACCAATGGCCTGATTAGGAAAAGCAGTTTCTTGAAATTTATCAAAAATTATATCATCAGGTGTGTCATTAGCCTGATTAATTTCCTGCAAAATTACCGTGCGTTCCCGCTCCAACTCTTCCTGATCGAAGGTGGAATGTTGCAAAATATCGGACATAATATCTAAAGCGAGGTTAGCATCTTCTTTTAAAACCTTAGCGTAATAAGCGGTATTTTCTCGAGAAGTATAGGCATTAAGATGCCCCCCAACCGCTTCGATTTCTTCGGCAATTTGCAGGGCACTGCGACGTTTAGTGCCCTTAAAAGCCATATGTTCCAGCAGGTGAGAAACCCCGTTGATTTCAGGTTTTTCATGACGCGTTCCGGCTTCGACCCAAGTGCCAATAGAGACGGTTTCTACCGTATCCATGGAATCTGTCACAACCCGAAGGCCGTTCCCGAGGTCGGTGGTTTCTACGGTCATAAACTATTCCTGTCAGCAATCTTGTCAGTGATGTAAAGCTTCACCACATCAAGGTCGTTGGGGGTCTCTGCGTAACGTTCTTCCCGCTCAAGTAAATCAGCAAGGTGGGGGGGAAGATCGGGATGAATACCGCTGGCTTCTTTGACGGCCTTGGGGAACTTCGCCGGATGGGCTGTGGCTAAAGAAACAACGGGCAAATCCTGTCCGGCCCAGTCCGCCGCAGCACGAATGCCAACGATCGAATGGGGGTCAAACAGTTCGCCTGTTTTTTTGTTATATTCAGCAATGGCTTCCAAGGTGCTTTTGTCGCTCAGACTATAGCCATGGAACATCTCGAACATATTCCCGCTACGATCATCATCAAGGAACATGGCTTTTTTCTCACGATACTGGTCCATGATCTTGGCAATATAATCCCCATCACGACCACTACATTCAAAAAGCAACCGCTCAAAGTTACTTGAAACCTGAATATCCATGCTCGGGCTATGGGACGGTTCAACATCAACCTGCGGGGTATTACCGCCCCGGTTATGGAAGAAGCGGGTCAATATATCGTTGCGGTTGGAGCCAATGATAAACTGAGAAACAGGAAGCCCCATTTTGTAAGCCCCGTAGCCCGCAAAAACATTGCCAAAATTCCCCGTTGGGACGGAGAAAGCAATTTCCCGAGACGGCGCACCAAGTTGGGTGGCGGCATAAAAATAATAAACAATCTGAGCCATAATCCGAGCCCAGTTGATAGAGTTCACCGCTGACAGGTTGAGCTTATCGCGATACTCACCATCGTTAAACATGGCTTTAACCATGTCTTGGCAATCGTCAAATGTACCTTCAACCGCTATGTTATGCACGTTGGCCGACATAATTGTGGTCATCTGGCGACGTTGAACGTCAGAAACCCGGCCATTGGGGTGAAGAATGAAAATTTCGATGGAGTCTTTATCACGGCAGGCTTCAATCGCGGCAGAGCCCGTGTCACCAGAGGTCGCGCCAACAATGGTAACCTTTTGATTGCGTTTTTTCAGCACATAATCAAATAAATGACCGACCAGTTGCAGGGCGTAATCTTTAAAAGCCAGGGTCGGGCCATGGAACAGTTCCATCACCCATTGACCAGGAGCCAGTTGCTTCATCGGGGCGACGGCATCATGGTTGAAATTCGCGTAGGTATCTCGGACAATTTTTGAAAAATCATCGGGTTCAATGCAGCTTCCCTCAACGAAAGGCCACATCACCCGGATTGCCACATCCACATAAGACATGCCTTGCATTTCAAGCATTTCAGCCTTGGAGAATTGAGGCCAGGTCTTGGGGAGGTACAGTCCACCGTCCCGGGCCAACCCGGTTAAGAGTGCTTCATCAAATGTGAGTTCAGGGGCATTACCCCGCGTGCTAACGTATTTCACCAAACCCCTCCAAGGGTAAATAATCGATTTCAGAAAACCGACTATACAGGGCTATACCCCCGTTGCAAGGCTATCAATCTCTCGTCTAGCTCTAGTCCAGATAACGGGTTTTCAGGTGTTTTTTGAACAGCTCTACATCAAGAGTTTGGCCCGTTGCCTGGCGTAGGATTTCGGGGGCCGTTGGCTTAGAGCCTTGGGCATGCACCTGGTTTTTAAGCCATCCCATAAGAGGTGCAAAATCCCCCTTGGCAATGGCAGGAAGCGCGCCCTTTTCCTGTGAGGTTGCCGCGTCAAAAAGCTGGGCAGCCGTCATTGCTCCTAAAGTATAGGTTGGGAAATAGCCTATAGCCCCATCAAACCAATGGATATCCTGCAGAACTCCTTCCCGATCACTGGGCGGGGTAAGGCCTAAGATTTTCTTCAGGGACTCATTCCAGGCCATGGGTAAATCAGCCGCTTTCAAATCGCCTGCCACTAAAGCACGCTCCAGATTATAACGCAGAATCACATGGGCCGGATAGGTCACTTCGTCAGCATCCACCCGAATGAAACTTCGCTCAACCCGTGAATATAGCCGCTGAATATTATCAAAGCTCCAAGCAGGACCAGAACCCTTGAAAGTTTGTCGCATCAGAGGGACGGCATACTGTAAAAATTCTGCCGACCGACAGGCTTGCATTTCAATCAGGAGTGATTGGCTTTCGTGGACAGACATACCCAGCGACTGCCCGACAGGCTGATGTTGCCAGTCTTTAGGCAAGCCGCGCTCATACATGGCATGGCCCGTTTCGTGTAAAACTCCCATCAGGGCGGAGGTAAAATCAGCTTCATCATAGCGGGTGGTTATGCGTACGTCCTGGGCTGTACCCCCACAAAAAGGATGAAGACTAACGTCGAGTCGCCCATGGTCAAAATCAAAACCCAGGGCCTTCATAAAGGTCATGCCCAGAGACTTTTGCTTTTCAATATCAAAGGGGCCTTGGAGGTTTTTAACTTTAGGCTCGGCCGCCTGCTTCGTGATAACGGCTTCGATGAAGTCTGGAAGAAAAACTTCGAGACTGGCAAAAAGACTATCAATTTCCTGGGATGAATAATCAGGCTCATATTGAGCCAAAAGCGCATCATAAGGAGAGCACTCCAGAGCCTCGGCTTTGGCCTCGGCGATCGCAATGGTTAAAGCCAACACTTTTTCCAGGGCCGGAAGAACCGCTTTGAAATCCCCCTCAGCCCGGGCACTGCGCCACAGAGTTTCTGAGGCGGAACAAGCTTTTGAATGGGCTTCAACCAGGTCTGCAGTCACCGCTGTTTCATGGGTCCACAAACGGCGCATTTCTTTTAAGTTGGCAGATTGCCAGTCGGTTAAACCACCAGAGGCCGTCGCTTCGGCAAGAAGATCGCCGACTTCGGGGCCTGTAAGGATCCCATGAGAGAGGGTCGCCAAAACCGCCAACTGTTCGCCCCGGCTTTCAGCCCCCCCCGGAGGCATCATGGCCGCCATATCCCAATGGAGCATCCCTTGAGCTTCATTAATTAGATGTCGGCGTTTAAACAGGTCTTCTAGTTTCTGGTAGGCTTGGGTCATAAATTTGTCCGACGAAAACGCCGCACCCTTTCGGCAATCACCAGAAGCACGCCAAAGGCCAGGGTAAACCAGGCAATGGCAAAGTACAGAGCCTTATCGGTTTTCTGATAAGGGGTATAGCCACCAATTGGAAGGCCACCAGGATTCGGGAAAGGGCCTGCTTGTAAATAGAAAGGTTGATATTTTTCGATGGCGAGACTTTGGGCCATCAGGCGTGGATCAATGCCGTACCACTTGCCGTTCAGAGGGTCATTGGCAGGACGGAAAAGGCCACGATGGGCCGGTGTCATCACCGCGCCAACCACTTCCACTTGCCCGGAAGGCTGGCTCAATGCCCTCTCCGTGGACTGTTTTTTGTCGAGGGGAATCCAGCCACGATCGACAAAAAGGACCGTTCCGGTCTCTAACATCAAGGGGGTGACTAGGTCGAAACCTACAGCCCCCTCATGGACCTTGCTGGTGATAAAGAGTTCTTTGTCATGAAGAAACGTGCCCGTCACCCGGACGACTTTAAAGGCGTATTCCCAGGGACGGCCCATGTCGTCTTTGAGAGCGACGGGCTTTTTTTGGAGGCGTTCATTGCTGAAGATAATAACCTTATCTTGCCAGTTATAATTAATCAGTTGCCAAGAGCCCAAGCCGCAGAGGATTACCAGCAAAAAGACGGTGACCAGCAAAAACCCCATGGGGAATTTGGATTGAGAAGAAGTCACTTTTTAGAAAAGACCGACAAGCGCCTTGTCGGCGATGAGAGCAGCAAATACAGCAAACAAATGAATGAGCGAGAAGAAGAACATCCGTTTTGGGGCTTTAACGGTTTCATCATTCCACACCTTCACCGCGTGGTAAATAAATCCAGCACTCAGCAACACCGCCAGCACCCCATAGAACGGGCTCGCCATCCCGGTAAAGGCTGGCAAAACAACGACAGGTGCCAACAATACTGTATAGATAAAAATTTGCTTTTTGGTTTCACGAACCCCTGCAACCACAGGCAACATAGGCACGCCGGCATTTTCATAATCGCCCGCTCTAAACAGAGCCAGAGCCCAGAAGTGAGGCGGAGTCCACATGAAAATAATGGCGAACAGAATAACCGAGTTCCAGTCAACGCCTCCGGTAACTGCCGCCCAGCCAATCATAGGGGGAAAAGCCCCTGAGGCACCGCCAATGACAATGTTTTGCGGGGTGCGCCGCTTGAGCCACATGGTGTAGAGGAAGACATAATAAGCGATGGTCATGGCCAGCAAACCAGCCGCCATATTGTTAACCACAGCCGCCATCAGCACAACCGATCCAATGGCGAGAGGAATACCAAACCACAAAGCATTGGCGGGTTTCATACGCCCGGCAGGAATGGGGCGATTGATGGTGCGTTCCATCTTGCTGTCGATATCGCGGTCGTACCACATGTTAATGGCACCCGAAGCCCCGGCACCAACCGCAATGCAAAATACAGCAACAAAAGCTGGCCAAAAGTCGATTTGACCCGGCGCAAGATGAAGACCCGCATAGCCTGTAAAGACCACCAAAGACATGACACGCGGCTTGAGCAAAACGGCATAATCGGTTAACCGAGCCCGCTGAACCAGAGCTTCGGCATCTGTAACCTCAACCTCTTTTTGCTCAGGGCTATCTTTCAAGCTATCAATTGAATCGCTAATACCATTCCCCATTTCGCACCAACCTGAGAATCATTCTAAACATTAACTACCGTGTTATATCACACCAATGCAAGTTCTACCAGTTGATAGAATTTACTCAGCTATAGAATTTTCCAATATTACCCGGAATTTGTGTCCTTTTGGTTGCGCAACAAAGCTGCGCTGCACATCCAGATAAACATCACCCCCCCGGTAACGGCGGTAAGTCCGCCTAAGCCATTAAGGGCCATACCGACTTTCGCCAGCATACCGTCCAAACCCTGCTGCGCCCCGGCCGCCTTACGCGCTGTGCCGGCACTACCTGCCAGATAAAGGCCAATGCACTGCAGAACTTGTCCAAAGGCATAAAGATAAATCTGCCAATAAAGCGGTTTACCTTTACGTAAACTCCGTTTTAGCAGGGGGAGGAAAAGAGAATAGAACAGACCCATATAGGCCAAGCCGATCCCCCCGATCATGGCATGGTAATGGGACGGGGTGCGGGTATCAGCCCCATCGACAAAAAATCCGAAGGTACCGCCAAGGCCAAAAACCAGCATTGAAAGGAACAGACAGAGAAAGGCCGGGTCTTTCCAGGGTGCCCCGGCAATCGACTCACGTTTGGCCCCAACTAAAGAAGCCATCGCCACCAAAAAAGCCGAGGGTCCAAGACCGTATTGCAGGTCTGTAAAGGCTTGGGTTTGCTCATGAGAAAACATTTCATAGGCCCCATAAATCATCGGAGCAAACAGCGCAAAGAAAAGCAAAAGCAAGGTTGACGTGCGAAACACCCGATCCGTTACCAAGGGGTGACCAAAAGCCAGGGCTCCTAAAATAAACCAGGCACTGGTGAGCAAAGTGGTGTTGGCAAATTGGAGGATATGCCCGCCACCCCAAAACAGGTCTTCGTTGAAAGCCTCAGAAAAGGCTTCATCAAGCTGGAAAAACCAACCGAGGGCAAAACAGCCGAGGGCAAGCAGAAAAATTAATGCCGAGGTAGTCGCCGCAAAGGAGACGGTATCAAGGTCAGCTTTGCGTTGTTTAACATTTAGCAGCAACCGCAACGCCGTCAGCGTCAGACCAAAAGCCAAAATGGCTAAACCCATATAGTATAAGGGGTCAATGATGACGGGAACATAGTTATTCAGCGACGCCTGGCCCCGATCCATAAAGGCAGGGACGAAAAGAAAAACGCAGGACACCCAGCCAAGGATAATACCAGCCTTACCAAAATTTTCTAAAGCCGGATTCCCCTGAGAAAGGCGCAGGGTCGCAAGTTGCCACAACGCCCCCATAACCGCCAGAAACCAGACCACAAAGGAAAAGACCACATGGATGACCAGACCTTTTTTGAAAAAGTCGAGAGGCCAAAGGGAAAAATTTTGAATGCCGGGAATACGCGATACCGCTAATAGAACGGCAAAAATACCGGCAATAGCCAGAGAACCTATCGCCAATCCAGCCCAACCGCGCAGTTCACCACGGGCTGTGGGGGTGGTTAAAACGGTTTCAAAATCAGAAAATCTCATGGTTTATGCCGCCAAAGGATTATATTGATGGATTAAATTGATAGAGCATCAAATAAACCACGATGCCGCTGACGGAAACATAAAACCACACTGGGGCCGTCCATCGGGCAATTTTTTTATGCTTATCGAACTCGCCACGCAAGGCGCGCCACAAGGCCCAA
Organism: uncultured Thalassospiraceae bacterium; assembly: GCA_965368165.1. Taxonomy (GTDB): domain Bacteria; phylum Pseudomonadota; class Alphaproteobacteria; order Rhodospirillales; family JAPHRK01; genus JAPHRK01. The sequence goes on along the minus strand of CBDULT010000010.1, from coordinate 87,895 downwards.
AGGATCATTGGCGCATTAATAGAAGCCAGGATAACATGGGTAATCAGGACAAAATAATAGAATATTTTAATCGGCCCCACCCCGTTGAACAGGAAGATCGGGGCGTTGTAATGGTAGGTCAGATAACTGACAAGAAAGACCGCTGAAACAGCAGCGGCAGTCATCATAATGATCTTATGGAGTTGCCGATTCCCTTGCTTGATTTGATAAAATCCAAATGCCAACAAAGTTGCCGCAGTGGCATTCAACCCCGCATTCAAATGGGGCAGGGGGCTGACGTCTATCATCTGTTTTTCCTAGCTCAAGCTCCGTATTTGGATACCTTGTAGAAAATACCAGCGTACATGCAAAGGGCAAAAACGATTAAAATGGCGGCAATCAGCCATTTGCTTTTAGGGGCGGTGGGGCTGTCGGTCATAGATTTACTCAATTTATGAATGAAAACGGGGGACAAAAAGCCCCCCGTTTTTAACTATATGATGGCTATTTATCGTAATCGTAGGGAGTCCAATCCTCAGAGACCGTCACATCTTGAGGGAAGTTGCCGGGGCCTGGAGGGCTAGGACAATGAGTCCATTCAAGAGACCTGGATTTCCATGGGTTTTCACCCACTTTCTCACCCGAACGAGCGGCAACAATCCAGTTAATGATGGTTCCCGCCATGCCGATAGCAATCAAGAAAGCCCCTGCTGTCGCCACCTGATGATAGGGCTCAAAGTGGGGGAACATTTCATAATCCCAATAACGGCGTGGCATGCCTTCAACACCAATGATAAACAGGGGCCAGAAGGTGACGTTAACACCAATGATATTTGCCCAGAAACTAAAGACCGCCAGCTTGCTATCGGCAGTACGCCCGGTCATTTTCGGGAACCAATAATAGATTCCTGAGAACATGGCGAAAGCAGCAAACAAGGCCATAATGAAGTGGAAATGAGCATGGACAAAAGAGGTTTCAGACAAGTGAACCGTCACCACAGTCAAGGCCAGAGGAATACCCGTTAAGCCCCCAACCAACACCAGGAAGAAACAGGCCGCTGCATAGAGCATAGCCACATTGTAAGTAATGGACGCGCGGTAGAGGGTTCCCCATAGGGAAAGCACGATCAGACCGACCGGCACCGAGATCAGCAGGGTTGTCACCATCTGTCCGATTCGCAGCCAGTCTGGCATACCTGCCACATAAAGGTGATGGACCCACACTTCACCCGTAATCACTACGATACCTAAAATACCGCCGTAAACGCAGGCTTTGTAGTTAAACACCCGGTTTTTCGCCATGGAAGCCACAACTTCAAACAAGATGCCAACAGCGGGCAGGAAGATCACATACACCGCCGGATGGGAGTAAAACCAAAACAGGTTCTGATAGAGTAACACATCGCCGCCTTCAGCCGGGTCGAAGAAGTGGGTGCCGAGATATTTATCAAGCAGCAGCATGGTCACCGCCGCAGCCAGAACCGGAATGAAAACCAACTGGATGGCAAAAGCCGCCACAGTGGTCCAGACAAACACATTAAGCTGATTCCAGCCCATGCCGGGGGCCCGCATATAGATTACCGTCACCAGGAAGTTCACCGCGCCCAAAATCGACGAGAAACCGAGCAAGTGAACCGTAAACACATAAAAGGCGGTATTTGCCGTGGTGGTCACCGAATAAGGCGGATAGCCTGTCCACATAATGTCGGGGCTGTCGGGGATAACGATTGAGACCAAAGCCAGGACGATGGCGGCATAGAACAGCCAGATACTAAAAGCATTAATCCGCGGGAAAGCCACATCCTTGGCCCCGATCATCAGGGGCAGGAAGTAATTCGCGGCAAAGCCTGTTAATCCGGGAATCAAAAAGGCCAGGATCATGGCAGCCCCATGGAAATAGAGCCATTGATTATAGACCGTTGGGTCATCAATAATGGTTGGGCCGAGGGTGCTTTGCTCAATACGGATCAACAAAGCCATGACACCCGCGACAGCAAAAGCCGCCATAGAGCCGATAAGGTAAAGGACACCAATTCGTTTGTGATCGGTGGTGAATACCCATTCCTTCCAATTGAAGGTTTCTGTTTCTGTACTCATTTTAAATTCTCTCCTTCACCGATCAGCTCTCATTTTCCGCTTCGGCTTTCGCCTTGGCACGCCACTCTGTAAATTCATCGGGCGGAACCGCAATTACATCGGTATACATATTCCCGTGGGCCGTACCACAAAATTCCGTACATGTCGCTACAGTGGTACCTTCTGCTTTTGGCTGGAACCAAATGTAGGTTACACGACCTGGCATCACGTCTTCTTTGACCCGGTATTCAGGAATAAAGAACGAGTGGAGCACATCTTCAGAAGTCATGCGCAGAACCACAGGCTGGCCTACAGGGACCGTGAGTTCTTCGGTCACAATGCCATCGCCATAATCAAACTCCCAATACCACTGATAGGCCGTGACTTTAATTTCAACGGCTTCTTCTGGCACTTGGCGGTAGACATTCCATAAGGTCCAGCCTTTTGCAGACAGGAAGAAGTCATCCGCCATAAAGAGGGCGCAGGGGATAAAGATCCAAGCCAGGGTTTGGGCTTTAGAAAGTTTGGGTAAAGATCCCACGTCATCCGGACTTTTAGCCCGGTATTTAACCATCATCCAGACGGCGGCAATACCAAAGATGACGCCAATCACCGTGATATCGACAAGGATTTCATACCACAAATGGTCCCACTGATCGGCTGGGTTCATCGCCCCCCCGTCAGCTTCATTCGCCATGGCAGCAAAAGGAAGCAAAGCTCCCATTAGTCCACTAAGAACAGTATTAAAAAGTTTCATGACCCCTCCATGAGTCTTTTTTTACGCCGACGCCCGAAGAAAACTACGGAACCTGAAAAAGCGGTAACTCCCAGGGTCAGGGAGCCGACAGCAACAAATAAGGGAATATTATAAGTGTAGCGGCCTTCTTTGTAATTGTAACTATAGCAAAGGCTGGCTGCATAATTAACAATTTCACTAACTTTGAACTGGCCTTGCTTGGCTTCAAGGACGGCCAGTTCAATATCTTTCGCTTCATTGGCCAGGGCGTAAAGAACCCGGCTGACACGCCCTTCTGGCGTGAGAAAAATAAAGGCTCCCGGATGGTAAAATGTTCGATCCTGCGGGGACCAAAAATATTTATATCCCAGGCTCTTGGTTAAGGCTTCAACTTGCGTAAAATCGGGCGCAACGGCAAAGGTCCAATGATCCTTAAGGCCTTTTGGAAGTTTAAGGTTATTCTTAAATTCCGTTAGGGTCTCAAGGGTATCATTTTTATCAAAAGAGAGGGTCAGGACATTAAAATCTTTGCCAATCTTTACGTTTTTGGTTTCTTCTAGCAGGACCAATAGATCCAGCAAATCATTGTTGATCACCGAGCAGCTACCGTCACAGGTATAATATGAAAGGACCAGGATGGTTGGCTTGCCATAAAGGTCGCCAAGGCTGAACTCTCTACCTTCTAAGTCAGAAAACTGATAGGATTTATCGAGCTTTTGCCCCAGAAGATGTTTCTCATCGAGCTTAAATACCGAAGGGTCAATCTCACTTTCCGGATTCTTAAAATAAGCCGCAAAAGCCCCCGTGGAGAGGCTTCCCACGAGAATAAAAGCGGTCAAAAATACTTGTAAAATTTTACCCATTTCTGCTGGGCCTACCAAAAGTAAATCTGAGAAACAACGAAGAACCAAACCACATCAACAAAGTGCCAATAAATCGAGACACAGGTTGTCAGGGTATGATTGGTCATGCCTTTGTAAGCCGGGATAAGAACAGCCAAAAAAGCACCGAGACCGACAAGAACGTGTGAGGCATGGAACCCGGTCACGGTATAAAAGATCGTGCTAAAAGCATTGGTGCTGGGGCCGAAGCCTTCATGCAATAGGTGGTTATACTCATAAGCCGTGCAGCCAAAGAACAAGGCGCCAAGAATAATGGTGTACCAAATCCAGGTGCGGAAACCTGCCAGGTCCTTGGCTTCTGCTTTTTCTTCTGCCACATGTGCCGTCCAGGAAGAAGATACCAGGATAACCGTCATAATGATCGGCAGCACTTTATTAATGTACGGGGTTCCTTCCGGCGGCCATTCCGGGGCGGTCAAACGCATCACCCAGTAGGTGACAAACAAAGCCAGGAATATAAAAATTTCCGAAACAATGAAGATCGGCAGGCCCGCCCCCGCAACACCCGCAATGAGAGGTTTTTCCGTTAACCCTTCATGAACCCATTTCGCAATCCCCGCCAGCAGAAAGGGCGTCCCGATACCTGCATAGACGATTGTTAAGAGTGTATTCTCATATACGAAGTGAGCAGAAAAAGCTAAGGCCACTAAGAAAAAAAGGCCCATAACAACGGCAAAAGGTGCCCAACTGGTTTCCCAATGGTGTTCATGTCCACCGGACGCAGAATCAGTCGTCATTTTATTCCCCTGAATGATCTATCTTGGGTTTGTTCCCTAATTAAGAACATATGGAACTTTAATATACTAAAAATATATAAAACTACTTAAGAATCAATCAATACAGATATTTATAAGCTTTCTCAACATTATTTCATATACAAAGAAGCCACCCAATGAGCTAATACCAACATTAATAACTTCTAATGTATGTAAAATAATGCGAAATAACAATGAGTTATAAAAAGACTCATGAGATTTTACAAACTGTCAAAAAATCTTGACTAAAGTCAAAAAATCACCCCTTGCATGTATCCTTCACTTTGCCGTTTAATCTACTGATCATTGAATAATAGGAGGGGAACATGTCTGCAAAAGTTGCTGTTGTTTTATCTGGTTGTGGGGTTTTTGATGGAACAGAAATTCATGAATCGGTGCTAACCCTTTTGGCATTGCAAAGACAAGGCGCGACCTATCAGTGCTTTGCTCCAGATGTGACCCAGCACCATGTTCTCAACCATATGACGGGCGACGAAATGGACGAAAGCCGCAATGTGCTGATCGAATCTTCTCGGATTGCCCGTGGCGATATTAAAGACCTTAAAGAGTTTAACGCGGCTGATTTTGATGCCATCGTTTTCCCCGGCGGCTTTGGCGCGGCTAAAAACCTCTCTTCTTTTGCCTTTGAAGGGGCCAACTGTTCGGTCAACGAAGATGTCGCTAATGCCGTTAAAGGCATGCTGGCCGCCAGCAAACCCATTGGGGCGCTTTGCATTGCCCCAGCGATTATGGCGAAAGTGATGGACGGGGCAGAACTAACGATTGGTCAAGACGCCGATACCGCCGCAGCCCTTGAGACCATGGGCGCTTCCCACAAGGCAACAAATCACGGGGAAATTGTTATCGACCAAGCCCACAAGCTGGTGACCACCCCTTGCTATATGCTCGACGCCAACATTGGCCAAATAGCTGACGGAGCCGAAAACGCCATCAAAGCCGTTCTCAAAATGGTTTGAAGAACTCTCTTCTCGGTTTTTCGGGAATAACTGCCTTTTGGCGTCATGCTGTCATATTTTATCAGCAGTCTGGGGCTCTAAGACCTGTTTGATTTTACAGCCCCTTAAAGTTTCCGTCTTCGGTCTTAAAAATGGTTGAGACCGATTGGCGGCGGGTGTCGTAGAGGTGATAGACAGTCCCGGCTTTTTCGACTCGGTAACAAGCCTTTTTGCCAACCCGGGTGTTGTCGTACTGGTTACAATAGGTGCCATCATCACTGACTTCCCATTTCCCGGTATCGGTCTTGCCCAGGAAGTTGAGAATTTTCAAACTCCCATCCTGATTAAGATAGACGTAAAATGTTTTATCTTTGAGATCGGCGAAACGGCGCAACTGGGTTTCACCGACTAAGGTTTTACCTGAAAGTAAAGCAATAACCTGCTCTTTATTAAGTACTTCTACTTTATCTTCTGCCTGTACCGGAAGGGTTGTGAGCAGGATTAAAAGGGCAGCGGCAACAAAGCTTTTCATTGAGGATATTCCCTATCAGTTAATCTTCACTTTCCTTTAGCACATCTTTGAGGGTCTTGCGAAGGGCGGGGAGTAAGTCTTTTTCAAACCAGGGATTTTTCTTAAGCCAACCCGTATTGCGCCAACTCGGATGGGGCAACGGCATAACGGCAGGGGCATAGCGCCGCCAATTTCGAACCGTTTCAGTCACGGTTGGTTTTTTGAGACCTGCTAAATAGTAGTTTTGGGCATAACTGCCAACCATCAAGGTCAGCCGCACATTGGGGAGTTGGGCCAACAGAGGACGGTGCCAAGTCGGCGCACATTCCGGGCGTGGCGGGGCATCGCCGCCATTTTTATCCCGCCCAGGATAACAAAAGCCCATGGGCACAATGGCGAGTAAGTTTTCATCATAAAAAACTTCACGATCTAATTGAAGCCACTCGCGCAACCGCTCCCCCGAACGATCATCCCAAGGGATACCGCTTTCATGAACCTTGGTTCCAGGTGCTTGCCCGATAATGAGCAGTTTTGAGCTTTCCGTGCCCCGCAAAATAGGGCGGGGTCCTAAGGGGAGGTGATCAGCACAAAGGGTACAGGCCAGGGCCTCAGCCTTTAACTTAGCAAAATCATTCATGGGGTAAGCAATTGCTCCACATAGGCCGGGACAATTTCAGTAGCGGGGCCATAAATTGACTCGTGAAAAGTCGAAGCCCCGTCTGAAGGTTCTAAATTAAGCTCCACAGTCTGACCAAAACCATAACGCCGCACATGAGCAACAAAGCCCGCCGCCGGATAGACATTTCCTGAGGTACCGATGGAAATAAACAAAGCACAGCTCTCAAGGGCCTGATAAATCTCTTCCATATAAAAAGGCATTTCCCCAAACCAGACCACATGAGGTCTCAAGGTGCCTTGGGTGCTGCATTTTGGGCAGGGGGTCTCAACGGTGAGGTCTTTTTCCCAGGGGATAACCGTGTGACAACTCTCACATCGCACTTTAAGCATTTCCCCATGCATATGAAGCACCTCCTCTGACCCCCCTTGTTCATGGAGATCATCAATATTCTGGGTGACAATCACCACCTTGCCCTTCCATTCTTTTTCCAGGCGAGCCAAGGTGCGATGGGCACTGTTGGGTTTGATCGTGCCAGAGGCCATGGTCTTTCGTCGCTCATTGTAAAAATCCTGAACCAGCTTGGGGTTGCGGGCAAAGGCTTCCGGGGTTGCCACATCTTCAATATTCACTTTGCTCCATAGCCCGTCGGCATCGCGAAAGGTATCCAGCCCGGACTCTTTTGAAACCCCCGCCCCGGTTAAGATGACGATTGTTCCGTCTTGAGGAATATTTGTTGAAGACATTTGCTTAGGCCCCTGAATAGAATAGTCTTGAGTCTGAGAATCACCATAACGGAATTTTTAGAGAGGTGGGAGTGTCTGTTCGCGTTCTTTTTGTTTGTTTAGGAAATATATGTCGCTCCCCGACGGCTGAAGGCGTCTTTCGACATTTGGTTGAGCAAGAAGGGTTAGCTGGCAAGATTGACATCGATTCAGCCGGGACAGCGGCTTATCACGTTGGCGAACCCCCTGATCGTCGCTCTCAAGCTTCGGCTCTAAGGCGGGGCATTGATATGAGCCATCAACGGGCCCGCCAAGCCAAGCGGGTTGATTTCGAACGGTTTGACTATGTTCTCGCCATGGATGATGAAAACCTCAGAAATCTGCAAGCCCTATGTCCCGACCCAAAAACTCATAATCCTGGCCTGTTTCTTTCTTTTGCCCCGAAAGCAGGGCGCAGTGACGTACCGGACCCCTATTACGGTGGTGGAAATGGTTTTGAGTTGGTTTTAGATTTGATCGAAGAGGCTTCCCAGGGTCTTTTAGCCCATATCCGCAGACAATATAGCCTATGATTCCTCCCGTTCTCATTACCGCTTGCGATCTTGCCGGGCTGGCAGAACCTACCGAACTTTCCCCCTTAAGCGGCGGCTGTATTGGGGATGTTTTTGCTGTGAGCTTTGAGGACGGAACAAAACTGGTGGCAAAGCTAGGGGATCTCGGTTCCGGGCTTGAGATCGAGGGAGATATGCTTCGCTATCTTAAAGGTCACAGTAATTTGCCCGTGCCTGAGGTCATTCATAGTGAAGATCATCTGCTCCTGATGACCCACCTTGAAACCAGCGGTACCCTGAACTCACAGGCTCAGCACCACGCCGCTGAGCTTGTCGCCGACCTCCATAATCGTACCTGGGATAAGTTTGGTCTGCCCCAAGACACCCTCATTGGCGGCCTTCACCAACCCAACACACCTACAGATAAATGGGTTGATTTTTTTAGGGACCAGCGACTGCACCATATGGGATGGGAGGCCGTGAGCCATGAACAATTACCCACCGACCTTTTTGCCAGACTCGAATCTTTTCTTGGCAAGTTAGACCGTTGGATTGAGGAGCCTGCACAGCCTTCCTTGATTCATGGCGATATGTGGACAGGAAATGTTTTATGCAATAACAACAAGATATCCGGCTTTGTTGACCCAGCAATTTACTACGCTCACCCAGAAATCGAACTCGCGTTTTCTACCCTGTTTGGCACCTTTGGAGATCGTTTTTTTGGCCCTTACCAGGAACTTCGCCCTATCGCCCCTGGTTTTTTTGAAGAACGCCTGGAAATCTATAATCTCTACCCCCTTTTGGTCCATGTGCGCTTGTTTGGCGGCTCCTATCTGCGCGCCGTCGACAGCACCTTGCAAAAGTTTGGATTTTAATAAAATTATCGTAAAAACAAATAGTTAATGGATATTTATAAGATAACGGATTAAATAATTTTATATGAACATTAAAATTGCGACTTGGAATGTCAACTCGGTTCGTCTGCGGTTGGCGCACCTCACCAAGTTGGTTGATGACTATCAGCCAGATGTGATCTGCCTTCAGGAAACCAAGGTTGATGACCCCCTTTTTCCTCATCTGGAAATAGCCGGTTTGGGGTTCACTCACCGCGCCGTCCATGGCATGAAAAGCTACAACGGGCTGGCGATCCTTTCCAAAATTCCTTTCACCAGAGAGGAAAAAACTTATAGCTGGTGTGAAAAAGATGACCGGAGGCATCAATCGGTTGAACTTAGTTGCGGGATCGATCTTCACAATATTTATATTCCCGCGGGGGGCGACGTGGCAGACGCCAAGACAAATCCAAAATTTGCTCATAAGCTCAATTTCATGAACGAACAATCCGCTTGGTGGCGACAAAATCAGGATTCTAAGGCTAAGCGAATGATCGTTGGGGATTTTAATGTCGCGCCACGGGAGAGCGATGTTTGGTCCCACAAAGCTCTCAAAAACACCATCACCCACACCCAAATCGAAATAGACCATTTGATGGAATTACAGGCCTCCGGCCCTTGGGTTGACTTGATGTCTGAAAAACTATCAGCAGAAGAAAAACCCTTCACTTGGTGGAGCTATCGCAATCGGAACTGGCCCGGCCCTGACCCTTCAAAAGATCGCGGCCGCCGACTTGATCATATGTGGGCAACAGAACGGTTGGCCCCACAGATTAAAAAAATTGAAATTGCTCGTGAGATAAGAGGATGGGAAAGACCCTCGGACCATGTCCCCGTCATCGCGACATTAAAAGTTTAAGAACCATACACTAAGGCATAAGTCCTGGCTTGCTGAACCCGTAAAGCTCTTTTGAGCAGCTAATCAGAGGCCTTCTTGTAAAAATGCCTCTGATTAGCCTAATGCTTTAGGGAACCAGGCGATACCCACCGGACTCGGTGACTAAAATCTGTGATTCAGAGGGGTTAGCTTCAATTTTTTGCCGCAAGCGATAGACATGCGTTTCCAAAGTGTGGGTGGTGACCCCGGCATTATAGCCCCATACCTCGTCCAACAACACCTCACGACTGACCACTTTATCGCCAGAGCGATAGAGGTATTTTAAAATAGAGGTTTCTTTATCGGTCAACCGCACTTTTTTGTTGGTTTCATTATCCACCAATATCTTGCCGCTGGGCTGGAAGGTATATGGACCAATGACAAACACCGCATCTTCGCTTTGTTCATGTTGGCGAATTTGGGCGCGCAAGCGGGCCATCAGCACCCCAAGACGGAAGGGTTTGGCAACATAATCATTGGCCCCCGCATCCAATCCCAAGATGGTATCGGCGTCGGTGGTCGCTCCGGTGAGCATAATAATGGGTGACTTAACCCCGTTACGACGCATCAGGCGACAGACATCCCGCCCATCCAAATCAGGCAGCCCCACATCAAGCAGGATGATATCAAAATAGTCTTTTTTGATCTGCTCAAGGCCTTCGGCCCCTGTCGCGACCGTGACGGTGGTGAACTCCTCATGGAGTTGGAGTTGCTCACTCAGCATTTGCCGAAGGCTTTCATCATCATCAACGAGGAGGATTCGTTTCTCCGTGGACATTTTTCCCCTACTTACCCTGATTTGCTGAATTTTTAATACCTTAAGGTAGTTTGTCTTTATTGTGAACCATTTGACCAGGATTATTTTGCCTTGTGGTTAGGCAGGAGGTACAGGGCGATGCTTGATCGAGGAGCCAAATCTTTAAAAAAGGAGGCCATCCGGCACTATTTTTTTTGACTTCAAGGCAATAGCAGGTAAAAAAGCCTTATGCCACATCGCTCATCGCTTTCAGGGTTTCAAGAAAAACCCAACCCAAAAGAACTTCTTGCCGTAGACCGGGCCGTTTCCGACTTGCGTCGTGGCGGCATCGTTGTGGTGCGGGGAAGTGATCACAAAACCCGCCTTGTCTTGGCTGCCGAAGGTGCCACAGCGGCAAGGCTTGATCAGTTGACAAGCCTTTCTTCCGGCAATCCCTACCTAGTGGTAACCGGGAAACGGGCCGAAGTGCTAGGTTTGACGGATTTTAAAGCCCGTGTTGTCGCCATACGACCCCAAGAGGGCCTCACAGCCTGGGTCGCCTCCGATCTTGCCGACCCTCTTTCTGACCCTGACCGACTTTCTGGCTTAGATGCAGAGTCCAAAGAAGTTGATGATGATAGCTGCGAAGCTGCCGCCGTTGGTTTGGCAAAAATTGCCCGCATGCTGCCTGCTTTGGTGGTGGCTGATCTGGCAGACGCAAAAGCGGCTGCTTATCCCGTTGCCTGGGCAGAAAATAACGATCTTCTTGTTGTCGAATCCGATCATATTTTCTCTTATGAACTCAACGCCGCCCAAAGCTTGAGCCTGATCAGTGAAGCCAAGGTGCCTTTGCTGGATGCAGAAGATACAAAGATACTCACCTTCCGCCCTGGAGATGGGGGTATTGAGCATTTAGCCATTATCGTCGGCAAGCCTGATCCCAGCCAGCCCATTTTAGTTCGTTTACATTCTGAGTGTTTTACAGGTGATCTCCTGGGGTCTTTGCGCTGTGATTGCGGCGATCAATTGCGAGGGGCCATCGCTGAAATTGCCCATCAAGGCAACGGTGTTCTACTTTATTTAGCCCAGGAAGGGCGCGGCATTGGCCTGGTTAACAAACTTCGGGCCTACGAATTGCAAGATCGCGGGGCCGATACCATCGATGCCAACGAACAGTTGGGTTTTGATGCCGATGAGCGGGTCTATTTACCTGCTGCAGAGATGCTCAAACAGCTGAATTACAATACGGTCCGGCTTCTCACCAACAACCCTGACAAAGTTAATGCCCTTTCTCGTTTTGGCATTAATGTTAAAGAGCGGGTTACCCATGCCTTTCCCTCCAACCAACACAACGAGCTTTACCTAAAAACCAAAGCGGCACGCAGTGGGCATTTATTTTAAGAACGTTCAAGCGTCACTAAGGCTCACGCGCAACGATGCGCGGGCCACCGTCGCGGCCTTATTGTTCTAGGTAAAAGATACTTCGTATCTATAAATAGCCCGGTAATTTCTGCCGCTTTTAAGTTGAACTTATTCTAACCCGTTGATTCCTTTCATGCCTTTTTTGGCATCCCTTTTGCAATATCAATACAAACGGGAAATAAGGAATACAAAAATGGATATTACGACAACTGGACCCCTGACTCCTTTGCAGCCGCAAAAGGCCGAACAAGAGACAGGTTTTGAGGCTTTTGGCAAAGATGGTTTTACCTTCTATGATTTCCTCGACATCATCAATCCTCTTCAGCACATTCCCCTTCTCAATACCGCCTATCGATCTTTAACTGGCGACGAGATTGATCCCGGATCTAAAATTGCTGGTGGGACTCTTTTCGGCGGACCGATTGGCGCTGTTGCTTCCCTTACGGATGTTGCCGTAGAGCAAACGACCGGACAGGACATGGGCGAACATGCCTTTGCCTGGTTTAAGGCCGATGAAAATGAACAAGTTGCCAGCCTGGAACCAGCTCCTGGCTCGCAGAGGTCATCTTTCTCCCCCTTAAGTTTTGCTCCCGGACCCGGAGTCGATATATCCCAATGGGCCGCAACGGCTGGGACTGGCGGAGTAGATCACCGCCCCGACTTACAATCATCCTGGGCAAATTCACCCTCGACATCGCAGCAAGTTGCTGAAGCCACAATCCAAGCCTCTGTTGCGCCGCCTCCTCTGCCCACCCCCCCGCTGCGAGCGACAGCCCCTACTATCGCCCAATCTAATCTTGCCGCCTTAAAAGCTCTTTCCGCCGATCTGCGCCAAGCAAAATCGGCCCAAATGGTCGCGAATTACGGCGCCATTCAAAATAATTTCAGCCAAGCAAAAGCGACCCAAGCCAACGACAATGGCTCTACCCAACCCTTTACCCGCAGGTCACAAAACAATGATGGCGGTATGGTATGGTTTTCTCATAAGATGAAAGACGGATTGGAAAAGTATACTGCAGCCGGGCAGCTCAAAACGCCAGCCATTGAAAACAACTCAAAACTTTAAGGTAATTTCTTGGCAATTACGGATAACTATCAGGAAATTAAAGTCTTTCCGTCTGGTCACGTTACTTTTGGAGGTCAACAATTCTCCTGTGCATTAGGGCGAGAAGGAATTGGCGAAAAACATAAAGAAGGGGATGGCCTTACACCTGTTGGTCGCTACCCCTTGCGTGAAGTTTTTTACCGCGCAGATCGCATAGCCAAACCGGATACTAAACTTCCAAGCCAAGCCCTTAAACACAATGATGGCTGGTGCGATGATCCCCACTCTTTTGATTATAATAAGAAAATTAATCTACCAAATGACCTGAGCCATGAACAATTATGGCGCGAAGACCCTCTCTATGACCTTATTGTTGTCGTTGGTTATAACGATGACCCTATTATTCCTGGCAAAGGCAGTGCTATTTTTCTTCATGTGGCAAAGCCTGGTTTTCTGCCTACAGAAGGCTGTATTGCTTTTGCCATTGAAGACCTTCAATCTATATTGAAGGAATGTAGCACCACCACGGTTTTAACCATCGTTAGGTCGGTTTAAAAGGGGGGCGGTCACCAAATATTGCGGTGCCGACTCGTACATGGGTCGCCCCTAGTTCAATAGCCGTTTCATAATCTCCACTCATACCCATGCTGAGTATTTTCAAGCCATTACGCCGGGCCATTTCTCTTAATAGAGCAAAATGCAAAGCAGGTTCTTCCCCGACGGGAGGGATACACATCAGGCCTTTGATGGGCAGCTGGTATTCTTCCAGGCAGGATTTAACAAAATCATCCACATCATCGGGAAGAACCCCGGCTTTTTGCGGTTCTTCTCCGGTATTTACCTGGATAAGGCAATCTGGTCTTAGGCCAGTACTTTCCATTTCGCGGGCTAAAAAACGGGCGAGTTTAGGCCGATCAACCGTTTCAATAACATCAAAAAGCGGAAGCACATCTTTAACTTTATTGGTTTGTAAGGGGCCAATGAGATGAAGCTCTACTCCCGGAAAAGCCTGCTTAAGAGCGGGCCACTTATCACAAGCTTCTTGAATCCGGTTTTCCCCAAATACCCGATGTCCGGCCTCTAGGGCCTTGGTTATCACCTCAGCAGGTTTAATTTTACTGACCGCAACCAGATTTATCTCAGCAGGTTTTCGACCTGACTGAACTGCTGTATTATCAATAGCTTGTCTAACATCTTTAAGATTTTGACTAATATTTTGCTGATCGGTCATCTAAAGGTCCAGGCTTGACAGTAAAGAGTTACTTCGGAGATTGTAGGGGCTATGAACTTAGCAAATCTTTCCCAAAAGCTCAATTCCAGCTATTGCCTGCGAAATAAATCAAGAGGTTATTCCAGGTCTTTACCCACCCTTATTTTTATGACCGACACCTTTCGGGTACCTGACCCTTTATCCGTTATACAAAATCTTCCAAGAGGGGCGGGAGTTATTTTTAGGCATTATGAGGACCCTAACCACCTAAAGCTTCTTCATATATTACGTCAAGAATGTCGCCGCAAAGGCTTGATATTTTTGATTGCTGGTGACTTAAAACTGGCACAGCGGTTTGCTGATGGGGTTCACTTCCCTGAAGGGATGGCTAAAAAGTTACCGGGGGAAATTATTCGCCCTTATAAAAAATTCATGATCACAACCGCAGCCCATAACAAACGAGCCTTAGCACAAGCGGTAAAAATCAATGTTGATGCGATTTTACTTTCCCCGGTCTTCCCCACCAAAAGTCATGAAGGGGCGAAATCCCTTGGCTTAACCAGATTTGCAATTGAATGTGAGGCTGTTAAGCGTCCCATCTATGCGCTTGGCGGTATTAGCCAACTCTCAGGACGGAAATTACGCCAAACAAACTGTGCCGGAATTGCCGGAATCAGCGGTTTTATAAGGTAACACATAAACTTAAACCAACAGAAGTTGGCAATAAAAAAGGGAGCCTAAAGGCTCCCTTTTCCGTCTCAAATCAAACTTTAAAAAGTTAGATTAGAATGCTGCAGAAATACCTACACCGAAAACGGTACCGGAGTTGTTGTTTGCAACTGTGGTTGTTTCGTCGTCAAAGTCATATGACATGCCGAATACTTTAGCAGAAATGCCGCCACCCATGTTGTATGCGAGAGACAAAACGTGGTTGGTGATTTGGTCGTCACCTGCTGTTGCAACGGTACCTTCTGTTTTAAGATTGTAACGTGTCAAAGCAATGTTGTATGGACCAGTGGCATAACCAACACCAACGGTGTATGCACGACCGTCGTTAGAAGCTTTGGTTTCAGCTGATTGCTTTACGTAATCACCACCAACGGTGAAGCCAGCAGCAGAAACTTTAGCACCGAAAACGATTTCTTTGCTGTCGTTTGCTGTGCCGTTGTTGTTGCTTTTGGAGTAAGCGGTATAAACACCAATATCGGTGCCGCCCATTTTGCCAGAATAACGAACGCTAGCAAGAGCTGTATTAGAAGCTGTTTCTAGTGGAGTAGTATTGGAATCAGCCGTTTCTGGACGGTAAACACCACGAACAGTGAAACCACCGAAAGAAGGAGTGGTATAGCTAATGCCTGAAGAATCTTCAGCACCGCCTGGAATCATCAGAGATGCAGAGTTGGTACCTTGACCAGAAAGGACGATACCTGTTGCAGTTCCGGTCCAATCTACGAAATCAGCGTAGGTTGCGCCATATGAATTATCAGGAGCATAGTAATTGAAGTTCATGAAACCTGAACCCATCATGACAGTACCCATGGTAGCTGAGCTGATGGTCATGTAGCTGTGGTCAATAGAAGCCGCATTGTTATGACGATCAGCTTCAAGTTCCATTTTAAGAGCAACGGTCAAGCCGTTGTCTAATTTGGTTGAACCAGAGAAGTATACTTCTGAATCATGTTTGGTGTCAAAGTTAGCATTTCCACCAAGGTCTGAAGTTGTATAACCAGCCCATTGGGTCATTTTACCACCGAGGCCCAATTTGATTGGGTCAGCAGCCATAGCAGGAGCGGCAATAATGCCAGCAGCAACCAAAGCGGTTGAAGCGATAAGAAGTTTTTTCATGTTATTCCCCTCTGAAAAAACGATTAAAATACAAAAAACGGTTTAAACTATCGAAACTTGAAGTCTATCTCCCGTAACACTCTATACAAAGAGCCAACAAAAAATAGTCGATAGAATTCAAACCAATTCGATGAGCTATTTGTATAGACCAACCGATAAAAATCAAGAACCAGCGAAACCTACAAGATTTAATGTTTTAAACAGTGATAATTTTATCACATTCCGAATGTTGGGCTTTTATAATATGTAACCTCACAGGCACGTGTAAATTTCTTTTATCGGTAATAGACGAATTCCCTCTAGCCAGCTATAAAGAAGCGGAATTCATTGAAAAGAAGATTTTGTGAAATGACCAAAACAAACAAATGGGGCCTTTTGGCCGTGATGATGACTGTTCTTCCTTTGCTTGGCTGCGAAGGATTGGAGGGCAGAGAAATAGATGTCCTGGAAAGCGCAAACCAAAAGAAAATTGTCCATAAAGGTGATGCCAAAAGCGAAACAATTTTTGGCGATGATGGGATATTAGGCTCTGTCAGAGGCAACAAAAATGATTCCAGCGGCGGGATCGGGGTCAACTCCTTCCTTTGGCGCGCCACTTTGGATACCATATCCTTCCTGCCGATCACCAGTGCGGATGCCTTCGGCGGTGTCATCCTAACAGATTGGTACAGCCCTACCGAAACTCCCGGTGAACGCTTTAAGCTCAATATATATATCCTAGGAAGAGCTCTGCGTGCTGATGGTGTTAAGGTAAGTGTGTTTAAGCAGGCCCGCGACCAAAGAGGTGAGTGGACTTCTCTGGGGCTTGGTAAAAATGTCGCCACAGACATTGAAAATGCCATTCTTACCCGGGCGAGACAGTTACGCAATGCCACGGCTGCAGATCAGTGAGCCTTAAAATGGCCTCTCAAATACCCTCTTGAAAGTATAGTATAAAACAAATGGCGCGTTACAATTTTAAGGAAACCGAACAGAAATGGCAAAAATTCTGGACGGAGAACCAATCCTTTGAGGTTACTGAGGATCCCAGCAAACCTAAATATTATGTCCTCGAAATGTTTCCCTATCCCTCCGGGCGTATTCATATGGGACACGTCAGAAATTATACCTTAGGGGATGTTGTTGCTCGCTACAAAAGAGCCAGAGGGTTTAATGTCCTACATCCCATGGGCTGGGATGCTTTTGGTTTGCCTGCAGAAAACGCCGCGATCCAAAACAATACCCATCCTGGTAAATGGACTTACAGCAACATTGACGCCATGCGCGACCAACTTAAATCAATGGGTCTTTCTTACGATTGGTCTCGGGAATTTGCGACTTGCGACATTGATTACTATAAACATGAACAAAAAATGTTTCTCGATTTACTGGAAAATGATCTGGTCTATCGTAAAGAGTCCTGGGTTAACTGGGATCCGGTTGAACAGACAGTTTTAGCCAATGAACAAGTCGTTGATGGCAAAGGCTGGCGCTCCGGCGCTCCGGTCGAAAAACGTAAATTAGCTCAATGGTTCTTTAAGATAACAGAATTTGCTGATGATCTCTTAGAAGGCATCGAAGAACTCGAGCGATGGCCTGAAAAAGTTCGCATCATGCAAGAGAACTGGATCGGTCGCTCTGAGGGTGCTCGGATGTTATTTGATATTAAAGGACGTCAAGATCGCTTAGAAGTCTTTACCACCAGGCAGGATACGATTTTTGGGGCCTCCTTCTGCGCCATTGCGGCTAATCATCCTTTAGCCCTTGAATTGTCCACCGATAATCCAGAACTTGCTCAGTTCATTGCCCAATGCAACAGCATGGGGACCAGCGAAGCAGATATCGAACGAGCAGAAAAATTAGGCTTCGACACAGGATTACGCGTCACACTTCCCGTCCTGGATGGTCGTGAACTCCCCGTATATGTGGCAAATTTTGTCCTGATGGATTATGGCACGGGGGCCATTTTTGGTTGCCCCGCCCACGATCAACGGGATTTAGACTTTGCCAGAAAGTATAACCTTAACGTTACCCCCGTGGTTGGTCCAAAAGATCAAAACCCCGATACTTTTGAGGTTGGTAATGAAGCTTATACGGGCCCAGGCACCCTGATTAATTCTGATTACCTAACAGGTAAAACAGTTGAAGAGGCTAAGGCTGAGGTCATTAAACGTCTTAAAGACGCTGAGGCTGGGGAAGGCACCGTTAATTATCGGTTGAGAGACTGGGGTGTTTCCCGGCAACGTTACTGGGGTGCCCCCATCCCTATTGTGCATTGTGAAGATTGCGGTGTTGTCCCCGTACCTGACGATCAGCTACCTGTAACTTTGCCCGAAGATGTTAGCTTTGATCATTCAGGCAATCCGCTAGATCATCACCCCACCTGGAAAGAAACGACCTGCCCAAAATGTGGTAAAGCCGCCAAACGGGAAACAGATACCTTTGATACCTTTATGGAATCATCTTGGTACTTCGCCCGTTTCAGCTCACCACAAGCAGATACAGCCTTTGACAAAAAAGCTGCGGATTACTGGTTGCCGGTTGATCAATATATCGGTGGTATCGAACATGCCGTTTTACACCTTCTTTACTCACGCTTTTTTATGCGCGCTCTCCATAAATGTGGAAAAATCTCCGTTAAAGAACCTTTTGCCGGACTCTTAACCCAAGGGATGATTTGTCACGAAACTTATCAGAGCGACCAGGGTGACTGGCTTTTCCCTGATCAAATTGCAGAGAATGAAGATGGCAGTTTAAAAACATCTGATGGGAAACCTGTTGTAAAGGGCCGCTCAGAAAAGATGAGCAAGTCCAAAAGAAATGTTGTCGACCCAGAACTCATTATTGGGTCTTATGGAGCTGATACGGCCCGATTATTCATGCTTTCAGACAGCCCACCTGAGCGAGATTTAGATTGGACGGATTCAGGCGTCGAAGGAGCCTGGCGTTATTTAAATCGTTTATGGCGGTTGGTGACAGAGCCCCAAACCCCCTTTGCTCAAATTGGTGAAGAAAAACCATCACAAATCTCCGATAGTTCCGCAAACATCTATCGCCAAATACATCAAACAGTGGAAGCCGTAAGCGGTGACTTGGATAAATTCCACTTCAATAAAGCTGTTGCCCGTATCCGCGAATTGACAAACAATCTTGCAAACTTACCTGCTGAAGAGCAGGGGGCAGGCTGGGTCCTGAGGCATGGCTATGAGGCAGCAATAAGAATTATTGAACCTATGATGCCTCATATTGCCGAGGAACTTTGGCGGCAACTTGGCCATGAGACGACTTTGATGGCAACACCTTGGCCAACTGTTGATGAAGCTGAACTTGTAGACGATAAGGTCACGATTGCGGTACAAATTAAAGGTAAACTACGTGGCACCATTGAAATGCCAACGGATGCCGCCAAGGATGATGTGGAAGCCGCAGCTTTAGCTCTGCCCAAAGTTGCTGCCGCCTTAGAGGGTGAAACCATTCGCAAAGTTATTGTCGTACCAAACCGGATCGTAAATGTCGTTATTTAGAACAAGCATAATCATTATAGCCTTAGGCTTGGTTGCTTCATGCGGCTACAGGCCTCTTTATGGCAAATACAGCTCAAAACCCCAAGCGGGCGCAAAACTTGAGAACGTATACGTAGCGACAATTAGTGATCGTCGCGGGCAACTTGTCCGAAATGAATTACAAACCCTTATAAATCCGAAAGGCCAAAGAGCAACAAGAGATTACACCCTTACCATCAAGCTGGTTGAAAATAAAAGTCAACAATTACAAAGAACAGACGAATCAGCCACCCGAGCTGATTTATATCTTAGAGCTCGTTTTAGCCTAAAAAGTCATTTAGAAAATAAAATAATCTTCTCAGGCAATAGTATGGCAATTTCCAGCTATGACTTAGCTGATGCGGAATATAGCCAGGTTGCCACAGCAAAAAGTGCTTTAAAACGTGCTGCTATTAATCTGGCTCAAGACATTAAATCAAGGCTTTCCACCTATTTTTTAAACCCGCCCAAAAACACCTCGGAATAGAAATGAAAATACCCGCTGGACAGGTCGAAAACTTTCTATCTGCTCCTGGTGCCAATTACAGGGCCGTTCTCCTCTATGGTCCAGATACAGGGCTGGTCAGAGAGCGTGGAAAAAAGATTACTTTTTCTATCGCCGAAGATGATAAAGACCCCTTCCGCGTTGCGGAACTAAGCGCATCCACTTTTAAACAAGACCCAGCCAGGCTGTCAGACGAAGTTTCGGCTCTATCATTTACGGGTGGCAAAAGGGCAATCCGCATACCAGATGGTGCTGATAGTTTGACAACTCTATTAAAGGATTTCTTCAAAAACCCTATAGGGGATGGATTTATCATCATCGAAGCGGGTGAACTCTCTCCCCGTTCTTCCCTTCGTAAATTTTGTGAAAGTGAAAAATCATGCGGGGCCATTGCCTGTTATGGTGATGAAGGACATTCCCTGGTTCAAATCATACGCCAAACCTTTTCTGACGCCAAACTAGAGATAACCCAAGATGCGATGGGCTTTCTCAATCAGCATTTGGGCGGCGACCGACTAATGACGCGCTCCGAACTGGATAAAATTGTGCTCTATAAAGGAGGAGACTCGCCTGTAACCTTGGATGACGTTATTGCCTGTACAGGTGATAGCTCAACTTTTTCTTTAGATTCCATTGCCTTATCCGCAGCAGATGGTAATCAAGATAAACTAGAAGAAGCCTTAGAAAAGGCCATGGAAGAAACCATACAGCCGATTGTCATCCTGCGTTCTGTCGCCAGATATTTTCAAAGACTTCATTTGGCTTCAGGGCTTGTTCGTGAAGGACAATCTGTTGATCAGGCGGTTAAACAATTGAGACCACCCGTTTTTTTCAAAGTAGCCGATCGATTTAAAGCTCAAGTAAGACGTTGGCCGGCCCCTCGCCTCGCTCAAGCTTTAGAAATCCTTACAGAGGCTGAGCTAGATTGCAAGATCACCCAATACCCAGCCGTCACCGTTTGTAATCGCGCTTTAATGCGCATTACACAAGCTGGAAAACAGCGACGTTAGAATATCTTACCAGGGTAATTTAAACTAAAGGATTAATTTAGTCAGTTAGTGAACCATGGGATAAACGATGGAGCAAATCATCCAGTTGTTCTAGAGAGCCATAGTGCAATACCAGTGACCCCCCTGATCCTTGATAATTAACTTCTACTTTTAAACCCAAACTGCTGGTCAAATCCCGTTCAAGAGCCAGGGTATCCGTATCTTTCTCAAGTGTTTTAGGTTTACTTGGCTTTGCGCCTACATTTTTTGAGCCTTGTTGAACTAGTTTTTCAGTCTGCCGGACATTTAATCCTTTGTCGGAAACCTGACGCGCCATAGCGATCGGATCGTCGGATTTGAGTAAGGCCCGCGCATGCCCTGCGCTGAGCTCCCCTGTATCCATCATGAGTTTGACCGTATCGGGCAATCCCAACAACCGCATCATATTGGCTACATGGCTCCGGCTTTTGCCAACAGACTTTGCCAGGGCCTCTTGGGTATGGCTAAACTCGTCCATCAAACGGCTGTAAGCATCAGCCTCTTCCAAAGGCGACAGATCTTCCCGCTGAAGGTTTTCAATTAAGGCTATTTCAAGAGTTGTCTGATCATCTAATTCTCTAATGATTACAGGCACTTCATGAAGTTGGGCAAGTTGAGCGGCTCGCCAGCGACGTTCCCCGGCAATAATTTCGTATTTATCTATCCCCTCAGGGAGTTTACGCACCAAGATAGGCTGCAAAATACCTTTATCTCTGATGGAATCAGCCAGTTCCTCGATGGGCTCCTCTTCAATCACATGGCGTGGCTGATACATTCCTGGCTTAAGAAACTCAATGGGGAGATGTTTGAGGTTGCCCTTCCCTTCTGCGGCTCCATTTTCATTGGCACTTGCCGGAGCTGTCGCGGTGGTATCCTCGCCTAACAAGGAAGAAAGGCCTCGGCCTAAACCTTTTTTACGTTTCGTTGCTTCAACCATTAGGCTGCAATCCTTTCACGGCGCAGCACTTCGCTGGCAAGATGGAGATAGGCTTTAGATCCAGCGCATTGCAGATCATAAAGCAAAACAGGTTTCCCATGGGAAGGTGCCTCTGATACCCGCACATTCCGGGGAATAACCGTTTGATAAACTTTTTCGCCAAAATACTCACGTACATCATTGGCAACCATATCAGATAGATTATTGCGTTTATCAAACATGGTGAGGACAATACCTTGGATTTCTAGGTCTGGATTAAAGACATTACGCACTTGATCAATTGTTTTAATCAGATGACTGATACCCTCAAGGGCAAAAAATTCACACTGCAAGGGAACCAAGATCGCATTGGAAGCCACAAATGAATTCACCGTCAGAAGACCCAAAGCTGGGGGACAATCGATCAGAATATAATCGAATTCATCTAAAGCTCCGGAGGTTAGGGTCTTTTTGAGGCAAAATTCACGCCCTTCTACATCGACAAGCTCTATTTCTGCACCCGAAAGGTCTATCCCCGATGGAATAATTTTAAGTCCAGGAACGGCTGTATCTAGCATAGCTTGCTCAGGAGACGCCTCGCCAATCAGGACATGATAAGAGTTAATGGCTCTTTCACCCCGTTCGATCCCCACACCCGTACTGGCATTCCCTTGAGGATCGAGATCAATAATCAGAATTTTCTGATCAACGGCAGCCAAGGCTGTCGCTAAATTAATTGCCGTCGTGGTTTTACCAACGCCGCCTTTTTGGTTCGCAATTGAGATAATGCGCGGTGATTTTGACATAATCCGCTTACCTAGCCCCTTAAAATACTCATTTATCGGTTATCAAAGCGTCTGAATTTGACTCAATTTTAACACGACACCCTCCGGATCGGAGTGACTTGGCCCCATAACATGTTGCATCTTCCAGTTTTTAAAGGATTCCGTCAATTCTTCTTCTACCTTACGACCTTTTAAAAACAGGCAAATTGTCTCTTTGGAACGTAAATTATCCGAGAGTATCAACAGCTTATCCACAGAGGCACAGGCCCGAGAAGTGATCGCAGAAACGGCTCCCTTTACCTCCATTTCTTCAATACGGCCATTGAAAACCTTAGCTGTAGACCCGGTTTCCCGGATTACTTCCCGCATAAATGTTGCCTTCCGACTATCGCTATCCACAAGATGGATATTTTTAATCCCCATTATTGAAAGGACCAAACCAGGAAATCCTGCGCCTGACCCTAAATCTATAATATTTCCGTTAATTTCAGATAAATATGGAAAAAGCTGTGCCGAATCGAGCATATGTCGGCGCCACAAATCTGCGATTGTCGAATTACCAACCAGGTTGATTCGCTTTTGCCACTTGCAAAGCTTATCCCCATAAACAGAAAGGCGCTTGAGAGTTTGGTCATCAACTCCCGTTTTCTCTTGAAATTCAAGGGGGGTCATCGGATGTTTCACGTGAAACAATTCCTCACAGGACACTGCTATTGCGACGGTGACGGCGGACATAGCCCAACAGAGCTGTCAGGGCGGCTGGAGTAACACCTGAAATTCTTGCCGCTGCGCCCAAAGTATCTGGACGGGTTTCTGTCAATTTGACTTTAATTTCGTTGGAAAGACTATCTATCAAATTGAAATCCACATCGTTGGGTATCTTGAGAGATTCATCTCTCCTAAAAGCTTGAATGTCTGCCTCCTGCCGATCCAGATATCCGGAATAGCTCCCTTCAATCTCAAGTTGCTCCGCAATGGGTTGGGATATTTGGTTAAGTTCAGGCCATATTTCTGTTACTTTGGCAAAGTCTACGTTTGGATAGGCAAGCAATTGGAAAACTGAACGGCGAACACCGTCTTGGTTAACCTTTATGCCTCTTTTATTTAGGTCGTTCGGTGTTGCCTTTAATGACCCGGCCAAAGCCCGTCCTTGATTTAGCAGATCGATTTTAGCATCAAAGACAGCTTTACGAGAACTTTCCACACATCCAATACCTACGCCTTTAGGGGTCAGGCGTTGATCCGCATTATCCGCGCGGAGAATTAAACGGTATTCGGCTCGTGACGTAAACATACGATAGGGTTCGCGTGTTCCCTTTGTGATAAGATCATCAATCATCACACCGATATAGGCGTCAGCCCGATCGAGAACAAAACTATCTTTATCCCCGGATTTTAAGGCTGCATTTAACCCAGCCATCAACCCTTGAGCCGCGGCCTCTTCATATCCCGTCGTTCCATTGATTTGACCCGCAAAGAAAAGACCGGGAATTTTCCGGGTTTCGAGGCTCGGACCGAGTTCGCGAGGATCAACATAATCATACTCAATGGCATACCCAGGCCGGAATATTTTAGTTTCTTCCAAGCCAGGCATGGTTTTGATTAAAGCCAGTTGAACATCTAAGGGCAATGAAGTGGATATGCCATTGGGATAAACAGTCGGATCATCGAGTCCTTCAGGTTCTAAAAATATCTGATGGGATGTTTTTTGTGCAAAGCGCACGACTTTATCTTCAATAGACGGACAATAGCGTGGCCCGACTGAATCAATTTGGCCTGAATACATCGGGGCACGATGAAGATTTGCTCGGATGATTTCATGGGTTTCTTCGGTTGTGCTGGTAATATGGCATTGTATTTGTGGCGTGGTTATTTCTTTGGTTAAAAAAGAAAATGGCACCGGAAGCTCATCAGCATCTTGAGATTCAAGCACATCCCAATTAATTGTGCGTCCATCTAACCTCGGTGGTGTCCCGGTTTTTAAACGACCCATTCGGAAACCAAACCGTTTGAGAGTAAATGACAAACCCACCGAAGGCTTGTCCCCTACTCTTCCGGCTGGATGTTGTTTAGGGCCAACATGAATGAGGCCACGCAAAAAAGTTCCCGTGGTCAGAATGACCGACCCTGCACCGATTTCCTGACCATCCCCATTAACGACGCCACAAACCCGACCAGATGGATCTAACTTAATATCCTCAACCGAGGCCGCCATAATATCAAGATTGGCCTGTTCTGCCAAAAGCGATTGGATTGCTTGACGATAAAGTTTTCGGTCTGCTTGAGCTCTTGGGCCGCGTACAGCCGGCCCTTTGCTGCGATTTAGGAGCCGAAATTGAATGCCGCCTTGGTCAATGGCTTTCCCCATAAGGCCATCTAGGGCATCAACTTCACGAACCAAATGGCCTTTTGCCAACCCGCCAATAGCCGGGTTGCAGGACATCTCTCCGATGGTTTCTGGCTTTTGTGTAATTAGCAGTGTGGAGGCTCCCAGGCGTGCTGAAGCTGCAGCCGCTTCACAGCCAGCATGCCCTCCCCCGACAACAATAACATCATAGTTTTTCATGGCGCGGAATGTAGGCAGTGGAGCGCTCACTGTCAAATCACGAGAGTTGCTTTTTTAATATTTGTTGGAATTTTGATAAAAATGTTTCACGTGAAACACTGACTTCGTCGCTCTCAAGTTATTTACCAATGCAGAAGTCTTTAAAGATCACATCGAGAAGTTCTTCCACATCCACAATACCTGTAATTTTCCCAAGACATCTTGTCGCAAGTCTAAGATCTTCTGCACCCAATTCCAGCTCTTTTGGTTGGGCAAAATTTTGGAGATGTGACACACATTCGACCAAGGCTTCACGGTGTCGCTCTCTGGTGATCCAAGGGGTTTCTTGTATGCGCCATCGGTCGATTACCTCACGGCTAAGTCTCTGTAAAAGCATATCAAGACCCGTATCCGTTTTAGCTGAGATAAAGATCGGTTTTTGTCCTTTGATATCATCAACAATAGGTTCCGAAAGATCACATTTGTTGATCAACACCAAGGTGTCTTTATCGACGAGCTTAAGTCCTTCATCACACCCCTGGGGCCAAATCGATCCATCAAAAACAACCAACTTGAGGTCAGCTTCATCAGCGGCATGCACAGCTCGTTTTATCCCCTCTTGCTCAATCACCCCTGCACCTTCTCTAAGTCCTGCGGTATCCGAAATGATGATGGGATATCCTGCTAAATCCAAATGGACCTCGATGACGTCCCGTGTGGTTCCCGCTATATCAGAAACAATAGCCGCTTCACGTTGTGCCAGCTTATTGAGCAAGCTCGACTTACCAACATTGGGTGCGCCAAGGATGGCTAAACGAATACCATCTCTAAGCCGTTCACCTTTGCGATTATCGGATAAATGATGCTCTATTTCAGCACATAACCCTGCTACTTTTTGATAAAGTTCAGCCTCTATTTCCTCTGGCAATTCTTCTTCTGGAAAATCGATATCCGCTTCTTTATGGGCAAGAATCCGCAGGAGTTTTTCACGCCAGGAATTATAGATTTCACCTAACTCCCCAGACATTTGACGTTGGGCTTGTTTGCGTTGGGCTTCTGTTTCCGCATTAATGAGGTCAGCCAGGCCTTCGGCTTCGGTCAAGTCCATCTTGCCATTTTCAAAACCACGACGGGTGAATTCGCCTGGTTCTGCAAAACGCAAACCCTCTTGGTGGCCTAAGCATGATAGGAGTTTACTAATAACCGAAGGCCCGCCATGAATTTGAAATTCAACCACATCTTCCCCAGTAAAACTGGCGGGTGATTTAAAAAAAAGGAAGAGGCCTTGGTCAATGGACTCTTGAGTTTTTGGGTCAACAATACTGCCATATAAAGCTTGTCGTGCAACAGGGTCCTGTATGCCCGTCAAGTTGCATAAAGTTTGTCGAGCAGCGGGTCCTGAAAGCCTGATCACGGCGACCCCCGCTTTGCCATGACCACTGGCGAGGGCAAATATTGTATCGCTAAAACTCACGCTAAATTCCTTACCCTTAGGGGCTTTATTTGCCGCCCATTTTGAATTGGTTCATAAAGAATTTTTGGACTTGCTCGAGGTTATCGACGCCCATAGGCATCCACATCTTCATCAAGGATTCTGGGTCCATTGATGTTAAGTTAGACCTTAGCTTGTCTTCCATTTCTTTCATCATTTTATCTTGTATGGTTTTCACATCGGGTAAGCCGAGAAATGTCCGGGCTTCTTCTGGGGTGCAGTCTACGTCCACTGTAAATTTCATAATTTCCCTGTCTCCTTGAATTTAAGAAGTCCTAAATTGTTGCTTGTAGTTCTGACCATCTGTTCCAAATTAAGGAGGTATGGCCTGTGTGGCAACAGGGATAATTTTAGGGGTTAAAAAGAATATGGTATCTGAAAATCTATTGTCGCTGGAAACCAGCCCCTATCTGCTCCAACACAAAGACAATCCTGTCCACTGGCAACCGTGGAATTCTGAGGTTCTTGAGCAGGCCAGAAAGTTAGATAAGCCTATACTTCTTTCCATCGGATATGCCGCGTGTCATTGGTGTCATGTGATGGCCCATGAGTCTTTTGAGAACCAAGATATTGCCGATTTGATGAATGAACGGTTTATCAATATTAAAGTAGATCGTGAAGAACGCCCCGATATTGATACCATTTATCAAGCTGCTCTGGCGGCAACAGGACAACCAGGTGGCTGGCCCCTCACCATGTTTTTAACCCCGGACGGAAAACCCTTTTGGGGCGGAACATATTTTCCGGCTGAGGCCGGTTTAGGACGCGCCGCTTTTCCTGAAATCGTTGTCGGTGTGGCCCATAGTTATCACAATGACAGAGAGAAAATTGTTGCCAATGTCGATGCCCTGGGTGACATCTTACAAAATTTGGTCGCCCCTCAAGGCAAGGCAGACAATCCCTTATCCATTTCCTCTCTCGATCAAGCGGCTGAACGGGCACTGAAATTAGTTGATACGGTTAACGGCGGCACCCAAGGATCGCCAAAATTTCCACAGCCGACCTTCTTTGAATTGCTCTGGCGCGCCTATAAAAGGTCCGGCACCGTCGGCTATAAAAGGGCAGTGGTGCATACCTTAACCCGCATTTGCCAAGGGGGAATTTATGATCATCTGGCAGGTGGGTTTGCCCGTTACAGCACCGACCATGAATGGCTCGCGCCACACTTTGAGAAGATGCTTTATGACAACGCCTTGCTGCTTGGATTGCTTACCAAAGTTTGGCGCCATGAGCAAAACCCACTTTTTGCCGAGCGTATTAGCGAAACCATTGAATGGGTTTTACGTGATCTTTGGCATAAAGGAGATGATAAGTCCGGGGCTTTTTACAGTTCTTTTGATGCCGATAGCGAGGGTGAAGAGGGTTTGTTTTATCTCTGGGATGAAAGTGAAATTGATCAAATTCTTGGTCATGAAACTTCTGATTTCAAGCGAGCTTATAATGTCCGGGTTCATGGAAATTGGCAGGGCAAAAATATTCTCCACCGTTCTCTAACTTCTGAACTCGGAAACCAAGCCTGGGAGCAAAAGTTAAGTACAGCCCGGGGAAAATTACTGGCGGTTCGTGAAAAAAGAATAGCCCCCGGTCGGGATGATAAAGTCCTTGCCGATTGGAATGGCATGATGATTTCAGCACTGGCTGAAGCAGGAGCAACCTTCAATCAACATCGTTGGATTATATTTGCGGAGAAAGCCTTTAATTTTATTGTTGAAAATATGACCAGCTCAGAAGACCGTTTGTTTCATAGTTGGTGTAATGGTCAGGCTCAACACCCGGCTGTGCTCGAAGATTATGCCGCCATGAGCCAAGCTGCTTTGACATTGTTTGAACTAACTGGAAAGGAGAATTATCTCCTCCAGACTGTGAAGTGGGCGGCGGTTCTTGATCAATATTACATAGACCAAAAAGGCGGTGGTTATTTTATGACGGCCTCAGATACCCCCGACCTCATTGCCCGTTCCAAACCCATGGCTGATAATGCCACACCTTCTGGAAATGGATTGATGATGGAGGTGTTAGCCAAACTCTATCATCTCACAGGTAATCCGTCCTATCAGTCAAAGGCGGAGGGGATTATCAAAGCAATGGTCACCGACAGTCCAGAACATCTGATTCACCAAGCCGCAGTGGTCAATGGATTTGAGATTTTAGTCAACCCGATAAACATTGCTATTATCGGTGATCCCATTGAGCAAGGTTCCATGGAACTGTTATCAGAAATTAGCAATTACGACATCCCAAATAGAATTATCCATTTTTCCTCCCCCAATATTTCTTTACCAGATAGACATCCGGCCAAAGGAAAAACCCAGATGGATGGTTTAGCGACGGCCTATATTTGTCCGGGCAATAGCTGTGGGTTGCCAATTAACGATAAGCAACGCTTGAAGGAGGCCCTTTCTACCCTGTAAGATCTTTTCATGAGTTATATATCTATCCATTCCCCGGTGGGCGATCTCACCTTATTTGAAGAAGATGAGGCCATCACGGTTGCCGAATGGGGGCGTGTGCCATCCCCGCAACCAACCCCCTTGCTTGAAGAAGCCAAGAGGCAGTTGAATGCCTATTTCGATGGCACCTTAACCAAATTTGATTTACCCCTGCGCCCTGCCGGTTCGACTTTTCAAAAAAAAGTCTGTGAGGTGATGTCTCAAATTCCCTATGGGGAACTGATGACCTACGGGCAAATCTCAAAGCTTTTAGGCTCGGCCCCTCGCGCTGTCGGCGGGGCTTGCGGGCGAAACCCCATCCCTATCATTATCCCTTGTCACAGGGTCACGGGTGCCAAGGGTAAGTTAACCGGATTTTCTGGCGGAGCTGGAATATCTACCAAAGAGTTTTTGTTAAACTTAGAAATCAAAAAACTTCTCTAACCCGTTTAGGAGACTGTAAATGACCAAGGCTATTCAAATCCACGAAACCGGAGGTCCCGAAGTTCTTAAATGGGAAACCGTGACAGTCAATGATCCAGCAGAAGGAGAAGTTAAACTTAAGCAATCCGCTGTCGGTCTTAACTTCATTGATGTCTATCAACGCACCGGACTTTACCCCCTTGCTGGCTTTCCTGCGGTGATTGGATTAGAGGGGGCTGGTGTGGTTGAAGAGGTTGGCCCGGGGGTAACAGAGTTCTCTAAAGGTGACCGGGTTGCTTATGCAGGCGTCCCCCCAGGGGCCTATGCTCAAGAGCGTCTCATCCACTGGCATCGGCTGGTCAAAATTCCTGATGGAATCAGCGATGATCAAGCGGCCGCGATGATGCTTCAAGGCATGACCGTTGAATATCTGCTGCGCCGGACCTTTCGGGTGAAAGCGGGAGATACAATATTGTTTCATGCCGCTGCGGGTGGGGTTGGTCTCATAGCGTGTCAGTGGGCTAAGGCTTTAGGAGCAACAGTCATCGGCACCGTGGGGACAGATGAAAAAGCACAACTTGCCAAGGCCCATGGCTGCGATCATCCTATTGTCTATACCCGTGAGAACTTTACCGACCGGGTGAAAGAGATTACCGATGGCAAAGGTGTCCCCGTCGTTTATGATTCTATCGGTAAAGATACTTTCGAAGGCTCCCTTGATTGTCTTCAGCCGCTGGGCACTATGGTCAGTTATGGTAATGCCACTGGTCCGGTTGATAGTTTTAATTTGGGACTCCTGGCCCAAAAAGGCTCCCTCTTCCTCACCCGCCCCACTTTGATGACCTATACAGCTAAACGTGAAGATCTTGTCGCATCTGCCAATGATCTTTTCCAAGTGGTTGGTTCTGGTAAAGTTAAAATCGAGATCAACCAACGCTATGATCTTAAAGATGCCGCACAAGCCCATAAAGATTTAGAAGCTCGCAAAACCACAGGCTCAACAATATTGATTCCCTAAACAGAAAGACCTCGCTGTTAGCAACAGCGAGGTCTTTCAAAACATATTCCAAACGACGTTTGGTTAGCTGTTCATAGCGTCGAAGAAATCGTCGTTGTTTTTGGAATCCTTCATTTTGCTGAGCAGGAATTCCATGCCATCGACAACCCCCATAGGATTGAGGATACGGCGCAAGACCCACATTTTTGAAAGGGTGCCTTTGTCGACCAGAAGTTCTTCTTTCCGGGTTCCAGACTTGGTAATATCGATGGTTGGGAACAAGCGTTTGTCGGTCAGCTTACGATCAAGGATAATTTCAGAGTTACCTGTACCTTTAAATTCTTCGAAGATAACTTCGTCCATGCGAGAGCCTGTATCGACCAGGGCGGTCCCGATAATGGTCAAGCTGCCCCCTTCTTCGATATTACGCGCCGCCCCAAAGAAGCGTTTGGGACGTTGCAGAGCGTTGGCATCTACACCACCGGTGAGGACCTTACCGGATGAAGGAACCACGGTATTGTAGGCACGGGCCAGTCGGGTGATGGAATCAAGCAAAATCACCACATCGCGTTTATGTTCGACCAAGCGTTTGGCCCGTTCAATTACCATTTCAGAAACTTGCACGTGACGAGTTGCAGGTTCATCAAAGGTTGAACTGATCACTTCGCCTTTTACCGAGCGATCCATGTCGGTTACTTCTTCCGGGCGTTCATCAATCAGTAGAACAATCAAGAAAGCATCGGGATGATTGATGCTGATTGATTGGGCGATATTTTGCAGCATCACCGTTTTACCCGTTCTTGGAGGGGCAACGATCAAAGCCCGTTGGCCTTTACCGATAGGCGCAACCAAATCCATAATCCGGTGGGTCGGGTCTTCGCGTGTTGGATCATCTACTTCCATGATCAGACGATCATCTGGATAAAGAGGGGTAAGGTTATCAAAGTTAATACGATGGCGAACCGCATCGGGTTCTTCAAAGTTAATGTTATTAACCCGGAGCAAGGCAAAATAACGTTCGCCATCTTTGGGAGAGCGAATTTGCCCTTCGACCGTATCTCCTGTCCTGAGACCAAAACGGCGAACTTGGCTGGGACTGACATAAATGTCATCTGGTCCGGGAAGATAGTTGGCTTCTGGTGAGCGCAAAAAACCAAAGCCATCTTGGAGAACTTCAAGAACCCCGTCTCCGAAAATAGCCACATCATTTTCTGCCGAGGCTTTAAGGATAGCAAACATAATATCTTGTTTACGCAGGGTACTGGCATTTTCAATTTCCAGCTCTTCAGCGAGAGCTAAAAGGCCTTGGGGGCTTTTAGCTTTGAGTTCCTTGAGGTTCATTTTGGTCTTTGCTCGTTTGAATGGGATAAATGTTTAATCATTCCCATGAGGAGGAAATGATGAGATTTGGGTGATTTAATTTTCTGACGCTATAGATAAATGTAATCTGTCTTTTTGAGCGCTTTGAAATTCAAATGAAATTGCGCAGGTATTGGCGCGATAGATAGGCGGTCGTTAAGCCTAAGCTGCAGGACTCTGCGCTTTATGTCAATAAAAATTAGTCTTTTAAAAAATTAAAATGGTTTAACAACCACAAATATCACAATCGCAATCATCAAAAGGGTCGGGCCTTCGTTCATAATGCGATAGAATTTTTCGGGTCTGATATTTCGATCTTCAGCAAAATCCATCCGCCAGCGCATCATTTGCCAATGGAAAAAATACATTAAGATCAAGCACAGGAATTTAACGTGTAACCAACCCTCCACCCAGGCATCCATTTCATAAACTAAGAGGAAACCAAAAATTGTCGAAGAAATTGCCGCCGGATGCATAATCGCTCTTAAAAGCCGACGTTCCATGATTTTAAAGAGCTCAGATGATTCTGAACCGGGTTTCACCTGGCAGTGATAGACAAATAAACGGGGCAGATAAAGCAAACCTGCCATCCAGGCAATAATACTGATGATGTGAAGGGATTTGTACCAAAGATAAGCATCGCCCCCCATTTATCTGAGTCCTCTTTTCCGAATAGGACAGCATTTTTGATCGTCAGGACAGACCTTTTTATGGCATCCTATTTTACTTTCTCTAACAAGGCACTGTTTAACCAAGCCTGCTAAGCCCTCAATAAAGGATTTCTCAATCCCAACCGTTGCGACCCGAAGATATTGTTTTACCTTATTTTCTTTGGCCAGCTCTGCATATTCGATATCTAATTCCACCAAAGTTTCTGAATGTTCAGAGACAAAGGCAACTGGCACCAAAATAATTGATTTATTATCTTTACCGGCGCGGATAATTTCTTCATCCGTAGAGGGGCCGATCCATTCTTTAGGGCCAACTCGGCTTTGGTAGCATATGGACCAATCTAAATCTAAATCTGAAACTGCTAGTTTATCGACGATAGCCTGACAAGTTTGTTCCACATGTAATTGATAAGGATCTCCGGCCTCAATTTTCTCTTTGGGCAATCCATGGGCAGAAAATAACAGGCGGAAATTCTTATCTTCAACGGCAGAAATTTGTTTTTTAGTATTTTCAGACAGGGCACCAATAAACCCCTCTTCTGTTGGATAGCAATTCAAATATTTTTCTGGTTTTTCCAAGGCGTGATTGAAAGAAACCCGCTTCCATTCATCAAAAGACGATTTAGTAGTCGCCACCGAATATTGCGGATAAAGCGGTAAAAGGACAATTTCATCGGGATCAAAATCTTTGACCGCAATGGCTGTTTCATCGGTAAAAGGATGCCAATAGCGCATGGCAATAAAACACCGAACCTCGCCTTGATCACTCAAAGCCGTTTCCAGAGCACTCGCCTGGGCCTGGGTTTGTTCCAACAAAGGAGATTTACCGCCTATATGAGCATAAATCTCTTTGGCAATCGGGGCTCTTTTACGGGAAATATATTGAGCAATAAACCAGCGGAATATGCCTGGAATATTGATAATTGCCGGGTCATTAAACAGATTGAAAAGGAAAGGCCGGATAGCCTTAGGGTTATCAGGACCACCTAAATTAAACAGAACCACGGCTATTTTACGCTGTGACATAACCGTTTACCCCTTGCATTAAAAGAAATTGATAAATCTCTTTGCCCATTCCCATAAATTATTTTTTCCAGCCATGGATGATTTCAGCCAAGCGGCCCACATGCTCTGGGGGCGTAGGAGGAACAATGCCATGTCCCAAATTAAAAATAAACCGACCGTTACCTAAGGTTGATAAAATATTTTCAATTTCTTCTTCCATAGCCTTACCACCCGCTACAACCATCTGGTTATCAAGATTTCCTTGGACCAAACAGTGAGGCTGAAGGTTCTCAGCAGCCCATTTGAGCGGCATGGAAGTATCTAAACTCACCCCATCAACGCCCGTTTCTTTAACAAAATCCAGATAAAGTCCGCCCGCTCCTTTTGGGAATCCAATAACAGGCACATTTGGAAATTCAGATTTAATATTGGCAACGATCTTTTTAGTCGGCTCAATCACCCATTTTTTAAACTGGCTTTCTGGCAAAACCCCAGCCCAGGTATCAAAAAGTTGAATAACTTCGGCGCCATTGCGGATTTGGGCCAAAAGGTAAGCACTGGTACTTTTCACCAGCAAATCCATCAGTTGTGAAAATTCTTCAGGACGAGAGTAGGCCCATTCTTTGGTATTTGAATAATCTGTCCCGCCTTTTCCTTCGACCATATAGGTCGCCACAGTCCAAGGAGCCCCTGCAAAACCGATCAATGCCGTTTCTTCCGGAATTTCTTTCGATAATCGACGGATGGTTTCATAAACTGGTGCCATGTGATCATGCAAACCTTCAAGGCTGAGTTTTGATAAACCTTTCATATCGCGAATAGGCTCTAAAACAGGCCCTTCCCCTTCCCGGAACTCGACCTTTTGCCCCAGGGCATCAGGGATCACCAAGATATCGCAAAAGAGAATGGCCGCATCAAAGTTGTAACGCCGTAAAGGCTGGAGGGTAACCTCGACAGCCAGATCAGGTGTGTAGCAAAAATTAAGGAAATTCTTAGCTGTTTTACGAATCTCGCGATACTCAGGAAGGTACCGTCCTGCTTGACGCATCAGCCAGAAAGGAGGCCGATCATCTGAAACTTGGCGAAAGGCTTTGAGGAATCGTTTATCTTGAGAATTCATGGCTTCGACTTTTCCTACCGAGTGGGTGATTACGTTTCAAGGTTTTAAAGGATTTTTTCCCTTATTCCCAGACCTCTTCTTAAACTCTTTTTTATAAAAAAAGGTTGGGGTTGTAGTAGATGGCTGTGAAAGCTGGGGATTACTAATTTTCCACAGGTTATTCAGGTTTATATCTGCGCAATAAGGTATAAATGTGGTTTCGGTTAGTAAAATCAGGAAAACTAAAAAATTTGCAGGGAAACCGCCATTTCTAAAAAGAAGAATTAAGGGGATAAGTAGGTTAATCAAAATTTGTTTCCTCCCTATTCGCCTGTTATGAAGAACTCTATGGACAAGAGGATGATTAAAGGTGTCGTTTTATGAGGTTGGTGATGGAAAGTGAACTTTCTTTAAGAAGGTGACTTTATCCCCAGGTACGACAAATTTACACACAGAATATTGGCAGCGAATGTGGAAAGAAATAAGATGACAGAACATCATATCCATCTGGTTTCTGATGCGACGGGTGAAACGGTGAATTCCGTTGCCAAAGCCTGTTTGGTTCAGTTTGAAGATTTACAGCTCATAGAACATGCCTGGCCTTTGGTCCGATCTGAAGCCCAAATGGATAAAGTTATTGAATCTATTGCCTCTTCTCCCGGTATTGTCCTTTGTACTTTAGTTAATTCAAACTTACGTCAAATATTAGAAGAAGGTTGCCGGAAATTAAAATTGCCCTTTATTCCGGTGCTTGATCCGGTGATTGCTGCGCTGGCGGGACATTTAAAAGCCTCAGCTCAAGGCATGCCCGGTCTTCAGCATGCCATGAATGACGAGTATTTCAAACGTATTGAAGCCATGCAATTTGTTATGACCCACGACGATGGTCAGTGCATGAATGCTTTTGAAGATGCCGATATCGTGGTGATGGGTGTTTCGAGGACTTCAAAAACCCCGGTTTGTGTTTATCTGGCTAACCGGGGCTATAAAACCTCGAATATTCCCGTTGTCCCTGATTGTCCTCTGCCGCCGGAACTGATGAAAAGCGGGGGTCCCTTGATTGTCGGCTTAACCAGTGACCCGCAGCGGTTGGTCCAAATCCGGCGCAATCGTCTGCGCATGCTCAACCAGCATGAAGAAACCGATTATGTGGATTTAGAAACAGTCATTGAAGAAGTAAAATGGGCCCGACGGATGTATTCAAAAAATCGCTGGCCAGTGATTGATGTCACCCGCAAGTCTGTTGAAGAAACCGCAGCGGCTATTATCCAACTCCACACCAAACGCCAGGAACAATCTTCGTGATCCAAAATTCTGCCGGGCTTATTCTCGCATCAGCCAGTAAAGCACGCTCCCGTCTGCTTTTAGGGTGTGGCCTCTCTTTCACCACTGACCCGGCGAATATAGACGAAGATGTGGTCAAGCTGGAATATCGTGCGGCGGGTAAGCCCGCTCGTGAAGCCGCCCTAAGGCTGGCAGAAGAAAAAGCCCTGAAAGTCTCACGCAAGCAACCCAAGGCGATTGTAATCGGCGCGGACCAAATTCTTTTTTGTAAAGATCAATGGTTTGATAAACCGGGTAGCCCGGAGGGTTTGCGTGCCCAACTCACGGCTTTGCGGGGTAAGGAGCATCAGTTGGTTTGTGGGCTTTCCATTGCTTATGACAATAATATCATCTGGACCCACCATGATACCACCTACATGACCATGCGTGATTTTAGCGATGATTTTCTAGATGATTATGTAGACTCAGTGGGTTACAGGGTTGAGGGCAGCGTGGGCGGCTATCACCTGGAGGGTCTAGGAGTTCAGTTATTTGATAAAATTGATGGTGATTATTTTACCATTTTAGGCCTCCCCCTTCTCCCTCTCTTGGGTTTTTTGCGTGATCAGGGCATACTGGAAAAATAGGTAAAACGGGGACCAGAAAACAATGATCAGCGGCAAAGCGAAATTAGCAGGGGTGATGGGCTGGCCCGTCGCCCATTCTCGCTCTCCCCAATTGCATGGATATTGGCTCCATAAATACGCCATTGATGGGGCTTACCTTCCCTTGGCCGTGGACCCAAGAAATATCGAACCCGCGTTGCGGGCCTTACCAATGTTAGGTTTCAGGGGGTGTAACCTCACAGTTCCCCACAAAGAACTGGCAATGAAAATTGTTGATAGCTTAAGCCAACGAGCAAAAAGGGTCGGGGCGGTTAATACAGTGGTTGTCCAGGATGACGGCTCGCTTTTCGGCGATAATACGGACGGTTATGGCTTCCTTGAAAATCTTAAATCCGGTGCCCCTGCCTATAAAGCCAGCAATGGCCCCGCCGTGGTTATTGGGGCCGGGGGTGCGGCTCGGGCCGTTTTAGCCGCCTTGATCGATGATGGGGTGAGCGACATTCGCCTGACTAATCGCACCCGCTCACGGGCCGAGAGTTTGGCAGAAGAGTTCGGGACGGCTCGTGTGGTTGAGTGGGAAGAACGGTCCCAAGCCCTTGATGGGGCGGCTCTTGTGGTTAATGCCTCGACCTTGGGCATGACAGGCCAGCCCCCTTTAGAAATTGATCTATCCTCTCTGCCAAAAACCGCTGTGGTCAACGATATTGTCTATAGTCCCTTGGTGACCGACCTCCTCAAGACCGCTAAAAACCAAGGCAATGTAGCTGTTGACGGCATTGGCATGTTACTCCATCAGGCGCGACCTGGGTTTGAAGCCTGGTTTGGTCAAAAGCCGGAAGTAGATCAGACCTTGAGGGCCCTTATGCTGAAGGATCAGTTGTGAAATACCCCTTCACCATCATCGGCCTAACCGGGTCAATCGGCATGGGCAAAAGCGAAACGGCGAAAATGTTTAGACGCCTCGGTGTTCCGGTCCATGATGCCGATGCCTCAGTGCATAAACTTTTTGCCAAAGGCGGAAGAGCGGTTGGGCCTGTTGGCACAGCCTTCCCTAGCACCGTAGAAAATAGCGCGGTTAATCGAAAAGCTCTTGGCAAGCAGGTTTTTGGCAACTCTGAGGCTCTCAAAAAGTTAGAATCTATCGTTCATCCTCTTGTGGGCGAAGAGAAACAAAAATTTTTAAGGCGCGCTGCGCTCGCTCGGCATAAAATAGTGGTGCTTGATATTCCCCTGCTGTTTGAAACAGGGGGAGATAAGAGTTGTGATTTAGTGGTCGTTGTCTCTGCGCCAAAATTCTTACAGACTCAACGGGTGATGGCTCGCCCGGACATGACAGCAGATAAATTGGCCTCCATTCGAGGGGCGCAACTCGACGATACCTTAAAGCGTCGTCGGGCGGATTTTGTCATTAATACGGGAAATGGACGTTACTTTGCCTTTAAGCAGGTACAAAAAGTCATAAAATCGGTTCGAAAAGGAAAATATAGTGCGTGAAATCGTCCTTGATACGGAAACAACCGGTTTAAGCCCTAAGTCAGGCCATCGAATT
Source organism: uncultured Thalassospiraceae bacterium (assembly GCA_965368165.1). Classification (GTDB taxonomy): domain Bacteria; phylum Pseudomonadota; class Alphaproteobacteria; order Rhodospirillales; family JAPHRK01; genus JAPHRK01. The sequence continues at coordinate 49,847 of CBDULT010000010.1, read as the reverse complement.
GTTGAAATAGGCTGCGTTGAACTGATCGACCATATGCCAACAGGTCAAGTTTACCATCAATATATTAACCCGGAACGAGATATTCCTGACGAGGTGGTCAAGGTCCATGGCATCACCAATGAAAAGGTTGCCAATGAGCCTAACTTTGCCGGGGTCGTCGATGCTTTCCTTGAATTTATTCAAGATTCAACCTTGGTGATTCACAATGCCGAGTTTGATATGGGCTTTATTAATGCCGAACTTAATCTGTTGGGTAAAGACGAGCTTTCTATGGAGCAATCACTAGATACCGTGCGCATCGCCCGTAATAAGTTCCCTGGTACAAAAGTGAATCTTGATGCCCTGTGTAATAAATTTGGTATCGACAATTCTAACCGCACCTACCACGGTGCCCTTCTCGATGCCGACCTGCTGGCCCAAGTTTATCTCGAACTAATCGATGGTCGCCAACGGGGCCTTAGCCTTGCCAATGATAAAAAGACCACAGGTGGCCCCAAAAAAATCACAACCGATAAACCTTACCGCGACCCCCGCCCCCATGCGCCAAGCGAAGAAGAACTGGCAGCTCATGCCAAGTTTGTCGGCGAGATTAAAGAGGCAGTTTGGGGCGGGTAGTACTGTCCATTTGGATTTATAAAATCGCGCACATAAATTATGCTCATATAATATGAGGAGAGGTTTATGCCAACCCCAACAGCAAGAATTATCTGTTAGAGGCCCAGGCAGATTTGCTTGATTAATTACTTCCGTGCAAAACCTGTCTGAGCATTTTGCTGAGATAACAGATGCCTTAGATATGGTGTTTCAAGGGTTTTAGGGGAAATGCCTTAAGTCAGACCATCGAAGATGAAAAAAATACGCCCGACCAATTGGGGGGAGGCCGGGCGCACTATAGGCTCCTTTAGGAGCTAGAGAAAAGTAGGGGGGTACTTTTCTCGCTCTACTGGATTTTGTAATCCAGCCGATAGACGTTATATAAATGGTAGTACCTCCCAAATTAACCAATGCAATTAATGCAATGCTGCTATGTATTTTTCGCATGCATAAAGCTTGTTTCTTTTACAAGGCCCCGCCAATCGTTTGGCGTGAGCCTTCTTAAGTTCTTAAGCAAAAATATTGCAAACGAAGTTTACTAATGCCCTTTTTTGCGAATGAGGTTGACATCATCTTGGATGAAAAGGTCTTCGTTCAGGGGAATGCCGAATTGGGGTTTCATCAAGGTGAGGTCGGTGTGGATGCCCTGGGCATCGATGACAGACCATTGGTGCAGCCGGAAAGGTGACAGGTTAAAGGTCAAGGTAAGGGCGCCTTCATCATCTTCATCGGCACTGTTTATGGTCAGGCTCATGATATTTTTTTCCTGACGAAAATGGGTAACGATGACATCCTTTTTAAAGGAAATACCCTCCCCGACCAGCATGTTTGCCGGGGTACTGCTGAGCAGGGTGTGGCTTTTTTGCTCAAGCTCAAGGTCGTAATAGCCGATCCACCAATTATCGGCGACGATGACAACTGGAACTGGGGGATCATATTCAAACCGAAATCTTCCGGGTTTTTTGAGGTAGACCCAGCCCTCTGCCATGGCTCCGTTGGAAGAGGCCTGAACAAATCGAGATTTGATGGTGGTCACAGCATTGAGGTATTTTTCAACCTTCTGGACCAATGCTGACTGGCTGGCAGTAAGTTTAATTGCGGATGCTTTGGTGAGATTATCCGCTGCAGCTTGAGGTGCCGATGACCAAAAAAAGCTCAAGCCGAGAAGGAAAAGAAATGTCCGTGTCATCACCATAGGCACCATAATTATTTTAGGTTGTTATTTGTATCAACCAGCAAGATCACCGGGTCAAGCCCGGTGAGGATGAGGGACTGTTACCTTCATGGTAAAATATGGCTTATTCGTGATGGCCGACTAGGACTTCTCGCTTGCCGACCCGATTGGCTTTGCTGATCACGCCCTCGGCTTCCATGCGCTCGATTAAGCGGGCGGCACGGTTATAGCCAATTTGCAGATGGCGTTGAACAAAACTGGTGGAGGCTTTGCCTTCACGGGCAACGATGGCAATGGCCTGATCATAAAGCTGGTCGTCTTTGCTGCCACTATTGCCCCCTTCGCTACCAGGAGCACCGAGAATTGGTGGGGCATTTTCGTCTTCAACTGTCACCGCATCAACATAACTTGGCTGGCCCTGGGCCTTGAGGCTGGTCACCACGGCCTCTACTTCCCCGTCGGCAACAAAGGGGCCATGCACCCGGCTGATCCGTCCGCCACCCGCCATATAAAGCATATCACCCTGACCGAGAAGCTGCTCGGCTCCTTGCTCGCCTAGAATAGTACGGCTATCGATTTTAGAGGTGACCTGGAAACTAATCCGGGTTGGGAAGTTGGCTTTAATGGTTCCGGTAATGACATCAACGGAAGGCCGTTGGGTTGCCATAATCAAGTGAATCCCGGCGGCACGGGCCATTTGGGCCAGACGCTGGATGGTGGCTTCGATGTCTTTGCCCGCCACCAGCATAAGGTCAGCCATTTCATCAACCACGACAACAATGAAAGGCAAGGGATCCATGCACAAAGGCTGCTCTTCATAGACGGGCTTACCTTCATGATCAAATCCGGTTTGAACAGTGCGAGATAAGGCTTCGTTCTTTTTGCGAGCTTCGGCGAGCCTTGAATTATAGCCAGAAATATTGCGAACCCCGAGCTGGGCCATGGCACGATAACGGTCTTCCATTTCCCGCACGGTCCACTTCAAGGCAACAACGGCCTTACTGGGATCGGTAACAACAGGAGCCAAAAGATGAGGAATACCGTCATAGATGGACAGCTCCAGCATCTTGGGATCAACCATAATGAATTTGCACTCATCGGGAGACATGCGGTAAAGCAGGCTCAAGATCATGGTGTTGACGGCGACGGATTTACCAGAGCCTGTGGTTCCGGCGATCAAGAGGTGAGGCATGCGCGCCAGATCAACATTAATCGGGGCACCGCCAATATCTTTGCCCAGGGCGAGGGTGAGGCCGCCTTGAGATTTTTCGTAACTTTCTGACTCAAGCATTTCCCGCAGGTGGACAATTTCCCGATCCAGATTAGGAAGCTCGATACCAATAACATTTTGTCCTGGTACCACAGCAATGCGGACAGAAACTGCACTCATGGAGCGGGCGATATCTCCGGCAAGACCAATGACCCGCGAGGTTTTGGTGCCAGGGGCAGGTTCAAGTTCATAAAGGGTGACCACAGGGCCGGGGCGCACTTTGACGATTTTGCCTCGGACGCCGAAGTCATCAAGTACAGATTCCAACAGGCGGGCATTTTGCTCCAGCATGTCGGTGGTAACCTGACTTTTTCCTTTGGTTTTTGTTTCGCTGGTGAGCAGATCAAGCGGTGGTAATTGAAACTCACTGTCCAAGGAAAGGTCGAGACTTTGTTGCCGTTCTTTTGTTGCCCGCTTGCCTTGCTTGGCTTTGGGTTGGCGGGGTTCAACAATTTTTGCAGGTTTTTCATCTAGGGAAGAAACCACAACGGGCTCAGCGACAAGGCCGCGATCAAGAACCGGCGTTTCGACAATGGTTTCAGGCTCTTCTACTGAAATTTTTGGTGTAATCTTTGTTGCTGCGGTTGCCTTAGCAAACGCCCCAGCTTTGTCGCCAATCTTGATGCTAAAGTGATAAACAGCAATGGTAAATTGAATGAGGGTCTGCCGCAGGCTTTGCCATTCTTGAGAGCTAAGGCCAAAGGCATAGACGATGCAAAGGCTCCCAATGAGACCGCAGACAAGCGCAACAGCATAAATAATAAAGCTGCCGTTTATTTGTACATTGAGCAATGTTAGGGAGGCATAAGAAATCCGTTCAAGGAGGACCAAACCTGAAACGCCCCCGAGACTTCCGCTCAAGGGCCACCACAAAGGAGGGGCAATAACAGCTAACCCGACGGCAAGAACCACCATGCCCCAAAGGCCTATGATCAGACGCAGCCATTGATGGCTAAAATCACGTTTTCTAAACAGTCGCCAGCCCCAAACACCAAGCAGTAAGGCAGGCACGCCGCCTGCTAGACCAAAGGTTTGGAGAAGGATATCGGACAAATAGGCACCGACCAGACCCAGCAGATTTTGAGCCTGACTAACACCCGACGCCGTGTTGAGCGAAGGATCGTCGCTGCTAAAGGAGACCAGCGCGGCGATAAGCGCCCACGCACCCAGGACAAGAAGCAGACCAACGCCTTGCTTCGCCCTTAGCAGCATATAGTCCGTTACCCCTTGAGGAAGGATAGGGCCGCGCTGCATATTTCCAACTGTCCGTGCCATAAGAGAACTTTAGCGGGAAGTTAATTGAGAAAAGCTTAACTTGTGAACATGTTATCGGTGGTTTTTAAGGCTTTTTCTATGGGTTCAGTTCCAGGGTTACCTCAACGACATTTGGTTCTGGTGCACCAGTTCGCTTAAAGCCCAACCTTTCAACAAAGTGAATCATTCGGCTATTTTCACGCAAAACCTGCCCAACTAAACGCTTGGTTTGACGGGCTTTACAATAAGTAATCATCTTTTTCATCAGCTCTTTTGCAAGCCCTGTGCTCTTAAGATCAGACCGCACAACGATAGAAAATTCAGCTATGGAGTTATCCCTTGTCGCCACCACGCGCACAACCCCAAGGGTTTCGTCCTCATGTTTTTCATCCTGACCAATGGCAATAAAAGCCATATCTCGATCATAATCAATCTGAGTTAAGCGGGCCATTTGTGAGTGAGGAAGTCCCTTGACCATACCAAAAAAACGGAACCGAATATCTTCGGGGGTCAATTTTGAGATGAAAATATGATGATTGGGTTCATCTTCTGGACGAATGGGACGGATAAGAACTTTCCGACCGGTCTTCATGGTGAAGGGTGATTCTTGCTCTGCAGGGTAAGGGCGAATGGCAAGGCGACTGCTGCCGCTTGAGGTTGCAGGGGCGACTTTTATACGGGCATCAAGAGCAAGGACACCGTTGCTGTCAGCAAACAACGGATTAATGTCGAGCTCTTCAATCTCCGGCACATCAATAATTAGCTGCGCTACTTTGTTGAGGGTCAGGCATATGGCATCAAGGTCAGTCGCTGGGCGATCCCTGTAGCCTTCCAGGAGTTTATAAACACGGGTGCGGGAAATCAGGTCTTTCGCCAGGGCCATGTTCAAGGGTGGCAAAGAAACAGCGCGATCACTAATCACCTCAACAGCCGTTCCCCCCTCACCAAAGAGAATGACCGGACCAAAGATTGCGTCGGTGACGACGCCAATAATCAACTCGTGGGCTCCAGGTCGACGGGCCATTGTTTGGACGGAAAAACCAGAAACCTTAATATCGCCAAAAATTTGATGAACGCGGGCCAGCATATCGTGGGCGGCTTTTTCAACTTCTTCGGGGGTTTGGAGATCAAGAACCACACCGCCAACATCAGATTTATGGGTGATTTGTGGGGAGATAATCTTGAGGGCGATGGGGAAGCCCATAGCTTGAGCCTTAACTTTGGCCCCCTCGGGAGATTTGACAACATGGGTTTCAACAGTTGGAACGCCGTAAGAGGCTAAAACGGCTTTTGCTTCTGGTTCACTCATAAACTCATGACCCGTGGCTAAAGCATTTTCCACAATTAGCCGTGCCGTATCTCGTGCCGGTTTGAAGTCTGACGGCATTGAGGGAGGGGTTTCCATGAGCAGTTCTTGGTTCCGCCGATAGTGCACCGTGTGCATGAAGGCCTGTGCGGCTTTAAGGGGGGTATCAAAGGTGGGGATATCGGCTGCACTAAAGAGTTTTCGAGCCGGGCCGACGGTTTCTTCGCCGACAAAACAGGTTGTTAAAGCCGCCCTAGGGAATTCTTTTGAGACATCAATGATGCTTTGAGCTACATCGACAGCCGAAACAACCGCGACAGGGCAATGCATACAAATCACCGCATCAACTTCTTTGGCTTCAAATAAAATGCGTAAAGCTTCGGTGTAGCGTTTGGCAGGTGCGTCGCCAATAATATCAACCGGATTGGCTTTTGACCATGTAAGAGGCAAAACCTTATCAAGTTTAGCAATTGTTTCCTTAGAAAGGGTTGCCAGGGTACCGCCGAGTTCGATTAAGTTGTCGACCGCCAAAACACCGAGACCGCCGCCATTGGTTAAAATGGCCAATCGTTCCCCATTTGGCCGCCTGCCGCGACTTAAAGTTTCAACAGCCGCGAACAATTCTTCAAAATCATAAACCCGCAACATACCCGCACGACGAAAAGCCGCATCATAGACAAAATCAGACCCGGCGAGAGCCCCTGTGTGGGAGGCTGCGGCTTTCGCTCCTTCTTCATGGCGGCCAGATTTAATGGCTAATAAAGGCTTGTTACGCGCCGCAGCCCGGGCGGCTGACATGAAATTGCGATTTTCATATATTGATTCAATATAAAGCAAAATGGCACTGGTATCGGGATCGCTGCCAAGATAATCAAGCACATCTCCGAAGTCTGTATCGGCCATATCTCCCATAGAAATAAAGTGAGAAAAACCAATACCGCGGGGTCGGGCCCAATCAAGAACTGAGGTACAAAGAGCTCCCGACTGAGAGACAAAGGCAATTTTTCCTGGCAAAGCAGGACGATGGGCAAAACTCGCGTTTAACCCGATCCCAGGCACCAGTAAGCCCAAGCAGTTAGGGCCGAGAATGCGCATGCCATATTTTTGGGCAACCCGAAGCATTTCCTCTTTGACCGTTACCCCTTTAGAAAATTCTTCAGACCCTAAGCCCGCAGTGAGAATAATTGCCGCCCTTGTCCCCTTTTCGCCTAATTGATCGAGAATGGTTGGGATCGAAAGAGGGGGGATACAAATAACAGCCATCTCTGGGACGGTAGGAAGCTGCTCAATATTTTTGTAGGCCAGAACCCCTGAAATAGATAAATGTTTCGGGTTAACAGGCATAATCGGTCCCTGGAAGCCCCCTCCTAAAAGATTTTGCATAACAAGACTGCCAATGGAGTGGGGCCGGGTGGAGGCACCAATCACAGCAATTGAATTTGGAGCAAAAAGATGGTGGAGATTACGGATACTCATGGGGGAGCCTTTATGTAAATAACAAGCATAAAAATTGTGCACTGCAACATATAGCCCGATAGTATATTTTTACCAGCCTGTTTTCAAACAATATTTAAGTTTTTGCAACATAGTTGTGTTGCACTAAATGCAGAGGTTATTTATAGAAATTACGTTATAATTGCCGCCCTATAAAAATTCAAAAAATTAAGAGGCTAAGAATGTCGACCCTTCTGTTTATGCCCCCCCAATGTTTTGACCATGATACGGGATATGGACATCCTGAATCTACGGAGCGATTGCGTACTCTTGAGAGTATTTTAAGCACGGAGCGGTTTGCTCTTTTGGTACGCTCACAAAGTGGTCCGGCAACGCGCGAACAGTTAGAGCGCGCCCATGACAGTGACTATGTAACGCGCATTTTGGCCCTTGATGGATATCCAAAACATTATGAGTTAGATGAAGATACGGTCATTTCCGCTGGGTCTGTTCAAGCAGCACTCTATGCAGCCGGGGCAGCCTGTCAGGCCGTTGATGAGGTTTTGACCACCGGTTCAAGAAATGCCTTTTGTGCCATCCGCCCCCCAGGGCACCACGCAGAAGCCAACAAAGCGATGGGTTTTTGCCTGTTTAATAATGCCGCCATTGCGGCTTTACATGCCAGGGCGACCCATGGGGTGAACAAAGTGGCGGTGATTGATTTTGATGTTCACCACGGCAATGGAGTGCAGTCAATTTTTTGGGACAGCGAAAATTTAGCCTACGTTTCGCTCCATGAGGACGGTGGTTACCCTTTGTCTGGACCCGCAGAGGAAACAGGAGCCCATAACAATATTCTCAATGTTCCTCTCCCTGCAGGGGCAGATTCAGAAGATTTACAGCAGGCCTGGGTGACCAAAACCGAGCCCTTTTTGACAAAATTTGCACCCGACTTAATCATCATCTCAGCGGGTTTCGATGCCCATCAACGAGACCTTATGGGGGGACTGAACTACACCACCATCGATTACGCCTGGTTAAGTGAGAAAATCATCACCTTCAGTAACAACTGCTGTCAGGGACGTGTTGTCTCTTTGCTTGAAGGAGGATATGACCTCCCTGCTCTGGCAGCATCGGTGGGGGTCCATGTGAAGGTCCTCATGGAAGTTTAGAATCTTTGGTTTGGGCTTAAAAATCAGGCGGCAAGAATTTTCCGGATGGTTTTTAAGGCTTTTTCTGTGGTTTCCAGGTCATGAACCAAAGCGACCCGAATGTAATTAGCACCCGGATTACCATTGATGGGATCGTCGGCTGAGAGATAAGCACCGGGAAGAACCCGTATTCCTCCTTCTTTCCACAGCTTTAGGGCAGCTTTTTCACCATCTTCAACCTCTAACCATAAGAAAAACCCCCCTTCTGGCCGCTTATAGCCGGGAAAATCGCTAAAATAACGGTCTGCAAGGTCGAATTTTTGTTTATAAAGGGTTCTATTCTCGGTTACATGCTGTTCTTCGGCCCATAAAGCGGCTGAAACCGCCATAATAGGGTGGGGCATGGTGGCCCCGCCGTAGTTACGCATATGGGCAAAAGCCGTGATCAGTTTTTCATCTCCGGCAACAAAACCAGAGCGCAAGCCAGGTACATTAGAGCGTTTGGACAGAGAATGGAAAACCAGCAGATTTGCGAAACCACCCCCAAGGGATTTGCAGGCCTCTAAAGCCCCCGAAGGAGGTGTTTGGTCATAAATTTCAGCATAGCATTCATCGACGATTAAGACGAAGTCATACTCTCTTGCCAGGCCAATGGCTTGTTCAAGATAAGTGAGGGGAGCAACGGAGCCCTGAGGGTTGCCAGGAGAGCAAAGATACATCAACGCGGTGCGTTTCAATATTTCCGGCTCAAGAATATCGAGGTCAGGCTGGAAGTTTATGTCTTTGGTGGCGGGCATATAGACCGGTTTGGCCCGGTTCATAACAGCCGCCCCGGCATAAACTTGATAAAAAGGGTTGGGAATAAGAACAACGGGTTGCAGGCCATTCTTAAGTTCCGGGATTACGACATCGCCAATTTGAAATAGGGCTTCGCGGGTGCCAAGCACAGGGAGAACATGACGGTCGGCATCAATATCCTCGCTGGTGAGATCATATCTTTGTTTAAGCCAATCGGTCATGGCGTGACGGAATTCTGGGGTGCCAAGGACGGGGGGGTAACTTCCCCAGTTTCCGGCCTGACTTTGCAAAATTTCATCCACCAAGGTTGGCGCTTTGTGTTTGGGTTCGCCAATTGACATATGCAGGGGCTCAATCCCTTGCGGTGGCTCGTGGGGGTCAAGTAGGGCCCGCAAACGTGGGAAAGGATAATCTGGCAGAAGATCGAGGGATGAATTAAGCATGACCGAGCGCACCAAAGAAAAAAGGAGAGCAGAAATTTGCTCTCCCTTTCTAACTAAAGCCTGATCAGGTTTAGATCAATGCCCTGGGCTATCTTCTTCGGGGTAAGCGCTGATTTTATGGATTGAGAGATCAGCTCCATCGAACTCGTCTTCCTGGCTTAACCGAATGCCGACAGTTTTCTTCAAGAGGCCATAGACGACAAATCCAGAAATTGTGGCAAAAGCAATGCCGCTGAGGGTGCCAACCACTTGGGCCATAAAAGTAACGCCGCCCATACCGCCAAAGGATTCAAGGCCGAAGACCCCACAAGCGATACCGCCAAGAGCCCCACACATGCCATGAAGGGGCCAGACCCCGAGTACATCATCAATTTTCCATTTATCTTGGCATTTTTCAAAACCCCAGACAAATAATGCCCCCGCAAGACACCCTGTCGCCAGGGCTCCTATGGGATGCATGACATCAGAACCAGCACAAATGGCTACCAAGCCCGCCAGCGCACCGTTATGAACGAAACCTGGGTCGTTGCGACCAACAATCATGGCAGAAAGGATACCGCCGACCATGGCAAGCAGGGAATTCATAGCGACAAGGCCCGTGACCCCTTCGACCGATTGGGCACTCATCACGTTAAAGCCAAACCAACCAACGGCAAGAATCCAGGAGCCAAGGGCAAGGAATGGAATATTGGAAGGTAAAATGGCGACGGTGGTGCCGTCTTTACGATAGCGTCCCATGCGTGCCCCCAGCATCACAACCGCGCCAAGGGCAATCCATCCGCCCATGGCATGGACAACAATAGAGCCGGCAAAATCATGGAAGGGGGCTCCAAAGGCACTTTCAATCCACTCTTGGAAACCGAATTTTGATCCCCAGACCATGCCTTCAAAGGTTGGGTAAACCACCCCAACCAGAACCGCAGTTGCCCCGAGTTGAGGCCAGAATTTTGCCCGCTCAGCAATACCGCCGGAAATAATCGCCGGGATGGCGGCAGCAAATGTCATCAGGAAAAAGAATTTAACCAAATCAAGCCCGTTTTTGGCGAATTCATAGCCCTCAGCGGTTTCTATGCCACTTAAGACCTTGGCGGAGACCAGGAAGTTAACTCCGTAGGCGACCATATAGCCGATAAAAAAGTAAACCACTGTAGAAACAGCGAGATCGACGATGATTTTAATCAGGGCGTTGACCTGGTTTTTACGCCGAACGGTGCCGACTTCGAGAAAAGCAAATCCACCGTGCATGGCCAGGACCATAATTGCCCCCATCAGTACGAAAAAAACATCCGCACCGCTTTTCATAGCGTCCATAATTCCTCCTAGGCGGGGCTTCAGGCAATTAAATTTACCCAAATGCTCCTTTTTACTTAAATTTAATGGGGGGGACTATCTCAAGAATCATGCCAAGCAAAGGCGGCCTGTTTTTTCTCTTTATTTCAGGTAGTTAAAAGGTACGCATTGAATCGGAAAATTATTGATTGATGATAATTTAAACAGCAAGTCGCCAGAATGCCTAATTATTAAACAAAAAGAGCCGAAGGGGAGGGAGGTCCTTCGGCTCTTACTTGTTGGTCCTTAGTGTATGGACCTAGGGGGTATTTGAGTTAAATTGTTTGGCTACCGCGACCAAACTCTGGATAAGCTTCCATACCTAGTTCAGCCATATCCAAGCCCAAGTCCTCGTCCTCGGCACTGACGCGGATACCAACGGTGTGCTTTAAGATAAGCCAGAAAACGGTGCTGGTGACCAAAACAAAAGCTCCGATGCTGACCACACCAATGGCCTGGGTGATAAAGCTGGCATCCCCATTGGTTAAAGGAACCGCCATGGTGCCCCAGATACCCGCTACCAAGTGAGCAGAGATGGCACCAACAACATCATCGATTTTAAACTTATCGAGCAGAGGAACAGCGAAGACCACTAAAGTTCCTCCAACTGCACCGATGAGCATGGCTTGCCCCAGGCTTGGGGTGTCAGGGCCTGCCGTGATAGAAACAAGACCGGCAATGGCACCGTTTAAGGCCATGGATAGGTCGACTTTTTTGTAGATAATTTGCGTTGCAACCATGGCAGCTACCACACCACCTGCTGCGGCAATGTTGGTGTTAATAAAGATTTGCGCAATTGCAATCAGGTCAGCGGCTGAACCCATGGCGAGTTGTGACCCTCCATTAAAGCCGAACCATCCGAGCCAGAGGATAAAAGTACCCAGAGTAGCCATGGGAAGGTTGGCACCGGGAAGAGGGTTAACCCGTCCGTTTTCGCCGTATTTACCGCGACGTGCCCCGAGAATGATCGCGCCCGTTAGAGCCGCCCATCCACCAACAGAGTGAACAAGAGTAGACCCCGCGAAATCAGCAAAACCCATTTCGCTTAACCAACCGCCGCCCCACTGCCAGGAACCTTGGATCGGGTAGATAATTCCGGTCAGGAAGACAACAAAGGCCAGGAAGGACCAAAGTTTAATCCGCTCAGCCAGTGCGCCGGAAACAACCGAAGCTGCCGTCGCGACAAAGACCATTTGGAAGAACCAGTCAGAGGCCGTGGCGTAGTTGGTCCCAAAATCACCATTGGCAACGGCAGTGTCATCGGGCGACCAAATGGCGAAGGTTCCCATAAATCCGCCATCAACGCCGGAATACATCAGGTTATAACCGATGAGGTAATAGAGAATACCTGCGATGGCATAAAGGGCGATATTTTTAAGACAGATGGTGGCGGTGTTTTTAGCCCGAACCAAACCTGATTCAAGCATGGCAAAGCCTGCCGCCATGAACATGACTAAGAAACCACACATCAAAAAGTTGATGGTGTTGAAAATATACTGAACTTCGGTCGTCTTAGTCTCTTCAGCCAATGCTGGCTCAATTCCAGCAGCCAGCATAACCGATGCGGCACCCAGAACGGGGAGGGTGAATTTCTTTAACATGACTAGAACTCCTAAATTTTTAAAGGGCTTGATTGCTGCGAGTGTGATGTCGCGCAAAATCAAAGGGCCTCATCCCCGGACTCGCCGGTACGAATGCGAATGGCCTTGGTGATGTCGTAGACGAAGATCTTACCGTCACCAATTTTGCCGGTTTGGGCTGACTTGGCGATGGTTTCAACGACGCTTTCGACCAAATCATCACTGACGGCAATTTCAATTTTTACCTTTGGGAGAAAATTGACCACATATTCGGCCCCACGGTAAATTTCCGTTTGCCCGTTCTGTCGTCCAAATCCTTTGACTTCTGAAGCAGTGAGGCCTTGTGCTCCAATGTCAGTTAATGCTTGGCGCACATCGTCCAATTTGTAAGGCTTGATGACTGCCATCACGAGTTTCATAGTTTTGATCCTTCTTTAACCATTTTAAGGCGACCCTATGCCGCACCGCAGCAAAGCATTTCAAGAAGGATGCCAACTTTATCAATAATCTTTTTTATGGTGCATTATCAGTATGTTAAAAAACTCTTGCTGACCATTTAAGAAAAAAAGGTGAGGAAAATTATACTTGGAAATGCCTATTTAATAACCATAAATATAATTATGCCTAATATTTAACCATTTATCGAAATTAGGTTGGGTTTCTTTTTCCTCATAACTTGCGCGCAGCCTATAATCTCCCTACTAAATGAGAAGATTGGTTTAAAGCGATAGGGAGGTTTAACACCCCAATGAGTTATGTACGCACAGCAGTTTTGTTAGCCGCCATGACGGGCCTATTCTTAACGGTGGGCTTTATGTTGGGAGGTGAGGGAGGCCTGTTGATTGCTTTGATGATCGCGCTTGGCATGAATGCCTTTGCCTATTGGAATTCTGATAAAATGGTCCTGTCTATGTATGGGGCTAAACAGGTGGATAAACATTCAGCTCCGGGGTTCTACGGCATCGTTGAGCAATTGGCCTACCGGGCTGAACTTCCTATGCCCAAAGTCTATATCATGGATAATCCCCAACCCAACGCTTTTGCCACAGGTCGTAATCCTGAAAATGCCGCCGTGGCTGCAACCACAGGTCTGCTCAACATCCTCAGTCAGGATGAACTTGCCGGCGTGATGGCCCATGAGCTGGCCCATGTGAAAAACCGTGATACCTTAATTATGACCATTACCGCCACTTTGGCAGGCGCATTATCAATGTTGGCTAACTTTGCCATGTTTTTTGGCGGCAGCAGCAATAGCCGGAACAATCCATTGGGTTTCGTCGGGGTTATTTTGATGATGATTTTAGCCCCTCTTGCGGCTTCCATTGTGCAGATGGCGGTGTCGCGAACCCGGGAATATGAAGCTGATCGTATAGGGGCTGAAATTTGTGGACGGCCCCTTTGGTTGGCTGATGCGCTTGCTAAGCTGGAGTTAGGTGCTAAAAGGGTTGATAATTCAGTGGCAGAGGATAATCCGGCCACTGCCCATATGTTTATTGTTAATCCGCTCCATGCTCGGTCGATGGATAATCTCTTTTCCACTCACCCCAGTATGGATAACCGCATTCAGAGGCTGCGTGAACTTGCTGGTCAATCAAAATCACAAGTGCAAGGCCCGTGGGGTTAGGTGAAAAAGGCCCGTTTTGAGTAAAAAGAAAAAACCCTCTGCCCGGGGGATTGCCCTGGATGTTCTCGCTGAAGTGCTTCACCACAAGCGGCCTTTAGATGATACTTTTGAAAAACATCCCGATTTGGGTTCTTTAGAGTCCCGTGATCGAGGTTTTGCCCGTAATCTGGTGGCGGTGATGATCCGTCGCTTAGGCCAAATTGACGATATTATTAGCCAATGCTTAGAGCGTCCTTTGCAACGCCGCGCCATGGGCACCAAGGATATTCTGCGCCTGGGTATTGCCCAACTTTTGTTCCTTAAAACCCCTCCCCATGCGGCGGTGTCAACCTCGGTTGATTTGGCCGTAGAGCGGGATCAGGCCCCTTATAAAAAGCTAATTAATGGTGTTTTACGCCGGGTTGGGCGTGAAGGCGAAGTCATGTTAGCCGAGCAAGATGAAGTTTGGCTCAATACCCCTGACTGGCTATTTGAATCCTGGATGGAAACATATGGTGAAGAGGTCGCCAGAGAGTTTATCACGGCTCAAATGAACGAAGCACCGTTAGATATTACGCCGAAAGGCGATCCCCAGGCTCAGGCAGAAGCTCTTGAGGCAACAGTTTTGCCCACAGGAACTTTGCGTCGCGAAAGTGGTGGCAAAATTACCGAACTCCCTGGGTTTGATGAAGGGCTGTGGTGGATTCAAGATACGGCAGCCACCCTGCCCATGAAGTTACTTGGCGATGTTAAAGGGCAAGAAGTCCTCGATCTTTGTGCGGCACCAGGAGGCAAAACCGCCCAGTTGGCTGCTGCAGGGGCTCAAGTTACAGCCCTTGATCGTTCTAAGGCCCGCCTGTTGCGGTTACGCTCAAACATGACCCGTCTTAAACTTGAGGTGCAGATTGTCACCACCGATGCCAGCAAGTGGCACACAGATAAACCGTTTGACAAGGTTCTGGTTGATGCGCCCTGTTCGGCAACAGGTACCTTGCGCCGCAACCCCGATGTCGCCCGCCTTAAAGGTCCGGAAGACATGGAAAAATTGGTTGATCTTCAGACACGCATTTTAACCAACTGCGCCCATATGGTGAAATCAGGAGGTCTCCTGGTTTACTGTACCTGTTCTTTGCAAAAGGAAGAGGGTCAGGATCAAATCGAGATTTTCCTGGAAAACAACAAAGATTTTAGCCGGGTCCCTGTTGAGGCCTCAGAAATTGGCGGCCTGTCCGAGGTCATTACAGAAGAGGGCGATATCCGTACCTTGCCCAGTCATATGGCTGATCAAGGCGGCATGGATGGGTTCTATATTGCGCGCCTTAAAAAGGACTAACGATGGCGGTCGATAATCCAAAAACAATTTTGGTTTATGTCGGTCTGGACCTCGTCGGCGACGGTTTGATGAAGCTCCCTTTTATCCGGGCTCTCAGAGCCGCCTATCCGCAGGCTAAAATTACCTGGCTGGCCGGAAAAGGTAAAAGTGTTTTCAGTGGGTTTCTCAACCCCCTCGTGACGGGCTTGATTGATGAGGTGATCGACGAAACCCCTGTTGGCAGCAACCTTCACGAACTCTTCACCAGGCCCCTGAGAGGTCGTCACTTTGATTTGATTATCGACACCCAACGCCGGGCCCTGACCACCTTAATTATCAAGCGTATTTCCCATGACGCTTTTATTTCCGGGGCCGGAAACTATTTCTTCTCCTCGTTTAAACCGCCCTCAAAAAACAGCAAACCTCCTTCCATGGTACGGGCAATGATGGCGTTGGTTGATTTAGCCAAGGGGGAGCAGGTTGTCACTCAAGGTACGCTGGAAATTGATCCAGCCTTCACCGAGGCTGCCAAAGGTCTTTTGCCGGAAGGTCCGGACTATATTGGTCTTTCTCCCGGAGCTGGAGGCAAACATAAATGTTGGCCCCAGGAAAAATATATTGAGCTGGCTCAAAAATTTATCGCCCTTGGAAAAACCCCGGTTATTTTGTTGGGTCCGGCGGAAAATGATTGGGTCGAGCAGTTCAGCATCCCCGGCGTGCTTTTGCCCCTTCAAAGCGAAACGGCGCGAGACTTAAAGCAATCGCCGCTCTTAACCATTGCCCTCTCCAAACGCCTTAAGGCCGCCGTTGCTAATGACAGTGGCACAGGCCATATGCTGGCTGCTGGGGGTATCCCCTTAGTGTCTCTTTTTGGTCCCACTCCCCCGGAAAAATTTGCGCCGTTTGTGACGCAAGGTCTGGTCATTCAGGCGCAAACCTTTGGTTCCGAAGCTATGTCGGCGATTCCGGTTGACCAAGTCTTCAAAGCCACTATGGATTTTATCAACAGGGCGTAATACATCCGCTTGCGGTAAGACTCTAATGCTGGTAGGAAAACATATATCCATAAAGGGTTCGGGTTACCTCATGAAAGTATCGCAAAAAGTTAGAGAAGCACTGTTTAGCAGCCCGCTTTATCAGCTGACTTTGCGCGGGCGAATTCCAAAGGAATTAAGGCGCAACCTGACAGACCCCTGGACAGGTAATGCCCAAGCCGGAGCCGCCATGCGTCGCGGCGAGTTTTTGATAGAAGGAAAGCTGGTTTATATAGGCGAAAACCCCTGGAAAGAACAGCACCTTGATGAAATTAAAAGCCAGGGATTAGATAGTTTTGGCTGGCTTAGAAATCTCAGAGAGATGGAGACAGAAGAAGCGGCTCTTCGGGCCCGTAAGCTGATTTCTCTGTGGATTGAAAATAACAAAACCTGGAGTGACCTCCCCTGGCAACCCCATGTTCTCGGGGCCAGGATTACCAACTGGATTCTTAATTATCGTTTTCTCACGGCCCGTGCGGATGAGACCTTTATTGAAGAATTTATGACTTCGATTGTTAAACAGGCTCGACATTTGCCCCGTGCGACGGGAATGGCCCTGCAAGACGATAAAATCTTTCCGGCCATTCGGGGGCTGATCGCCAGTGCCTTGAGCCTTGAAGGCCAGGAAGAAAACCTGACGGCGGGCTTAAAAACGCTGCGTAAAGCCTTAGAAGTGCAAATTCTTCCGGATGGCGGGCATTTCCTTCGCTCTCCATCTTTGCAGGCTAAAATTCTGGCCCAATTGCTTGAAGTTAAAGCCATGCTGATAAGTGCCCATGAAATGGTGCCGGAAAATCTACAGCAATCCATCGACCGAATGACCCCTCTGCTTAAGGCACTGCGCCATGGAGATGGTAAGCTCTGTTTGTTCAATGGCAGCTCAGAAGAAAACGCTGAGTGGATGGACCAGGTGATTGCGGCAACGGATAATTCAGGCAAACCTATCAATGAAGCTCCTTATAGTGGGTTCCAAAGAATGCGGGCCGGACGAACCTTATTGATTGCCGATGGGGGGGCACCCGGTAAGGGCATTGCAACCGAAACCGCTCATTACGGGCCTTTGAGCTTTGAGTTAAGTGTCGGGAAACGTCGCATGGTGGTCAATTGTGGGGCTCATCCTGATAGTGAATCCGAATGGCAAGAGGCCCTGCGGTCGACGGCGGCCCACTCAACTTTGATGCTCGAAAGCCAGGATGCCCTTGTTGTGTCTCCCGGAACCACGGCGACGAGGACTGAGGAGGCGGGGCACCAGCTTTTAGTCATGCGCCATGATGCCTATGTGAAACAATTTGGGGTTTTTCATCAGCGGGAACTCTATCTGTCGCCTCAAGGGGATGAGGTGCGGGGTGAAGATGATTTAATTCCAGAAAATCCCGGCGGTTTAAGGCGTGCGTCTTCGGGGGATTTCCCTCAATTTAAAATCAGTTTTCACCTCCACCCTGAAGTCCAGGCGTTGATTTCCAGTGATGGAAACGGCGTTCTGCTTCGCCTGCCTCATAGCACCGGGGGGTGGCGTTTTTATGCCTCTGGGGGCACCATCGCTCTTAGGGAAAGCATATATCATGGCACGGCAACCGAATTACGACGCAGCGAACAGATTATAATTTCAGGCCCCCTCAGCAGAGAAGGGGCCAAGGTTAAATGGGCATTCCACCGGGAGACCGGTTGATATGCTTTGGCTGTTTGGCCTCTTTTTCCTTTCCTTTGTTGTCACATCGCTTGGCACGCGGCTGATCTTAAGGATGGCGCGTAAACGAGGATTGGTTGCTCACCCCAATGAGCGCAGCAGCCATACCATACCGACCCCTCACGGGGGGGGATTAGCAATTATCGCTGTTCTCATTCCGACCTGGGCCTATTTGGGGGTTTCTCATGGTCTTGGCACGATAGAGCTGGTCTTTGTTTTAGGCAGTGCGGTTTTGCTGGCTGGATTTTCTCTGGTCGATGATATCCGGCATCTTTCTCCAGCCTTTCGCTTTGGGCTTCAGACAATTGCTGTCGTTCTTTCTTTGGGAGTCATGGGAAAAGACACGCCTTTTTTTGGCGGTTTTCTTCCCTTTTGGCTCGACATGATCATCGCGGGTTTAGGCTGGGTTTGGTTTATCAATCTTTTTAATTTTATGGACGGTATCGACGGCATCGCCGGAACTGAAAGCACCTCGATTGGGATCGGCATCATTTTGTTGGTCATTATGGCGGGTGCCCCTGCCTTTATGATGCCTTTTGCTTTGATCATTGTTGGGGGCTGTCTTGGGTTTTTGGTTTGGAACTGGCACCCGGCGAAGATATTTATGGGGGATGTGGGCAGCGTTCCTCTGGGGTTTTTACTTGGTTGGCTGCTTCTCACCCTCTCCCAATCAGGTTTTTTTGTCTCAGCTTTGATCTTGGCTTTATACTATTTAGCCGATGCCACCCTTACCTTAGGGCATCGTGCCAGACGAGGCGAAAAGGTTTGGCAGGCTCATCGAGAGCATTTTTATCAAAAAGCGATCCAGTGCGGATTACGCCATGACCAAGTGGTTTTGCTGATCTTGGCTACAAATGGCATTTTAATTGGTTTTGCTCTTACGGCGGCCTTGAGTTGGCCCCTCCTTTCCCTCTGTGGTGCTGGCGTTGTGGTGGCTGGATTGCTTGCCTTTATGGGGAAAGATTAATGGCGAAGGTTCTTGTAACGGGAGCCAATGGTTTTGTCGGGAAAACCCTCTGCCACCTGCTGGAAAATCAAGGTTGGGAGGTGGTCAAAGCATCCCGTCAACCTTTAGAGGGCTTTGTGACCATTGGTGAAATTGGCCCGGCAACCGATTGGTCACCAGCCCTGCAGGATGTGGAAGCGGTGATCCATCTTGCGGCTCGAGTTCATGTTATGAATGATATGGTTGCCGACCCTCTTGAAGCCTTTCGCCAGGTGAATACACATGGCACGAAACATTTGGCACAGTCTGCGGCTGAGGCGGGCGTGAAGAAATTCATTTTTGTCAGCTCCATTAAGGTGAATGGTGAGGCTACAGGAGCAATGCCATTTGATGAAACCATGGCGGCAAATCCTCAAGACCCTTACGGACAATCCAAATGGGAAGCAGAGCTTGCCTTGTGGGAGGTGGGTGAACAAACCGCCTTGCAAGGCGTGGTCATTCGCCCTCCGCTGGTTTATGGCCCAGGGGTCAAAGGCAATTTTGAAACTTTGCTTAAGATCTCAAATAAAGGGATGCCTCTTCCTTTGGCAGGGGTCAAAAATGCCCGGAGTTTGATTTATGTGGGTAATTTGGCCCATGGTATTTATTCTGCATTGGAAAATGAAGCCGCCAATGGCGAGACTTTTTTGATCAGTGACGGGGAGGATTTGTCAACAGCAGACCTCATCACCCGGTCAGCCACGGCTCTTGGCAGGGCGGACCGTCTTTTCCCCTTTCCGCTTTCTTTGTTAAAGCTTGCGGGTTTGATGTTGGGGAAATCTGCGATTATTGACCGCTTAACGGGCACTCTTCAGGTAAACTCTGATAAAATTCATCAATTACTTAACTGGCTCCCGCCATACTCTGTCGAAAAGGGGTTAAAAGATACGGCAGATTGGTTTATTACCCATAAGAACAGTCATTAGCTTTTTTTCATATGTAGGTTAAATGCTTAATAAACTCCCCCTTTCCAGCCGTGCGCAGATTGCGTTTGTCCATGATATTTTGATGGCTGCCCTCTCCTTTGTTTTGGCACTTTATTTGAGGGTTGGGGACAAGGTCGTTGATTATGGCGATTTGCTGATTAAAGGAACGGTCGTTCTGGTCGCCGTTTCGGCGGCGGTTTTTCTTTATATGAAGCTCTATCGGGGCGTTTGGCGTTATGCCTCTGTTTCTGATCTTATTGCGATAACAAAAGCTGTGACGACGGTTCTTATTATTACCACGCTGGTAATGTTTGCCTGGACACGTTTAGAAGATATGCCGCGTTCCCTTCCCTTTATAAATTGGTTTGTATTGATGGCCCTCTTGGGGGGTCCAAGATTGCTTTATCGCGGATTTAAAGATCACGTAATGGATCGTGAGCAAGAGCGAGATGGTCAACGCCGAATTCCTGTTTTGCTTTTGGGGGCGGGCGACGAATCTGAATTGTTTATTCGTGCCTTAAGCCAAGATTCTTCAACCAGCTATCGCATTGTCGGACTTGTGGGGATTAACCCCGGACGTGTTGGGCGGCAAATTCGCGGATATGAAGTCTTGGGGATGTTCCAAGATTTAGAAAAAATTGTCGAAAAGCTTGATAGCAAGGGCGACAGACCACAAAGGTTGATTCTGACCCGTGAAGATTTTGACGGAACAACCGCGCGGGCAGCTCTTGAGCATAGTGAACGGCTAGGTATTAGTCTTGCGCGTCTTCCGCGCCTGACAGATTTCAAAAGTGGGACTGCTGACAAAATTGAAGTTCGACCAATTGCCATTGAAGATTTATTGGGTCGCCCCCAAGCCACTTTAGACCGAGACGCCATGGGTAAGATGATTGGTGGTAAACGGGTGTTGATTACGGGTTCCGGTGGCTCAATTGGCAGCGAATTGGTCCGCCAGGTTTCAGACTTTAAACCCCATGAACTTATCCTGGTTGAGAATGGTGAGTTCAATCTCTACGCCATTGATATGGAACTAGAGCAGCGTCACCCAGAGTTGAAAAAAGCGTCAGTGATTGCTGATGTTCGTGACCGAGACCGTCTTTCCAGGGTATTTGCCACTTATAAACCTGAGATCGTTTTCCACGCTGCGGCATTAAAACATGTGCCCTTGGTTGAGCATAACGTGATGGAAGGGGCCATGACCAATATTGTTGGCACCCGTAATGTTGCTGAGTTGTCAATTGAGCACGGGGTGGCGGCGATGGTGCAAATCTCCACCGACAAAGCGGTTAATCCCACCAATGCCATGGGGGCGACCAAGCGGGTGGCGGAAAGATATTGCCAGGCTTTGGATATCGCTGAAGGGGCAAAAGAGGGCACCCATTTTGTTACGGTGCGATTTGGCAATGTACTGGGCTCAACAGGCTCCGTGGTGCCCCTGTTTCGCAAGCAACTGGAAGCAGGGGGGCCGATCACGGTTACCCACCCCGATATGACTCGTTATTTCATGACCATTCGCGAAGCGGTAGAACTGGTCTTGCAGGCCTCGGCCTTGCGTCGCCATGGACATAATGAAGACGGCAAGATTTATGTACTTGATATGGGCCAGCCCGTCAAAATTGTCGATCTTGCCCGCCAAATGATCATTCTCGCTGGGCTTAAACCCGATCAGGATATCAAAATAGAGTTCACCGGCATTCGTCCAGGTGAAAAACTGTTTGAGGAAATTTTCCACGGGAAAGAGGAACTGGTGGCAACCGAGTCAAAAGGCATTTTGCTGGCTTCTCCGCGCACAGTAGATGTCAAAGAAATGGCCGCACAATTAGATGACCTCAAACAGGCCTGTCAGGAGGGTGATCAAAATAAGGTCGATAGCCTGATTAAAATCATGGTTCCAGAATATCAAAACGAAACGGTTTAAGGATTGTAATGGGCCACTGAGGCCCTGGCAGATCATTGTGCCGTAAGCCAAGGGGCGAGAAGCCCCATTCGGCGCTTGAGGGGCAAAAAAATCTTCTTTAAAGCTGGAACCTCAACGCCACCTCTGCTATATCCCCGCCAACGTTATCCTTGATGTCTTTTCCCAAGGGGGAACCCACCTATGGCTCAGCCAATCCGCCGTGCATTAATTTCCGTTTCTGATAAATCTGGCCTCGTAGAATTTGGACAGTTTCTCGCTGAAAAGGGTGTAGAAATCCTCTCCACGGGGGGTTCAGCGAAAGCTTTGCGTGAGGCGGGCGTTGCGGTGACGGAGGTTTCAGACCATACAGGGTTTCCGGAAATTATGGATGGGCGGGTGAAAACCCTGCAACCAGCTATTCATGGCGGATTGCTGGCAGTGCGGGGCAATGCAGACCATGAAAAAGCCATGGAAGATCACAAAATTGCCCCCATTGATCTGCTGGCGGTTAATCTTTACCCCTTTGAAGAAACTGTCGCCAAAGGGGCTGACTATGACACCTGTGTGGAAAATATTGACATTGGCGGCCCTGCCATGATCCGCGCTGCGGCGAAAAATCATGCCTTTGTCACGGTTGTGGTTGATCCGGTGGATTACGAAATGGTGATGGAAGAAATGGATGCTCAAAATGGGGCAACTTCCGTTGAATTTCGTAAAAAATTAGCGGCGCGGGCTTATTCTCGTACCGGACAGTATGACGCGGCGATTTCAGGGTGGCTCAACGAGCAAAATGGCGAAAACTTCCCCAAACGGATTGCTTTAGGCGGCACCTTAAAACAAACCATGCGCTACGGTGAAAACCCCCATCAAGCGGCGGCTTTCTATACCAATAACGAAAATCGTTTGGGTGTGGCCACGGCGGAACAAATTCAAGGCAAAGAGCTCAGCTTTAATAACCTTAATGATACCGATGCGGCTTTCGAGTTGGCGGCAGAATTTAAAACTGACCCCGCCGTTGCTATTATTAAACATGCCAACCCTTGCGGTGTGGCGACAGGGCCAACTTTGGTTGACGCTTACCATCGTGCCTTGGCTTGTGATACGGAAAGTGCTTTTGGCGGCATTGTTGCGGTGAACCAAGTTCTTGATGGCGGTACGGCTGAAGAAATTGCCAAACTGTTTGCTGAAGTAGTGATAGCCCCACAAATTGATGCAACAGCCCGAGAAATTCTTTCTCGAAAGAAAAACCTGCGGGTTCTGGAAACCGGCGGTATGCCTGATCCAGAAGCTAACGGCATGACCATTCGCTCTTTGGCGGGGGGGTACTTGCTCCAAGGACGCGATAATCGGTTGCTGGAAGAAATGAAAGTGGTGACCAAGCGCGCCCCAACAGAGGAAGAACTCAAAGACTTGCAGTTTGCTTTCACCATTTGCAAACATGTTAAATCCAACGCCATCATCTATGTGAAAAACCAAGCTACCGTTGGTGTCGGGGCCGGGCAAATGAGCCGGGTTAATTCCTCCCGCATCGCCGCTTGGAAAGCCGCCGATGCGGCCAAAGTTGCCGGGGATGCAGAAAGCTGGGCCAAAGGCGCGGTGGTTGCCTCTGATGCCTTCTTCCCCTTCGCCGATGGACTGCTCGCAGCCGCTGAAGCTGGGGCGACTGCTGTGATCCAGCCGGGAGGGTCCATCCGTGATGAAGAAGTGATCAAGGCTGCCGACGACGCTGGTTTAGCCATGGTCTTTACAGGAATGCGCCATTTCCGCCACTAGGAATTTAAGGGCTACCTCAATCGTATGATGTGGCCCTTTCTTTAGGCTGAAAAACGTACAAAGTACGTTTCTGTTGACAATTGATCCTTAGATTCCCATAATCTGCCGCTTTTCCGGGGCGGAACGTTGGTTCCGCCTTCTTTATTTTTCGAAAGGAAAGGCAAGATGATTTCGCCAGTGATGCCGACTTATGGTCGGTTCGAGCTGGCCTTTGAAAAAGGCGACGGGCCGTATCTGTATACAACAGATGGCAAACGCTTTCTCGACTTCGGGTCTGGGATTGCCGTAACCGCCTTGGGCCATGCCCACCCCCACTTGGTGGCCGCCCTCAAAGACCAGGCAGAAAAGCTATGGCATACCTCTAATCTTTATGAGATTCCGGGGCAACGACGCTTGGCTGAACGCTTGGTAGAAAACAGCTTTGCCGATACGGCTTTTTTCTGCAATTCCGGGGCGGAGGCTCTGGAATGCTCGATCAAAATGGCGCGCAAATATCATTCAGCCAATGGCAGTCCTGAAAAATATCGGGTGATTACGGCAGAAGGTGCTTTTCATGGGCGGACCTTGGCGACCCTTGCTGCGGGTGGACAAGCTAAGCACCTTGAAGGGTTTGGCCCGGTTACGGATGGCTTTGACCAGGTTTCCTTTGGCAATATTAATGAATTGCGTGGCGCGATTACACCAGAAACGGCGGCCATTTTGGTGGAACCCATTCAAGGAGAGGGCGGCATTCGCCCTATCGGACAAAACTTCCTTAAAGGATTGCGGGCGGCGGCTGACGAGTTTGGTTTGTTGTTGATTTTTGATGAAGTGCAAACCGGTATGGGCCGCACTGGGCATTTATTTGCCCATGAGAAATTTGGAATAACACCCGATATTATGGCCTTGGCAAAAGGTTTAGGCGGAGGGTTCCCTGTGGGAGCTTGCCTGGCAACCAGCGAGGCCGCCAAAGGCATGACACCGGGAACGCACGGCAGCACTTTTGGGGGCAACCCTCTGGCTTGCGCTGCGGCTAATGCGGTGCTTGATATCCTGCTGGCTGATGGCTTCATTGAAACTGTCCGTGAAAGGGCAGACTATTTCAAGGGCTGCCTTGAAGCGTTGGTAAAAAAATATTCAACCGTAGTTAGCGATGTGCGAGGAGCGGGCCTCCTGGTTGGCTTGAAATGCCTTGGCCTAAATAGCGACTTGGTCGCGGCTTGCCTGCGCCATGGTCTGTTGATTGTTCCGGCGGGCGATAATGTCATCCGTCTCCTACCACCCCTAAACATCACCAAAGAACAACTCGATGAGGCCTTGGAATTACTAGAGGCTTCCTTAAAAGAATTGGAGGGCTGATATGAGCGGCCTAAGACACTTTCTAGATATAAACACCCTGTCGAAGGATAGCCTTCGCACGATTTTAGATACGGCAATTTCCTTCAAACATAAGCACAGCCCTTTGGGTGGGCGCTTTCCCTTGGAAGGAAAAAACCTCGCGCTGATTTTTGAAAAACCATCGACTCGGACACGGGTGTCCTTTGAAGTCGGTATGAAGAAACTTGGCGGAAAGGTTGTGGTTTTACAAGGGGCCGATTGCCAAATTGGGCGGGGCGAAACCATTGCCGATACAGCGCGTGTCCTTTCGCGCTATGTGGATGGCATCATGATTCGTACTGATGATCCAGAGAAGCTCAGCGAGTTGGCAAAATATGCCACCGTGCCAGTGATCAATGGCCTTACAGATGACAGCCACCCCTGTCAGATTATGGCAGATATTCTGACCTTTGAAGAGCGTCGGGGGCCGATTGAAGGTAAAACCGTGGCCTGGGTTGGGGATGGTAATAATGTGGCCACCTCCTGGATTCATGCGGCGGCTCAGTTTGGCTTCACCCTTAAGCTTGCATGCCCGTCCGGCTATGGGCCTAACCAGCGGGCCTTGGCCTGGGCAAAAGAAAATGGCGGTAATGTTATTGTTACTCAAGATCCCGTAGAAGCCGTTGCAGGGTGTGATCTTGTGGTCACCGATACCTGGGTGTCCATGGGAGATGATGATGCCGATAAACGCATGAAACAATTAGCCCCTTATCAGGTGAATAAAGAACTGATGGCTCAGGCAAAAGCCAAGGCCTTGTTTATGCATTGCCTTCCGGCTCACCGGGGGGAGGAAGTCACCGCCGATGTAATTGATGGTCCTCAATCGGTGGTCTGGGATGAAGCAGAAAACCGTATGCATGCCCAGAACGGCATTTTAAGCTGGGTGATGATGTAAGCAAAATGCCTTTGCTCGAAGATATCATTCAGCCCTTTGAAATTGAGGGCCTCAGCATCCGGGGTCGCTTGGTGCGGTTGGGGGCCTCCTTTCAGGAAACCCTCAAAGCTCATGCTTATCCGGAAAAAGTCGGGGAGCAAGTGGGGGAGTCCATGGCTCTGTCGGCGATTCTTGCCGGCGCGCTCAAGTATGATGGCCTGTTCACTCTGCAAATCCAAAGTGACGGTGTAATCTCTTTGCTGGTAAATGATGTTACCAGCGAAGGCCATATGCGCGGATATGCGCGGTTTGATGACAAGGGAAGCCCCTTAGCTGGAAAACTGTTTGGCAAAGGGCATTTGGCCTTTACGGTCGACCAAGGGGCCCATATGGAACGCTATCAAGGCCTGGTGGAATTGGTGGGGGAAAACTTGAGCGATTGTGCCCAAGAATATTTTAAACGTTCTGAGCAATTGGATACGGCTATCATTCTTGCTGCCCAAACGGGAGAACAGCCTGGGGCCGCCGGACTGATGATCCAGCGCATGCCCGAAACGGTGACCAAAGATCAAATTTTTGATGGGGTCGACCAGTCAGATGAAAACTGGAATCGTATCCAAACTCTGATGGCAAGCCTGACGACCCAAGAGTTGCTTGATGCGGATTTAAGCGCCCATGATCTTCTTTTTCGCCTCTTTCATGAAGATGGGGTGCGGGTTTATGAACCAAAAGCTCTTGAACACCGCTGCCGCTGTTCCCAACAGAAAGTAGAAAAGACCTTGGTATCTTTTGGTAAAGATGAGGTCTTTGACCTGAGAGAAAATGGCGTTGTTACGGTTTCCTGTGAATTTTGTAAAACAGACTATGTTTTCGATGAAGCGGCTTTAGACAGCCTACCCTTTAAGTAAGGGCAGGGTGACATAAAAAGTGATGCCTTTGCCTTCTTGACTGCTAAAGCTAATGGTCCCTTGGTGAAAATCGACAATCGATTTTGAAATGTTGAGGCCTAATCCGGAACCCCCTTTTTGGCGGCTGTCTGAGGCATCTGATTGGGCAAATTTCCCAAAAATATGACTGCGAAATTCATCTGGAATACCTCGCCCTTGGTCTTTGACCGAAAGGGTTACGGTGTTTGCCTGTTTTTCAACAGAAATCGTAATCTCGCCGCCATCGTGGGAGAATTTTGCCGCATTGGAAAGAAGGTTGGCAAGCACTTGGGTGAGGCGACTATAGTCGCCTTTAACCCTAAGCCCAGGGTCCAATTGAGCTATGGTAAATGACACCCCATGTTCGGTGGCAAAACCTTTATTTGTCTCTACAGTTTCTGTAACAAGGGTTGAAATTTTTATGGGCTTAAAATCAAATTCCATCTGCCCTGATTCTAATTTCTCTATATCGAGAAGATCGTTGACCAATTCGATAAGACGATTGGTATTTTTATAGGCAAGATTGACCATTCCTTTGCCTTTTGCCGATTCAAGTTGGACCGCATCTCCAGCAATAAGGCCTAAGGAACCTTTGATAGATGTAAGAGGGGTTCGAAGTTCGTGGCTTACGGTGGAAATAAATTCATTCTTCATGCGGTCGAGTTTCTTACGCTCGGTGATATCCTGGTGGGTCCCGGACATGCGTAAAGGTTTGCCATCTTTGGTCCATTCCACCACCTTGCCGCGATCAATGACCCAAATCCATTTACCGTTTTTATGGCGCATACGGGTTTCGGCCTGATAATGATCTAGCTCTTTAGAGAAATTCTTTTTCACCAATTCGTTTGCTTGTCTCAGGTCATCTTGATGGAGCAAATTGGCCCAGGAATCGATCGTTATTGGCCCCAGTTCTTCGAGGCTATAGCCAATAATTTCAGCCCATCGCTCATTGAGAACCGTTTCCCCGGTTTCAACATTCCATTCCCAAGTGCCGACATCCGTTCCCCAGATGATCTCGTCGAGACGCTGGCTTTCCTTTTTCAGGGCTTTCTCAACTCTCTCGCGATGGTTAATTTCTTTTTGTAGTTTTCGGTTCCAGACAAAAAAGATACTGGCGACGAGTATTCCAAAACCGAGAACGGCAAGAAGAATACGGTAGTCCACTTCTTGTTGAAATCTCACCTTAATCCACTGGTTATAAATTTTATCCCGCTCTGCCTGGGTAATGGAATCCAGGGCTTTCTGTAAAATTGGGATCAGCTCGAGCCAGTCTTTGCGCACCGCCAGACTCAGCTCGAAACGATAAGGGGTTTGCCCAGATATTTTCAGATTAGTGATCCCAGCATCCCTGATCACCTGCCCGGCGACCGCAAGATTACCGACAAAGGCGTAAGCCTGTCCGTTTGAGACCCCTTCCAGCCCTTTGCGGACATTCTCAACCGGATTAAGGATCAGGTGTTGGTGGTTTTTCGACAGTAAGTCATGAGAGGCGTAACTTTTTACCACGGCGACAACCTTGTTTCTTAAGGCATCGACCCCATCGATAAAGGGTTCGTCTTCCCGGGTTATGATGACCATAGGGAAAGAGATATAGGGCTTGGTAAAATTCAGATATTCATTGCGCTGAGGGGTTTGAACGACCAGAGAAAACATATCCAGGTCATGGTTCTTAACGGCCTCAACCATTTTGGCCCAGGGGCGTTCTTTGTCTATTTGAAAATTGATACCCAGGCGTTGCTCCACCAGACGAATATAATCTGCTGCCATGCCTCGATATTGTTTTTGTTCATCCACATATTCAAAAGGTGCCCAATCAATATCAACAGCCATACGAAGATTGGGGTGTTGATCAAGCCAGATTTTTTCAGCTTTTACCAGGGGGACCAGGTCCCTTGAAATATCTTGTGCAAGAGCCTGGGCAGGCCAAAAGAAACTCAAAATCATAAATGCTCGAGCAAAACCTGTCTTAAAACCCAGTTTTAATCTTTGTGGAGACAATGAATAGCTACTCATTTTTCTTTTTTTCAGGCAGGCAACCATACTTGCCTGGGGCTTACATGTAGGAAGAAAATTTAAAAGCGCAAAGAAATTTGTGGGCAATGGGTAGGGGGAGGGTGAATAGTTTAAATTTGCCTGTTCAGCCACTCTAAACACGCCCCAACTTTTTCCACCGTTTCCCCTTCTGGTATCTTGGGACGCTCGATGATAAGGACGGGCATTTCAAGCTTGCGGGCAGCTAATATTTTGGCCTCGGTCGAGGTACCTCCGCTCTCCTTGGTTACCAGGGCATCAATGCTATGAGTCTTAAGGAGCGCGAGTTCTTGGTCCAGGGAAAAAGGTGGTTTGCCAATGACCACTTCGTAGTTTGAGAAGGGTAGCGGCTGAGCAGGTTGTTCTAATAGCCTGAGGACAAAGTGACATTCTTTGCAGCCATAAAAATGTTCAGCCCCTTGTTTGCCGACGGTGAGAAAAGGGCGTTTTGCCAGATTGGGGAGGGCCTGAGCGGCACCAGGGAAGTCCTTAAAGCGGAGCCAGTTGTCTTGATCGGTTTGGGGCCATTTAGCGCGGCAAAAGGTGAGCCGGGGGGTGCTGGTTTGATCACAAGCTTTAGCAGCACTGGCAGAAATGATGGCGGCGAAAGGGTGGGTGGCATCGATAAGGTGGGTGACCCCTGCCTCTTTAATAAAGTGAATGAGTCCTTGGGCTCCATTGCCAAAACCACCTCTTCGAACTTGCCCTGGAAGGGGGGTGGGGAACTTGGTGCGCCCTGCCAGGGAAGTAACAACCTCTAACCTGTCGCCAAATTTGTTGACGGCTTGCTGGGCTAAAGCGGCAGCTTCTTTGGTGCCGCCAAGGATCAAAAGTTTTGGTTTAACTTGGGGCATGTCCGACCTGTTCCCCGGCGCGATTAAAGATGTAAATCTCAACCGCGCCTGTTTCTCTGATGGCCTTTAGGGCTTGAGCCTGAGCTTTAACGGCAATGGCATCGGCTAAAGGCAGAGCTTCCCTGGAAGCTAATTCTAAAACCTCCATGGCCGTGTTGGCTTTTTGGACTTTCAGACAAAGGGCCTCAGAGCCCCCTAACTCATGCAAAACTTCGGCGAGAAAGCTGAGGTCGACACGTGACTCTTTCGAATGGAGATTCATCTCTCCTTGGGCCAGCTTGGTGATTTTAGCAAAGCCGCCGCCAAGGGTGAGCTTTTCAACTGAATTGCGGCGTAAGTATTTCAGCAGCCCCCCGACAAAATCCCCCATATCAATGAGTCCTTGATCAGGTAAAGGGAGGATTTGTTTAAGGCTTTTTTCGGAGGTCGACCCGGTGCAGGCAGCGATATGGGTGAGGTTGGCAGCTAAAGCCACATCGACCCCGCGATGGATGGAACTGATCCAGGCGGCACAGGAATAAGGGGTGACAATCCCGGTGGTTCCTAAAATCGAAAGGCCGCCAAGAATCCCAAGACGCCCGTTCAAGGTTTGTTTGGCAAGCTCTGCCCCGCCAGGAATGGAAAGGGTAATGTTACACCCTGCAGACACCCCATGTTTTTCAGCAATGCGTTGAATGTTGGCGGTGATCATTTTACGGGGGGCGGGGTTGATGGCGGGTTCGCCTACAGGCAAGGGCAGCCCAGGCAAGGTCACCTGCCCCACCCCCTCGCCGCCTTTAAAGGTGACATCATCACTTAAACCGGTTTGATGAACGGTGGCAATGATTTCGGCTCCATGGGTCACATCAGGGTCATCACCCGCATCTTTTATGATGCCCACAGTTGCTATGCCATCAATAAGCTTGGCCCTCTCCAAAGGGAACGAGGCCCCCCCCTTCGGGAGAACAATTGTTACAGGATCAGGGAAGGTGCCCGTTATCAAGGCCTCGAAGGCACTGACAGCGGCGGCAGTCGCACAGGCACCTGTGGTCCATCCTTTACGAAGTTTGGGCTCATTTTCCATAGGCGACACCATAGAAATAAATCTCCTCTGGTGAAACAGGAAAAGACCGGGTATATGACCGGGCTATGTTAAATTCACTTCCCATAGATTTTCCAGAGTTCGAACCCGGCTGGGTTTGGTTGGTGGGGGCGGGTCCCGGTGACCCAGGCCTGTTAACCCTCAATGCCGTTCATGCTTTGGCAAATGCCGACGTGGTTGTTTATGATGCCTTGGTCGATGATCGCATTATGGGCTTGGTCCGCAAAGAGGCCGAACTGGTCAATATGGGCAAACGGGGAGGAACCCCTTCTCCAAAACAGACCAAAATCTCTCAACGACTCGTCGATTTTGCCAAGCAGGGCAAGCGGGTGTTGCGTCTTAAGGGCGGAGACCCCTTCGTCTTTGGTCGGGGTGCCGAAGAAGCTTTGACCTTGGTTGAGGCCGGGGTTCATTTTTGCGTGGTTCCGGGGATTACGGCAGGGGTTGCAGCTTTGGCCTATGCAGGCATTCCGGCAACGGCGCATAGCGCAAACTCTGCCATTGCCTTTGTCACCGGGCATTCTGCTCAGGGTGATGTGCCCGATTCGGTTGATTGGACGGCCTTGGCGAAAAGCTCGGCCGTGATTGTGGTTTACATGCCCATGAAGCACTTAGAGAGCATTTCTCAAATTCTTCTTGAGGCCGGTCGTCCTGCAGATGAGCCAGCCGCCATTGTGTCAAAGGGCTGTACCCTGGATCAAAAAGTTTTGGTAACCACTTTAGGGGAATGTGCCAAAGAAGCCGCTGAAATGGGTTTTGCCCCTCCTTCGTTGTTTGTTTTAGGGGGTGTGGTGGCTTTAAGAGAAAAATTAGACTGGCTAGGGGTGTAAGGCCAAAAATCAATGAGGCACCCTTTTTGCCATATTTATTTATTATAAATTAGAACTGCTGCGTTGACGGGCATCAAGGCTGGGTTATTTGCTCTATGGCAAACATCGCTTTCAGTAAAAACGGAAATGGTTAGAGGCAATGAACTTCTTTAAGACACGCGGATTCATTTACACAATTGCTGCTCTTGTCGCTCTTGGTGCTTTCTATGCAGGAGACTTTATAAGAGGTGAAAAACAGGAAGTGGTTCCGGTTGAGTTAACCAAACTCAAATCCGGCTCGATTTCCAGAACCCAAGGCACCCCTTTAGTGGGCGGTCCCTTTAAGCTGACCAACCACCTGGGTAAAGAAGTTACGGAGAAAGATTTCTTAGGCAAATATATGCTGGTCTATTTCGGGTATACTTTTTGTCCTGATGTCTGCCCGACCTCCCTTCAAGTGATGGTCGATGCTCTTGAGGCATTGGGGCCAGATGCAGAAAAAGTTGTTCCAGTATTTTTCACCATTGACCCAGAGCGCGATACGGCGGAAGTGCTTAAAGAATATGTCATCCAGTTTCACCCCCGCCTTGTTGGGTTAACAGGTCCGGAGGAGGCTGTTAAAGCCGCTGTAAAATCTTACCGGGTCTATCGGGCTAAAGTTACCGACGAAGAAACCAAAGGTGAAGATAAAGATTATCTCATGGATCATACATCCATTACCTATCTCATGGGACCTGACGGTAAATTCATTAAACATTTTGCCCATGGCTATGAGCCAGCAAAGATGGCTGAACTCATCAAAGCCCAACTCAAGTAAAAATAGGCGATGCAGGGCCTCATCATAGCAGCCCCCTCTTCGGGCAGTGGCAAGACCGTCGTCACCCTTGGTTTGTTGCGTTACCTCTCCCAGCAAGGAGTCAAGGTGGCGTCGGCTAAGGTCGGGCCTGACTATATCGACCCGGCTTTTCACAGCACCGCCTCACGACGCCCCTGCCATAACCTGGATGCCTGGGCTATGCGCCCGGAAACCCTCAATGGTGCCGCCGCTTCGGTTGCTGACGGAGCTGAGATGGTGGTGTGTGAAGGGGTGATGGGACTTTTTGATGGGGCCTTTGTCAAAGCGGGAGAATCCGCAGACGGGTCAACAGCCCATATGGCTGCCATAAGTGGCTGGCCTGTGGTCCTGGTGGTTGATGCCCGAGCCCAGGCCGGCTCAGCCGCTGCGGTGGTGCGGGGCTTTGCCTCCCATCGCAAAGATGTTCGTATTGGCGGGGTGATATTCAATCGGGTGGGTTCTGACAGTCATGCCCGAATTCTCAATGAAGCCATGGCAGCGGCCTTGCCGGAGATTCCGGTTCTTGGGTGCTTGCCTTTGAAGGGCACCCTTAAGCTGCCATCCCGACATTTGGGGTTGGTCCAGGCGGTGGAACACCCAGACCTTGAGCAATTTATCGATGGGGCCGCCGCTTTGGTTGAAGAGCATATTGATGTGGCGGCTCTTCGGGCGTTGGCGGGTCCCTGGACACCCAAAACAGAAGGTCAAGGCAGCCCTTTGCTTCCCTTAGGACAGCGTATTGCCGTTGCCCAAGATCAGGCTTTTCAGTTTCACTATCCTCTCACCTTGCAAGGATGGCGGCAGGCGGGAGCAGAAGTCAGTTTTTTCTCCCCTTTGGCCAATGAAGCCCCCAAGGAGGAGGCGGACGCCGTATATCTCCCCGGTGGATATCCAGAACTGCATGGTGCTCAACTGGCTGCGAACAAAAAATTTCTGACGGGGTTAGGTCAGTCAGCCCAAAAAGGGGCGGCTATATTTGGCGAGTGTGGTGGCTATATGGTTTTAGGCAAAACCCTGACCGATGGTGAAGGCCAGAGCCATGAGATGGCGGGGCTGCTTGATCTGGAAACCAGTTTTGCTCAGCGAAAGCTCCATTTAGGCTATCGTCGCGGTGTTCTTATGAATGAAACCCCCCTTGGGTCCAAAGGCGGTGCTTTTAAGGGCCATGAGTTCCATTATGCCTCAGTGATAAGGGCAGAAGGGCAAAAATTGTTTGATTGCGAAGATGCTTCTGGACAGTCCAAAGGCTTTGCTGGCTTGGTCAAAGGGCGAGTTTGTGGATCTTTTCTGCATATAATCGACCGGGTTTTCTAAAAACACAAATGATCAGCATAAAATAATCTTTATATTACAAAGCCCTAATAATTATGTTGCACTGCAACAAAAAATAAGGCATTTTAAGATAGTTTCTAATCTTTCCACTTTTTGTCTGA
This sequence comes from uncultured Thalassospiraceae bacterium, assembly GCA_965368165.1. Lineage (GTDB taxonomy): Bacteria > Pseudomonadota > Alphaproteobacteria > Rhodospirillales > JAPHRK01 > JAPHRK01. The sequence goes on along the minus strand of CBDULT010000010.1, from coordinate 16,098 downwards.
TTGACGGTATCCCATGCTTTATCAAATGAACGAAGTCAAAAATTTTGCCAGTGCTCCCATGCGTGTGATGGCTGATGTCATTCATGAACTTTATAGCAACCCTATGCTGCCCGTATCCCATACACATTTCGGGCGCTCTGTTGCGGCAAAAGCTGAAATCGTTTCGCGGGCTTTACGCCATTATGCCCGTCCAGACTTCAGGCTGGATACAACCATGATTGACGGGAAAGAAGTTGCCGTTGAGGAAGAATTTGTTTTAAGCCTTCGGTTTTGTAATTTGCTGCATTTTAAGCGCGATACAGACCGCAAAGACCCTAAAGTTCTCATTTGTGCCCCTTTGTCTGGGCACTATGCAACTTTGCTTCGGGGAACAGTGGAAGACTTGCTGCCAAACCATGATGTCTACATCACCGATTGGCGCAATGCCCGCAATATTCCTCTCGCTGGGGGCGAGTTTACCCTCGATACCTACATTGACTATGTCACCAACTTTATGGAAATGCTTGGTCCGGACGTCCATTGTTTAGCTGTTTGCCAGCCTGGTGTGCCTGTGATGGCGGCTGTGGCTTTGATGGCTGAAGACAAAATCCATTGCAAGCCCCGCTCCATGATCCTGATGGGGGGACCAATGGATACCCGGGTAAGCCCAACGGAAGTTAACAAGCTGGCAGAACAACGGCCCATCGAATGGTTTGAGAAAAACATGATCTCTACCGTTCCGGCGTTTTATCCTGGCTTTATGCGTAAAGTCTACCCTGGCTTTATGCAGCTTGGCAGCTTCATTTCCATGAACCTGGACCGCCATAAAGATGCTCAAAAAGATATGTACAAGCACCTGATTGAAGGCGATGGCGACAGTGCGGCAGCTCACCGGGAGTTCTATGATGAATATTTGGCGGTGATGGATTTACCGGCTGAGTTCTACCTGCAAACCGTTGCCACCGTTTTTCAACGCCATGATTTGCCCAAAGGTGAAATGATGAGCGAAGGGCGTTTGGTCAATACCAAGGCTATCGATCAAACCGCGCTGATGACCATTGAAGGGGCCCGTGATGATATTACAGGCCAAGGCCAAACCCATGCTGCCCATGATTTTTGCCCTAATATCCCTGAGGAAAAACGGGTAAAGTACACCCAGCCGAAAGTGGGCCATTACGGTGTCTTTAACGGCAAACGCTATCGGGAAGAAATCGTCCCCCGCATTCATAAATTTATTCGTGATAATGCTTAGATAGGTTTCGGTTTTTGGATTTACCTTTCTGGAAAACCAAGTCACTCAAAGAGATGTCCCTGGAAGAATGGGAGTCTCTTTGTGATGGCTGTGCAAAATGCTGCCTCAACAAGCTTGAAGATGTGGATACGGGCGATATTGCCTATACGAACGTCGCCTGTCGGTTTCTTGACCTAAAAACCTGTCGTTGTGTGGATTATCAGGCCCGCACCCTTGCTGCCCCTGATTGTGTCGAATTACTGCCGCGCAACATCTCTGAACTCAAGTGGATGCCCTCCACTTGTGCCTATCGCCTGTTGAACGAAGGCCAAGACCTCCCCTCCTGGCATTATCTGGTTTGTGGTGACCGCGAAACTGTCCATAAACTGAAAAAATCCGTCAAAGGCCGCATTGTCTCCGAACGGGACGCCGGAGACCTAGAAGACTATATCGTCGACTGGGCTGGCTAGAGTCTTTACTGGTTGATATTGGGATGGGCTTCAGCAATATGTTCAGCCCGTCGAGCCCCATGGGGTCTTCGTGGAATGCCACAGAGCCTGACGTGGTTAAAACCAAGAGTGCCTTGCAAAAAGTCCCCTAATATAATGACAACAAGGCCAAGATGTATAAAACTGCTAATCAGCCTTTGTCAGACTGAGGCAACAGTAAAATGGTTGATGATCTCAAGGCGTTTCAGAAAGATCAAGGAATTCAGGTCGATACCTCCCCCTTCAACTAGAAACCCTCCTTTATAAAAAACACTCCTTATACTAGTATACACAGGGTAATAATTAACTACGTAAGAAAACCATAGATATACCGTCCTCTCTCCTCAGCTTACGTCTTTTTACAATTCCTGCAGATATTTCATGGCTCGCATGTGGTTGATGGCGTTGACTTGAGGGCGATGGGGAGGTAAACCAACTTAATGGCTTGTCGATGCACTTCTTTCGGGGGGGTTATGCCATCTCAGGTCTTCTTATTTTGAGTTTATATCTAAGCGCGAAATTCTGTTTTACAGATATTTTTGTTTCTAGAGGGGCGCGATCATGACAACCGGGAATCGGCCGTTATCACCCCACCTTCAGGTGTACCGGCCTCAAATTACTTCCATCCTATCCATTTTCCACCGCATAACCGGCGTTGGAATGGCATTTGGCAGCATTTTCTTTGTCTATTGGATTGGCGCTGCCGCCTATGGAGCTGAGGCTTTTGCCGCAGCCACTGAGCTCATGACCTCTTGGCTGGGCATAACCTTCCTCTTTGGCTGGACTTTTGCGGTGTATTTTCACATGTGCAATGGTCTGCGCCACCTGTTCTGGGATATGGGCAAAGGTTTCGAGCAAGAGCAGTACCATGGCTCCGGTAAGGCGGTCGTCGTTTGCTCTATTATTTTGGCTGTCATCACTTGGTTGATCGCTTAAAAGGGGGGATTTGAGAAAATGCGTAGTAAGTTAGCAAACGTTCGCGGTCTCGGCTCTTCAAAGAGCGGTGCGTCAACCTGGTGGGCCGAACGCCTCACTGCTTTGGCTCTGTTCCCGCTGACCCTGTGGATCATTTATTCTATTCTTTCGGGTGTTGGTGCTGATTATGCGGCCTACAAAGAGTGGATGTCCGCGCCGGGCACTTTAACCCTGATCATCTGTTATATCGTTGCTTTGTTCTGGCACATCAATATGGGCCTAAACATGGTGATTGAAGATTACATTCATGACAAACCAGTAGAGATCGCCTGTTTGGTTGCTGTAAGATTTGGCAGCTTCTTCCTCGGGGTTTTCTCCGTTGTTTCCGTTCTCAAGGTCGGCGTTGGAGGCTGATACCAAATGACCGAAGCTTATAAAATTATTGACCACGATTATGACGTGGTTGTTGTTGGTGCTGGCGGAGCAGGTCTTCGCGCCACCCTCGGCATGACCGCCGCTGGCCTTAAAACTGCCTGTATCACTAAAGTATTCCCAACCCGTAGCCACACAGTGGCCGCTCAAGGGGGCGTGGGTGCCGCACTTGGCAATATGGCCGAAGATAGCTGGCAATGGCATATGTATGATACGGTGAAGGGGTCCGACTGGCTCGGCGACCAAGACGCTATCGAATATATGTGCCGTAACGCCATTCCGGCTGTTCATGAGTTGGAGCACTTCGGTGTGCCTTTCTCCCGCAACGAAGAGGGCAAAATTTACCAGCGTCCTTTCGGCGGTCACATGAGCAACTTTGGTGAGAAACCAGTCCAACGTGCTTGTGCTGCGGCTGACCGTACAGGTCACGCTATTTTGCATACCTTGTACCAGCAATGTCTGAAATATGACGCTCAGTTCTTCGTTGAATATTTTGCCATGGACCTGATCATGGATGCTGATGGCACCTGCCGAGGCGTTATGGCCTGGAACCTGGACGATGGTACCATTCACCGTTTCCGCGCTCACCAAGTGGTATTGGCAACGGGCGGATATGGTCGGGCCTTCTTCTCCTGCACCTCCGCACACACTTGTACGGGTGATGGTAACGGAATGGCCCTTCGGGCTGGCTTGCCTGTTCAAGATCATGAATTCGTTCAATTCCACCCCACGGGTATTTACGGCTCAGGCTGTTTGATCACCGAAGGGGCGCGGGGTGAAGGCGGTTATCTGACCAACTCCGAAGGTCAACGGTTTATGGAAAACTACGCACCAAGCGCCAAAGATTTGGCGTCGCGCGATGTCGTTTCCCGGGCCATGACCATGGAAATTCGCGACAAGCGCGGTGTTGGGAAAGAAAACGACCATATCTTCCTCCATCTTGAACACCTTGGCTCTGACGTTCTTTGGGAACGCCTGCCAGGTATCACCGAAACGGCGAAGATTTTTGCCGGCGTGGATGCGACCAAAGAGCCTATTCCGGTTCTGCCGACGGTTCACTACAACATGGGTGGTATTCCAACCAACTATCATGGGGAAGTTTTGCGACCCACTAAAGATGATCCTGATGCGGTTTGTCCGGGCCTTATGGCCATCGGCGAATGTGCCAGTGTTTCTGTTCACGGGGCTAACCGCCTGGGCACAAACTCCCTGCTTGATATCGTGGTCTTCGGACGTGCAGCGGCCATCCGGGCCAGTGAAGTTGTTAAAGCAGGGGCATCCCACAAAGCTTTGGCGAAAGACAGTGCTGATTTTTCTCTTGGGCGTCTCGACAAACTGCGCTTTGCTCAAGGCTCTCTCAGGACTGCTGATGTACGTCTTGAAATGCAAAAAACCATGCAGAACAACGCCGCTGTCTTTAGGACCGCTGAGGTTCTCAAGGAAGGTTGCGGGCTTATGGACGAGGTTGCTAATAAACTTAGTGACCTTCATGTCTCCGACAGCTCCCTCATCTGGAACTCGGACCTCATGGAAACCCTTGAGCTTGAAAATCTTATGGGCTGTGCTTTGACCACCATCAATGGTGCCGAAGCCCGCCATGAAAGTCGCGGGGCTCATGCCCATGAGGATTATCCAGATCGTGATGACGAAAACTGGATGAAACATACCTTGGCTTGGGTGGATGATAAGAACAAGGTAACCTTGGATTATCGTCCGGTGCATACTTACACCCTGACTGATGAAATCGACTACGTTGTGCCTAAGGCACGGGTCTACTAAGGGGATTTTGAAAAATGGCTGAATTTTCTCTTCCGGCTAACTCGGTCCCCTCACAAGGGAACCACACCCAAGCTCCAGAGGGGGCTAAAAATGTAAGAACCATCGAGATCTATCGTTTTGATCCCGATTCAGGTAACAACCCGACCATCGATAAGTTCGATATTGATCTTGATGACTGCGGCCCGATGGTCCTGGATGTTCTGATCAAGATCAAAAATGAAGTAGACCCTACTCTGACTTTCCGGCGTTCTTGCCGGGAAGGTATTTGCGGGTCATGCGCCATGAACATTGACGGTACCAATACCCTGGCTTGCTTGAAGCCCCTTGAGGATATTAAAGGCGATGTTAAAATCTACCCGCTGCCTCATATGCCCGTGATCAAAGATTTGGTGCCTGACCTGAGCACCCCTTACGCTCAATACCGGGAAATTGAGCCTTGGATTCAAGCAGATACCGCCCCTCCAGCCAACGGCGAACGCCTCCAGTCTGTTGAAGACCGGGCCAAGCTTGATGGTTTGTGGGAATGTATCTTGTGCTTTAGCTGCTCAACCAGTTGCCCAAGCTACTGGTGGAATGGTGAAAATGGTTATCTCGGCCCGGCAATTCTGTTGCAGGCTTACCGTTGGTTGGTCGATAGCCGCGATGAAGCCACAGGCAAGCGTCTGGATAACCTGGAAGACCCCTTCCGGCTCTATCGTTGCCACACCATTTTGAACTGCACTCAAACCTGCCCTAAAGGCTTAAACCCCGGCAAAGCGATTGCAGAAACCAAAAAAATGATGATCGAACGCCAGCTTTAAAAACAGCGTTTCAGATTGATTTTAAAGGGGCCTTTCAATGGAGGGCCCCTTTTTGTATGATTTCTTTCTAAGAATATTGCTGAGTTACTGCAACTTCTGGGATGATGAATTAGCCTTTTATGAGACCTATGAAGAACTGGTTTCTAAAATTAAGTACTTTAAGGAAAATGAAGGAGAGCGTCAGCGTGTCGCTAAAAATGGTTGGCATAAAATACATGCTGAATTCAATGAAATTAAGGTAGCAAAATACCTGATTGAAACAACAATGGGGCAAAGCTATAGCGAAAACTATATTTGGTCTTGGCATAAATTTGAAAGATGACCTTAATATTGAAGTTCTTTATTTCATGAGAAAATTCCTTGGGGGGCCAAGTTTTTTTAAATTTATTGCCAGGCCCCTTAAATTTTTATTATCCAGATTAAAAAATCTAACTACCTGTTAACATTCATTATTTACCGTTTATTATTCAACTTTTAGTTTGAATATCTAGCAATATTTATTTTCTTAAAAATCTCAAAAACAGTATAGAGCATTGACTTATTTGGAATTAAGCGTAAATAGGCTGCATACGTGTTACGATTGTTTTGTGCTGCCTAGATAAAAAGTACGCTGATTAGTTTAGTTATCCCCTGACAATGTGGACGTCGATTTAACCGGGCCATCACGGTGTGTGAGGCTCGTTACAACATTTATGTTAGAGGAATATTATTATGTCTACAGGTACTGTAAAATGGTTCAACCCAACCAAAGGTTTTGGCTTCATTGAGCCAGAAGATGGCGCAAACGATGTGTTTGTTCATATCTCAGCCGTAGAACGCGCTGGGCTTAGCTCGTTGAACGAAGGCCAAAAAGTGTCTTACGAACTTCAACGTGGCCAAAACGGTAAATCTTCTGCAGAGAATCTCTCTCTCGCTGATTAATCGATCATAAGCATCACGCCTCCATCTTAGGGTGGAGGCGGTTGTTTAGAAAAAAATAAGAAAAACTGTCGTCCTACGACAGAAGAAAATACATCCAATTGAGGGCCTCAACCCTTGCTGGAAATAATATCATAAATACGAAGGCAAAGACGGGCTATTCCAATCAGACCCAAATATTGCCCCCCCAAGACGACGGGTCTAAGTCCGAAATGTAGATGCGTGATTTGAGGGCATCTATTTCGCAGCAGAGGATTACCAATATGCGCAAGCCAATTATGTCAGCAAATACTGAAGATCGTACCGTTGCTCTCAAGAAGCACGCCAAGCAAGTGCATAAAGAAAAAGAAGCCGCCCATCAGGAACGAGTTCAACAAGTTTCTAAATTGCGCGCCCTGCGTATGGCTAAAGAAGCCAAAGAAAAAGAAGAAAAAGAAAAGGCTGATGCTGAAAAATTAGCCGCAAAGAAAAAGAAAGTTAAGACAAAAGTTAAAGCGAAAGCTTAAGGTTAAATCAGAGAAACCATTGAAAACCCCCTAAAACCATTCCAATATAAAAGTGATGTATATTCGGAGGTGGTATGGCTTATTGGTTGGTTAAATCGGAACCTGGATGCTGGTCCTGGGAGGATCATGTGAAGGCGGGTGTCGCCGAGTGGGATGGGGTTCGAAACTATCAGGCCTGCAATAATATGAAGGCCATGTCCCTTGGCGATCAGGCTTTTTTCTATCATTCGGTTAAAGAAAAACAAATTGTCGGTGTCCTTGAAGTCGCCAAAGAGTATTACCCGGATGATACCGACCCCACGGGTCGTTTCGGGAGGGTCGATTTTAAAGCCCTCCATCCTGTCCCCACACCGGTAACCCTCAAACAAATTAAACAAGATGGTCGTCTTGACCACTTAGCCCTCCTGAAACAATCAAGGCTATCGGTAACGTCGATTGGGGATGAGGACTGGCAAATTTTAAGTGAAATGGGAGGCCTTTAGGCGATGGATATTAATGACTTAATGGGACCCGGTAAAGAAGCCCCAGAAGCTAAGGTCGAGCCTGATCTTCCCCCACAAGAACAAACCCTTTGTGCTCTTGAAGATATTGAAGAGGGAGGCACAGCCGGTTTTCCCGCCATCCACAAAGGCAAAGAGTCACGGGTATTGGTGGTTCGACAAGGAGATTCGGCCCTGGTTTACATAAACAAGTGTCCTCACGTGGGTGTTCCCTTGGATTTGTTGGAAGGAAAGTTTCTCACCAGCGATAAGTCACGGATTATTTGTGCGACCCACGGCGCGTTGTTTCAGATTGATGACGGCCACTGTGTTGCCGGTCCTTGCATCGGCAAAGGACTGACGCCAATAAAATCAACGGTTAAGGATGGCAATATAATCATAACAGCTTAAAATAATCATCGGGCGACCTAAAGGGAACGACATAAACGTAAACGTTAGCACCCTAAAACTATACCAATGTTTTACTGTGCCCCCCTTGATTTCTTCTAAAATTTCATTGATATAGACATTATTATTCGTGCGTCAGTCCGAGAATTGGGAGTTTTTCGGGGGAAACTGGCGCACTGAACATTCTCAGGGAGGAGATTCGCGAATATGTCTGCGAACGAAGTATATCCAGTACCAGAAGACCTGGCTAAATCAGCTTGGATCGATAACGATAAATACCTTGCCATGTATGACCAATCGGTCAAAGATCCCGACGGGTTTTGGGGCGAGCACGGCAAACGTCTTGATTGGATCAAGCCTTTTACCAAGGTGAAAAATGTTTCTTTTGCGTCCAAAGACGTCTCTATAAAATGGTATGAAGACGGTACCCTAAACGCTTCTGCAAACTGCTTAGACCGACACCTCGCAACCCGGGGGGACCAGGTTGCCATTATCTGGGAAGGCGACGACCCGGCAGACAGCAAAAAAATTACCTATAAAGAGCTACACGTCGACGTTTGTAAGCTTGCCAATGCCATGAAAGCTCAAGGCATTAAAAAAGGCGATGTGGTTACGCTTTATATGCCCATGATCCCTGAAGCTGCTGTGGCAATGCTGGCCTGTACTCGTATCGGTGCGCTGCATTCCATCGTATTTGGCGGCTTTTCTCCAGATGCTCTGGCGGGGCGTATTCAAGACGGTAAATCCAACTGCGTGATTACCGCCGACGAAGGTCTGCGCGGCAGCAAATTTGTACCGCTTAAGGTCAATACCGACAAAGCCCTTGAAAGCTGCCCAACCGTTAAAAGCGTGATTGTGGTTAAACGGACTGGCAACGACATCAACTGGGTTGAAGGCCGCGACGTTTGGTACGAGGACGTGGTTGCTGAAGCTTCTACCGATTGTGCACCAGAAGAAATGAACGCCGAAGACCCCATGTTCATTCTTTACACCTCTGGTTCGACAGGCACCCCCAAAGGCGTGCTGCACACCACCGGTGGTTACATGGTTTATGCTTCCATGACTCATCAATATGTCTTTGATTACAAAGAGGGTGACATCTACTGGTGTACCGCTGATGTGGGGTGGGTAACAGGCCACAGCTATATCGTTTATGGGCCTCTGGCCAACGGTGCGACCACCTTGATGTTTGAAGGTGTGCCCAGCTACCCAGATGCCTCTCGTTTCTGGCAAGTTGTTGATAAGCACCAGGTTAACTCCTTCTACACCGCGCCAACCGCTCTCAGAGCTTTGATGCGTGAAGGAGATGACCTTGTTAAAAATACCGACCGCTCCTCCTTGCGCTTGCTTGGTTCTGTCGGGGAGCCCATCAACCCAGAAGCCTGGAAATGGTACTATGAAGTGGTCGGCGACAGCCGTTGCCCCATCGTTGATACTTGGTGGCAAACGGAAACGGGCGGCATTTTGATTACGCCTTTGCCGGGGGCCACAGCTCTCAAGCCTGGTTCTGCAACCCGTCCTTTCTTTGGTGTTCAACCAGAATTGGTCGATGCTGATGGCAACATTCTTGAAGGGGCGACCGAAGGCAACCTTTGTATTGCTGAATCATGGCCCGGACAAATGCGCACCGTCTTTGGCGATCACGAACGGTTCATCCAAACCTACTTCGCCACCTATGAAGGTAAGTACTTCACTGGTGATGGCTGTCGGCGTGATGAAGACGGCTATTACTGGATTACCGGCCGTGTTGATGATGTGATCAATGTATCTGGACACCGCATGGGTACCGCTGAAGTAGAAAGTGCTCTTGTGGCTCACCATGATGTGGCTGAAGCTGCCGTTGTTGGTGCGCCTCACGATATTAAGGGCCAGGGCATCTATGCCTATGTGACGCTTAATGCCGGGGTTGAATCTACTGACGCGCTTAAGAAAGAGTTGGTCACCTGGGTTCGTAAAGAAATCGGCCCCATCGCCAGCCCTGATTGGCTGCAATGGTCTCCTGGTCTGCCAAAAACCCGCTCCGGTAAAATCATGCGCCGTATCCTACGCAAGATCGCCGAAGACGATTTTGGCAGCCTTGGCGATACCTCAACCTTGGCTGATCCAGCCGTTGTTGACGACCTCATCGAAAACCGCCAAAACCGCGGCTAGACCAACCAAACGTCGTTTGGAATATCAGCTAAGAACGGCGGCTCTGAAAAGGGCCGCCGTTTTTTTTAGAGTATTTCTGAAAAAGACTATCGGCTTGCGGTAATAAGTTTGAAAGCCAGACCAGCAAATATAATCCCGGCAATCCGGTTGAGCATTTTTTGAGCGCGCGGTGACCCCATAAGTCGTTCAGCTAAGTAGCCGGAAAACCAGGCGATAGAGCCGAAAACCACCAGCGTTGCCAGAATGAAGATGGCTCCCAAAAAGAAAAACTGTCCGGTCATGGAGCCTTGGGTGGGGTCAGCAAATTGTGGTAGGAAGGCCAGAAAAAAGATCGCGACCTTAGGGTTGGTCATATTCATGATAATGCCGCGCCTATAAAGCTTAAGGTAATTAACGTCCTCGCCAATCCTTTTTGTCACTTCAGTTGACCCCGCCCGAAAGGCTCCCCAAGCGAGGTAGAGAAGATAAGCAGCCCCCGCGGCTTTCAAGATGTTAAAGGCGACCAGAGAAGTGGCAAAAATCGCCGCCACGCCAATGGCCACGGCGGAAGTGTGGAATATCAATCCGGTCGCGAGACCTAGGGTTACAAAAATTCCTGCCAGACGGCCTTGGAGCATGGATTGAGTGAGAACAAAAATATTGTCCGGCCCGGGGGCAAAGCCAAGTGCCACGGAGGCACCGAAAAAAACAATCAAGGTATCGATTGGAATCGGCAACAAATCCATCATCTCAGAACTCCAGCCCTTCTCCCCCCGGCAGGGCACGCCGCACCCTAAGGGGCATTTCTGGGGACAGGTCGGTGGCGTGGCAGAAAGCCAATAAGAGGGATTCGTCACTAAGGACAAAATCCATCACTCCCGCCAGGAAAGTAGCATCACCTGCTTGGGCTTTCATGTCTTCAAACCCGAGGCCAGTTTGACCAATCAGGCCTTCGAGGGCCCGTTCTTCCCCGGCAATAAATGCTAAAGCTTGCAGGGCAATGGTTTCTGCTTGTTCTCTTTTCATGATCATGGACTATATTGTCTTTAAGCCCAATGCAAGCATGAGGAAACAGACTATTTCTGAGAACCCCCAAAACCAAAGAAACCAACGCAATCAACAGCCCAAACCGAAAAAAGGCAATAACCTTCTGTGGGTCGGGGCCATCGCTCTTGGCCTCTTGGGGGTGTTCTTGGTGCTCAATGCCAGCTTTCCTTCGGCTTTGGAGGATGAGGACAACCAGATAAACTTTATCCGGCTGCTGGGTTTCTCGGTTTTGATTGGCAGTGGGTTTCTGCATATGCGCATGAAAATGGGTGAGGTTTTGCGCAATATGGCGGCTTGGTTTGGTATCGCTGCTCTTATCTTCCTGGGCTACAGCTATCGAGGTGAATTGGAAGGGGTTAAAAACCGTGTTCTGGGAGAGCTGGTTCCTTCCCAAGGGGCGGTTTTGGATGAGCAAACTATCTCCTTCCGAGGAAGCCGTAACGGACATTTTCAAATCCAGGCGGAAGTGAATGGGCGGCCTGTTGATTTTATGCTTGATACCGGGGCGACCTCGATTGTGCTGACCCTTCAAGATGCAGAACGCCTTGGCTTTGGGCCCGAATCTCTCCGTTTCACCGGACGGGCCAGTACAGCCAACGGTATGATTAAAACGGCCAGAGTAACCCTGCGTCGACTCCGGGTTGGGCCGATAGCTTTTGAGGATGTTCCGGCGGTGGTTAATGGAGGTGTTTTGTCAAAATCTCTCTTAGGGATGAGTTTTTTAGACCGCCTTCGCTCTTATTCCGTTAATAACGGCACCCTGACCCTCAAAAAATAGTAAAATAATTGTAAGACTTGACCTGAGTCGGTGGCATTCTTACGGCTGTTCAATTATGTTCATTCTCCCAATATTCATGATTGAAGAGGTAGACCCGTGAACGCTGTTGTTCAAGCTGTATCATCGACCAAGCACCTGCTGTCTGGAAACGAAGCCATTGCCCGCGCCGTATGGGAAGCGGGGGTGAAATGTGCAACGGCTTATCCGGGAACCCCTTCGACAGAAATACTAGAAAATATTGCCCTTTATCCAGATATCCATTCCCAATGGTCGGTCAATGAAAAGGTCTCTTTAGAGGTTGCCATTGGGGCCTCTGTGGTTGGGGCTCGGGCCTTCTGTGCGATGAAACACGTGGGTATGAACGTGGCTTCTGATGCCTTGATGTCGCAAACTCTGGCTGGGGTTGATGGCGGCCTGGTGATTGCCATCGCCGATGATGTGGGTCTTTCTTCTTCGCAAAACGAGCAAGATTCTCGATTTTGGGGGCGGTTTGGGCATTTACCTATCTTAGAGCCCGCCGATTCTCAGGAAGCCTACGAGATGATCTTTGCGGCTTATGATATTTCTGAAAATTATAATGTTCCGGTCATCGTGCGTATGACCACTCGGGTGTGCCATGTGAAAACCATGGTCACTGTTGGCGAGCGCACCGAGCGCGGGTCCACGGGCTTCAAGAAAAATCCTGAAAAATGGATCATGATCCCGGCCTATGCCCGTAATTTGCTAGTAAGCCAGCTCGAACGGGATACCGCTTTGGCTCAATTTGCCGATACATTCGAGTTCAACCGGGTTGAAGAGGGCAGCGACAAACGGGTGGGGATCATTACCTCCGGTCCGGCTTATATGCATGTCAAAGAAGCTTTCCCCGACGCCCCGGTTTTAAAACTCGCCCTAACCTATCCTTTGGCTTTAGAGACCATCAAGAAATTTGCGGCGAGTGTTGAAAAACTGGTTGTGGTGGAAGAAACCGAACCGCTGATTGAGAACGAGCTTAAGGCAGCGGGTCTAGAGGTTCATGGTAAAGACCTGATGCCGCGCACGGGTGAATTAACCCCGCCCGTTATTGCACCGGGTATTCGTGGCTTATTAGGCGAAAAGGTTGAGGGCAAAGATGTCGCCCCGCTTAAAGTTTTCCCACGTCCGCCAACCATGTGCGTCGGTTGTCCCCATCTCTCGGTTTATTATTCCTTGGCGAAACTGCACAAAAAGACCCTGATTGCGGGCGATATAGGCTGTTATACCCTGGGTGCCGGACATCCCTGGAATGCTTTGGATACAGTCACCTGCATGGGGGCCTCCATTGGCATGGCTCAAGGCATGGATATTGCCCGTGGTGAAGCGGATGAGAAAAAAGCGATCATTGCGGTGATCGGCGACTCGACCTTCCTTCATATGGGAATGCAGGGCCTTTTGGACCTGACCTACAATAAAGGCAACGTTACCCTGCTGTTGCTGGATAACCGGGCAACGGGCATGACGGGGGGTCAAGACCATGCCGGAACGGGGCGCACCATTGAAGGCAAAGAAGCCCCTCGGGTTGATTTCAGAAAACTGGTTGAGGCTTTAGGTGTTAAGCCAGAGCGGATCAGAGAATGTAACCCCTATGAGCTGCCCTTGCTTTACCGGGCGTTGAAGGAAGAAACCGCTATTAACGAACCGTCTGTGGTGATCACCAACGAGCCTTGTGTGCTGATTGATACCTTCCACCCCACGAAACCCTTTACGGTTAAAGAAGATGCCTGTACGGGCTGTGCAAACTGTCTCAACGTCGGCTGCCCCGCCATTCAAGTAACCCGTCGGGAAACCGAAGTGAAAGCCAACGGTAAAGAAGTCGAGAAAGCCTGGGTACAAATTGAAACGGCGGCATGTACGGGGTGTGACCTTTGCCCTAAAACCTGTGGCCCGGACGCCATTGTCCATGCCGAAATTTCATTCGTCTAGCCGGAGTTTAGATATGAGCGATATTACAAATATTCTGGTTGTTGGTATTGGGGGCCAAGGGGTGATGACCGCTTCCGAAATCCTGGCTCAAGCCGCCATATCTCTGGGGTTGGATGTCAAAAAAACCGAAGTGGCGGGTATGGCCCAACGCGGCGGTGTGGTGACCTCCCATGTGCGATTCGGTCCCAAAGTCCTCTCCCCGACGATTAATCCGGGTGAGGCAGATATTTTGGTCGGGTTTGAACCTGCGGAAGCTATGCGCTGGTGTACTTATTTGCGCTCTGGGGGCGTTGCCATGGTGAATACCCTTCGCCAGAAACCGCCTGTGGTAAATATTGGCCTGTTTGATTATCCCGACGATCCGGTTCAGGCCGTTAAAGATGCCGGGGTCACTATTCGTGATTTTGATGCCGGAGAAATTGCCCGAGAACTTGGTAACTTGCGGCTGGTAAACACCATTATGCTAGGCGCAATTTCTGAACTCCTGCCTTATCCGGCAGAGACCATGAAGAAAATTATCGTTGAGCGCTTTAGGGTAAAGAAACCTGAACTGGCTGAACTTAACGAGAAAGCTTTTGAGCTGGGCCGTCGTGCCGGGGCGGGAGAAAAAGCCGCCTAATCTTTCTTTTATGGCTGAAAGTAACAAGGTGAGATCCTCTAAAGAGTGTCTCGCCTTTTATTTTGCCTTAACTTGATCGTTTTTGACAGGCTCAAAGCATTGATCTTGTTTGTTGTAAAGATTGTAGAATTAACAATTTATGCTTATCTTGAATATGAAAGAATTAATATATAAACGGAAAATACAATGGCCGAAACACCTGACAACAGCGTTGATACTGGCGAAGACCAAGACGCATCGATACATGATGAGCTAACGGTTCTTCAAGATATTCCGACACCTCCTGCAATGGATGCTGAACAGCACTCAACAGAAGATGGTGGGGATACGGGTGTTGATACAGGTGAGGCCAATGAACGCGCCGCTATCCATCAAGGTGAAAAAGCCACAGAAGGCGAGGTTTTCAGCAACCTTGCTCCTGAATTCGACCCCATTGAAGATGAAGAGATTGCAATCGATGAACAGGCTGCCCGTGATAGGCAGGAACAGGACCGGCTTGATGATGGATTGAATGATGCTGATTCCGACCTTCAACGCCATGAAGCTGAAGCACAAAAGCAATTTGAGAAAGATGAGCGCGCCGCTGAAGAATTTGAAAAACAAGCTCAGGAAGACAATTCCCAGGCGAATATAGAAGCCGCAACAACCCCTGCCCCTTCAAATGAAATTCCTGAAGCAGCAGAAACCAGCAGCGATGAATCCTTTGGTTCGGATGAGGGAGATTATTCAGACAACGGGGTTTCTGATGAAGAAAGCCTGGCTGACTATGAAGCCGACAATGCTGCTGTCACAGATGATACTTCAACAACGCCTCAAGAAGATTTAAGACCTCTTCGTCTAGATCGCTTCCGTCGGGAAGACGAGGATGATGAGTCTGAGGACGATACGGACAGTCAAACAACGACAGCAACGACAGACAATTATACGCCCCCTCCCCCCCCAGAGCCTCCGGTTGTTTTTCGCGGTGGTGATGAAGGAGAACTTATTTCCGGTGGTACAGGGAGTGATACCCTATACGCAGGTGGCGGCGATGATACGGTCTTAGCCGGAGCTGGTGCGGATAAGGTTTATGGCGGTTCCGGTAATGATGACATCGATGGTGGAGCGGGTAACGATTATTTACGCGGTGATGCTGGCGATGATGTTCTTAATGGCGGTGACGGCAATGACTACGTCATTGGTGGTGAAGGTGCCGATGAGCTTTATGGCGGTGACGGTGCTGACCGAATCTATATGGATGCCGAAGACAGCTCCATTCAAGGCGGTGACGGCAAAGACACCCTTTATGTTCAAGGCATTGATGGCGTCAGCTTGGATATGGGTGCTGCCAGTATTGAGGTGGCTGTCGGTGGTTCCGGCGATGATAACTTCGATGGTTCCTCCGCGACAGAAAAAGTCACCGTCTACGGTAAAGATGGTGATGACCAAGCCACGGGTGGCTCTGGTAACGATTACCTGCGTGGTGATGGCGGTGATGACACCCTCTCCGGTGGTGCGGGCAACGATTACGTCATTGGCGGCGACGGGGCGGATACCCTGAGCGGCGGCGATGGCGACGACCGTATCTATATGGACGGCGATGATTCAGTTGATGGCGGTGACGGCAAAGACACCCTTTATGTTCAAGGCATTGATGGCGTCAGCTTGG
>CBDULT010000009.1:0-148855 GCA_965368165.1 uncultured Thalassospiraceae bacterium | reverse complement strand
GCGCCTGCTTTGGGAGCAGGATGTCGGGAGTTCGAATCTCTCCACCCCGACCACTTCTTTTTGAGAACTATGAAGATAGGTCCGAACATGGAAGTACGCATTTATCAGCCAGCCCAAAGTGCCATGCAAACCGGTAGCGGTGGTGGAAACAGTAACTGGCTTATGGAGTTTGAGCAAACTTCAGGCAAACAAGCCGACGCCCTGATGGGGTGGATGGGCGGTGCCAATAGTTCCGATCAAGTGAAGATGAAGTTTGACAGCAAAGATGCTGCTGTTGCATTCGCTGAGCGCAAAGGTTTCTCATATCAAGTGATTGAGCCCAAACCCCGCAAAGTAAAAATCCGCAACTATGCTGACAACTACGCCTATAACCGCGTTAAATAGTTTTTCTAAAGGGACCGTCCAGCTCCCTGATATGGCTTGGTCCCTTAGCTCAGCTGGATAGAGCAACGGATTTCTAATCCGTAGGTCACAGGTTCGAATCCTGTAGGGATCACCACCATTTTCAGAAATTTTATGGTTACTCATCTGACTTATGCCGAGGCAGCTTGAAGAAGAAGCAGGTTCCTTTGTTCGGGTCACAGGTGAAATTGATGGTTCCTTTGAGATGGGTGATGATGGCTTTGCTGATGTTCAAGCCTAAGCCTGTGCCGCCGATCTTGCGGGTGTCGGAAGAATCGACCTGGACAAATCGATCAAAAATTTTGTCGTGGAATTCTTTGGGGATTTCAGGCCCCTGATTCGTAACAGAAACAGTGACGCATTCATCATCACACTGGACCTCTATTGCAAGCTCAGACCCTTTTGGGGAGTATTTTGAGCCATTTGACAATAAGTTAGCCATCACTTGCAAAAGCCGCCCTTTATCTCCCAAGATGAGGCAGTCTTTGGTATCATCAATAATCGTAGCCTGAACCTCGTGTTGGGTAAAATACCCATGGTTTTCATCAATGGACTGTTTGACTACCTGCATAATTTTAAGGGGGGTAATGTCCATCTTCAACTGCCCGGATTCAATTTTCTCAATATCCAAAATATCATTAATCAGGTAGGTTAGGCGTTTGCTGTTGCTATAAGCAATATCAACCATTTGACCGACTCGCTCTGATTGTTTTCCCAAGGCTCCTCCACGCATCAACCCAATGGCACCAATTATTGAGGTTAAGGGAGTGCGGAGCTCATGGCTCATGGTAGAAAGAAACTCTGATTTCGCCTGACTGCCCGCTTCGGCCTCTTCCCTAGCTTTGTTTAATGTGTCTTTGGTCCTCTGGCGAGACCTAAGAGACGCCAAGGCACTAATACCGATCATTAATGTTGCACCGACCATTGAGAGAAAAAAGAGTAGATTATATAGATTTTCTGGAAGAACGTGAGGTGGGGGAAAACCAAAATTCTCAATAAAAAATAACAGGGAAAGAGCCAGCAGTAAGGTGCCGTTGATGGCAAAAATTGTTCGTCGATCTCCGAAGGTCGCTAAGAGCGCTAAGTTGGCTAAAAACCAAGGGGCCGTTGGGCTGGTTACACCACCAGAATAGTAAGCGGTTCCTGTCAAAAAGATAACGCCAAGGACATTTGTTAGGGTTAAACTGCGCCTAAATGACCCCGTCAGCCGAACCAGGAGGGCCCCAAAAATAGGGGTCAATGCACATCCCAAAAAAGAAATTATCTCAAATGTTTCAAGGGAGGGTTTGAGGAAAAGGTAAATAGCGACCAGCGAACCGCCAATAAAGGATGTAAAAAGATAGGACATAACAATGCTTCGACTACGCGCAAGCGCAAGCCGATCAGCAAAAGCCGATGGCGGAATAAACAGTTCAACAAGAAACACCAAGTAACCCCAAATCACCCTAAAAGTTTTTATATTGGGTACTGATTAAGCTAAGGTCAATTTGTTTCGTAAATTAAACGAAATGAAGTTTCTCTTGACCTTCCCACTACTGTAACCTTCATAAAGGTTCTATATTAGGGGAAGGTTTTGCTTTGTGAGGATTTTATGGATACAGCAGTGGCTTTAGAGGCAAAAAAAACTAAGGAGTTAGTACAAACAATTATTGTCCCTGTTAAGGGGATGACCTGTGCGTCTTGTTCGGGCCGGATTGAGAAGGTTGTTGGTCAGGTACCTGGGGTGCTGGAGATTGTGGTGAACCTCGCAGCAGAGCAGGCGAAAGTAAATTATAACTCTAAAGAAATTACTTCAAGTGAAGTGGTTCAAGCTATTGAAAAAACAGGATTTAGCGTTCCTTCTCAAAAGCATAAAGTTGCCATTGAAGGGATGACCTGTGCGACCTGCGTTGGGCGTGTGGAGAAGGTTCTTAATCGCTTGCCTGGGGTTGTGACAGCCCAGGTTAATCTGGCAACGGAAGAAGGGGGCGTTGAAGCCCAATCGGGGTTAGTTTCAGCCGTTGATATTGTGGCAGCCATTGAGAAGGCGGGCTTTGGCGCACGTATCCTTGTGGGTGAAGAAACCGCCTTTGATGAAGATGAACAGGCAGCTACCGACCGTCGGGAACTCATTATTTTTATTGGGGCCGCTCTGTTAACCCTCCCTATGGTTCTGCAGATGGTTTGGGATTTGGCAGGTTTCCATTGGATGTTACCTCCCTTCGTACAATTGGCTTTAGCCACCCCTGTCCAGTTTATTGCCGGGGCCCGGTTTTATAAGTCAGCCTGGGGTGCTTTACGAGCGGGGTCCGGGAATATGGACCTTTTGGTGGCGATGGGAACTTCGGCGGCTTACGGTCTGAGCCTGTTTGTTTTGTTGAGGCCTGACCTTGGAAGTGGTCACTTTTATTTCGAAGCCTCGGCTGCGGTGATTACCTTAGTCATGCTGGGTAAATTGTTGGAAACACGAGCGAAGCGAGGCACGACAGCGGCCATTAAAGCTTTGATGAAACTCCGTCCTGAGACGGCGCGCGTAGAAAAAGACGGTCGCGAGATAGAAGTCCCTGCGTCATCTGTTGCAAGTGGGGATGTCGTCATTGTGCGTCCCGGAGAACGCCTCCCTGTGGATGGAGAAGTCGCTGAAGGGCAAAGCCAGGTTGATGAGTCCTTGATTACCGGAGAGAGCCTCCCTGTGCCTAAGGGGCCTGGAGATGCCATTACAGGAGGGGCTTTAAATGGCGAGGGACTATTGAAGGTGCGCGCCACCACTGTAGGCGCGGCTTCAACCCTTTCACGGATTATCGAAATGGTCCAAGGAGCTCAGGCCAGTAAAGCCCCGGTGCAGAAACTCGTTGATCGTATCGCTGAGGTTTTTGTCCCGGCGGTGATTGTTATTGCCCTTGCTACTCTAGGGGGCTGGTTGCTCTATGGCGTTCCCATGACGGAAGCCGTGATTGCTGCTGTTTCTGTCCTTGTTATTGCTTGCCCTTGTGCTTTGGGCTTGGCAACGCCGACAGCGATCATGGTTGGCACTGGAGCGGCTGCAAAGGCAGGAATTTTAATCAAAGATGCCGATGCGCTTGAGCAGGCAAAAAATATTGATACGGTGGTGTTTGACAAAACCGGGACCCTGACGAAAGGAAAGCCCGTGGTTTGGTCGTTAACGGCTCTCCGAGGCTGTGAAGAAGATGTTTTGAGGCTAACGGCTTCGGTCCAGCAAGGTAGCCAGCACCCCCTCGCAAAAGCGATATTGAACAATGCCCCTGAAAATTTGTTCCCTGTCAGTGATTTTCAAAGCCTGTCTGGTAAAGGGATTATGGCAACAGTCAATGAGCAAAAAGTTGCCGTTGGCAATCGATTGCTTATGGACGAGCAAGGCATTGAAATCTTAAAATTCGAACAGGAGGCCACTCAATCTGAGCTCAAAGGCGGGACCGTGATGTGGGTGGCTGCTGGGGGAGAGTTGAAGGGAATTATTGCTGTTGGTGATGAGGAAAAAGAACATGCAGCAGAAGCTATTCAATATTTGAAAAGTCAAGGCATTCAATCTGTTATGCTAACAGGGGATAACAAGCGCACGGCTCAAGCGGTCGCTGAAAGGCTTGGTATTGAAAATGTGGTTGCCCAAGTGCTGCCGGAGCATAAATCCGATGAAATTTTGAGACTCAAAAGTGAAGGCCGCTCGGTGGCTATGGTTGGGGATGGTATTAACGATGCCCCGGCTCTGGCTGCGGCTGATGTGGGCATGGCCATGGGGACCGGAACTGATGTTGCCATGGAAACCGCCGGAATTACATTGATGCGAGGCGAACCTGGTTTAGTTGCGGACGCTATCTCTATTTCTCAAGCTACCTATAACAAAATCAAACAAAACCTGTTTTGGGCATTTTTCTATAATGTTATCGCCTTGCCTCTGGCGGCCTTTGGCTTCTTAAGTCCAGTGATCGCCGGGGCGGCGATGGCGATGAGTAGTGTGAGTGTCGTCAGCAATTCGTTGTTGCTGAAACAATGGAGGCCGAAACAATGAATATTGGGACTGTTTCAAAACGCTCCGGGGTTCCGGCAAAAACCATTCGGTATTATGAGAGCGTTGGCCTGCTACCCAACCCGGTACGTTCTGAAAACGGATATCGCACCTATGGGGACCGAGATGTGGATACTCTAAAATTTGTTCAACGAGCACGAAAATTAGGGTTTAAAGTTAAAGATGTGGCGGCTCTATTGACTTTGTGGCAAGACAAGAACCGCGCCAGTGGAGATGTGAAAGCACTGGCGGTTAGCCATATTGAAGAGGTTGAAGAGCGTATTCAAGAACTGGAAGCCATTCGTCATACACTCTTGCATCTGGTGAACAGATGCCAAGGCGATGACCGCCCAGATTGCCCAATTTTGGAAGGGATATCTGAGAAAGAGAGACCCAAGAGCTGTTGATTTCTCCCAGGTTATCTCGGAAGCGTTGCAAAATTGAAAATTGGGCCTTATGAGTCCGTAAGTATTTGAAGCTTGCCGAATAGGAGATCGAACTGTCTATACCGAATAAAAATAAAGCCAAGACCCCACCCGGATATAAACCAAACCCAAAACGACAGTTGGTTTGGGTTCTGGTGGCGATCGCCGCTTTGGGGGTGGGTTTCCTTGGTGGTAAGTTTTTGGGGGAAGAAGACAGTACACCTACCGTCACGGCGACCACCATTAAAGCACCTAACAGTCTGGTTACAGAGACAAAAATCCCTCATTCTGTTTATGAAGAAACTCTCCCTGGGGACGTTTATGAGCCGCCAAAACCTCCAATTGTTGAAGCTCCTGAGCAAGCTCTGGTACCTGAAACCACTCCGGGCGAAAATCCTGTACCGAAATCTATAGCAGATTTAGTGAAAAAGGTTGAAAAACAAGAGGCTATACCTAATTGGCAAAAATTTGCTGCCGCTGCACCGGTCGTTCTTGTGCAAAAACCTATGATTGCCATTGTTATCGATGATCTTGGTGTTGATCAAAAACGTTCAGAACGTATGGTAGATATGATTGGTCCGTTGACTCTTGCTTTTTTACCTTATGCGAAAAACCTTCCGGTAATCACGGGGCGGGCCTCTCGGTTGGGCCATGAGTTAATGGTCCATGTCTCGATGGAACCCAAAAGCACCAAGGCCGACCCAGGCCCGAACGCTTTGCTTGTTGGGCTTGACGAGAAGGCTATACGAAGCCGCATTGATTGGGCTTTGTCGCAATTTGACGGTTATGTGGGCATCAATAACCATATGGGCAGCAAATTCACAGAAGATACCCCCGGTATGGAAGTTGTCATGTCGGAATTAAAGGCGCGGGAACTTCTGTTCCTTGATTCGCGAACAACCAACCACAGCGTTGGTGCGAGTTTGGCCGCAAAGGCAGGGATACCCCACATTTCCCGGAACATCTTTTTAGATCATAAGAACTCAGTTAAAGAAATTAATAAACAACTGAAACTCTTAGAGAATTTTGCCAAACGTAATGGTTGGGCGGTGGGGATTGGTCATCCCCGTGAACCAACATTAAAGGCACTTGCCAACTGGCTGCCAAAGCTAGAACAAAAAGGTTTTACTCTGGTCCCTTTAACTACTCTTATAAAAAAGAAAGCCGGAACAGGCTAAGCTTGACCTTCCAGGAACAGGAAGGTTTTTAATGGCTCTATTAAAGCCTAGATATGGAGAGCAAGATGAGTTCAATTTATTTGGTCGGTGGCATGACTTGTGGCGGGTGCGCCAATTCAGTAACAAATGCCATTAAAGGTAAAGCCCCTGAGGCCAAGGTTTCTATCGAGCTGGAAACAAAGAAGGTTACCGTCGATGGGCTTGATGATGTGGCAGCTATCAAACAAGCGGTAGAAGATGCTGGTTTTGATTTCCTCGGGGCGGCTTAAGATAGCCCTAAGTCGGCCCGCTTTGCCTTGGTGAGTTTCCCGCAAATAATCTCATAGGCACTTTCGATGTAGGAGCGCAGGTCTTCATCGCTCATGGCCTCGTCAGTTGTCACTTGTACCCATTTAGCCCGCGCCAAGTAAGGGGCTGGGATAATGCCGGATTGTTCTTTGAGAATTTGGTAGCTTAGATCGCTGCATTTAAATGAGATTTTGTCTTCTGGACCCTCGCCGTGATGGGCGCAGATGGCAAAGATTTTGCCACCGATTTTCCAAACTGACGCGCCGCCCCATTGTACCACATAAGTGGTTGCCTTTAAGGAACCGCAGTAATCATTAAATTCATCTCTGGTCATGGGAGCTTAGCCTCTGGCTGCGAAGCGAACGGCCTCCTGGGCCGCGCGAACCAAGGCTTTGGCTTTGTTGCGGCATTCCTGATTTTCACTCTCAGGATCACTATCGGCAACCAAACCTGCTCCCGCTTGGATATAGAGGGTTTGGTCTTTAATCATGGCGGTCCGCAGGGCGATACAAGTGTCCATGTCGCCACTGGCATCAAAATAACCAATACAGCCCGCATAGAAGCTGCGACGAACAGGCTCTAACTCATCAATGATTTCCATGGCCCGGACTTTAGGGGCGCCGGAAACCGTTCCCGCAGGAAAACCTGCCATCAGCGCGTCCATGGCGTCACACCCAGGTTTAATCTTACCCTCGACGCTGGAAACGATATGCATAACATGGGAGTAGTACTCAACCATCATCTGATCAGTGACCTCGACAGTGCCAATCTGTGACACTCGGCCCACATCGTTCCGTCCTAGATCAAGCAGCATGAGGTGTTCTGCCAGCTCTTTGGGGTCGGCAAGAAGGCTCTCGGCGTTTTCTTTGTCAAGCGCAGGGGTTTCGCCCCGAGGGCGGGTGCCTGCAAGGGGGCGTACGGTAACTGTGCCATCGCGCAACCGCACCAGAATTTCCGGACTGGAACCGACAATGGTAAACTCTCCGAAATCCAGGAAAAACAGGAAGGGAGAGGGGTTGGTACGACGCAAAGAGCGATAGAAGGAGAATGGCGGCAGCTTGAAGGGCATGGTGAAGCGTTGTGATAGTACCACCTGGAAGATATCACCTGCATAAATGTATTCTTTGGCCTTTTCCACCATATCACGGTAGGTCTGGGGTTCCATTTGCCCTTCTGGTTCTGGCAGCTCCCCGAGTTCGGCTGCGGCTTCACGACGATAAGGGAGATTACGAGACAGGTCAGCGGCAACATCGGAAATACGGGTACGTGCCCGATCATAGGCGGCGCGTGCGTCTAAGCCTTGTTCGGGGCGCACGGGCGTAATAATGGTTAGAAGATCTTCAATATTGTCGAAAACGACCACAATGGTAGGTCTGAGAAATATACCATCAGGAATATTCAGCTCATCAGGATTGTTGTCCGGCAAATTTTCAGCCAAGCGAACTGTATCGTACCCCATATAGCCAATCAAAGCGGGCATAGGGGGCAGACCCTCTGGCATATCAATTTCGGACTCAGCTTTGATTTTCCTAAGCGAATCTAAAGTTGGTTCGCAACACGGTTCAAAAGTGCGATTATCAAACCGTGCTTGACGGTTAATTTCAGCTTTGTTGCCGAAACAACGCCAAATAACATCGGGCTTGAGGCCAATCAGGGAATAACGTCCACGAACGGCACCCCCTTCAACAGATTCCAGGAGAAAGCTGTTCGGGCGACCGTCGGCCAGTTTGAGCATGGTAGAAACCGGAGTTTCCAGGTCAGCGACCAATCTGCTCCAAACCACTTGAGGTTTACCAGCTTTATAGGCTTCCTCAAAGTCTGAAAAACTTGGCTCGACGTTCATATGACTAGTAAAGCTGTTTGACAGCGTTACGGTTAACCCGAACAGAATAATCTGCCCGAAGCGCAGTCGCTAATTGTGCCATGAGATCGTTGCTTAAAGTACGACGAAGGTTCTCAAGGGCTTTTTTGCCATCATCAGAAGTTAAGGCGTCGGTCGGCGCTTCAATTTTGGTAACAACCGCAACGTAGTAACCATCTGGGCTGGGAGCCATAACAGGCTTGCCCTTTTTAGCTTTAAAGGCCGCTTCGATGAGTTTAGCTGGGAGATCAGTTCCTATTTCATCTTTTCCTCCTGTGCGAAGGAAGGGAGAAGGGGTTTCGACAGGAATGTTGACGGCTTTAGCTACTGCATCAAGGGCTTCACCACCATTGATTCGTTCAACAATTTTCTCTGCCTGAGCTTTAGCGGCTTTGGCTTTTTCCTGAACGATCCAGCTTTCAAGTACTTGGTTCTTCACTTTGTCAAAAGGACGCAGGGCAGGCGGGGTGATGGCTTCAACGCGGGTAATATAAAACCCATCATCGCCATTTTCTACCACGCCGCTGCTGGTGCCTTGATCGGTGGTGAAAATAGTTTGGTAAACGTTTTGTCCTTTAGGAAGACCTTTAACAAGCTCTCCTTTAGGGTCTAGGCCACGGCTATCGACGGAATTTACCGACAAAAGAGGAAGGCCAAGCTTAGAAGAGAGTTCTTCAAGGGTCGAACCGCCGGCTAATTCGTCTTCAACCTGATTGAAAAGTTCAAATTGAGTTTCATGGGCCTTTTCTTTCGCCAGTTCACCTTTGATCAGGTCGGAAACCTTATCCAAGGTCTGAACTTTTTCCCGTACCACCTTAGCAACCCGAATAATATGAAAGCCGAGAGGGGATTCTAGAGGCGTAGAGAAGCCCCCTTGAGGAATCGCGAAGGCTGGGTCTGCAATTTCCTTTGGCAGGTCTTCGTAACCCATGAGACCAAGAGAAAGGCTGGCTTCGTCCATATCTGCTGTTTCTTTAGCAACAACGAGAAAGTCATCACCATTGCTGAGGCGCAGATGGGCCGCTTTGGCTTTGGCCTTATCGGAATAGACTATTTGTTGGATTTCACGCATTTGAGGAGATTTGTATTCCTCTTTGCGAGACTCGTAATTGGCAGCAATATCTTCTTCGCTGACGACTTCTTTCGCAGCTAAATCGTCTAAAGCCACATCAATCACAGTAACTTTACGATATTCTGGAGCGGTGAAGGGCTGTGGGTTGTCTTTGTGGTGCTCACGCAAAACATCATCACCTGGGTTAGCAGGTTCCGCCATTTCCTCTGTGGCGATCAGGAGCATAGAGGCGGTGCGACTTTCTTTCTCGAAGGCATAAAGCGGGGTGAAAAGGGCTTTCGGGGCCGTGCTGCCGCCGTCAATACCAGTAATCAAGGGACGACGTAAAAGGTCACCTTGGACAATGCGCAGGTATTCTTGCTCATTCAGGCCATTGTTCATTAGCACTTGGTTAAGCTGGGCCCGGTCAAACTGTTTTGTGATGCCCTGGAAATTTGGGTTGGCTTTAATATCGTTCAACACAGCTTTACTGCTCACAACAATGCCCAGGTCTTTTGAGGCGGTGTCATAGAGTTTGCTAACCACCATGCGGTCGAGAACAGCATCCATAATGCCAAAGGCTTTAGCCTGTTCAGAATCAAAGGATTGACCAAGCTGATCGCGGAGGCGAGTAAGTTCTCGGCTATACTCACGACGCAAGCTCTGAGGCTGAATGGTTTCTTCACCGACAGTGGCGACGGAATCTGGTGCTGTCGCTTGGGTGATCATGTCTCCCACACCCCAAGCCGCAAAGCTGAGGATCAAAAGGAAAAACAGAATTTTAATGACAATAGAGCCGGATCTTTTACGAATAGCTTCAAGCATGAGACTTTGGCCGCCTGTGTACGGAGAAAAACAAAAACACTAACCCCCCAACCCCAAAGTTGAGAACGCGCGGCATCATAGAGGCGCAAAGCATAGGCTGCAATAGGTTTTGGGGATGATTGTTTATATCTTTAAGTGTCGCTTTGGTCAGGCTTACACTCATTGAACACTTTGGCTGTGCAGTTCTCACAGCACCCTTGCTTATGCAGGAGGCGTTGAAGGGTTTTGAGGGCGCGTTTTTTCTCGTCAAAAAAGTGGCTGTTGCCGATATCTTTAATCAAATGGGTGCGACTGATTGATTCATAAACATTGGGCTTAAGCCCGGCAAAATAGAGGCCTCCCCCCATTGCTTCCAAGCGATCTGATTCGGCATGAAGCATTTCTGTCCCGCTGAGGTCGATTAGATTGATCCCGGAGCAAATCATCAGAATATGAAATTTTTTTCCTTCGCGGGTAATTTGCCGTAACTTTGTTTGCAGATGGTTCACCGAGCCAAAGTAGATTGACATGTCCATGCGGATGATTTCCAGGGAGGGACATTCTTTTAAAGGTTTGGACTCCAAGCTGGAGAGGGTGAAATTGCCGTAGACCGCATCAACATCCGGTGCCAGAGAGGTTATCGTCGGAAAAGAGGTGCGTCCGAGAAAGATAACTAAGGATAGCAGCACCCCGAAATAAATGGCGAATTCCAGGTCCAGGAACAAAGTGGCAAAAAAGGTGGTCAAGAGAATGGTTGTCTCTGTCTTGCTTGAATTTAGGACGTGCAGGATTTGTTTGGCGTCGACCAGATTGTAAGCAACAACCAAAATAACCCCCGCCATGGCACTCATGGGCAAATAAGCCGCCAGGGGAGCCACCATCAAAACGATCCCCATCAGGATTAAGGCTGCAAAAATGGCAGAAAGGGGCGTTATGGCTCCGGCTGAGTGGTTGACGCCTGAGCGCGTAAAAGAGCCCGAACCCGCATAAGAAGAGAAGAAACTGCCCGCAATATTAGACAAGCCCTGGCCGATAAATTCCTGATTGCCATCTATCTGTTGGTGGGTTTTTGTGGCGATAGCTCGGCTGATAGAGACGGCTTCAATTAGCCCAAGCAATGCAACTGCGATTGCTTCCGGAGCCAAGAGCTTAATGGTTGAGAATGAGAGGGTTGGAATGGAGAGAGGCGGCAAATGGCTAGGGATTTCACCCACCATAGGAATTGTCGACCATTGCCCGTTGATTAATTGAGCAAATCCAGACCCAACGATAAGAGCGATCAGTAAATTAGGCAGGGCAGGGATGAGCCGTTTTATCAACAAAGCCGTTGCTAAAGTGACCAGTGTTGTCGCCAAAATTGAATAGTCTATTTTTTCAACTTGTTCCCAAAGGAGATACCAAGTGTGGAGAAACATTTCCCCCTTGGGAACTTGAAGGCCAAGGGCATTTTTCATCTGGCTTGTGGCGATCAGAACGGCTGCCCCCGCTGTAAATCCGACGATAACTGTATGTGAGACAAAGTTGAGCACCATGCCCATACGCGCGACACCCGCCGCCAACTGAAAGACACCTGCTAGGAAGGTAATGGTCAAGGCCATGGTGAGGAATTCAGGGGTTCCTACTTCCGCATGGTGGCTAACCGCAGAAAAGATCAAAATAGAAATTGCAGTTGTCGGGCCAGACACCAGATGTCGGGAAGACCCAAAGAGGGCGGCAATAACAGGCGTAATCATCGCTGTGTAGAGTCCATATTGAGGCGGCAAGCCAGCAATTAAAGCAAAGGCAACCCCTTGTGGCAGAACAACAACAGCCCCGGTAATTCCGGCAAATAAATCCGCTCGAAGGGATTCTTTGTTAACCAGCGGAAGCCAGAGTAGAAAAGGGAAAATTTGTTCTTTTAAGTTCCGCACCAGAAATTTCCTCGCAATTACAAAGACAACGGAGAAAATTCCACCCAGGAAAAAAGGCCCCTTCAATAATTCCAGCCCACGTCTCTTGCTAATTATCTGGCGGTTTTATACGCCGTGACACCTTAATTACAACAATGAATCCCTTGTGTTGTTCGTTTTATTGTACGGTGAATTTGTGGTGGTTTATGCGGGAATATCCCCTTAAGTTGGCTGTGGAAAACCTGCCTCTAAACAGGGGTGCATCTCATACCTCAATATGCTAATGAAATATGGCTTGCCACGGGGTAGGGTGGCGCAAATTTTATTCAGGGAATGATCATGATACAACGGCGCCCGTTGATTGCGGGAAATTGGAAGATGAATGGCTTGTCCGGGGACGGGTTTGAGCTGGCTGAGGCTTTGGTTGATGGCATGGCGGATGTTAAAGTTCCTGCTTATGACATGTTGATCTGCCCCCCTTTCACCCTGATTGGCGGTATTGCCGCCCTTCTAGATGATTCTGCCATCGCGCTTGGGGCCCAAGATTGCCACAAGGCAGAGAAAGGCGCTCATACGGGTGACATTAGTGCCGCTATGCTGGCCGATGCGGGCTGTCGGTACGTGATTGTCGGCCATTCTGAGCGTCGGACTGACCATGGTGAAGATGATGCAACCGTTAAAGCCAAAGCAGAAGCCGCTCAAAGGGCTGAACTTATTGCTGTGGTTTGTATTGGTGAAACCGAGGCCCAGCGGGACGCTGGACAAACTCTGGATGTGGTGCGCAGTCAAATTCAAGGCTCTGTTCCTGGTAACGCAACTGCGGCGAATACAGTGGTGGCTTATGAGCCTGTTTGGGCTATCGGCACCGGGCGCACACCGACCAATGACGAAGTGCAAGAAGTCCATGCAGAGATTCGCAAAGAGCTTTCAGGTCTTTTAGGGGCTGAAGAGGCCCAAGGGATACGTCTTTTGTACGGTGGCTCCATGAAACCTGGAAATGCTAAGGATTTGTTGGCTTTAGCCGATGTTGACGGGGGGTTAATCGGCGGTGCGAGCCTTAAAGCGGAAGATTTTTTTGGCATTGCGCAAAGTTGCCCCTAGTAATTAATGAAAACTCAAGGTAAACACCCGGCAACGGAAAGTTTTTTAGGCCTGGATAGAAAATGACCACAGTACTACTTGTTATTCATCTGCTTTTAGCGATCGGCATGATTGCTACTGTCTTATTACAACGCAGTGAAGGCGGTGCCCTCGGTATGGGCGGCGGCGGTGGCGGTGGCATGGGCGGTTTTATGACTGGACGCTCTGCTGCGAACCTGCTGACACGCACCACTGCTGTTTTGGCTGGTCTGTTCATGATGACAAGCCTCGTGCTCAGCATCATGGCCAGCAACACACGCTCAACAGGCAACCTCCTCGATCAGGATGCAGCTCAACCCGTGGCTAGCGAACCCGCCCAGCCAACCGGTCCGGCGGCACCTCTGGCGAAGTAGAGGGCATGGGCAGCAAACATCAAATAAAACCAGAGGCGGCAGCAATGCCGCCTCTTCTTTTTGTGGCAACTTAACTTAGCAAAGATGACATAAGACCATGACGCGCTTTATCTTTATTACTGGTGGTGTGGTTTCCTCTCTGGGGAAAGGGTTAGCTTCGGCTTCTCTTGCTGCACTTTTACAAGCTCGCGGTTTCAAGGTCCGCTTGCGTAAGCTTGACCCCTACATCAATGTTGATCCTGGCACCATGAGCCCTTATCAGCACGGAGAGGTTTTTGTCACCGATGACGGGGCCGAGACCGATTTGGATTTGGGCCACTATGAACGCTTTACCGGGGTTTCTGGTCGCCAAAGTGACAATGTGACCACAGGGCGTATCTACTCCAACGTTATTGCTAAGGAACGCCGGGGCGATTATCTGGGGGCAACAATTCAGGTCATTCCCCATGTAACCAATGCTATTAAGGAATTTGCTCAAGCTGATTTGGAAGACGAAGACTTCGTTCTTTGTGAGATCGGCGGTACGGTTGGTGATATCGAGAGCTTGCCTTTCCTGGAAGCCATTCGTCAAATGCGCAACGAGCTTGGCCCAGAGCGTTGCATGTTCCTCCATCTCACCTTAGTGCCATATATTTCAACAGCCGGGGAACTGAAAACGAAGCCAACCCAGCACTCCGTTAAAGAGCTGCAAAATGTTGGTATTCAGCCAGACATGCTACTCTGTCGTTCGGATCGTCCTATTCCAGATGGAGAACTGCGCAAAATTGCTCTGTTCTGTAACGTCAGCAAGGAGCGGGTTATTCCCGGTCTTGACCTTGATTCTATATACAAAGTACCGATGGCCTTCCATGAATCCGGCATGGACGAACAAATCTGTAAGTTCTTTAACATGGACCATCCCACACCTGATCTAACCATGTGGGAAAAGATTGCAGAACGCCATACCAAGCCTGATGGCGATGTAACCATTGGGGTGGTTGGTAAATATACGGAGCTTCTCGATGCCTATAAGTCGTTGGCGGAAGCCTTAAGCCATGGGGGTATCGCTAATAATGTTAAGGTTAATCTAAAATGGGTTAACGCGGAGATTTTTGAGAAAGAAGAAGCCGACAAAGTCCATCATCTTGAAGACGTTCATGGTATTTTGGTGCCGGGGGGCTTTGGTGAACGGGGTATTGAAGGCAAGATTTCTGCCGCAAAGTTCGCCCGTGAACGTCAAATTCCTTATTTCGGTATCTGTCTCGGTATGCAAATGGCTGTTGTTGAAGCCGCCCGTAATCTGGCGAAGATCAGCGGAGCTGGTTCTACTGAATTCGGTGCTTGTGATGATCCCATTGTGGGCTTGATGACCGAATGGGAAAAAGATGGGGTTGCAGAAACCCGCGACGAGGAAAGCGACAAAGGCGGAACCATGCGCCTTGGTTCTTATGAATGTCATTTGCGCCAACAAAGCAAAGTTCGCGAAATTTATGACCAGGCTATTATCCACGAACGCCACCGTCATCGTTATGAGGTGAACGTAAAATATAAAGGGGATTTAGAAAAAGCCGGATTGGTCTTCTCTGGTATGTCTCCTGATGGCATTTTACCTGAGATTGTCGAGCTTCCAGGTCACCCTTGGTACATCGGGGTACAATTTCATCCGGAGCTTAAGTCTAAGCCCTTTGATCCCCATCCGTTGTTTACCTCATTTATTGATGCAGCCATTCATCAATCCAGGTTGGTATAATTATGACGACACCGCGTCACGTAACGATCGGCAATGTTACCTTTGGTAACGACAAGCCTTTGGCCTTGCTTGCTGGCCCCTGCGCCATGGAAAGTCGGGATCATGCCCTGGAAACTGCCCAGGCTTTGGTTGAGATGACGTCAAAGCTAGGTATGGGCTTGGTTTATAAAAGCTCATTCGATAAAGCCAATCGGACCAGCATCTCGAGCCCGCGTGGCATTGGTATTGAAAAGGCTCTGCCAATCTTTGCCGAAATCAAAGAAAAATTTGGCTGTCCCGTGGTGACTGATGTTCATACAGAAGAGCATTGTGCAATTGCGGGTGAAGTTATCGACCTGTTGCAAATCCCTGCCTTCTTATGTCGCCAAACTGATTTGCTGGTCGCTGCTGCCAAGACGGGCCGGGCGATTAATATCAAAAAGGGACAGTTTTTAGCCCCTTGGGATATGGCCAATGTGGTCAAGAAGGTAGACGAGGCGGGCAATTCAAATGTGATGGTCTGTGAGCGTGGGGTGAGCTTTGGCTATAACACCTTGGTTTCTGATATGCGCTCTTTACCAATCCTGGCAAAGACGGGCTGTCCCGTTGTTTATGACGCCACTCACTCGGTACAACAACCCGGCGGGCAGGGGGGAACCTCTGGCGGGCAGCGTGAATTTGCGCCTGTGCTGGCCCGTGCGGCTGTTTCTTTGGGGGTTGCGGCTGTGTTTATTGAAACCCATGAAGAACCTGATCGGGCTTTGAGTGATGGACCAAATATGATTCCTCTCAAAGACTTAGCGCAAGTTCTTGAGATGCTTAGTGAATTTGACAAGCTCGCTAAGGCGAGACCTATTTCTATATAAAGAGGATTACAGGAAATGACCGAGATTTTAGATATCCGCGGACGTGAAATTATTGATTCACGAGGAAATCCAACTGTTGAAGTGGATGTTATCTTGGAAACGGGTGCTTTTGGTCGGGCCGCAGTGCCGTCTGGTGCCTCTACTGGTGTTCATGAAGCCAATGAACTCCGTGATGGTGATAAAGACCGTTATAACGGCAAAGGCGTTTTGAAGGCTGTCGAAGCCGTTAATGGCGAAATATTTGATTGCCTATCTGGCCTCGAAGCGGAAGATCAGATTGAGATTGATCGAACCATGATCGACCTGGATGGGACCCCAAATAAATCTCGCCTTGGAGCCAATGCGATCTTAGGTGTCAGTCTTGCTGTTGCCAAAGCAGCCGCAGAAGAAGCCGGTTTGCCTCTTTATCGTTATGTCGGTGGTGCTTTCGCTCACACCCTACCTGTCCCCATGATGAATATCATCAATGGCGGTGCCCATGCTGATAACCCAGTGGATATTCAAGAATTTATGATCATGCCTGTGGGGGCGCCAACCTGCCGTGAAGCCATTCGCATGGGAGCCGAAGTCTTCCATAGTCTCAAAAAAGGCTTAAGCGATGCAGGTCTGAACACCAACGTTGGCGATGAAGGCGGCTTTGCGCCGGCTGTTAAGAGTGCCGAAGACGCCCTGAGTTACATCACCAAAGCAATTGAAGCAGCAGGTTACAAACCGGGCGATGACATGATGCTGGCTTTGGATTGTGCCTCCTCAGAATATTACAAAGATGGTCAATATGTTCTGGCAGGAGAGGGCAAAACCCTTGATGCCGCAGGCAATGCGAAATACCTGGCGGATCTAGCTTCCAAATACCCGATCATTTCTATCGAAGACGGTATGCATGAAGATGATTGGGATGGTTGGCAAATCCTAACCGAAGAGCTTGGTAGCAAAATCCAACTTGTGGGTGATGATCTTTTCGTTACCAACCCAGCCCGCCTTAAACAAGGTATTGATCGCAATATTGCCAATTCTATCTTGGTTAAAGTCAACCAAATAGGCACCCTGTCTGAGACCTTGGAAGCCGTAGAAATGGCCCACAAAGCCAACTATACCTCCGTGATCTCTCACCGCTCAGGTGAAACCGAAGATGCGACCATTGCTGACATTGCTGTGGCAACGAATGCCGGACAAATCAAAACCGGATCTCTTTCTCGTTCTGATCGTTTGGCTAAATATAACCAGTTGATCCGCATCGAAGAAGAATTGGATACCGCTGCTTCATATGCCGGAAAAAATATATTGAGGTAGGGATGCAAGTCTTGAGGCTCGGCGAAATGGTTCGTCGAGGCCTCACTGATCCCTTAAGTGAAGATTGCCCTGGCAATGACGAAATTATTTTCCCCAAAAAACATAACAGTTTGAATCTCTTAGGACTCTCGGTGCGAATCGAGATGTTTTTTTTAGTTGACTTGCCGATTCGCTCGTGATTCTTTATCGGGTATGGGAGCATTATACGAAATCAAAAAGCGTTCAAAAAACGCCATTGGACCGGTCCTCGGTATCTGCATTGTTGGCTATTTCGCCTATCATGCAATGCAAGGAGAGCGGGGCTTTAATGCATACCGTAGCCTTCAGCAACAACTTGCCGAAGCTCAAGCCGTCGAACAAAGGCTTAGTGCCATGCACACAAAATGGGAACGTCGCGTAAAGCTGTTACGCCCTGATAACCTTGATCCTGACATGCTCGAAGAACGCGCCCGTGCCATGCTCAACTACGGTCGCAAAGATGAAGTCATTATCCTTACCGACGAATAGGCTCCGCAAAAAGCTGTTGAACTGCCTCGTTCGAACAAGATTCGTTTTGTAGGAATGGAACAACTCTCTCTGTTGCAATCGGTCTATGTTGGATTAGGACACCCTCAGTATCATTTTGAATTTGCTGAATGACAATTGTTGTTTGATTGGGTTTCCGGATAATATTTTCGCCTAAATTCGGGTTCGATTGAACAAAGCGGTAGAGCTCCAGGTCGGGAGCATTGAGTTCCTCAATTTCCTTTTTGAAAGAGGAACCATCAAGCTGAAAGTCTTTGTCCGTGTTATTCAACCGCTCACTTAGAACATTAGGCAAGAAGTTAATCTTGAGAGCCTGAGATATAATCTCAGAAAGATGCCTGGTTGTCCCATAAAGGGAAAATTCATCTTCTAAATTTTTTTGAGCCTGTTTTGCCTGATGATGCGGAACGGTTTGATTTTGGGAAAGGCCGGTTAATTGTTTTACAGAACAATTTCGGTTTTTTTCCGCTTGGTAAAAAGACACAAAACCCTGCTCAGTTGGCGGACTATTTTTACGCATAGATTGATAGGTATAGGCTGATAATATTCTACGATATGGGTCCCGTAGAAAAGTAACGAGTTGATAGGGGTGGTTAAAACTTTTGTGTGTGCCGTAGGCGAGATGGGTCGCAATAAAAGGATAGTAACCCTCTATGTTTGTTTGCTTTAGGGCTTCGGAAGTATCAATTCGTAGCAGTGAATGTGGTGGTATAAACTCAGGCTTGCTGGCTGCAATGCGGGAAAAGAAAAACTCAAGGGCATAGCGAATTGAGTTGGTAAATGATACGCCACCAGTTTTAGGGATATGATATAAAAAGAAATTCTGAAAATCGATCTGATTGGTCTCACAGATCGACCCCGAATACCATGTTAAATCATCATTCCTTTTTGGCATCGATCCTCCGAACACTCCGTTGAATATTGCTCAGGCTGTTTGTCATGCTTGATTAATCGATAGAATGGCGAGGCCCTTGCTATATTGCAAGGGTACAATATACCCTTTGCGTGGTCATTTTATTACTGTTATCGCTGAAACAAGAGGAATGTAAAGGATCAGCAATTTGAACACGACACACCCCACCTTATTAACCTGGAACGGCACATCAGAAGGGGTGCGCCTCATGTTGCCTGTCGGTGTGTTTGTCATTCCTTTTGGGGCGGCTTTTGGGGTTGCAGCTTTGCAACAAGGGTTAGACCCCATCCTTTCCATCTTTATGAGTATGATTGTTTTTGC
Source organism: uncultured Thalassospiraceae bacterium (assembly GCA_965368165.1). Taxonomy (GTDB): domain Bacteria; phylum Pseudomonadota; class Alphaproteobacteria; order Rhodospirillales; family JAPHRK01; genus JAPHRK01. The sequence goes on along the minus strand of CBDULT010000009.1, from coordinate 129,838 downwards.
CGGGGCTTCACAGTTTGTCGCATTGGATTTTTGGGCATCCCCTATGGCCATTATTCCTTTGCTTCTGGCTGTCTTTGCCGTTAACGCCCGTCATATCCTGCTTGGTGCATCCCTTTACCCCTGGATGAAAGGGTTGCCAACGGGACAACGCTACTTAGCTGTCGTTCTCCTTAGTGATGCCAATTGGGTCACAGCCACCCAGGCATCACAAAAGGGAGGGCGAGATGTTGGTGTTCTTGTTGGGGGTGGTTTGGTCCTGTGGAGTGCCTGGATTGTTGGAACCGCTCTAGGGGTTTATCTCAGTGCTTTCCTTGTCTCCCCTGAGCGATATGGCCTTGATGTGGTGATGGTCACTTTCTTTGCGGTGTCTTTACCGGGAATTTGGCAAGGCAAGGTCACGGCTCTCCCTTGGGTTGTTGCGGCGGTGGCGGCAATGCTCGCTGTTTGGTACTTGCCCCCCAACTGGCACATCCTTGTTGGCGGGCTTGCTGGTGGTCTAGCAGGGGCAATATTTCATGGTAAGTAGCACCTTAGCCATTTCCGTCATTATCGCCATGGCCCTTGTAACCTATGGAACTAGAGCTGCTGGGCTGGTAATTATGAGCCGGGTCCGGATTACCAAGCGGGTTGAAGCCTTTCTTGTTGCTTTGTCTGGTTCTGTTCTTGTGGCCTTAATCGTGCCTGTTACCCTTGAAGGGGACTGGGGGACAAAGGCCGCTGTTGTCTGTGCCATTGTCTTTGCGGCGATCACCCGTCAAACATCCCTAGCGATGGTGGTGGGGATTGCGGCTGCTGTTGGCTTGCGTTCTATACTGTAGTTGAAGTTAGCAATGCCATAACCTTTTCTGTTGGAATAATGGCAGCATTTGAATAAGACCCTTCCTCATTTTGTTCTTCTTTATGGACAATTGTTTGAGCAGAATTGGACGTGTTTGGGGGTAAGTTTGGCAAGCGGGGCGTTTGTAAAACCCCTTGATACAAAAGAATATCCTGGGGGTTGTGTGCTTGAATGAGATCAGCGAAAGGTTCGGGGGCAACGCGGTAGGCTGGTAGGGTGGCGTTTGAGGGGGTGAGCATTACATTTGGTGCATGATAAGTTTTTAAAGCCCAAAGGATGAGGCGGTCCATATCTTTTAAGGTGCAATAAGCTGTAAATTTGGTAGCTAAATTATCTAATGCTTTAGCGGCACTTTCAGAATTTAGTTGATCTCCATCACCACTTAATTGCCGAACCATCATGTTGTTATTCTCAGGCGCAATAATAAATGCTTCAAAATCTTTTTCTGTAGGCAGTTTTGATTGACGCATACAGTGATAACCATAGGCAGAGGCCACCCGTTTTATCGGGTCACGGACCACTGTGATGAGATTAAAATTTTGTTTAAAAGTTTCATGCACCCCAAAAGGGTCGTGGGTAACGGCGTAAATAAACTTTCTATCTGCTTCTGGATTACCATATTCCCTTATTTTTTCAGCCGCTTGTCCCGTAAGGTTAAAATCGCATCGACCTGAAAATCCTTTGCCCCCTGTCGCGTGGGCTGCGAACTTCAAGGCTGTTTGCACGGCATAATCAAAAGACATACCACCGCATTTTGGCAAGTGATAAAAAAATAAAGGATGTTCAACAATAGCACCATCATCTTGCCCAGGATAAAATTTCCATCCCTGAACCTCGATAATTCCTGGGTGTTTTTTTTCCATATTGGTCTTCTGTTCGCTCTGATGGAGGACTATCTGGATGATAACAAAAGGGGATGTGCATCACAAACACTCTATAAAGCTGAATTATAACTGAAAAAAGTATGATTCTAACTTTTGAAATGGTCGCAATTAAAAAAAGTTTCCCTATATGTGGGTTTCGAGAAATATTTGAAAAACAAATTAACTATATTTAAGTTAAAATAGAAAAAAGTGTTGTAAAACAATGTGAAGGAAGGTTTTTCATTGTTGAATTTAGAATCTACTCCCTGTAAGTTCTATATGGACTGAGGGACGAATTACGTTACGTAACGGAGGGATTATGGCGAACCAACCAGTAAAGAAGCCTAGCCGCGCGCCGCGCAAAACGAGCCGCGCACCACGCAAAAAGGTGAAGGCAACACCAGAAGAAATTCTACAATATTATAAAGATATGTTGCTGATTCGGCGCTTTGAAGAAAAATCTGGTCAACTATATGGCATGGGCCTTATCGGTGGTTTCTGTCACCTTTATATTGGTCAAGAAGCCGTGATCGTTGGCATGAAAGCCGCTGCAGAACCTCAGGATACAGTGATTACCAGTTACCGTGACCACGGGCATATGCTGGCCTATGGCATGGACCCGAAAGGGGTGATGGCTGAGCTAACTGGCAGAACGGGCGGCTATTCCAAAGGTAAGGGCGGCTCTATGCATATGTTTAGCAAAGAAGCGGGTTTTTATGGCGGGCATGGTATTGTTGGTGCTCAGGTGCCTCTTGGTGCTGGTTTGGCCTTTGCCCACAAATATAAAGGCGATAATGGTGTTGCCTGCGCTTATTTTGGTGATGGGGCTGTTAACCAAGGACAGGTTTACGAAGCCTTCAATATGGCGAGTCTGTGGAAACTTCCGATCATTTTTGTCATCGAGAATAACCGCTACGGTATGGGAACCTCCATTGAACGAGCTTCAGCCACGACTGAACTCGCCAGTCGTGGCAGTGCCCACGGTATTCCTGGGGTACAGGTTAACGGCATGGATGTGGTTGCGGTGAAAGAGGCTGGCCTTAAAGCCAATGCCCATTGCCGTTCTGGTAAGGGGCCGATGATTTTAGAAATGAAAACCTATCGTTACCGGGGACACTCCATGTCTGACCCGGCCAAGTATCGCTCTAAAGAAGAAGTTCAAAAAGTTCGCTCTGAGAGTGATCCCATTGATTTCGTTAAAGCGTTGTTGCTTAAAGATGGTCATGTGGATGAAGCTAAGCTCAAAGAATTGGACAAAGAAGTGAAGGCGGTTGTTGCTGAAGCTGCGCGCTTTGCCCAGGAGAGCCCTGAGCCTGAACTTTCGGAGCTTTACACAGACATCTTGGTAGAAGCCTAAGGGAGCGTAACGATATGCCAATTGAAATTTTAATGCCCGCTCTGTCGCCTACCATGACCGAAGGTAACATTGCGAAATGGGTAAAAAAGGAAGGGGATAGTGTCGAATCTGGCGATATCCTAGCTGAAATTGAAACCGATAAAGCAACCATGGAAGTGGAAGCCGTTGATGAAGGAACCCTTGGAAAAATTGTTGTTCCAGAAGGGACACAAGGGGTTCAGGTAAACACCCTAATCGCGGTTCTTCTCGAAGAAGGGGAAGAAACTTCCTCTATTGGGGATACGTCCACCCCGGCCCCTGCTGCTGTGGCCCCTGCGCCTGCTGCAACGGTTCAAGAAACCCCTCAAGCCGCGCCTCAATCTGCACCTCAGGCTGCTGTTGTTGCCGCCGAGCCTGAATATGATGGTCCCATGGTCCGTCAAACAGTTCGCGAAGCTCTTGGCGACGCCATGAAAGAAGAAATGCGCCGCGATGAAGATGTTTTCCTCATGGGTGAAGAAGTTGGACAATACCAAGGGGCTTATAAAATCAGCCAAGGTATGCTCGATGAATTCGGTGAAAAGCGGGTGATTGATACCCCGATTACCGAAATCGGGTTTACAGGGGTTGGTGTTGGGGCGGCCTATATGGGGTTGAAGCCCATTGTCGAATTTATGACCTTTAACTTTGCCATGCAGGCCGTTGATCACATGATTAACTCTGCGGCAAAAACACTTTATATGTCGGGTGGGTCTATCCCTTGCCCTATCGTTTTCCGTGGTTGTAACGGTGCAGCCTCACGGGTCGGGGCTCAGCATTCACAATGCTATGCCTCCTGGTATGCTCATATTCCCGGTATGAAAGTTGTTGCGCCTTGGTCGGGAGCAGATGCGAAAGGCTTACTTAAAGCCGCTATTCGTGACCCCAACCCGGTTGTGGTTTTGGAGAACGAAATTCTCTATGGCGAGAGCTTTGATGTGCCGGAGAGCGATGAATTCGTCATTCCTTTCGGTAAAGCCAAGATCGAACGTCCTGGAAGTGATGTCACCATTACCGCTTATTCCCGGATGGTTGGCGTGGCTCTCGAGGCGGCAGAAAAATTGGCTGCAGAAGGTATTGATGCGGAAGTGATTAACCTGAGAAGTCTGCGTCCCTTAGACACCGCAACGATTGTTGCCTCTGTGATGAAAACCAACCGTTTAGTTTCTGTCGAAGAAGGTTGGCCTGTTGCGGGTATGGGGGCTGAGCTTGCAGCCGTCATGATGGAGCAAGCCTTCGATTATCTGGACGCTCCGGTAAAACGGGTCTGTGGGGAGGATGTTCCCATGCCTTATGCTGCTAATCTTGAACTTTTGGCACTTCCAAACACCGATAAAATTGCGGAAGCCGTCAAAGAAGTTTGTTATCGTTAGGAGATAATAAAGATGCCCATCGAAATTTTGATGCCTGCTTTGTCTCCGACTATGACTGAAGGCAAACTCGCTAAATGGCTTAAAGCTGAAGGAGACACCATTGAATCTGGTGACCTCCTGGCTGAAATTGAAACCGATAAAGCAACTATGGAAGTGGAAGCTGTTGATGAAGGTGTTTTGGGTAAAATCGTCGTTCCAGATGGAACCGATGGTGTACAGGTCAACGCCTTAATCGCATTGATTCTGGAAGAGGGGGAAGACGCTTCTGCATTAGAAGGGTCGGACTCTCCTCCTGCAGCCGCTCCGGCGCCTGCTCAGGAAACCGTGGCCCCTGCTGAAGCTCCTCAGGCTGCTGCTCCCCCAACACCCGCAACTCCCTCTGGTGATGGCAATCGTCTCTTTGCCAGTCCCTTGGCACGACGCATTGCGGCTGATGAAGGCCTTGATTTAGCACAGATATCTGGTTCAGGGCCTCGAGGCCGCATCGTGAAGCGTGATATAGAAGCCGCTCTAGCTGCGGGGACCGGGAAAGCGAAATCCGCTGCTGCACCTGCCGCAGCACCGACCACAAATGCGGCTGCTGTTTCTGCTGAAGCTCCCGGTATTGATGATCCAATTTTTGCATTTGCACCGGAATACGAAGCGGTACCCAATAGCTCAATGCGTAAAATTATTGCGCGCCGCCTGACGGAATCTGCCCGCGATATTCCTCATTTTAATCTCCAGGTTGATGTGGAGATTGATAAGCTCTTGGCGACCCGCAAGGAATTAAACAATCGCGACGGGGCCGATTATAAAATTTCAGTCAATGACTTCATCGTTAAAGCCGCTTCATTGGCCCTTAAGCGGGTGCCTGATTGCAATGTGGCTTATACGCCGGATGCAATTCTCAAGTTTAAACAGGTGGATATGGCGATTGCTGTAGCGATTGAGGGGGGATTGATTACCCCGATCATCAAAAACGCTGACTCTAAAGGCCTTTCTACCCTCTCTGCCGAAGCCAAAGAACTGGCTGGTAAGGCGCGAGAAGGTAAATTAATGCCGGAAGAATTCCAAGGCGGGACCTTTACCATCTCTAATTTGGGCATGTTCGGCGTTAAAGGCTTCACCTCAATCATCAATCCTCCACAAGGGGGGATTTTATCGGTTGGGGCAGGGGAGCAACGTCCTGTTGTCAAAGACGGTGCATTGGCTGTGGCAACGGTGATGACCCTCAATCTGGCTGTTGACCACCGGTGTATCGACGGTGCCGTCGGTGCCGCCTTTATCAAAGAGCTTAAGGCTCTTATCGAAGACCCAATCGCATTGATGTTGTAGGAGAGACAATCGTGGCTGACACAAGTTTTGATATTGTTGTTATCGGCGGTGGTCCTGGGGGCTATGTCGCCGCCATCCGTGCTGCTCAATTAGGCTTGAAGACAGCCTTGGTGGAAAAAGAACATCTGGGGGGGATTTGCCTTAATTGGGGCTGCATTCCGACCAAAGCCCTGCTGCGTTCAGCTGAAATCTATAACCACATGAAACATGCGTCCGCTTTTGGCCTCTCAACAACAGGCGTTGATTTTGATCTCACCAAGATTGTTGAGCGTTCCAGAGGTATTTCTAAGCAATTGAACGCTGGTGTGGGGCATTTGTTGAAGAAAAACAAAGTCACCGTCTTTGACGGTGTCGCCCAGCTTCTTGGGGGTGGTAAGTTGTCTGTTTCAAAAGACGGTAAGAAAGTTTCCGACCTTTCAGGCAAGCATATTATCCTGGCAACAGGGGCACGGGCCAAGGTTTTTCCTGGTATGGAGCCGGACGGCAAGCTGGTTTGGACCTATCGGGAAGCTCTGGTGCCTAAAACCATGCCAAAATCCATTCTGGTGATAGGCTCAGGGGCAATTGGTATTGAATTCGCCAGTTTTTATATGACCTTAGGGGCTGATGTTACTGTGATTGAAGTGATGCCGCAAATCATGCCTTTTGAAGATGCTGAAATCTCCGATATCGCCCGAAAATCCATGGAAAAACAGGGGATGAAAATCCTTACCGAAGCCATGGTCAAAGAACTCAAACGGGGCAAAGATAATGTTACTGTTGTTGTGGAGAAAGGCGGTAAGAAACAAGAAATTGTTGTCGATGTGGTGATCTCTGCCGTGGGTGTCACGCCGAATACGGAAGAAATTGGTCTTGAGACCGCAGGTGTTAAGCTCGACGACCGGGGCTTTGTTGCAATCGACGGCTATTGTCAAACTTCTGCAAAGGGCATTTATGCCATTGGTGATGTGGCAGGAGCCCCTTGTCTGGCCCATAAAGCCAGTCATGAAGGGGTGATTTGCGTTGAGAAAATTGCAGGTGAAAAAGACGTGCATCCCCTTGATAAATCACGCATTCCTGGCTGTACTTATTGTAACCCTCAAGTCGCCAGCGTCGGCATGACCGAAAAGCAAGCTAAAGATAAAGGCTTAGACATCAAGGTCGGGCGTTTCCCCTTCATGGGCAATGGCAAGGCGATTGCGCTTGGAGAACCAGAAGGGTTGGTTAAAACCATCTTTGATGCCAAAACCGGAGAACTCCTAGGGGCTCACATGGTTGGGGCTGAAGTGACCGAGTTGATTCAAGGTTTTGGCATTGCCAAGGCTTTAGAAACCACCGAAGCAGATTTGATGCATACGGTTTTCCCCCATCCCACATTATCTGAGATGATGCATGAATCGGTCCTTGACGCTTTCGGCAAGGCAATCCATTTCTAGAGGCAAGAGATGTTGATCGAACCCATAGGAATTGAGATGCCGGAACCTGTCGTTGCAAAACCAAAACTGCGCCATCCAGAAAAGGCCAATAAGCCGGATAATCCTATCCAGCGGAAACCGGCTTGGATCAGGGTGAAGGCACCGACCTCAAAAAACTATATGGAAACCCGCAGCCTGATGCGGGAAGCCAAGCTTAACACGGTATGTGAAGAGGCTTCTTGCCCCAATATTGGCGAATGTTGGGAGCATAAACACGCCACATTCATGATTCTTGGAGAGATTTGTACCCGTGGCTGTGCTTTTTGTAACGTTGCCACGGGTAAGCCCTCAAAACCGGATCCTTTGGAACCGGAAAATCTTGCCATCACTGTCGATAAGATGGGTTTTCAACATGTGGTGGTGACATCCGTAGACCGAGACGACCTTGCTGATGGTGGGGCTGATCAATTTGTACAAACCATCCGTCAAATCCACGAAAAAGCCCCCGGAACCACCATTGAGGTGCTCACCCCTGATTTTCGGGATAAAGGGGAGGCTTGGAAGACTGTGGTTCAAGCCAAGCCGGATGTGTTTAACCATAACCTTGAAACAGTGCCCCGGCTGTATCCAACAATTCGTCCCGGGGCGCGCTATTTTAATTCTCTGAGCCTTTTGAACCAGGTAAAGCAAGAAGACCCCACCATGTTCACCAAATCGGGCATTATGGTTGGTCTTGGAGAAGGAAAAAGCGAAGTGCTTCAGGTGATGGATGATATGCGTTCCGCTCAGGTTGATTTTCTTACCATTGGACAATACCTCCAGCCGACCCCAAAACACGCAGCCATTGATCGGTTTGTCACCCCGGATGAATTTGATGAATACAAGAAAATAGCCCTCTCAAAAGGCTTTCTTTTGGTCTCGTCGTCGCCCTTAACCCGTTCATCTTATCATGCGGACCAGGATTTTAAGGAACTCCAAAAAGCACGTCGAGAAAAGTTGGGGTCTTAATCATTTCTTGCGATTAGCTTCTTGACCCGTTAACCATTGGGCAGATTTTATATTCGTAATAATTGATTTGAAATGCCCACATATTCCGAGAAAAAAACAGTTCCTTTTACGGTTGAGCAGATGTTTGATCTGGCAGCCGATGTGGAAGCATATCCGCAGTTTCTGCCTTGGTGTGTCGCGACCCGGATTAAAAAACGGGAAGGGGACACCATCCATGCGGATATGGTTATTGGCTTTCAAATATTTCGAGAAAAATTCTCTACCCAAGCTGTCCTTAATCGCCCTAACAAAATTGATGTAACTTATCATAATGGCCCCTTTAAGTACTTGGAAAGCCACTGGAAATTTAATGAAATTGAACAGGGTAATTGCGAGATAGATTTTCATATAGATTTCGAATTCCGCTCCCCCATGCTGCAAAAACTTATTGGCAGAGTCTTTGGAGAAGCGGTACATCGCATGGTCGCTTCATTTGAAAAAAGAGCGAAGCAACTCTATCGGTAAAGAAGAACTGTCTAAGTTTCTTCTAGTTTTCTTATGGGGTGCCATGTGCCCCATGTGTTTTTCAAGATTAATCAGCGTCGCGCTTGTTTATCCAGCATAGAAAGGGCCATTTTGACGGTTTCTAGGCGGATATTGTCACGATCACCCTCGAAAATGCAACGTTTGTGGATGGTGTCAAAACCTTTTCGCGCCGCCGCCATATGGACAAGACCTACGGGCTTTCCAGCTCTGCCCCCATCCGGACCCGCGATCCCCGTTGCAGATACGGTTAAATCTAAGCCAGATTTAGCCAAAGCCCCCTCTGCCATGGCGATAGCGACTTCCGCGCACACGGCACCAGAGCGTTTAAGAATTTCCTCAGGCACATCAAGGAGATCAACTTTTGCCTGGTTCGAGTAGGTGATAAAGGCTCGGTCAAAATAGTCAGAAGACCCTGCAATTGCAGTTAAACAACCTCCAATAAGCCCACCTGTGCAGGATTCAGCTGTCGCAATTCGTAACTTTTTTTCACGGCATAATGCCAAGAGATTTTTGGCTTCTTCGATCAATTGGGTATTGAACATCTCTTCCAACTTGAACCTTTGCTAAAAACAAGAGTCTATCTATTTATTTGGTAATTAAGTGCTTATTTATGCCTTAATCGTCAAGAAGCAATAAATATATCAATGTGTGACATCTTTATCTTAATAACAAAAAGCCTGAAAACAAAGGATAAGTACGATTTGTTCATATTAAGTTCTTTTAAAGATATGGTTATAAGATGCTTGCGTAATTTATCGCAAATAGATAGTTTGCTACTGTAAGCTTGTCAGTGTGGGGCTAAAGCTGCGATTTTCTACTGGGGCTATATTTTCTTAAGTGGAATTTTTTAAAGTGCTCAAAATAATTAGAGCATTAAAATAATTTGATTTGCGATAGGTTTATTGAAAATATTTGAGGGGAAAAATGGAAGATCGGCATCCTTGGGATCAGGAACCTGCATACAAACGATATTGGCAGAGTGCCGTTGATCTAAGCCACCGTCTCTTTCCGGAACGCCAAATTATGGTGCGGACTGACGGTTATATGTCTTACGTGCGAATTTCCCGTCGTTTTCAAATGTCAACAACCTTTGGCGTTGCGGCTTTAGTCGGTTGGTTTGCTTTTTCTTCGGTTAGTTTTTTCCTTCACCAAGACGTTTTAACCGCCAAAGACCGTGATGTTTTGAGTGCCAATGTTGCCTATAACGAGCTGCTCAATGAAGTGAGCCATTATCAAAAGAAATTTAGCAACGTCACGACAGAACTTGTTGAAAACCATAGCTTGATGCTGCAATTGGTTGAGCAAAATGCCACCTTGCAACAAAGCTTGAAAAGTGTCGCCTCTAAACTTGATGATACCGAGCAAGATAAGCGGGCTGTTGTTGCGACGCGTGAACGTCTGAGAAAAGAGATTGAATCTCTTGATGCTCGGATGCAAAAACTGGCTTCTAGTAACTTCACATTAGAAAAAAAACTCTCTTCGGTTAAAACCAATCTTACCGTTGTCGCCGACGAGCGCAGCAGTGCCCTTACCGAGAGCAAAAAACTAAAAGATCAGGTTAGCGACTTAGAAAATATTCTTGCAGATCTTCAGGAATCAGAGAAATCTGTTCTAGAGCGGATGGCAAGCCATACTACTGAACGCATCGCTGCCATTGAGGATGTGCTGAAGCGCACGGGTATTAAACCGGAGAAACTTCTGGCCTTAGCCAACATTGATTCGGGCATGGGTGGGCCCTTTATTGCAGCAAGTCAGCAAGATTCGAAGAGTGATGACCTTTTAAAAGTTTCCTTGACGAACCTTGATGGCCAGGTCAAGCGATGGGCTGGGTTGCGTGACGTTATGAACTCACTACCATTGTTTTCACCCCTGGATTATTATTATATAACAAGCTCTTATGGTAAGCGCAGAGACCCTAAGAACAAGAAGCTCTCCCACCATTATGGCTTGGACATGGGCAGTAGCCATAAAGCACCGGTCTTTACGGCCGCAGGTGGCAAGATCACTTACGCTGGTTGGAAGTCAAAATATGGAAACTTTGTTGAGATTGACCACGGAAATGGGGTAAAGTCTCGGTATGCTCATCTTGCCAAGATTTTTGTCAAAAAAGGCCAAAGCATTGAGCAGCGAGTGAAGATTGGTTTAGTCGGGAATACAGGTCGAAGTACCGGAGCCCACTTGCACTATGAAATCCTCGTGAACGGTAAAACCGTAAATCCTTTTAAGTTTATCAAGGCGGGCAGATATGTTTTCAAAGGCTAGCAAAGGAAGTCGTGCTTCCACTTCAGCACCAACTAAGTCCTCTACGGGAAATGCACCGTCTTTTATCAGCACAGATATGAGCCTCGTTGGCGACCTTTCCAGTGAAGGGGAAGTTCAGATCGACGGTACTGTAAACGGTGACATTCGGACTAAAATTTTGCTCATCGGTGAAAAAGCGGTGATCAAAGGCGAGATTATTGCAGATACAGTGAAAGTCCATGGCGAAATTAACGGGCAGATTAAAGCACGTAGCGTAACCTTAGCTCGTACAGCACGAATGGTGGGCGATATTCTTCATGAAAACCTGGCAATAGAAGAGGGGGCTTTCTTAGAGGGCCACTGTAAGCGTATGGAGAAATCTGATCTGGCAAATGCGGTTAACCTTGTCGTTAAAGATGGTGGGGCAACGCCTAAAACGCCTGCCGCAGGTAATGGCCCAAAACCAGGTAAGGCTGCCACGGGCTGATATTTTTCAGCAAAACAAACCAAAGTCTTAAGCGCTCCAATTTTGGGGCGCTTTATTTTTGCCTGATATCTTCCAAAAATTCTTTGAGTGTTTCGAGAACGACCGGATCGTCTAGGCGAGGGGTGTGACCTGTTTTGGGAACAGTCAGAGATATGATGTTTGGAAGAGACACCACCATTTTCTCAAAAGTTTCCAGTGAGAGAATATCAGAGACTTCCCCTCTTATTGCCAACACAGGGAGAGAGCTAAACCCGTTGAAAAGAGGCCACAGGTCATGGGTCGCCCCTGTATCTTCCCGCAAGGCTTTGGCGATTGCCGGGTCCCAATCAATGTGAATTTTCCCCTCACTATCTTCATGGAATGTCTCATGAGCATTCTTAAGCCAGTCTTCTTTGGTTTTGATAGAAGGGTCGTTCCAGGCCTGCTGGATATGCTGAATAGCGGCCTCCCAACTCTCATAAATCCTATCATCGCCAAGATAATCAACAATCCGCGTGATGCCCTCTGAATTCACGTCAGGACCAACATCATTAATAACGGCCCCTTTAAGAATTGTCGGGAAAAAAGCAGTGAGAGCCATGGCTAAAAGGCCCCCCATGGAGGTGCCGATGACAACGACTTGATGGAGATTAAGCAAAGTGAATAGATGACGAAGGTCACTGAGGTAAGTTACTGGGTGATAATTACGCCACTGGCTATCCCATTGAGATTGCCCCCGGCCTCTATAGTCAGGGCAAATTATCCTGAATTTATCACATAAAGCTGTTGCAATGTCGTGGTGATCCTTTGAATTTCGGTTTATACCACCAAGAAAGATCAAGGTAGGCCCTTTGGCTAATGGAGAACCGTAGTCCCGATAAAATAGAGAGAGACCATCCTGAGATGTATAATGTTTTGATTTGAAATTATCATTCTCTGTCAAAACTTATTCCTTAAAGGCGAGGTCGGAGATGCCAAGTTTTGCTCGGTAGACATTGAGGTTTTCTAACACCCTCTGAACATAGTTTCTTGTTTCCTTGTAGGGGATTTTCTCTACCCAATCCACTTGGTCGACTTTTGGGTCACGGGGGTCACCATATTCCTTTATCCATCTATTCGCCCGTTGGGGACCAGCGTTATAGGCAGCTAGGGCCAAAGCGTATGAGCCCTCATATCTGTCGACCAGACTTTTCAAGTATGCGCGCCCCAATCGGACATTGTAATGAGGATCAGAAAGTAATTTCGACGCTGAATAACGAACCCGTTCCTTTTTGGCGACCAACCGAGCCGTTCTTGGCATAATTTGCATCAGTCCTCGCGCCCCGGCATAACTTCTCGCCGTTGCAGAAAAAGCACTTTCTTGGCGAATAACAGCATGAACCAGAGCAGACTCAGGCTTACGGGTTGGAATGCTAAGAAGGGGGTAGCCTTCCCCGACAAAACCATGTCCGTCTTTAAGGGCGCGTTTTGCAACAATAACAGCCAGATCATGTCTTTTTATTTTGTGAGCTAAATCAGCCGTCAAAGCCCGCCACCCAGGGAAAGGGTGGCTTCGATCCAAGGCGAGAATAAATGATTTTAATTCCTTTTGAAGTCCTAAATCTCGAAGGTAATGAACCGCTTTAACAAGCTGGTTTTCTTTAAATTCATTGCGTTCTTCTTGATTGGGGGAAAGCTGAAGAGGCAGATGTATGAGTTTGTTATTCCCCAATTTTTTTGTTGCCAATTGCCCATAATAGGCCGTTGGGTGCAATGATGCTTTTTGATACCACTCTAGAGCTTCTTTTTCCTTTCCCAACTCTTCCAACGTTCTCCCTGCCCAATAGGCACCACGGGATCGACTAATTGGATAACTTACGGCTTCGTACATGCTGGTAAAATGGCTAAGGGCGTTTTGGGGCTCATTAAGATAACGAAGATATATCCATCCTGCCATCCATTCAGCATCGGCGTAGGCTGCTCCTTTTTCAAGGCCGTGGTTGGTGATCAGGCGCAGGGATTCAGTAACGTGTCCTCTTTTAAGGGCTTCTCGGGCTAAAATTGCCCGTTCACGCCACCATTTAGCTGGGTAAGGAGTTGTTTGTGGGGGAGGGTCCAACAATTCTCTGGCTTGCATATGGCGGCCTTTTTTGCGGCGCCATCTGAGCCTTTCATAAACAAAGCCGGGATCGTTTTGTAAATGGTGGGGAACTTTTGCTATCGCCCGATCAACACCACCGCGTTTATGCATCAAGGTCAACCGGGCAGAGGCTAGGTGCTTATCGTTTCCTTTGGTTTTGGCGAGGGTGCGTCGTGCAGGATAGTAACGGTCTTCCCAAATGAGACGGTCCAAGCGCGCCACATGATCTTTGTAGGTGAGATAACGACGATAACGTTTATAAAATTGTCGTTCCTGTTTACGTCCAAAATTACCTTCTCGCCAGGTTTTGCGAAGTAACTCTACGGCTTTAGATTCATGCCCCTTTTTTAAGAGTGCCGAGCCAAAACGCATCAGGCCGTCAGATGAAATGGGATATTTGTCATCAAACCAGGCCAAGACCTCCTTGTCGGGTAAGGAATCTTTCATGGATTCTTCTGCGCGGCGTTGCATCAACCACTGGCTTGGCCATTTGGGGTTTCTTTCCATGAAGGCTTTGATTTGATGGAAAGAGGCTTGATTTTTCTCACTGGTATACTCAAGCCATTTGAAAATATTTACGGCTAAGGGGTCTCTAATACGCGCAATTTTAGCATGGGCTTTTTTCCATTTTCCCACCTTGATTAATTTGAGAGCCTCTTTGGCAAGGGTGAGGTCTTTTGTGTTTAAAGTGGGTGGCACATAAGCAGATCTATCAGCCGCATCAGCCAGATTTATTTGGACAGATAAAAATATCCAAACCAACCAAAAAGCGACTGTTATTTTTGTGACCCTCATATCCATAGAAAGGACTCTAAGCATAGATTTTAGCAAGAGCAAGTTGTCATATAAGGTTACAGGTTGGTATTGCTTGCCGACAGGGGTTTCTATCGGTATGTTCGGCTTCGAATAAATATACACTTCAAGGAGTAGACCATGTTTCAGGGTTCAATTACCGCTCTGATTACACCTTTCAAAAATGGGCAGCTTGATGAACAAGCTTTCCAAACATTAGTTGAGAGGCAAATAGAGCAAGGGAGCGATGGGCTCGTTCCTTGCGGAACTACCGGTGAATCACCAACCCTTTCCCACGACGAACATAAACGCGTGGTGGAGCTTTGCCTTGAAGTGGCTAAGGGGAAGGTGCCTGTGATTGCGGGTGCCGGGTCAAATTCGACTGATGAAGCCATTGAGCTCTATAAGCATGCCAAAGGAGCAGGGGCTGATGCGGCTCTGGTTGTGACACCTTATTATAACAAACCTAATCAAGAGGGTTTGTACCTGCATTATAAGGCTATTCACGATTCATCTGATTTGCCGATCATCATCTATAATATTCCGCCTCGGAGTGTGATTGATATGTCGGTAGAAACCATGGCTCGTCTGGCAAAATTACCAAATATTGTTGGTGTCAAAGATGCCACGGGTGACCTGACACGCCCCATGAAAGAACGCATGGCTATTGGCGATGATTTTTGTTGGTTGTCCGGAGAAGATGGAACGGCTGTAAATTATCTTGCTGGGGGAGGGCATGGATGTATTTCTGTTGCCGCAAACATTGCCCCTAAACAATGTGCCGATGTTCAACGTCTTTGGCGGGAAGGCAAAACCAAAGAGGCGATTACACTGCAGCAAACATTGATGCCGCTGCATTTTGACCTCTTCTGTGAGCCAAATCCAGGGCCAGCAAAGTATGCTGCAAATCTTTTAGGGCTTTGTGAAGCTGATACCCGTTTGCCTTTAGCCCCCCTTTCTGCCGGGGCACAACAAAAAGTCAAATCGGCTTTAACTCAGGTGGGGCTCCTTTAAGGAGTCCCTCTGGGAATTAAAACTCCAAAACTTTAAAACAATGGCTAAAAAAGCAAAACCCACCAGCAACCTTGCGGCCCAAAACCGCAAGGCCCGGCATAACTACTTCATAGAAGATACCTATGAAGCAGGAATCATGCTGACGGGGACAGAGGTGAAATCACTTAGGGCCGGACGCGCTAACATCATTGATGCTTATGCAGGTGAGAAAGACGGTGAGCTTTACCTGTTGAATGCCCATATTGATGAGTTTCTCCAAGGTAACCGCCACAACCATGCGCCGTTACGACCAAGAAAACTTCTGGTCCATAAAAAGGAACGGACGAAACTGTTCGAAGCTGTCGCCAGAAAAGGCTATACCCTTGTTCCCCTAGATATCCATTTTAATGATCGTGGCTATGCCAAGGTAACATTGGGTCTTGGTAAAGGTAAGCTCCATTACGACAAGCGGGCGACAACAAAAGACCGTGACTGGAAACGCGATAAGGCACGTCTTTTACGCGATAAAGGCTAAAAAACACCTTGGAAAATCTAGGGTTAACCCCTGGATCGAATGGCATCTTATTCGAAATATCTATCTGTGTATACGAATGGTCCCATTGAACATCTCCTTCACAGCACTTACCTTGTATCAAGGTAGGTTTTTCTGGAATTTGAATGTACTAGAAGGTACTAGAAGGTGAGTGAATGGGTGATCGACAAAGGTTAAGGGGAAGAAAGCGGGTCACTTTTGGGGCGCTTCTCTTCTGGACCTTCATTATTTCCGGCTCACTCTACTGGAGCATTAATCAAAGCAATCAACATGCCTTAGCTCTCGCTCATAAAGAAGCCATTGCTCTTTTCAACAAAGATCAAGGTTTTCGGTTATGGGGAACCAATCATGGCGGGGTTTATGTCCCGATCACAGAAAGAACCACGCCAAGCCCCTATATGGCCCATATTCCAGAAAGAGATATAGAAACACCTTTAGGCCAGAAGCTTACCTTAATGAACCCCGCCTATATGGTCCGTCAACTTATGGAAGACTACGACCAGCTCTATGGAATCAAAGGGAAAATAACAGGCAAAATACTCTTACGTCCTGAGAATGCACCAGATGATTGGGAATTTGAGGCCCTGGATAAGCTAGAAAAAGGAGCCGAAGAGGTCCTGGAAGTGACGGAAATCGATGGCAAACCATTTTTACGCCTGATGCGTCCAATGATGATGAAAGAAGGCTGTGTAAAGTGCCATGGTCATTTAGGTTTTAAAGTCGGTGATCTTCGCGGCGGGGTTGGCGTTTCAGTCCCTGTAGCCCCTTATTTGAAAGTAAGTGAAGAAGGGAAAATCGCCCTTTGGATTTCTCACCTTGTTATTTGGGTGCTGGGAGTAGGGGGAATCGGTATCGGTAGTCGCCAGATTAGCAGCCATATTTTAGAAGTGCGCAACCTCAATGAAAAATTAGAGGAACGCGTAGCTAAAAGAACTCTCGCCCTGCAACATCAGTTAACCGAAAGGGAAAAGGCTGAAGTCCTTGCCCGAGAACAAGGCAACCGACTGCAATCTATTGTGAACTCGGCTGCTGATGGCATTATTACTTTCGATAATAACCTTGAGATCGAAACCTTTAATGCTGCTGCCGTTTCTATTTTTGAGTTTACTGATCAGGAAGTAATCGGAAAACCCATATCCGTTATTTTCCCATCCCTCATAAAACTGTCATCAGGAGATCAGTTTTTTAATGAATTCCAGGGGGAACATTCGAATAAAAACAACGGAGGTTCAGAGGTTTATGCCTGCCGCAAAAATGGTGAAATGTTCCCAATTTATGTTGGTATTAGTGCGGTTGATCTAGGAAAACGCAAAATCTTTACAGCGATTGTTCGTGACCTTACAAAAGCTAAAGAAGCCGAGAAAAGACTTATGGAAGCTATTTCCCAAGCGGAAACAGCCAATGAAGCCAAATCTGAATTTTTATCACGTATGAGCCATGAACTTAGAACCCCTCTTAATGGGGTGCTCGGTTTTGCTCAACTTCTTGAACAAGCCTCAGATGAACCTTTATCGGATACACAGGGAAGGTATGTAGATCATATTCTATTAGCGGGAGACCATCTGCTGACATTGATTAATGAAGTTTTGGATTTATCAAAAATTGAAAGTGGAAAACTCACTCTTGATATATCTCCATTTACGCCTGGTAATGCTGTGCATGAGAGCCTGGGGATGACTGAAAATTTAGCAAATAATCACAATATCGAGCTCATTGACTGTGCGTCATGTTGTACCCAAAATGTTTCCTTGAATGTCGATGAAGCCAGGTTTCGGCAGATTTTGGTTAACCTGATTACCAATGGCATTAAGTATAATAAGAAGGATGGGTCTGTTTCTTTGAGTTGTGAATCTATCGGTGATGATGGTGCGTTTTATCGTTTTTCTGTGACCGATACGGGGATTGGAATACCGGAAGATAAAATTGAATATCTTTTTGAGCCTTTTAACCGCCTCGGTAAAGAAGCCTCAAAAACTGATGGAACAGGGATCGGCTTAACAATCACTAAAATGCTGGCAGAGCTTATGGGAGGCCGTATTGGGGTCAAAAGCAAGCTCGGCGTAGGAAGCACCTTCTGGGTCGATATGCCCGTACATAGGGATCAAAACAATCAAAAATGAGGAAATTGTTTACATCAAATTTGATTGAGGTACAATTAATCTGATTAACAAATAATCATGGGAGAGGTCGGTGTTTAAGGCTAGTTGCCAAAGTATCAAGTAACATTCTTTGGTTGAATAGGGGTCTCGGATTGTATCAAAAATGCTGCAAGATGAGGTGCAAATATTGTTTTTCACTAGTTTTGGGCCGACGAACAATTCTAAAGGAAGTAGGAAAATGCGTTTCAATAAAATTGCCATGGGCATCGCTTCGGCAGCCTTCATGTTTTCGGCTGCAGCATCAGCTGTTCAAGCCGAAGAAATCGTTATCAAGTTCAGCCACGTAACCAGTGGTAAACAACATCCAAAATATCTCGCTGCAGATGAATTCGCCAAACGCGTTAATGAGCGTATGAAAGGCAAAGTTCGGGTTGAAGTGTTCCCCGGCGGGCAGCTTTTCAATGATACGGCTGTATTGATTGAATTAATTAAAGGTAATGCCGTTCAAATGGCTGCGCCTTCTCTCTCAAAATTCGAAAGCATTACAAAAAAATTCCGTCTCTTTGATCTGCCATTCTTGTTCAATGACATTAATGCTGTTAATGCTTTCCAAGCATCAGAACACGGTAAAGCAATCCTTAAAACTCTGGAAACCAAAGGGATTTTGGGTAAAGCCTATTGGCATAACGGCATGAAGCAAATGTCTGCTAACAAGCCCTTGGTTAAACCTGAAGATGCCAAAGGCCTTAAATTCCGCGTTCAACAATCTGACGTCCTTGTTGCTCAGTTTAAACAACTCGGAGCAACCCCTCAGAAAATGGCCTTTAAAGAAGTTTATGGTGCCCTTCAAACGGGTGTTGTCGATGGACAGGAAAATACTTGGTCCAACATCTTCTCCAAAAAGTTCTTTGAAGTTCAAGACGGTATCACTGAAACCGATCATGGCATCATCGATTATGCCGTCATCGTTTCAAAACGTTTCTGGGAAGGACTTCCTGACGATATCCGCACTGAGCTTGATTCCATCTTGATGGAAGTGACCAATGACCGGAACAAACTTTCCCGTGATTTGAACCTGCAAAACCGTCAGAAAATTCTTGACGCTGGCAAAACTGTCCGGACCCTTTCTCCTGAGCAAAAAGAAGCATGGCGTAAAGCGATGAGTCCTGTTTATGAGCAGTTCTCAGCAGAAATCGGTGCTGATCTGATTAAAGCAGCTCAATCTTTCAGTAAATAAGACTTCTGATAGCTCAAACAGTCAGTAACGTAAGGGTAGGACGATGCAACAAAATATCGTAAATTTCCTGCACCGTCTTGAGGAAGGCTTCTTAGCCTTCCTCCTTGCGGGCATGGCTTTGATCACCTTTTCTCAGGTGGTCGCGCGTTATGTCTTTAATACAGGTGCTGTTTGGGCACTAGAACTCACAACATTCTTTTTTGCTTGGCTGGTGATCTTGGGCATGTCCTATGGAGTGCGTATTCACAGCCACATTGGCGTTGATGCCTTTGTTAAACTATTAAGCAAAAAATCTCAAAGGATCACCGGGCTTTTGGCGATCCTTGCAGGGTTAGTCTATGCCGTTTTGATGTTTATCGGCGGATGGGAACATACCTTCGGAGTGACATTTGAATATGGTTTTGTCACCGAAGATTTAAAAATCCCGCAGTGGATACCTCACAGTGTCTTGGTAATCGGTTTCGCAACAATGATTTACCGCATGCTGATGATCGGTTGGCGAATTATTGTTTATGGTGAATCTGGATCCATGATCGCAGATGAGGCAAACGAAGCTATCGAACAATTTGCCGATGAATTAGACATTGAGGAGAGCAAAAAATGATTGGTTATCTATTCTTTATGCTTTTTGCTCTTATGTTTATTGGGACACCAATCTCAATTGCGCTGGGCCTCTCCTCTATATCAACTATTCTTTTTTTCGCGAGTGATGATCTAGGGTCTCTGGCTGGTAAGTTCTTCGATACCATGCACCATTATACCCTGATGGCGATTCCTTTCTTTGTCTTGTCGTCAGCTTTTCTCTCAACCGGGGGCGTGGCCCGACGTCTGATCCGTTTTGCCACCAATATTGTTGGGCATCTCCCCGGCGGCTTGGCCATGGCCAGTGTGCTGGCCTGTATTATGTTTGCTGCTGTTTCTGGGTCTTCTCCAGCAACTGTGGTCGCCATTGGCTCCATTGTGATCGCCGGTATGGTGCAATCGGGTTATTCTAAAGAGTTTGCCGCAGGTGTTATCGCAAATGCGGGTACTTTAGGAATCTTAATTCCGCCTAGTATTGTTATGGTGGTTTATGCTGCCGCCACAGAGGTTTCCGTTGGTCGTATGTTCTTAGCCGGTGTTATTCCAGGTATTGTTGCCGGGGTGATGCTGATGGTTGGAATTTATATTGCCGCCAAAGTTAAGAACCTTCCCCGTCAACCTTTCCCAGGTGGCGCGGAATTGTGGAAGTCATTTATTGATGCCATTTGGGGTATCCTTTTGATTTTCATTATTATGGGCGGGATTTATGGCGGTATCTTTACACCGACTGAAGCCGCTGCCGTTGCGGCTGTTTATGCCTACGTTATAGCCGTTTTTGTCTATCGGGATGTTGGTCCGTTGAAAAAGGGGTCGGTCAAATCCCCCCTCCATAAACTGGCCATTGAAATATTTATCCATAAAGACGTCGCTAAAACATTACTTGATGCAGCAAAAGTAACTGTGATGCTTATGTTCATCATCGCAAATGCCATGCTTTTTGCCCATGTGCTGACAGCAGAACGTATCCCCCATGCTATTTCAGAATGGATTATCACCATGGGCTTTGAGCCTTGGTCATTCCTGCTTGTGGTCAATATTCTTCTGATTTTGGCGGGCGACTTTATGGAGCCTTCAGCCATTTTGTTGATCATGGCCCCAATTTTGTTCCCCATCGCGGTTAAATTAGGGATCGACCCAATTCACCTCGGTATTATCATGGTGGTGAATATGGAAATTGGCATGGTGACTCCTCCGGTTGGTCTCAATCTATTTGTGACCTCAAGTATCACCGGAATGCCCTTAACACAGGTCCTTAAGGCCGCCTTGCCTTGGATGTCTATCCTTATGGTCTTCTTGATGATTGTCACATTTGTTCCGTTCTTATCTACATGGCTACCAACATTGATGATGGGACCTGAATTAACCCACTAACTTACCTAAAACCATTGCTCTCCTGAAAATTGGTGCTATTTTGGCGCCAATTTTCAATATCACTTTTTGTGATAATTTTCTTGGGAGAGAAAGATGGAAAAGAACCTACCACACCTCGTATTTGGCGGAGAAGTTAGCGACCCAGCGGGTACTGATTTTGTCGATTATAACAACATCGAAGTCGTCGGCATTTTCGGCAGCTACGACGATGCGCTTAACGCTTGGCGTGCAGCCAGTCAGGCCCGCGTTGATGAGGCTCATGTTAAATATGTAATCGTTCATCTCCATCGCATGCTTGAGCCCGACGAAGTGATTCAACCTATTGAATTGAAATAATTATTACTCTTCAGTCTTGTCGATCATTTTATGATCGAGGCTTTTTTGAGCGCGCTTTTCTTCTAAGAGAGAGCGCGCTTTTTCATCTTTAGCACGACCAAATTTGCGACGATTTTCTGCCGCAAGCTGTTCCTTATCTTGTCGAGCCTTGCGTTTTTTAACTTGTTTTAAGTTAATAATTTCTGCGCTCATCTAAAACCGTGGACTGGACTTGCAAATTTCAGCTTTGAGTTCTTCGTAGCTATTGGTCACAGGAAATTGTGGGAACTCGGTGATAACGTTCTTAGGGGCCTTAAATAGGATGCCCTGGTCAGCTTGATTGAGCATGTGGGTGTCGTTATAGGAGTCGCCGGCTGCGATGGTATGGAAGTTGAGTTCCTGGAAACGGACAACGGCTTCACGCTTGTGATTTTTCATACGCAGATGATAATCAACAACTTTCCCTTTGCTGTCCACTTCAAGGCGATGACAAAATAAGGTCGGCCAATCAAGCTGCCGCATAAGGGGTTCTGCGAATTCATAAAAAGTATCTGAGAGTATAACCACTTGAAAATTGGCTTGCAGCCAGCCAAGGAACTCATTTGCACCTTCCATAGGGCCCATGGCATCAATCACTTCCTGGATATCGTTCATGCCCAGGTTATGTTGATCAAGGAGCCGGAGGCGTTGTTTCATTAAGACATCGTAGTCTGGAATATCCCGCGTCGTTGCTTTGAGTTCTTCAATTCCTGTACGCTCAGCAAAATTGATCCAAATTTCAGGGACGAGCACGCCCTCAAGATCAAGACAAACCACTTCCATGTGACGAACCCCCAATTAAACAAGATATGGGAAGCGGTATAGCAATTCTGTCATCAGAGTAAAGCTGAAAGCTAAATTCGCTTTAGTATTTCTTTAAAAACATCCCGAAACATCTCTGTCGTGAGACGGCCCGTATTGGTGTTATACCTGGAGCAATGGTAGCTGTTGGCTAAAATAAGGCCGTTCCCAATGTCATGGAACTCGTTATGTCCAAACTTGAAGGCACTTTTTTTGAGATTAAAGGTGGTAAGAACGGCATTGTGGGAGAGGGTGCCGAGGGACAAAAGGATCCTGAGATTAGGCATGGTCTCAATTTCGGTCCTCAAGAAGGGGAGGCATGACTTTGCTTCTGGCCCGGTGGGTTTGTTTTGCGGGGGCACACAGCGCACGGCATTGGTGATTCGGGCATCAACCAATTCCAGGCCATCATTGGGGTCTTTGGCATAATTTCCTTTGGCAAACCCCATATCCACCAAAGTAGGGTAAAGCAAATCCCCGGCATAATCCCCGGTAAAAGGGCGGCCCGTTCTGTTGGCCCCTTTAAGGCCAGGGGCCAAACCTACGACCAAGAGAGAAGCGTCGATAGAGCCGAAAGAAGGGACAGGGGCGTTAAACCAGTCCTCGGGCCATTGTCGTTGGTTCTCTTGCCTAAATTCCACAAGGCGGGGACAGAGGGCGCAGTCTTTCTCTGGTTCAAGTTGATTCGTTGTCATGGAAAATTCCGCCTTAGTCGTTGTGTGGGGCGGTGCCCAGGTATGCTTCGGGGTCTTTTACGGCCTCATTATCATCTTCGTCTTCAGACTCATCAAATTCGGGGTAATCGGGATGAGGTGGTTGATGATCCTCGTGGGGGTCTTGAGATTCATGAGGAGAGCGGCCTCCTTTTCGAGCGACAATTTCTTCAAGGTCTCTCAACTCCATGAAGTAATCAGCTTGACGGCGGAGTTCATCAGCAATCATCGGAGGGGAAGAACGAACTGTGCTGACGACGGTCACCCTCAGCCCTTTGCGTTGAACAGCCTCAACAAGCCTTCTAAAATCACCATCGCCAGAAAATAAAACAATGTGATCAAGATGCTCAGCCATTTCCATGGCGTCAATAGCCAGTTCAATGTCCATATTGCCTTTGATTTTACGACGGCCCGTTGCATCGGTAAATTCTTTGGTTGGTTTGGTAACCATAGTGTACCCGTTGTAATCCAGCCAATCGACTAAAGGACGGATTGGGGAATACTCCTGATCTTCCAATAAGGCGGTATAATAGAAGGCCCTAACCAGATGCCCTTGCTTGGAGAACATAGTAAGTAAACGCTTGTAATCTATATCAAAACCAAGGGAGCGGGCGGCTGCGTATAGGTTTGATCCGTCGATAAATAAACCAACTCGTTCTTGAGGGTAAAACATAAAAAATCCTACAAAAATATAGTGGCAGTATAAAAATGCCGTACGCCTAAAAATAAAACGGCGATAAAATAAAGTATGTATTACAATTAGGTGCGATGTGAGCTATTCGCAAGTATAAAGCTTCAAATAAAGCGTTCTAAGTATAGGAATACCAATGGTTTTTGTCGGAATTGGGGCGAACTTATCCAGCCCAACCTATGGAGCCCCCCTTGAAGCTTGCCAAGCGGCTGTGGAAGCTTTGAGAGGTATAGAAGGGATTGAAGTGGCACAAATATCTCGCTGGTATCGTTCAGAACCTGTCCCTGTATCTGATCAACCATGGTATATTAATGGCGTTGTCGAGATAGAAACAGAGCTCTCAGCCGATAACCTCTTGCAGAAATTTCATGATATAGAAGAAGCCTTTGGGCGGGTAAGGACCGTGGTGAATGCGCCTCGAATAATTGATATAGATTTGCTGGACTATAAAGGCGAGATTAAAGAGCAGGGGCTCGCTATACTACCGCATCCACGTCTTCAAGGTCGTGCTTTTGTCCTCAAACCACTTTGGGATATTGCTGCCGATTGGATTCACCCATCGAGTGGAAAAAACATTCGTGATCTGATAAAAAAAATACCAAAAGATCAACTCTGTGAGCCTATCGTTGATTAATTTTATTTCCCTCGACTGTTTTTTTGCTAAACTTAAGCAATAAGCGTTAGTTTTTCTATGAACTTACTTGCGTTTGTGAGTGCTGCGTATATATTCGGTGCTTCGTTTTTTTAAGGATTTCCCCGGAGACTGCAGCCAATGGCTCGTGTCACAGTTGAAGATTGTGTAGAAAAGATTCCAAATCGGTTTGACCTGGTAATGAGAGCGTCCCAACGGGCACGCAACATTTCCGCAGGTGCCGAACTTACTATAGAACGCGACCGCGATAAAAATCCGGTCGTTGCTTTGCGTGAAATCGCAGAGGAAACCGTTGACCTGGACGAGTTGGAAGATGGCCTCATTCGCGGCTTGCAAAAGCATGTTGAGTTTGATGAACCAGAACCAGAAGATGAAGCTGAGCTTCTTGCGGCTCTTGAGCAGGAAACTGCTGGTGCTTCACCGAGCGAAGAAATCGCAGAAGACGTTCTAACCATTCAAGATGATGTTGCTTCGATTGATGACGTTGGCGAAGTCACTCCTGAATTGGATGGCGTTGAAGCATTTCAAGAGTCCTAAAATGTTAATCGCTGGCGGTAAGGTTATTCACTTTGCCGCCACGATTCGTTCTATATCCTATATGATGAGGGGAGACGTCCGTTGATTCGGGCCTACGAGCTCGTCGAACTCGTCAAATCATATGATCCGATGGCGGATGAGAGTGCCATCAATCGTGGCTACGTGTTTGCCATGAAGGCTCACGGCACTCAAAAACGTGCTTCTGGTGATCCTTATTTCTCACACCCCCTTGAAGTTGCTGGCATCTTAACCGGGTTCAAGCTTGATACAGCTTCCATCCTGACGGGTCTTTTGCACGATACCATCGAAGATACCGACGTCACCCGTGAACAAATTCAAGAGCATTTTGGCGATGAAGTTGTGCGGTTGGTCGAAGGGGTGACCAAACTTACCCGGATTGAGCTGCAATCGGATACGGACCATTCCAAGCAAGCCGAAAACTTCCGTAAACTTGTTTTAGCTATGTCAGAAGACCTGCGTGTTCTTTTGGTAAAACTGGCAGACCGCCTGCATAACATGCGGACTCTGCACCACATCAAGAAACCGGAAAAAAGAAAACGGATCGCCAAGGAAACCATGGAAATCTACGCACCTCTTGCGGAGCGCATTGGTATCCAGGAAGTTAAAGCTGAACTAGAAAATCTAGCTTTTTCCGAACTCAATTCAGAAGCTTACCACTCTATTGTCAAACGTTTAGAGTTCCTGAGAGAGCAAAGCGGTAATCTCATCGTAAAGATTGCTGATGAACTTAAGCAAAAAATGACCGAAGGTAAGATTAAGTGTTCGGTTAATGGGCGGGAAAAGAACCCATATTCAGTTTGGCAGAAGATGCAGCGCCAAAATATTGGCTTCGAGCAACTGTCCGACATTATGGCCTTTCGAATTATTGTTGATACTTTTGATGATTGCTATCGAACTCTCGGGGTCATTCACAATATTTATCGGACCATTCCGGGGCGGTTTAAAGACTATATCAGTACGCCAAAGCCCAATGGCTATCAGTCTATTCACACAGGCGTTCTTGGCCCCGGTGGGCAACGGATTGAAATTCAGATCAGAACCCGTGATATGCATGAGGTGGCTGAACTTGGTGTGGCTGCACATTGGCAATACAAACAATCGGCCGGCAAGACAGATGGTAAGCAATATCGTTGGCTGCGTGAATTATTGGAAATTCTTGAGCAAGCTTCCGGTCCAGAAGAGTTTATGGAAGACACCAAACTGGAGATGTTCCAGGATCAAGTCTTCTGCTTTACCCCTAAGGGGGCCCTGATTAACCTGCCTCAAGGGGCAACCACCGTCGATTTTGCCTATGCGGTCCACTCTGAAGTGGGAGATACCTGCGTTGGGGCCAAGGTAAACGGTAAGTTAATGCCTCTGCGCACACTCTTAAGTAACGGTGATCAGGTTGAGATTGTAACCTCCAAGGCACAAACGCCTTCCCCAACTTGGGAACGCTTTGTTGTTACCGGGAAAGCCCGTTCTCGCATCCGTCGCTTTATTCGTCATCAACAGTTGGAAGAATATGCCAGCCTTGGACGGGCAATCCTGCAGCGAACTTTCCGCCAGGAAGGATATGAACTGACGGATAAGGCCTTAGCAGGGGTCAAAACAGTTTTTAAATGCCGGGATGTAGAGGAAGTCTGTGCCCTTGTGGGGGAAGGGACTCGGACAGCAAGAGAAGTTCTAATTGCTGTATTCCCTGGGGCAAAACAGGAAGAAAAAGAAAAACGTTCTCGCCTTTTCTCTTTCGATAAAATGGCAGAGAAGTTTGGTCGCAAGAAAAAAGACAAAAATGAGCATAAGATTGCCATTACCGGACTTATTCCAGGTATGGCAGTCCACTATGCGGGCTGTTGCCATCCCTTGCCAGGAGATCGGATCGTAGGGATTATTACCACGGGCAAAGGGGTGACCATCCATACGATTGATTGCGATACCCTTGAAACCTTTGGCGATCAACCGGAAAGGTGGCTGGATGTTGCCTGGGATAAAGAAGCCGAAGTTACCATGCCGCATATTGGGCGGATCAATGTGACGGTCCTCAATGAACCGGGAAGCCTCGGCACGCTCTCCATGGCGATTGCAAAAAGTCATGGCAATATCAATAACCTTAAAATAACCAATCGATCACAGGAATTTTTTGATTTACTGGTTGATGTGGAAGTAGAAGACCTTAAACATCTAACCGATATTATTGCGGCTCTCAGAGCCATGTCAGCCATTAATTCTGTCTCTAGGGCCCGTGGCTAACATATTAAGAGAAAAGGTTATTTTATGATGCCGAGAGAATTACGTTTAGGGGTGAATATTGATCATGTGGCGACAATTCGTAACGCCCGTGGAGGTGTGGTTCCCGATCCAATCCGTGCGGCTAAACTTGCCGCTCAAGCCGGAGCGGATGGCATTACAGCTCACCTGAGAGAAGACCGTCGCCATATCACAGATAAAGATATCGACAGATTGATGGATGAAATCAACCTGCCGCTGAACCTGGAAATGGCAGCAACTGAGGAAATGCTCGGTATTGCTTTGCGCCATAAGCCCCATGCGGCCTGTTTGGTCCCTGAAAAACGCGAAGAACAGACCACAGAAGGAGGGCTTGATGTTATTGGCGGCAGAGAATATCTCACGCCTTATGTTCAGAAACTTTCTGACCAAGGCATTCGGGTTTCCATTTTTATCGAACCTTCCGAGAACCAGTTGGAGGTAGCAAAGGAAATGGGTGCGCCGGTGGTGGAACTCCATACCGGGGCCTACTGTGATGCTGAAGGGACGGCAAAAGATGAACAACTTCAGCGTCTTATTAAAGCCTCAGCATTTGCAGAGAAGATTGGGCTTGAATGTCATGCGGGGCATGGACTGTCCTACGATAGCGTTTCTCCTGTTGCCCAAATCCCTACCATCATTGAGCTTAACATTGGTCACTTCTTAATTGGGGAGTCGATTTTTATCGGTTTGGAAGCCGCAATAAAAGAAATGCGCCGATTGATGAATGAGGCGAGGGGGTTATGATTTTAGGCCTCGGAACTGATTTGTCCGATATCCGACGTATTGAAAAAACATTAGAACGTTTTGGTGAGCGTTTTACGGATCGTATCTGTACACCAAAGGAAAAAGAAAAGGCCAAAAGGCGCAACAATACCCCCGCAGAATACTCCAAATGCTTTGCCGCCAAAGAAGCCTGCGCCAAGGCCTTGGGGACGGGGTTTCGCTATGGTGTTTTTTGGCGGGATATGGAGTTAGGAAATTTATCTAGTGGCAAGCCAACCATGCACTTAACAGGCGGGGCTGCCCTGCGCCTAACATCAATGGTTCCAGAAGGTATGGAACCACAAATAGACATCAGCTTAACTGATGAATATCCACTAACCCATTGCATTGTCATCATCTCTGCTCTGCCGCAAAAATAGGTATCCCTTGACATCAAGGCTTAGGGTTGGCTTGATCTAACTTGCCGGAAATTATAAATTAATAATTATCTTTAAATAACAATGTACTAAACGGACTAATTAATGTCACAGAATAAGACGGGTGGATTCGCCGACTTTATTAAAACACTATTGTACGCCGGATTGATTGCGATCGGTGTAAGAAGTGTGGCTTATGAGCCCTTTAATATTCCGTCTGGTTCTATGATCCCCACATTGTTGATCGGGGACTATTTATTCGTTTCTAAAGCCTCTTACGGCTACAGCCGCTATTCGTTACCTTTTAGTCTTGGTGTTATTTCTGATCGTATCTTTTTTGAAGAGCCAGAGCGTGGCGATGTGGCGGTGTTTAAGCTGCCGACTAACCCCTCTATTGACTACATTAAAAGAATAGTTGGTTTGCCCGGAGATAAAATCCAGGTCAAAGGTGGCGTCCTTCATATCAATGGCGAAGCGGTCAAACGGGAACGGATCGAAGATTTTGTAAATTTGGATAATTGGGGTAATAAACAACGGTTTGCCCAATATATAGAAACCCTGCCAAATGGTGTAGAACACAGAATCATTGAAGCGACTGACGATGGTCCTCTCGATAATACGGGGGTCTATAATATCCCGGAAGGCCATTATTTCGCCATGGGTGACAACCGGGACAACTCCCAAGACAGCCGCGTCCTGTCAGCAGTTGGCTTTATTCCGGCTGAAAACCTCGTCGGACGGGCTGAAATTTTGTTCTTTTCCACTGATGGAACGGCCCGTATTTGGCAAATCTGGAATTGGCCTTTTGCAACTCGGTTTGACCGTTTGTTCTCTGGTATTAACTGATTTCCATGGCCAAAAAAAACTCTAGAACCTTGGATGACCTTAAAAGTTTAGAAGAAAATCTAAGCTACAGTTTTACAGACCCAAATATTATTACCCAGGCCCTTACTCATTCCAGTTCCGTAGAACGGGGCGGGAGCCTCGATAGTAACGAAAGGCTTGAGTTTTTGGGCGATCGGGTTTTGGGATTGGTGGTCTCTGAAATGCTTTTTCAGAACTTCCCTAATGAGGTTGAAGGGGATTTAGCGAAGCGCCATGTGGGGTTAGTCCGCAAAGAAACTCTCGCCGATATTGCTCTGAAAATTGATTTAGGGCCTCATATGATCCTCGCAAAGAGTGAGGAAGAGATGGGGGGGAGGAAAAACACCTCGATCCTCTCTGACTGTTGTGAGGCGGTGATTGCAGCCCTTTATCTGGATGGCGGGCTTCAAGCGGCAACTGATTTTATCAGATGTCACTGGACCCCCTTAATGGATAATACCTTTGAGCCGCCCAAAGATGATAAAACAAGACTTCAGGAGTGGGCTCAGGCGCGCTCCCTTGGCTTGCCGACTTATAAAGAAGTTTCCCGTCAGGGGCCGTCACACGCTCCTGAGTTTACCTTAAAAGCAAGTTTGCAGAACGACCAATCGGCCTTTGGAACCGGAAAATCCAAACGAGCCGCTGAACAGGCCGCTGCAGGTGCCTTGTTACTCAAATTGGAGGGCGGCGAATGACCGACCAACAAACTCGATGCGGATATGTTGCTCTTGTTGGAGCTCCGAATGCCGGAAAATCAACCCTCCTTAACCAGTTCGTAGGGGCTAAAGTATCCATTGTCTCCCCAAAGGTTCAGACCACACGCGCTCGCGTACTGGGCATATGCCTTGAAGAAGCCTCGCAGATTGTCTTTGTCGATACACCGGGTATTTTTGCTCCCAAGCGCCGCTTAGACCGGGCGATGGTTGCTGCTGCATGGGGGGGGGCGACCGACGCTGATATTGTGGTTCTCCTGGTTGATGCAAGGCGAGGGCTAGATCCTGATACGGTGGCGATAATTGAGCAGTTTAAAAAGCATAACACCAAAGCGGTCCTGGCGATTAACAAGGTAGATATTTCTAAAAAAGAGAAACTGTTAGAACTCACCAGCAAACTGGATGCCTTCGGTATTTTTACCGATATATTCATGGTATCTGCCCTGGATGGTAGCGGTGTTGCTGACCTGATGACTTATCTTAAAAAGTCCATTCCTGAAGGACCTTGGTTGTTCCCTGATGATCAAATTTCAGATATGCCGGAACGGATGATGGCTGCCGAGATTACTCGGGAGAAGCTCTACCTTAATCTCCATCAAGAACTTCCATACAAAGCAACAGTAGAAACCGAGCGTTGGGAAGAGAAAAAAGATGGCTCAATTAGGATAGAGCAGACCATTTTTGTCGAGCGTGACAGCCAAAAAAGTATCGTTCTTGGTAAAGGTGGCAAGCAGATCAAATCCATTGGCGCGGCCTCTCGCAAAGAGTTGGAAACCATTATGGATTGTCGGGTTCATTTGTTTCTTTTCGTTAAAGTCCGCGATTCATGGGGCGATGATCCGGAACGCTATAAAGCCATGGGCCTCCAGTTTGATGCCTGATTTGGGTAAATAACTCATGGAATGGCGAGATAACGGATATGTTCTCTCGGCAAGGCTTCACGGTGAAGGTGGGGTTATCGCGACCTTATTGACCAAAGATCATGGGCGCCATGCCGGGTTGGTCCGAGGGGGGGGATCACGAAAATCTCAAGGTCTTTTTGAAATCGGTAACTTGGTTACTGTTGAATGGCGGGCGCGGCTGGCGGAACATTTAGGGAGTTACCGCTGTGAACTTGTCACGTCCTATGCCGCTGAAGTTCTTGATTCACCTCTTAAGCTGGCTGGATTAAGTGCCCTCTGTGCAATAGCCGAAACCGCCTTGCCAGAACGGGAAGCTCTTCCGGCAATCTATGACAGCTTTCAAACCCTGCTGTCTGTCCTCCATGAAGAAGCTTGGCCCAGTCTCTATGTCCGTTGGGAAGTGGGGCTTTTAGGCGAGCTGGGTTTTGGCTTAGATATGGGGACATGTGCGGCAACAGGGGGAAATGAAAATTTAGTGTTCTTGTCGCCTAAATCGGGCAGGGCGGTATCAAGAGGGGCAGGGGAACCCTATCAGGATAAACTGTTCGCTTTGCCAGAGTTTCTGCGGCTTGGTAAAGCCACTAGCGATATTAAATCAGTTTTACAGGCCCTGAAAATAACCGGATATTTTCTTGATCGACATGTTTTCGCTCCCCATAACCAAACTTTACCCGCCGGGCGCACACGATTTGTTGACCGGATGAATAAGATGGCTACTATATCTGGTGTTTGAGTCTCGAAGATAGAGTCTGGACGATGTTTAAAAATACGTTATTCCCGTCTGCGCGGGAATAACGACGACCCAATGGACAGAGCATAAGATATGACGACTGAGATTGCGCAAATTGATAATGTACAAGACACCCGCCTTGCCGATGCATTGAGCGAAAGGTATCTCGCCTATGCGCTCTCGACTATTGTTTCTCGCTCTCTGCCTGATGTTCGGGACGGTTTAAAGCCTGTTCACCGCCGCATTCTTTACGCCATGCGCGTGCTGAAGCTTGATCCAAAATCTGGCTTTAAAAAATGCGCGCGGGTCGTGGGGGATGTGATTGGTAAATATCACCCTCATGGCGATGCCTCGGTTTATGATGCCATGGTTCGTCTCGCCCAGGATTTTGCCGTGCGCTACCCGCTGGTTGATGGGCAAGGGAACTTTGGCAATGTGGATGGTGATAATGCCGCCGCGATGCGTTATACGGAATCTCGCCTGACCGCTGTTGCCGATGCACTGCTTCAAGGTTTAGAAGAGAACGCTGTTGATTTCAAAGAGACCTATGATGGGGAAGAAAGCGAACCGATGGTTCTGCCTGCCGCTTTCCCAAACCTCCTCGCCAATGGCTCCTCAGGGATTGCCGTGGGCATGGCGACCAATATTCCACCTCACAATGTCGAAGAAATATGTAACGCTTTGACTCACCTGATTAAATTCCCGAATGCAGGGATTGATAAGCTGATTGATTTTATGCCGGGACCAGATTTCCCCACGGGCGGCGTTTTGATGGAAAACCGGGAAACCGTGGTTGAGGCCTACAAAACAGGTAAAGGTAGTTTCCGCATCAGGGCGAAGTGGGAAGTGGAAAAACTGAGCCGGGGTCTTTACCAGATTGTAGTCACAGAAATTCCCTATCAGGTCCAAAAATCCAAATTGGTGGAGAAAGTCGCTGAATTGATGATGGCGAAGAAACTGCCGTTTTTAGGCGATATTCGCGATGAGTCGACCACGGAAGTTCGATTGGTCATCGATCCCAAGAACCGTACTATTGACCCAGAAATGGTCATGGAACAACTGTTCCGCTTCTCCGATTTAGAAACACGTTTTGGCTTGAATATGAACGTCCTGGACATGGGCAATACCCCCGGGGTGATGGATATTCGTCAAGTCCTGTCGGCTTTCCTTAAGCATCGTCACGACGTTCTGGTTCGTCGTAGTGAGTTTCGGCTCGAAAAAATCGAGCGGCGTTTGGAAGTTTTAGGGGGCTATCTGATTGCCTACCTTAACCTGGATGAAGTTATCCGCATCATTCGAGAAGAAGATCACCCCAAACAAGAATTGATCTCTACCTTTGATCTGACAGATAACCAAGCCGAAGCTATTTTGAATATGCGCTTGCGGAGCTTGCGCAAGCTGGAAGAAATGGAAATTCGTACCGAACATGACGGACTTTCGGTTGAGCAAGCCGATATTCAAGACCTTTTGGGCAACGAAGAACGCCGCTGGAAGGTTATCTCTAGTGAGATCGGTGAAATCAAAAAGGAATTTGGTAAGAAAACCGAACTTGGAGCCCGTCGTACTGAAATTGGCGATGCCCCTGCTGACATTGATGTGCCCGTTGAAGCCTTTATTGAACGTGAACCCGTTACGATTGTTTGCTCCCAAAAAGGGTGGATCAGAGGCGTTAAAGGCCACAATGTCGACCCGGAAAGTCTCAAATACAAAGACGGTGACCGGGCGAAATTTATCGTTAAGGCCCAAACCACTGACAAGCTGCTTGTTTTTGCCACTAACGGGAGGTTTTACACGATTGGCTGTGACAAACTCCCGAGTGGGCGGGGCCATGGTGAACCCTTAAGCCTGATGGTGGAACTCACCAACGGCCATGAGGCCGTCAATATGTTTATCCATGAAAAAGGGCGTAAACTGCTTATTGCTTCCGATGTCGGGCGGGGTTTCATTGTTGAGGAAGACGGCGTTATCGCTCAAACCCGCAATGGCAAACAGGTGATGAATGTCGCCGAGGGTGTCGAGGCTTGTCGGTGCATTGCTATCACGGAAGGGGTGGATACTGTCGGGGTTATTGGTGAAAACCGTAAGCTCCTGGTCTTCTCCTTAGAGGAAATGCCGGAGATGAACCGAGGGCAGGGAGTTATTCTGCAACGCTATAAAGATGGTGGACTGTCTGATATTAAGCTGTTCAAAAAAGAAGATGGCTTGAGCTGGCCAACGGGGGAAAGAACAAGGACCGAAACGGACCTTACCCCTTGGGAAGGGCGCCGGGCTTCTGCTGGTCGCCTTCCTCCCAGAGGCTTCCCACGTTCAAATCATTTTACATAGTGCAACTTGCAGGCAACCTATGGGCCTGTTAGAAAACCCCAAACTTTAACACTTTCCTATTTTGAGGCTGCTTAACTATGGGTGCATACGATCCCCGTCACGATTGGACGTCTGAACAGGTCGAAAAACTTTTCAATCTCCCTCTGAATGATTTGCTCTTTCAGGCTCAAACAGCCCATCGAGCTGGCTTTGATCCAAACACCATCCAGATGAGTTCGCTGCTCAGTATCAAAACTGGTGGCTGCGAGGAAGATTGTAATTATTGTTCCCAAAGTGCCAGCAATGACACAGACCTTAAAGCAGAAAAAATTGTACCACTTCAAGATGTTGTGAGTGCGGCTTCAAATGCTAAGCAAGCCGGAGCAACCCGTTTTTGCATGGGGGCTGCCTGGCGTAATCCTAAAGCCCGTGATATGCCTAAGATCATTGAAATGGTCAAAGCGGTTAAAGACTTAGGCCTTGAAACTTGCGTCACCCTAGGTTTTGTCGATGAAGATCAGGCTGAGGAACTCAGGGAGGCAGGCCTTGATTATTACAACCATAATATTGATACCTCTGAAGCCAACTATGGCAATGTGGTCAGCACCCACACCTTCCAAGACCGCCTCGATACTTTGGCAACTCTGCGGGATGCCAATATTAAACTTTGTACGGGCGGTATTATTGGCATGGGAGAAGAACGCAAAGACCGGGGCGACATGCTCAAAACCTTAGCGAACCTTCCTAAGCACCCTGAGAGTGTGCCTATAAACATGCTCGTCCCCATCGAAGGGACACCTTTTGGGGATAAAGAAACCATTGATAGCTTCGAATTGGTCCGGACCATCGCCGTTGCCAGGATTATGATGCCTAAATCATACGTGCGTTTGTCTGCAGGGCGTATGAGTCTTGATGAGTCAGCTCAAGCTCTTTGCTTCTTCGCCGGAGCAAATTCTATATTCTGTGGTGACCGTCTTTTAACAACCGGCAATGCGGCCTCAGATGCCGACGCTCAACTATTTACAAAGCTTGGATTGAAATCCGAACAGCATTTTGAAGGCAAGATAACCCCAGAAGACCTTAAGCAAAGTGCTTAAAATAAGAGGCTCAAAAACCATATCTTCAAGGAAGATTCCCAGTTTGTCGATTATGCTAAACAATAGGGGATCAGTTCTTTTATAAAGGCAGCAAATTAAACAAAGGGGGAAGTCATCTATAAAGTGATTTCCCCCTTTTTCTGTTGTGAATAATTTTCGGGCAGATCACTTTCAGTATGGCCTATCTTTCTATCAGATTAATACCCACCTGAAAAAAAACACTTTTAAAAATTGCTGGAATTACCAATTAAAACATCTACCATGCATATTGGACTTATTACCATAAGAACCACAGGGAGGTGGATATAATGGATAGACGTGATTTTTTAACTAAAGCTGGTACAACAGCAATCGCTGGTGCAGCAGCAACGACATTGGCCGCACCCGCAATTGCAGCGGGCAAAAAGCAATGGATTGCAGTATCTGCATTTGGTAAAGCTGGATTACTTGGCCAAGCGTTAGAAGAGTTTACAAAGTTTGTGGGGACAGCTTCTCAGGGGCGTCTCACGATTAAAGCTTACCATGCGGGTGAACTTGTAAAGCCTTTCGAAGCTGTAGACGCCGTACAAAGCGGTACCGCTCAAATGGGCTATGGTGCGCCATATTACTGGGCAGGAAAATCAGACTCAATTTCTTTTGTTGCTGCCATGCCTTACGGTATGACCGCTCAAGAACAAAATGCTTGGTGTTACTATGGCGGCGGCATCGATATTGCTGACAAAACCGCTTATAACCCCTTAGGATTAAAATTCCTGCCTATGGGCAATACTGGTAACCAAATGGGTGGTTGGTATGCCAAAGAAATCAATAAAGTTGCTGATCTTGAAGGTCTAAAATTCCGTATGCCTGGTCTTGGTGGCGAAATTCTTAAAACCTTTGGCGTCAATGTTATTTTGTTGCCTGGTTCAGAAGTGCTTCCGGCCCTTACATCTGGTGCCATAGACGGGACCGAATGGATTGGACCAGCTGCTGATATGGGTAAAGGCCTCTATAAGGTCGTTAACAATTACTACTATCCTGGTTGGCACGAACCTGCAACGATTCTGGATGGCTTCTTTGATATGAAAGCCTGGAATGCTCTTGATGATGATTTGAAACAGATTGTTACCCATGGTGCTGCTGCGACCAACCTGTTTATTTTATCTAAATTCCAAGCCATCAACAATACAGCTATTGGCAAACTTGTCTCTGAAAATGGTGTCAAATTACGTACTTATAGTGATGAGTTGCTTAGTGCCATTGGTGAGCGTGCAACGACGGTTCTGCCTGAAATTGCCTCTCGTTCGGAAGATGCAAAAGCCCTGTATAATCATATCATTGACTTCCGTGCAGGTATGGTTAACTGGTCTAGCTACTCTGAAGGATCCTTCATGGAAGCACGTACAAAAGCTAACTTTAAGAAGGTCTAAACATTCTTAGATAACGTGCACAAAGAGATTGGCGCGGATTCCTATATTAAAGGGAATCCGCCCAATTTTTTTGCAATAATATATTGTGAGGGGTGATGGGGTTTCTTAAATCAATTGCGCAGTTAATTGACCGGATAAATGAGTCGGTTGGTGTGGCGGTTTCTTGGCTAACTGTTGCCATGGTGATTGACGTCTTCACTGTCGTTGTTTTGCGCTATGTCTTTAATATTGGCTGGGTTTGGATGCAGGAATTGTATGTATGGTCCCATGCCACTGTATTTATGCTCGGCGCAGGCTACACTCTCTTACATGACGGCCATGTCCGCATTGATTTGATCTATCGCACAGCAAGTCCACGCTATAAAGCAATGGTCAATTGCTTAGGTAGTGTCTTCTTAGCGGCCCCATTAATTTTCCTCATTTATACCAAAAGTTGGCGGTTGATAACCATGTCGTGGGAGAATTTAGAAAAATCTGCCGAAGCTGGCGGGTTGCCCGGTGTGTATCTTTTAAAGTCTGTCATCGCTGTTTTCTGTATTTTATTTGGACTTCAAATTTTTTCTCTTTTTCTACGTAGTGTAATTACTTTATTGGGGGGAGACGACAACGATCCAAAAAAAGTGAATACGATTGATCAGGAGGCAGCTTTATGACTTCTGAACTCTTAAGTTTCATTATGTTTGGTGTTACTATATTAACACTTATACTTGGTTTTCCTGTGGCTTTAACCTTAAGCGGGACATCTTTATTATTTGCTTTTTTAGGTGATTACTTAGATTTATTTAATTCTGGAATGTTGATGGTCTATCCATTGCGTATTTTCGGTATTATGAAAAATGAGCCCCTTGTCGCGGTTCCCTTGTTTGTCTTTATGGGGGTCATGCTTGAAAAATCAAATTTAGCAGGCGCACTTTTAGAAGCAATGGGGAAACTTTTTGGCAAGAAACGCGGTGGGTTAGGGGTTTCCGTTGTCATTGTCGGGGCTTTATTGGCGGCATCAACCGGTATTGTTGGCGCAACAGTTGTCACCATGGGCTTAATGAGCCTTCCAATTATGTTGCGCTCTGGATATGACCCAAAATTATCAACAGGGTTGATCTGTGCCTCAGGGACCCTTGGCCAAATTATTCCCCCCTCAATTGTCCTCGTTTTGCTCGGCGATATCCTTCAAGGAGCCAATGAACAGGCTGCAGAGCTAAAAGGGAACCTCGTTCCAGAACCGGTTACCGCTATCGACTTGTTTGCTGGTGCCCTTATTCCTGGCCTAATGTTGGTTTTTCTCTATTTAGGTTGGCAAATTTTTGTCGCTTTTATTAACCCTGCATCCTGCCCATCTCTGGTTACCGAAGGACAAGACGGAGATTCTACAACTGTATGGAATGCTTTATCCATCATGTTCCCGCCCCTGTTTTTGATCGTTATCGTTTTGGGGTCTATTCTTACTGGTATCGCGACGCCAACAGAATCTGCTGCCGTTGGAGCCGTCGGGGCTACCTTTTTAACCTGGCGGGCTGGTAGCTTTAATTTGGATATTCTGCGATCAGTCGCTCAAGAAACCACCAAAATTAGTTCGATGGTTTTTATCATCTTGATTGGTGCTTCCATGTTTTCGTTAGTATTCCGTGGATTTGGTGGCGATGTGGTTGTCGAAGAGTTTCTCCGCGACCTTCCTGGCGGCGCCAACATGGCACTCGTTTTAGTTATGGCGGTAATGTTCTTTCTCGGATTTTTCCTGGATTTTATCGAGATTATTTTTGTTATTGTCCCCATTGTAGGTCCTATTTTGATCGCCTTAGGGTTTGATCCTCTTTGGTTGGGGGTGATGATTGGCATCAACCTACAAACAAGTTTCCTCACCCCTCCCTTTGGTTTTGCCCTGTTCTATTTACGCGGTGTTGCACCAGAATCTGTACGGACATCTGACATCTATAAAGGGGTTATTCCTTTTATCTGCATCCAGGTAACAGCTTTGGTGTTGATTTGGATATTTCCCTCAATTGTCACCTGGTTACCGTCAGTTATTTTTTAGCAAGGGGAGACTCTAATTTTTCCCATCGGCCCATTTTGAAAACTTCTAAGGGTTTAAAACGTTCTTTATAAGACATTTTCTGACTACCCTTAATCCAAAATCCGAGATAAAGGTAGGGTAAACCAAGTGACTTTGCATAGTCTGCTATAGCCAAAACAATGTAATTACCAAGGCCGAGTTTTTGCTTTTCTGGTTCAAAAAAGCTATAAACGGCAGACAAACCATCATCAAGAACATCAATAATACAAGCTGCCATCAGATGGTTGTCTGGTGATCTGAACTCGATAACTTTGGTGTCTAAGGTCGTTTCCTCGACAAGAAACCGATAGTCAATTCTACCCATATTCGCCATTTCGCCGTCTCCATGACGAGATTCGACATAACGAGAAAAGAGGGTGAACTGCTCTTCCGTGGCAATTGATGAAGCTTCAGATAATTTTAGGTTTTGGTTTGTCTTTAAGGTTCGTTTTTGTGATTTGCTCGGAGTGAAGTTTGCGAGATCAATTCGTGCGGCCATACAAGCCTGACAATTAGGACAGGCCGGGGAATAGGCAATGTGGTGACTGCGTCGAAAGCCGCCACGAGATAACTGGTTGTAGTGTTTGCTGGCTTGGTTCCCCGTTAGCTCTGTAAAAATTTTACGTTCAACTTGATCGTCGAGATAGGGGCAGGGCTGAAGAGGGGTCGTATAGAAATGTGTAGGACGTTGAAAAGGTTCGTGCTTCATGGTTTCAGCCGACTATATTTATTAAGCTCTTTTGAACTTAGCAGTTATGAGCCGTGATCGTCATCTTTTAAAATATCATTATGATTTGAACTTGGCCCGAAGGATGGCTGGCTCGTTTTGCCTTGATCTGACGATTTTTGTGGTTCTTTAACCGTAGGCGCAACTTTATTCTTGAGAAGAATAATCTCTAAGCGTCTGTTTCTATGATTATTTGGATCATCTTTAAGGAATGGTTCTTGGGCGGCTTTACCAACCACCCGACTTACGCGATCCCCATCAACCCCCAGCTCTAATAAGGCACGACGGCTCGCATTCGCGCGTTCCGCCGAAAGCTCCCAGTTGCTATAGCCTTGATTGTTACTGAATTTGGTCGCATCTGTATGGCCGGCAATGGATATGCGCTGAGGCATTTTATTAACCACTTTGGCTACGGTTTCTAATAAGTTCCACGTGTGATCAAATAAAGCCGATCCACCACTAGGAAACATGGCTAAGCCTTCCTGATCAACAATTTGAATCCGCAACCCTTCATCGGTACGATCCACAAGAAGACTGTCCC
The DNA here is from genome assembly GCA_965368165.1 of uncultured Thalassospiraceae bacterium. GTDB lineage: Bacteria > Pseudomonadota > Alphaproteobacteria > Rhodospirillales > JAPHRK01 > JAPHRK01. Next base: position 90,200 of record CBDULT010000009.1, on the reverse strand, counting down.
CCATTTTTTGTAATGAGGGAACGCTTTCCATTGCGGCTTTAAGTTCTTTTTCTGCTTCTGCAAATTGCTGATTTTCGACTTCTTCTACTTTCTCACGGGCTTTTTGTTCAGTAATTTCTTCATCCGTCATTTCATTTTCTGGCGGTTCTTCTTCTTTGCTGGCAGCTTCTTCACCGCCAGAACCTAGTTTCGGTGGGGGAAGAGCTATGCTGGCGGAAGGCTTGGTCAGCGTGCGTTGCATCGCCCCTTCTTCGCCAATAGTTTGCCCTCCAAACATGCCGCCAGCCCCACTGGTGGATTCAGAGATGCTGGAAGGGGCGAAATAGCTTGAGACACCTTCTAACTGTTCTTGCGTAACTGAATTAAGGAGCCAAAGCAGAAGGAAAAAAGCCATCATGGCAGTGACAAAATCGGCGTAAGCGACTTTCCAGGCTCCGCCGTGGGCTGCAGCACCGCCGCCTTTTTTTACCTTTTTGATGATAGTTACATTATCAGCCATGTGTTCTCATGAATGTTTTGTCATCAATCAGAAGGGATGTTTTGAACCATCTCTTCGACTTCAGCAAAGGTTGGACGAAGATGACCTTCAATCACTTTTCGCGCCATTTCGATAGATACTTGAGGCGCGTAGCCCTGCATGTGAGCAATCACACCAACTTTTATGCAAAGCATATATTTGGATTCTGATTCGAATATTCTGGCCACAAGGGCGGCAACAGGGGCCGCAATACCATAAGATACTAAAATACCGAAGAACGTTCCGACAAGCGCACCACCAATCAGGTGCCCCAGAACTTCTGGCGGTTCGGTAATGGAGCCCATGGTGTGAATAACACCAAGCACCGCAGCCACAATACCGAGGGCCGGGAAAGCATCTGCCATTGTTTGAATGGCGTGTGCTATTGTGTGGGTTTCTTCGTGGTGAACATCGAGTTCCTGGTCCATCACGGCTTCAACTTCATGAGGAACACTGACCCCAAGTGTTAACAGGCGTAAATAATCACAAAGGAATTCAAGAGCGTGATGATCACTAGAGAAATCTGGGAACTTTTGGAAGAGGGGACTATCTGATGGGTTTTCAACATGGCTTTCTAAAGCCAGGTCACCTTTGGTTTTGGCAAGTTTGAAGACGGAATACAAGACACCCAGCAGCTCCTGGTAGCTCGCGGCGTTGTATTTTGCTCCTTTGAACACTTTGCCAAAGGCTTTGCCGCAGCCAGACAAAATGTTTTTGGGATTCGCAATAATAAAGGCACCGATTCCTGATCCAAGAATGATCAGAAATTCAAATGGTTGCCAAAGTACTTCAAAGTGTCCGCCTGCGAGGCCATAGCCTCCACCAACACAAGCAAGCACAATAATTAGACCGATGATAAATAGCATCCGCCGTACCCTAATCCCTTATCTGTGCTACGTAAGTTACTTGAGATATTATATCTTTTTTAAACAACAAGTATCCAGTGCTAACGTTTAAATCCCACAAGAACAACATATTTTTCCTACTCGGATAGATAAACTATCTAACCTATTTTTAATAACATTTAAATGGCTTAAGGTCAGAATTTTAGTTTCCTGCTTGTATTTCGTCCCCATATAATTCTTGATCATAAATGACAACTGCTTAACAAAATACGACTCTTTAAAAAACCTATTGGCAAAATATGGAGATTTAATGTCAATTGACCAACCGACCTTTCGAGATGCCTTAGGGCGCTTTGCAACTGGCATCGTTGTGGTTACAGGCGTTATGCCCGATGGTAACCCAACCGGCATAACTGTGAACTCCTTTTCATCTCTTTCTTTAGACCCTCCTTTGGTTTTGTTTTGCATTGGCAAACAGACTGAAAAACTTAAAGCTTTTTCAGAGGGGAATAATTTTGTTGTCAATGTTTTAGCGGCGGACCAAATGGATGTTTCCAATATTTTTGCCAAAAGTCAGGGCGATTCGTTCAGTCAAGTAGAACATAAGGTTAACCTCCATGGGTGTGCTTTAATCAATGGGGCTCTCGCCCAGATGGAATGTAAAAAGCATCAAATCCATGATAATGGGGACCATTATATTGTTGTTGGTGAAGTGGTTTCTCTTTCCACAGCAAACGATGGCGACCCTTTGCTCTTCTTCAAAGGTGGTTATCGTTTAGTGGGCGGTAAGGCTTAAATGTCCCTGACAATCGATGATATTAGGCAGGCGGCTTCTATCGTTTCCAAAGGCACTATTCATACGCCGACGGTTTGCTCACGGCTGTTGTCAGAGATTTGTGGTGCCAAGGTCTTTTTAAAGCTTGAGAACCTGCAATATACGGCGTCTTTTAAAGAAAGAGGTGCCTTAAACAGGTTAAGCAGTTTAAATGACCAACAAAGGCAAGTGGGTGTGATTGCTATGTCAGCAGGAAACCATGCCCAAGGTGTAGCTTATCATGCCCAACGCTTAGGGATACCAGCCACTATCGTTATGCCCGTTACGACCCCTTTTATTAAGGTCGCTCATACTGAGCAGTATGGGGCAAAAGTGATACTTCATGGCGAAAACCTTCATCAATCAACCACTCACGCTAAAGAAGTTTCACAGAAGGAAGGGCTTCTGTTCGTTCACCCCTTCGATGATGAAAAAATTATTGCAGGGCAGGGAACTTTAGCCCTGGAAATGCTTGAAGACGTTCCTGACCTTGATGTAATAGTCGTTCCGATTGGCGGCGGCGGGTTGATCTCAGGGGTTGCTATTGCCGCGAAAGCCCTAAAACCAAATATCAAAATAGTTGGGATCGAAGTTGAAGGCTTTGCCTCTATGACAAATGCCATTTTAGGGCATGAAGACGCTGTCGGGGGCGAAACAATTGCCGAAGGGATTGCGGTAAAATCCCCTGGTGACGTAACCAGGAAGATTGTTGAAGAGTTTGTTGATGATTTCATTGTCGTGAATGAGTCTTCGGTAGAAAAAGCCGTTCAAATGTTGTTGGAAATTGAAAAAACCGTTGCTGAAGGTGCCGGGGCGGCGGCTTTGGCTGGGCTTATTCACAGCCGAAATAAGTTTACAGGCAAAAATGTTGGGTTAATTGTTTCTGGTGGAAATATTGATTCAAGAATTCTTGCCACCATTCTCATGCGAGGGCTGGTGCGCAGTGGTCGAATTACCCGACTTCGTATCTCCCTGAGTGATGCACCGGGTAATTTGGCTAAAGTCGCTAAGCTATTAGGGGACTGTGGGGCTAATATTATTGAGATATCTCACCAAAGATTATTCCAAACCCTCCCCGTAAAAATGGCTGAGTTAGATGTTGTTGTCGAAACCAAAGATGATCAACAACTTAAAGAGGTTGTTCATAAATTAGAAGAAGAAGGCTTTAATTCTGGAATTGTTCCAGGTTTTACATGACGTAAATAGAAATATTAGTTTCTTCTTATTTGCTTATAGAGTTGATTTCTTTATCTTTCATTGGTTTACTGTGTTTATATTAAAAATAGTTGGGGTCCAAAACAATGTTTGAACAAAATAAAAGTCAGGCGGATGCACCAGCATCTCAAGAACCTGATACTGCACTAAGTGATGCTTTTAAAAAAATCCAAGAGGGAGCTTATCTTTCCCTTCTGCAAGATGGCGATAATCTACCAGAAGGTATTGCCGCCCTCACACTTGCGTTAGAAAAACGTGCGCTTGATAATCTCGACGGAACTGTAAACGTCTCAACAAATTGCGGACAAGCGATGTTTTCCATCGCTGAAATGGTTCAGGATGTAAACGAGGTTAACAATCACAGCCAAGCAATCTCTGCTGCCGCAGAAGAAATGGTCGCTTCTGTCGGAGAAATTGCAACAACGAGTGAAGCAGCTTCTGACGAAGCCAACCAAATGCAAATAATTGTTCAAGAGGGGATGGCTTCTGCTGATAAAGCAGAAGAGACCATGCAGAGTATCTCGACCGCTGTCGAAGGGGCTGCGACCCAGGTAGACTCATTAGCCGAAGCTTCAGGCGAGATTGGTGCTATTGTTGATACGATTGAAGCAATTGCCAAACAAACCAACCTTTTAGCTCTTAACGCAACGATTGAAGCGGCCCGTGCTGGCGAGGCAGGAAAAGGCTTTGCTGTGGTTGCTGGGGAAGTGAAGGGCTTAGCAACGCAAACAGCTAAAGCAACCGAGGATATCAGAACCCGTATTGATAAGTTGCAACAGGAAATGACGGTTATTGTCGCTTCGATGGAAAAAGGCGCAAAAGCGGTTCAAGATGGTCGTGAAGTGATTCATCAAACAGGCCAGGGTATGCATGCCATTGGTGGACAAATACAAAATGTTACCAGCAAAATGGAAGATATTGCTGGTATTTTGTCGCAACAGCAAATGGCCTCGCAAGAAGTTGCTGAAGGCATTACGACCATTGCGAAGATGGCAGATGAAAATGTGGTCTCAATTGGGGATATCGTTGATATCCTTGATGCGTCAGATCAAATTATTGTTGAACGTTTAGAAGCTATCGTAAAACTTGATATTGGAGCTAAAGTTGTTGAAGTAGCTAAGGCCGATCATGTTCGTTTCATGAAAAACCTCATGTATACGATGATTGGCAGAGCTTCAATCCAGCCTGATGAACTGCCAGACCATCATGCCTGTCGCTTAGGAAAGTGGTATGATGACTTTGCGAATGATCCCATTGTAAGCCGTCTCCAAGCCTTTAGAGACTTAAAAACTCCCCATCTCGAGGTTCATGCTAAAGGCCGTTCATCCTTAGAAAAACTCCATCAAGGCGATATGGAAGGGGCATTGGAAGAAGTACGGTTGGCCGGGCTTGCTTCCAAAGAGGTTTTGCGCCTTCTTGATGACATTAAAGTTGCTTACAGAAATGAATTGAATTTGTTTTAATTCAACTGGTTAAAGCTTTATTTTAAACTCACTTCTAAGATTATCTCCGTCCTCGTCTAACGCGGGGGCGGGGTTTCTTTTTGTTGGGTCTGCAAAGGCAGAAAACTTCATAGGGTTGCCTGACATTTTAAGCGAACCAATCACCGGATCATCAGCCTCGACAATCATATTGCGAGCATTAACCTGTGGGTCATTGACCACTTGAGCAACATTATTGATTGGCGAACAAGGTACATCAGCCTGTTCGAAAATTGCTAACCATTCTTCAGCCGTTTTCGTCCGCAAAGTGACTTCAAGTTCGTCTTTCAACGCGGGCTCGTGATCGGTTCGCAAAGGGTTGCTTTCAAACAACGGGTTATCAATCAGTTCTTCTCGTCCCATTGCCTCACAAAGCCGCGCATAGATGGCGTCATTTCCTGCGGCGACAACAATATGCCCATCCTTAACTTCAAAGGCTGCAAAAGGCGTGATTGTGGGGTGGCGGGCACCAATTGGGCCTGGGATTTCACCTGATACATGGTGGCGCGGGATCATGTTTTCTAAAATGGCAACCTGGCTATCGAGCATTGAGACATCCACCAACATGCCTTCCCCTGTTTTTTCCCGATGAAAAAGAGCTGCATTGATTCCCATTGTGGTGAACATACCCGCTGCTAAATCACCAATTGATGACCCGACACGTGTCGGAGGGCCTCCGGGGTGACCTGTGAGGCTCATGATCCCGCCCATCGCTTGGGCGACCATGTCATAGGCTGGGCGGTGAGAGTAGGGGCCTGTTTGACCAAACCCAGATGTCGAGGCAAAGATTAGGCTTGGATAGCGTTTGCGGAGCACCTCCCAGCCTAACCCAAGTTTATCCATGGTTCCGGCCCTGAAATTCTCAACCAGGATATCAGCTTTCTCCAGAAGGGCATGCAGTTGTGCTAATCCATCTTTAGATTTTAAATCAATAGCGATCGATTCTTTCTGGCGATTGATCGAGGCATAATAGATTGATTTTCCATTCTCGAACGGCCCAAAATTACGTGAATCATCCCCGGTTTCAGGACGCTCAACCTTGATTATGCGTGCGCCTAAATCCGCCAGAAGTAAGGTGCAATAAGGTCCTGCAAGAACTCGCGTTAAATCAATAACAGTAATGCCACTTAAAGGGCCTTTGATTTCCATGGAATGCTTTCTTTAATTAGTCGCAGATGGTTTTTAAAGTAGCAATACGATTTGGAATGTCAAAGAGAGCTGTGGTAACTTTCTGCTCCTGGAGGGATTTTACACGCTGATCATTGGTCGGATGTGTAGAAAGCAGGGCTGGGAGCTTTAACCCTTTTTTATTGAGGCGTTTAAAGAATTGCGCCAAACCTTCTGTGCCATACCCAGATTGTTTTAAAATACCCGCTGCAATATGGTCGGCCTCTTCCTCAGCAGTGCGTGTATAGGAAAATGAAGCCAGTAACCCTGCTGCACCAGCTAAATCACTGCCACCAGATAAGGCCCTGATAATGGTTGATAACCCGAATTGCTTAAGGGCCCCTGCTAAGGGGTGTCGTTCTTGCACATGCCCCATTTCATGGGCGAGAACGCCAGCAACCTCAGCCTCGCTTTTCGCGTTGTCGATAAGGCCTTTGAAAATAAAGATGCGCCCCCCAGGAATGGCGAAAGCATTAATAATATCAGAGCGTACCACCCGCACGGAGGTTAGGTTATCCACGCCTCCTAAAGTTAGTCTCTTCGTCATCTCATTAAGGACTTTGACCCCAGAAGATTGCTGACAAAAACGATTCTCCCCTTTGCCTTTGCCAAACATTGCCAACACTTGACTTTCTGTGCTTCGAGCAAGGGGTTCCTCCCAGCTACGAGGGATGAAAGAAGCCAAGCCATCTGCCGCCATTGAAAGGCCAAAATACCCTCCAATAAAAGCCACGAGGATGAGAAATACTAACATTGCCGAACTTTTGGCGGCCTTTTTCTTTTTTGTGAAGAGAAAAGGAGCAACCTGTTCGAGACCGTCGAGGTTCCCCTGATCTTCTATCAGCAAAAGGGCTTCAGGAGAGTTCGGGCTGGAGAAACGAGCTTGTCCAGTCTCAGGCATATGATCCACCATAGACATGGACTGATAAGGCCACGAAGCCATAACAAGCCCATTGCCCCCCAATATCTCCAGATATCCCCTCGAAATATGGAGCGAAACCTCATGCTTTATCGCCGACTTTCCATCATAAAAAAAGGTGTGGTGTTCACTCATATTTTAAATGGCACCAACGTCTAAAGCATCTGCTAAGCCCTCACCGACAGAAGGTTTTTCAAGAGAATGTTGAGTCATTGTTTCAATGTCCAATTCTCCAATGGAGATGAAATTATTTTCAAAAAAGTGTAGGTACATTTTATACACCCAGGGAGTTCCAAGACCAAATGTAAGAATGGTGATAATCATACTTTTTATCGACACCCAGGCAAAAAGTAAGGCTCTTTTGCTGCTGGCAAACCTAAGATTGCCTATAGAGGTGCATTCAAGGAAATACATAGTTTCAATGGCCCTATACCATGAGCTAACAGCAACATTTAAAAGTATGGGAATATAAAATAAAAGGAACCAAAATATTGAAATAGAAGCCAACATTTCTGCTGGTTTTGTCGTCCCTAAAGTTGAAGAAAGTGTGCTAAAAATCCATATTGCAAAAGAAATGCTGACAGCCAATATGAGAATAGACAGGATTAAGGCTACCAAGAATTTCTTAAAGATGGGACCTACCGGTGCATTGAATTCAGGCTGTAAACTTCCCAGCCATGTATGGTCTAGTTTGTACTGTGTAAGGTTTCGTGACGCTAAGGGACTGCACAAAAACAAAGAAAGGGGCGTTAACAGATATGAATACAACCATGTTAAAGCAGAAAATTTGAGGGCGGATCCCGATTGCCCTCCTGATATCGCCCGCCATCTTGTCCGGGTTAAACGATAGCGTCGTGCCCTGAAAAGAGCGGCTGGAATTAACAATAAAAAAATGAGAACTTGTAGTCCGCCGATAATCCCGGCTTCTGCGACAGTTGTTTCTGGGAAAAACTGATAATAGATATCAGGAGCAAAGGACAATGGCAGCAAAACCACAAAGAAAATAAATAAGAACCCTAGAAACAGCTCCTTAGCTGTTCCTGTATATTCAAACCGAGACCCCTGGAACTCAACATGGCTCCACAGATAGCGCCGCATATTGGTTTTTGCCCAGAAACGGTAGATGCCTAACGTAATAATTGTTAGAAAATAATTTTTAAGATGGATACGGAACATCTCACCAAGTTTTGTGTGATCTTTAATCAGCCGCCGCTTTTTAGGTGTTGTGGGTTGTTCTGGCGTGAGTTGATTGTCCACAAGTATGTTCCCCCGAAACAAATGATGTAATAATAGTTGTAATAATAACATTGTTTTCTAGAAAACAAATAGATGAATTGTCGGTTGGCAACAGGTTTTTTCTGGGGTTTAATTGGAGTTAGTTCGAATCTAAATCAAACCGTTAAGAGGCAGGATGTCTAAAAAATCTAAATCCATGAGTGAGCGTGAGTTTCTGAACCTTGGTCTCTATGGGTTCCACAAAATTGCTTATACTCAATGGGGCAAAGCTCACAACAAGAGAGTGCTTGTTTGTGTCCATGGCTTGACGCGGACAGGACGGGATTTTGATGCCTTGGCTGAAAACCTATCAGATCTCTATCGGGTGGCATGCCCAGATGTGGCGGGGCGTGGAAGGAGCGACTGGCTGTTAAATCCGTCCGAATACGGATATCCTCTCTATTTGAACGACATGGCGACCATGATTGCCCGTTTAGGGGCAACGGAAGTTGATTGGGTTGGCACCTCTATGGGGGGCTTGATCGGGATGATGTTAGCGGCCCAACCAAATTCACCAATCAGACGCTTGGTTATCAATGATGTGGGGCCGTTTATCCCAAAAGCCGCCCTTGAAAGAATTGGGGATTATGTGGGGAGCAACCCTCACTTTGAAACCATTGAAGAGGCTGAGGCTTATTTACGCAAAGTGCATGAACCCTTTGGTAACTTGAGCAACAAACAATGGCGTCATCTTGCGGAAACCTCTGTCCGGCGGGGTGAGAAGGGGGGCTTGGACCTTCATTATGACCCAGCAATAGCCGATGCCTTTAAAAAGGGTGACCTTGAGGATGTGGACTTGTGGCCCATCTGGAATCAGATCAAATGCCCGGTTCTGGTGATACGTGGTCAAGATTCTGACCTTCTTTCGGCTGATACTGCCTCAAGGATGCTCACAGACGGTCCTGATGCAGAATTGCTGGAAATTGCCGATACAGGCCATGCCCCCGCCTTAATGGACAAGGATCAAATCAAATTTATCCGTAATTGGCTGGAATAAAACGTGATTCGACTTGATTAGCTCAATAAGAATCCCCTTTTTCAAACTTAACTAATGACGATGGATTGATAATTTTGTACTCTAGATAACATACGCAATGATATTTGACCTTTTGGTCATAAAAAACTGGCAAAAAGAAGCACTTAGTTTAGGGAAATTCAAAGTGCCCTTCGGAGTTGAAACATGAATGAAATAGTCGCTACCGGAAAATCTACCGATGTTATTTCAACAGAAGATACAGAAGAATTTGTAACTTTTTTTGTTGAAAATCAATTGTTTGGTATTCCTGTTCTTAAAGTTCAAGATATCCTGACACCTGATAGCATCGCCTCCATTCCTCTTGCACCGCCCGAGGTTGCCGGTTCTATCAACCTGCGTGGTCGTATTGTGACGGTTATTGATGTTCGAACCCGCTTGGGCCTTCCTAAAAAGAAAGCGGATAATGGCAAGCATGGCATGGGGGTGACGGTTGAGCACCACAATGATCTCTATACTTTCCTTGTCGATAAAATTGGTGAAGTTATCAAGGTTCGCACACAAGAACTTGAAAATGCGCCTTCGACCTTGGACCAAGTGTGGCGGGACTATAGTTTAGGGGTCTATCGTCTTGATGCTCAGTTGATGATGGTTCTGGACGTCGAAAAGCTTCTAGATTTTGAGAATAAAATTCTCTAATTGCTGCTTCAGACATTAAAAAAAACGCCGCTGATAATGATCTGCGGCGTTTTTTTTAGCCTTTTTTCAGAAGCTTAGCGGCTTCTATTGCCATATAGGTTAAGACGCCATTGGCACCTGCTCTTTTGAAAGCCAGCAGACTTTCCAGCACGACTTTATCATTATCCAGCCAGCCATTTTGCACGGCTGCTTTGTGCATGGCATATTCACCACTTACTTGGTAAGCAAAGGTGGGAATGCCGAATGTTTCTTTAACCCGTGAAACAATATCCAGATAGGGCATGCCTGGTTTGATCATGACCATATCGGCTCCTTCATCAATATCTAGAGCGACCTCACGAAGGGATTCATCGGTGTTTGCCGGGTCCATTTGATAGGTTTTCTTATCCCCTTTGAGGGCTCCGCCTGAACCCACCGCATCGCGAAACGGACCATAATAAGCCGAGGCGAATTTCGCTGCATAACTCATGATGCGAACATCAATAAAGCCAGCATCATCTAGACCTTTGCGAATTTCACTAATGCGACCATCCATCATGTCAGAGGGCGCAATAATATCACAACCCGCTTCGGCCTGAACTAAAGACTGTTTGACTAGGGACTCATTTGTTGCGTCATTCATCACATAGCCCCCCTGAACAATGCCGTCATGGCCATCGCTGTTATAAGGGTCTAAGGCAACGTCGCAGACAATCCCCATGTCTGGGTGAGCCGCTTTGAGGGCGCGAACTGTCCGACAAATTAGGTTGTCAGGGTTGTAAGCTTCGCGCCCGTCCGGCGTTTTGACTTCATTCGGGGTGTTCGGAAACAATGCAATAGCAGGAATGCCAAGTTCTTTGGCTTCACCAACCGCATCGACCAAAAGATCAATGGTCAAGCGGGCCACACCAGGCATAGAGGAAACTTCTTCGCGTGTATTTTCACCTTCATTGACAAAAACAGGCCAAATCAGATCGTTTACAGACAAAGAGTTTTCCGACACAAGCCGCCGTGTCCAGTCATCCCGGCGGTTGCGACGCATGCGCGTTGCTGGAAAGCCGCCGAGTGATAGTGCGTTGTTCCGTTCCACTTAAAACCCCTACGTTTTAATTTTGACCCCTAGAGCAACCTGCGTTTAATCAAACACAGGTAAGTTACTCTATCTTTTAAATAGTGATCAAATAATCTGCAATAAAATGAATTCATTTTATTGTCGTTTGATCTAGGCTTTTGATAAAGCCTGTTCTAAGTCGGCAATGATATCGTCAATATGTTCAATGCCAATGGATAATCTTACATATCCTTGAGAAACACCAGAAGCCAGTTGTTCTTCAACACTCAATTGGGAATGGGTGGTGGATGCTGGGTGGATAGCCAAGCTGCGAGCATCGCCAATATTTGCTACATGGTAGAGCATTTCAAGAGAATCGATGAATTTTTTACCTGATTCTTTGCCGCCCTTAATTTCAAAACCAACAAGGCCGCCAAATCCACCTTTAAGGTAGGCATCCGCCCGGCGACGGGTTTCACCATTTTGAACGCCTGGATAAATAACGGCATCGACTTTATCATGGTTGGTGAGGAAATCAGCAACCTTGGCAGCATTGGCGCAATGTTCCCGCATACGAAGGGGGAGAGTTTCCAGACCTTGGATAAACTGGAAGCCATTGAAGGGGCTCATAGCAGCGCCAATATCCCTGAGCAAAATAACGCGGGCTCTGAGAATGTAAGCGATCGGGCCAAGAGGCTTAACAGCTTCAGTCCAGACAGCTCCGTGATAGGAAGGGTCTGGTTTGTTTAAGGATGGGAAACGATCACCTTGGGCTTCCCAATCGAAATTTCCGCCATCAACGATCATGCCACCAACAGAGGTGCCGTGCCCGCCAATATATTTAGTGGTGGAGTAAACGACAATTGCGGCACCATGGTCGAGAGGACGACAAATGACAGGGGCGGCTGTGTTGTCCATGATGAGCGGAATACCAACTTCGCGTCCAATATCGGCAACTTCTTTAATCGGGAAAACGTTGAGTTTGGGATTGGGTAGGGTTTCGGCGTAAATGCAACGGGTTTTGTCATCAATGGCTGAGCGGAAATTTTCTGGATCAGAAGGATCAATAAAGCGACATTCAATGCCCATTTGTTTCATGGTATTGGCGAAAAGGTTCCAGGTGCCGCCGTAAATGTCCGTGGAACAAAGAAAATTATCCCCCGCTTCGCAAAGGTTTAGAATTGAAAATGTGGAGGCTGATTGACCAGAAGCGACTGCCAAACCAGCAACACCGCCTTCAAGAGCGGCAATGCGTTGCTCTAAAGTGTCATTGGTGGGGTTCATGATGCGGGTATAAATATTGCCCAACTCTTTGAGAGCAAAGAGGTTTTCTGCATGTTCCGAGTGGTCGAACTGGTAGGAGGTGGTTTGATAAATGGGAACGGCAACAGAATTCGTTACATCATCACTGCGATAGGCTGAGTGAAGGACGAGGGTTTCTGGGTTCTTGGAATTTATAGCCATGGTCGGTTCCTATGGTTCGAGATTATGAGTAAATATGCGAAAATATCATTAATATGTACACTTTATGACCATGAGGCCTAAATCCCGTCAAGGGTAAAACAGTGAAAGTTTGGAAACCTCAGGCTAATAACAAGAAAAAAGAGTAAATATTAACTTGCAACAGGCTTGAAAGAGAGCTTTACCTGAGGTTTTTTTTGCCTTACGTTTACGTAAACGGAAAGTACATTTGTTTTTTGGATGAATACTTGCGTGCCTCGTTTGTAAAACTAATAGTGACAAACGATAATTTGGATTGAACTTAGGGTGGGGAAATCTCACTTAAGTGAGACATGTTAAGGGGAGTTAAGCATGCCTGATGATGGAGCAAAGATGGTCAAGAAAACCGAGAGCGAATTTAGCCTGGAAAACAATGTTCGGTTTGTGACTGCAGCCAGTCTATTTGATGGGCATGACGCCTCAATCAATATTATGCGCCGTATCATCCAGTCTTCGGGTGTTGAGGTTATTCATTTAGGCCACAACAGGTCTGTTGAGGATATTGTAACGGCCGCGATACAGGAAGATGTGCAAGGCATTGCCGTAAGTTCCTACCAAGGCGGGCACGTGGAATATTTTAAATATATGATTGATCTGCTGAAAGAACGAGGCGGAGAGAACATTAAGGTATTTGGCGGCGGGGGCGGTGTCATTGTCAAAGAAGAGATCGACGATCTCCATGATTACGGTGTTGCGCGTATTTATACACCTGTTGACGGCCAAAAAATGGGCCTCCAGGGCATGATCCACCATATGGTTCACACGGCAGATTATGATCTCAACAAAGGTTTTAAAGCCAATACCAAAGCTTTAGCTAAAGGGGACTTTAGAGCCTTATCCAGAATTCTAACCGCCATTGAAAATGAAAATCTAACCAAGAAAACCCAAGGCGACATCGAGAAAATGGCGAAGGCCAACACCTCTACGCCTGTATTGGGTATTACCGGGACAGGCGGGGCAGGGAAGTCCTCATTGACTGATGAGGTTGTGCGCCGCTTCCGCCTTTTCTCCAAAGAACCCAAGATCGCTATTCTGGCAATCGACCCGTCAAAACGTAAAAGCGGCGGTGCCTTACTTGGGGACCGTATCCGCATGAACGCCAACAATGGCACCAATATCTTTATGCGCTCAATTGCGACCAGAGATGCTGGCTCAGAAGTCCCTTCTTCTATTCCAGGCATGGTCTCAGCTTGTAAAGCGGCAGGTTTTGATCTTATCATTGTTGAAACCCCTGGGATTGGGCAGGGCGATGCCGGTATTGTCCCCCTATCTGATGTCTCTCTTTATGTCATGACCCCTGAATTTGGTGCCGCTAGCCAACTTGAGAAGATCGACATGCTCGATTTTGCCGATGCGGTTGCTATTAACAAGTTTGACCGTAAAGGTGCTTTAGATGCCTTACGCGATGTTTCCAAGCAAATGCAGCGCAACAAAGAAGCCTTTGATACCCCTGTGGATGACATGCCCGTATACGGTACCATTGCGGCGCGGTTTAACGATCTCGGGGTTTCAGCCCTTTATCTCGACTTGATCCAGCAATTTAATAAATTGGGTAAAGGAAAATGGGAAACCTCTCTTGAGCCAATTTCAGAGCGCAATTCGGAACCAGGGAAAGGAATTGTTCCTTCTAAACGGGTACGTTATCTCGCTGAAATCGCTGAAACAGTCCGCGATTATCACAAAACCATCAAAAAACAGAGCAAACTGGCCCGTGAACGCCAACAATTGCGTGAATCACAGCGTATGCTGGCGAAAATTGAGGATAAACCTAACAAAGGCCTCAAGAAGCTGATCAAGAAAAAAGAAGAACAGCTCGACTCCCGCGCCAAAAAACTGCTTGAGATTTGGCCGACGGTTAAAGAAAGCTATTCCGGTGATGAGTATGTGGTGAAAATTCGTGATCGGGAAATTCGTACCCAACTGACCCATACCTCCCTTTGTGGCACCAAAATCCCAAAAGTCTGCCTTCCCCAATTCGAGGATGAAGGCGAAATACTTAAATGGTTGCTAAAAGAGAATGTTCCCGGCAGCTTCCCCTATACGGCGGGTGTGTTTGCCTTTAAACGGGAAGGGGAAGACCCCACCCGGATGTTTGCTGGGGAAGGGGATGCCTTCAGAACCAATGATCGCTTTAAAATGGTGTCGAAGGATTCCGATGCAAAACGTCTTTCAACGGCCTTTGACTCTGTAACACTCTACGGCTTTGACCCAGACGAACGCCCTGATATTTATGGTAAAATTGGCAATTCCGGGGTGTCTATTGCCACCCTGGATGATATGAAGGTTCTATACGGCGGTTTTGATCTGTGTGACCCCACCACGTCTGTTTCCATGACCATCAATGGTCCGGCTCCTTCAATTCTTGCCATGTTCCTCAATACGGCGATGGAACAACAGTTTGCCAAGTTCAAAAAAGAGAACAAGCGAGTTCCGACCGATGAGGAAATGGAAAAGATTAAGGCCTGGGTCCTAAATAATGTACGCGGTACGGTTCAAGCCGACATTTTAAAAGAAGACCAGGGACAAAACACCTGCATTTTCTCGACTGAATTTGCCTTGAAAATGATGGCAGATATTCAAGAGTATTTTGTTCAACATCAAGTGCGTAACTTCTACTCTGTCTCAATTTCGGGCTACCATATTGCCGAAGCCGGGGCCAATCCAATCTCTCAACTGGCCTTGACCCTTTCCAACGGCTTTACCTATGTTGAAACTTATCTGGCGCGAGGCATGCACATTGATGACTTCGCCCCCAATCTCTCTTTCTTCTTCTCCAATGGTATGGACCCAGAATATTCTGTCATGGGTCGGGTTGCCCGCCGTATTTGGTCGACCACCATGCGCTTTAAATATAAGGCCAATGAACGCTCGCAGAAACTGAAGTACCATACGCAAACCTCCGGACGCTCTCTTCATGCCCAAGAGATGAACTTTAATGACATTCGCACCACCCTGCAGGCGTTGATTGCAACCTATGACAATACCAATAGCTTACATACCAATGCTTATGATGAGGCCGTGACAACACCAACCACAGAATCAGTCCGTCGGGCTTTAGCTATTCAGCAGATCATCAACAAAGAATGGGGCCTGGCTAAAAACGAAAACCCCAATCAAGGTGCCTTTATTATTGATGAACTGACTGATTTGGTTGAAGAAGCGGTTTTGCAGGAGTTTGAGCGAATTTCTGAACGAGGCGGAGTGCTTGGAGCGATGGAGACCGGCTATCAGCGTGGTATGATCCAAGACGAATCACTTTATTATGAAACCCAAAAACATGATGGCTCCTATCCCATCGTTGGGGTGAACACCTTCTTGAACCCAGAAGGGGCTGGCGAAATGCCAACCCCGGAATTGGCCCGCTCAACTGAAGAGGAAAAAAAGAGCCAAATCAAACGCTTACGCAGCTTCCAAACCCGCAATAAAAAGCAGGGGGAGGAAATGATTCGGCGTTTACAGGAAGCAGCCACCAAGAACGAAAACGTTTTTGCGGTATTGGTTGAAGCTGTCCGATATTGTTCTCTTGGACAAATCAGTGAGGCTCTGTTTGAGGTCGGCGGGCAATATCGTCGCAACATGTAATCCTTGAAACAGTTTTTTGCGATCAAACCCTCGTCATTTGACGGGGGTTTTTGCCTCTTAACAGCAAAGTGTATTGATCAGGTTTCCGCTGTCCCTTAGAATCCAGGTAACACTGAAATAATACAGGATATGTTTACGTCAAATGTCTGGCGGTAAAATTACTCAAGAAGAACGGATTAAACTTCATGAAGTTATTTTTGAAGTAAAACGTGTTGGAAAAATGGTTCGTGTCGTGGCTGTTGACCCAATTACGGGTGTTGAGGTGACAACAATAGCTCCCTTTAACGTCGGGAAAACCAATTGGCAGCGGCTGGCTCAACGTAAACTTGAATATGTCCTGACAAAAAAACTTCACGCCAAAAATGAAAAGAAAGGAAGAGGATTTATTGTTTGAGAGCCGACCAATTAAGCTTGACTCTATATCCATCAAAGGTAGTCTCATCTGGCTCTAAGGCTTTAGTTATATTAGTTGTTTCTACTAAAGCATGTAAGGCACTATAAAAAATATTATAAAAGCGACAGGAACGAGTTTTAAAAGTATTTCATGGAATATTTTGTTCAACAACTTATCAACGGCCTCACCCTAGGATCGATCTACGGACTCATCGCCATCGGCTATACGATGGTTTACGGCATCATCGGCATGATCAACTTTGCTCATGGCGAAATCTATATGATTGGTGCTTTTGTTTCGATGATCACATTCCTTGTGCTCACCATGCTTGGTGGGATTTGGCTCCCCGCAGCACTCTTGATAGCTTTGATCATGTCTATGGTCTTTACCTGTATATGGGGCTGGACAGTGGAAAGACTGGCTTATCGACCCCTTCGTGGTTCGTTCCGTCTGGCACCGCTTATTTCTGCAATTGGGATGTCTATCTTCCTTCAAAACCTTGTGCAAGTTCTTCAAGGTGCCCGCGTTAAGCCTATGCAGCCATTGATTTCTGGCGGCTTTGAGTTGATGGAACACGACGGGTTCACCGTAACGCTTAGCTATTTGCAAATTTTTATCTTCATTCTGACCATTGTTTTGATGACAGTCTTTACATTAGTCATCAACAAAACATCTTTGGGTCGTGCCCAACGTGCAACGGAACAAGACCGCACGATGGCAGCCCTCATTGGTGTGAACGTAGATCGCACAATCTCCACAACATTCGTCATGGGGGCTGCGCTGGCTGCCGTGGCTGGTTTGATGGTGACCCTGTATTATGGTGTGATTGACTTCTACATCGGCTTCCTTGCCGGGATGAAAGCCTTTACAGCGGCTGTTCTTGGCGGCATTGGCTCGTTGCCGGGTGCGATGCTTGGTGGGTTGCTCATCGGTCTTATTGAAGCCTTCTGGTCAGGATATTTCACAATTGAATATAAAGATGTTGCGGTTTTCTCAATTCTTGTTCTTGTGTTGGTTTTCCGTCCAACAGGCCTTCTTGGTAAACCAGAAATCGAGAAGGTATAAGCTAGCATGTCTGTAAATAATCAAAAAAGTGATATGCTGGTATTGCTTAAGGATGCCGGAATTGCAGGTTTAATTGCCGCAGCCCTTGCTTTGCCTCTTGCTGGTTTTAAAACCTTCGACGTCAATGGGACACTGACGGCTGAATCTCGTTTCGATTGGGTTTTGGTTGCAGCGGTTGTGACATTCGTTGGACGGTTGGCCATTTCCATTGGTCAGCGCACTTTCTTCAGTAGTTTTAGTCAAGCTGCCGGAAATAGTGCAGGCTCTATAGGTGGCTTTATTAAGAAGAACCAAACAACATTGGCTATTCTTCTTCTTACCGCTGCTATCCTTTTTCCATTTTCTCCAATGGCAAATCGGCACTCACTTGATTTGGCTGTCTATGTTCTCATTTATGTAATGCTGGGCTGGGGGCTTAACATCGTGGTTGGTCTTGCGGGTCTGCTTGATCTGGGGTATGTGGCCTTCTACGCGGTTGGTGCTTATTCGTATGCATTGCTTGCAACAAATTATGATCTTTCTTTCTGGATCTGTCTGCCCATGGCAGGGGTATTTGCAGCAAGCTTTGGTGCCATCCTGGGCTTCCCGGTTCTACGACTTCGAGGGGATTATCTGGCGATCGTGACCCTTGGTTTTGGTGAAATTATCCGCGTTGTTCTCTTGAATTGGTACAGCCTGACAGGCGGTCCTGACGGTATTTCATCTATTCCAAAGCCAACTTTCTTCGGCTTGGCTGTTTTCTCGCGTAAAGCAAAAGATGGCTTGCCGCCTTTCCATGAATTGATGGGGATTGAATATTCAACAATAAATAAATTCATTTTCTATTACTTCCTCATCCTGGTTTTGGCCCTTGTGACAAACTTCTTCACATTGCGTATCCGCAAACTGCCTGTTGGTCGTGCCTGGGAAGCTCTTCGTGAGGATGAAACAGCTTGCCGCTCCCTGGGGATCAACCCCACCAATACAAAACTGACGGCATTTGCCATCGGGGCGATGTTTGCCGGGTTTGCCGGATCATTTTTTGCGACGCGGCAAGGCTTTATCAGCCCGGAAAGCTTCACCTTTATCGAGTCGGCTATTATATTAGCGATCGTGGTTCTAGGCGGAATGGGAAGCCAAGTTGGTGTCGTCATTGCCGCCTTTGTTCTGGTTATTGGTCCCGAACTTATCCGGGAGCTTCAAGAATTCAGGATGCTTGCCTTTGGTGGTTTGATGGTGATGATTATGGTTTGGCGTCCCAGAGGATTGCTTGCCTTTAGGGAGCCTACGATAAAACTCCATGATGGAAACGAAAAAGGAGATGGCCCATGACCCTCCTTAATGTTGAACACCTAACTATGCGCTTTGGCGGTTTGGTTGCTATTGATGATCTGT
Organism: uncultured Thalassospiraceae bacterium; assembly: GCA_965368165.1. GTDB lineage: Bacteria > Pseudomonadota > Alphaproteobacteria > Rhodospirillales > JAPHRK01 > JAPHRK01. The sequence goes on along the minus strand of CBDULT010000009.1, from coordinate 71,350 downwards.
CTTTTGAAGCAAAAGAAAAAGAAGTTACTGCGATCATTGGTCCTAATGGTGCTGGTAAAACCACTGTTTTCAACTGTTTAACTGGTTTTTATAAGCCAACAGTCGGGCGTGTTACGCTCCATCACCATACTGGTCCAATGTATTTGGAACGTATGGAAGGGTTTCGTATTCCGCAAAAAGGCGGGGTCGCTCGGACGTTCCAAAACATCCGCCTCTTCTCTCAAATGACCGTGCTGGAAAACCTCATTGTAGCTCAACATAATGTGCTGATGAAAGCTTCTGGAATGAGTATTGGCGGTTTGCTGGGACTTCCCAGCTATCGCAATGCAGAGAAAGAAGCGGTTGAGTTGGCTAAGTACTGGTTGGATAAAGTTAATCTAACGGACCTAGCTGATTGGGATGCTGGAAATCTTCCTTATGGGGCTCAACGTCGTTTAGAAATTGCCCGTGCCATGTGCATTGAGCCTATTCTATTGTGTCTCGATGAGCCTGCTGCTGGGTTGAACCCAAAAGAATCTGCTGAATTAAATGAACTTTTGCTCGATATCCGGGATAAGCACAACATAGGTATTCTGTTAATTGAACACGACATGAGCGTGGTTATGGGAATCTCTGATCATGTCGTGGTGTTGGACTATGGCCGTAAAATTTCTGATGGCACACCGGAACATGTCAGAAACGACCCTGTTGTTATTCGTGCATATCTTGGTGAAGAAGAAGATGAAGAGCTTCCGCCTGAAGTGGCACAAGATTTCCCTGAATCTACACAACATGGGGAGGGCGCATAATAATGCTTAAATTTGATGGCGTTCATACCCACTACGGTAATATCGAAGCTCTCAAGGGCATTGATATTAAAATCAATCAAGGGGAAATCGTTACGCTTATCGGTGCTAACGGGGCTGGCAAGACAACAACCTTGATGACTCTTATGGGAATCCCCCAAGCCTCAAAAGGGACGGTGACTTTTGAAGGGGAAGACATAACCCATAAGGCAACCGACAAAATTGTTGCCAACGGTATTGCGGTGTCGCCTGAAGGGCGTCGTATTTTCCCTAAAATGACGGTTTTTGAAAACCTTCAGATGGGAGCAATTACGACAAAGCCCGAATATTTTGATGAAGACCTGAAAAAGGTACTTGGTCTGTTCCCTCGCTTGGAAGAACGTATTGACCAGCGTGGCGGCACTTTATCAGGTGGCGAGCAGCAAATGCTCGCAATCGGCCGTGCCCTGATGGCTCGTCCACGCATGCTTCTGATGGATGAACCTTCACTTGGTTTGGCACCGCTTGTTGTGCGCCAAATTTTTGAAATCATCAAAGAAATCAACGAGCAGGGCATGACTGTATTCCTGGTTGAACAAAATGCATTTCATGCTTTAAAACTGGCCCATCGGGGCTATGTTTTGGTGAATGGCGAAGTCACCATGTCTGGGACAGGTGAAGAACTATTGGCAAGCCCAGAAGTACGCGCCGCGTACCTCGAAGGCGGACATTAAGAGGAAGAAGAATAAAGTGGAATCTATTTTAGGAACTTCGATTGGTGTTTTCATCGCCCTGACTGTCTTCATTGCGGGCTTTTGTGCCTATATGACAGGACAGGCACTGGCTTCAACGTGGCGTCCTTTATGGCAACTTATCCCCTATATGGTGTTGTTGGGTTTTGCTGATCGTTTCTTAAGTTTTGCCCTTTTTGAAGGGCACTTACTTTCGCTATCTGCTTATTTCATTGATACGGCAGTTTTATTGGTTATCGGTTTATTATCTTATTTGGCAACGCGTGCCTATAAGATGGTATCGCAATATCCATGGCAGTATGAACGGGCTGGCCTTATTGGCTGGAGAGAAATAAAATAAAAAAAAAGTTAAATTCTTTCTTGTAGTTAAATAAGAGAGAGACCATAGTTTTGTCTGTTGTATCACTAAATACATAATAATTTTTTGAAAGGCAGGTTAGCTTAAACCCGCCTAATACTAGGGAGACACTTAAACATGGCTAAAATTTTTAAAGCATCATTGCTCGCAGCGGCTGCGGGCCTCGTCTTATCGGCTGGTGTTGCACAAGCTGACGTGAAAATCGCTGTTGCAGGTCCTTTCACGGGTCAACTTGCCTCATTCGGTGAGCAACTGAAACGCGGTGCAGAGATGGCTGTTAAAGACCTAAACGCTAATGGCGGCGTTAATGGTGAAAAAGTTGTCTTGGTATACGGTGATGACCAATGCGATCCTAAGCAAGCGGTTTCTGTTGCAAACAGTCTTGTAAACGAAGGCGTTGCATTCGTTGCGGGTCATTTCTGTTCATCAAGCTCTATTCCAGCTTCTGATGTTTACAATGAAGAAGGCATTCCAATGATCACGCCTGCTTCTACCAACCCAGCATTAACGGAAAAAGGCTACGAAGCAGTTTACCGTGTTTGTGGTCGTGACGACCAACAGGGTTCTGTTGCTGGTAAATATGTTGCAACAAAACATGCTAAAGACAACGTAGCAATTATCCACGACAAGACTGCCTATGGTAAAGGTCTTGCTGATGAGATGAGAAAAGCACTTAACGCTGCGGGTAAAACTGAAGCAATGTATGAGCCAATCACAGCAGGTGAGAAAGATTACTCTGCTTTGATCTCCAAGCTTAAAGCAAACAAAATCAACGTTCTATACTTGGGCGGTTACCACCCAGAAGGTGGCCTGATTGTTCGTCAAGCTAAAGAGCAAGGCTTAAAAATCCAACTGATCTCTGGCGATGCTTTGAACAGCCTTGAGTTTGGCTCAATCGCTGGTCCTGCTGGTGATGGAACAATCTTCACATTTGGCCCAGAACCACGTAACTTCCCAGAAGCACAAGCTGTTGTGAAATCTTTCAAAGACGGTGGTTATGATCCAGAGGGTTACACGCTTTATACATATGCTACCCTTCAAGCTTGGGCACAAGCTGCTACAGAAGCGAAAACCAATGACATGGACGCTGTTGCAAAACAACTTCATAAGACCAAGTTTAACACTGTAATTGGCCCATTCTCTTTCAATGCGAAAGGTGATACTGACGGCCGTGCTTATGTTTGGTACGAGTGGAAAGACGGCAACTACGCTGAGAGATAATTCTTTCTCTATAAGCTAAAAAATAAAAGCCCGGTGTTAATTCACCGGGCTTTTTTATTGTTAAAAATTAAGTAAAAAAAATTACTTCTTACCTAACCCTATTTTCTTAGCAAACTCAGAACGCTGCTTGGCGTAATTAGGGGCAACCATAGGATAATCAGATGGTAGTCCCCATTTTAAGCGGTATTCGTCAGGTGTCATGCCATAGGTCGTCCTGAGGTGACGCTTAAGCATTTTCAACTGCTTACCATCTTCAAGACAGACAATATAATCGGGGGTAATTGAGCGCCGAACAGAAACAGCAGGTTTTTGTTTGGTTTCAAGACCTAGGTTGTGGGTTTGCTCAATTTCAACAATAGCAGAATAAGCAGCTTTAATTGCTTCAGGAACTTCTGAAGTCGCAACTTTATTACAGCTTAAATAAGCGGAAGCGATATCCACTGCCATGCGCAATATTTCATCACTTGATACGCCTGTATCATTTTCTTCAGTCATCTAATAACTAACCCAACACTACTGTTACCCACAAATAATTCTTATCACAATATAGGCCATGTAATATTTAATTTGTCAACGCCAATAACCGCTAGTTAATTGATCATTTAAGCATTTATTTGTTGTGCAATTAAGTTGATATATATTTAGGTAATATAATTACCTTTTAGTATTGTTAAAGAGTCGCTAATTGTAATTATATTACCAAAAAGTAGTTAGAATTTAGTGAAGTGATTAAATTTATAGCAAATATTATTGAGCAGAAATGTTTTTTGCTCAAGGTGTCGTGCTACCTTGGCAAGGGAAATCAAGATATGGTATCTAAACTGCACATTAATATGAAATGGCGGAGAAGTGGGGATGTCCTCTGAGAAAATTGCAATTGCCTGTGATCATGCGGGATATGATCTTAAGGCCAAACTGGTAGAGAATTTAACCAGTTGGGGCTATGAGGTCCTTGATTTAGGGACGGCGAACGGGACCGATTCCGTTGATTATCCGGATTTTGCCGATGCGGTAGCTAAATCTATTCATGATAATCAAGTGAAACGGGCAGTTCTTGTTTGCGGTTCTGGGATTGGGATCAGTATTGCTGCCAATCGCCATAAAGAAGTCCGCGCTGCTCTCGTCGGAGATGTTCTTGCCGCGCAAATGAGTCGATTACATAATGACGCCAATGTGGTTGTTTTTGGGGGACGAATGATTGGTCAAGCCCAAGCCCAGGAATGTCTGAAGGTATTTCTTGATACAGAATTTGAAGGTGGCAGGCACCAGCGCCGTGTCACCAAGATGTCTTAAATTTAGAGGGTTTTTGCCTATGTCCTATGCACCACCTGCCTTTATAGAGAAATTTTTTGGAACTTCAGTTGCTGAAAGTGACCCGGAGTTAACCAAATCAATTACTCAAGAACTCGCCCGCGAGCAAAATGAGATCGAGCTTATTGCATCTGAGAATATTATTTCCAAAGCTGTTTTAGAAGCTCAAGGCTCTATTTTAACCAATAAATATGCCGAAGGTTATCCAGGTCGCCGTTATTATGGCGGTTGCAGTCACGTAGATATTGCTGAAAATTTGGCGATTGAGCGGGCTAAAGAGCTTTTTAATTGTCAATACGTCAATGTGCAGCCTCATTCAGGTTGCCAAGCTAACGGAGCCGTTTTTCAGGCTTTGATTAAGCCTGGTGATACCATTATGGGGATGTCTTTGGCGGCTGGTGGTCACTTGACCCACGGGGCACCTCCTGCCCAATCAGGTAAATGGTTTAATGCAGTGCAATATGGTGTTCGTCACCAGGATGCGCGGGTGGATTTTGACGAAGTTGAGAAATTGGCTGTTGAAAATAATCCAAAAATAATCATTGCGGGTGGATCAGCTTATCCAAGGCAACTTGATTTCGCTAAGTTTAGAAAAATTGCCGATAAGGTTGGGGCTCTGTTGATGGTCGATATGGCTCACTTTGCCGGCCTCGTCGCTGCGGGTGTCCACCCGAGCCCCTTAGAGCACGCCCACGTTGTCACCACAACGACTCACAAAACTCTACGCGGCCCACGGGGCGGTATGGTTTTGAGCAATGATGAAGCACTGGGCAAAAAGATTAACTCAGCCGTCTTCCCTGGCCTGCAAGGTGGCCCTTTGATGCATGTGATTGCCGCCAAAGCTGTTGCCTTTAAAGAAGCATTGCAACCTGAATTTAAAGATTATGCCAAAGCCGTTGTTGAGAATGCTCAAGTTTTAGCAGAAACCCTTTCAGCGCGGGGCTGTGATATCGTTTCCGGCGGCACAGATACCCACGTTCTCCTGGTCGATCTGCGTCCTAAAGGCTTGACCGGAAATATCACCGAACAGAGCCTTGAACGGGCAGGGATGACCTGTAACAAAAATGGTATTCCCTTTGATCCTGAGAAACCAATGGTAACCTCAGGGGTGCGTCTTGGCTCACCAGCGGGGACTAGTCGTGGATTTGGGGTAGATGAATTTAAACAAATCGGTGAGATGATCAGTGATGTCCTTGATGGGCTTGCTGCTAATCCTGATGATAATTCTGCGGCAGAGAAGGAAGCCCATGCCAAAGTTAAAGAACTTTGCGCACGGTTCCCAATCTATCAAAACTTTTAAGTATAAGGGGGAGCGGCAATGCGTTGTCCGTTTTGCGGCCAGAACGATACACAAGTAAAAGACTCACGGCCAACTGAAGAGTATGCAGCCATACGGCGGCGGCGTTTCTGCCCTGGCTGCGGCTCCCGTTTCACCACATTTGAGCGGGTGCAGCTACGGGAACTTACGGTTATCAAAAAAGATGGTCGGAAAACCATTTTTGACCGGGATAAAGTTGCCAAAGCTCTCCAAGTTGCCTTGCGTAAACGTCCTGTTGAACCTGATAAAGTTGAGCGGATCGTCAATGGTATTCAACGACGCCTCGAAAGCCTTGGGGAAACCGAGGTGCCTTCAAAAGTCATTGGGGAAATGATTATGGAATCTTTAGCTGAAATTGACAAAGTGGCCTATGTGCGCTTTGCCTCGGTTTACAAAAATTTCCGTGAAGCCAAAGACTTTGAAGATTTCGTCGGCAACTTAAACCCCGGCGAGTAAGTTAGTTGAAGCTGTGAAGCCATTGCGAAACATGGATAAGGACACAATGGGCGTCGCCCTGGGTCTCGCTCGTCGAGGCTTAGGAAACGTGTGGCCGAATCCTGCCGTTGGTTGTGTGATCCTTAAGGATAACCATATGGTTGGGCGCGGATGGACACAGCCTGGGGGGCGGCCTCATGCTGAAACTGAAGCTCTTAAAAGGGCAGGGGACAAAGCAAAAGGGGCCACCGTTTATGTGACTCTAGAGCCCTGCGATCATACCGGAAAAACCTCTCCATGTTCCCAGGCTTTGATTGATGCTGGGGTTCGCAAAGTTGTCGTGGCAACCAGCGACCCTGACCCAAGGGTATCAGGCAAAGGGATAGAACGGCTTAAAAATGCTGGAATTGAGGTGGTGACAGATGTTTGTAAACAGGAAGCCGATTTTCTAAACGAAGGTTTTTTTCGACGCATCACAGAGAACCGCCCGTTATTTACACTCAAAACAGCCACGACATTAGACGGGAGAATTGCCACCCACAGGGGTGAAAGCCAATGGATTACAGGACCTTCAGCCCGAAAGGTCGGTCATTGGCTCAGGGCTAATCATGATGCCATCATGGTGGGGTCTGGGACGGTTATAACTGATAATCCAGAGCTCACCTGTCGCCTGCCGGGAATGGAAGGGCAGTCTCCTGTTCGTATTTTCTTCGATAGTCGGATGCGGGTGCCTTTAACCCATAAATTGATTGCGACAGCAGAAAAAACGCCTACCTGGATGGTGACATTGCCGACCGGCGATCAAACAAGAAAAGATGCTTTTCGCAATTGTGGCGTTGAAGTTTTAGAGATTGAAGCAGATAAAGACGGTTACCCAAGCCTTCTTCTGGCTGCGAATGCCTTCGCAGAGAAAGGATTAACTCGGGTACTGGTAGAAGGAGGAAGCCATCTAGCGGCCAACCTTCTGGAATATACTTTGATTGATCGTCTCGCCTGGATGAGGGCTCCAAAAATCATTGGGGGGGATGGTTTGCCAGCTTTAACAGGTTTTGGTGTAGATCAATTGGCGCAAGCGGCACAATTTGAGCTTATATCTCAGACTATTGCCGGAGCTGACCAAGTAGAATTTTATAAGCGGATAGATTGAGGACAGAATGTTTACGGGAATTATTACAGATTTAGGGCGCGTCCGTGCCATTACAAAGACCGGAGACACGCGGTTTGAGTTCGATACGGCTTATGACATGGATACCGTTGATATTGGAGCCTCTATTGCTTGTAATGGGGGCTGTATGACCGTGATTGATAAAGGCCCTGGCTGGTTTGCTATTTCTGCTTCTGGCGAATCTCTCTCTAAAACAACGATGGGAACTTGGGTCGTCGGCTCTCCAATTAATTTTGAACGGGCCTTGTGTCTTGGTGACGAGTTAGGGGGGCATTTGGTTGGTGGGCATGTTGATGGCCTGGCCGAAGTTGTCAGCATTACCAAAGAAGGGGATTCCCATCGTTTCTATTTCCGGGTTCCCCAAGATTTGAAAAAATTTGTCGCCCCGAAAGGGTCTGTGGCCTTAAACGGTGTTTCTTTGACCGTCAACGAAGTCGATGATGATTGTTTTGGCGTTAATATCATCCCACATACTCTTGAGGTAACCAATTTTGGAAAACTCAAAGAGGGCGATAAAATTAACTTCGAAATTGACACTCTGGCTCGCTATATGGCGCGCATGATGGAGGCTGAATAGCTGTGACTGAGAAAAAATTTCTTTCGACGATTGAAGAAATCATCGAAGAAGCGCAAAACGGACGTATGTACATCCTGATTGACGATGAAGATCGTGAAAACGAGGGTGATCTGATCATTCCGGCCCAGATGGCAACACCAGATGCTGTTAATTTCATGGCTAAATATGGTCGTGGGCTGATTTGTTTGACCATGGAATCCAAGAGAATTGATGAGTTGGGGCTTCCGCTGATGGAGGCAAAAAATACGTCTCGTCATGAAACCGCTTTCACAATTTCTATTGAAGCCAAAGAAGGCGTGAGTACGGGTATCTCTGCGGGTGACCGGGCTCGGACAATCGCTGCCGCGATAGACCCGTCAAAAGGCAAAGAAGCGATTGCCACACCAGGGCATATCTTTCCTCTGAGAGCCAAAGACGGGGGCGTGCTTGTGCGTGCAGGGCATACGGAAGCATCTGTTGATATTTCTCGGCTGGCCGGCATGAACCCTTCCGCAGCCATTTGCGAAATCATGAATGATGACGGCACCATGGCGCGCTTGCCTGATTTGATTAAATTTGCCAAGCGACATGGCCTTAAAATTGCGACAATTGCGGATCTTATAAGCTATCGGCGTCGGACCGAGAAACAAGTTGAACAGCTTATTGAGAAAGAAATTGAGAGCCGTTATGGTGGTTCTCAACGTATGTTTGTCTATAAAAACACTGTTTCCTATGCCGAGCATGTGGCCATGGTCAAAGGGGATGTTTCCTCATCTCGCCCGACAATGGTAAGAGTTCATGCGATCAATATCCTTGATGACCTTCTAGGTGACCATAGCGCAGGTAAATCCCATGAACTCCATAAAGCGATGGAAATGATTGGTGAATACGGGCAAGGGGTCACCGTTATTATCCGTGAAAGCGACCCACAATCGGTCTCGAATAAGGTTCGTCTTCGGAATGGTGAAAAGGGGATGGCAAAAGAGCCGCTCCGAGACTATGGTGTCGGCGCTCAAATACTCCTGGATTTAGGGGTAAAAGAGATGATTTTATTGTCCAATACGGAACGAACAATTGTCGGGTTGGAAGGCTATGGCCTTAAAGTGGTCGAACGTCGTCCTATTCCTGCCGGGAGTAACAGCTAATGCCTAGTGCGAAGCAGCGCGTCCTGATTATCGAAGCGCGTTTTTATGATGATATTACTGATGAACTGATTAAAGGAGCGACAACCGCTCTTGAAGAGCAGGGCTACGATTATGAACGCATTGCCGTTCCGGGTGTTTTTGAGATCCCTTCTGCCATGCGTTATGCCATCCGGGCGATGGAAGTTCGTTCAGCCTCAAAGCGTTATGCTGGTTTTGTGACCTTAGGCTGCGTTATTCGAGGGGAAACGGACCATTATGATCATGTTTGCCGTGAAGCTTCTCGTTCCTTGATGGATTTATCGGTTAATTACTCTGTCGCCCATGGTTTTGGCGTTTTGACAGTAGAAAATATGGATCAAGCATGGGCTCGGGCTAAAGTGGACCAGAAAAATTTTGGCGGACGGGCGGCGGAAGCCTGCATGCGAATGATGGAACTTAAGAAGCAATTCAGATTGGTACCTCGATGAGCGAGCAAGTAACACAACCCAGCCCAAATCGTCGAAGTGCCTCTCGGTTGTTAGCTGTCCAAGCACTTTATGAATTGGAAGTTTCTGAAGCACCTCTTGATGACATTCTTTTGGAATTCCTGCAAAAACGTTGGGAAACCCAAGCTGGTGAGTCTAACGATCCAATTGCACCACCTGATAAAGAACTTTTCCTCAAAATCGTCCGTGGTGTAGCAGAAAAACGTTCATCTCTAACCGAGATGGTTGATGGCGCATTAACCGATGGTTGGGTTTCCGGCCGTTTGGAACTGGTTTTAAAAAATATCCTTTTTGCCGGGGCCTATGAACTTCTGGATATGCAAGATATCCCGCCTAAAGTAGTGATCAGTGAATATATGGATGTCGCAAAAGCTTTCTTTGATGGCAATGAGCCTAAGAAGGTCAATGGGGTTCTGGATAAGCTCGCTCACGTTCTAAGGGACGGGGAGCTCAGCGACAATTGACCGATAAGGGGAAAAGTACCCATGGTCAAAAACAGGGTGATGAGTTTGACCTTATTGCTCAATATTTTGCCCCCTTGTCTACTCAAGAACCTGGCGCCCGAAACCTTCAAGATGATGCCGCTGTTCTTGATATTGAACCGAACACTCAAATTGTTGCAACAATGGACACGGTTATTTCCGGCGTCCATTTCCTTCCGACCGATCCACCAGAGTCAATTGCAGCCAAGGTTATAGGCGTCAACCTCTCCGACTTAGCTTCGATGGGAGCGGACCCCTATGTTTATACCCTTTCAGCCGCCCTGCCTTCTGATATAGAAGGGGAGTGGCTCAAGAGGTTTACCGGGAAGCTGGCAGAACTGCAGGCAAAATATGGCATAACCCTTGTGGGGGGAGACACTGTCGTAACCCCAGGCCCGCTGACCTTAACCATTAACGCCCTTGGGAAAGTTCCGTCTGGTCAGTCACTTTCCAGGATTGGGGCGAGGGTCGGGGATACAATCTACGTTTCTGGTCGGATTGGTGATGGGGCTATGGGGCTTCGGGTCTTGCAAAACAAACTCATCGTTGAGGATAAATGTGAGCGGGATCGTTTTGTTGAGAAATACCAAAACCCAACCCCTCGCTTAAAACTCGGAAAAGCTCTTCGAGGTTTGGCGACCTCTGCGATAGATATATCAGATGGATTACTTCAGGATTTAGGGCATATCTGTAAGGTTTCTAGCGTCGGAGCCTCTATAGAAATAACCGATATTCCTCTTTCTTCTGCCATTAGATCAAAAGAAAAATGGCTTGGTGTTGCTCTTTCTGGCGGTGATGATTACGAATTATTGTTTACAATACCACAGGAAAAAATAAATAAATTCAATTTGTTAAAGCATGATATGAATGTTAAATGTTCGGCGATAGGACAAATTATATCTGATGCTGGTGTGACTGTGACAAAAGATGGAATAGTCCAACAAGGTATTGTAAGACTAGGTTATAACCATTTTAGCTCTCATGATGAATAGATAAGCAAAAGATGAAAAAGGCTAGCCAACTATGAAGAAACTTATGATCATTGTCATTGTCTTGGTGATGCTCGGTGCTGGAACGGTTAGTGCTTTGCAATGGCTTAAGATTGGTCCTTTTGCTGAAGCCGATGAAAATGCCAAAGCTGAGCAAGTCCCAGAAGAACCACCTGTCTTTATTGATATGGAACAACTCTCCATTCCAATATTTCAAGGAGACAAGGTTGTAACAACCATTCAGATTATGCTGAAGCTTGAAGTCGTTAAGGAACATCAAGAAGAAGTAAACCGTATATTACCCCGTATTCATGATGCTTTCTTAAAAGACCTCTATGCCTTTGTTCCGCGACTTCTCAAAAAAGGGGGGCGATTAAACTTGGTTTTATTGAAAAAACATTTGATGAATGTGGTTAAATTGCAAAAAAATAATGACAAGATCACCAACATCCTCATTCAATCTATTATTGATAGTCCAAAAGTGTAATTTTCAGGACAAACACTGAATTAGATTCTTCTTATGTAAATAGAATCCTCATTTTTTTGAGTAATTGGTGATACCAATAGCTTGAAAAATAAAGCTGTTTTGAATTTTTCTCAAATTTTCATCACTTTTTACAGACTCGATAACCCCTTTGATTTCAAAGGGACTATTGATGTTTCTTACCATCTTTAGGGATTTAATATAAAAAACTATCCAAACCCTACGTAAGACTTGTTGATTTGTCGGGCCTCTTCTGGCATTTTCCCTGCGATTTTCCACCGGGAGGGAAGATGTTCGGCGTACGGTCGGCAAAAACCGGGGGGTATTTTTTTTAAAAAGGGTTTGATCCTATGTCCGTCTACGGAATTATCATTCTTTGTGGCGTTCTTTCGCTGCTATACGGCGCATACGCTATCAAGTCGGTGCTTGGCGCACCTGCTGGTACAGATCGTATGCAAGAAATCGCTAGTGCTATTCAAGAAGGCGCTGGTGCTTATCTTAAACGTCAATATACAGCAATTGCGATTGTTGGTGTTGTTGTTTGCATTCTTCTAGGTCTTCGTCTCGGCGGCTCTGTAGCCGTTGGTTTTGCTATTGGTGCTATCCTGTCCGGTATTACCGGCTTCATCGGCATGCACGTTTCTGTACGTGCTAACGTTCGCACAGCTGAAGCTGCTCGTACCTTAGGCCTCGGCCCAGCAATGGACGTAGCTTTCAAATCTGGTGCGATCACTGGTCTACTCGTTGTAGGTCTTGGCCTACTCGGCGTTGCTGGATATTACATCTACATGCGCGGCGCTGTTGACGCTTCAACTGCTGAAGGTTCACGTCACATTCTTGAAGCTCTTGTTGCTTTAAGCTTTGGTGCTTCCTTGATCTCTATCTTTGCTCGTCTCGGCGGCGGTATCTTCACTAAAGGTGCTGACGTTGGTGGTGACTTGGTTGGTAAAGTAGAAGCTGGTATCCCAGAGGATGATCCACGTAACCCTGCTACAATCGCTGATAACGTTGGTGACAACGTTGGTGACTGTGCTGGTATGGCGGCTGATTTGTTCGAAACCTATGCTGTAACCATTGTTGCAACCATGCTTCTCGCTGGCATCTTCTTCACTGGTGAAGCTCAAGAAACCATGATGGCCTTCCCACTTCTTATTTGTGGTGTTTCCATTGCAGGTTCTGTTGTCGGAACATTCTTCACCAAACTTGGTGCAAATAACAACGTCATGGGCGCTTTGTATAAAGGTTTCTGGGCAACTGTTGTTGTTTCTGCAATTCTTATCGGTGTTTCTATCTCTCAATTCATCGGTTTCGATACCTCTTACGAAATGACAAACGGCACATCTCTAACCGGTATGGACTTATTCCTTTGCTCCATCGCTGGCTTGGTTGTTACTGGCTTGTTGATTGTCATTACTGAATACTACACCAGCACAAACTACCGTCCTGTACGCTCTGTTGCTGCAGCTTCGACCACTGGTCACGGCACCAACGTTATTCAGGGCTTGGCTGTTTCTATGGAAGCATGTGGTTTGCCAGTTTTGGTTATCTGCGTTGCGATCATCTACACCTACATGACAGGTGGTCTGTTTGGTATTGCTACTGCTGCGACTGCTATGCTGGCTCTTGCTGGTACAGTTGTTGCTCTCGACGCTTTCGGTCCTGTTACCGATAACGCCGGTGGTATCGCTGAAATGTCCCAACTTCCTGAAGAAGTACGTCAACTGACGGATACTTTGGATGCTGTTGGTAACACCACCAAAGCTGTTACCAAAGGTTATGCAATCGGTTCTGCCGCTCTGGCTTCTTTGGTTCTCTTCGCTGCTTATACCGAAGATCTTCATCACTACTTCCCAGAAGTTGCTAAAACTGTAAACTTTAGCCTTCAGGACCCATATGTAGTTGTTGGTCTTTTCATCGGTGGCCTTCTTCCTTTCCTCTTCGGTGGAATGGGCATGATGGCTGTTGGTCGTGCTGGTGGCGCGGTTGTGGTTGAAGTTCGTCGTCAGTTCAAAGAAATTCCAGGCATCATGGAAGGCAAAGCTAAGCCAGACTATGCAGCTTGTGTTGATCTGCTGACCAAAGCAGCCATTAAGGAAATGATTATTCCTTCAATGCTGCCGATCTTTGCTCCAATCGTTCTGTACTTCGTTGTTAACGCTTTCGCTGGTCAAGCAGCTGCATTTGGTGCCCTCGGCGCGATGCTTCTTGGTACCATCGTAACCGGTATCTTCGTTGCTGTTTCCATGACTGCTGGTGGCGGTGCTTGGGATAACGCGAAGAAGTACATCGAAGACGGCAACCACGGTGGTAAAGGTTCAGAAGCTCATAAAGCTGCTGTAACTGGCGACACCGTTGGCGATCCTTACAAGGATACAGCTGGTCCAGCTGTTAACCCTCTGATCAAGATCACCAACATCGTTGCAATCCTTCTGCTGGCTCTTCTTGCTGGCTAAGGGATTAAGACAATCCAAATAATAAAAACCCGGAAGGTTATAACCTTCCGGGTTTTTTATTATTTTGCCCCACAGACGCGTACCTTGAGGGGCTAAATTGAGATGGAATCTTTAAATGGGCCATTGAGACCCCGCGCAACCATTTGTGCGTAAGCCAAGCGCGAAAAGCGCGCCCGGCGTCTGAGGGGCCATATAATAAATAGCCCTACTTATTAAATCTTCCTAAGTTCCCAAACATTTGTTGGAAGAAGGTCATTTCGTTACCTGCTGTCGGTGTTTTGCGATCAACGGGGACGATTTTTTCGCCATGGGTCATATCTAGTTTTTTAACTTTTTCGACCACACCTGATTTATCAAACTTAATAATAACCACTTGGCGGTCAGTTATTTCTGGCTCTAAGAAAGCCAACGTTTCTGTTTTTTCACTGATATAATACCAGGTTTCCCCATCGAACATGGCAGAAGTAGAGGGAGCCCCTAAAAGTTCGGCCACTTCTTCTTTTTCCATTTCACCAGGGATAATCTCTGCCAGGGCTTCTGTATCGGGAAGGTTGCCTCGCATATCAACGCGAGGGGCACAGGCCACCATTGTAAGGGCCAAAGCACCGATACCAGCATATTTGGCTATACTAAAAGTGTTTCGGGTCAAATTGCTCGTCCTAGAATAATTTTGGCTGTGTTTCGTTAGAATACAGGGTATAGATCACTTCGCAAGTTTTTGGAAGTCTGTAGGGTAATCTTGGAGAACATAGTTGGTGATCTTTTCTAAAATTTTTGGCAAAAATGAAACCTTGGAATCGGCTCATAGCCTTTACACTGTCGTTGTAGAGCAAGCGCGGCAACCTGTCTTCTATACAAATTACCAAGTGGCAGACACGGTGGATGGGCGTTTTGACCTCATTGCCCTACACGCCTACCTACTCCTCTATCGACTTAAAGAAGACAGTGATAAAACAGCCGACCTCTCCCAAGCTGTCTTTGATGTTATGTTTGATAATTTTGATGAAAATCTCCGTGAAATGGGAGTAGGGGACATTGGGATAAGCACCCGAATTAAAAAAATGGTTAGTGCTTTCTACGGGCGGGTCTCCGTTTATGATGAAGGGTTAGCTGATATTGATGACAAGATGCTTATGCAGGCCTTAAGACGCAATTTATACAAAAAAGTAGCTGTTGATGATTCCTGCCTTGAAGCGATGGCCAAGTATATGCGTCGGCAAACCCAGCTCTTAAGTGACCAGAAGACCGATGTTCTGCTTTCCGGCTCCTTGTCGTTTGGGGGTATGCCGTGAGCAATAATGTGGAATTTTCGCAAAGGGTCATGGTTAAAACCCTGCCAAGAAAAGAATCTCATTTCAAAATTGAAGCAAATGATGAGCAAAGGAAGTTGCTAGCTGAGCGTTTTAATCTGGAAGAATGTAAGTTTCTCACGGCGACTGTTTCTCTTCGCCCCATTGCTGGCAACGCAGATTATGTGGCTTTAGGCGAGTTCCAATCTGAAATTGTCCAAAAATCGGTTATTTCTTTGGATTCTTTAACCCAATCTATAGCTGGAACCGTCAGAAGGCTTTACAAAGACGGTGTCCAGCCTTATGAGGGGGATGAAATTCTCATTGATATTGAAGATGATGATCCACCGGACTCGATAGATAACGGTGCCATTGATATCTGTGAATTGATTGCAGAAGAGTTTGGACTATCCCTCGACAATTTTCCTCGTGAAGACGGGGCAGAATTTGGAGAATTTGAGATTGGAACACCAGAAGAACCAAGCGAAACTGAGAATCCATTTGCTGCATTGAAGAAATTACGCGATAAAATGAGTTAAACCTGCGTATTCACTTGCCCCCTCGGGGGTTTTTGTTTAATTAGTCTGCCTTTTGCTAATCGTAGCAACCCTTTGCTCATTGGGAGCAAACTGAGAGTATATAGATATGGCCGTACCAAAGAAGAAGATATCCACATCACGTCGCAATATGCGTCGTTCACATGATTCGTTGACCAACACTGCAAGCATGGAATGCCCAGAATGCGGTGAGCTTAAGCTCCCCCACCATGTTTGCCCCGACTGTGGCTACTATGATGGCCGTGAGGTTACGGAAGCTAGCGACGCTGCTTAAAAGCAGACGTCTGTCTTAATAGCTTTCGAGGGACCTCTTGTCAGGCAACCTAAATATTTCAATTGATGCCATGGGGGGTGATTGCGCCCCCGAAATGGTTGTTGAAGGGCTTGATTTGGCTCGCCAGCGTCATCCAGATGCCAAATTTTTGGTATTCGGTGATGAGCAACGCCTTGCGCCTCTGATTTCGAAGTTTCCACAACTGTCTAATTGTTGTGAAGTTCGTCATACGGATGAAGTGGTTACGAACGAAGATAAAGTTGCAACTGCATTACGTGGTAAACGTAATTCGAGTATGCGATTGGCTATAAACGCTGTGAAAGACGGTGAAGCTGCCGGAATTGTTTCCGCTGGCAATACCGGGGCTCTCATGGCGATGGCTAAGTTCGTCCTCAAGACGCTCCCCGGCATTGATCGCCCAGCTATTGCGGCTGTTCTCCCGACTATCAAAGGGCAAACTGTTATGCTCGATTTAGGGGCGAACGTTGATTGTAGTGCCGAAAACCTTGTCCAGTTCGCTGTTATGGGTGAAGTGTTTGCCCGGAGTATCCTTGGCTTAAAAAAACCCTCAATCGGTATTTTAAATATCGGGGAGGAAGAGCTAAAAGGAAACGGTGCTGTCCAAGGGGCAAGTGCAGTTCTTCAAGGAATTGGCCTGCCTGTGAGCTTCTACGGCTTCGTTGAAGGCGATGATATAGGGGCTGGTACTGTCGATGTTGTTGTTACAGACGGTTTTACAGGGAATATTGCCCTTAAAACCGCTGAGGGAACAGCAAAAATGATGGGGGTTCTTCTTAAAGAATCCCTCAAAAGTTCCTTTATCGGTAAAATTGGCGGTCTGCTGGCCTTGCCGGCCCTTAAGCAATTTAAAGCCAAATTTGACCCGCGACGTTATAATGGTGCTATGTTCCTAGGATTGAACGGAATTTGTGTTAAAAGCCACGGGGGCACAGATGCCTTTGGCTTTTCCAATGCCATTGATGTTGCTTCCGATTTGATTAGCCGGGACATCAACAACGATATCAAAGCTGATCTTAAGTGGCTTATTGCCCATTCTGAAAACTCTAACTCTGAAACGGTGGAAAAATAATGAGCCGAATTATCTCCCAGGCTATAGGGTGTGGCTCATATCTGCCTGAGAAAGTTTTGACCAACGATGAACTTTCGAAAATTGTTGATACGTCTGATGAATGGATAACCGCCCGTTCAGGAATTAAAAAAAGACATATCGCTGCAGAAGGCGAATTAACTTCTGATCTAGCTTATCAAGCTTCCCTCAAAGCTATGGAACATGCTGGTATTGAGGCGAGTGAGATCGATATGATCGTCATGGGCACAACAACACCAGATAATACTTTCCCCTCAACTGCGGCAAGCCTCCAGGCCCGCTTAGGCATGACGCGGGGCTTTGCTTTTGATGTTCAAGCCGTTTGCTCCGGTTTTGTTTACGCCTTGGCAACAGCGGATAATTTTATTAAAGCGGGTCAGGTTAAAACGGCTTTGGTGGTTGGTGCTGAAACCTTCTCTCGTCTCTTAGATTGGGAAGACCGGACAACCTGCGTTTTGTTTGGAGATGGGGCAGGGGCTGTTGTCCTTCGAGCGGAAGAAATTGATGAAAATGAGGAAAACCCTCGCGGTATTCTTTCCACCCACCTTTATTCTGACGGTCGTCATAAAGAACTTCTCTACGTAGATGGGGGGCCTTCATCTACTAAAACAGTTGGCCATGTACGTATGGAAGGCAAAGAAGTTTTCCGTCATGCGGTGACGAACTTAGCTGCTGTTGTTAAAACGGCACTTGATGCCAACGGCTTCCAGTCTGACGATATTGATTGGGTTGTACCTCATCAGGCCAACAAGAGAATTCTTGATGGAACCGCCCGGAAATTAAAGATTCCAAGCGAAAAATTGATTGCCACGGTTGATCAACACGCCAACACCTCTGCTGCCTCAATTCCTCTCGCTTTGGATCACGCAATACGGGATGGCAGGATAAAAAGAGGAGACCTTCTCTTGCTTGAAGGCATGGGCGGCGGCTTCACCTGGGGCGGTGCTTTGATCCGCTGGTAAGTTCCCAAAAAACTAATTTTGAAATAATCTTTCTGACTAAATAATTGACGGTTTCTTTTCTACGGGTTACCCTTTTGAATTAAAAGCACATTCAGGGGTACTGGGATGAGTAAAACGATTACAAGAGCACAGCTCAGCGAAGCCGTATATCAAGAAGTTGGTTTATCTCGTAACGAATCAGCCGAATTGTTGGAAACGGTGTTAGACGAAATTTCTTCCGCTTTGTCAGATGGCGACTCGGTTAAAATCTCCTCTTTTGGCAGTTTCTCTGTTCGCCAAAAGGGCCAAAGAGTAGGCCGTAATCCAAAAACGGGTGACGAAGTTCCTATTCTTCCACGGAAAGTTTTAGTTTTCCGTCCTTCACAGGTACTCAAAGATCGCATCAATAATGCTCTAAGTCGGTGATATAAATGACCGATTCGGGGGCAGGGCCACGGAAATCTTCTTCGGCCTTTCGGACGATTAGTGAAGTCGCTAAAGATTTAGACCTACCTCAACATGTCTTACGGTTTTGGGAAACGAAGTTTACCCAAGTGAAACCAGTGAAACGTGGAGGAGGGCGTCGTTATTATCGTCCAGAAGATGTCGCTTTGCTTAATCGCATTAAGGACCTCCTTTATATGGATGGATATACCATTAAAGGGGTTCAAAAACTTTTCAGAGATGAAGCTTCCTCAAAAACCACATCTTCCTCAGAACAGACAGCAGAACAGGAAAACTCTGGAACCGCTGAAGACAACAGCCAAATTCTGGCCGCAATTGCTGAATTAGAAGACTTAAAGGCCTTATTGGAAAAAGCCGCCAGCTAAAGTGCTTTAACGCTTGCCTTAACATTCACCGTGAGTATAGTGCCGCCCAACGCCTTTTAAGGCGTTAATATGGTCGGGCAGTAGCGCAGCCTGGTAGCGCACTTGACTGGGGGTCAAGGGGTCGGAGGTTCGAATCCTCTCTGCCCGACCAATTATTCTAAATCCCCCAAAAAACTATCATTTTTTACGTGTTATTCTCCTGTTTCTCCAAATTACCCAGACTTTTCTCCTCTAAGGCATCGAGGATTTGGGGGACGAGTTCGGGCTTCATATGGAAGAAAAATTTTCCCCCTGGAGCGACCCTCGCTGTGGGGCCTTTTGTGCAGTGACCTAAACAGTTTACACGCTCTGTCTTAATCGGGAGATTGCGTTCTTGAATACCTCGTTCGAGGGCTTGGGCGATCTCAACCCCTTTTTGGTTAGCGCAGCAAGGCTTTCCCAAATCGTAGCGTTTGTTGATGCATATGAGCAAACTAAGTTTTTTTTCCATTTTTATCTTTCTGATACGCAAAATAGCTAGCGGCTAGCTGTAACATCTTCTAAAGTTTAGTATATATTTGAGTAAGTGATGATTTGATGGTTAGAATATAATGTCATATCTGAAAACTTGAAGGAAATGAAATGTCTAAACATCCTGATGAGTATCAAGACTTTGTTGATCAAAAGCGTTTTCTAAGTGAAATTGAACATGGTATTCGCCTTGCTAACCGAGAAATTATCGACAAACGCATTCCCTCTATTACGAAAGACAGCGTTCTCTCCTTTGCCGTTGCTGTCGCACGCTTGCGGGCAAATTACCTTTCAGCTGCTTTTCTGATTGGAGCCAATGATAAAGGTGAAACCCCAACATCTGAAACCATTGCCGAGTTAAAAAATGCTCGGGAGCAATATGAAGAAGCCAGAGATGCTTTTGAGGCATTGCGTGATGCGATTACCAAAGGGTATGCAGCCTTAGCCGAAGATTAATAAGTTAGTTTTCAACGAGTTTACGACCGTCATTTGTTAATTTACAAACCAGCCAGTCAGGCTTAAGGGGGTTTGAAAACCAGGGTTCAGCCCAACCGTTTTTAACACAACTTTGCACGGTTGATGGATTTATGCTTTGGCCGTCTTCCGTAAAAAGGGGAAGCTTCCCACCGGGTTGTTCCAAGCCACGCTCTAACCAACGCCGTTGAACGTCACTTAAGGGGGGTGAGTTTTTTTTTGCCATATCCACTGCTTTCTTCAAGAATAATTATAGACAAAATAGTGTGAAAAAACGCCAACAGAAAGAGAAGATTTATGGAAAAGTTGACTTATATTACGACCTCTTCAAAGGAAGAGGCTAAAAATATAGCCAGAACCCTTGTTGAAGAACGCCTTTTAGCTTGTGCGAATGTCTACAATGAAGTGACGTCATACTATTGGTGGCAGGGTCAGTTGGAAGAAGACACCGAATCAACAATTATTGCTAAAACAACCGATTCACTCATGAATTTAGTGGTTAAGAGAGTGAAACAACTCCATAGTTCCGATTGTCCCTGCGTTGTTTTTGCGCCAATTGTTGGGGGAAATGAAGATTTCCTAGATTGGATCAACAAAGAAACTAAGAAGCCTGTCGATTCTTAATTTTCTCAGAAATTCTCGCGGCCAAAGCAGCAACATCTTCTTTAATCGCAAAAGCTTGTCCTATCGCCTGGGCGAGGGGCCTCAGTAATTTTAAATCTTTCGGTTTTGGGGCTTTGTAATTTTTCCGAATATCCCGTGAAACACTTAAGAGAGATTTGCAAAGTTCAGATACATGATCGTACTCCGTATGACGAAGCCGTTTCGCGGTATCAGCAGCCACATGGTTTATTTTATCAATATGTTCAACCAAATCGTGGGTAATATCTCCTTTTTCGTAAGCCGGAAGTATCATTTCAACCAAAAAACCAATCTGAACTGCGTGTCGCTCTAGTTTTAAGCCATTAATTTTAGTCAGTGAGTTCTTGATAAAATCTTGATCATCAAGTGCCTCCTTATCTCCCGTAGCTTTCGCCTTCAGGCGATTAGGTACCTCAATTTGTTCGATACCATCTTCCTCTTCAGCATCCTTTCGGCCCCCTTTGCGTCGATCGGGTCCCACATAGTCTGTTGTAACAACAAAAGATTTTCTATTGGTAATTAATGAGGATATTCGCCCCGTGATATCATTGATCGAGATGGGTTTAACTAAGAGAATGTCGGCCCCGGCATTAAGAGAGGCAGTAACTATTTTTTTAGAAGCTTCTGAGGTCATGAATATAATTGGAAGGAAGGGGTTCGGACCTATTTCGCTATGGCGAACTTTTTTGACCAGTTCGGCGGGGTCACCTTCATCGAATTGTGTGCCGCAAATTAAAAGGTCTGGGTCAAATTGATTCAGACCCGACACAACTTCATGAAGAGTTTTGCCCGTTCGAAAATCGCGAAACCCAACATTATGTAAAGCCCCTTTAATACTGTCCCGACTCCCTATTTCAGAATCAATGAGGAGAACTTTTACATTATCGAATTTTACGTTTGCCATCGGAACTCAAGAAACCTTTATTCATTTATTTTGCCAGCAATAGCCGTTTAATCATGTCGAGCCAAAGAAAATTACGTTATCGGTCAGTCCTTTGAACTTTGATTGAAACGACGGCTTGGGCCGCAATTCCTTCACCACGACCTGTAAAGCCTAGTTTCTCGGTAGTCGTCCCTTTAACTGAAATCCGTTCCAGGGGTATTTTTGTTTGCGCAGAGAGCCATTGCCGCATTTCGGTTCGATAAAGACCAATGCGAGGTTCTTCGCAAATTATTGTTATATCTATGTTGTTGATGGCTCCCTGTTTTTCAACAACCAAATTTACTGCATGATCTAAAAAAACAGAGGAAGCGGCTCCTTTCCATTTATCGTCACTGGGCGGAAAATGTTCTCCAATATCACCAGCACCAACAGCCCCTAGGATGGCATCCGTTAAAGCATGCAATGCAACATCCGCATCGGAATGGCCCTTCAAAGTGAATTTATGGGGGATCTCAACACCGCAAAGCATAACATGATCACCATTCGTGAAACGATGCACATCAAAACCTGAGCCAATTAAAGTGTCCATTTTTTGCAAGTCTTTCCTTCGTGCTTTGATTAAATCCTCTGGCGTGGTGATTTTGAAGTTTTCTTCCTCCCCAGGGATAATGGCAATTTTTAGGCCTGCTTTTTCTGCAATGGCACAGTCATCGGTTAATTTTTGACCTGCAAAACTTTGATGGGCTTGTAAAATCTGATCAAAATGAAACCCTTGCGGGGTTTGAGCTCGCCACAAGTTTTCACGATCAACTGTTTCCCCGACAAATCCATCCTGTCCCTTTTTAAGCGTATCTACAACAGGAAGGGCAGGGAGAGCCCCTAAATGAGTCTCTAAAGCCGTCACAACGCCATCTATGAGCTTTTGAGAAACAAAAGGGCGGGCAGCATCATGAATTAGCACTCGTTTTGGCGCAAACTCTTTTAAACTTTCAAGTCCATGCCGGACTGAATCTTGTCGTTCGGCCCCTCCATAAACCGGAGGAAGAACACCTAAGCCCTTAGAAGCTTCTTCAAATAGATCAATATCATCAGGGTGGATAACAGTTTTTACTTGATCGATAGATGGGTGAGAAATAAGTGATTTGAGGGTATGGCGCAAAACGGGAGAATCGCCTAGTTTTTGATATTGTTTTGGTAGTTCTTCGCCAAAGCGCCGCCCACGGCCCGCAGCAACGACCAGGGCAATGATACCATTTTTAAAATCGCTCATATAAATTCCCTAAAGAATACCTTATTCTTACCATACTTAGCATGCATTAGGGTTATCTTATCGATCACCTTTATGCAACGCGACTTGACAATTATAGACAGAAGAAGAGATACAATCACCTTATGATGGACTCATTTGTGTACGACATATCCGCGCTTGCAGCTTTAGTGCCTGCTTTGATCCTTAGTTTAAAAGGGGAAGGGCAGAAGAACTCTCTGTTTTGGGTCGTCCTAGGCGTGGCGATTGCGGGAACGGCACTTCTCATTCGCGTTCAAATGTCATCAACCTGGCAAACAGACTTATCTTTAGCACTATGGGTAACGATTACCGCTACCCTCGTTTTGTTTGCTATCTCAAATAAATATTTTGATCAGGCATGGCGGCTTGCCCCCTTGCTCTATCCCTATCTTTTTCTCATAGGGATCGTCGCCCTTGTCCTTCAAAGCACTTCTCATGGCGATGCGATGAGCCTTAAGGTACCGACAGGATGGATTCATGCCCATATCTTTGTTTCTGTAATTACCTATGGGCTTGTCACTTTAGCGGCCGTCGCTTCTCTTGCCGCCTTTATTCAGGAACGAGCCTTAAAATCAAAACAGTCAACAACCCTGTCGCAAAAGTTACCTTCAGTTTTTGATAGTGAGCTTCTCTCTGTAAAGCTGCTTTTCAGTGCGGAGGTTGTCTTGGGACTTGGTCTCGTAACCGGGATGATTGCCCAGTATTTTGTCAGTGGCAATCTGTTTGTCATTGACCATAAGACCCTTCTCTCTGTTGGAACTTTTGTGGTAATCGGCGGTTTACTTATCGCTCACCACAAAGTTGGCATTCGGGGTCGACAGGCCACACGGTTGATGTTGCTGGCCTATTTGCTTCTTACCCTTGGTTACCCTGGCGTAAAGTTCGTTTCTTCTATCCTCCTTTAAAGGCAAAACACTAAGGAATTAGTTGCACTTTAGGTAGAAAATGCCTAATAAGTAGCCATTATTTATGCCTGTCTTAGAGTTGCTTATAAAAATGACATTTTCTATTGGTCCGGTTGAGCTGGATAATCCAGTATTTCTTGCGCCTATGTCCGGCGTGTCAGATATGCCCTTTCGTCGTTTGGCCAAACGCTACGGGGCAGGGCTGGTCTATTCTGAGATGATCGCCAGCCAGGCTATGGTGCGAGCCAACGATAAAACTCAAAAAATGGCCTCAAATTGCGAAGAAGAAAGACCCATTGCAGTGCAGCTCGCGGGCTGTGAGCCGGAAATTATGGCTGAAGCAGCCAAGATGAATGAAGGCCGTGGGGCTTCTATCATTGATATCAATATGGGCTGCCCGGTCAAAAAAGTAACCAAAGGCGATGCTGGCTCAGCTCTTATGAAAGATGAGATGCTGGCGGCCAAGATTGTTGAAACAGTTGTTAAATCCGTTTCTCTCCCGGTTACAGTCAAGATGCGTCTTGGCTGGGACCACCAGCATCTCAACGCCCCCAAACTTGCTAAAATGGTGGAAGAGTGTGGGGCTGTTGCCATTACTGTCCATGGGCGAACCCGGAACCAGTTTTACAAAGGGCAAGCGGATTGGGCGGCCATTCGAGCCGTTAAAGAAGCTATCTCCGTCCCTCTAATAGGCAATGGCGATGTGGTTGACCTGGAATCAGCAAAGCAACTTCTCGAGCAATCTGGTGCCGATGGGGTTATGGTCGGGCGTGGAACTTATGGGCGTCCTTGGTTGCCGGGGCAAATCGCTCATTACCTAAAAACAGGGGAAACTCTTCCTGAGCCAACAATTGTCGAACGTCGCTCCATCCTTTTGGAACACCTGGAAATGATGCTGGAACACTATGGAGATTATGGGGGCCTCCGGATCGCCAGGAAACATTTGAGTTGGTATTCCAAAGGCTTACATGGTTCTGCAGAGTTTAGGGCCGCCATCAATCATCTAGATAATTCCAAAGCTGTTTTCGCCTGTATTGAAGAATTTTTCGTGCCTCTCTTGGAAGAAGGTGCGGCGGCATGAATTCCAAAGGGGGGGGGCTGGACCTGGAGGCTGTATTAGGGTCAATCTCAGCGATTGTTATCGTTGTGGGGGCTGACAACAAAATTCGTTTTGTTAATGCGGCAGCGGAAAACTTTTTTGCCGCCAGTTCTCATTATTTAAGAAACAAAAACCTCAAAGTCTTCATTCCAGGTGATCACCCCCTCTATAGCTTGATAGAACAATCAAGACGTGAGGGGTTTAATGTTTCTGAATATGGGATATCCTTAAATTCTCCACGCACAGGTCAAAATTACGTCAATGTCCAGGCCTCCCCCCTGAGCGGGATAAAAGATAATGTCGTTCTTTCTATTACCTTACGTTCCTTTGCCGATAAAATTTCGCGCCAACTCACTCATCGAGGCGCGGCAAGGTCAGTCACAGCATTGGCTGGAATGTTGGCTCACGAAGTTAAGAACCCCTTATCAGGGATCAGGGGGGCGGCTCAGCTTGTTGAGCAAAATGCAACGCCAGAAGATCAAGAGTTAACGCGGCTGATCTGTACCGAAACGGATAGAATTTGCGCCATTGTCGATCGATTAGAAGTCTTCTCCGATCAACGTCCTTTGGACCGTAAACCTGTTAACATTCACAGGGTTCTCGAACATGTAAGGAAAATTGCGACAAGTGGTTTTGGACGAAAAATTCGTTTTATAGAGAATTACGATCCTTCCTTACCACCTGTTTACGGCAACCGAGATCAATTGATCCAAGTATTTCTCAACTTAGTTAAAAATGCTGTTGAGGCCTCGCCTAAGGTAGGGGGAGAGGTCACTTTAAACACCTCTTATCAACATGGGGTGAGTTTTCTTGTGCCTGGCACCAATGAACGGATTCATTTGCCGCTCATGGTCATCGTCCAAGACAATGGTGAGGGGATAGCGGAAGATATACGCTCCCACCTGTTCGAACCCTTTGTCACAACCAAAAAAAGTGGTTCGGGTTTAGGGCTGGCTTTGGTTGCCAAAATTATAAATGATCATGGCGGCGTCATTGAGTGCGATAGCCAGCCAAGCCGGACAGTTTTCAAAGTAATGCTACCCGTAATTACTGATAAAAAATCCATAGACCAAGCAGAGGCTGTTTGATGAGTACAACACCAACAATCCTGGTCGCTGACGATGATGCCGCTATCAGAACCGTAATTACCCAGGCCTTAGGCCGTGCTGGTTATGAAGTAAAAACCGCCGCAAATGCTTCGACCCTTTGGCATTGGATTGCTGACGGACAGGGTGACTTAGTGATCACAGATGTGATGATGCCTGATGAAAATGGCCTCGACCTTGTTCCCAGAATTAAAAAACTTCGCCCAGAGCTTAAAATTATTGTCATCAGTGCCCACAG
Source organism: uncultured Thalassospiraceae bacterium (assembly GCA_965368165.1). Taxonomy (GTDB): domain Bacteria; phylum Pseudomonadota; class Alphaproteobacteria; order Rhodospirillales; family JAPHRK01; genus JAPHRK01. The sequence goes on along the minus strand of CBDULT010000009.1, from coordinate 45,288 downwards.
CACTCTGATGACAGCGGTTAAAGCCACCGAACGAGGCGCCTTTGAATATATTCCAAAACCATTTGACATCAATGAACTAACAAGCGTTGTTAAGCGAGGGCTTCAGGCATCTAAGGTGGAATCAATCAACCCCGCCTTGGGGGATGACACCGACGATCGCCTCCCCCTTATTGGTCGGTCTCCCGCCATGCAGGAAATTTACCGGACCTTGGCCCGGCTGATGGGGACTGACCTTGCCGTCATGATTACGGGTGAGTCTGGCACAGGCAAAGAGCTTGTTGCCAAGGCTTTGCACAGTTATGGCAAAAGAAGAAACGCCCCTTTTATTGCCATTAACATGGCGGCAATACCAAGAGAGCTTATTGAAAGTGAACTCTTTGGGCATGAAAAAGGGGCCTTTACAGGCGCGGTGACAAAATCAATCGGTTGTTTTGAGCAAGCTGAAGGCGGCACGCTTTTCTTAGATGAAATTGGCGACATGCCCCCCGAAGCACAAACAAGACTTCTCAGGGTATTGCAGGAAGGGGAATATACAACAGTTGGCGGGCGGGTCCCCATCAAAACCAATGTTCGGATTATTGCCGCCACCCACCGGGACCTTAGCCAACTGATCCGTCAAGGTTTGTTCCGGGAAGACCTCTATTATCGTCTGAATGTTGTGCCAATTCGCCTACCACCTCTCAGGGAACGTGTTGAGGATATTCAGGAGCTGATCAATCACTTTATGAACCAGGTGATGGATGAAGGGCTGCCATGGAAAACCATTGATTCTGCGGGGTTAAACAGGCTTAAACAACATCGCTGGCCAGGAAACGTCCGTGAACTTGAAAACCTTATCCGTCGATTAGCGGCCCTATATACCGAAGAGGAAATTGGCTTAGAGGCCATTGAATCAGAACTTTCAGAAGCGACAGCCTCCGTAGGTGTCACGGCTTTTGAAGATGATGGTCTTGATGTTCTGGTAGAAAGGCACTTAAGGGAGTATTTTTCTGCCCACGAGGATACTCTCCCGGCACCGGGACTTTATGACCGGATTATTAGAGAGGTCGAACGCCCCTTAATAATGCTGGCACTTGATGCAACAAGAGGTAACCAAGTTAAAACTTCTGATATGCTAGGTTTAAATCGCAATACTTTGAGAAAGAAAATTAAATATTTGGATATACCGATTATCCGTGGGGAACGGGATTAGTATCAAAGTTACGTATTGGTTTTTTGGGGATTTATGACTGAAGTCGACAACAAAATCACTGATGGTAAATTCAGGAGATATTTTGCCTGGTCTGAAGCCAGTGGTGTAAGCCGTAAGCTGGCCATCTTCCTTGCGATTGCGGCTATACTTTCCGGTGTGGCGACCTTGGCAAGTATGAGCGGCTCTGGACCGACTGGGCCAAACCCTAAAGTCGTTCTTGTCTTTCTTTATCTCGACATAATTTTAATGATTGCCCTAGGGGCAGTGGTTTTAAAACGGTTTTATACAGTCCGCGCTGCTTGGAAAAAGGGGCAGGCGGGGTCAAAACTTCACACGCGCTTTATCGTTCTATTTAGTCTTGTCGCAGTCACACCAGCTATCATCGTGGCTATTTTCGCCGCTTTGTTTCTTAACTTTGGAATTGAATCCTGGTTTAATCAAAGGGTTACAACGGCCCTCACGGAATCAAGTAAGGTCGCAAAGGCCTATTTGCTTGAACACCAAAAGAATATTAAGGCTGATGTTCTTTCTGTCGCCGCTGATGTCAATAAAAATGCAGCTCTTTTATTGCGAAACAGATGGCAATTTAATCGCTTCCTCAATACGCAAACAGCCCTGAGAGGGTTACCAGATATCCTGGTCATGGACAGCAACCGGAAAATTATTGCCCGCTCAGATTTAAGCTTCTCCTTAGAATTTGAATATCTGCCTCCTGAACTCATTAAAAAAGCAGAAACAGGCGAAGTGGTTATCCTTGATAGTGATGACACCGATAAAGTCCGGGCGATGGTTCGCCTTGCCCGTTTTGTCGATGCCTATTTAATGGTGGGACGCTACGTTGATCCTAAGGTGCTGGAATATATAGAAAATACGGAAGGGGCGGTTGCTGAGTTTAAAAGTTTGGAAAAAAGGAAAGAAGGTATCCAGGTTACCTTTGTGATGATTTTTAGCCTTGTCGCCTTCCTGCTTCTTCTTGCCGCCGCTTGGTTTGGTCTTATCTTCGCCACACGGCTTGCCACACCGATTAGTAATTTGATTGAAGCCGCAGAGCGGGTGCGGCGAGGCGATATGAGTACCAGAGTTGTTAACTCTGCAGAAGATGACGAGATCGGCACCTTAAGCCGTGCCTTTAATCGCATGACCAGCCAACTCGAAGCTCAAAGGGAAGGGTTGGTTGAAGCCAACAGGGAACTTGATGAACGTCACAGGTTTACGGAAACCGTCCTTGCGGGTGTATCTGCCGGGGTCATTGGACTCGATACAAAAGGAGGGATTACCCTCCCCAACAGATCAGCTAGCAATCTTTTGCATACAAACCTTGAAGATCATATGGGGGCCCTTCTGATTGACGTTACCCCTGAGATGGCGGGTCTGGTGAAGGCCACTCTGGAGAGACCTGACCGCCTAAGCCAAGGGGAAATACATCTGATTCGTCAAGGCCAGAGTAAGGTTCTGATGGTCCGAGTTGCTTCCGAAAAACGAGAAGATGAAATTCTCGGCTATGTCGTCACCTTTGATGATATCACGGAGCTACAATCTGCTCAAAGAACCTCAGCCTGGGCCGATATTGCCCGTCGGATTGCCCATGAGATCAAAAACCCCTTAACCCCCATTCAACTCTCAGCAGAACGTTTAAAACGAAAATACCTTAAAGAAATCAAGAGCGACCCGGAAACCTTTAATCTTTGTGTTCAAACCATTACCCGACATGTTGAAGATATCGGACAAATGATTGACGAGTTCTCATCCTTTGCGCGGATGCCACAGCCGAAGATCGGTCTGCATAATCTCAGTGAAACCTGCCGAGAGGCGGTTTTTTTAGAAAAGAACCGCCAGCCAGAACTTGAATTCCAGTTAAATGTCCCAGACCAGGACATCATGGTCCAGTGCGACGATAAACAAATCGGTCGTGCCTTAACCAATGTTTTGAAAAATGCTGCCGAGTCGGTCTTTTCGGCTTTAAAAAAATCAGATCATATGGACAAAGGCACTATTAAAGTTGATTTAGAACAGTTGGAAAAACAGATCAATATAACCATTGATGATAACGGATTCGGCTTTCCCCCTGAACTTAAAGACCGTTTAACCGAACCTTATGTCACCAGCAGAGCCAAGGGAACCGGGCTTGGACTGGCTATTGTTAAAAAAATCATGGAAGAACATGGGGGGGAACTTATACTTTCTGAGAATGATGTCGGAGGAGCCCGAGTGAAATTGATTTTCCATGAACTTGATGCTGAAGCCCTAAAAGAGTTAAAAACAGAAAAGAAATTCAACAGGAAAAGCCCTATGGACGTTGCAACAAGTTTGGTAACAGATGGCCAATGAAATCCTCATAGTTGACGATGAAGCCGATATTCGGATGCTGACGGCTGGAATCTTGGAGGATGAAGGCTATCAAACCCGTGAAGCCGCTGATTCCGACGAGGCTTTAGCTGCCGTTGAATCCCGAAGCCCCAGCCTTGTCTTGCTGGATATCTGGCTTCAAGGGAGCCGCATGGATGGCTTAGGTATTCTCGAAAGTGTGAAAAAAGATTATCCCAACTTGCCTGTCATTATGATGAGTGGACACGGCACTATTGAAACCGCAGTTTCGGCTTTAAAACTTGGGGCCTATGATTTTATCCAAAAACCTTTCAAAGCCGACAGGATGCTGGTCCTAATTGAACGGGCGATTGAAGCACAACGCCTTAAAAAGGAAAATGAGGAACTCAAGCTGCGTAGCGGTGCCAGCGTAGAGTTAATTGGGAATTCTCAATCAATAACCTCGGTTAGACAAACCGTAGAACGTGTTGCCCCAACCAATAGTCGGGTTTTGGTTTCTGGTTTCCCAGGAACCGGCAAGGAAATGGTCGCCCGCCTTATTCATGGAAAATCGAAACGTTCTTCTGGTCCCTTTGTATCTTTGAATTGTGTGATGTTGGAGCCGGATCAGGTTGAAAGAAAGCTTTTTGGATTAGACACTCCTGAAACCACGGAAGACCAAAAAGTTGGCGTGCTTGAACAAGCCCATAATGGCACCCTTTTTCTCGATGAAGTCGCCGATATGCCGATTGAAACTCAAGGGAAAATGGTCCGCGCCCTCCAAGAGCAAACTTATTTTAGGGTAGGGGGGAAGTCTAAAGTTGAGGTGGATGTGCGGGTTATTTCAGCCACGACAAAAAACCTTAAACATGAAATTGAAGCCGGACGATTCCGGGAAGATTTATTCTATCGCTTAAGTGTCGTGCCGTTAGATATTCCATGTCTGAAAGAAAGGCGTGAAGATATTCCCGACCTCGCCCGTTACTTTATGGAAATTTCTGCAAAAGCCATTGGGCAACAGGCTCGCTCTTTTGCCGATGATGCCTTTGTGACCTTACAAACCTATGATTGGCCCGGAAATGTCCGAGAACTTAGGAATATTATTGAACGTTTACTGATTTTAGCTCCCGGTAACCCGAGTGAACCAATCAAAGCCGATATTTTAACCTCAGAGCTTAGTTCCTCTGCAGGAAATACGGTTAAAATAGATAAATCAGCCGAAGTTATGGGTCTTCCCCTTAGGCAAGCACGTGAAATCTTTGAACGCCAATATCTGATAGCCCAAGTTGAACGTTTTGGCGGCAATATTTCAAAGACCGCTGAGTTTGTCGGCATGGAACGATCTGCCCTTCACCGAAAACTTAAATCACTTGGTGTTAATAGTGATGCAAAGCCGAAAGACGATGAGCTATGAAAGTAATCGTATGCGGAGCCGGTCAAGTTGGGTTTAACATTGCTCGATATTTAGCCATGGAAGACAATGATGTCACCGTGGTTGATCAAGACCCAAACCTTGTTCGAAAAATAACGGATAGCCTTGATTGCCAAGGGGTTGTTGGCAATGCCTCTCTGCCCGATGTGCTCGAACAAGCCGGGGCAGAAGATGCAGATATGCTGATTGCCGTGACTTACGCTGATGAGGCCAACATGGTTTCCTGCCAAGTTGCTCATTCATTATTTAATGTCCCTACCAAAATTGCCCGTGTTCGGCACCAGAGTTACTTAAGGCCCATATGGGCTAATCTGTTCTCACGTGATCACATGCCGATTGACGTGATCATTTCTCCGGAAATTGAGGTTGCCCACGCGGTTACGCGCCGTCTGAGGGTCCCTGGGGCCTTCGAAATGATCCCTCTGGTGGAAGATAAGGTGAAATTGCTCGGAGTCCGTTGTGAAGACAACTGCCCAGTGGTGAATACCCCTTTGCGCCAGCTTACTCAGATTTTTCCAGATTTGAATATTGTGATTGTTGGACTTGTCAGAGATGGTAAGGCGATTATCCCTTCCGGGGATGATCAAATGCTTTCTGGCGATGAAGTGTACTTCGTTGTTGATAGTGACCATGTCCCGAGGGCAATGGTTGCTTTTGGGCATGAGGAAAAGGAAGCTCGGCGTTTGTTGATCTTTGGGGGCGGTAACATTGGCCTGTTCCTGGCTCAGGAAATCGAACGTGATTTCCCGTGGGTATCCACAAAAATCATTGAATCGGACCCTGACCGGGCTCGCATGGTCGCTGAAGCTTTAGAAAAAACCATTGTTCTTAATGGGGATGTGTTGGATTCTGAAATTCTTGATGAAGCCAACGTGCAGGCCACGGAAACAGTTGTCGCTGTAACCAATGACGACGAAACCAATATTCTGGCTTCTCTTTTGGCAAAAAAAGCAGGGTGCCAACGCTCTATCGCCTTGATAAACAAAGGGAACTACGAACCTTTGATCTCTGCTCTTGGTATTGACGTCGCCGTCAGCCCCCGCACGATTACCGTTTCAACCATTTTGCAACATGTTCGTCGCGGCCGAATCCACTCTGTTCACAGCCTCCGCGAAGGCTTTGGTGAGCTGATTGAGGCTGAAGCCCTAGAATCCTCTAGTCTGGTTGGCTCACCGATCCGGGATGCGAAATTGCCTTCTGGTGTTGTCCTCGGGGCCTTAGTCCGAGATGGACAGGTGATTAGCCCAAGAGGGGACACTGTCGTTGAAGTTAAAGACCGTGTTGTTCTCTTTGCAGCCTCAGAAGCGGTACGCAAAGTTGAAAAAATGTTCTCCGTTCGTCTTGAATTTTTCTAGAGTTTGATAAGGTCAAATTAAAATATGTCCCGTTATGCCTACGTGAATGGTTGTTTCCAACGCCATAACTCGGCCTCTGTCTCTATAGAAGACAGGGGGTTTCAGTTTGCTGATGGCGTTTATGAAGTGGTTGGCGTACATAACGGCAAGCTCTTTGATCTTGATGATCATTTTATACGTTTAGAGCGTTCTTTATCGGAATTACAAATCCCCATGCCCATGTCTCGGAAGGCCTTAGCCATCCTGTTTGAACGGGTGCGACGGAAAAACCTTATTGATAACGGGGCCGTTTATTTGCAAGTTACCCGTGGGGTGGCTCCACGCAACCACCTTTTTCCCCTCAATTGTCGGCCCTCCGTCATCCTTACAGCCTTGCGTCGAGAGGCTTATGATAAGAGCAAAGTTCTTCAAGGTACTCGCGTTATCACCTTACCTGATACAAGGTGGAAAAGGTGCGATATCAAAACAATATCTCTTTTACCTAATGTGTTGTCTAAGCAAGAAGCCTACAATCAAGGGGCCGCAGAAGCCTGGTTAATTGACGATGAGGGGATGGTAACCGAGGGAACATCAAGCAACGCTTGGATTGTGACATCAGAAGGTGAATTGATAACCCGTTATTTGAGCAACGAAATCCTCGGCGGCATTACGCGCAAGGCTTTGTTGAAAATAGCCGGGACCGGAAAGTTGAAGATCACAGAGCGGGCTTTTAGCAAGGAAGACGCCTACAAAGCCAAAGAAGCTTTCCTGACCAGTACCGGAATCTTTGTGCGCCCCGTTGTTCAAATAGATGATCATCAAATTGGTGAAGGCCAGGCCGGAAAACTCACCAGAGAGCTGTTGGATTGGTATGAGAAATACCTCAATCACGGAATGGATGGATTATGAGCGATCAAAAGCGAATCCCCCGACCGGATGCGGTTATTTTTGACTGGGACAATACTTTGGTTAACAACTGGCCTGCTATACATGATTCTCTCATGGCGGCCTTTGATGCCATGGATCACCCCCACTGGACATTTGAACAAACTCTTGAAAATGCAAAGAAATCTTTGCGGGATACTTTTCCAGATATGTTTGGAGATCGTTGGGAAGAGGCCGCAGAAGTGTTTTATAGTCACTTCCGTGCCAATCATCTAAATGGTCTAAAAGCTATGCCTGGTGCCTTTGATCTTTTGAATGAACTTAAAGGGCAGGGGGTTTATCTTGGTATCGTTAGCAATAAAAATGGTGAGTTTCTGCGCAAAGAAACTGACCACCTCGGCTGGTCGGAGCTCTTTGGGGCCATTGTCGGCGCCACAGATGCTGAAAAAGATAAACCTGCGATTGAGCCTGTTCAGATGTCTCTAGAAGGCAGTGGCGTTGTCCCTGGGGAGAATGTTTGGTTCGTTGGCGATGCGGATGTTGATTTAGAATGTGCCAAAGCATCGGGCTGCATTCCTATTTTAGTCCGCCAAGAAGCCCCCGAAGAGGGAGAATTTAGCGCTAATCCACCAACAATTCATTTCAGGGATTGCCTAGAGGCTACCACTTTAGTAAGAAAGCTATAGTTCGCGGATTGCGGACGAGTTGAGAGCCTGTCTGTTTTAATGGGGAGGGCAGTTTATCAACTTTCAAGATAATTATTAATCATAATGCCCTAGCGAATTCGTATTATAAAATAAAAGCTAGAAAAATACGGGGTTAGACCCAATGTATCGGACTACAGGGTAATAAAAAAAAGGGCTAAGCCAATGGCTGCAGAAAAATCCCAGAATGTGCAAGACGTCTTTCTTAACCACATTCGTAAAAACAAAACACCGGTAACGGTATTCTTGGTAAATGGTGTGAAACTCCAAGGAATTGTAACTTGGTTTGATAACTTTTCAGTTCTTCTCAGAAGAGATGGGCATACACAATTAGTTTACAAACACGCGATTTCAACGGTTATGCCGTCGACACCAATTCAGTTGTTTGAACCTGACAAAGATGACGACGCCGAAGGCGACGCTTAAAATATCTACTTGTCTGGTTATTTATCGCAATGAATGAGTCAGTGGAACTTTCCTCCCAAAAGAGGAAAGCCCCCTGTCTTGTGCTTTGCCCAAACCTTACAGGGCGAGGCGCAGAGCGTCATAGTTCTCGCACGCCAGAAGCGCGGCTAGAAGAGGCTTCAGGGCTTTCCGCCGCGATCGGGCTGTCTATAGCTGAGGGTAAAATATTCAATGTTACCCGGCCAAAACCTTCGACCTTGTTCGGTCAAGGGGTGGTTGATGAAATTGATCATACCCTAAGTCTCTATAAGGCCAATGATAACCCTATCGCTGTCATCATTGTCGATAGTGCCTTAACGCCCGTACAACAGCGCAACCTGGAAAAAACCTGGGACTGTAAGGTTATCGACCGGACAGGCCTCATTCTTGAAATCTTTGGCGAAAGAGCCCGTACCAAAGAAGGGCGACTCCAGGTCGAACTGGCAGCTCTTACCTATCAACGTTCCCGCCTTGTCAGGTCCTGGACCCACTTAGAACGTCAAAGGGGGGGGCATGGGGTGATGGGTGGTCCGGGTGAACGGCAGATCGAATCTGATCGCCGGATGCTTGATGATCGGGTGACCCGCATCAAACGTAAACTCAAAGAAGTCAAACGGACCCGAGACTTGCACCGTTCAGCCCGTAAAAAGGTGCCATACCCCATTGTTGCCTTGGTTGGCTATACCAATGCCGGGAAATCCACCTTGTTCAATAAGATGACCAAAGCCGATGTCATGGCTGAAGATCAACTTTTTGCGACCCTTGACCCAACCATGCGAAAATTAAACTTACCTTCCGGGCGGGCTGTTATTCTTTCCGATACGGTTGGGTTTATTTCTGAGCTTCCTCATGAACTTGTCCTGGCTTTCCATGCCACCTTGGAAGAAGTGCAGCAAGCGAATGTCATTCTTCATATCCGTGATATCTCACACTCAGACAGTGAAGCTCAAAAAGATGATGTTCTTCAAGTTCTGAAAGAACTCGGCATCGATCAATTCAATGAACTAAACTTAGTTGAAGTGTATAATAAGATTGATCAGGTTAATTCTGAAGAGAGGTCAATTCTCGACAATCTTGTTGCCCGTGCGCCAGCGGAATTATGCACTGTCTCAGCCGTTACAGGTGAGGGGACAGATCATCTGTTGCAGTTGATTGAAGATAAGATCAGTGCCTTGCATCAAGAAATTACTGTAAGGCTAGAAAGTAATCAGGGGCGCCTTATGGCTTGGCTTTACGAGAAAGGTCAAATCCTCGAACGTCAAGATGATCCAGAAACCGGAGATGTAGAAATAACCGTTCGTTTATCTCCGGAAGACCTACAAAGGTTTGAAAAACTAAAATCTGAGTGATTGGGAATTGTTGATTTTTAACATCAATTTCCTATTGATAAATATCTACTAGTAGATATGGAGATCAAAATGGCGACCAACACAGCCCAAAACAAATGGCGACGGAAAAATCGTTTTGTCAAAAGCCAACTTAACGTCATGGCACGCAGACTGGTCCACGACTCCTTGGATGAAATAAGAGACAGCTATGACCTCCACGGGAAGGCTGAAGCAGTATCTTTTTCATGCTATGTCACCAAGGCATTGATGCAACAAGCCGATTTCAATGAAGAAGCGGCGCGTTTGCTCGATGTATTCCGCAGCAATTATGAAAAGGATCGTGATTTCTTTTCTGGGTCACGCCCCTCATGAATATAGACTTTGACCGGGTTACTTCTTTAATGCGTGAGGCCGCAGAAACTGAAATTTTGCCCCGCTATAAGCAGCTTAAAAAGAAAGAAATTTCTGAAAAAGCACCGGGAGATATTGTTACAGCCGCCGATATTGAAGCGGAGAAGTTTTTATTAAAGACCCTCTGTCAGATTTTACCGGGGAGTGTCGCTCTTGGAGAAGAGTCCGTTTCAAGTGGAACTATTAGCTTAGATATCCTTCATGATGATGCACCTGTCTGGATAATTGATCCGGTAGATGGTACTCAGAACTTTGCCAAAGGGAAGGAAACCTTTGCGGTGATGGTTTCTCTCTGTCGCCAGGGAGAAATTCTGGCAGGGTGGATTCATGACCCCTTAACCAACCGTACTGCGACAGCAGAGCAGGGGGGAGGGGCTTGGTTTGAAGAAGAAAAGCTCAAGTCTGCCCCAAATACAGAAGTTGAAAACATGACGGGGCCTCTTTGGGGGCGGATGATCAAGCAATTAAAGAAGCAGGTCACGGACGGCTGGGGGCAAATGCCTCAACATGTGTCTCATTATGGTTGTGTCGCCCATGAATATCTGGACCTAGCAAGAGGCACCTTACATTTTTCACTCTATGGACGCCTTAAGCCCTGGGACCATGCCGCTGGCGTGTTGCTCCATCAAGAAGCCGGAGGCTACAGTGCTCTCTGTACAGGGAAAAAGGGCTATCAAGCTCTCGAGATAGAAAACAACCGTCTTCTAATCGCCCCATCAGAAGAGGCATGGGATCAATTAAATACACTTTTCAATGAGAAATAATTTGAGTTAGGGTCGTTTAATAAATTAATCAGGGGAGTATCAAATGAAAGCAGCATTTATTGGTCTGGGCGTTATGGGCTATCCCATGGCAGGGCATATGCAAAAAGCCGGGCACGACGTTACGGTTTATAATCGCACAAGCGCAAAGGCTGAAAAATGGGCCGCTGAATACGGAGGCACAGCCGCTGCAACCCCTACAGACGCCGCCAAAGGAGCAGATGTGGTCTGTGCCTGTGTCGGTAATGATGATGATGTCCGTGGCATTTTCTATGGCGATAGCGGAGCATTAGCGACCTTAAAAGCCGGAGCAATCTTTGTTGATCACACCACGGCCTCAGCCGAATTAGCCCGCGAACTCTATGGGGCAGCAAAAGAGAAAGGCGTTGGCTTCCTCGATGGCCCAGTTTCCGGCGGACAAGCCGGAGCCGAAAATGGTGCCTTAACCGTCATGGTTGGGGGGGATCAAGCTGATTTTGATAAGGCCTATCCGGTTATGGAAACTTTTGCCAAGGCGGTGACCCTGATGGGTGAAGCCGGAGCAGGGCAGCTAACCAAGATGGTCAATCAAATAACCATTGCCGGGTTGCTGCAAGGCCTGTCAGAAGCGATAAACTTTGGCACCAAAGCTGGTTTGGATACCAAAAAGGTGGTTGATGTGATTTCCAAAGGAGCGGCTCAATCCTGGCAAATGGAAAACCGTGCCCTCACCATGATTGATGATCAATTTGATTTTGGCTTCGCCGTCGACTGGATCAGGAAGGACTTAGGCATCTGCTTAAACGAAGCCAGAAAGAACGGTGCCCGGGTTCCGGTCACAGCCTTGGTCGATCAGTTCTACGCCGAACTTCAAGCCAAAGGTGGCGGGCGTTGGGACACCTCAAGCCTCATTCGTCTATTGAAAGATGATTGATAAGCTCTTGAATTAAGAATTAACGTAAAATAAGTTCAAGCTTTGGGGCAGGGGCGTAAGGATTGTTTATATTCCACGTGAATATTTGCTCTCTGCGCCCTTCGCCTTTTGTGACCGTGGTTGCATTATGGTTAAGCACTTTAGCATCGGTCTTTACACGAACTTCGCCTTCCATCCATAGGCCCATATCAATGATCCGCTGAATATCATTCTTCTTCAGATATTTGCCGCGAATGGTAATCGTGCCTGTTTTGGGGGAGGAGGTGATACTCAGAATATTTTCATTTCGCCGTACAAAGGTCACCATGCCTGTTTTGGTGATATCGCCTTTTTTCAAGTAATGCACCTTGAAGTGCCCGTCTTTAAAATAGCTAAACTCTTTGACCGATTTATCGCGGGTAAAGTCACGCTTTAAAATCTCTACCTTTTCCGCCTCTTCTTCCGCATTAAGCTTTTTATCTTTGATCGCGCGATAAAGACCGATCTCAGCCATATAACCTTGGAACTCTAAACTATAAAACCCCGTGCGACTGAGCTCGATTTCTGCATCAAAGCGTGCAGGGAGATAACATCCGCTTAAAATGGGGAGAAGAAGAAGGGAAAGTAGGGTGCGCTTCAGCATTGGATAATTAGACCAAATAGTTGAATGTAACACTATGATAACCAGGGACGGGTCCTTTGGGAAAGCTTATTCGGATTCTTCCTGCTTAACTTGCTGCCAATGGGCTTCCATTTCATCAAGTGAAGCGTTCTCTAAATCCATATCCATCAAGGCTTCCATGCGCCTAAAACGCTTTTCAAACTTTGAATTGCCTAATCGCAGGGAGGTTTCGGGGTCGATATCGAGTTTGCGGGCCAAGTTGGTGCAAGCAAATAGAAGGTCCCCAATCTCTTCGCTGACCCGTTCTTTACTGCCCTTATTCTCAATTTCATGGCGCACTTCATCGATCTCTTCATTGATCTTATCAAATATTTGAGCTGTATCAGGCCAATCAAAGCCCACTCTTGCGGCTCTTTTTTGCAATTTTGCGGCGCGGGTCAGAGCGGGTAAGCCATTGATTACCCCTTCTAATGCGCTTGCTTTTAGACCATTTGATTGATCGTTTTGTCGTTCCGCTGCTTTTTGCTCTTCCCAGGCCTTGGTTTGGCTTTCCGCATCCTTAATCTCTGTGTCACCAAAAACATGAGGATGACGCCGGATCATTTTTTCATTAATCGATCGGACCACAGCTTCAAAATCAAAGGCCTTAATTTCTTTCGCCAATTGGGAATAAAAGATCACTTGAAAGAGCAGGTCACCGAGTTCGTCTTTAAGTTCAGAGAGATTGTTTTTCTCAATCGCATCAGCGACTTCATAGGCTTCTTCAATGGTGTGAGGGGCTATGGTCGAAAAATCCTGTTCCAAATCCCATGGACAACCCTCCTTAGGGTCACGCAGTTTCGCCATAATAGAAATCAACTGATCAATTTGAGATGTCATTTTCTTCCTCATTCAAGCTAATAAGAGGAACATACACAAACTGACCAATAATCAAAGGAGTTCATAAGTGGTTTTTTTACAAACGGTACGCAGGGCAAAGTTAGACCTGATCCGTGCGACGCCGGGGAGGCGGGAGAGTTCTGTTTTATGAATACGTTCATAGTCCTCAGGGCCTCCAGCTGCCACACGGAGGATATAATCAGAGTCCCCAGACATCAGATAGCATTCCATAACGTCTGGACAGTTAGAAACAGCCGCTTCAAAGACATTTAAGGCTTCTTCACTTTGGCTATTGAGGGAAATTTCGACGAATATATTAGAAGGGCGCCCAATAGCTTTTTGGTTAACCACCATCGCATACCCTTCAATCACCCTTTCATCTTCAAGGTTTTTCACCCGACGCAGACAGGCGGAAGGCGACAGATGTATGCGTTCTGACAATTCTGCATTGCTTATGCGTCCATCACTTTGCAAAATACCAAGAATTTTTTGATCAACTGAATCCATATAGTTCTGCACTTTTATTCGATTAAATACATTTTTATTAGAATATTATATGAATATAGTTGCTTTTATCAACATATAAACAAGGATATTCTTTTAAGTAAGCGTTATTATTAGCCTTAAATAAATATGCGCTAACAGGAGAGTAAGCATGCATGTCGGTGTCCCCAAAGAAATCAAAAACCATGAATATCGTGTTGGTTTAACACCTACGAGTGTTCAAGAATTCGTCGCTCATGGTCATTCCGTTGTGGTAGAAGCCAAGGCTGGCAATGGGATCGGCTGTACGGATCAGGATTATATAGATGCGGGCGCAACTGTTATTGATTCAGCCGCTGAGATATTTGCCACCGCAGATATGATCGTCAAAGTGAAAGAACCACAAGCCACTGAACGGGCGATGCTGCGTGAGGGACAAATCCTCTTCACCTATCTCCACCTCGCTCCGGACCCCGACCAAACCCACGATCTTGTCGATAGTGGTGCAGTTTGCATTGCTTATGAAACGGTGGTCGATGACCATGGTGGGTTGCCCCTTTTGGCACCTATGTCACAGGTTGCAGGACGCATGTCGATCCAAGCCGGAGCACATTCACTCGAAAAAGTCCACGGCGGAGGAGGGATATTACTCGGCGGTGTCCCAGGCGTAGCCCCGGCAAAAGTCGTTGTCATTGGCGGCGGAGTTGTTGGTGAAAACGCTATACGTATGGCCTTGGGCATGGGCGCAGACATTGTCGTCCTGGACCGGAATGTTGATGTCTTGAATACCCTGGCAAGACGCTTTGATGAACATATTAAAACAGTCTATTCAACCTCAGCAGCCATTGAAAAATACGTTCTGGAAGCAGATTTAGTGATCGGCGGGGTATTAGTTAAAGGGGCAGCAGCTCCAAAACTCGTTACGGCTGATATGGTAAAGCGCATGAAACCGGGTTCAGTCCTCGTCGACGTGGCCATTGATCAAGGAGGGTGCTTTGAAACCTCTAAAGCCACCACACACGCTGATCCCATCTATATCGTCGATGATGTGGTCCATTACTGTGTCGCTAATATGCCGGGCGCCGTGCCCCGCACATCAACATATGCCCTCAACAACGTCACATTACCCTATGGGCTGGCAATAGCCGACAAAGGCTACAAAGCCGCCTTATTAAGTAACCCGTTCCTGATGGAAGGGCTAAACGTCTGTAAAGGCAAAGTTACCTACGAAGCCGTCGCCAAAGAATTAGGGTACGACTACGTTAGCCCTAAGGATGCCCTAGAAGCAGAATAAATATACTTCCTTACAAAATAAATTTAACGGCCGAAAGATTACATTCTTTACGGGCCGTTTCTATATTTTCTCAATTCGGTTTTAAAAATACTCAAACCACAAAACAATTTAATCAATAGGGATCACCACATTCTATTGTCGCATAATTTATATTATGGAAACAAATGCATGCGAAGCCAAGCTATTGATATTATATATCGATCTGCATGCCGTCATAGGCTGGCTCGATATGACCTGGTGTGGATTTATTGAGTTGATCGTAATCTAAGTTTTGGCCTAAGTGTGTCAGGATTACCCTGTCGGGTTTGATATATTTTGCCCAATCTAAAGCTTGTTGGACATGAGCATGTGTGGGGTGTTTCGTGTCTGTTAGGACACCGACGATCCAGACTTTAATGCCTTTGAGTTGGTCGAGGACCTGGTCACTCATGGATGTCACGTCTGTTGAATAGGCAAATTTGTCGTTAAACTTAAATCCGAGTGTTTGGCAGTAGCCATGATTTTGGTCTAAGGCCGTAATATCGAGGTTACCAATGGCAAAGTTGTCATTATGAGCGACTACATGGCTTTTCAGGGTTGGCTTATAGTAGAAGTTTGCCCCTTCAGCTAAGGGCTCTAAGGCATAGGCAAAACGTGTTTGAATCTGCTCTAAGGTGTATTTATCGCAATACATATCCAAAATTTCGTTCATCACCTGATTTACAGCTCTAATATCGTCTAAACCATTGAGGTGATCCGCGTGGTAATGGGTGTAAAGCAAGGCATCAAAACGGTTTTTTCCGCTCTCAAGGAGTTGAGCACGTAAATCTGGGGAAGTATCGATAAGGACTTCCGTCTCGCCCTCAGCCACCGTGATAGAGGGTCTTAAACGTCTGTTTTTGGGGTTTTCGGGGTTGCATTTACCCCAGCCATAAGCGACCCCTGGAATGCCGAAGGATGGCCCAGAGCCCAGGATAGTTACGCGCACGAGGCCCCCGGCACTTTTACTTTAGTGAAAAGTCTGAGGAAGTTCTCGGTGCTGGCTTTTGCAAATGTTTGTTCATCAACCCCCTTAAGCTCAGCAACCTTAGCTGCAGTGAAAGCAGTAAATGCAGGTTCATTGGTCTTGCCGCGTTTTGGAACGGGCGACAGGAATGGCGCATCAGTTTCCACCAGCAAACGATCAAGGGGAACTTTGGAAACAGAGTGCCGTAATTCCTCGGCTGCTTTGAAAGTGACGATACCAGAAACAGAAATATAAAAGCCGATTTCTAGTGCTCTTTCAGATAGTTCCTGCGAAGAGCTAAAGCAATGAATAAGGCCCGTAAAAGGTCCCTTCTTATATTCTTCTTCTAAGATACGCATGGTATCAGTGTCAGCATCACGGGTATGAACGATCAGGGGTAAGTTGCCTTCACGGGCGGCTTCAATGTGGGTTCTGAACTGTTTTTCCTGTTCAGTTCGAGGGCTATGCTCGTAGAAAAAATCTAATCCCGTTTCCCCAAAACCAACGACCTTGTCGTCTTGTGCAAAGCCCAGAAGCTCGGCAACCGTAACTTTTTTTTCCTTTGCCGCTTCATGGGGATGAATACCGACAGTGCAATAGATGTTGTCATAGGCCTTTGCCACTTGCAAAACTTGGTCATGCTTTGAAATATGGGTGCCAATGGTCAGCATCACGCCAACCCCTGCTCTTTCCGCTCGGGCGACAATCTCGTCAGTTTTCCCTTCAAAGTCAGGAAAGTCTAAGTGGCAGTGGCTATCGACGAGCATCAATCGCCCCCCTCCTCCACATACCTCGGGAAAACGCCTTCGGGTTTTTCAATAACCGTTCCGGCTTTAATCGAAATGCCCTCTGCTAATGCACTGAAACTCCGATCACTTTCCCCAACTTCTAACTGATCAAGGATCTTAGCCGTTGAATCAGGCATCACAGGCTGCAAAAGTAAGGTTATTCGTCTGATCGTTTCTGTGAGGACGTAGAGAACCGTCTTCATGCGGTCCGGGTCTTCCTTCTTGAGTTTCCAAGGGGCCTGGTGGTCCACATAGCCATTAGCTGCCCGGATAATTACCCAGATAGATTCAAGGGCTTCGTGGAAATGTTGACGGTCTAGTTGTCCTCTTACCGTATCAAGCAAGGCACCAGCACCATCAAGAAGCTCATTATCCTCAGGAGTATAGTCACCAGGGGTAGGAATAACTCCGTCACAATTCTTAAAGACCATGGAGAGAACACGTTGGGCTAAATTACCGTAATCGTTAGCCAGTTCTCCGTTCATTCGATTGATCATGGCCCGACGGGAGAAATCACCATCATTGCCAAAAGGCACTTCCCGTAAGAGGAAATAGCGTACCTGATCAAGACCGTAGTCGGCAACCAGTTGATTTGGTTCAATAACATTACCAAGGGACTTAGAAATTTTTTGGCCTTCATTGGTCCACCAACCATGAGCAAATACCCGCTTAGGCGGCTCCAGGCCAGCAGCCAGCAGGAAGGCAGGCCAGTAAACTGTGTGGAAGCGGAGAATATCTTTGCCGACCATATGAAGGTCGGCAGGCCAGCGTTTGGCATATTCTCCTTCGGTATCTGGGAAACCTGCGGAAGTGATGTAGTTGGTCAGGGCATCAAGCCAGACATACATGATATGGTCGTCATCAC
This sequence comes from uncultured Thalassospiraceae bacterium, assembly GCA_965368165.1. Lineage (GTDB taxonomy): Bacteria > Pseudomonadota > Alphaproteobacteria > Rhodospirillales > JAPHRK01 > JAPHRK01. The sequence continues at coordinate 27,685 of CBDULT010000009.1, read as the reverse complement.
CTGGAACCGGAACACCCCATTTAAAGGTGGTGCGGGATACTGAAAGATCACGAAGACCACTTTTGATAAAGCTCACAACTTCATTGCGACGGGTTTTTGGTGCGATAAAATCAGGGTTATCGTCATAATACTTAAGGAGTTTGTCGCCCCACTCTGACAGGCGGAAGAAATAGCTCGGCTCTTCAACCCACTCAACTTCGGCACCACTGGGAGCGATGCGTTTGCCCTCTGGTGTTTTGGTCAGCTCGTCTTCGCCGTAATAAGCCTCATCCCGCACCGCATACCAACCAGCATAGGCCCCGAGATAGATTTGGTCTTCTTTGATCAAGCGTTCCCAAATAGCCTGACAGGCTTTTTTGTGGCGGTCTTCAGTGGTACGAATGAAATCATCATTGGTGAATTTCATAGCCACAGCCAGATCACGGAAATTTTGCGAAACTCTATCGGTAAAGGCCTGAGGGGCAATGCCGGCAGCATTAGCTGAAGTTTCAACTTTTTGGCCATGTTCATCGGTCCCGGTCAGGAACTTTACATCATATCCGTCAAGACGCTTAAACCTTGCAAGAACGTCACAGGCAAGCGTGGTATAGGCATGCCCGATATGGGGTGCATCATTGACGTAATAAATCGGCGTCGTGATATAGTAACTCTTCGCCCCAGACATAAATAGCTTCTCCTAAGGAACCAAAATAAGCACCTATCTTGAACGTATCGCGCTTTCAAGAAACAAAAAGGCGTTTAAGACAACCTGCTTTCGATCCAGATCACTACCGCCTCCGGCTCGTACAAATAGGTGATCGATCTTTTCCCACACCTCTAGCAATCTATCAAGAGAAGTTGCGTTTAGTATCTTAGAAAGAAGAACTTTTTCCCGCTCAGAGACAAGGGTTAAGGCCCCTTCTCCCTTGGCGGCAGTCATAATAAGTCGCCCTAACCACCATCGTAGTAATTCGGTAAAGGTGCGAAACGACTCTTCGGCTCCTTTACGTGCCAGCTTATCGGCAAGGGTATGAAGCTTGGAGGTACTTAAGGTCGGTAGCGTGTCTAAAAGGTCGAGCAACTGCTGAAAATACTCAAGGCCGCCATCTCTGATCAAAGCCAATGCATGGCCCAAACTCCCTTGGGAAATCTCAGATAAAATAAGGGCGTCTTCCTCGCTAGTCTCTGGTGAGTATTGTTGAATAAGGCTGATATTGTCTTTTGACTCTAAGGGCTTAAGAGTTAACTTTCGGCACCTTGATTTGATTGTCGGTAGCAAACGGCCCGGATTGTGGCAGACTAAAAGTAGGATTGCACGTTTGGGAGGCTCTTCGAGAACTTTGAGAACTGCGTTTGCCGCATTGCGATTCATTTCGTCTGCGGCATCAATTATCACAACCCGCCAGCCCCCCTCAGATGCCGTCATTGACAAGAAGCGACCAATGCCCCTAACACCTTCCACAACAATCTGTGACTGACGCTTGCCTTTCTTCTCATCCATTTTCCGCTCAATGGTCATCAAATCCCCATGGCCATGTGACGAAATACGGTGGAAGATGGGGGATTCAGGCGATAGATAAAGGCTATCCGGGGTTGCTTTCGGCAAAGAGTCACCAAACATGCCTCCATCAGCACTCTCCCCTCCTTCGCCCCTTTGAGATAAAAGAAAACGTCCAAACCTATAGGCAAGGGTGGCCTTACCGATACCTTTAGGCCCTGTGATCAGCCAAGCATGATGTAACCGCCCGGAATTAAAGGAGTCCAACATGGTTTTTTCGGCCAGTTCATGGCCGATAAGGTCAGGGTTTTCCCGGGGGGTCAGAGGCTCATCACTCATGGCAATACAAGATCAAACTTTTGAGCGACGGCGTGAGCAACCCGAGAAGCAACTTCTTCAATGGTCCCTTTGGCATTCACAACGATGCAACGCTCGGGCTCTTGCTGGGCAATTTCTAAAAAACCTTGTGTGAGTCGGTCGTGGAAACCACTTCCCATTCGTTCATAACGATCTTCCCCCTGGGCCTGTTCGCTTTCTCGGTCGAGGGCGCGGCTGAGACCTGTATTTGTTGGCAAGTCGAGGATAATGGTGAGGTCAGGCTTAAAGCCATCAATGGCGGTCTTATGGATTGAGGCAATAAAATTAAGATCGAGGCCGTGGCCGTACCCTTGATAGGCAACGGTTGAATCTGCAAAACGATCAGATAACACCCACTTTCCTTGCTCAAGAGCAGGCCAAACTGTTTTCACCAGATGATCGCGACGCGCAGCGAAATGGAGAAGCACTTCAGTTTCCCCGTCCCAGCGCGCCGTATCGCCTTCAACTAAAAGCCGACGTATTTGCTCCGCCCCTTCTGAGCCCCCGGGCTCTCTAGTCAGGACAACATCTTCACCTAATTTCTCAAGAACGCTTGCCAGTAATTTGACTTGAGTAGATTTCCCCGTCCCTTCTCCACCTTCAAAAGTAATGAACCTCGCTTGGCTCATCAGCCCGATGCTCCCCAGAGAATATACTTAAAAGCGGCTCCTAAACGACCGATGAGGCCAAGGCGGCCTACCTCTTCCCCGGCAACCAAAGGATATTCCTGTGTCGTGAAACCAGGCGCAGAAATTGTCAAAGTGGCGAGGCGGTCCCCTTTGCGAATAGGGGCCGGAATGGGACCGTCATACTTAACCGAGACTTTCATCTTACGCCTTGATTTCCTTGGCAAAGTAATCTTGAGGTCTTGCTCAATCTGGAGGGAAACTCTGGGGATATGGCCGAGCCACACATCGGCTTTCATCACCTCGTCGCCATTTTCAAACAAAGGGTAATTACCAAATTCCCTAAAGGCCCATTCGATAATGCGCTCAGATTCAGTAGACCGCGCTTTAGAACTGGGCAGTCCATTGAGCACAGCAACCACCCGTCGCCCATTTCTCTCTGCGGTACCAACCAAGCCATAGCCAGCAATTTCTGTATGTCCGGTCTTCATCCCGTCCGCCCCCATATTCTTATAAAGCAAGGGGTTGCGGTTACTTTGTTTAATTCCGTTGTAACTAAATGACCGTTCAGAATAGTAGTGCATATATTCAGGGAAATCTCGGATTGTCCGGGCAGCTAAGGTGGCAAGATCACGAACGGTAACCAAATGCCCAGGGTCAGGCCAGCCGGAAGCATTCTTAAAGACCGACTTCTCAAGGCCTATTTCGCGGGCCCTTTCTGTCATCTCCGAAGCGAAGGCCGCTTCATCACCAGAAATACCTTCAGCCACAACAATACAGGCATCGTTACCCGATTGAACAACAATACCCCTGATCAGGTCTTCAATCTTGACCCGATCATTGACTTTCACAAACATCTTAGAACCGCCTTTGCGCCAGGCTTTTTCGCTGACTGCAAAGGTATCGTTCAATGAAAGACTCTTATTTTTGAGACGCTCAAAGAGCATGTAAGCTGTCATAAGCTTGGTCATGGAAGATGGAGGGGTCAGTTTGTCGGAATCTTTTTCAAAGATTACCGCACCAGTTTCCATCTCCAAAACAATCGCCTCTTTGGCAATGGTTTCATAGGCATAGGCACCATTGATCAAGAAAGTGAACATTAGGGCTAAGGCAATAAATTTTCCTAAGATCAAACCAATGATTTTTTGCGACATACTTTCTCTTTCCTAGTCTACAATGACTTTTGCGTCTGGATAACCTACCTGGATAACCTGTTCAAGCAGGCTGTCGGCAGTTTCAACAGAATTTATCGGCCCAAGCCTCACCCTAAACAAATCCCTGCCGTTTACGATCACAGAACTGATCTTAACCTCTCCGATTTGTGCTAAAGCGGCTTTGACTCGATTGGCATTATCATACTGACTAAAGGCCCCTGCTTGAATATACACATCAGAAACAACGGCAACTTTAGTCTGCCTCACTTTTGGTTCAGCCTTTGGGAGTGATGAGAGCTGTTTACTTGCTACAGGCTTATACGAAGCGTCAGAGACGGGCTGAGGTGCCCCTTCAAGGGGTTCGGAGGAAACTGAGGCTTTGGGCATTTTATCAACCGTAATAGGTGATTCCCCTTTTGCCACTTCATAGCTCTTCCCCGTTGCTCGCGCAGCCTGCAAGCTTTTTTTCCTCAGAATTTTAACCCGGACTTTTGCGGTCCCCTGCTTTTCAAAACCTAACAACTGTGCCGCGCGCTGAGACAGATCGATAATACGACTATGGGCATAAGGGCCTCGATCATTAATACGAACTTCAATGACACGTCCGTTTTCAAGGTTTGTTACTTGAACGAAAGTGGGCAGTGGTAAGGTTTTATGGGCCGCCGTCATATCCCACTGATCGTAAATTTCGCCGTTAGCCGTCCTTTTGCCATGAAAATTTGGGCCATACCATGAAGCGATCCCGGTTTCATTATAATCCCAATCTTCTTTTGGATAATAAGTCACGCCTTTGATCTTATATGGTCGACCTACTTTGTATTTTATGCCAGGTGGCGTGCTGCTGCCGAAACGTTTTCCTGCATGAACCAGCAACTGGGTTTCTGCACAGCCTCCGAGAAGCCATAAGCAACCAAGCAAGACAATGAAGAACTTAAACTTCATTGGGATTACCTTCCAACAATACGGTCAGCTAAGGAGCCGACAGCAACAGCAAAGTATGTAGAGCGATTCCACTTCAAAATGGTACGGTAGTTATTATAGACCATAAAGGCCGGACCTGATTTACCATCACCAAGGACGATAGAGGCCATAATGTCGTTGGTCGGCAAATCACGACCATCCATACGGCGCACTCCAAGCCCTTGCCAGTAACTAATTTTCTGCGGCTTATTTTTAATTCCTGCCAGACTTAGATCAAACCCCTTGGGGAGCGTCACTGGTCGTCCCCAGGTTTGATCACCTTTCCAGCCAGACTTTGAAAGATAGTTGGCGGCAGAACCAAAGACATCGGCTTTATTTTTCCAGATATCTTTATGGCCATCGCCATCATAATCAACCGCAAAATTTAGGAAGGATGAGGGCATAAATTGACATTGTCCCATCGCCCCGGCCCAAGAGCCTTTCATGTCTTTAACAGCAATATGTCCTTCATTTAAAATCTGAAAAGCATTCAATAACTCTTTGCGAAAATAGGCACTTCTGCTTTTGATTGACTTTGCGCTCCGCCAATCACCATAGGCATTCGGATAGGCTAGGGTTGCTAAGGCATCAACCACCATGAACCCTCCGATACCGCCCCCAAAGTTTGTTTCAATCCCCCAGAGGGCAACGATAAACCGAGGCTGAACGCCAATCTTTTTACCGACCTCTTCGAGGACTTGCCGATTTTCATTATATTTTTGCCGGGCTTTTTTAATCCGCGTATCAGAAACAATCAGCTTTTGATACTTTTGGAAGGTCATGGTTGTTTCAGGCTGACCTTTATCAAGTTCGATCACCCTTTTAATCGGCGTGACGTCTTTCATGGCAGCATCGTAAATTGACGCATCGATTCCCTTTTCTAGAGCCTCAACGCGCAATTCATCTTTCCATTTGGAAAAATTTTGATCCTCAGCAGCAACTTCACCGCTTCCATTGATCAAAAATAAAGTGCCTAAACCCGCTAAAGCCCATTTCGAAATAGACAAAAACCCCATCCTCTCTTTAACAACCCTGATAAAAACCCTATATGTTGTGCCACACCCCTCTCCTAACTTCAATACTTGCCGTATAGATAGAGAAAGAAACTTTTTTGCCTTTGAAAGCAATGTAGGACTAGACGTGCAATCTCCCTTAGGCTAGAACCGTCTCGCTCAACTGATATGTTTTGCATCTATGGTTATGGAGAGATGGCAGAGCGGTTGAATGCACCGGTCTTGAAAACCGGCAAGGGTGCAAGTCCTTCCAGGGTTCGAATCCCTGTCTCTCCGCCATAAAAAACGGCCTCCCAAGCGGGGGCCTTTTTTTATATCAGATAGCTAGGTTTTGAGACCAACCCTCGTTCGGAGAGGACCTATAGGTCTGACCGACGATGAGGCAAAGCATCGGTCCTGAGCCTCTCTTCAACCTCCCCTACTTCATCCGATAAGCCACTTGGGAGCGTTTTAGGCCTAGCATCCTTGCGGCTTTGGCAATATTTCCGTTTGAGCGTTTCACGGCTTCAGCAATGACCCCCTGCTCTAGGCTTTCGTAGGGCGTTCGTTTCTCGATCAGGTTTTCAAGGAGGCTACTCTCTTGATTCCCAGATTGCCTTTTATTTAAGGCGCCTGTGGGATCAAGCTTAAGAAGGACGGAGTCCAGCACATCTTCATCGACAAAAAGGTGATCGACATCAATGGGGCTTTCATCTTCCACCATAATAATAGCCCGTTCGATAAGATTTTCGAGCTCACGGATATTTCCTGGATAGTCATATTGATATAGAGCATCAATGGCCACATTGGTGAAACCATTGACCTCTCTTCCATGATCTTGGGCATATTGATGGAGAAAATACTCCATTAACAAAGGGATATCCTCACGTCGTTCTCTTAAGGGCGGGATATTTATGGGGAAGACGTTGAGGCGGAACAGCAAATCTTCTCGGAAGGTTCCGGCTTTTACGGCTTCACTCAGATCAATATTGGTTGCGGCAATGATGCGCACATCGACTGAAATTGTTGTGGTGCCCCCGACACGCTCCACTTCCCGCTCTTGCAAGGCGCGCAAAAGCTTCACTTGAGCTGTCGGCGTTAAAGTTCCCACCTCATCGAGGAACAAAGTCCCCCCATTGGCCCGCTCAAAACGCCCTGCCCTCGACTGGCTGGCATCGGTATAGGCCCCCTTCTCTACCCCAAAAAGTTCAGCCTCAATTAAATCTTCTGGAATAGCCGCACAGTTAAGAGAGATAAAAGGCTGGTCGGCCCTCTCACTAATCTGATGAAGAGTTCGCGCAAAAACCCCTTTGCCAACTCCGGTTTCCCCTAAAAAAAGGACTGTTGCCGAGGTCTTAGCGACCTTTTGCAGCATATGACATGTGGAAACAAACCCTTGGGAGGCCCCAACCACATCGACCATCGCTTCGTTGCTTTCGATGATTGTCGAGGTATCTTTTGACCGCATACGCTTTCTAAAGAAAGGGCGATTGGCAAATTCTTCCGGCTGGAGAGCCTGGAGTTCTTCCTCAATCTCTTCAGGGGCCCAGGCCTCAATATTTTTGCCGATAATCCGACAATGGGGGTCGCCTTTTGCACGGCACTCCACTTCACGATAAATCACCCTCCCCCCCACAAAAGCACTGGTATAGCCTGAGGCATACCCAAGTTGCATCCAACAGACAGGTTTGTCAGAAGGTCCGATAACATCTAGATGGCTTTCCGCATCACAACACCAAGTCCAAATCCATTCACCGTAAAAGAACCCGGTTTCTGTATCCCCTTCCAGCCGGATCGGCTGCACTGAGACCATACCATGAAGGTTATGAAGTTGGGGTCCAACTAAGAAGGCATCCCGAAAAGAACTATTGGGCCGGAGTTTACGAGCCACAGCCGCATCCTTTACCCCGCCGCCATACCCCATACGCGTTAACAAACCTCTGGTATGTTTCACCCCGAGCTTTTCGATAAGAGATTGGCGAATGGAGCCGAAGGTCGAAAGGTGGAGCAAGGCCATACGATCATTTTCAAACCAAATACGCCCTTCATTGGGAGAAAAGCGCAAGCTATTGGTCAAATCATCAATATCAGGACTATCATCCCCATGGGGTTCATCGGTCGGAACAAGAACTTTAGTCCCAGGTGCCCAGGTATAACGGTAGGTATTAGCTTCCGGTGATTTTATATCTGAATGGTCCAATGCTCTCTCCTAGCCCTATCCGTAATGTCTAACAATTTATGCGAATTGATTAATTTTGCACATATTAATGCGACACAGAGGAAAAACTAGGAAAATGATTAAATATTTACTGAATAGCATACAAAACGGACTTGTTGAATATCAACGCATCTACCCCTGATTGTTTTTAACGGTTATTCAATGCTTAAACATGATTAAATTATCACTTTCATTATCAGCAAACGCTCAGATGTATGAAAATAATAACATTAGCAGAACTCAATAAACGTATTTTAGTACCTAAATATTTTTTCTCTGTATTTTGGTTCTGGTCTAAACAGTTTCATAAGCAACTATATTCGTACAATAAGCAAAAAAATAAACCTATTATTTTCAACAAAACAAAGTTTTTCCACAGGCTGAAACAAAAGTTGGCCCGCCCCTTGCTACTAACCTAGGCACAAGAAACGAAGTGAAGCTTTCATTGAATGTTTCAACTTCGTCGAAGACTAAGGGGAAGGCGGGATTTTTATTGATATGGGAATCACCTTCTAGGTAATCCTTTGATGTCGTGCCGAGATTAAGTATCGACAAGAGGGAAGCCATAAAACCTGCGTTAGCAACGTTCTAACGTTAGGTGCAAACACAAAAAGATGACCGGGAAAACTCGGCAACAATAATGTGTTAACATGGAGGAATAAAACATGAGTTCGAAGTTTCCAAGTCCACATGATGTGGAAAAAATTCCGGGTACAGAAGGTTGGGAACGGATGTATCCGTACCAATACCAATTTGTAGAAGAAGACGACGACCCGGAACGTCACCAATACGAAAAAGACGCATTTTGGTTTTATGATGGCTTGCATTATCCAGAGCCAATTTATCCATTTGATTTTATTTGGGACGAAGCCTGGTTCTTGGCTCTTTCTCAAAACAACACACGGGTCTTCTCACTTCCCCCTGTGAACGGTATCGATCACCGTAATATCAATGGCTATCCTTACATTGCGACAGTTCCCGTAAAAGACCCGGAAGAAATCGGTGCTCGCGTTGAGCACTTCATGGCACGGGCCGGTTATTACTATGAAAACTGGAACGACCTGGAAGCCAAATGGGAAGTAAAGATGAAAGGCATCATTGGGGAGCTTGAAGACCTCAAGATTCCAGAACTCCCCGAATTGGAAGAGATGTCTAATGTCACTGAAGGTGTTGGTGAATCTTCTGGTTTCCATCTCCTGCAAGCCTATGACAAGCTCATTGATCTTGGCATTCAATGCTGGCAGTACCATTTCGAATTCCTGAACTTAGGTTACGCTTCTTATGTGACCTTCATGGATTTCGCTCAGAACATGTTCCCAGACATTCCAGCTCAACGCGTTACCCAAATGATTTCGGGTATCGATGTCATCATGTATCGTCCTGATGAAGAGCTGAAAAAACTGGCTAAACTGGCTATTGAGTTGGGTGTTGCCGAACAAGTTAAGGCAAATAAAGACCCCGATACCCTGCGTTCTGCTCTGGGTAATGCCAATGGTGGCGCTAAGTGGTTGGCTGCTTTTGAAGAAGCCCGTCACCCATGGTTTAACGTCTCCACAGGCACAGGTTGGTACCACCACGATAAGTCATGGAATGATGATCTAAGCATTCCAATTGGCTCTATCGGTGATTACGTCGCCAAACTTCAAAAAGGCGATAACATTGACCGTCCATTAGCTGAAGTTCAGAAAAAACGTGATGAAATCACCGCTGAATATCGCGCTTTGATCACGACTGATGAAGATCGTGCCACATTCGATCAGCTTCTCGGCACTGCCAAACTTGTGTTCCCTTACGTTGAAAACCACCTGTTCTACGTTGAACATTGGTTCCACTCCGTATTCTGGAACAAAGTTCGTGAAGTCAGCACTATTATGACCGAACACGGTATTTTCGAAGATGTTGAAGATATCTGGTATCTCAAACGCGGCGAAGTTAAAGACGCGATGTGGGATATGGTCACAGCTTGGGCAACAGGTGTTAAACCTCGCGGTCAAAAAACCTGGCCTCGTGAGATTAAATGGCGCAAAGGCGTGATGGAGAAGTTCAAAGCTTGGAGCCCACCACCCGCTATCGGCACCAAACCTGATGTCATCCAAGATCCATTTGCCATCGTGCTGTGGGGTGTTACCAACGATTCACTCAACTCTTGGGCTGATCTTGCGGATAATGATGACCCGACCAGCATCAAGTCCTTCACAGGATTTGCCGGAAGCCCAGGTAAGGCAACTGGTAAAGCCCGTGTCTGTCGTACAGTCGCTGAAGTGGCAGATTTGCAAGAAGGCGAAATTCTTGTTGCACCAACTACCTCCCCTTCTTGGGCCCCTGTCTTTAGTAAAATTGGTGCCTGTGTCACCGATGTTGGTGGTGTGATGAGCCACGCTGCAATTGTATGCCGTGAATATGGCATGCCGGCTGTAGTGGGGACAGGTCACGCAACCAAGATCATTCAAACAGGTCAAATGATCGAAGTCGACGGCACAACTGGCGAAATTAATATCGTCTAGCTTGTCCCAATGTCTAAGCAACCGCCGGTTAATACTGGCCGGCGGTTGTGATCTTAAATTCGAAAGAAGAGAGAAAGAAGATGAGTGGAACACAGCCACTAGTAACTTGGTTCGAGAACTGCAAAAACGACATGGTCGAGGAAGTTGGCGGAAAATGCGCCTCCCTTGGTGAATTGATCAATGCCGGAATTCGCGTTCCCCCAGGTTTTGCCATCACTGCGGCAGCCTACCGCCATTTCATGGAAGGGAACAAAGTTCTCTCCCAGGTCGATGATATTCTCAAAGGAATTAAGCAATCTGATATTGCCTCGCTAGAAAAAGCCAGCGAAATCCTTAGAGCTGAAATTGAGAAAACACCGTTTTCTATAGAACTAGAAGACCAAGTTGCCGAATTTTACCGTAAATTATCAATTAATAGCTATCTCCCAGCAGCCCCTGTCGCCGTGCGTTCCAGTGCCACCGCTGAGGATTTACCAGACGCCAGCTTTGCCGGACAGCAAGATACTTTCTTATGGGTACGGGGTGTGGACGATGTCCTGGCCCGGACGAGAGAGTGCATTTCAAGCCTCTTTACCGGACGTGCCATTGGTTACCGCATGAAAATGGGCTTTGACCATAAAGATGTCGGTCTCTGCGTTGGCGTTCAAAAGATGGCGAACTCCTTTACCGCAGGCGTTATGTTCACCCTCAACCCGTCCAATGGTGACCGATCCAGCATTGTCATCGATTCAAATTGGGGCTTTGGGGAATCAGTGGTTTCTGGTGAAGTGACCCCAGATCAATTCCTGGTCAATAAGATATCCATGGAAGTGATTAAGCGGACAATCTCTGACAAAGAGATGCTCTATACCGTCGATCATGTGAAACAGAAATCCAAAAAATCTAAAGTTCCTGAAGAACGCCGTAAAATTCAATCGGTTGTTGATGAAGAACTGATCGAATTGGCCCGTATGGGCAAGCTGATTGAAAAGCACTATGGCCGTCCCATGGATATTGAGTGGGCCATTGATAAAGACATGCCTGAGGGTGGCAACATCTTCATTTTGCAAGCCCGCCCAGAAACCGTTTGGGCTGAAAAGAAAGTCGAACCAATCAGCAAGCCTGGCAGCACGGCGATGGATCATATCCTGAAGTCCATGATGACCGGCAAAAAGCTTTGATGGGGAGTAGATAGAATGAAAGTACAAAACTGGATGCAATCCAACCCTCAAACCATCACCAGCGATATACTGGTCTCTGAGGCCAAACGCATCATTACAGAAAAAAACCTCCATGCTCTGCCTGTTGTTGATGGAGACAGGCTGCGGGGAATGATTACCAGAGCCAGTTGTCTTCGGGCGGCTCACTTTGTCGCCATGACCTTAGATGTCAATGAATTCAACTACTACAATGAACATCTTAAAGTAAAAGATATCATGGTTCGCAACCCTGCTACCTTGGATGCAGACGACACAATGGAAGAGTGCCTCGAAAAAGGTCGTGATATTGGGGTCGGGCAATTCCCTGTCTTAAAAGATGACAAGGTGGTCGGCGTTATCTCCGCAAATGAGATTTTTAATCTTGCTGCCCACTTCCTTGGTGCTTGGGAAAAACGCAGTGGTGTCACCCTGGCACCCATGATTATCGCTCCCGGCGTTATTGGCAAAGTTTCCGATATTGTCGAGGCAAACGGCGGCGAGGTGCATGCCATCTATCCTATTGGTGAGAACACTGGTGACAGAAATATGCGGGAGAATGTGGGGGGCAAGCGAAAGCTGATTGTACGCTTTCATGCCCAAGACGTCCCCTGTATTTGCACCTCCTTAAAAGATGCCGGGTTTGAAGTTTTAGAGTGTGTTGACGCATTGAGCTAACGCCTGATTGATTTTGAATTAATAGAAATTGAATAAACAGAAGAGGTAGACAGTTATGGATTTAAGAGACTTTATCAATAGATGTGAAGAGATTGGGGAACTGAAGAAAGTTAAAGCTGAGGTCGATTGGGACCTGGAACTTTCCCATATCTCTAAGGTCACCGAAGAGAAAAAAGGTCCCGGCCTGCTCTTTGAAAACATCAAAGGTTATGACTCCCCTGTCTTTACGGGTGCTTTTGCTACCCCAGGCCGTCTGGCTCTCTCTATGAACATGGACCCCGGGAATTCTCTTTGTGAATCAGCTCAGGAATGGATGGAAAAAACCATTGATGAACTGATCCCAGCAAAAGAAGTTAAAGACGGTCCAATTCTGGAAAATGTTGTTACCGGAGATGATGTTGATCTCAACATCTTCCCAGTTCCAAAGTTCTTCCCCAAAGATGGCGGACGCTATATTGGTACCGCGACCTTCTTGGTGATCAAAGACCCCGAAACGGGCAAGATCAACCTCGGCACCTATCGCATGCAAATGCTGGATAACAAACGCTGTGGCGTTCAAATTCTCCCCGGAAAGCGCGGTGAGCGGATTATGAACAAATACAAAGCCATGGGCAAAAAAATGCCCTGTGCGGCTGTGATTGGTTGTGATCCTCTGATGATGATGGCGGGGGCTCTGCAGCATGAAGGTGCTCAAAGCCAATATGATATCATTGGTTCGGTCCGTGGTGCCCCTTCTGAGTACATGCTGGCCCCTATGACAGGCCTTCCAATCCCTGCCGCTGCTGAAATCGTTCTTGAGGGTGAAATTGACCCCAACAACTTCCAGCCTGAAGGTCCATTTGGCGAGTACACGGGTTATTACACCGACGAACTCTACAAAGAGATCAAGAAGCCTTGCCTGGAAGTGAAGCAAATTTTGCACCGTGACAAACCCATCCTATGGGCAACCTCAGTTGGTCGTCCGGTAACTGATGTTCACATGCTGCTTTCATTCACCCGTACCGCCATGCTGTGGAGCGATTTGGCCAAGATGGGTATTCCCGGCATTAAAACCGTTAACGTGATGCCTGAATCAGCAGGCCGTTTTTGGGCTGTGGTTTCAGTCAAAACCATGTACCCCGGACACTCAAACCAGGTCGCTAATGCAGTTATCTCTACAATTACAGGGAGTTATGGCATTAAAGGGGTGATTGTGGTTGATGACGATATTGACGCCGATGACACCCAGCGTGTCTTTTGGGCCCTGTCTTGTCGTTATGATCCAAAACGCGGTACTCAAATGATTGACCGGGGACGTTCGACCCCGCTTGACCCTGCCCTCGACCCTGATCAAAGCAAACTCATCACTTCTCGTATCCTCATGGATGCCACCATTCCCTTTGAGTGGAAAGAGAAACCTGTGCCGATCGCTCTCGATGAAGACACCATGGAAAAAGTGATGTCTCGTTGGTCTGAATACGGCATCGACTAAGGGAAAGAGGATCAGATTATGGAACAAGCTAAAAAAATTAAGCTGGTAATCCTCGATGTGGATGGGGTGATGAGCGACGGACGGATCGTCATTGACGATAACGGCGTTGAAACCCGTAACTTCGACATCAAAGACGGCATGGGCGTGGTTGCGCTGCAAATGCTCGGAATTCCAGTTGCCATTATCACTTCAAAAAAATCCGGGGCTGTAAGGCACCGGGCTGAAGAACTAAAGGTCGCTAAATTCTACGAAGGGGCGAAGAAGAAACTGATCCCCTTCCAGGAAATCAAAGACGACATGGGAATCTCAGATGATGAGGTTTGCTATGTGGGGGATGATCTTGTCGATCTCAGCATGATGAAGGTGGTGGGTATGCCCGTTGCTGTTGCTGATGCGGTCGATGAAGTTCTTGCTGCGGCCTGTTATGTCACCAAAAAACGGGGTGGCTACGGGGCTGTACGCGAAGTCGCCGAACTCATTCTTAAAGCCCAGGGCAAGTGGGAAAAACTGCTCGAAAAAGTTTAAATCGATTACTACGAAAGGATAAGAAAGTGGATAATCAAGAGAAGAGTCACGTTGTCAGGGACTATCAAGCACCTGCCAGCAACCGAGAATTCATTGAAGCTTTGAAAAAAACCGGCGACTGCGTTCAGATTGACCAAGAGGTTGATTGGGATAATGAAGCCGGAGCGATTGTTCGCCGCTGTTGCGAACTCGAAGCTCCCTCACCTTATATGACCAAAATTAAGGATTACCCCGGCTTTAGCTTTATGGGTGCCCCTTTGGCAACATATCGGCGGATGGCAATCTCCTTAGGGATGGACCCAGAAACCTCCCTCCCTGAAATTTCTAAAGAATACTTGGCTCGGACCAATAGTGAACCAATCGAGCCTGTTACCATCGATAAAGCTAACGCCCCTTGTAAGGAAAATATCCTGATGGGCGATGATGTGGACCTGTGCAAATTGCCTGTTCCTCTGGTTCACGAAGGCGACGGTGGTCGTTATGTCGGGACTTGGCACGCTGTTATCACCAAACATCCAGAACGCGGTGACGTAAACTGGGGTATGTATCGCCAAATGATGTATGACGGTCGCACCATGTCTGGAGCTGTATTCCCCTTCTCTGATCTTGGTAAAACCCTTTCTGGGTACTATCTGCCACGTGGCGAAGCCATGCCATTTGCAACTGCTATTGGCCTGTCTCCCTTGGCTGCTATGGCTGCTTGCGCCCCCTCGCCTATTCCAGAGCCTGAACTTACAGGTATGCTGGCTGGTAAACCAGTTGAATTGGTAAAATGTGAAACCAATGATTTGGAAGTACCTGCCAACGCAGAAATGATCCTCGAAGGTGAAATCGTTCCTGATGTGCAAGTTGAAGAAGGTCCATTCGGTGAATATACCGGATATCGTACCTCTCCTCGTGATTTCCGCGTTACCTTCCGGGTAAACTGCATCACCTACCGTAACAACGCCACCATGACTATTTCCAACATGGGCGTTCCACAGGATGAAGGTCAGCTCTTACGTTCCTTCTCTCTTGGTCTTGAGCTCGAAAAACTACTACGTAGCCAAGGTATTCCGATCACGGGCGTTTACATGCACCCTCGTTCTACCCACCACATGATGATTGTGGGCGTGAAACCAACCTACGCTGGTATCGCCACCCAAATTGCTCAGTTGGCTTTCGGTAGTAAGCTTGGCCCATGGTTCCATATGGTAATGGTGGTTGATGATACCATTGATATTTACAACTGGGATCAAGTCTATCACGCCTTCTGTACACGGGTTAATCCGGTTCGTGACATCCATGTTTATGACAACACTGTCGGCACCCCTCTCTATCCATGTGCCAGCCCGCATGAGCGGAAATGGTCAATGGGCTCAAAGGTTGTCTTTGATTGTCTATGGCCCGTTGATTGGGATCCGATTAACGAAGTCCCCACTTTGGTATCTTTCGATCAAGTTTACCCTCAAGGAATTAAAGATAAAGTCCTTGAAAATTGGGAAAACTACGGCTTCGAAGCAGAGAAATAAGGAGAAAGTAATATGAGTAATAAATGGGAAGTATTCGTATCTGACCTGGCTGAACTTGCCAGTGAAGACGAACTACAATTGTCGATCCGTACTTTAAATGATGGTAAGGACAAATATACCTACAAGCGAGTTAACTGTAAGGTTTCCGACGATACAAGTGAATTTACTGATCACCTTCAGGTCCGTTACGGACGTGGGCAACTCGCTCCTAAAGAGTTCTCCATCAACGTGCTCAGCGAAATCCAACGTTTTCCTGACAAATACCTCTAAGTGAAACGAACTCCGGCGAGGTGAAAGCCTCGCCGGGTTCCTTAATTTCATATTTTCAAAGAGTATAATTAAGTGCAAAACGACCTCAGAAATTTCCTTAACAAATGTGATGGCGACCTTTTAAAGGTGTCGGATGCTGTTGATCCGCGCTTTGAAATTGCCGCTTTGTTGAGTGAAACCCAGTCTAGTGGAGAGGCCGTGCTCTTTGAAAATATCGAAGGTTACCCGGACGCGCGGGTGGTTGGCAACTTGCTGTCGAGCCGTCAACGTATGGCCCGCGCTTTGGGAACAACCGAAGAAGACCTCAATCAAACCTATCTAAATGCAAAGGAAAACGCCGTTGAGCCAGTCCAATGTGGCGGTCCAGCTCCGGTTAAACAGGTGGTACACAAAGCCCCGAAAGATATCCTCTCTATCCTGCCGATCCTGACCCATTATGAAAACGATGCCGCCCCCTATATCACAAGCGGGGTTGTCTTTGCTAAAGACCCAAAAACCGGGCGTCGGGCTATGGGTATTCACCGCATGATGTTTCATGGCGGTAATAAATTAGGTATATTCTTAGCCAATCCCCCCTTATCCCTTTACCTGGCTGAAGCAGAAGCCGCTGGTCAACCCTTAGAGGTCGCTGTTGCCCTTGGTGTTGATCCGGCAACCCTGATCGCCTCTGTCGTCAAAGTCGGCCCCACCGGGCCTGATAAGGTTGAAATAGCGGGTGGTTTGCGCGGCAGCCCGGTTCAGCTCACCACTGGTGAAACCATTGATATGGACATTCCGGCCTGTGCCGAAGTGGTTATTGAAGGCAAGGTTCTTCCTGGGGAACGCATGGATGAAGGCCCCTTTGGGGAAAATACCGGCTACTATTTCTCAGGCAACAGCCCTGTTTTTGAAGTAACGGCGATCCTCCATCGCAAAGATTTTATCTATAGCGCGCTCTGCCCTTGGACGACGGATGTGGACAACCTCCTCTCCCTGGCGGCAGGTACCGAGCTTTTAGGGCAACTCCAAGCTCAAACCCACGGGGTTTGCGATCTTGAACTGGTAACTGGCACCTGCGCCTTTACAGCCGTTATCTCAGTCAATGGGCTTACGGGCCCTGATATCAGGCGGGTTATCCATCTTGCCCTTGCCCTGGACCGTCGATTGAAGATCGTGACGGTGGTTGATGATGATGTGGATATTCGGAATGCCCGTGAGGTTTCCTGGGCCATGGCGACAAGATACCAGCCAGGACGCGACACCGTAATCCTCGAAGACATGGAAGGCTATGTGATTGACCCTTCTGCTGACCCAGACGGTAATAATTCAAATGTTGGTTTTGATGCCACCCGTGGGGAGCAAACCACCAACCCTAAAATAGCTTTTCCATCCGAAGCTGTCCAAAAGGCTAAAGAAATCCTCAAAAAAGTGAGCAGCTCATGACCTTAGCTACTCAAAATATTGAAGGAATTGTCTGCACAGGGTTAGGTGAAGGGTCCATTTTCACACAACTAGATTGGGTCCGGGAAGAATTCAAATCCAAACTAGGTTACGCCCCTTTTCCGGGCACCTTTAATCTTTCCGTTGAAAGTAATGAGTGGCTGGATTTACGGAAGAATTTGATGAGTCTCCCTGGAATAGAAATAACCCCTCCCTTTGGTTTTTGTGGGGCAAAATGCTTCGCCGTTGATCTGGGAAAGAATATTCGTGGGGCCGTTATTTTCCCTGAGGTAAGTGACTATCCCACTGATAAATTTGAAATACTCGCTCCCATGGCTGTCCGGGAGGCCCTAAAGGTCAAGGATGGGGATGTAGTTCAGGTCCGCTTAGAAATTTAGATTAATTAGGAGAATATTATGAGTGCAATTACAACAACATCCCTCCACCCCATTTTGCCAGAAATGCCAAATCAGGTTGTTTCTTATCTTAAAGCGGGGGCCATGGGCCTTGCTTTGACGGTCGGGAAGGATGGCTATCCAACTGATTCATTTACATGGGTTGTCGCAAAAGATGCCAAAACCCTGCGCTTCGGTGCTGACCATGGCAGTAAAACGCTTGGTAATTTGCAAAGAGATAACAAAGTTGCCATTCAAGTGGTTGGTCCAGATAACCTGGTCTTTCTGATCAAAGGCACCGCTAAATCTATCAAAGCAGATTTAGATGCGGTTCCCATGGGGATTGAAATTTGGGAAGTCGATGTCATCGGTGCCAGAGATCAATCTTGGGAAGGGGCAGCTCCCCTCCCATTCTTCGTCCAATGGTCCGGTGATGATCGCGAAAACCTGATCAAAGCCGAACAAAATGCTTATGACGAAATGAAAACCGCATAGACCATATGGTCTAATTATAGATCAAATGGTCTAAATTAAAACGTTTAAACCATTTGGTCTACTTTAACTTAATTAATGAAATAAAGACGTATACAGGAGACGGCGTTATGCCATTCTATGACGAGAAGGTAGAGACTTTACCTCGCGACGAACTAGCCGCTTTACAGCTTGAAAAATTACAAGCCATGGCCAAAGAACTTTGGGGTAAAAACCAGTTCTATACCAACAAATGGAAAGAGGCAGGCGTGCGTCCAGAGGACATTAAATCTCTTGATGATCTCTCTAAACTTCCCCTCACTTTGAAAAGTGAATTGGTTGCTGATCAAGAGGCAAACGCCCCATATGGAACGAACCTTACCTATCCTTTGAATGACTATGTTCGCTTCCACCAAACATCAGGAACAACTGGTAAGCCTTTGAAAGTACCAGATACAGAAGCTGGTTGGGATTGGTGGGGAAAATGCTGGGCTCATGTCCTGGCGGGTTCCGGTGTGACAGCCGATGATCGTATTTTCCTTGCCTTTGGCTTTGGACCATTCGTTGGTTTTTGGGCTTCCGTTGAAGGGGCGCGCCGTATTGGTGCCATGATGATTCCAGGCGGAGCGAGAGATTCACTTCAACGGCTTGAGCTCATGAAAGAGTCTGGTGCCACCTCCTTGGCTTGCACACCAACCTATGCCATTCGCCTTGGTGAGGTTGCCCGTGAAAATGGGTTCGATCTTAAAGATATTCCAATTAAAAATACCATTCACGCTGGCGAACCAGGGGCAAATATACCTGCGACCAAAAAGCGCATTGAAGATACGTGGAATGCGAAGTGTTTTGACCATGCGGGGGCAACTGAAGTTGGGGCCCATTCCTTTGAATGTGAAGTCCAACCCGGCGGTACTCATTTGATTGAAAGCGAATATATTGCTGAAATCTTGAATCCGGAAACCCTTGAACCAGTCAACCCCGGCGAACGCGGCGAATTGGTCATTACCAATCTCGGACGCTGGGGTTTCCCGGTCATTCGTTACCGCACAGGGGATGTTGTAAAACACAACATCGACAAATGCGACTGCGGTCGGACCCATATGCGCTTTGATGGCGGTGTTATTGGTCGCGCGGACGATATGGTGACGGTTCGTGGTGTCAACGTCTACCCCGCCGCAGTGGAAAACATTATCCGCCAATTTGATGAGGTTGATGAGTTCCGCATCACGGTTTCGACAGTTAACCACATGGACGAAATGGATGTGGAACTTGAACTGGTTGAAAATGCCCCAGACCGGGTCATGGAAGATGTCAAAGACCGCCTCTATGCCATGCTTGGGTTCAGACCAAAACTGGTGCTGGTGGCGCGTGATACCCTCCCCCGCTTTGAACTAAAAGCAAAACGTTTCCATGTTAAACGGCAGGATGCTGCTTAACACTCACCATCAGCAGGGAGGCAAGACGACCTCTCCCTACTGATGGTTACTATAACGGAGCGTTCTCCCAGGAACCCGTTATAGTCACTCGGCACCTCTCTGAGGTTTGCCTGGGGGCTGGCCCCGTCGTCTCATTGAGGTGCCAGCCCCTATTTTTATTTGCGTGTAAGTGAAAAATACGATTAGAATCAATTATTAATACAAAAACCACGTTTCTATAATATCTCTGGGGAGACTAAATTATGACCCATCCAATTGTTGTTGCGATTACCGGTGCTACAGGCGTTATCTATGGGGTGGAAGTTTTAAAGGCCCTGAGGGATTTAAACCAACCCCGGCACCTCATCCTCAGTGATTCCGCCGTTCGAAATATCCATATTGAGACCGAATATCATATTGATGAAATACGGGAGATGGCTGAAGTTATCTATAATCACAAAGATATTGGTGCCTCTGTCGCAAGCGGTTCTTTTAAAACCCGTGGTATGGTGGTTGCGCCTTGCACCATCAAAACTCTCTCGGCAATCGCCAATTCATTCAACGAAAACCTGGTCATCAGAGCTGCCGATTGCACTTTGAAGGAAAAGCGTCGTTTGGTCCTGATGGTTCGGGAAACACCGTTGCATAAAGGGCATTTGGAACTCATGATGAAAGCCGCTGATCATGGAGCGACCATCCTCCCTCCCATGCCCTCTTTTTATCATGGCCCGAAAACAGTCATGGACATTGTCCACCAGTCCGTTGGAAAGGCTCTTGATCAGTTTGATATTGAACATGATCTCTATCGTCGCTGGACTTCCGATGCTGGAAAAGACCCGTCAATCAAGTTCCCGACAAAAACAGAGGGTTAGAGCGTTTTCGAGTCTTCGCCTTCATATTTATTAAGGCGGTAAGAAAGTTGGGGACGGGTCATTCCTAATATTCTTGCCGCTTTAGCTAAATTACCCTCAGCTTCAGCTAAAGCCTTATCGATTAACTGGCGTTCAATCTCTTTTAGAGGGATGTTTGTGCTTACCATTTCATCAAGTATTGCCCCGAACAGAGGTTCTTCAGACTGATTATCAGTGTTTTCATCTTTTGGCTTCGGAAGACCTACTCGAATAGGTACGAGACCTTCCACACCAAAAAGGTGAATAAGGTCAATAGGTTGATCATCATCAACTAGAATGACAGCCCTTTCGACTAAATTTTCTAACTCCCGATGGTTTCCCGGAAAGCTATATTGGTAAAAGGCATTCGCCGCTGATTCAGTGAAACCCGGAATATTTTTTTTATGGCGTTCATTATAGCGACGCAAAAAATGAAGCATTAGAAGGGGAATGTCTTCCTCGCGCTCCCGCAAAGGCGGAATATTGATCGGAAAAACATTCAAACGATAAAGTAAGTCTTCTCTAAAACGCCCTTCGGCCACCGCTACTTGTAGGTTCTCATTGGTCGCCGCGATAATTCGAACATCCACTTTCCTGGTTTCGGTATCACCGACCCGTTCGATTTCCTTTTCCTGGATGGCTCTCAACAATTTGATCTGAGCCGACATAGACAAAGTGCCAACCTCATCGAGGAACAAGGTCCCTTCATGGGCCCGCTCAAACCGCCCTACTCTGGATTTAGTCGCTCCCGTAAAGGCAGCCTTTTCGACCCCAAAAAGTTCTGCCTCAATAAGATTATGGGGGATGGCCCCACAGTTCAAAGTGATCAAGGGCTTATCGGCACGTTTGCTGAGTAAATGCAAAGCCCTAGCCAGCACATCCTTGCCAACGCCTGTTTCTCCTAGAAAGAGGGTGGTTGCAGTTGTTGGAGCCACCTTCCTGATTTTATTACATGTTACCAAAATGGCCGGCGAAACACCGATAATGCCCCCCGGTAAAGGCTCTGCGGGGGGCTCTGGTGCATTGGCAAAATCAAGATTGCGAGAAACCGTTGGGGTCGGCGAATGACCTTTCAATATACCATGAGGGAAACACTTAACTTCATCAATCACTTCATCTGCATGCCACTCTTCAGCCAAGCGACCGATAATACGACAATGGCGGCTTCCTGTTGCCCGGCATTCAACCTCTTTATAGACCACCGGACGCCCGAGAATTGAGGTAGCATACCCAGAAGCAAAACCAACCTGCATCCAGCAGACAGGACTGTTGGCCATCCCATCGTTTGTTAAGAGTGTGTCTGCCTCGAAATCACCTGTAAATATTGATTCAGTGTAAAAATGCTCCGTTTCCAGGTCAATTTCCTGTTTAACCGGAGACATCGACACAATCCCGCGGACAGAGCGCAATTGGGGACCAAAAAGCAGAAGCTCCTCGATATTACTTTCAGGGTGCCACTTTCTAGCGACGGATGCATCTCGTTCTCCTGAGGCATAGCCAAGCTTTGCGAGAAAATGCCCAGCTTCTAATTGTCCAAGTATTTCAACAAGTTCTCGATGCAGTGATGAGAGAGAGGAGCTCCTTACCAGAGCAACAGGGTGATTATCAAACCAAATTCGCCCTTCAGATGGCGAAAATTTTAAATTGGCAATAAGCTCTTCAATATCGGTCGCTTTTACCTGTTTATTTGCTAAGGGGGATTGAAACTTGATACCACGAACCGGGTATGGGTAAACTTTTTTACCTTTCGAATCTGTCGTTGATTCTGCCAATTTTCTCCTCCAATACAGGCCGCAATTTTTTCATCATATTTGACACAACAATCATATCCTTTGAACAAAGATTGCGCAAATGATCAAATTACAAAGAGAATTAGCTCTATTCTTGGCTTTCTTTAAACAGGTCGCGTGGTCCTATTCGGCGGTCTATGGGAAGGAGGCGTGCTTTACCAAGACGGGTTCTTAGCTTGTCGCGTTCCTCTTCAGTCAGAGGCTGAGCAATCGCATTTCTAAGCTCCCAATCTTCCCGTCGATCAAGGCTGACACGCCAGCTATCATCATCCAATGTTCGACGGCTTATACCCGTGCGTTTTTCGACACCATCTACGGGTTTGCTTTTCAACCGTTCTTCAGCCGGCTTGCCATCAATTTTGCTATTTGTTTTCTTCGCTTTATCGACCATTCCCTCTTAGCCTTTTTTGTGTCGCCACCAGAATTTCTGGTTGATTGAGAATACGGGGACGTAATGTTTTATAATGTCAGCTTTCGCCACTTTTTTGATCTGGTTATCAAGAATGTAGGCTTTCCCGTCTAAATATACAGCTAAAATTGCGTGCCCAACTTTAAGATTAAGGTCTTTTACCGCAACAACTCTCATCTCATTAGTCGAAAAGCCAAGCTCTTTGAGGGACATATATTTAGCAATAGCATAATCCTCACAGTCCCCAAATTTAGCCATAAATTGTCCCGGAGTGGCCCAATAATCCTTTTCACCCCAGTTGTTGGGGTCGGTTATATAGCGGGCTTTATTCATAAACTTATTCACCGCTTTTATTTGGGTCATTTTATCTTTTCCCTCAAGGGTCTTGAGGAAAGTTTGCCATTTATCAAAGTGACATTTATTGAATGTTTTGTCCTTACACTTGCCGTCTTTCACGCTCATTGTTTCTTTAGAAAAGCGTTTCACGGCCCCCGTCCATTTTTTAAAGGGTTTAAAGTTCCGGGAACGTTTTTCTTTGGTATTGAAAAGAGGGGGATAAATAATTTTGGTTTTTTTGGTCGCGGCATAAGAATCGGTCGCATAAGAAAAGCACACTAAAACCGCGAACAGTACAATTATGCCCGAATTCAGGAATCCTGATATCCTATTTCCCGTTTTCAACCTGATCATTCCTCTTTTATAGCAGAAAACCTTGAGAAGTTCATGTTTTTACTAATTAAATTATAACTGAGGCTTTGTTAAGCATCAAGAAAATCGCATAAAACTCAAGGAAACGTGAACAATCTTTTTGAAGAGTACCTATTTACAATATCAATCTCTTTGAGTCTGATAAACAATCGCGTACCATGTTGAGAATGAATGCCTTTTGGGGAAGTGGATATGAGTGATCAAGATAAAAAAAGCGGAAGTGCCCGTAGTGAACCTGAGCTAGAATCAAGTGCTGGGTTAAACATAAAGGTGATTGGTTCCGCCGCAACATTTATCATTGTGGCCGTTGTGGGTATTTATTTTGCCTTCAATTTCGTTGAGGAAGAACGCTCCCGAAACCTACAGGCTTGGCAGATCCGCATGGGCATTGTTGCCGACAGCCGCACTGCAGCAGCCAGCGAATGGATTGAAGACAATTTCTCTTCTATCCGGGAATTATCAGAAAACGCCTCCCTTCAACTCTATATGACAGAACTCGCCTTTGCGGAAGAAGGTGAAATAGATGAGGAAGATGCTGAATCTGGATATCTAAGAAACCTCCTTGTCGCGACAGCAGAACGTACCGGTTTTAAAAACCCCGATCCGGTTGGTGAAGTAAATTCTAATGTTGAACGCCTCGGCCTTGCGGGTCTTGCTCTTGTCGATGTCGGAGGTCGGCCTCTTGTTGCCACGCCTGGAATGCCCCCCATCACCCCCAGTATTCGACAAGCCATTGCAACGGCTTTAACGGGTATCCCTGTCCTGATTGACATGTATGAAAGTGCCGGCGGACAACCAGCCATTGGTTTTGCCCTTCCCGTCTATGCCATCCAAGGGGATGAAACTGAAGGTATTGGCGCAGTAGTTGGCTTACGTGTTGTCGATAAAACCTTGTATGAGACCCTGATTCAGCCCGGTGATACGGAAAAAACTTCCGAAACCTACCTGGTTCGTAAAAAAGGTGGACTTGTCGAATATCTGTCTCCATTGAGTGATGATTCCGAACCTCTTAAACGGAGCCTCGCTTTTGATACGCCAGACTTGGCTGCTGCTTATGCTCTTCAAAATCCAGGTGGATTTGGCATTAGGCGCGACTATACGGGTAATCAGGTGCTGGTGACTTCTCGCCCTGTCCCCAATACGCCTTGGGTCCTCGTCCGTAAAGTGACTGAGAAAGAAGCTCTATCTGAAACAGACACCCGCCTGACAACAATCCTTGTGGTCTTTATTTTGGTTATTGTCGGTGTGGTCATCGCTGTGGTTGCAGTTTGGCGTCATGGCACATCTGTTCGCGCAGCTGCAGCTGCTGAAAAATATCGTATTTCCGCAGAGCGCTTCGAAAACCTTATCCAATTCAACCGGGTCATGATGGATAACCAGCCAACCCATGTGGTCTGTGTTAATCCCAAAAACCAAGTGACCTTCTCGAACCGTCCCTTTGCCGATGCCTGGGGCATTCACATTATGGATATTAAAAACAAGCCCTTATCCAGTGTGATCGGCCCTGACAGAGCCAAGCTATATACGGAGATTAACAACCGTGTTGTTGAGACGGGCGAACGGGAAAGCCACGTTAAAATATTTGACGGACCAGAAGGTAAAAGCGTTATCAACTCATTCCATATCCGCATTGATGGCGACCGAGATCATCCCGCTGCTGCCCTGATGGTTCTGCATGATTTGACCGAAGTGACCAAAGAACGGGAAAAACGTGAAGAAGGCATGAAGCAGTTGATTGGAACTTTGGTCAGTGTTGTTGATCGTCGCGACCCCTACTCTGCCAACCACTCTTCTCGCGTTTCTGAAGTCGCCAGAGCTATTGGTCAAGAAATGGATATGGACGATGTAGAATTAGAAACCGTAGATATTGCGGGTAGCCTGATGAACTTAGGAAAAATCTTTATCCCACCAGAACTACTCACAAAGGCTGGAAAATTGACCGATGAAGAACGAGACCTTCTCGGCAATAGCTTTATCGTCAGCTCAGAACTTCTCGAAGGGGTTGAGTTTGAAGGGCCTGTACGTGAAACCGTTAGCCAAATCGGGGAATCCTGGGATGGGTCTGGACCTTTGGGCATCAAAGAAAACGATATCTTGCGAACAGCCAGAGCCGTCTCAGTCGCCAATGTCTTCGTTGGTATGCTCAGTCCACGGGCTTATCGTGACGCCATGACCTTTGATAAGGTGGCTGCAATTTTGATGGAGCAAGCAGAAAGCAAGTTTGACAAGAAAGCCGTCGTTGCTTTGGTTAACGTCCTTGAGAACAGAAATGGTCGGGAACGTTGGGCTCACTACAGGGAAACACCAAAAGATACTTAACCTAACCCTTCTCTTAAATTACCAACTAAAACGCCTCCTGAACTATCAGGAGGCGTTTGTTTTTTAAGGTTGAAATCTATGGACTAAGCAATATCGGTAATATTGATATTGAACGTTACCTCAGGATCATCTTGCGAGTCATAGCCATCAGAGGATGGGTTTTGATCTGCGACAGAAACAACGAACTGATCTGCTTTATTATCTGCTGCACCGGCTGTGTCCACATTGTAGTTCAGAGAGATCATAACGTCGTTAAAGTCTTTATCGCCGTTAACCTGATCTTCGAAGCCAATCCACAAGTTGCCATCCCCATCAACACCTGAAGCAACATCCATCACATCATCAGAACCGCCGTTACTGGTGGTAAAGACTTTGCTTGAGTCGAAATCAACGGTATTGCCATTTCCTTGATCCAAGGTAAGGGAATTATCCTCATTCATGGTGAAGCTCATACCTTCACTGAAGTTATTGCCATTCGAGAACCAATCTCCTTCATTGGCAATAAGGAAGAAGCCAATATCTTCTCCGCCTTCAAGGTTTACAGTAGAAGTGGTGCTACCGTCAGCAACTTCATCCTTCACATTATCCCAAAGGACTTCGAAATCTGACATGGTGCCATCATCACCAATTTTATACATGCCCATGACATTCTCATAACCAGCCAATGAGCCTTCATAAGTAACATCAACTGAACTTGCATCGTCTGGAGCAGATAGGTTGGCATCAAGAGCACTTTCACCAGCCACATCAAATTCAACAGATTTAATTGTAATGTCACTGCTGTCATTTGTTACAGTTGTATCGTCACTATAAGGCGCGGCGGTAAAGACTAGATGTTGGAAAGGATCACTGACGTCATCCAGACCGATATCAATAAAGCCTTCATGGCTGTTTGTATAATCAACTGTGGTTGTATCAAGAATGCCAGAGCCAACACTGTTACCATCCGCATCAAAGGCTTCCCAGAATCCTTTTTCGCCTTCACTCTCATTTTTAAACATGCTGGAAATTCCAACACGAGCCGATGAAACTTCTTGCCCAAGGTTCAAGGCTAAGGCTTCACTTTTTCCTGCTGAATCGTTTGAAGCATCTTCCGCAACATGGTTGATTTGATACGAAGCTTGGGTGCCATTACCTCCATCAAGGTCGCCATCAACACCAAGGCCACGCCCATTCCTATAGGTGATATCGGCAGTCCCACCATCTAGATTAAGAGTTCCATCTAAATTGGTATATGAATCGTTGAGTGAAAAGGCAGTTAAGCCAATGCCGTCCCAACTGCTGAGGCTATTGCCTCCTCCAAATAGGGTGGCATTGCTCTCTTTTTCAGTTCCTCTTTCATCGTTTACAGAATGACTATCTTGGTTTGAGTTAACCATCCAGGATGGTGTACTTGCATCCCACTCAGAGTTTTGTTCGGTAAATTCATCAGCAGTATATTCAAGATCACCATTCGCAAGATCTGATTCAGAGAAAATAGCCCCTTCAGCAAGTTCCACCCCATCAAGTGTAAGGGTTCCATCTTCTGGCCCTTGCTCAAGGGTGAAGTATTTTTCTTCTCCATCATCTTCTTCTAGATCAATATCGACGGACTCACCGTCATTTACGTCAAGACTTCTTGTTTCATCTTCAGCAGGGGCTTCTTCTTCTGCATCAAGAGAAACAAAATTACCCTCTTCATCAATCCCATAAGAAACATCCGCAAACTGAACGACTTCAAAGTTAGAGATGGTATCTGTACCGTCATTACCATCGCTAGAAACAAGGTCTTTAACTGTGATACTGCCGTTATTGTTTACGGTTACTTGGTAATCCTCATAATTACCTGAGAAGACGACGGTATCGCCATCCCCTTCGCCGCCATCAAGCTTGTCGTTACCTGTACCACCACGAATAACATCGTCTTCGGCGGAACCTGTGATCGTATCGTGACCGCCGCCACCATCAATTT
>CBDULT010000008.1:0-158764 GCA_965368165.1 uncultured Thalassospiraceae bacterium | reverse complement strand
GTCATGCCTAAGTATAAAGCATGGAAAGAAATTATTAAACTAAATTACTATAGAATCCATTCTGAATCATGCTAAATCGATTGATGAAGCGATTGGGTTAGGGTGATTTTTGCTTAGGTGTGTTTGTGCTCATCTGGGTGCGCATGAGTTATGCCGTCGTGACTATGAACCAGGGGTTGGTTGCCTTCTTGATGTTGGTGAGCATGATCACCCTCGTGGCTATGGGGGTGAGCGTGTTCAATGCCATCGTGCAAGTGAATATGAGCATGTGATATATATCGATCTTTGTAGAGGCGATAAGTCCAGGCCAGAACAAAAATAATTGCCCCGGTTAAAACAATAGTCGCGCCGGAGGCTGCATCAAGATAGTAACTGGAAAATAGTCCGACAAACCCCATGGTTACCCCAATCAAAGGCGAAATTACGACAAGACGATTGTAGCTGTTGGTGAGCATGCGGGCGGATGCCGCAGGGACCACCAGGGCGGCGGCAATCATGGTTGCCCCAACCATGTTCATGGAGACGATAATACACAAGGCCAACAAGATCATGACCAAAAATTGCAATCGGCCAACCTTAACCCCAAAGACACTCGCGGCCTCAAGATCAAAACTCATAAAGAATAGGCCCCGATAGTTGGCAAGGACAGCCAGGAAGCAAAGTACTGTCACGACGCCAACAATAATCAGGTCGAGTTCAGTTATACCGAGGATGTTCCCAAAGAGGGCGGCTTCGAAGTTTTTCTCGAATGTGCCTTTGGAGCTGAGTAAGGCGACACCGATGGCAAAAAAGGCGGTGGTGACGGTACCAATGGCGGCGTCTGCTCGGACCCGTTTGCCATCGTTAATGCGCTGGATGAGAAGGGCTGCCATAACGGCGGCAACAGCTGCTGCTGCATAAAAGTTTACATTGAGTAGATACCCTGCCACCGCGCCGCCAAAAGCCGCGTGGGACAAGCCGTGACCGATGTAACTCATGCCTTGGAGGACAATAAACACCCCCATCAAACCGCATAAGGCCCCGACCATCAGGGAGGCATAAAGAGCATTGCGGAAAAATTCAAATTGAAGAGGCTCCAGGAGAAATTCCATGGCGTTACTCCCTAAACCTGATGGGGTTGCGCCCGGTAATAAAAATTCGTTGGTCCTGCTTAAGCACGATCAATTCTTCGCCGAATGTTTCTTTAAGCACCTGGTCAGTAAACACTTCGGCTGGCGGCCCCTCTGCCTTGATTCCTTTGTTGAAACACATGACGCGAGGAAGGTGGACCGCAATGGCGTTGAGATCATGGGTGGTCATAATCACCGTCACCCCCTCACTGTTTAACTCAGCCAGCATTCGAAGGATGTGGTTTTGGGTTTTGAGATCGACCCCGGCAGTCGGTTCGTCTAAGACCAAGACGCGGGGGTCGCCAATAAGGGCGCGGGCCAAGTATGCGCGTTGCTGCTGCCCACCGGAAACATCACTGATATGGTGGTTAAGGCAGGAGGTTATATCCAATCGTTCTGCCAGTTCTTCGGCTTTCTTTTTCTCCTGAGCCCCCGCCCAGGGCGTTAAGCGTCGCGCCCCCGCGAGCCCCATGAGAATAACCTGCTTAACTGTTGCCGGGAAATAACTATCTGTGGTTCCGGTTTGTGGCACATAACCAATCAAGCCAGGACGGGTTTGGTCGAGAGGAATACCACCGACTAAGACATCGCCAGCCGTGGTTGGGATTAGCCCAAGAATAGCGCGAAGCAGAGTGGTTTTCCCTGCTCCCGTTGGGCCAACAATACCTGTAAAGGACCCTTTAACTGCTTTGAGAGAGAGATGAGCAAAAACTGGATTAAGCCGATAACCAGCCGTGACATCTCTCAGCTCAATCATTGGAGAACTTGTCCATACAATGTGGGTCGCCTTTTAGGGCTGTTGTTATGGTTTTCGCGTTGAGCACCATCATGCCAACGAATGAATGCTCTGGGTCGCCGAGTTTACCTGGAAAGCTGTCGTCGCGCAACTTATCGACATAAACGGTTCCAGCTTCACGGGCAATTTGTGCCAGGACCGTGCTGGGAAAGACTTCGGAGCCAAAAATAGCGGGAACTTTTTCTTGACGTAGCTGAACAATCATCTTCGCCACTTCTTTGGGGCTAGGCTGGGCAAAGTCAGCAGGTTGGATAGCCCCGATAACTTTCATGCCATATCGCGGCGCATAATAAGCAAAGCTGTCGTGATAGGTCACCAGCTTTCGGCGGTCAGGAAGAATGGTTACCATGCATTTTCCAATGGCATGATCCAACTTTTCAAGGGTTTTCTTGTAGCGTGTTGCGTTCGCATTGAAAGTCTCTTGTAAGTCAGGTAGTTGAGCACTCAGAGCTTTGGTAATCACATCCACATACCGCTGGGCCAAGGATAGATTGGGCCAGAGGTGAGGATTGGGATGCCCTTTCGCCTTGGGAAAACTAAAATCGTATTTCCAATCTTGTTGCTTCAGGGTGGCATTGCCTAAACGAATGATCGAGGTCTTCGGTTGTTTTACTTTTTCAGCAAGTTTAAGAATAGGTATTTCGAGATGAAGGCCATTGGCAATAATCAGTTGGGCTTCGTTGATGATTTTTGCATGTGAGGGGGAGGGCTCAAAGGTGTGGGAGTTGCGCCCTTGTGGAATAACTCCTGTTACTTCAATGGCTTTGCCACCAACTTGTTCCACCATATCCGTGATCGGCGCAACCGTGGTCACGACTTTGAATGGTGCTGCTGCAAGGGGGAGTGAGGAGCTAATTATCAATAAGCCAACCCATACAAAAATTCTTAACAAAGCATTTCCTTTCTCTATCTAAAATGTATGGTAAGATAAATATATAATTCGTCATACTAGTCAATGATTGAATCTAAGAGGATGTGCCGTGCAAAGAGTAACCATTACCGTGGATGAAGATTTAGCTTCACAATTTGATCACTTTATGGAGCGCAAAGGTTATGAAAATAGATCTGAGGCCATTCGTGACCTTCTCCGTGAAAAGTTAGAACAAGACCGCATTGAAGAGGAATCGGCGACCCACTGTGTGGCGAGTTTAACTTATGTTTATAACCACGAAGAACGTGAACTGGCGCGCCGTCTTACCAAAGCGCAACACGACCACCATGATCTGGCTCTTTCGACTCTTCATGTGCATCTTGACCATGAAAATTGTATGGAAACCGTTCTTCTTAGGGGGGGGATCAATGAGGTGAGAGCCTTCGCCAATACCGTTACCTCCCAAAGAGGTGTTCGCCATGGCAATCTGCATGTTGTTCCCGCTGATGTGAAGGTTGGAGAACATCAGCATGGTAAATCTGAAGTTAATACCCCCCAAGTCCCTCATATCCATAGCCACCCCAGCAGCTAATCATTAATTGCTTACCTGGGCGCTTGCTCTTTGATAAAATTCATCGCCCTTGAATAAGAACAAAACGGGAACTATATTTGAGGTGATTATGGAAAAGCAATCTGTTAGTGTTGATGTTAATAAATAACACTATTAAGTAGTATTCGTCTATGCGTGGTTTTATATTTTTTTTGTTGATCTTTATGGCGCCGGCTTTAGCCAAAGATGTGGTCCCTGGTCCCATCCCGGCTGAGGTGTTGCGCGTTGTTGATGGCGATACCCTTGATGTGCGGGCACAGATTTGGTTGGGGATGATTATGGAAATCAGGGTGCGTGTTAACGGGGTCAATACGCCAGAAATGAAAGGCAAATGCCCAGAAGAAAAAGCAATGGCCCTGTTGGCAAAGGAGTTCGTCATTGAAAAAACCTCCGCCGGGGTTGTGCTGCAAAATATCCAATATGGGAAATGGGCGGGCAGGGTGGTTGCTGATGTAATCGTTCGCAATCAGAACCTTGCAGCTCAGCTAATCGCAGTAAAGTTAGGGCGCGCCTATAAAGGAGGGAAGAGGCTCTCCTGGTGTGATGAGCCTACCTGATTAATTGTGTATTAGGAGCCATGTTATAACCTCCGATGAGGGAGGTTATAACATGGCTATTCTGCGGCTCGATGAATTCGAAGAAAAGTGGGGCGATAAGTCTCCCCCCATCGCCCAATTGTGGCGGCGAAACTGGGATAAAGTGATCCCATTTTCGCCTATCCAGAGGTGGTCAGGAAGATCATCTACACCACCAACGCCATTGAGACAGGCCCCGGAAAAGCGGAGAGCCCCTTGAATAATCGCAGCTTAGTTCATTTCACTTTCAACATTCAATATGCCTAAAGAATCAAAGCCACCTAAAATAGCATCGACAGCTATCGATGCTAACATAACACCCATCACACGACTAATGACACTTGCACCAGTTTTGCCGATATAACGATAAATCAGTGATGCACCCAAAAGCAAAAATAACGTAATAAGCAAAACAACCATAAGAAGGCCTGCTGTTATCGCTTGTTCCGCAACCGTCTGACTATGGTTATCTGTTAAAACAACAATTGCTAGCATTGCACCAGGTGATGCTATTGACGGCATAGCCAGAGGAAACACTGCCCCTGCGAGAGCATCATTCCCTGCTGCATTTATTTCTGTTTCTGGTTTCGAATCACCAAAAATCATGGTCAACGCAAAAATAAATAAAACAATACCACCAGCAATCTGAAATGAACCTAACCGTAGACCTAGTGTTTCCAACACAATTTGCCCAGCAAGCAAAAATGCAATCAAAACAAGTCCTGCTATTACCACTGCTCGAATAGCAAAATTATTGTGAAGATTACTCGGCACGCCACTGACGGCGAAAAGAAATACAGGAATTGAACCTACAGGGTCAATAACCACAAAAAGTGTAATAAACTCCCTCATAAGAGTAACAATATCCAAAACCATCTCCTATCTTCATTGACCTCCGCATAAGCTTCCTGCAAGTAAATCATTCTAGAGGGTATTTCTGATCAACATTTAGATGGATTCAGCCTAATGACAACAGGTATATGAGTATTTATTTAATCGACAGTTTGCACCCTACCTCGGTCAATATCACGAATTACTAAATCGAAATCAGATAATGTTTTTACTTCCAAAAGACTTAATCATTGGCGAGGGCAAATGATGATGTTGTTGTTAACCACCCAAACAAAATCAATAAGAGCGACATTTTATATATTGGATGTATAATTTCTTTATTCATAACTTAAGGATATAGATTAGAATACATTATTCATAGTGCTTTTTAAGTGGCATGTGTCGTTTATATTCAATTTATTCTGTTACTTGGGAATGCCATCGTGACGGGTTGGTGGAAAACCATGGCAGACCGGACCGGTATCCGCAAATCATTGTCTAGGCCCATTGCCTACGCCCAACGTCAGGTAACTCTTACAGATTTTTTTACCGTCGGGGGGGCATGGGCTGTTTATTGCCTCAGGTATTATCTAGATGGCGATTTTAATTCCTGTGCAGATTGGCCAAGCACGTATTGCCAAAAGCTTTGCCGATGGCAGCCCTATACCGGATCGTTATTGGAAGTTAGGTAAGGTCTGGACGATGTTTGGCTCTATAGCCACCTTGTTGCCCCTCGCCAACCTCTATTGGATGGTGGTAAAAGTTTAAATCGTAAAAAATAAATGGGGCGAGGATAAGAGCAAAAATGATCAACTGCCCGGTTTGCCGCACCTCTTCACCCCATGCTTTTATGACAGTTAAAGACCAAGAATATTGGCGGTGTAAAACCTGTGAAGCTACTTTCCTCGACCCGAGCCACCGACTGGGAAGGGGGGCGGAAAAGGCCATATATGATCAACATGAAAATGATGTGGCTGACCCTGGCTACCGTAAGTTTCTCTCTAAACTTACCGCGCCTTTGTTGGAAAAACTAACTCCTGGCAGCAAAGGCCTAGATTATGGTTGTGGTCCCGGCCCGGCTCTCGCTGAAATGCTCAGAGAAAAAGGTCACTTTATGGCCCTCTATGACCCGTTTTTCTATTCTGACAAAATGCCTTTGAACGTAGTTTACGATTTCATCACCTGCACCGAAACCATTGAACATTTTCACAACCCCGCAGAAGAGTTCGACAAGTTAAACAGTCTCCTCCGCCCCGGCGGCATCCTCGCCCTCATGACTTGCTTCCAAGCTGACGACTCCAAGTTCGCCACCTGGCACTACCGCAACGACCCCACCCACGTGGTGTTCTATCGGGAAAAAACCTTTGAGGTGATTGCTGAGCAACGGGGGTGGAAAATGGAGGTGCCGGGGAAGGATGTGGTTTTATGTTTTGCTTCTTGTGATGGTAGAAAAACATAAACCCACAATAATATATCTAGGACAGCCTCAAAAATTAAAAGGTCTTTTTCAATCTAGTGCGCGAGGAAAAGGGATTGTCTCGGGAGTAGATAACGACGGTAAATTTATTTCACTTACCAATGGCCCTTTATAAACCATCCCCTGCGAGTTGTACCTAACACTCCGTCACATTCACGGCCAAACCACCCAAGGCCGTTTCTTTATATTTCTTGCGCATATCCATCCCGGTTTGGCGCATGGTTTCTATGACGTTGTCAAGCGATACGAGATGAGAGCCGTCGCCTCTTAGAGCGATGCGGGCGGCGTTGATGGCTTTGGCGGCACCCATGGCATTGCGCTCGATGCAGGGGACCTGGACGAAGCCACCAATGGGGTCGCAGGTCAGGCCGAGGTTGTGTTCCATGCCAATCTCTGCGGCGTTTTCCACCTGGGAATTGGTGCCGCCAAGCACGGCAGCCAATGCGGCAGCCGCCATCGAACAAGCGACGCCCACTTCCCCCTGGCAACCGACCTCAGCCGCCGAAATGGAAGCGCGCTTTTTATAGAGGGTGCCAATGGCAGCGGCGGTCAGCAGGAAGTCGATGGACCCTTCGTCATCCGCAGTGGGGCAAAATTTTTCATAATAGCGCAACACCGCCGGAAGAATTCCTGCTGCGCCATTGGTGGGGGCGGTGACCACCCGGCCTCCATCGGCATTTTCTTCATTCACGGCAATGGCATAAAGGTTGACCCAATCAAGCACAGTGAGGGGGTCTTTAAGGGAGGCTTCGGGGTGGGCGAGCAATGCTTTGTAGATCGCGGGTGCCCGACGTTTGACCCCAAGCCCTCCCGGCAAAACGCCTTCGTTTTCGCATCCACATTTGATGCAGTCGAGCATGGCGTTGCGCACCCGTTCCAGAAACCCCATCGTCTCTCCCAGGTCGCGCCAGGATTCCTCGTTCGCCAACATCAGTTGGGCAATGGTAATCCCCGCACCATCAGCCATTGAGATAAGTTCTGCTGATGAGGTATAGGGGTAACGCAACATAATATTGTGGCTTTTGGTCTGCTCAATATCATGCTCCTCCTTGGTCACGATGGCCCCACCCCCGACAGAGAAATAAGTTTGTGAATGCAGGGTTTGTCCGGCTTTTCCCATCGCTAGAAAGCTCACGCCGTTGGGATGCTCAGGTAGGGATTTATCCATGTGAAAATGGAAATTTTTGCCTTCCACCAAAGCGACTTGTTTTTCTCCATGAAGCAGAAGGTGCCCGTTTTTTTGAACTTCTTGAAACAGAGCTTCCCCCTCCACGGGATCAATATTGCGAGGCCGTTTGCCGGAAAGACCAAGAATGAGGGCCTTGTCGGTGCCGTGCCCTTTACCTGTTAAGGCGAGGGAACCGTAAACATCAACCTCAATTGAGGCCACTTTGGGGATGAGTCGGCGGGCGAAGAGCTCTCGGCAAAACCGTGCGCCAGCCCGCATAGGCCCGACAGTATGTGAACTGGAAGGACCGATCCCAATGGTATAGAGATCCTCAACGCTTAAAGGGATGTTATGTTTGGGCAGAATTTGGTCTCCTTCACGAGCTATGATGAACTATATAGCAAATATTGCTCAATCTAAAACAACTTGCCATTCCAAAGCATTGCACTATGGTTTCTTTCGATTTTGGCACGACCTGGACCTTATTCAATGAGAAACAGACTTTTTGCAGCTATCGCAAAGGCTTATCCGACTGAACGCATGAGCGGAAATAAGGTTCTTTCGTCCTTATGGCGGGTTTTGTTTTATGGTCTGTCGCCTTCCCAGCCCTTCATGATGAAAACCGAACATTACAAGATTATGGCCCACCCGAAAAAAGGGACCTTAACCAGGGCGGTTATTCGTCGCGGCTATTGGGAGAAAGAAGAAACCAATGCTTTTATCAAGCACCTAAAGCCCGATGCCTTGGTGATAGATGCCGGAGCCAACTTTGGCCATTATGCTCTCGTCGCGGCAAAGTATGTGGGGCCTGCGGGGCGGGTTATTGCCTTTGAACCCAACCATGACACCTTTGCTTTGCTGCAATCCAATGTCGCCTTGCTGGAACATAACAACGTCACGGCTGTTCAAGCGGGTTTATCCGATCAAACAGGAGAAATGGCACTGGTGATTGATAGTTCAAACCCTGGCGGGCATAGCTTTACCGAAGGCAACGTGCGCCAAGTGGGGGAGAGCATCACGGTTCCCATCGATACCTTCGATCACTATCTTGCTAGCAACAAAGTCGATAAACCAGTCAGTTTGGTCAAAATTGATGTGCAAGGCTTTGAGGGCAAGGCGATTAAAGGCGGGGCCAAGATGATCCTCAGAGACCGACCCGTGGTCTTCTGTGAAGTCACCCCCGGGGCTATGAAGGTTTCTGGCGATGATTACCAAGAACTAATGAGCTTCTTCAAAGAAGCGAGTTATTCCGTACAGTTTGTTAATTCTGCAACAGGGAACGCGGAAGAGATTAGCTATGAAAAAGCGGATGAAATCCTCAATCAACCCGGCCGCGAATACGCAGACTTGGTCTTTATCCCACACTTCGTGTGACTTAAACCCTTCAACGGCATTACCTGAAATCGACAAAGGGTGCTTCTGCTGGAAATAAATAGAGAACAAATGTCGTGCTACAAAGGCCAATCGAATTGTGGAAGAGGCCCCTTGCTGTCAGGCACCGTCTTACCCGGAACATATTCCCAGCCCACCAAACTGCACTGTTCGTGTCGTTGAGTCTCCGACCGTCAGTGCTGAGGCGGTTAGGGTGAATAGCCAATCGGCTGATTGTATGAAGATAAAGACAATCATAAAGATAAGGTTCAAAAAAGGGAAGAAAGCTTCTGGGCTTAGATAAGGGCGGGCTTTAAGAAGCTTCTTTTAACGACAGGCACCCCCTGGTTAAGCAGGGGGGTGCCTGTAGAGATGGGGCAGTACTTAGGTGTGACCTTACAGGCCGTTGTCGCCTTTAAATCCCGAAGGATGTTCCGCAGCCACAAGAGGAAGCGGCATTGGGGTTGGTCATTTGGAAGGAGGCACCCATGAGGTCTTCGACATAATCCAACATGGATCCGCCGATCATTTCAAGTGAGACATCGTCGGTGACAAATTCAACACCGAAGCTTTCAAAATTTAAATCCCCTTCGCGGGCCTCATTGTCTAGGCTGTACTTGTAGGAGAAGCCAGAGCAGCCGCCGCCAATAACTTCGATGCGAAGTTTCATGGTGGGGTCGCCTTCTGTGTCCATCAGCTTGGTGATTTGCTTGGCAGCAGATTCACTAAGGGTGACGATAGATTTGTCCTGCACAGGGGCGGGAGCGGGGGGGGGTGATGAAGTTTCTGTTTGGGCTTCAGACATCTTTAATTCCTGAATGTGTAAAAAACTATTTAAGCGTAATTTAGCCTAATTTAGCCTATATGTAATCCTCTCTTCGCCAAATTCCAAGCTTTGGCACAAGATTTGTTGTTTATAAGGGCCGAGGGGGATATCTTAAGAGGATGTTTAAGTCACATAATTCAGCATCTTATGCTTGCCGTTCAGAAGCGACACGGGGGCGTTTGTTCGATGAGCCGGAAAGTGCCACACGCAACTGTTTCCAACGGGACCGGGACCGCATTATCCATTCTGCGGCCTTTCGCCGACTGCAATACAAAACCCAGGTATTTGTTAATCACGAGGGGGATTTTTTCCGCACCCGATTAACCCATAGCCTTGAAGTCTCGCAAATTGCCCGTTCTGTTTGTCGCTATCTGGCTTTGAATGAGGACTTGGCAGAAGGTCTGGCCCTGGCTCATGATTTAGGCCACCCCCCATTCGGCCATGCGGGGGAAGATGCTCTCAACGAAGAGATGGAGCCTTGGGGCGGCTTTGACCATAATGCACAATCCTTAAAGACCATCACCAGCTTAGAGAAACGTTATGCCGATTTTGATGGCCTAAACCTGACATGGGAAACCCTGGAAGGGGTGGTTAAGCATAATGGACCTTTGTTAGGGCCGCATGTGCGTAAGGATAAAGATAAGCCTGTTCCGCAAGCAATTCTGGATTACAATGAGCGTCATGATTTGATGCTTGAAACCTTTGCCAGTGGAGAAGCGCAAGTTGCGGCGATGGCAGATGATGTGGCTTACAATAATCACGATATTGATGATGGGCTGAGAGCCGGTTTGTTTCGGGTGCGCGACTTAGCAGATGTGCCTCTGGTTGGTCCGGTTTTTGCCAAAGTGCAAAAAGAATATCCCGATATTGAAAATTCCCGACTGATCCATGAAGCCGTGCGCCGTATGATCGGTTTGATGGTGATTGATCTGCTGGAAGAAACCAAATCTCGTATTGCCGATGTTGCCCCGAAGAGCCCGGATGACATTCGCACCCACACGTCACGCGTTGTCGCCTTTTCAGAAAAAATGCAGGAAAATGACCGGGCCTTAAAGAAATTCCTTTTCGAAAACATGTATCGGCACTACAAGCTCAACCGTATGACCAGTAAGGCCCGACGTGTAGTGAGTGATCTGTTTAAGTTGCTTGTTGCTGAGCCCAATTGTTTGCCAACCGAATGGCGTAATATGGCTGCCGAGCCAGGCTCCGAAGTAACTGCCGGATTGGTTGTCGATTATATAGCTGGTATCACGGATCGTTATGCGCTGGATGAACATAAAAAACTATTTGATGTTCAAGCGAGAGCATCATAAAGAATATTGGAATCATGAATTTTTTTAAATACTTACGCGACCAAGTAATTTTATCACTTGAAGAGTTGATTAGAGAAGGTCAATTGCCTGAAGGCCTCGACCTGACCCGTATTTCCACCGAACCGCCTCGGGATGCCAGCCATGGCGATGTGGCAACCAATGCGGCGATGGTGTTGGTGAAGCAAGCTAAAATGAAACCCCGTGATATTGCCGCCTTGTTGGCTGCTAAGCTTGATTCCGTGGATGGGGTTGCCTCTGTTGAGATCGCCGGACCGGGATTCATTAACCTGCGCCTGACCGAAGAATTTTGGCGGCATCGCCTTGTAGAAGTTTTAGAAGCAGGGACAGCTTATGGCAACTCTGCCATGGGTGGTAACGCCAAGGTCAATGTAGAATATGTTTCTGCCAACCCCACGGGTCCCATGCATGTGGGCCATGGACGGGGGGCGGTGTTTGGTGATGTACTGGCACGCTTGCTTGACAAAGCTGGCTACGACGTTGCCAAGGAATATTATATTAACGATGCCGGGTCTCAGGTTGATGTTCTGGTGCGTTCTCTCCATCACCGTTACCGGGAAGCTCTCGGGGAGAACATGGGGGATGTGCCAGAAGGTCTATACCCCGGTGATTATCTTAAGCCAGTCGGCCAAGCATTGGCTGATCAAGATGGCGACAAATGGGCCAAGGTGACGGAGGCTGAATGGCTTCCCGCCCTGCGCAATTTCGCCATTGATGGCATGATGGACCTGATCCGAGAAGATTTAGCCGCCATGGGAGTGGTGCATGATGTCTTTTCTTCCGAACGTGAATTGGTTGAGCGCGGCGGTGTGGATGAAGTTCTTACCTTCTTAGAAAGTCGCGGCCATATTTATGAAGGGGTGCTCGAACCTCCCAAAGGGAAAGAGCCTCCTGCGGATTGGGAAGCCCGAGAACAAACTTTGTTCAAAGCCAGTGAGTTTGGCGATGATGTGGACCGTCCCATCAAAAAATCCGATGGCACTTGGACCTATTTTGCCACCGACATGGCCTATCACCTAGACAAGTTTCGTCGAGGCTACGCTCAGATGATTGACGTCTGGGGGGCTGACCATGGCGGTTATGTCAAACGCATGGATGCTGCTATCAAAGCTTTGACCGAAGGAAAAGGCTCTTTTGATGCCAAGCTTTGCCAAATGGTGAGCTTGCTTGATAATGGTGAGCCTGTGAAGATGTCAAAACGGGCCGGGACCTTTGTCACCTTACGGGAAGTGATTGATGCCGTGGGTAAAGACGTCGTGCGCTTTATCATGTTGACCCGAAAGAACGATGCCCAGCTTGATTTCGATCTGACGAAAGTAAAGGAGCAGTCTAAAGACAATCCGGTCTTTTATGTGCAATATGCCCATGCGCGCGCTCATTCGGTGATGCGCCATGCCAAAGAACAATTCCCAGATTTAAACCAAGACCGCTTGTCCCTTAAGGGCGCGTCTTTGGCGCGTCTTTCTGATCCCGCAGAGATGTCTTTAATCAAACAAATGGCTTCTTGGCCGCGCACAGTTGAAGGGGCTGCCGAAGCTCATGAACCTCACCGCATTGCATTTTATCTTTATGAATTGGCTTCGCAATTCCATGGACTATGGAATAAAGGCAAAGATGACGCTAGTCTGCGGTTCTTGTTTGCAGATGATCCAGAATTAACCGAAGCGCGCCTGGGTTTGTTGCATGGTATGGCAACGGTTATTGCTTCTGGGCTTGAGGTCTTTGGGGTAGAACCTGTTGAGGAAATGCGCTGATGAAAATGCCGGGTAGGGGACGTAAAGAGCCTCAATTTGATGCCGATGATGGCTTTGAAGATGACGATTTCGATGATATGAGCTTCGAACGCATTGGTCGTCCTGAAAAAACGGGACCGAGCAAGTTCAAACGTTTTGTTCTTATCTTTCTTTTGTTGGGTATTATTGGGGGCGGGGCCTGGTGGTACTTTATCGGGTCAAATCAAATGGCAGATGAGTCAACATTGCCCGTGATCCGGGCGGAAGTTGGCCCGATTAAAGTGAAGCCTGAAAACCCTGGTGGGATGGAAATTCCTAATCGTGATAAGTTGGTCTATGAACGCCTTGGAAACAATCCCGGTGAGCCACTGATTGAGCGTCTTCTGCCAGAGCCTGAGAAACCCGTCACTATGCCTGAGCCAGAACCCGCTCCCGTTGTTGTAGAAGCCAAGCCTGTGGTTAAAGAGGCGGTTCCTGTGCCTCCGGTCAAGGTCGAAGAAATTGTCGAGCCTAAACCAGCCCCCATGAAGCTGGAACCTGCGCCTGTAGAAATTCCGAAAGCTCCTGAGCCTAAGGTTGTGGTTTCTAAACCAGCCCCGACAAAACCAATGGAGACCGTTACCCCCACGGGCAAATATAAAATTCAATTGGCCTCCGTTCGTTCAGAAGCGGCAGCCGAAGGAGAATGGAAACGCCTGAGCAAGAAGCAACCAGAATTACTTGGTAAGCTCACCATGTCTATAATGAAAGCTGATCTCGGCGACAAAGGTCTCTTCTATCGTCTTCGTGGCGGTCCATTGCCTGATGAAGCGACAGCGAAGAAACTCTGCGCTGATTTAACTGCAAAAAAAATAGGGTGCTTGGTTGTCCGGCCCTAATCCTTCCTTACCTTCTGCCGCTATTTTTGGCTGTGCAGGTTTAGAGTTAACCTCAGAAGAACAGGCGTTCTTCAAAGAGGTTGACCCTCTTGGTTTTATCCTCTTTCAACGCAATTGCGATAACCCACCTCAGGTGAAAGCCCTTGTTGAAGCTTTAAGGGCCAGCGTGGGCCGTGATGATGCCCCGGTCCTGATTGATCAGGAAGGAGGGCGCGTTGCGCGTCTAAAGCCTCCCCATTGGCGGAGAGCCCCCGCAGCAGCGCGGTTTATTGATATTGCCCGCAAAGACAAAGAGCTGGCTGCAGAAGCCACCTATCTCAATGCGGCCCTATTGGCTCAAGAACTTCGGGAATTGGGGATCACGGTAGATTGTGCCCCCGTGCTCGACCTACCCCAGCCCGGCGCAGACCCCATCATTGGGGATCGTATTGCCGGGGATACGCCGGAGCTTTCGGCCTTGCTTGGGGATGCCGCTTGCCAAGGGTTTCTCAGTGGGGGGGTCTTACCTGTGATCAAGCATATTCCGGGGCATGGGCGGGCCATGGTGGATAGCCATAAAGCTTTGCCTGTTGTCGATGCAACCAAAAAGGAACTCGAAGAGTTTGATTTCGAACCTTTCCGAGCCTTAGCCTCTGCACCTTGGGCCATGACCGCCCATGTGGTTTTTACCGCTTATGATAAAGATAATCCGGCAACCAGTTCCTCCGATATGATCAAAGATATCATTCGTGGGTCTATTGGTTTTGACGGCGTGTTGATTAGCGATGACCTTTCTATGAAAGCTCTCAAAGGGAGCTTTGAAGAGAAGGCGCGATCAATTTTGGCGGCAGGCTGTGACCTTGTCCTTCATTGTAATGGAGATATGACCGAAATGGTTGATACGGCTGAAGGATTATCTCCTTTAACACCCCAAGCTCATGAGCGTGTCAAACGTGCTGAAAAACTTCGGACCATGGCCTTGCCATCAGATTTCCCTGAGAAAGCCATGGACCGTTTAAATGAGCTGCTAAACCATGGGTGATTTTGCTGATATTGGCATGAAGATTTCCGTATGGGCCTTGCCGGTCCTGTTGGCGGTGACCCTGCATGAAGCGGCTCACGGCTGGGTGGCCTGGAAGCTTGGTGATGATACGGCAAAGCGTCTCGGGCGGGTGACCTTTAACCCGCTCAAACATGTTGATCTGTTTGGGACTGTATTATTACCAATTATGTTGCTCATTGGCTCCGGTGGGCAAATGATGTTTGGCTTTGCCAAGCCTGTTCCGGTTAATTTTTGGAATCTGCGTCAACCCCGCCGTGATATGGTGTTAGTGGCCCTTGCTGGCCCCGGTACCAATTTGTTGCTGGCGATCTTTGCTGCCAGCATGTTTCATTTTGGCTCTATCATCCCTGATAGCGTCGCCCCATGGCTGGGGGCTAACCTAAAAAATATGATGATTATCAATGCGGTGCTTTGTATTTTTAATATGATGCCTCTGCCGCCTCTTGATGGGGGACGGGTTGCTGTTGGCCTGTTACCTCGGTTCCTTGCCGAACCTCTTTCTCGCTTGGAAAGGGCGGGAATGTTCATTATTTTGGGAATGTTGTTTATTCTTCCATGGATTGGCGACAAGATCGGTTATAATCTGGATGTATTCAGATTTTTAGTCTGGCAACCAACATTATATTTGTTAGACGCCATCGTCTATGTGGTGGGTATAGCGGGGTAGTGAGTAGCAATGACTGGGGGCAAAACGCCGGAGCTTGATCTAGGCGATAGCTTTGAAGAAGATGATCCCAATGAGCGGGAACAATCAACTGGTCCCCAGTTGGTGGTTGATATTGACGGCTTTGAAGGGCCTGTCGATGTGTTGCTTGCTTTGGCCCGTGACCAAAAAGTTGACCTTATCCATGTTTCCATCTTACAGCTTGCCGACCAGTATTTAGCCTGGATTGCCATTGTCCGTGAATCCAACCTTGAACTGGCTGCCGACTATCTGGTGATGGCGGCGTGGCTGGCTTTCCTCAAATCTCGTTTGCTGCTTCCCGCTGCCGAAGGGGAAGAGGAACCTTCGGGTGAAGAAATGGCGGCTGCCTTGCAATTCCAATTGCAACGCCTGGAAGCCATGCAAGAGGCGGGGACAGCCTTGATGGCCTTGCCTCGTCGCGGAATGGATTTCCATCGTCGCGGTGAAGTGGAAGAAATTGAAAGCACATCCCGGACAGTTTTTGATGTGACCTTACAGGAACTTTTAAAAACCTATGGGTCAATTCAAAATAAGGCCGGGTCTAAGGTTATGGAGATTGAGCCCATGAACCTTT
The DNA here is from genome assembly GCA_965368165.1 of uncultured Thalassospiraceae bacterium. Lineage (GTDB taxonomy): Bacteria > Pseudomonadota > Alphaproteobacteria > Rhodospirillales > JAPHRK01 > JAPHRK01. Next base: position 142,887 of record CBDULT010000008.1, on the reverse strand, counting down.
ATTCGGTGGATGATGCCCTTGCGCGTTTTCGTAAACTTATTTCTCTTCGAACACCCGACTGGGAAGAATTACAGACATTCTTGCCGGAAGGGCTAAATACCCCCTTATTCACCCGTTCGGCAGTCGCTGCGACTTTTGGGGCTGCTTTAGAAATGGTCAAAGAAGGGCGATTGGTCCTTCGACAAAGCGGGACCTTTGGTCCAATCTATTTGCGTGGCACTCTTGATGATAAAAATGAGACAAAGACATGAGCGATCTTGACCCTCAACATTTAAGACTTCTGGAAGCCATCCTTTTTGCTTCTCAAGAACTCGTCAGCGAGAAATCCCTGGAAGGGCGGTTGCCTGACGGGGTGGATGTTGGTGCCTTGCTGAATGAATTACAAAACCACTATGCAGAGCGCGGCGTTAATCTTGTCAAAGCCGGGAAGGGATGGGGGTTTAGGACTGACCCTGAGCTTGCCCGTCAGCTGAGTGTCGAAACCGAAGTTAACCGTAAGCTTTCACGCGCGGCGATTGAGACCATGGCAATTATGGCCTATCACCAGCCGGTAACCAGAGCAGAGATTGAAGAGGTTCGTGGGGTCAGCCTGAGTAAGGGCACTTTGGATGTATTGTTTGATGCCGGGTGGATTAAACCCCGTGGTCGCCGCAAAACTCCTGGACGCCCCATGGCATGGGGAACCACTGATGCCTTTTTAGATCATTTTGGTCTTAGCAATATTAAAGACCTTCCCGGAATAGATGACTTAAAGGCTGCAGGCCTTCTCGATGCCCGCCCGGCACTGAATGCTTATACGTCGCGGGGAGAGATGTCTGGGTCTGGTGAGCTTTTTGATTCCAACGATGGCAACGAAGTTGAAGAAGTTGCTGTTCAGGAATTAGAGGCAGAGCTTTCAGAGCCGCTTGATCCTGATGACGGCGTTGCACCTCTTTAATGCTCGTCGGTCAAATTGCGTTGGCTTTTGCTTTAGGGGCAATGGCTCTGGTCCTCTTTCCCACCATTTATGTGGGTGTGCCGCCCATGCCTTCCTCTCGCAAAGCCACGAGGGCTGCCTTAGAAATGTTGCCCCGCGACTTTAACGGGACCATTTTTGAATTAGGGTCGGGATGGGGAAACCTTGTGATTCAGTTGGCTCAGCACTGCCCAAAAAGCCGTGTTATTGGCTTTGAATTATCGCCGCTTCCCTGGTTGGTCTCTAAGCTGTGGCTAACATTTAAGGGGAATTCAAATAGCCAAATTCGCTTTGGTAATTTTATTAAAGCTCCTCTGGAAGAGGCAGAAATGATCGTGTGTTTTCTGGCCCCTCACAGCATGACGGACCTTTCACCTTTGTTCGAGAAAAGTTTGCGCCCAGGTACATTTATCCTGTCAAACACATTCGCCTTGCCAGACTGGGAACCCTTAAATGTAACCCAAGTCGATGACCTGTATTCTACGTCAGTATACTTGTACCAAGTATGACTTTTGATCTAGAGTCCTGATATCATAGCTCAGTTGAGCCAGTTAAGCATTGTGAAAACTTGCTTTGATTTGGGCTAGTATATTTTGAATGCTGTATGGCAAAAGCCGAATAATCAGTTTTCGCACCCTAAAGAGAGGGGGGGAAATATCCTGGATTTTTCCTGAATCCGCTATCCTTGTGTCCAGGACCTCCGGAGATAATTCAGGTATTCTATTCTCTTTTACGTACAAGATCGTATTGTAGCGATACCAGAAGGAAACTGTGTCTAAGTCTTTAATTAAGGGCCGAATACAGTCAAAGGCAATATAGCCGCGACTTAAAAACATTTGGCGCCAATCATCAAAAGGGCGTTCATTGATATGGTTTTCACCTCCTTGTCCAGGAGGGGATGCTGCAAAAATGGCAAAATCAGAAAATGAAGTAATACTTTCAATAAATTGTTCGGCCCGTTCAGGCTTAAGGTGCTCCCCAACCTCAAAGCTATAAGCGAGATCAAATTTCCTGCTGCCAGAGACGGGTTCATTTAAATTTGTTGCCGTAAATTTTTCTTCTGGAATATAGAGCAGAGCGCGGTCGACGTAATCTCCATCAAAGCCTTGGATATCACGAACGCCACTCTCCAACCAAGTCTTAAGCCAAACACCCTGGGCACAGCCAAAATCAACGACACTTTCGACATTGGGGATGAGCTTTTTGATAAGGGGAACGATGATCTCTGACGACTGCTTAGAGACACGTGAAGCATAAGATAAAAAATTCTCATTATATATTTTTTGATCTTCAGGCACTGAGGTCTCCAGCTCAAGTATAAGTAAGCTGCTTATCTATATGATTTTTGATCCTTTTCCAACGTAATATCAACATTCTTTCCTTCGGCAGCAAAATGAGCTGCCGAAGGAATAAGTGGTTTGAGTTTTTTTTAGGAAGCCCGTGCCAGTTGTTCTACCCCGGCTTTCTTTGCGTTTAATCTTGCTTTCCACCGATCAATAGGTGGTTTTAGACGGTTTTTATAATAACCATAGGGCAAGGACCAAAGTTCCAGATTATCCTCAACCGTCCCTACCATCAGAGTCATATTTTCAGCACCAGCGGTGAATGCAGGCTGGTGACCAGTAGATTCTAAAAAAACATAGCCCATTTTGTCAGGTTGCGAGAGGCTTATCGTGGTTAGGTTTTGCAGATGAGAAGGTATAGAGCTGAACATCAGACGATTGAGCTCTTTCGCAAGGGTTGGGTCACGATAAGGAACACTAATACCTATTTCTGCGGTAAAAAATATTTGGCTGTCTGCAGTTAATCTGCCATTGGTGGAAACCTCTACCTGACGCAAAAAGTCTTCATCACAAGGGTGATCGACACCAAAGTGATGGGCGTGCTCTTTCCAAATATTTATCAGGCTATCAACCCAGCCATAACAAAAACCAACAACCTGTTCAGAGGCGTTTAAGGCCAGGGAACAACAAAATGTTTTGGTCTTAAAACGAGACAGTAATTGTTGTTCTAACTCCTGTTGGTGATAGAAAAGCGATAGTTTCCCTTTGCAGCCTTGGGTCGGGCAGGGTTGTGGGACAGGGGGGGCTTTTTCAAGGGCGTGGAGGGGAACATAATCAGCAATAGCATAGTGATCTTCAATAGAGCGTTGAGCACCACAACAAGAACACCGTAAATATTCTCCCCAACTTGAGGGGTCGACGGGCATCCCATGACCAAAAACATCCCTGAAAGACCAGGCTAATTCTTTGGCAAAATCTGGTGTTAATGCCGCAATTTTGGAATCGGCAATAAAACCGGGCGTTACTGATTTCTTATTTTTAAGGGAGAACAGGTCGCCTTTTATGGCGATACCGGGGAAGGATTCGGTTTGTATATTATCTCTAGGCATAACTCACCTCGCTAAATTGAATGGGAATGGTGGTGAAGATGACAAAACCCAATTGGGTCGCAGGCTTCTGCTAAAAAAGAAACCTTAGGTAGAATAGTTTCTGTGGTAGATGTTGGTTTAGTGGTAATCATGGCATATCAACTCCTGATTGTGTAATGAGAAGGTGATTATGTTATTCGCGAGATAAAAACACGTCAATGGAGAGTGTGTTTATTGAAACACCAATAGCGAGTATTTTGGAAAAAGTTGTTGCAAGTGACTGTCATTGTCGGGTTTGCAAGTGTATAGAAGCAGTATCTTTTGGCGGAGATGAAGTCCTTAATCAGAATGCACAGGCCAATGATTAAAAGTTCAAATATCTCAGAGTTTTCTCTGTTTAAATTCTCAGGCGTTAATGGATGGTCCCTGTCTTCCGTCATTATTGCCTTATTGGTTGCAACGCCTGTGCTGGTTGTCCTTGCCTTTGTTTTTGTCCCTGCTGGTGATGTCTGGACTCATATGGCAGAAACGGTGCTCTCCACATATGTGGCCAATTCATTATGGTTGATGCTTGGGGTTGGGGCGGGGACCTTAATTATGGGGACGGGGACAGCGTGGCTTGTCACCATGTGCCGTTTTCCTGGAGAGCGAATTTTAAACTGGGCTTTGTTACTCCCCCTAGCTGTTCCTGCTTATGTAATAGCCTATACCTATACTGGCTTGTTGGATTTCGCCGGACCCGTCCAAACAGAACTGCGTGAGTTGTTTGGCTGGACCTCCCGTCGAGATTACTGGTTTCCACCTGTTCGAAGTTTAGGTGGGGCGATTACGATGATGTCGCTGGTGCTTTATCCTTATGTCTATATGCTGGCCCGAGCTGCTTTTTTAGAGCAATCTGTGTGTGTTTTAGAAGCTAGCCGAACTCTGGGTAAAACCCCCTGGCAAAGTTTTCGTCTGGTTGCTCTGCCCTTGGCCAGGCCCGCTATTGCAGCGGGATTGGCTCTCGCCTTGATGGAAACCCTAAATGATTTTGGTACGGTGCATTTCTTCGCTGTCGATACCTTTACCACCGGGATCTATCGGACTTGGCTGGGTATGGGAGAGCCTGCTGCCGCAGCTCAGTTAGGGGCTTGTTTGATGATTTTTATCACGGCCCTCGTTATGTTAGAGCGTCATTCGCGAGGGCGGGCGAAGTTTCATCATACGACGAGCAAATATCGGCGAATTAAGAAGTTTGAACTCAAAGGATTAAGAGGGGGGCTCGCTTTTCTAGTTTGTTTCCTACCTGTATTTTTAGGGTTTCTGCTTCCTGCGGCGATTCTTCTTAACTGGACGATGGAAACCCAGGAAGAGTGGATGAACGCCACGTTTTGGGGCTTGGCCTGGAATAGTTTTATCCTTGCCGCTAGTGCGTCAACCCTCGCTGTTTGTGTTGCTTTGTTGCTGTCCTATGGGGTGCGCTTACACCCGACATGGCTTAACCGGATAGCGGTAAGAGCCGCGAGCCTGGGTTATGCCGTGCCGGGAACAGTTATAGCGGTCGGAATTATGCTCCCCTTTGCCTGGATTGATAATCAAATGGATGCCTGGATGAGGTCGGTTTTTGGCATCTCGACTGGGTTACTGCTGACGGGAACCATTGCGGCGGTCGTTTTTGGCTATCTGGTTCGTTTTCTCTCTGTTTCTTTTAATACGGTTGAAGCCGCTTTGGGCAAAGTGACGCCAAGTATGGATGCTGCAGCCCGGACCCTGGGTCTGACACCTGGGCGAACCTTGTTCAGGGTTCACTTGCCTATCATTCGAGGCAGCCTCTTAACGGCGGGCGTGTTGGTCTTTGTCGATGTGATGAAAGAATTACCAGCGACGATGATTATGCGACCGTTCAATTTCACTACCTTGGCGGTGCGCACCTTTGAACTGGCAACGGATGAGCAATTGGCGGAAGCCTCAAGTGCCGCCCTTGCCATTGTGCTGGTTGGTATTGTACCAGTCGTTTTGATAAACCTTGCCATCGCCCGTTCCAGACCAGGAGAAGAATAAAACACCATGGGCCTTAAACTTAGTGCCATAACTCATTATTTTGACAAGCATCTCGCGGTAGATGACTTTGACCTTTCCATTCGGCGAGGGGAGTTGGTTTGTCTGTTGGGGCCATCGGGTTGTGGTAAAACCACGACTTTACGATTAGCGGCAGGCCTTGAGGATTTACAACAAGGGACAATCAGCATTGGTGGCCGAATGGTGGCGGATGGCGTAAACTCACTCCCGCCGGAAAATCGTGATATCGGATTTCTTTTTCAGGATTATGCTCTTTTTCCCCATCTCTCAATTGCTGATAATGTCGCCTTTGGGTTAGACAGCATGGCAACTGGTGAGAAAAATGCGCGGGTCACTGAGGTTTTGACTCAAGTTGGGATGGAAAGTCGGGGCGATAGTTTCCCTCATATGCTTTCAGGCGGGCAACAACAACGGGTGGCTTTAGCCAGGGCTTTGGCTAATCGGCCTAATTTGGTTTTGCTTGACGAACCATTCTCTGGGTTGGATTCTACTTTGCGCAGTCAGGTCCGTGATCAAACCCTCCATTTGCTTAAGAAAAGCGGTGTATCGACGTTAATGGTCACCCATGATCCGGAAGAGGCCATGTTTATGGCCGATAAAATTGCTCTGATGCGTGACGGGAAGATTGTCCAATATGGGGCACCGGAAGATTTATATTGTCGTCCGGTAGATGAGTTCGTCGCCACCTTTTTTGGTGAGGTCAACCAAATGGAGAGTTTTGTCGGTTCTGATGGGCGAATAAAAACCCCCTTTGGCTCCCTGCTGGGCGAAAATTTAGCCATTAATACAAAGGTAAAGGTTCTTATTCGCCCCGAGGCTTTAAATCTCGTCGAAGAAAAAAGTGATGATGAAGTTGAGGTTATGGCGTCCCGGCTGCTGGGTCGCAGTAGTCTTATTCACTTAAAAGCAAAGGATGGGGGGCATTTTCACTCACGAATGACGAGTAGTTTTCTGCCAAATGAAGGCGAAAAATTCAGCGTAAAGCTTGATCCATCGCAAATTTTTATATTTCCGACTAATACGAAGGATCGATAATAAAGGATATTTGGGGCGTTGCGGCGGCTGTTTGTTTCTGCCATTATCCGGCACGAATTTAAGAATTATTGTTTTGGGAGTTAAGATCTATGGGGATTGGTGTTTGGCAAGTTGTTCTTGTGCTGGTGATCGTGTTGATCATCTTTGGTGCTGGTAAGCTGCCGCGTGTTATGGGTGATGTCGCCAAAGGCATTAAAAATTTCAAATCTGGTATGAACGAAGAGCCTGATGCTCCGGCTAAACAAGCCGAAGACAAATCCGGTAAAGCTCTTGATTCTGAGGCTCCTGCTGAGAAAAAAGATGAAGAAGTTAAGAGCTAAAGCTCTTTTGCCTGTCTCTTTTTTTTATCTTTATCCGCTTTGATGCTCGGAAGCTCCTATGTTTGATATCGGCTGGTCAGAAATCGCCATTATTACAACGGTGGCAATCATCATTATTGGTCCAAAAGACCTGCCTAAAGTGCTGCGCACTGTCGGCCAGTGGATTGGTAAAGCCAAAGCCATGGCGCGGGAGTTCCAAAGCAGTATTGATGATGTCATCAAAGAAACAGAACTTGACGAAGTCACGAAGCAGATCAATCAAGCCTCCCACCTCGATATCAATGAGAAAATAACCAAAGCCATTGATAAAGACGGCGAACTTGAAGACGCCTTTAAGGTTGAGATGCCTGAAGAAAAACAGGTCGAAGAGCTTGAAGAGGCAAGTGAAGATGAGTTGAGTGATCCCATGTATGACGGGGATCAAGACGAAGATGAGAAAAACGAGCAAGACGACAGTGGTCTGGATGAGGCCCTAGTGGCGGCTGAAAAAGTTAATATCTCTGCTCCTTCGAAGGACGGTTAAGTGGCTTCTGAGAATATCCAAAGTAAAAAAATGGCGCTGATGGAGCATATTATAGAGCTCCGTACCCGCCTGATGTATTCCGTTGGTGCCATTCTCGTGGCCTTTATGTTCTGTTACTATTTTTCCCAGGACATCTATGCCTTTCTGGTTAGGCCACTGGCAGATGTGTTGGGAGAAGATCGCCGCCTGATCTATACGGCTCTTCATGAAGCCTTCTTTACTTACATTAAAGTGTCATTCTTTGCGGCTCTGTTCCTTTCTTTCCCTGTTGTCGCTTCTCAGCTTTGGCGTTTTGTCGCCCCAGGTTTGTATAAGCACGAAAAGAAAGCCTTTTTACCTTTCCTCGTATTGTCCCCCATTCTTTTCTTTATGGGTGGGTCCTTGGTTTACTATTTCATCATTCCCCTCGCCTGGAAATTCTTCGTCGGATTTGAAACCCTTGGCGGTAATGGGATGATGCCCATTCAGCTCGAAGCCAAGGTTGATCAATATCTGTCATTGATTATGCGGTTAATTCTGGCTTTTGGTATTAGCTTCCAATTACCGATTTTGCTGACCTTGTTGGCAAGAGTTGGGGCCGCGACATCGCGTGGATTGGCCGCAAAACGTAAGTATGCGGTGGTAATTGTCTTTATCGTTGCCGCTGTTTTGACACCTCCGGACTTGATCAGCCAAATTGGCCTCGCCGTTCCCATCATGATTCTCTATGAAATCTCCATCTATTCAGTGCGCGCTGTTGAAAGAAAACGCGAAGCGCGGGAAGCGGAAGAAGAGGATGATGATGACGGTATGGAAGAAACTGACTTCAACGACACCTAATCTCTTAATAGGGTAACACCCATGTATGATATCAAATGGATTCGTGAAAACCCGGAAGAATTTGACGCCGGATTGAACCGCCGGGGCCTCGCGCCTCTTTCTGCTGAGCTAATTGCTGTCGATGCAGAACGCCGCAAGGTTTTAACCGAAGCTCAACAATTCCAGGAAAAACGTAACAAACTCTCTAAGGAAATCGGTATCGCCAAGCGCGAAGGCCGGGACGCTGATGCGATCATGAAACAGGTTTCAGAGTCCAAAACGGCTCAAGCCGAGGCCGAAGAGAAAAGTAAGGTCATTAATGATCAGCTAACCGAACAGCTTTCCTCTTTACCCAATGCACCGTTGCATGATGTTCCCGATGGGGCCAGCGAGGATGATAATGTCGAAGTTCGCAAATGGGGGGAACCCAGGTCGTATGACTTTGATCCAAAAGAACATTTTGACATTGGCGAAAAACTCGGTTTGATGGATTTTGAAACAGCGGCGAAGATTTCTGGCTCCCGTTTCGTTTTACTTTCCGGGGCTTTGGCGCGCATGGAACGGGCTTTGTCTGCTTTCATGCTCGACCATAATACCGAAGAATTTGGCTATACAGAGGTTAACCCTCCCGCCTTAGTTCGTGATAATGCGCTTTATGGAACCGGGCAGTTACCTAAATTTTCTGAAGACCTTTTCCGCACGGAAGAAGGTTTATGGATGATTCCAACCGCAGAAGTCCCGCTGACCAATATTGTTGCAGATACCATTATGGATGAGGAGTATTTGCCCCGTCGTTATACAGCTATGACCTGGTGCTTCCGCTCAGAAGCCGGGGCGGCAGGGAAAGATACCCGTGGCATGATCCGCCAACACCAATTCTCTAAAGTCGAGATGGTGTCTATTGTGAAGCCTGAAGAGTCTGACGCTGAATTGGACCGTATGACATCAAGCGCAGAAGATATTTTGCAGAAACTTGGCTTGCCCTATCGCACTGTTATGCTTTGTACAGGAGACATGGGCTTTTCGGCGCGCAAGACATTCGATATTGAAGTCTGGCTCCCTGGACAAGATCGTTACCGCGAAATTTCCAGTTGTTCTAACTGTGGTGATTTCCAGGCCCGGCGCATGAAAGCCCGTTATCGTCTTAAAGGCGAAAAAGGGGGGCAGTTTGTTCATACCCTTAACGGGTCCGGCCTTGCTGTCGGCCGGACGCTGGTCGCTGTCCTAGAAAACTATCAGCAGGAAGATGGTTCGGTTATCGTCCCGGAAGTCCTTCGTCCTTATATGGGGGGCCGGGAGGTCATTAAAGCAAATGCTTAAACAGCCCCTCGACCTGTCACAGTCTCGTATCCTCATTTCCAACGATGATGGGATACATGCGACAGGGATAAAGGTGCTGGAAGAAATTTTTAAACCAATTGCTAAAGAAGTTATCGTTGTTGCTCCCGAAAGTGAACAAAGTGGGGCAGGGCATTCTCTGACCTTGCGCGACCCCTTGCGCTATCGTAAAGTCCAGGAAAACTGGTATGCTGTCAGTGGCACCCCAACAGATTCAGTGCTGGTTGGTTTAAAGGAAATTCTTAAAGACAAACAACCGGACTTGGTGCTTTCGGGCATCAACCGGGGGCAAAATTTAGGGGAAGATGTAACCTATTCTGGAACGGTTTCGGCAGCTATGGAAGGAACCCTTCTGGGCATTCCCTCTATCGCTCTTAGCCAAATTATCCGCCGGGATAATTCCAGGTGGGAGACGGCGAAAACTCACGTCCTTGATGTGGTTCAGCGATTGACCTCTATGCCTTGGCCTGAAAATGTTCTGATGAATGTCAACTTTCCCGATGTAGATGCTGATCAAGTAACGGGTATTAAAGTTGCGCGCCAAGGACGTCGCCGTATTGGGGGGGAAATGGTCAAACAGACAGACCCTCGTGGCATGCCGATCTTGTGGATTGGCTTGCAGACTGAGCATAATAACCAAGTGGATAATGCCGATATTACTGTGGTACAGGCCGGAGCTATTTCGGTTACGCCCTTATCTATGGAAATGACCCACGAGGGTATGTACGAAGCCATGGGAAAGGTTTTCGGTTGAACGACGACAGCAATCCTAAGTTCCGTTTGATCTTCGAACTGCGCCAAGGAGGCGTAAACGATAATACGGTGCTACATGTCATCGAAGAGATGCCTCGCGAAGCCTTTGTTCCGAATGCCCTTAAGCATAATGCCAATGAAAATACCCCTTTACCTATTGGTTATGGTCAAACCATCAGCCAGCCTTTAGTTGTTGGCTTGATGACACAGGCGTTGCGCCTTAATGATCGCATGAAGGTTTTAGAAATTGGTACGGGGTCCGGTTACCAAGCGGCGATCCTTTCCAGGCTATGCCGCCGAGTCTATACCATGGAACGGCATCCCCCTCTGCTCAATGAAGCTGAAAAACGCTTCAAAGAACTCGGCCTCCACAACATTACTTCAATCGCCTCTGATGGTACTTTAGGTTGGCCTGAGCAAGCCCCGTTTGAGCGTATCTTAGTCACTGCCGCCGCCATCGATATTCCAGAAATTTTGGTTGATCAACTGGCTGTCGGTGGGGTCATGGTTATCCCTGTTGGTGATGACATCCAAACCCAACGTATCCTGCGGGTAACTAAATCTGAAGAAGGCATTGATACCGAAGACCTGGGTGGGGTGCGCTTTGTTCCCTTGCTACCAGGAATGGCAGATGATGGGGAAGAAACCTAATTAGTTTTTTGCCCTATTGACCAAAACCTTCCAATCGGCGACCATTGACTATCTATAAAAAATGATACTAAACGGCAACTCATGCGTGAACCTTAAGTAGGTTCTCGCGATTTCTATTACTTAGGGATCGGTTGAAGGATGTTAGAAAATTCATGGAGTAGCCAGGTGAAGTTTAACGCCTCTGGTACATTTCTCAATCCTGACAAAGAAGTCGAATATCGTCTCGCAACTTGGGATGAATTTTCCTATCAATGGCGAGTGCCTATTACCTATGCCACCCTGGTCTATGTCTTTGCGGGCATAACAGATTACCTATCTCTTGGTTTAAGCCTGGAATGTGTCATTTCTGTAGGTTTGCGGTTTACAGTTTTAGGTCTGATTATTTTTATTGGTCAACTGACCCAAAGAGTTCAAAAAATTCAGCTATTTGAAATTTTAATTTTTATTGTTGAAGTCCTTGTTGTCTCTCATCTTCTTTGGTCTACCGTGGTTAAAACCGATCAGCTTTTTTTTCACCTTGCTGGTGCCTTGGTTTTTACTTTTGTAATTTATATTTTTATTCCCAACAGGCTATCTATTGCAATGCTGGCAGGTGGGAGCCTCGGCTTAGGTACTTTGATTGTTGCAAGCACAACTTATCAAACCTCGTTGAGGGAGCTGGTGTCCTTTAGCATCTTATTTTTTGCAACAAATATGTTAGGAATCTTTGAAAAGAAACGCCTCAGAAAATTACGACGGCAGGAATATCACAAATCAAAAAATCTTGAAAATGAAGTGGCTAAAAGAAATTTAGCTGAGCAAAATTTATTGATTGCAAAAGCTAATCTTGAAACGGCGGTTGAAACCCGAACGGCGGAACTCCAAACAGCTAAAAATAGATTGAATGATGTTGTTGATAATTTATCCGATTGGATTTGGGAAGTCGGACCTGATCTAACGCTTACCTATGTCTCTGATAGATATTTCCACGATTATAATATCAAAAAAGAAGAGGCGATAGGCAGTAAAAGCTGGACTAAGATTTCCGAAGAATGGCTTGAAAAAAACCACCAAGCCTGGGAGGCCCACAAATCGATAGTCGCTGCACATAAATCTTTTAAAAATTTTGAAGCTGAAGCCGTAGATGGGCAAGGGAGGCGGTTTAACTTTGAAACCTCAGGTAAGGCCATTTTTGATGATAAAGGCAACTTCAAAGGCTACCGGGGGGCAACAACAGACATCACTCAACAGAAAATTGCCGAACAAAAAAGAAAAGAGAGTGAGGAAAGGTTTAAGTGGATATTGAATATCAGCCCTGTTGGGTTGGGGGTGTCGAATATTGAGACCGGAAAAATTTTGTTTGGAAATTCTGAACTGGCAAAATTGTATGGCATGAAACAGGAAGATTTAATCGGGTTTAATGCCAAAAACATATGGAAGCATCCAGATGAGAGGGTTGCCTTTGTCAAAACTTTTAAAGAGCACGGCTTTGTTCCTCAACAAGAAGCTGAAGCATTACGCATAGATGGAAGCTCATTTTGGTGTTTGATTTCATGGCATAAATTTATTTTTGAAGGAAAAAATTGTGTTCTTTTTTGGCTGGTCGATATTGATGAGTTGAAAAAAACTGAGTTGAAATTATTTGATGCTAAAACCGAAGCCGAAGATGCAAGCAGGGCGAAATCTCAATTTCTTGCCCAAATGAGCCATGAATTGCGCACCCCCTTAAATGCGATTATTGGGTTTGCCGATGCCATGCGCTCTCAGGTTTTTGGCCCAATTGGGAATCAAAATTACGCGGAATACGTAGAACATATTCACCATTCTGGTAGAAACTTATTGGGGCTGATAGAAGAAATTCTCGATCTCTCAAAGATCGAGGCCGGAAAGATGGAGCTTTTACTCCAAGATGTAGAAATCACTAATTTTTTAGAAGATGTTGTGAACTCAACCTCATCTTTGGCTCAGAAGAACAATAATACTCTTATAACCAATATAAAAAATGTTGAAGGTGTATTCTCTACGGATGTTGGAAAACTTCGCCAGATTTTGCTCAATTTACTGAGTAATGCTTACAAATTTACGGAAAACGGGACTGTTGAATTCACTGTTGATAGAGTGACCCATGGGGCGAAAGAAGCCTTGGTCTTTGTGGTTACAGATACAGGGCGTGGGATTGCCCAAGGTGACCTAAATAATCTTTTTACCGACTTCCATCGATCCGATTCAATGCTGTCGGCTTCCGTTGAAGGCGCAGGGCTTGGCTTAGCCATTAGTCGACGTTTAGCGGAATTCTTAGAGGGGGAGATAACCGTCCAAAGTGAGGTCGGTAAAGGCAGTTCCTTCACCCTCAGCATTCCAGCCAACCAGATAAATTAACATCGATCTTTCTTAAATGGTGAATATCCCTGATAGGCTTCGATTTCGTTGTCTATATCACGACGTTCATGGGTAAGAAAGCGGTCAACGGCCTGCCTGAAGCTTTGATCAGGAATCCAGTGTGCACTATAGGTTTTTGTCGGCAAATAGCCCCGTTGGACTTTGTGGGACCCTTGGGCTCCCGCCTCAACTCTGGCGAGGCCGTGCTCAATGGCGAAATCAATAGCCCGGTAATAACAGGCCTCGAAATGAAGAAATTTGTAATCTTCCACACAGCCCCAATAGCGCCCATAAAGAGTGTCTTCCCCCAAAATGTTAAAGGCCGCTGCGGTGGGAATGCCCTTATTTTCTGCCATGAACAAAACAACCTTATCGGCCATGGTTTCTCCAAGCTGGGTGAAGAATTCCCGATTGAGATAAGGTTCGCCCCATTTTCGGGCTGAGGTATCGAGGTAAAAAGTATAGAGGGCATCCCAATGTTGCGCGGTTATCTCTGCCCCCGTGATGGTTTTTAATTCTACCCCCTCATGCTCCGCGATGCCCCGCCGTTCTTTTTTTATAGCTTTGCGCTTGCGGGAAGATAAGGCACCAAGAAAATCATTGAAACTCTCATATCCATCATTATTCCAATGAAATTGGTGCCCGGTCCTAAGTAAATAACCCATTTTACCGAGTTCTTCCCACTCACCTTGCTGACAAAAGGTAACGTGGGCCGAAGAGAGGCTATGCTGTTCACTCAGTTGAGCAATTGCCCCCATTAGGGCCTTTGAGAGTTCCCCCTGGTTGGCCTCAGGGTGGACGAGAAAGCGGGGGCCGGGAACAGGGGAAAAGGGGACTGCGCTTTGTAATTTCGGATAATATTTTCCGCCCGCACGGTGATAAGCATCGGCCCATGCCCAATCAAAAACATATTCACCGTAAGAATGGAATTTTAAATAAAGAGGGGCACAAGCAACAACTTCGTTGTTTAAGTTTTCTATGACGAGATGTTGTGGTTGCCATCCGCTATCAGCAGATACAGAACCGGAAGATTCTAACGCCGATAGAAAGGCGTAGGAGACAAATGGGTTTTGATTTCCTGCACAGGCATCCCACTGAGCGGCTGGGATGTCACTGATCTGGGTAACCACCTTTACGGCTATGGGTTCGCGTCCATCGGGCATAAAGAAAAGATGGGGGCAGGGAGCCTCTTTGGCAATATGAATTTATGGCTTAATTTCAAAAATCCCATCAATTTCCACAGAAGTATCAAAGGGCAGTGACGGTGCCCCAACGGCAGCCCGGCAATGCTGGCCTTTATCGCCTAGTATCTCAACCATCAAATCTGATGCGCCATTAATCACTTTGGGTTGCTCGGTGAAGTTTGGGGTGCAATTGACCAAGCCAAAGAGCTTTACGCAGCGAACAATTCGATCCAGGTCGCCATTTAAGGCCGCGTTGGCTTGGGAAAGGATGTTTAAGCCCGTGAGCCTAGCGGCTTGATACCCTTGCTCCGTAGTTAAGGTTGCCCCGAGCTTCCCGACGCTTTTAAATTCCCCATTTAGGACGGGACCTTGCCCAGAGGTGAAGAGCAAGTTCCCGCTTATCACATAAGGCACATAGGTTGCGACGGGTTGCATGGGGTCGGGGAGGGTGATCCCAAGTTCTTTTAATCTTGTGTGAATGGATCCCGACATCAGCTTTTGATCTCAAAAACGCCATCAACTTCCACGGCAACACCCAGGGGCAGGGCGGGGACACCAACAGCGAACCGAGCGTGTTTCCCGGCATCGGCAAAAACATCGACCATGAGGTCTGAGGCCCCGTTGATGACCTTCGGGTGATCGGTGAAGCCATCGGTGCATTGGACGAATCCACCGAGTTTTACCACCCGATGAATACGCTCCAAATCTCCGCCACAGGCTGCCTTAGCTTGAGCGATCAGGTTGCGACCACAAAGTTGAGCGGCGAGGTAACCCTCTTCGACGGTTAAATCATCGCCAACCCGGCCCAGGAACTTTAACTCCCCATTTTCCATTGTGATTTGCCCGGAAACGAACAACTGATTGCCGCTAATAACATAGGGTACATAGTTGGCGGCAGGTGCCGCTGCTTCAGGTAAAATAATGCCTTTATCTTTTAATCTTTGTTCGACAGCACCAGCCATTTTTCTCTCCCTGTAAATAATATTAATCCAGGATAGCAGTTTTTTTCTTTTCGACTACACTATCCTTAACTTTTAACAATAGGAGACAAAGATGCGGGCCTGGAGAATTAATGATGAATTCGGAATGGATAACCTCAAACTAACCGATTTGCCTGACCCGAAGCCAGGGTACGGGCAAGTTCTCATCCGGGTGATGGCATCGGCTCTTAATTTCCGCGAACTGGTCACCATTGAAGGTCAATATGGCCCCAATGTAAAAGCCCCCATCATTCCCTGTCCCGATGGCGCTGGTGAGGTTGTTGAAGTTGGTGACGGAGTGACATCGCTGGTTCCCGGTGACCGGGTTGCCACCATGTTTTTTCAATCTTGGCAGGATGGTCCGCCGACGGGCGAAAAGCAGGCGCAAGCCTTAGGGGGGCCATTGGATGGCACCATGACTGAAATGATGGTGCTTTCAGAAAAAGGCGTCGCAAAAATCCCTGATTATATGACCTATCTGGAAGCCGCAACTCTTCCCTGTGCTGCATTGACAGCTTGGAGTGCTTTGGTAACAGAAGGCAACATCAAGGCAGGTGACACCGTTGTTATGCAAGGGACCGGAGGCGTTTCATTGTTTGCACTGCAGTTCGCCAAAATGCTGGGGGCGCGGGCTATTATTACCTCATCCAGTGATGAAAAACTGGAACGAGCTAAAGCTCTTGGTGCCGATGAGGTAATTAACTACCGCACCAACCCGGATTGGGATAAAGCGGTTAAGAAGATGACCAATGGAGAAGGGGCTGACCATATTGTTGAAGTTGGTGGTGCCGAAACCCTGACCAAAGCGGTTCGGGCTGTACGTATCGGCGGAACCATCAGCCTTATTGGTGTTCTCTCAGGTGCGGCGGGTGCATTCCCCCTCCCCTTAGTTTTGATGCGGAATGTACGTATTCAAGGCATTACGGTAGGGTCACGGGAAGGGTTTGTGGCTATGGTTAAGGCCATGGCACAAAACGAAATCCACCCTGTCGTCGATAAGGTTTTCCCCTTCGAACAAGCCAAAGAAGCTTTGGCCTTCCTTAAGAGTGGCAAGCATTATGGGAAAGTTTGTTTAGACCATAGCTGAGTCTAGAATTGATCATCGTCAACGATGAAATTTTTTTGCTTAGAGGACGCTTATATAAACCTGCAAGATTTTTAACTGTGGGTAAAAAGTGGCCTATGTTGTTTGTCTTTAAAAGAAAAGGTGCGTCAGAAATAAAACTGACGCACCTTTTTCAGAATAGGAGCCGAGGGGTGGCCCTATTGTCGGTTGTTCCTTAAGAGCAACCGCTTGTTGCACCGCAAGTTACGCATTTGAGGCAGGTGCCATTGCGAACCAAGGTCATGTTTCCGCACTCTTCACAAGGATCACCTTCGTAGCCCCGCATTTTGGCTTCGCGTGCTTGCTCAAGTTTCTTGTCTGTTGCCTCGATTACATTGTCATCTAAGGTAACAGCAGGCTGAAGCTCTGTTTGTTCAATAGAACCAGCAGCAGCGAGTCCCGAAGAGGTGTCACCACCAGATGCATGCCCGCTCCCGCGACCAAAACCATCGCCTCCCGCGCCATGGAAGACGAGGAAATTACCCCGGACATACCCTTGGCTTGCAACGCGTTCGATGGCTGGAACGGGATCATTGTCCAAATCACCTTCTTTGTCGCCTTTACCCAGGCTGCCAGGATCAAGATCTCCCGGTTGCACGTGAGCCAGATCATTACGACCCAGATAGGAGATAGCCAATTCACGGAACAGGTAATCAAGGATGGAGGTTGCCATCTTGATGGTGTCGTTGCCTTCAACAATACCTGAGGGATCAAAGCGGGTGAAGGTGAAGGCTTCCACATACTCTTCCAACGGCACGCCGTATTGCAAACCAATAGAAATGGCGATGGCGAAGTTGTTCATCAGGCTGCGGAAAGCGGCCCCTTCTTTGTGCATATCGATAAAGATTTCACCAATGCTACCATCATCAAATTCACCCGTTCGCAGGTACACTTTATGACCACCAACGATGGCTTTTTGGGTGTAGCCTTTACGGCGGTGTGGTAGGCGACGGCGTTCATTAATGAACTTCTCGATAACCTTTTCGGTAACGATGGTCGCTTGAGCTGTTGCCGATTGCTCAGCAATGTCGTCATAGTCATCGTCTTCCAGGGTTTGCGCACTCAATGGCTGGGAAAGTTTGGAGCCATCACGGTAGAGGGCATTGGCTTTCAGTCCGACTTCCCAGGACAACATGTAAGCGGCTTCACAATCTTCGACTGTTGCGGTGCTTGGCATATTGACGGTTTTAGAAATCGCCCCAGAAATAAATGGCTGAGCTGCGGCCATCATCATGATGTGGCTGCTGACGGAAAGGTAACGTTTCCCGGTTCGGCCACAAGGATTGGCACAATCAAAAATGGGCAGGTGCTCATCTTTGAGGAATGGTGCCCCTTCCAAGGTCCCCGCACCACAAACAAAGGTGTTGGCCTTCTCGATTATCTCAGCACTAAAGCCCATTTCTTCCAACATGTTAAAAGAAATATCATCGAGTTGCTGATCGGTGAACCCAAGAGTATCCTTGCAGAATTCTGCCCCTAAGGTCCACTTGTTGAAAGCAAACTTAATATCAAAAGTATCTTTAATGGCTATTTCAAGCCCTTCAATAATCTTTGAGGTGAAGCCTTTTTCTTTCAAGGTTTCGTAGTTGATTCCTGGTGCCCCAGCTAGGGTGCCCCGGCCAACTGCATGGTGGATCATCTCCGCCACTTGGTCTTCCGTGTAGCTTAGTTTTTTCAGGGCGGCAGGAATGGTGCGATTGATGATTTTAAAGTAACCGCCACCAGCGAGTTTTTTGAACTTCACTGTTGCGAAATCAGGCTCAATCCCCGTGGTGTCACAATCCATAACCAGACCAATGGTTCCGGTAGGCGCAATGACAGAAACTTGAGCGTTACGGTAACCATGCTTTTGTCCAAGCTCGAGAGCTAAATCCCAAGATGTGCGAGCTGCGGCAACCAAATCGGTGGATGGGCAGCTAGGAGCATCAAGGGGGATTGGTTGAATAGAGAGACCTTCATAGCCTTTACGTTCGCTTAAGGCTGCCCGACGATGGTTGCGGATAACCTTTAGCATAGCCGCGGCATTTTTCTCGTAGCCGGGGAAGGTTCCCATCTCACCCGCCATCTCCGCCGAGGTCGCATAAGCCACACCCGTCATCAAAGCTGTGATCGCCCCACAATAAGCCCGGCCCTCATCACTGTCATAAGCCAGACCAGAAGCCATAAGCAGGCCGCCAATATTGGCGTATCCTAAGCCCAGGGTGCGGAAGTCATAAGATAGCTGTGCGATTTCGGCTGAAGGGAACTGAGCCATCATCACGGAGATTTCAAGAGATACCGTCCACAAACGAACCGCATGAGAGAAGGCTTCAATAGAGAAACTGTCATCTTCATTCATGAAGGTCATCAGGTTCAAGGAAGCCAGATTGCAAGCTGTGTCGTCGAGGAACATATATTCAGAACAAGGATTAGAGGCGTTGATCCGTCCTGATTCGGCACAGGTGTGCCACTCGTTAATGGTGGTGTCGAACTGAAGCCCAGGATCGGCACAGGCCCAAGCGGCGTTACCAATCTGGTTCCACAGGTCACGGGCACTAATTCGGTTTGTTACACTGCCGTCTTTACGCGCGACTAATTCCCATTCACCGTCTGCCAAGACCTTGTTTAAGAAGTCATTGGAAACCCGAATGGTGTTGTTGGAGTTTTGACCAGAAACGGTGCGGTAAGCCTCCGAATCCCAATCGGTATCGTAAGTCGGGAATTCAATTTCAGTGAACCCTTGTTGCGCGAACTGGATAACCCGCTGAATGTAGTTCTCTGGAATTTTAGACTTTCGAGCCGCAATAATGGCTTTTTTTAACTCTTTGTTTTTGCGAGGGTCAAAACGGATTTCGTCATCGCCGACGGTGCAAGCAGCTAAAACTTCATTGAGGTGAATATTCGCCAGTTGTGAACCGGCAACCAAAGAAGCAACCTTTTGCTCTTCGAGAACTTTCCAGTTGATGAACTCTTCAACATCGGGGTGATCAACATCAAGAACAACCATCTTGGCAGCACGACGGGTCGTGCCCCCAGATTTGATGGCGCCAGCAGCCCGGTCACCAACTTTAAGGAAGCTCATGAGGCCGGAGGAGTGTCCGCCACCGGAAAGGGCTTCACCGCCCCCCCGAACTTTGGAGAAGTTGGTGCCAGTGCCTGAGCCATATTTAAACAACCGTGCTTCACGAACCCACAAATCCATGATGCCGCCTTCATTCACCAGGTCATCGCTGACGCCTTGAATGAAGCAAGCGTGAGGTTGGGGATGTTCATAAGCCGATTTAGATTTTACCAATTTCCCGGTTTGGTAGTCTACATAATGATGGCCTTGTGCTGGACCATCAATGCCATAGGCCCAGTGCAGACCTGTGTTAAACCATTGAGGAGAATTTGGGGCACCCATTTGCTTACAAAGCATATGGCGCATTTCGTCATAATAAGACTGGGCGTCATCTTCGCCATCGAAATAGCCGCCTTTCCAGCCCCAGTATGTCCAGGTACCAGCCATACGGTCGAAAACCTGAGTGGCACTGGTTTCTGGGCCGTAGCGCTCGTCTTCAGGAAGTTCGTCCAAAGCTTTGGTATCAGGAACCTGACGGCGGAGCCAGACAGGAATGCCTTTTTCCTTTACGGCTTTAACCGCTGCAGGGATACCCGCTTTACGGAAGTATTTTTGAGCAATCACGTCGCAAGCAACTTGCGACCAATCGGCGGGAATATCTATGTCTTTAGCTTGAAAGACAATTGATCCGTCAGGATTGCGGATTTCGCTTATACCTTTGCGAAATGCAATGCTCTCATAAGGTGATTCGTTTTTACGTGTAAAATGACGTGTAATACGCATGTGTCCCCCGAATGACACGAGTTAAATAAAAATGACGTAAATGGCTTCTCAGTGTTTTTATTTCGCGAACCTTTCCAGCGCCTTCCCCAACACTAAAAATAGTTTTTCCCAAATCCATACAGTATCTTGTGGCTTGCCATCTATACTCTTTGTCTTTTAAGGCACCACATTCTGTATTGGAGGGCCGCGAATGACGCAAAATGTAGGGCAGGTAGATTTTGTATGCAACAAGATATTGTTATAAAAATGACAAAAAAGTGCTTGACCCCACATGATGTTGTGAGAAATCAGGGGCTTTGGGGTGTTTTCTGATTTTGCTCCCGAGGATGTCTCTCTATCTGTGCGTTTGAAGGTGTTGTTTTCTACGATTTTCGGGGTACCGTAATGGTTTTTTATCTTTATCCTATATCTAGTTAGGTGGCGTTTTTAATCAAAAAAAGTAATTCAGTTAGTGCAAAACCTTCATGTTGTACTTAAGATAGTTTCGTCGATATGGTGGTTTTTGAGAGCTTATTTGCGCTTAGTTTTAAAGAAGCGGTGGGAGAATCCATGGATGTAGTGATAATAGACGATAACAAAACCAATGTTCTCCTTTTGAAGCATTTGGTTGATCGTCTTGATGATGGAAACCCTGTAACTTTTACGAATCCTGTTGAGGGCCTTGATTGGTGTCTTGCCAACGCCCCTGATATGATCATTGTTGACTATATGATGCCGGATTTAGATGGGTTAGAATTTATCACGAAGATTCGCAAATCTGATAATACGGATGATCTGCCAA
Organism: uncultured Thalassospiraceae bacterium; assembly: GCA_965368165.1. Taxonomy (GTDB): domain Bacteria; phylum Pseudomonadota; class Alphaproteobacteria; order Rhodospirillales; family JAPHRK01; genus JAPHRK01. Next base: position 121,854 of record CBDULT010000008.1, on the reverse strand, counting down.
TCGTTATGGTGACGACAGCCGACCTTAAAGAAGTGCGCTATGATGCGCTGGCCCGGGGGGCGACAGATTTCCTGACCAAGCCAGTGGATACGACTGAGTTTGTAGCGCGTATCACCAACCTTATGATTTTACGCCGCAATTCACAGAAACTAAAAAATAAAACTGCCTTGTTAGCTGAAGAAGTCAGCAAGGCGACCAGAGATATTGTTGAGAGGGAAAATGAAGTTATTTTTCGTCTTTCAAAAGCAACGGAATATCGTGACCCGGAAACGGGGCAGCATATTACCCGTATGTCACTCTATTCGCGCCTGATTGCCAAACAGCTTGGAATGGGCAGCGAAGATGTGGACACTATCTTCAGAGCGGCTCCTATGCATGATATTGGCAAGGTGGGGATTACTGATGAAATTCTGCTAAAGCCAGCTCGTTTGACGTCTGAAGAATTTGAGATCATGAAAGCTCATACCACAATCGGCTATGCGATTCTTCAAGACAGCCCCTCGAAGCTCCTACAACAAGCAGCAGATATTGCTCTTTCTCATCACGAAAAATTTGATGGTACTGGCTATCCTAGAGGTATTGCCGGGGAGGCGATTCCATTAGTTGGGCGAATCGTTGCCGTGGCGGATGTTTTCGATGCTTTGACTTCTGAACGACCTTATAAGAAGGCCTGGACCGTTGAAGATGCTTTGGGATTAATAAGGAAAGAAAACGGAAACCAGTTTGATCCTCAATGTGTCGCAGCTTTTGAAGAATGCCTGGACGAAGTGCTGGAAATCAAATCGAAGCATACGGATGTAATCTAATAGGGCATAAAATTAAGTCTAAGTAAGTGAAAATGGTTCTTATAAACTCGTATATGAAAGCAATTACACTGCAAACTAATACAAAAAACTGTTATTCCCGCGTAGGCGGGAATCCAGAGTTACAAGAAAATCGTATTTACCTGTGGTAAGTTACCCCTTAACTTTCCTAGATTGCAGCCTGCGCGGGAATGACGTGGCTTTTAATTTCATATGCAATTTCCCTGTATAAACTGCAGTTTGCTCTAGACGAAAGAAGGCGTAAGTGTAATAAATGCGCCGCATAGAGACTTAAGATTATTAACGGTGTGGAGTCGAAGCAACCATGTCCCTCGGAACCCGTCTTTTTACAATGTTTAATGGCAAGCTCGTCGGTACAGATGAGTTCGGCAACAAATACTATTGTAGCCCCAAGAAAAAACATGATCGTCATGGTCGTCAGCGCCGCTGGGTGATGTATAATGGCATGCCGGAAGCTTCAAAAGTACCTCCAGAGTGGCATGCATGGCTCCACCATACGGTTGATGAGCCTTTAACAGAAGAAGCCGCCCAAGCAAAACCCTGGCAGAAACGCCATTTGCCGAATCTCACCGGGACCAAAGGGGCTTATAGGCCTTCCGGTCACGATACGCTCGGCGGTCAGCGGGCCAGCACTTCAGGCGATTACCAAGCTTGGGAACCGAATTGATCCTTTAGGGGAACAGCACCAACAATGGTCAGACCCAACGAAACAATGGAATCGGTAATTGGCGCTCTTGTTGTGACGGGTGTGGTTTTCGTTATGGCTCTTTCCTACGGCGGCAAAAAAGTCGATGGGGCACTCGACGGTTATCCGATTACCGGAATATTCAATAAAATTGATGGATTATCTGAAGGGGCAGATGTGCGCCTTGGGGGAATTAAAATTGGCTCGGTGGCGAGTTTCAAGCTTGATGAATATTTCCAGGTGAAAATGACCATGGAAATCGACCATGATGTGAAACTCCCTTTAGATACATCTGCCGCGATCCACACAGACGGAATTTTTGGTTCTAAGTATGTGGTTTTAGAACCAGGCGGAGAAGAAGACTCTCTTGCCCCAGGCGGTTCGATTGAATTTACTCAAGAAGCGGTTATCGTTGAAGACCTGCTTGAGTTGATTATCAACGAAGGCAAGTCCAGGCTTGCGGCTAACAATAAAGAAAAATAAGGAAGGACAGGCTATGGGCAAATCAATGGTTGAGACGGTTATGGGGGCCGTGGTTCTTATTGTCGCCCTTGGCTTCGTCTCTTTTGCATATGAAATGGCTCAGGTTGAAGCGGTCAGCGGTTATCAAGTCAGCACCTCCTTTTATAAAGTCGGCGGCCTGACAAAAGGGGCCGACGTTCGCATCAGTGGCATTAAAGTTGGTACGGTGACCGAGCAAGTTCTGGATAATACCTCCTTTGATGCTGTGGTTACCATGTCGATCCGCCCTGACATCAAGCTTCCTGTAGATACAGTGGCAACAATTTCCAGCGATGGCATGCTGGGTGGCAAGTACATCCGCTTGATGCCTGGAAAATCTACAGAAATCATTGCCGCCAACGGCCAAATTAGCAAAACGAAAGATTACCGCTCTTTAGAAGATCAGGTAGGAGACATTATCTTCCTGGCAACGGGTGGTGATGAAGGTGGCGATAAGTAAATTGAAAACGCTCCGTTTCTTTTTTCTCTTCTTTATATATACAACGATTGCCGTTGTTTCTTCTGCAAAAGCTAATCCATTTGATACAGCTATTTTGCAGGGGTTGGATAAAGTTACCGGGCGGGTTTCAAAGATTGAAGCCCCCATTGGAGATGTGGCCAGATTTGGGACGCTGGAAATAATTGCCCGCTTTTGTGATAAACGCCCTCCGGAAGAAACTCCTGAAAGTGCCGCCTTTTTAGATGTTTGGGAAGTGCGTTCTGGTGAACCGGCCAAAGGTGTTTTTAGAGGATGGATGTTCGCCTCAAGCCCAGCTTTATCGGCGATGGAGCATCCGGTTTACGATGTTTGGGTCTTAGACTGCATCACAACATCAAGTGAAGCCGAAAGCTCTGGCGAACCGACGCCGGAATAAAATTCCGCATTCTGGTTTAAGGCTTCGCTGAGAAGCTTTTGGTATTCTTCACGGGGTATTTCCCGGGCACCTAAGCTTAAAAGATGATCCGTCACAAACTGTGTATCAAGCAGGGTAAACCCACTTAATTTTAAGCGAGAAACCAAATGGACAAGGGCGACTTTACTGGCATCTGGCATGCGGGAGAACATACTTTCTCCAAAGAAAGCTCCTTGCAGCGATACCCCATAAAGCCCTCCAACGAGCTCCCCATAGACCCAGCATTCGACTGAATGAGCAAAACCTAACTGAAATAACTGGGAATAGAGTTCGAATATCTGGCTGTTGATCCAGGTATCTTTGCGTTGCTCCGTCGACTCGGCACAGCCTCTTACCACTTCTTCAAAAGCAGTATCGCAGCGAATCTCAAAGACACCTTTGCGGATTGTTTTTTTGAGGCTTTTTGAAACCCGCAAGCCATCAAGGGGAATAATTCCTCGATCGTCTGGATCAACCCAGTAAAGGCTCTCGTCGTCCCGACTTTCTGCCATGGGGAAAACCCCTGAAGCGTATGCATGTAGCAAAAGTTCAGGGGTCATATCAGGCATTTATTTCGCGACAAATTTTTCCAACCAATGGATATCGTAATCCCCATTTTGGAAATCATGAGCAGCCATTAGTTTTTGGTGGAGCGGAATTGTTGTGTCCAGCCCTTCGATGACATATTCCGAAAGGGCGCGCCGCAACCGCATTAGACATTCATTACGGGTGTTGCCATGAACAATCAGTTTGGCAATCATACTGTCGTAATGAGGTGGGACGGTGTAGCCCGAATAAAGGGCCGAATCTACCCGAATACCAAGGCCGCCAGGGGCATGATACTCGCCAATTTTACCTGGACAGGGGATAAAGGTTTCCGGGTTTTCGGCATTAATCCGGCATTCGATGGAGTGACCTTGGAACTTGACCTCTTCTTGCTTGAAGTCCAATGGAGCCCCAGAAGATGCCCGGATCATTTCGCGGACAATATCGATACCACAAACCATTTCCGTGATGGGATGTTCGACTTGCAAGCGGGTATTCATTTCGATGAAATAGAACTCGCCATCTTCAAACAGAAATTCAATGGTCCCCGCACTTCTATAACCAATTTTTTCAATGGCTTTTGAAACGATGGTGCCAATTTCATTACGCTGCGCTGCGTTAAGGGCCGGGGAAGGGGATTCTTCCAAAACCTTTTGATGACGGCGTTGTAAAGAGCAATCTCGTTCGCCAAGATGAATCACATTCCCATGATTATCAGCGAGAACTTGAATTTCAATATGGCGTGGGTGGCCTAAGAATTTTTCTAGGTAGCAATCTGAGTTGCCAAAAACGGACTTTGCTTCCCGCGAGGCATGTTGCAGTTCGGTGCCAATTTCGTCGTCGTTGCGGGCAATTCGCATGCCCCGACCACCGCCACCAGCTGTGGCTTTAATGATCACTGGATAGCCGATTTCGTTGGCAATTTTTTTGGCTTCTTCTTCGGTGCGAACAGCCCCTTCAGAACCGGGTACTACGGGAATACCTGCTTCCATGACCATTTGTTTGGCCGTGATTTTATCACCCATAGCCCTGATATGGTCAGGGGAGGGGCCAATAAAGGTAAAGCCGTGCTCTTCAACCATAGAGGCGAATTCGGCATTTTCTGAGAGGAACCCGTAGCCTGGATGGATCGCATCGGCCCCCGTGATGGTTGCTGCAGAAAGAATAGCGTGTTTGTTGAGGTAACTGTCCGTTGCTGCTGGGGGGCCAATACATACCGCTTCATCAGCAAGGCGAACATGCATGGCGTTTTCATCAGCTGTAGAATGGACGGCGACTGTGCTAATGCCCATCTCACGGCAGGCGCGCTGAATTCGAAGAGCTATTTCCCCTCGGTTGGCAATGAGAACCTTATCAAACATATATGTGACCCGACCCTGGTTATTCGATAATCATTAAAGATTCGCCGTACTCAACTGGTGAGCCATTTTCGGCGATAATTTGAATAACCTTACCTGCTTTTGGGGCATGGATCGGGTTAAAGACCTTCATGGCCTCAATCAGCATAATCGTTTGCCCTTCGGTCACAGAGTCACCTACAGCAACAAAATTGGGGGCATCTGGTTCCGGTGTCATGTAGGCGACACCAACCATGGGCGATTTTACCGTACCAGGATGGGCCTCAGCGGCAATCGCAACTTCAGGAGCTGCAACAGGCGCAGGAGCGGCAACAGCAGCCGGAGCAGGGGCCTGAACCACCGTACCGGATTTTGCCACTCGAATATGCCAGTCACCTTTACCAATTTCAATTTCAGTAAGGCCGGTTTCATCGAGGAGTTCCGCTAGTTGGCGGACCATATCGTTGTCTAAATCAGACTGAGCCATGTGATTTTTAAATCCTCTTTAATAATCTACTTCTTGTTCAAAATTTGAGCCATTGCTCTAAGAGCAAGGTCATATCCTTGGGCACCGAGGCCACAAATAACCCCTTTTGCCGCTTTTGAAACGTATGAATGTTGGCGGTATTCTTCCCGCTGGTGAATATTAGACAGGTGCACCTCTATCGCTGGAGTATCGCATGCCAGGAGGCTATCGAGAAGGGCAATTGAGGTATGGGAATATGCCGCAGGATTAATAATAATCCCAGCATGTCCGGTACGCGCTTCTTGTATCCAGTTGACAAGTTCGCCTTCACTATTGGATTGGCGAAAATCAACTTGGAGACTGAGCTCAGCCCCCAGGGTTTCACATTTCCCTTTTATATCGTCCAGAGTGTCGTAGCCGTAGACTTCTGGCTCCCGACTCCCGAGTAGATTTAAGTTGGGACCATTTAAAATGAGAATTTTCTGCAAACTGGACAGGACCTACTCCCTTCTCAAAAACTGTGTTGTTATATTTATGATTTATAACACGCTGATTCCGCGACGCAACGAAGGTTATTAAATTGTTTATGGGGATAACCGGGCTTGAAAGCAATGCGCTTGAGTTTCATACTGCACTTTAATTGATTCTAACCATTTTAAAGAGACTATTCCCGATGCAAGTGACCATCAATGGCGAAGACCGCCCCCTCGTTTCATCTATGTCCTTAGAAAACCTCCTGAGCGATTTAGGCATAGACCCTCGGAAAGTTGCTGTTGAACGGAACTTAGAGATTGTTCCGAAATCCAGCTATGGAGAAGTCGAAGTGGATGATGGTGATAAGCTTGAAATTGTTCATTTTATTGGGGGGGGCTCCCCCGCGAGTGAGGATAGCTTTGAAGTTGCGGGGATGAAGTTTACCTCTCGTCTCTTAGTTGGAACCGGAAAATACAAAGATTTTGAAGAAACCAAGGTTGCCATTGAAGCCTCTGGGGCAGAGATCGTTACCGTCGCTGTGCGTCGGGTTAATGTTAGCGATCCGACCCAGCCCATGCTGGTTGATTATGTCGATCCAAAAAAATATACCTACCTTCCTAACACGGCGGGTTGTTTCGATGCGGATTCTGCGGTGCGGACTTTACGTCTGGCCCGTGAAGCCGGAGGCTGGGATTTGGTTAAATTGGAAGTGCTTGGTGATCAGAAAACGCTTTATCCTAATATGACCGAAACCCTGATTGCCGCAGAAACCTTGATCAAAGAAGGTTTCAAGGTGATGGTCTATTGTTCCGATGATCCGATTATGGCGAAAACCCTTGAAGAGATGGGCTGTGTCGCCATTATGCCTCTGGGGTCTCTGATTGGTTCGGGCTTGGGAATCCTAAATCCAGTTAACATCCGTCTCATCAAAGAAAACGCCAATGTGCCTGTGCTTGTGGATGCGGGTGTCGGGACGGCATCTGACGCAGCTTTTGCCATGGAGTTAGGATGCGATGGTGTGTTGATGAATACGGCGATAGCTGGCGCAAAAGACCCCATGAAAATGGCCAAAGCTATGAAGTTAGCCATCGAATCTGGCCGTTTGGCTTATCAAGCGGGGCGGATGCCTAAGAAGCAGTATGCAGACCCAAGCTCACCCTTGGCTGGATTAATTTAAAAAAGGCTTATTTTTTACTTTTAAATTTTAAAAGATGCTCTTATAAACCGCAATCTTCGGTGCCCGAGGGCAATGCCCAGAGGCTCTTTTATCAATCGGATGAACATGGGTTCCCGATTTTTGAGGAGTTTTGCGCGGTGACGTTAAAAATTCAAAAGTTTTTGGCAGAGAATGCCCCTATTACTCCCTGTCTCGTTGTGGATTTGGGCGTGGTTCAAGAAAATTTCAAAAATATGCAAGAGGCTTTTCCTTTTGCCAGAATTTTCTATGCTGTTAAGGCAAATCCAGCAACACCTGTACTCAACGTTTTAGTTAAAGCCGGGTCTTGTTTTGATGCCGCCAGTTTTGCTGAAATCGAGTCGTGTTTAGCTTCTGGGGCAAAACCCACAGATTTGTCTTATGGCAATACCATCAAAAAACAATCTGATATTGCGGCCGCTTATGCCAAAGGGGTCCGTCTTTTTGCTTTTGATTGTGAAGAAGAGTTGCAGAAAATATCCGTTGCTGCTCCCGGTGCCTCCGTTTTTTGTCGCATTGAGACCACCAATGAAGGGGCTGACTGGCCTTTGTCGAAGAAGTTTGGGTGCGATGTGGAGTCTGCTAAAAAGCTGATGTTGCAAGCTGTTGATCTTGGACTTGATGCTCATGGTATCTCGTTTCATGTGGGGTCACAGCAAACCCAATCAGAACAATGGGATATCGCGATCGGCCAAGTGGCAATGATCTTTTCTGATCTGCGCGAAGCTGGGTTAGAGTTGAAGCTCTTAAATCTTGGAGGCGGCTATGCAACGCGTTATCGTAATGCTGTCCCGTCTCCCCAAGATTACAGTAAAGTGATCATGGATTCTCTTTCTCGCCATTTCGGCAACCACATTCCCAATATTATTCTTGAGCCCGGTCGGGCGATTACGGCAGAAGCTGGGGTGATTGAATCGGAAGTAGTGTTGGTTTCAAACCGCCGGTCCAAAGACAATAAACGGTGGGTTTATTTGGATGTTGGATTCTTTGGGGGCTTAACCGAAACAATGGATGAGGCGATTAAATACCGAATCACCACGAACAAAGATGGGGGGGAAACGGCGGGGGTTAAAATTGCAGGCCCGACCTGTGATGGTGCTGATATTCTTTATGAGAAAGCGGAATATCAGTTCCCGCTTACGCTGACTTCAGGTGATAAGGTCCGTATCCATGCCGCAGGTGCTTATACGGCGACTTACGCTTCTCAAGGGTTTAACGGCTTTACCCCGCTGCAAGAATATTATCTATAAGTCCTTACCGAGGCTTTAGCCCGTAGGTAAAGAGCTTGCAGAATTGGGCGGTGATTTCCTCTGGTTTCAGGGGGCCGCCCACAGCGTACCATTTTGGCAACCAACTCATAGCACCGATAAAACCAAATAAGGTAATGCGGCGGGGACTTGGACGGATACTGCCATCGGATAATCCGCTATCCATAAATTCTTGAAGCTGGGCTAAATATTTACTGGCAATGGCGGTTATTACATTGCGTTTTTCTTCTTCAAGGGCCGTGATGTCAGTAAAGACAGCGATCGGGCCTTCGGGGCCACAGTGAGCCGCGACGCCGTTTCTTAAGAGACATTCAAGTTTTTCTCGGCCTGTAGTGCCTTCTTCTTCAGCTAGCTCAAAGGTTTGGGCGATCAGTTCCAATGAATTTTGGAGGCATTGGAAGAGGAGGTCGTCTTTATTTTTGACGTAATAATAAAAGGCCCCCTTGGAAACATTGAGGGTCTTAACAACGTCATTGAGAGAAGTACCCGCGAAACCTTTCTGGTTGAACGAATTTGTTGCGGCCTTCAGGAGGGCTTCTCTTTTAAGTCGAGCTTGTTCTTTGCGATCAAAAATTCCTGAGTGACTTTTTAAAGAAACAGGTGTTCCTATTTTGGGCGAAACAGTCTCACCAGTCCCCAAAGGGGCCATGCCATTGATAAACAAATCAGCAAGCCCTTGCCCGACCTGTTCACGGGTTTCTTGCTTTTCATCCAGCCATTTATGTATCCACGAAAGAGAGCCAATTATGGCTAAGGAAACCATAGTGGGGTCGCTCTCAACAATGGAGCCGTCTTGAACGCCTAGGCTGACAAAACCACGAAGAACGCGAGCATTGTCTCGAACCGCCTCTTCAAGGGGCTTGCGACTGTCAGGTTTTAAGGCTGCGACTTCTTTTAAAATTGCGGAAGGTGGGTTTTGGCTCGAACAACTGTTGAGGATGTACTGTTTGATCTTCTCCAAACCGGTTTTGCCTGTAGCGTCGGCACGTTTGAGAAAATCAGCTTGCAGTTCACAAGTTCGTTTATAGCTCTGGACGGCCAAGTCTTCCTTGTTTTTTACATAATAGTAGAGGGCGGCTTTGGTCAAGTTTAGGCGTTTGGCAACCTCATCAAGAGTGGTACCTGTAAACCCCTGTTTATTAAACAAATCGGATGCTTCATCAAGTAAGACGCGCCTTTTAAGTTCGTGCTGTGCTTCACGATCAAAAGCACCTATTTTCAAATCAGACACAGTGCCTTCCTCCCAAGAATTCTTAAAGCTCTTCGATAGGTCAAGTTTACTTCGCGAAATCAATAGCTTCTGCCAGAGAGTCGCTATGGTGACAGGTAAATCCTTTTGGATAAAGGTAAATATAGGTCGTTGACAGGTGATTTGTAGAGATAATAAAATAAACATACCGAAAAGTTAAAAGTATAAACATTTGTTTGGGAGAGGTCAGAAAATGAAAAATCTATTTTCCGTAGAAGGTAAAGTTGCTCTGGTAACAGGTGGTTCCCGTGGCATTGGCCTGATGATCGCCCGAGGCTATGTTGAGAATGGCGTGAAGGTATATATCTCATCACGAAAGGCCGAGGTTTGTGATGGAGTCGCGGCTGAACTTTCAAAGATTGGAGAGTGTGTTTCAATCCCGGCGGACCTTTCAAAAATGGAAGGGGTGGAGCATCTGGCGAATGAACTTAAGAAAAAGGAAAAATCGCTGGATATCCTTGTGAATAATGCCGGGGCTGCCTGGGGAGCCTCTATTGATGAATTTCCAGAGCAAGGGTGGGACAAAGTCATGGACTTGAATGTAAAATCACTCTTTTTCCTGACTCAAAAACTGCTTCCTGAATTACGTGCCGCAGCGACGGCAGAAGACCCCGCAAGAATCATCAATATTGGGTCAATTGACGGCCTAGGTATTCCTTTCCAAAGCACCTTTTCCTATCCCGCCAGTAAAGCTGCAGTTCATCAGCTTACCAAGGTTATGGCTTCTCATTTGGCACCAGATAACATCAATGCCAATGCCATTGCACCAGGACCTTTTGAGAGTGAAATGATGGCCCATGCTTTAGAAAATTTCCGCAAACAAATTGAAGAGAAGGTACCGAAAGGGCGTATTGGGTCACCCGAGGATATGGCCGGGACAGCCATCTACCTGGCGTCTCGCGCTTCGGCTTATGTCACGGGGACCATTCTGGCTTTGGATGGGGGCAGTGTGACCCTGCGATAAGGGGTTTAACACTAAGAAATCAAGAGTCTTATTCGGGGTCAACTTTCTCATAGGGGGTGGTGTTATCCAGAAGCAATTCTTGGAAAATTTTCAACATACCCATATCCAACTCATTATTCATCTCGAGTAAGATCGAGATGGCTTTTTCAGCCGACATGGCTTTTTTGTAAACCCGCTCATCCGTCAGGGCACCATAGATATCAACAATTGAAGCCATTCGGGCTAAATCATTGAGTTCTTTGCCTTTTAGGCCGTAAGGGTAGCCTGTACCATCAATTTTTTCATGATGCTGCTCGGCAATAATACGAATACCGGGGTGGATTTCTTGCGAGTTTTTCAGGATTTTGCTGGTGTGGAGAACATGAGCTGACATCTTTGGCCATTCTTGCTCGGTTAACCTGCCTGGTTTGTTGAGAATTTCCAAGGGGACCCGTGCTTTACCAATATCATGCATCAATCCGCCACTGGAGAGAATCATCATATCATCGCCACGGATTCCCATGGCGTGTCCAAGCAGGGACAAGTAGATTGAGACACGTAGAGAATGGACGTAGGTGTAATCATCATGTCCTTGAACGCCCTGTAAGATTCCACCGATCTGGTTGTCGCTAATCGCCTGAATCAGGGGTTCGCAGCTCTTCTCTATTTTATCCATAGGCAAAGGTTTATCTTCGTCTGCCTCGGCAAAACAGTTTCTAAAAACCCCGACGGTTTCTTTGAGGGCGCGCTGTTGCAGGTTGGGGAGTAAATCCCACCCTTTTTCCACCTTGCTGTTAATCATTTGGGTAACAGCTTTAAGCAGGAAAGATTTTCTGAAAGGTTTTACCAGGATATCGTCAGCACCAGAGTACTTAATTTCATCGGACATCGCGGGAATGGTGCTATCGGTGATAACCACCATTTGCAAGGTTTTGAGGGTCGCACTGGCCCGAATTTCCCGGAGAAGCTTAAGGCCTCCGCCTGCGCCTAAGTGAATATCAACCAACGTTGCATCAGGGTGTAAGCTATGGAGCCCATCAAGAGCTTCTTGATGATCGGAAAAGGGAACGACGTGATAATAAGGGCGTAAAACTGCGACGAGTTGCCCTCTAAATTTCTCATCCCCACTAATAATCGCAATCCGATTCACGGAAACTCCTCAATCCCTCAAGTGTTACTTAATGTTCGCTTTTTCGGTTTTCAGTATATGTCTTTTACGAAGCGAATTTACAATAGATTTGAATTTTAATCTCACTAATTACAAATTAGACCTATCAAAGTATCTGTCAATTATAATTGACTTCAATACTACACTAATCACGATTTTCTAACCTATTAAACCTGATATATCCTACTAAACCTGATTTTCTCAATTAAAGATTTTCACTTTGAAGGCGACTGAGAAATAGGGGGTTACAGAATCGATTTGATAGGGTAATTATATATAACCTAACTCTAATTTATTGGGCGAAAATGGTCACGCAGGTCCTTCTTCCTCTGTCTCTTGCTTTTATTATGTTTTCTATGGGGCTCGCCCTTGTGGGGGATGATTTTCGCCGTGTGCTTATCCATCCAAAAGCCATGGCATATGGCCTCTTAAGCCAGATGGTTTTTTTACCGCTTATTGCTTTTGCTCTGGCGATGATTTTTCCTTTAACGCCTGAGTTTGCGGTTGGCCTTATAATTTTGGCGGCATGTCCGGGGGGGATTACCTCAAATCTCCTGACTCATTTAGCCCATGGGGATACGGCTCTTTCAGTTTCATTGACGGCGGTGACCAGCCTTGTCGGGGTTTTGATGGTGCCAATTATTGTTAACCTTGGGCTTGCTCACTTTATGGGAGCGGCGGAGGCCGTTAATCTGCCGATTGGCAAGATGGTCATGGGGATTTTTGTTATTTCAACATTGCCCCTTCTTGCGGGTATGGCTTTGCGTCGCTACCGGGAAACCTGGGCTCTTTGGATTGAGCCAAAGGCCCGCAGGATCGCCACCTTTGTTTTTGTTTTGATCGTCGCCGCAACTTTTACCGGGCAATGGGGGCGTATCACCGATCACTTTGTCGAAACAGGAATCGCCGTCATTGCCTTGAATTTGTTAACCATGGCTTTAGGTTTTTTTGGGGCCCGTTGGCTCGCCCTTGATGCCAAACAGGGGATTGCTATCTCCCTTGAATGTGGCCTGCAAAACGCTGCTATGGGTATTTTTGTTGCCGCGGCTTTACTGGCAAATACCATGATGGTGATTCCCAGCGTTATTTATGCCTTAATCATGAACGTAACAGCAGCCATCGTTATTTTTGTGAGTGCAAAATCAGCCCGCAAGTTGTTTTCTTATCGGTAAAAATCAGACCAAATTGCCAATTTGATTGTAAATTACAAATATCTAATTAAACTAAAGTGAATATAAGTGCCAGAAAACGATAAAGGCGCAGGAACAATATTGGGTGGATTAACGAAGGGATACGGAAAATGGAAGAGGTTTCCATTGGGACTGTCATCGCGACTCTCGGTTTTATTTTAGGTTCTGTGTTTGGCGCCGTGGCTCAGCGGACAAATTTTTGCACCATGGGGGCTTTGTCTGACATTGTCTTTATGGAAGACTATAACCGTTTTAGAGCCTGGATGCTGGCTATGGGGGTGGCTGTTATCGGGACCCAGGGGCTGCATATGGCCGGGCTGATTGATATCACGACGTCGATTTACCAATCTACTAGTTTTGGCTGGGCAGGTGCGATCATTGGGGGGCTTCTTTTCGGTTTTGGGATGACCCTTGGCGGTGGGTGTGGGAATAAAACCTTGGTTCGTATTGGTGGTGGCAGTCTTAAATCTGTTGTTGTCGCCCTCATCCTTGGTATCTTCGCTTACATGACCTTGCGCGGCCTCATTGGTATGGCGCGGGTTGAGTTGGAGGCGGTTACGGTTGTTGACCTCACGACCATGGGTCTGGAAAATCAAGGTATACCTAATCTCTTGGCGGCCTTTGGCCTTTCGCCAGAAATAGCCCGTATAGCGGCAACACTCGTCGTTGGAGGGGGTGTCCTTATTTATTGTTTTAAGGATGCGGAGTTCAGAGGCTCCCCTAAAGATGTCTTTGCGGGCATTATGATTGGCCTCTTGGTTACGGCGGCTTGGTATACAACAGGCGTTATTGGCTTTGATGATTTTGACCCAACCCCCTTATCCTCCTTCACATTTGTTAATCCGGTTGGTGAAAGCATCCAGTATCTGATGACCTTCAGTGGCGCGACCATCAATTTTGGTATTGCTGTGGTTGGCGGGGTGATTTTTGGATCATTCATTGCTGCTAAGCTAGCGGGGCAATTTAGAATTGAAGCCTTTAATTCAGCAGATGATATGATCGCCCACATGTTTGGTGCGGCCCTTATGGGGATCGGTGGTGTTATGGCTTTGGGCTGCACAGTCGGGCAGGGCATCACGGGTATGTCTACCTTAGCGATTGGCTCGGTCCTGGCTTTAGGATCAATTATTCTTGGCGGGCTGATCGGCCTCAAACGATTGGAAGAGGGCTCTTTGAGAGATGGCATTGCGGCTTTATTTAGTCGGGGGTAGGTTTTCTTCGGGAATTAAAGTTATTCCATTAGAAAATTGCTTATGATTTTTTTTGCCCTGTCGTTGGTGACCAATCCAATATGATTTACGTCGGGCAAAATTTCGTACCGGCCTCTCTCTGTTACAGCTTTCAGAGTAGGCTCATATTGATTTGCGATAAAAGAATCATCCTCCTCGCCCGCAATGAGGAGAAAATTTGGTAAAGCCGCAACATCGGTCAAATATTCACTCCTCGGCGCAAATGAAGTAAGGAGGCGAAAGGAATAACTTTGTGTTGCGCTATGCCCCATGGGGCCTTCGAGGATTGATTTTGGAAAATTAAACTGTATGGCGGTCATGCCGTTAAACTGAGTAATGCCCAAACTATTTAACATGTTAAGACCAATAATTCGCCTTGTCAGAGGATGTGCCCAGCCGCCAGAGTCTTCGCGTATTGTTGGTGCATTGTATTTCAAAAATGGGGCCATCAGAACGGCCTTGTTGACCATCTTTCCATATTTGCTCCCGGCAAAGCGGATAACCAGTCCCCCGCCACTCGAATGCCCAATTAAGAAGATTTTTTGGCCCGTCTTTTGATATTTACCTATCAGGTCGGCGAGATCATCCTCTAATTGCCCAATGTAAGCAACATCCCCTCTATTTTGTGCTGTCGGCCCATGGCCCCTTAAATCAGGCAGCAGTATCTCGAATTGGCCCGTCGCTGCGAGAGACTGTGCTATGTCACTATACCCACCGCCATGCCAACCTGATCCATGGATGAGAATTACTAAGGGAGCGTTTTCAATCTTGGCACTATATCTCCTTAAATTAAGGTGTGCGCCATCCCGCGCCGCAAAGCTAACCTGTTCTGCGACCTCATCAGGAGCTTTTCCCGAAGGTAGGGGAAAAGATATCGTTTTCGTATCATCTAGGGGGACTGGCCCTTGAGATAAAAGTAGCCCAAAAGCTATGGCAAAATAAACAATGACTGTGAAGAGGATTGCTAGGGGGAGATAAGTCATGATTATTCTCATCAATTTTTTTCTGCAATTAATTCAGTCACCACAAGTTCATTAAAGCTGTTAGAATAGCGTCTTATAAAAAAACGCCTCAGTATAAACAGGTTTAGGGCCGATTAAGCCAGCTTTGAATTTGATACCATATCCAGTTGAGGGAGGCATTACCATATCTTCACTTCCTTACCTTCTTCCCGAAGTTTATCTGCGCGGGTTTGCAGCCAGCGTTGGAAGTTGGGCTCTTTTAGGTAGTCACCGTCTTTGACATAAATGAATGAGTTGAGGAAGTGGAAGGGTTTCCAATAGCCCATGAGACGCCAGATTTCGGGTTTTTTGGCCCCTTCAATTGGTTCTGTCGGAAAGAACTGAACCGTCGGGGTGAACTGGATACCATATTTACGGGCAAATTTTTTCTCGGTGGTGCTGGTGCCGTCAAAGTCGGTGACTTCCCGGTCCCCCCATAGGTTCATCTGAATAACATTGAAGTTCTTTTTAATATAGGCAACGACTTTCGGTTCCCGGAGATTGACCATGTGAGTTTCACGGCAGTAGGGGCAACCTCTTTGTTCCCAAATAATGGCAAGATGTTTTCCTTCTGCGGCTGATTCTGCAACATCTTCCTTAAGATCAAAGAAGGAATCGTAGAACCAAGGCTGGGTATAAAGGCCTTCATCATTTACTTCGGGGGCAGGAAGCAGTTTCTCGTTTGCATTGACGAGTTCTGCACTGAAAAAAACGAAAATAAAGGCGAATAGTGTCACTACCGTGCTTTGCATGAGTAAACCACTCCAAAAATAGTCTCGTTAAGAATAGTATTATTCTAATTTAACTTGATATTTTACAAAATGTGAATATGATTTTTTATTGAACAGGGAAGTTTTCATCCTAGCATCTTCTAATTATTAATAATAAGATTGAAAAATCAATCTATTAAATCAAACTTTAAAAAGATGTTAGAAACATGGAGGGACTAGCTTTGATGCTCAGAGCCTTGGCCACTTTGGCCGTAAGTGCAACGTTTGCCGTCGCATTAAGTGCATTTGCTTCGGCAGCCGCCCCCGTTGAACTCGTTAAATACGAGATCAAAGACGGGACAAGTATCCCTAAATCACTGACTGGAAAAGCTGGTGATGCCAAAAAAGGCAGGGAAATAGCAATTCACCGCAAAAAAGGCAACTGCCTGGCTTGCCATTCATTACCCATCCCAGAACAATCGTTTCATGGAGACGTGGGACCAGATCTTCAAGGTGTCGCGGGTCGCTATTCCGAAGGGGAACTTCGGTTGCGTTTAGTTAACGCTAAAGCGGTTAATGAAGATACCATTATGCCAGCCTTCTACAAAAAGGATGGTCTCAATCGGGTGATGAAGAAATTTGAAGGCAAGACAGTTCTTTCTGCTCAAGATGTAGAAGACATTGTCGCCTATCTTATGACGCTAAAATAAGACGTAAAACAGGGAACGGAGAATTCTCCACCCTATAATATGAAACTCAATTAAAGATCGTTGAGGAGACATCAATGGTACAAAGAATAGAAATGGCGTCAGTGAGCCGCCGCGACATTCTCAAGTTCGCAGGTGCTGGCGCATGCACTGCTCTGGCATCAAGTCTATTGCCTGGTTTGGCCTTGGCGGATGCGAAAATGGCTGCTGAATCCATCCAGAAAATTGCGGGTGGTAAAACGCCAGGAACGGGTAAGGTTACTTTGGAATTACCGCAAATTGCAGAAAACGGGAATACGGTCCCGGTCGGTGTGGATGTCGAAAGTCCTATGACCGATGCCGATTATGTGAAAGCTATTCATATTCTTGCGGACGGTAACCCAAGCCCAGAAGTGGCCGTGTTTAAATTTTCACCCGCATCAGGCAAGGCCAACGCCGCGACCCGTATGCGCCTCGCCAAAACACAAAATGTGATCGCTGTTGCCGAAATGGGCGACGGGTCATTCTTTATGGCGAAAGCTGAAGTTAAGGTAACAATTGGCGGCTGCGGCGGCTAGAGCAGCCTGCGTTTTCTGAGCGCAGATAAGTTGCTCTATCTTATTTAAATGCGATCAAATTATTTGCATTTTTAATGCAGTTTGATCCGAGGTGAAGGATTAGAAACAATGGCTAAAGTTAAAGCACGGATTAAGTCACCAAAATCCGCAAAAAAAGGTGAAGTATTTCAGGTTAAAACTTTGATCTCCCACAAAATGGAGTCAGGGCGTCGGAAAGACAAAAAGACGGGTGAAAATATTCCTCGTCAAATCATCAACATGTTTACCTGCATGTATAATGGCAAAGAAGTCTTTGCCTCAGAATGGTTTCCGGCTGTATCAGCTAATCCTTACATGGCTTTCCACGTCCGCGCTGAAGATAGCGGAACTCTGGATTTTTTGTGGAAAGATGATTCCGGCAAGGAATACAAAAAGTCTGCCAAAATTTCCGTAACCTGATAAGGGGACGACTATGAAAAACTTATACATGGCTGCCCTTATGATTGGTGGCGTTGCGATTGCCTCATTCAGCTCTGTCGCTTCGGCGGCGGAGAAAGATTGGGGAATCTATAAAGTTGGCGATAAAGTGAGTGGCTATACCTATGCCACCCAAGAAACCCGAGCCATTCAAGATGACGACTTTGAAAACCCAGGCCAAATCTGGGTTGATCAGGGGGAAGGTCTTTGGAGTTCTGTCGAAGGAGAAGCCGGGAAATCATGTCAATCCTGCCATGGTGATGCATCTGATTCCATGAAAGGGGCCTCGACCCGTTATCCTATGTTCAACAAAGGCATGGGAAAAATGATCAATATTGAACAGCAGATTAATTTTTGTCGTACAAATCAAATGAAGGCCAAAGCATGGAAATGGGAGTCTGGCGAACTTCTGGGCATGACCGCCTTTGTTGGTCAGCAATCTCGTGGTATGGCGATGAATGTTAAAATTGATGGTCCCGCAGCACCTTTCTATGAAAAAGGAAAAGCATTTTATTATCAACGGCGTGGACAGCTCGATATGGCTTGTAAGCATTGCCATGAAGATAATCCGGGCAAATATGCACGGGCCAACCTTCTCAGCCAGGGTCAAAGCAACGGTTTTCCAACCTATCGCTTGAAATGGCAAAAAATTGGCTCTTTGCACCGCCGTTTCAGAGGCTGCAATAAAAATATTCGTGCCCAGCCGTATAAAGCTGGGTCGGATGAATATGTGAATTTGGAGCTTTACTTAAATTCACGTGGAGCTGGCCTCCCCGTAGAAACGCCATCAGTGCGTAACTAAGTCAATTTGAATAGAAGTTGAGGGGTGTGGATTGTCATTGCCCCTCTCTTTTTATCTAAATGGTGAGGGTAGAGGAGATGTTAGACCGACGTCAGTTTTTGCAAGTGGCGGCAGCAGCCGCTGTTATTTCTGGAACACCAGGGGGGCTGTCTCGAGCCTCAGCGCGTCAAACAATTACTCAGGATGATTTGTTAAGTTTTGATCCGGTTGGGCAAGTTACTTTGCTTAACTTTACGGATTGCCATGCTCAACTTGTCCCCCTTTATTTTAGAGAACCGTCTGTAAATGTGGGCGTCGGGGATGCCAAAGGTCTGCCGCCTCATCTCACGGGTAAAGACTTTCTCTCCGCTTATGGTCTCAAAGTCTCCTCTCCAGAAGCCTACGCCTTCACCAGTGAGGGTTTTTCTGCTCTGTCGCAAACCTACGGCAGGGTTGGCGGCATGGACCGCATGGCGACCTTGGTCAAAGCCATTAAAGCTGAACGCTCCAATAATACGCTTCTCCTCGACGGGGGGGATACCTGGCAGGGGTCCTATACGTCTCTGCAAACCTCCGGCGAAGATATGGTCGATGCCATGAATGCCTTAGGGGTCGATGCCATGTCGGCCCACTGGGAATTCACCTATGGGGCGGAGCGAGTTAAAGAACTGATCGCAAAGCTTAATTTTCCTTTCCTGGCGGGTAATGTTCAGGATACGGAATGGGAAGAGGAAGTTTTTGACTCTACGAAAATGTTCGAACGAGGCGGGGTGAAAATCGCTGTCATTGGACAGGCTTTCCCCTACACCCCTGTCGCCAACCCGCGTTATAAAATTCCCTCATGGTCTTTTGGCGTGCGGGAAGC
Source organism: uncultured Thalassospiraceae bacterium (assembly GCA_965368165.1). GTDB lineage: Bacteria > Pseudomonadota > Alphaproteobacteria > Rhodospirillales > JAPHRK01 > JAPHRK01. The sequence continues at coordinate 102,809 of CBDULT010000008.1, read as the reverse complement.
TTTGGTACAAAAACGGGTAGATGATGCCAAAGCCGCCGGGGCTGACCTGATCGTCTTGCTCAGTCACGATGGTTTTGATGTGGACCGCAAGTTAGCCTCGCGGGTTCAAGGCATTGATGTGATCCTCACGGGGCATACCCATGATGCGCTGCCGGAAGTGGTTAAGGTCGGAAAGACCTTGCTGGTGGCTTCGGGCTCTCACGGTAAGTTCCTAGCCCGTCTTGATTTGGATGTTCAAGGCGGCAAGATCAAAGATTTCCGCTTTAAACTGATCCCGGTGTTCTCCGATGTCATCACACCGGATGCTGAGATGGCGGCGGTGATCAAGAAAATACGCGCCCCTCACCAAGCCAAGTTGGCAACGGTATTGGGTAAAACCGATAGCCTGCTCTATCGCCGGGGTAACTTTAATGGCACCTTCGATGATTTGATCTGCCAGGCTTTGCTGGAAGAGCGGGATGCAGAAATCGCTTTGTCGCCTGGTTTCCGTTGGGGGGCAAGCTTACCTCCGGGTGAAGATATTACTGTCGAGCAGGTCTTTAACCAAACGGCTATTACCTATCCCAATGCTTACCGTTCTAAAATGACGGGGCAGTTGCTCAAAGACATTCTTGAGGATGTGGCCGATAATCTGTTTAATCCAGACCCCTATTATCAGCAGGGAGGGGATATGGTCCGTGTTGGTGGTATGGGTTATCATATTGATGTCGCCAAACCTATTGGACAGCGCATCAGCAATATGACCCACCGTAAAACAGGTAAAGCGATTGATGCCTCAAAAGAATATGTGGTTTCTGGATGGGCCTCGGTTAACGAAGGCACTGAAGGACCACCCGTTTATGATGTTGTCACCAATTACATCAAAAAGAAAAAGGTAATCTCTATTCCGTCTAATAATAACATTAAAATCAGTGGGATATAAGAAATGGGTGGATTTGATGTTTCCTATGCCGGGGCTTTTGGGGCCGGAATTTTAAGTTTTCTTTCCCCTTGTGTTTTGCCTCTTGTGCCGCCGTACTTATGCTTCTTAGGTGGGGTTTCCTTCGATCAACTGGCCGGAGATGAGGACAGCGACAACAAAATGATGCGGCGGGTTTTGCTCTCTGCGGTGTTGTTTGTTCTTGGCTTCAGCACGGTCTTTGTTGCCCTTGGGGCGACGGCCTCAGCGATCGGCGAACTCGTCAGCGAATACCTTGATCTTTTTGCTCAAGGCGCGGGAGTGGTAATCATCATTTTAGGGCTCCATTTTATGGGAGTCTTCAAGATTGGCATCTTCTATCGGGAAGCTCGTTTCCAGGCAGAGACCAAACCCGCTAGCCTGATCGGGGCTTATATTGTCGGTCTTGCCTTTGCTTTTGGTTGGACGCCCTGTGTCGGCCCGGTTTTAGCGGCTATTTTGATGGTCGCCGGGAGCGAAAGCTCAGTGACTTATGGGGCCAGCCTGTTGGCAGTCTATTCCTTGGGCTTGGGCCTCCCTTTCTTTGTTGCAGCCTTAGCGATGAAACCTTTCATGGCTTTCATGACCCGCTTTAAGCGTCACATGATGACGGTCGAGCGGGTGATTGGTGGATTGCTAGTGGCAACAGGTTTGTTGTTCCTGACGGGGACATTCTCTGAACTGGCCTATTGGCTTTTGGAAGCCGTTCCCGCCTTAGGTAAAGTCGGCTAACCGAACTTGAGATAAAGCATTCGGTTTGTCGCGCTGATTTCCCTAAGAATATTGATAAAACGCCGACGATCTTTCGTCCGTAAGGCGACCCAGGCCTTGGCGAAAGAGTCTTGGCTGGTTGTCAGTAACCTCGTGAACAGAGGGTCTTCCTGGACCTTTTTGGGACCTTCTTTTAGGCAACGTTCGTACCAGTAAGCCACTAAGGACAGACGGCGTTGGACATCTTCGATTTGCTCTGGGTTGTTAAGGTCAGGGGCATTGTGGCGATAATAAAAAAGCGCGTCAAAAGATTGGTTGGCCTTGTCGATAAGGTCAGAAAAGATCGTCACATTATTCCTGCGCCGTAAATCACTGAGGAGTTGACGGATAGGCGCAAGCTTCTTTTGTGCCGTTTCCAGCTCTCCCGCGTCGGTCGCTTTGATGCCCTGATCAATACGGAGTTCGATCTCTTGCAGTGAGGGTTCCCAGGTGTTGTCACGTGAGTAGATTGCCGGTGGATTCTGCTGAAAGCGTTTGTTCAGTTCTTGCCATTTGCTTTGCAAATCCATTAGCTCAAAGGAAGCCACCGCGGGATTACCAGTACGCAGATAGAAGGTTGCTGTGCGATAGTGCTTATAGGCATCCGCTAAAGTGTCATGGAAGTCATGCACCTCGGCAGCCCGGAGGTTTGTCGTTGAAAAAAGCAAAAAACTTAGCAAAAATCCAATAAAATACTTCAACTTTCCTCGCCTTCCTAAGCTCACTGTTGGATAGTTATGATTTTTCGAATATGTTAAGAGGAATATATAGGCTTTGTCAAAGGGACTGATACAATGATCTCACGGCGTAATTTTAATCGACTTGTTCTCGGTGGTGTTGGCGCGGCTGCTTTTGCCCCTTATGGGTTTGCCGCGGCTGAAAAAAAGTATGAACCAGTTCTGAGAGAAGACGGACACTATACCCAGTCATGGTTTTTAGAAAGTTTTCTTGAACTGTCCGACGATTTGGCAGAAGCCCGTGATAAGGGCAAGCGTTTCGCCGTTATGTGGGACCAGGATGGCTGTCCTTATTGTCGGGAAACCCATATTTTAAATTTTGCGATCCCTGAAATTCGGGAATATGTCGAAGCGAATTTTGAGATAGTCCAACTCAATATTTGGGGGGCGCGTGAGGTCGTTGATTTTAATGGCAAGACCCTGACGGAAAAACAGTTGGCAAAGCAAAATAAAATTCGCTTTACCCCGACCATTCAGTTTTTTCCTGAAACTCCTGAGGAGCTAGGGGGCAAGACAGGAAAGGCCGCCGAAGCAGCCAGAATGCCGGGTTACTTTCGACCTTTCCATTTCCTTAGTATGTTCCAGTACGTGCGTGAAAACGGCCATAAGGAAGGGAATTTCCATAGCTACCTGAAAAATAAGGTTGCCGCCCTCAAAGCCGAAGGAAAATCCCTGCCTGATTGGTAAAGCCTAAAAGGCCAGTTTGTCTGCGATGGCCTCAATGCCGTCGCGGGCACATTTGTCATCTAAATCACCACCAGGGGCACCAGAAACGCCAACACCTGCAACGATGGACCCGGCAGCTTCAACTGGGACGCCGCCACCAGCCATAAGCGCGCCAGGAATAGAGCGCACGCCTGATTGTGGTTTGCCGGCTTGGGTTAAGTCACCGAGAGTAACGGTGTCCGTGCGGAAGCTAACGGCTGTCCAGGCTTTGCGACGGGCTGTTTCGGTCGTATGGGGACCTGCAAACCGATCCCGGATTGTCACCTGGAGATTGCCGAAACGATCGACGACAGAAACGGCAACCTGAAAGCCCCCCTCACGACAAGCTTTTAAAGTGGCGTTAGCCAGTTCCTGAGCGGTTTCAAGGGTCAGCATTTTAAATGAAACAAGTGCTTCATCTGCTTTGGCTGATGAAGGTGTGAACGCCATCATAACGACGACAGCAGCCAATAAGCCTGATCTCAACATTTGACATTCTCCTCTTGATTGGGGGCGGGACAGGCTGAGACTTTTTTGTCGAGCTTGCCGATCAGTTGATTAAGTAAAAACCAGAAACTTTCTTCTCCCGGATAGCCATTGATACGCCCAATTTCTTTTCCTTGGGATATCAGGATGAAGGTTGGGGTGTAGCGAATTGCTTTTAAGTAATTCAGGTCTGGTGGGATCTCATCATGGATGGACTGTCGGCGCAACGGAGCTCGTTTGCCCTCGTTGGTTTTATGATAAATATCACCGATTTCATTCTCCCAGGCCTCACACCAACTGCATGTGGGAGAGTCAAACATGATAAGCTCTGCAGCATTTGTTGTGACAGGCAGCAAGAGGAACATAGCAAGTGCCATGAGGGTCGGACAAAACCCCAGCTTATTCATTTATTGTCTACTCCCAAAACAGGTTTTTTACAGTTTATCAAAAATGAATGTGTTTGTCGCCCGTTGTTTAGCCCTTCCTGTCTTGAATATGACGCTAAGAAACGTTATCCACTGTGGAAATAGGAAACGTGACGGAAAAAATAAAATGAGAACCAGTAAATTTGACTACAATGCCACTGTTGTGGAATGCCTTGATGTAACTGCTGAGATAAAAATATTTCGGGTTAAATTAGACGATGAGAGCTTTCGATTTAAGGCCGGGCAATATGCCATGCTGGGATTGCTTGAAAGTGAACCCCGCATCCCGGAATCCCCAGACGAAGAACACCCAGATGTGGCGATAGCTGACCCAATGATTCGCCGAGCTTACTCTATCTCTTCTGGCAATATCCAAATGGATTTCCTGGAATTTTACGTCTCTCTTGTTTCCGATGGTGCCTTAACGCCACGGCTTTTTGCCATGGAGGAGGGGAGCCGCCTCTTTGTTGGGCCAAAAGCTAAGGGGTTGTTTACTCTGGATAAAATACCGCTAGATAGCAATATTTTGATGGTGGCGACGGGGACAGGGCTTGCGCCATACATGAGTATGTTGCGCAGTGAAATCCTCGCCAATCGTGAACGCAAAATTGCCGTATTACAGGGCGCAAGTTATTCCTGGGATTTGGGATACCGCCGCGAGTTACAATCTTTAAGTGCCAAGTATGATCACTTCTCCTACCTTCCGGTCATTTCCCGTCCCAATGATGATCCAGATTGGAAGGGAAAAACAGGACGTCTGCCTCCGCTCTTAGATAGTGATGAGATCAGTGAACAAAGTGGGTTCCCTGTAGAAGCTGAAAAATGTCATATCTTTATTTGTGGAAATCCTGCGATGATTACCGACGCCGAAGCCAGATTAACCCAAAAAGGGTTCGTGCTCGGCGAGGGGAGAGTTAAAGGCGATCTCCATATTGAGAAATATTGGTAAGGCTCACCTGTCGGCATAGCTATTTATTGATATTGCGAAAAGGATAAGTATTCCCAGGCATTGAATGATCCGTGAACTTTAAAAAAAACATTGAAAACTGTGATTGCGATCACATCTTTAGAAGAGTTTAAAGTTTATCTCCTATAGATAAATTAGGTGTGGTAATAATTTAAATCCTCTGGGAGAGGGAAATGACGAATTTTTCACGGTTCATGTGGGATGTTGCACGGTTGTTCGGCATCCGGAGGAAGGGACAGGCTAGGCTAGCTATTCCCCACTATTCCTCTAGAAAATAAGGTGCAGCGCAACTTTATTAGATAGACAGTTTAAGGGCTGGTTTCCGGCTCTTTTTGCGCGTCTTTTTTCAAGCTTTGTTGCTCGCCAACCTTTTCCACAGTCACATCTGTATTTCTCCTACTTTATAAGTAAGCGTCTTTTACATCCAGGCAGGTAGAGTCCAGGTCTTGGAGGACAGTGCACTGGTGGTTTATTTTTGGGAGTTCCCAACGGTAAAAGAAAGCACAAGCGGCTAACTTTCCTTGGTAGAAATTTTCCTCTTCGCCCGAGACCCCCTTAACTTTTTGTGCGGCAATAATTCCCTGGCGGAGCCAAATCCAGGCGACCACCAAGTGACCGAATGCTTCCAGGTACAGAGAAGAGTTCGCAAGGAAGAGATTGATATTTCCTTCTTGAGCAACTTTCGCCAGAACCGTGGTGGTTTGCTGAAGAGTGATGACAGCTTTTCTCAGGCCCTCAGCAAACTCTTTCGTGGCCTTGATTTTGCTGGCTTGATCAATTGTTTGCTTGACTTCGCTAAGAAGGACCTTGAGAGCCGCTCCCTCTTTCATCAAAACCTTACGGCCTAATAAATCTAGAGACTGAATACCATGGGTGCCTTCGTGGATTGGGTTTAGGCGATTGTCTCTATAGAGGCGCTCAACGGGATATTCTCTTGTATAGCCATATCCGCCATGGACCTGGATGGCGAGTGAGTTGGCTTCCAGGCAATATTGTGACGGCCAGGATTTGATCACGGGGGTGAGAATTTCTAAAAGCAAACTTGCTTTGGTGCGGTCCTCTTCGCTCTCTGCTGTGGTTTCCTCATCGACAAGGGTGGAGTCATAAAGGCACAGGGCCAATCCCCCCTCAACATAGGTTTTTTGAGTCAAAAGCATGCGTTTAACGTCCGTATGCTCAATGATTGGCACTTGCGAGGAGGTCGCGTCCTTCCCTTGGGGGTGGCGGCCCTGGGGGCGTTCTCTGGCATAGTTAAGGGCTTGGAGATATCCGGTATAGCCTAAGACAGCGGCTCCCATGCCGACACCTATGCGGGCTTCGTTCATCATCATAAACATGTAGGAAAGGCCCTTATGAGGCTCTCCGACCAAATAGCCTTTCGCTCCCCCATTTTCGCCAAAGTTTAACATAGTGGAGGTGGTCCCCCGGTAACCCATTTTGTGAATAAGGCCTGCGAGGGCGACGTCGTTGCGTTCCCCAATGCTCCCCTCTTTTGTGACCATGAATTTAGGGACGATGAAAAGGGAGATACCTTTTACACCGGGAGGAGCCCCTTTGATCTTAGCAAGCACCAAATGGATAATATTTTCTGAAAGCTCATGATCTCCTGCGGAAATAAAAATCTTATTTCCGGTAATCAAATAAGTGCCATCATTACCAGGAACTGCAGAGGTTTTAATATCGGAGAGGGAAGAACCTGCTTGTGGTTCTGTTAAGGCCATCGTACCCATAAAACGCCCTGATAGCAGGGGCTCTAAAAACATCTGCTTTTGTTCGTCTGTGCCAAAAGCTTTGATAAGGTTGGCATTTGCCCCGGAAAGGAAGGGATAACCGATGGTGCTGATGTTGGCGGCAGAAAAGTAGCAACTGGCCGCAAAGGCAACTGTGGTTGGGAGCTGCATACCGCCAAGGTCATATTCGTGCGTCGCCGCCAACATGCCTGCTTGATAGTATTTATTGAGGGCTTCTTTGACTTCAGGGATGATCTGGACTTTTTCCCCATCAAAGGTTGGTTCTTCTTCGTCTAATTTCGCGGCATGGGGCTCAAAATAATCTACGGCTATTTTTCCAGCCGTATCTAAAACCGCATTAAAGGTTTCAGTGCTGTGGTCGCGATAGGGGTCTCTTTTGGCTAAAGCTGCAAGGTCGAAAAGCTCATAGAGAAGAAACTCGAGATCGCGTCGATTAAGAAGAGACGAAGACATATTTGGGCTAACTCCAGCTTTATCTGACTATATGAACAAAAATCAGACTCAAAATTTAATCAATTAACCGACAATAATCCAGGGGCAAAATTCTGAGTTTTAAAAATTGAGAAATCAGCTCAGGAAAGGCGTGTCTTTTGCGCTTTTGAGGAGTTCAGTAAAATCTTGGGCAGAGATGGGTTTGCTAAAGAAAAAGCCTTGGATGATCTGGCAACCATTATCACTTACAAAGCTTAATTGGTCTTTTGTTTCAACACCTTCGGCAACAACTTTAAGGCCCAGACCCTTTGCCATAGCTGCTGTGGCGGTGACCAAAGCTTGGTTCTCTTTATCGCAATCAACCCCATCAACAAATGCGCGGTCAATTTTTAGCTTGTCGAAGGGGAAATTTTTCAAATAACTCAGAGAAGAATATCCCGTTCCAAAATCATCCATTGAGATGCTAACGCCCATGTTGTGTAGTTTCTCAAGAATGTCTTTAGTTTCTCCCCTGTTTCGGACCATCAAACCTTCGGTGACTTCAATCTCCAGGCATTCAACAGGGAGGCCAGATTCACCTAAAGCCAATTCAACGGCCCCAATCAAGGCATAACCTTTGAATTGTCGAGGAGAGACATTGACGCTCATTTTGAAATTAGCGGCCCCTTGATCAACCCATTTTTTTGCTTGCCTGCAAGCAACCCGTAAGGCCCATTCCCCGATCGGAACAATTAGGCCAAGCTTTTCAGCGATGGGGATGAAGGCATCTGGGGGGATGAGACCAAGATCAGGACTCTGCCATCGTATTAACGCTTCTGCGCCGACACATAGCCCCGTTTGGCTATCTATTTGCGGTTGGTATTGCAGGAAGAACTCATCATTTTCTAAAGCTTGTTGGAGGCTTCGTTCCAGCTCCAGCCGCTGTACCGCTTCATCATTAAGGAGTTTGGCATAGAAGTGGTAGGTGTTTCGACCGTCATCTTTTGCGCGATACATAGCTGTATCGGCATTCCGGAGCAAAACTGAAGGCGTGTTGCCATCGTTAGGGTAAACAGACAAGCCAATGCTGGCCGTTACGACAATTTCTAATTTATTAATTTCAAAAGGCAGGGCCATAACATGAAGAATTTTTTCCGTAATGGGCTCCGCGTCGAGTGGGTCTTTCAGACCATTAAGGATAATAAGGAATTCATCGCCGCCATGGCGGGCCACTGTATCGCCTTCGCGGACACATGAGCGAAGCCTTGTCGCGGCTGTAATCAGAAGTTGGTCGCCTTTTTCGTGTCCTAGGGAATCATTGACCTTTTTAAAATCATCCAAATCTAAGAACAGGAGAGCGACATAATCATTGTCGCGGTGGGCTTCTTTCATGGCTTGGGAAAGACGATCAACCGCCAAGACGCGGTTCGGCAATCCGGTTATGTTGTCATAGTAAGCTTGTTGGAGGATCTTCTCTTCTTGCTCTTTCTTCTCGGTAATATCTTCTTTTATGGCGATATAATGTAGACAATTTCCTTCGTCATCTAGGACGGGTGAGATGGAGGCCGTTTCCCAGAGGAGTTCGCCATTTTTCTTTTTGTTGAGTATTTCTCCCCGCCAGATATCGCCTCTGGTGATCGTGGCCCAAAGGTTTTCATAAAAATCTTTGGGTGTTTTGCCGGATTTATGTATTCGAGGGTTTTTACCAATAACCTCACTTTCTTCATAGCCTGTCGCTTTTTCAAAGAAAGGGTTCACATATTCAATATTGCCCTCTGAATCCGTGATCATAACGGAGTGAGGGCTTTGCTCAACTGCCTTGAAAAGCATCTTCAAGGTGTCTTCAGTTTCTTTTCTTTCGGTGATATCAAAAATAATTGAATGGACAAGCTTTTGGTTTTCGATCTCGATGGGGCCGGCATGAACCTCAACATTTTTGAGGTCGCCATTAGCGAGACGGTGCTTGAATTCAAAAAGGTTTTTACGCCCTTCGTAGGCATTATGTATTTCTTTATCTAAAATCCCGCGCGGCGTCGTGTTGATATCACCTACGTTTAAAGTTTTTAATTCTGCGAGGGGATAGCCGTAAAATTTTTCTGCTGTGTAATTGGCATCAATGATATCGCCTGTGTTTGGGTCGATAAGGAACTCAATCGCCTGGCTGTTTTGGAAAAGCTGACGGAATTTTTCTTCACTTTCCTGAAGAGATTTTTCGAATGCTTTTTGTTGGGTGAGTTCTGTCGAAACACCAATAACCCCAATAAGACGACCTTCTTCATGAACAGGTGTCAGAGATGTTTCATAGCTGTGCCCGTAAACGGTTGCTTCATATTTTATAGCGGTTCCGGCTAAAGCCGTTTGCATATTACTGATAATATATTCATCATCATTTAAGTCGTAAATAGACTGGCCGACAAGCTGTCCAGGCTTCAAGCCAATGCTCGCAAGCCCTTTGCCTTCTGATAAGGTGACGATGCCTTGAGGGTCTAAGGTGAAAAGGATAATAGGGGCTGCTTGGATTGTGGCTTTTAAGCGCCGCTCACTTCGGAGGAGGTCTTTAACGGTTTTATGTTGCTCACTTACATCCCGGGTAATTCCCTCCACACCAATAGTTTGCCCTGCCGGGTCAAGAAGGAGGCGTGATTTGCTTGAGACAACAACACTGTGACCGTCTTTATGGCGTAGATAGGTTTCAAAAATAATGTTTTCGCCGGGATGTTTTTCAAGCTTTTTGATGAAGTTCTCTCGGTCTTCAGGGTGGACATAATAGTCCGGCAGTTTTTGGCCGATAAGCTCATTTGCCTTTACGCCAAGCATATCAAAGCACGAAGGTGAAATTGATGTGATTATGCCTTCACTGTCTGTGCGATAGAATACATCAGGCATATGTGTGATGATATCTGAATATTCTTTTTCAGACTTCATGAGTTCCCGGTAGAGTAAGGTCGAACGCGTCACATCAATCATACAGACGGGAACATACTGAAATTCTTCATCGCTCTTAGGAACTAGCATGGAAAGTAAGATTTCCAGATCGTTACCATCAAGGGATTTTATACTTACTTGCTGGCGGTAGCTCGGATCTCCATTCCAGATCGCACATACTTGATTGATAAATGAATGGATGGTTGCAGGGGTAAATGTATGGGCGATTGAACCATTGAAGTCATCAATGGACGAAGCATTGAAGATTTTTAGGGTGGCATCATTGACGTCGATAACCCGAACTGCGGAGGCAAGTTTCCAGGCAAGGGCAAGATCATTAGTCAAATGCTGTTTTAAATCGGATATGCCTTGGGCACGTAATTGTGCAAGCATTGATTTCACTTTGGTGAAATCTTGCCCCCAAATAGAAACCTGAGCGGCGTCAAAGACGCGCTTTTGTATTTTTAAATTATCCACTCCGCCCCCAAGCGATATCGTGAATTATAAAATTTGTCCCTACCGACAAATTTCTGAGGTGACAATAGACAGAAGAATGGGGAAATAAATGAGCTTGGTCAATTGGTGTTTTTACTGAATTCAGATTGTTGTGATAATTCATCTTAATTAAATACGAGCAATTTTTACGCCTTTTTGAATCAGGTGTTCCACCCGCGTACCAAAGTTGGCAAACCTCTCATCTTGGGTTTGTCCGCGAAGGTAGCGGATGTAGATTTGTTGAATAACCACCGTGAGTTTAAAGGCTCCAAAGGCGTGATACCAGCTAATGTTGGAGGTATCAAACCCGGTACGTTTTGTGTAATGTTCAATCACCTCATCCCTGGTTGGGAAGCCTTCGTCTTGGGTTGGCATGGAGGTGACGGAGCCTTTCTCGATGGGGTCTGTGCTATCAATCCAATAGTTCAGCAGGTTCCCTAAATCCATCAGAGGGTCGCCACGGGTGCACATATCCCAATCGAGCACACCTTCTGCTTTCCCAGGGTCTTGGGCATTGAGGATCATGTTATCGAGCTTAAGGTCATTGTGGAGCAAGGTGACGTATTTGGATTCCTGGCGCGTCTCCAAAAGCCACTGGGCCAGACGGTCAAAGTTTTTATTGTCATTGTCTTTTGCTTTATGCCAACGCTTTGTCCATCCGGTCAATTGTCGTTCAACAAAGCCCTCAGGTTTTCCGAGTTCTCCGAGACCAACAGTATCTGGATTAAGGGAGTGAAGATCAGCCAAGGCATCAACAACGGCGAGGCCAATGCGTTTGTTAAGGGTGGGGTTATTCGCGAATTGAGGGGGCATTTTTTCGCGAATAACGATGCCTTTTTTACGTTCAAGAATATGAAAATTCGCTCCAATAATTTCTTCGTCGCCACAAAACAGGAAACTACGGGGGGCGAGGGGATATTCTTTATAAAGATTGGTGAGGACATCGTGCTCCCGTTTCATGTCATGGGCAGAAGGGGCGATGGGACCAAGAGGGGGTCGACGCAGAACAAACTCGGTATTTCCAAAGGCAATCATATAAGTCAGGTTGGCGTTACCCCCCCCAAATTGCGCCACTGTCATGGGGCCGTCCGCCCCTTCGAGGTTATCACGCAGATAAGGCTCTAGTCGGGTGGTCTCTAGAATTTCATCAGGGCGCATTTCCATGACTTCGGAATCTTTATTCATCTTAATTCTCCTGATAAGACCAGCAATTATCGGCAAGAGTGCGACTTATTTTTCCTGTTTTGAACAAATAATTCAAGTGGGCAATGGTTTCACTGAGAGCAAGAATTTTATGCATACCAAGGAGGTCAGGGCTAAAAAGCTTAGCAGATACTTCCCATGAGGAAGCCCCCTTCGCACAAGCCCTTAGAGCGACAGCTAAACGGTCATCATGGTGATGGCGTAATTCTTCAATACGTTTGTGCAATCCTGTGAATGGAATGCCATGGGATGGCAGGACCAGAGTATCTTCCGGTAAATCTTCAAACTTATCCAAACTTTCGAGATATTCTCCTAGGGGGTTTTGATCAGGCTCAGAGGGCCAAACCCCTTGATTAGGGCTGATTCGTGGCAAGATAATGTCACCAGAAATCAAGATGTTTTGCCCTGGGTTGAACAAACAGATATGTTCTGGGGAATGTCCATGCCCAGTCATTACGTTCCAGGTTTCTCCCCCAATTACAAATTCATCACCGTGGGATATGCGATGATATGAAGCTGGAATTCGTAAGACCTGTGAGGCATAAGGGTTTTCCCCTTCGACAAAAAGATCGGAAACTTCCTTGTCGGCTCCGGCGCGCTGATAGAACAAGCGCGAGGAGTCCTTCCAGTTGTCCTCACGGGGGGAGCTCAGAGTAACGCCCAGCATCCATTCGCAGCGAGAAGTCCAGAGTTCAGCTAATTTGTGCTCAATAAACCACCCGGCGATACCCATATGGTCCGGATGAAAATGGGTGCAAATGAGCCGCTTAATAGGGCGGTTTTCAAGGTGGGTTGCAATCACTGATTCCCAAATTTCTATTGTGATTGGGTTGTGAACCCCTGTGTCGACAACCGTCCAGCCGTCACCATCTTCGATAATCCATAGGTTGATGTGGTCTAGCCCGACCATAGGAAGGGGCATTCTGAGCCAGCGCACCCCAGGAGCGATATCAATAATTTCGCCATCTTCTGGTTTGTTTTCTTGAGTCATCTTAATAGGCAAGGCCAATGAGTTATCCTTTTAAGTCTTTTGATAGAGCCAAATATTTTCCGATTTTTTCCGCGTCATTTTACCGTCACTTCGAAGATAATTCAGGCGGGCAATCGTTTCGGAAAGAGCCAGGAATTGATTTTTGGGATGGGTGCGGTTGGGGTAGAGCTTTAGGACCAGAGCCCCCGCAGAGATTGGTTTGTCACAAGCGGTAAAAACCTTGTCTAAGTTTTTGTTATTGTATTCTGTCGTCGAGGTTATTCTTTGATGCAAACCTTTAAAGGGAAGCCCATGAGCTGGCAGTACAAGCGTATCCTCAGGAAGCTCTGCAAACTTAGGCAGAGCATCTAGATAATCTTTGATGGGGTTTTCTTCTGGATCATTAGGGAAGACGCAAAGAACCGGGCAAATTTCTGGCAAGATGATATCCCCAGAAATCAACATATTGAGTTCAGAATTATAGAGGCAGAGGTGTTCTTTAGAATGACCAAACCCCGTCATAGCCAGCCAGTTTTTGTCAGCGATTGATATTGTGTCGCCTTCTTTCACGCAGGTATATTCGAGGGGGATAGGAACAGATTTTTCGCCGTAGGGATGATGAATTTTATTAACTTCGGCAGCAATTTTTCTTCCGGTTCCGGCAGCTACAAAAAAGTCAGTTGCATCAACTCCCCAGCCTTTCCCATTATACTGCCGCCCAAACGCCCATTCCGCTTTGGTTGTCCAAAGGGTAGCGGCATATTTTTCTTGCAACCAACCAGCTAAACCCATGTGGTCTTCATGGCTGTGGGTGCAGATCAGGCGAGAAATCGGTCGCCCTTCTAGAATATTCTCAAAGAGAGCTTCCCATGTTTTTCGCACCAACGATGTGTCCATCCCCGTATCAATCAGGGTCCAAGAATTCCCCTCATCAATGAGCCAGACATTAACGTATCCAGGTGGGTAGGGTAGGGGCAGGGCCAGCCAGAAAACCCCCGGAGAAATCTCCAGGGCTTTCCCGTGTCTAGGATGATCTTTATACGGCTTAAACAACACTCCCATTTAGATACTAAGCGACTTCAAAGAGCCCTGCGGCCCCTTGTCCACCGCCGATGCACATGGTGATGACAACGTATTTAACGCCGCGGCGTTTACCTTCGATCAGAGCATGGCCAACCATACGCGCCCCACTCATGCCGTAAGGGTGCCCAATGGAAATCGCCCCGCCATTAACGTTGAGGTTTTCGTTTGGAATGCCGAGCTTATCGCGACAATAAATGACCTGAACGGCAAAGGCTTCATTCAGCTCCCACAGGCCAATATCATCCATGCTCAGACCGTTGCGTTGCAGGAGCTTGGGAATTGCAAAAACAGGACCGATCCCCATTTCATCAGGTTCGCAACCTGCAACGGCCATCCCCCGATAAATCCCGAGGGGGCTTAACCCCTTTTGTTCGGCAAGCTTGGCATCCATGACCACACTTGCGGAGGCCCCATCTGAAAGCTGTGAGGCGTTTCCGGCGGTGATAAAACAATCTTCGCCAACAACGGGCTTAAGGCTGGCAAGACCCTCTATTTGGGTGGAAGGGCGATTGCCTTCGTCTTTTTCTAAGGTGACTTCCTGGAAGGTAACCTCTTTCGTCTCTTTGTTCATCACGCCCATGGTGGAGGTCATAGGAGCCAGTTCGTCATCAAATTTCCCGGCTTCCTGGGCCGCAGCGGTGCGTTGCTGACTTTGCAGGGCATACTCGTCCATCGCTTCACGGGTGACACCGTAGCGGCTAGAGACCACCTCAGCCGTATTGAGCATCTGCATATAAATTTCAGGTTTATGTTCTATCAACCAGGAATCGGTTGCCCGGTGGCGGTTCATATGTTCGTTTTGAACCAAGCTGATAGACTCTAAACCACCCCCCACAACAATAGGCATGTCATCATAGATCACTTGTTTGGCGGCTGTGGCAATGGACATCAAGCCGGAGGAACATTGACGATCAATTGACATACCCGCCACATTGACACCAAGCCCAGCACGAACGGCACATAGACGGGCGATATTACCTCCTGTTGCGCCTTGTTGGAGGGCTGCCCCCATAATCACATCATCAATGTCGCTTCCTTCAAGTCCTGCACGTTTAACGGCTTCGGCAATTGCATGTCCGCCGAGGGTGGCGGCATCCGTATTATTGAAGGCACCTCGGTAGGCTTTGCCAATCGGCGTGCGGGCAGTTGAAACTATTACGGCTTCTTTTGACATAATGTAAGCTCCTGATTTCTATAGATCGCTGAAGGACTTACCTTCGGCGGCTAATTTTTTAAGTAGGGGGGCGGGTTCCCAAACATCGCCATGGGTTTCCCGGAATTTACAAATATCGTCATAGACATTTTTCAACCCCACTTGGTCGGCATAGAACATAGGGCCACCGCGATAGGGGGGGTAGCCGTAGCCATAGATGTAAATCACATCAATGTCGCTAGACCGTTGGGCAATACCTTCTTCCAGGATTTTAGCTCCTTCGTTGACCAAGGCATAAACGCAGCGTTTGAGGATTTCGTCATCTTCGATTGATCGGGCATTGATTTCTTTCTCACGACGAACCTCTTCAATAACAGCCTGGACTTCGTCTGAAGGGTAAGGCGTGCGGTCTCCTTCTTTATAATCATACCAGCCCTTACTGGTTTTTTGACCGAAACGCCCGCTGTCACAAATCCGATCGGCAATGGTGCCTGTATAGCTCCGCTCAGCACGTTCTTCGTCCGACAATTTACCCAGGCGAATACGCCAGCCCACATCGTTGCCAGCAAGATCAGCCATGGTGAACGGCCCCATGGCAAGTCCGTAATTATAGAGTACTTTGTCCACTTGGGCCGGGGTTGCCCCTTCTTCGATCATGCGTTGGCTTTGGGTTAGATAGCTGTGCAGCATGCGATTGCCAACAAAACCATCACAAACGCCAACAACCACACCTACCTTGCTGATTTTCTTGGAAAGCTTCATGCAGGTTGCGAGAACGTCTTTGCCTGTGTTGGCCCCTCGAACAATCTCTAGCAGAGGCATGACATTGGCGGGACTAAAAAAATGCAAGCCGATCACATCTTGAGGGCGGTCGGTCACGGCTGCGATATCATCAATATCCAGTGTTGAGGTGTTGGTGGCAAGAATAGCCCCTTCTTTGCAGATACCTGTGAGCTTACCGAAAACCTCTTTTTTCACGTCCATATTTTCAAATACAGCTTCGATGACAATATCAACAGAGGCAAAATCGTTATAGTCGAGTGACCCCGTGAGAAGGTCCATGCGGTTTTCAACCTGTTCCTGGGTTAAGCGGCCTTTCTTAGCCGTATTCTCATAGTTTTTACGGATAATTCCCATGCCTTTATCTAGGGCTTCCTGGGTCATCTCAACCATGGTGACAGGCATTCCGGCGTTCAGGAAATTCATGGCAATGCCCCCGCCCATGGTTCCGGCCCCTAAAATTCCTGCGGTTTTGATCTCCCGCAAAGGGGTGTCTTTAGGCACATCTTTAACTTTTGAGGCTGTGCGTTCTGCGAAGAACATAAAACGCTGTCCAGCAGACTGGGGAGAGTTCAGGCATTCAATAAAGATTTCTCGTTCTTTCTTCATCCCTTCCGCAAAAGGATATTGGGTCGCATTTTCAACAGAATCGATGCATTTGAAAGGGGAGAGGTAGCCTCTGGATTTGCGTGCTATTCCTTTGCGGAAATTTTCAAACAGGTTGGATTCAGCCTCTACGGAAAGCGCGCTGACTTTGCGAATGGGAAGGTTTTCAGATATGACTTTTTCAGCAAAAGCGATGGCTCCTGCTTCTAAATCACCTTCAACCAGTTCATCGAAAATACCCATTTTATGGGCCTTTGCGGCTCCGACAAAGTTCCCGGACGTAATCATCTCCAAAGCAGCTTGGGCACCGACGATACGGGGGAGACGCTGGGTGCCACCCGCACCGGGAATAATGCCAAGCTTAACTTCGGGCAGACCACACATGGCTGTGGTCGCCGCTACACGGAAATGACAGCCCAGGACAATTTCCATCCCGCCGCCCAGTGCCGTACCGTGAACTGCCGCAACAACAGGCTTAGGGCTGTTCTCAAAACCATCGATCACGTCTGTTAGTCCGGGTTCGGCTAAAGGTTTGCCAAATTCAGTAATATCGGCCCCCGCCGGGAAGGTGCGTCCACCGCCCATGACCACCAAGGCTTTGGCTCCCTTATCTGCAAGACCAGTTTTCAGGCAATCAGCAAAGCCCTGACGCACAGCATGCCCAAGAGCATTAACGGGAGGGTTGTTGACGGTTATGACACCTACGTTACCTTTACGTTCATATGAGACCGGACTAGTCATTGTTTTATCTTTCCTTATCAAAAATTTAGGCTTGTCGGACTTTGGGGAGGGGGAGATTAAACCTCTAGCCACTCCTTGCGGACCTGTTCGTTTTTGCGTAACTCATCGGGGGTACCTTCATAGACAATTTGCCCATGGCCCATAACATAGACACGCGAGGAAATTTTCAAGGCAATAGTGAGTTTTTGTTCTACAAGTAAAATGGAAACCCCCCGTTTGGCAATTTCTTCGAGGAGATTGCTAACTTGAGCAACAATCTTTGGGGCCAGCCCTTCGGTTGGTTCATCAATCATAATGAGGTCGGGGTCGCCCATCAGGGTACGGCACATGGTCAACATCTGCTGTTCGCCCCCAGAAAGGACACCTGCCGGGACATCAGCTCTTTCTTTTAAATTAGAGAACATGCTGAACATATCATCATAAGTCCAACGGCCAAATTTATTGGCTTTTTTCATACCAAGAGCAAGGTTTTGGCGCACGGTAAGGGTCGGGAAGATGGCCCTGTTCTCGACCACGATCCCCAGGCCCTTTTGGGCAATCTCATGAGGTTTGAGGCCAATAATTTCCTCTCCTTTATAGATGGCGGAGCCGTGGCATTCCACGTTGCCAAGCAGGGCGTTGACCGTGGTGGAACGGCCCACACCATTGCGCCCTAAAAGACTGACAATTTCTCCTTCGTCGACGGTTAAGTTGACGCCTTGCAGTATATGACTTTTGCCGTAATAGGCGTGGAGATCCGTTACTTTAAGCATGATCGTCTTGCTCCGTTCCCAGATAGGCTTCCTGAACGGCCACGTTTTCTTTAATTCGGTCGGGGGTGTCGGTGGCAATGATTTCACCATAAACCAAGACGGATATACGATCAGCCAACCCAAACACAACGCCCATATCATGTTCAACCATGACCAGGGTTTTGTTCTCAGATATTTTACGAATGAGTTCCACGGCTTGATCGGTTTCGCTGTGGCTCATGCCTGCCGTGGGCTCATCAAGCATAATAACTTCTGAGCCGCCGCCAATGGTGATGCCGATTTCAAGGGCGCGTTGTTCCGCATAAGTCAGGAGACCCGCAGGGGTTGTTGCCAAATCTACCATGCCGATTTCTTCCAAAACCGTTTCGGTTTTTAAATTGATTTTTTCGGTCTTATCAACCCGGTTCCAAAAGGAATATCTATAGCCTAAATTCCACATCACACTGCAACGAACGTTTTCATAGACGGTCATGCGCGGGAAGATGTTTGTGACCTGGAAGCTGCGGCTGAGGCCTTTGCGATTGATTTCATAAGGCGGCAGACCTGCTATTTCATCGCCATTCAGCCTCACGCTTCCATTGGTTGGGATATATTTGCCGCTGATGAGGTGAAATAAGGTTGATTTACCTGCTCCATTTGGGCCGATAATGGCGTGGCGTTCGCCTTTTTCAATTTTCAGGTTAATTCCCTGGATAATCGACGTTTGTCCAAAGCTTTTATAAAGTTCAGTGAGTTCAATAGCTGAGGTCATTTTATCCCTCCGCTAAGCGCATCACTTTGGACTTCTTGGTAGGTTTCACTCACTGAAGGAGCGAGTTTTTTGGCGAAGTAAAACCCGCTGATTAATATTGTGGTAAAGAAAACCCAAGGAAGGAGGGAACTCGTATCAATGGTCACAAAGAACAAGCTCATGGTCATTTCATCAGCCGTCGTATTGTGAGCGAAATGCGCAATTTCGAGAAGGCCAATTATTCCTAACAAGATACCGATGACGGGGAGTGCCATCTTTCCATAAGCGGGGAGGAGCCGGCTAAATTTTTTCGCCTTTACGATAGCGGAATGCATCACCAAGATACCTGTCAAACCTGAAGGGACATAGAGGATGGTGAGAACAAAAATAATCCCCACATACATCAACCAGATTTCCGTAAAGTTGCTGAGAACCGTGGAGAGCAAAGTATAGAAAATAGCCCCAACGATTGGCCCAATGAAATATCCCGCCCCCCCAATCATCACCATGATCAACGGACCGCCGGATGTGGTGGCGTTGAGGGTTTCTTCGGTAACAATTTCATAGGTGATGGCAAAGAGGCTTCCCGCTAAGCCAGAAAACAGGCCCGCTGCTGCAAAGGAGATCAGCCGCACATACCGTTGGTTATAGCCAATAAATTCAGCGCGCTCCGGGTTGTCTCTCACCGCATTTGCCATGTGCCCGACTGGGGTGCGTGAGAATAAAAACATCAAAAAGGCCGATATGAAAACCCAGGCGGCAACAAGATAATAAACCTCTAACTCAGAGCCGAAATCGAAACCAAGGATTTCTGGTCCAGTTGTCCGATCACCAATTAAGCCTTCTTCCCCGCCAAAAAATTTGACAAAAATTAAGGAGCAGGCTGCAATTAATTCGGCGATCCCAAGAGAGATCATGGCAAAGACGGTTCCGGCTTTCCGTGTCGAAAAGCTGCCAATTATAAGCCCGATTGTTAGGCCCGCAATTGCACCAATAATGGGGAGTAAGGGCACAGGAAACCACACAATTTCTTCTTCAATTAAGTTTAAGAAGTGCATGGACATATAGCCGCCCAGGCCAAAGTATACCGCCATACCAAACGAGAGCATGCCCCCCTGACCGAGCAACATATTATAGGCCAGTGAAAAAATTATCATCATGCCGACTTGGATGGAAACGGTCAGAGCAAAATCCGACCCCCCATAGAAAAGAGGCAAAATTGCCAAAACGATCGCCGATGCAATCCAGAGGTTTCGTTGTTGCCGTAAAGTATTCGCCATCATGGTGCGGCGTTTGTCAGAGAGCAAACTCATACTTCACGGCTCCCAAATAGACCTAGAGGCCTGAAAATAAGCATCAGAACCAACATCAGATAGGGAATGAGGGGACCAATTTGTGGTAAGGACATTGTCCAGAGGTCGCTGAGAAAATGATCTTCGGGGAAAGAAACCCCTATGAAACCCAGAAGGTCGGGCATGCCAATATTGAAGGATACGGCTATCGTTTGTACCAACCCTATCATTATGGAGGCGATAAAAGCACCTGCCAAGGAGCCTAAGCCCCCAAAGACAACAACGACAAAAACAATCGAACCGAGATCAAACGCCATGCCAGGATATGTCCCCATTACGGGGGCGGCAATAACCCCTGCAACCCCAGCCAATGCGGTCCCAACGCCAAAGGTTGCCATAAAGACAAAAGGAACGTTGTGGCCGAGCATTGCCACCATATGGGGGTGCGTGATCGCCGCTTGAATAATCAGGCCAACTCGGGTTTTTGTCAGGACAACCAAAAGAGCAATAAAAATGCCAATTGAGACTAAAAGCATGAAGGCTTTATAGGCAGGAAATTGAATATCAAATAACGTGAATAAGGGGAAATTGAGCAGGTCGGGTGTGTTGTAGGGTTGCTGGTCTTTTCCCCAAATAAATTGAACGATCTCTTCAATCAAGAAAGCGACGCCAAAGGTGAAGACCAGTTCAGCGACGTGTCCGTATTTATGGACATTTCTCATGCCGTATTTTTCGAGAGCGGCTCCTGTAAAACCAACAGCGACGGGGGCCAGAATTAAGGCAGGCCAAAACCCAATGTGGAGTGTCATTTCATAAGCGAAATAAGCCCCGAGCATATAGAAACTTGCATGGGCAAAATTCAGAACACCCATCATGCTGAAGATCAGGGTAAGTCCACTCGAAAGCATGAACAAGAGCAGCCCGTAAACCAACCCATTGAGCAATGCGAAAATAATCGTTTCAAACATCGTCGACCCTTGGATGAACCTTGGAAATGCCCGGTAACCTGCGTGTTACCGGGCATTAATCAGTTTGAGTGCTGTAAAAAAAATTTAGCTTTTAGGCCGTTTCATTTTACAGGTTGTTGGCAAGGTATTTGATTCTGCAGGTGTGCTCGTTGCGGTTAATAACCCCCATCCAGAGCCATCATAATCAAATTTGATGCGCTCATCTGTGTGGACAGAAACTTGAATTGGCATCTGCATTTGATGGTCATCTTTGCGCATTTTAATCCGATCGCCAGCCATCGTTGTTATTTCCATTCCTTCAAGAGCATTTGCCACATCAATTGGTTTTGCTGAATCAGCTTCTGTTACAGCTTTTGCGAACATGCGAAGGGTGTAAGGAATGCGGGCCATTGTGATGTCTTTTTTCGGGTGTTTGGCTTTGAAACGAGCGTTATAATCGTCCCAAACTTTGGTCACAGTGGGGTTGGCGTGACCTTCACTCACATTAAAGATTCGCCCTTTGCCTGCGGGGCCAATTGCGGCTGTGATTCCAGCTCCAGCGGCATAATAAGTGAAAAAGCTTGCATCAAGACCAATGCCATTGGCAGCTTTAGCCAAATTAAGCATGTCTGCACTCCAATTACCTGTAATGATTGCATCAGCCCCAGCCGCTTTTATTTTCGTGACGTAAGGGGTGAAGTCTTTAACTTTCATGATAGGGTGTAATTCATCCCCAACGATTTCGATGTCAGGGCGTTTTTCTTTTAAGAACCTTTTGGCAGCAGCAGATACGGCTTTTCCAAAAGAATAATCCTGCCCAATAATATAAACTTTTTTGATGTCAGGGCGTGATTTAATGGTTTCCGTAATCGCATTCATTTTCATGTCAGCGTTGGCATCAAACCTGAAATGCCAGAAATTGCATTTCTTATTGGTTAATGCTGGATCTACAGCGGCATAGTTTAGGTGGACAACCCGTTTGTCAGGGTTGCGCTTGTTGTGCTTTTGAATGGCTGAGGACAAAGCACTGGCGACACCTGAGCTTTGGCCCTGGGCAACATACTGTATCCCTTGTCCGATGGCATTTTTAAGTTGGATTAATGTTTCTTTTGCGCTGATTTTGTTATCAAAAGGTACAATTTCGATCATTCTCCCACCGAGAATTCCGCCTTTCGAATTGACAAGATCTTCCGCCGCAAATTTCCATTCGCGAAACCCATTGGTTCCGGTGCTGGCAAAGGGGCCGGAAAGAGGATCTATATAGGCTATCTTGATGGTGTCAGCCGCCATTGCGGTGCTTGTCATTAAGCTGGCTGCAAAAGATGCTACGGCAAATGTTAAGGTTGTTTTTGTAATAGACATTGATTTCCGTCTCCCTGAAGTTGGATCAAAAGTCTCAAAAAATATATGACCGTAGTTTCATCGCCTCCCTGGCTGATTATTTTTATACGGTCCTTATAGTAGTATGCATTGTTTCTTAGAAAACAAATAGAAAAACCATATCATGTCACAGTTTCGAAAATTGTGCGTCCCCTCAACTTGGGGAGATATATCTCTACCTATTCTTAGCCAAAGAAGTTATTGAACATTGGGTCAGATGTCTACCTCAAACTTCAAATATGTTTGGCAGACCAAAAAGTGTCGTTAAATAAGCAAATTACTGAGCGGTTATCCCGCCATCAATCACCATTTCTGAGCCGGTGACAAAAGCGGATTCATCTGATGCCAGGTAGAGAACCATATGGGCGACTTCTTCTGGTTTACCAAGTCGCCCTATCGGGAGTTGTCTTTCCAGGGTTCCTTTGGCCTTTACCGGGTCGGGAGCCGTATCAATCATATTCTGAACCATGGGGGTCAGAACAAAGGAGGGGTGGACCGAATTGCAGCGAATGCCATAGCCTTTGCGGGCGCAATACAAAGCGACCGATTTTGAGAGCAACCTTACGCCGCCTTTACTGGAATTATAAGCGGCAAAATTATGACCACCAATGAGACCGGAAACAGAGGAGAGATTGATGATGGAGCCGCCATCTTCTTGTTTCATCGCCTTAATGCTGTACTTACAGCCTAAGAAAACACTGTCGAGATTGATGGCATGAACTTTTTTCCACTCGTCGAAGGAGGTATGTTCAATATCGCCAATAGTCCCAATTCCGGCACTGTTAACCAGCACGTCCAGGCGACCAAACTGGTCCATGGTTTGGTCAATAACTGAAATCCATTGCGCTTCATTTGTCACATCGTGGCTGATATAAATGGCCTCGCCACCGATTTCAGCGGCTGCTTTCGTACCGTCCTTTTCGTTAATGTCTGTAAGAATAACTTTAGCACCTTCTTGAGCTAACAAGCGTGCTGACTCAAGACCCAGTCCAGAAGCCGCGCCTGTGACCAGGGCAACTTTCCCCTCAACTCTTCCCATTCTATGATCCTTTGCGTAGTTCAAGGCGGGCGATATGGCGTTTATGCACTTCGTCAGGGCCATCGGCCAAACGTAGGGTGCGGGCATGGGCATACATAGCAGCAAGGCCGAAGTCAGTCGTCAGACCGCCTCCACCATGGGCCTGCATGGCTCTGTCGATGATTTTACAGGCCATGCGTGGGGCAATCACCTTAATAATGGCGATCTCAGCCTGAGCGACTTTGTTCCCCACTGTGTCCATCATATAAGCCGCTTTGAGGGTCATCATACGGGCCTGATCAATTTCAATGCGAGACTCGGCTATTTCTTGTTCCATATGACCTTGTTCCGCCAAAGGTTTGCCAAAAGCGACCCGTTCTTTAACTCGTTTGCAGGTCATCTCCAGGGCCCGTTCCGCCATGCCAATGGTGCGCATGCAGTGGTGAATGCGACCAGGACCCAGGCGGCCTTGGGCAATTTCAAACCCCCGACCTTCGCCAAGGAGTAGGTTAGAAACAGGGACCCGAACATCGGTAAATTCAACTTCGCCATGACCATGGGGCGCATGGTCAAATCCAAAAACCGGGAGATGACGGAGGAGTTTAACGCCGGGTGTATCCATGGGAACCAGGATCATCGACTGTTGCTTATGGCGGTGGGCTGAGGGATCGGTTTTCCCCATGAAAATGAGGACTTTGCAACGGGGGTCCGGCGCTCCTGATGTCCACCACTTACGACCATTGATCACATATTCCTCCCCCTCACGAACAATGCTGGATTCAATGTTTGTCGCATCGCAAGAAGCAACGGCTGGTTCTGTCATGGCAAATGCAGAACGGATTTCTCCGTTGAGCAGGGGTTTGAGCCATTTTTCTTTATGTTCTTCTGAGCCATAACGCTCAAGAACTTCCATATTCCCCGTATCAGGGGCGGCACAATTGAAGACTTCGGGGGCAATATGGCTGCGTCCCATGATTTCACATAAAGGGGCGTATTCCAGGTTTGATAGCCCGGCTCCACGATCGCTTTCCGGCAAAAACAAGTTCCATAAACCTTGTTCTTTTGCTTTGGTCTTCAACTCTTCAATAATGGGGAGGGGGGCCCAGCGATCACCTTCACGGGCTTGCTGGTGGGCAAGTTCTTCATGGGGATAAATATGGTCATCCATAAAGGATGATACCCGATCTTGGAGGTCCTTAACTTTGTCGGAGTGATCGAAATTCATTTTTCCTGTCCCTATTTCTCTGATCCAATTTTGAGGGAGATTGACATGGGTGGGTAAAGTCAGCAATAAAAAAGCGTTTTATTCTAGGCAAGACGGTGTAATTAAAATGATGGCTGTCATGTGAAAAGTGGTTTAGCATGACATTGATCATCTGAAATAGTTTTGAAAATTCAAAGAAAACAATCAGGTTCTGTTTAAGCTTTGATTGTTTTTGTTGCCATGATAATCATCATGTGAAATTAGAGGGACTTGATGGCTTCAAGAAAAGAGCAAAAAGAAAAGACCCGAAGAACTATAGTGGAAAATGCGGCTGATATGTTCCGTGAATATGGTATCTCCGGTGCTGGTGTCTCTGATATTATGAAAGAGGCGGGGCTTACGCATGGGGGGTTCTATTCTCATTTTGAGTCCAAAGAAGAGCTTGTGGGAGAGTCCTTAGACTATGCCCTCACAGAGCGACGCAGCCATTGGTTTCGAAAACTGGAAGGCCTTGATCGCCTTGCCTGGTTAAAAAAGGTTATTTCTCGCTATTTGCGCGGTGAGCATCGTGATAAACCTCATGCAGGATGTGCTTTTGCCGCCTTGGGGGCTGAAGCCGGGCGAGAAGGGGATATGGCTAAAGAAATAATGGAAGGACATCTCCGTGAAACCATGACAGCCTTAGCCCAGCGCATGCCGGGGCCACGCCCCATCCGGGGGAAATGTGCTGTGGGAGCCGGCGATAGAGCGGTTGCCCTTTTTGCCATGATGATCGGTGGATTAATGTTATCCAGACTTGTTAAAAGCCGTCGACTTTCTGATCGAA
Source organism: uncultured Thalassospiraceae bacterium (assembly GCA_965368165.1). Taxonomy (GTDB): domain Bacteria; phylum Pseudomonadota; class Alphaproteobacteria; order Rhodospirillales; family JAPHRK01; genus JAPHRK01. The sequence goes on along the minus strand of CBDULT010000008.1, from coordinate 77,535 downwards.
TTTTACGATCATGTCGAGAGATGGCCTATCGTGATATAGAACGAGAAGAAGTATAATTTTAGGAGATATTTTTATGAATTTTGAAACTCTGATTTACGAAGTTATGGATAACGTAGCCGTTATTACCTTAAATCGCCCTGACAATGCCAATGCTTTGAACCTCACCATGGGGACCGAACTCCATAATGTGGCTATTGAAGCTGAGAATGACCCCCAGGTTCGGGCCGTTGTGATCACGGCGACAGGCAAAATGTTCTGTGCCGGAGGTGACCTTGGTGAGTTTCATGGTATGGGCGGTGAAATGCCGGCTCATCTGTGCAAAACAGCGACGGGACTACATAACGCTATCTCGCGTTTTAACGGGATGGATGCGCCCGTGATTACGGCGATCAATGGAACCGCAGCAGGGGCAGGGTTTAGTGTGGCTTGTGCAGGTGATCTGGCGATTGCTTCTGAAAAAGCTAAGTTTACCATGGCCTACACGGCCGCAGGTTTGTCCCCCGATGGAAGCTCAACCTTTTTCCTGTCTAAGCATATCGGGTTGCGCCGGGCTAAGGAACTTGTATTGACAAACCGTGTACTGACAGCGCAAGAGGCCATGGATTGGGGGCTTCTCAACAAAGTTGTCCCCGCTGATGATCTTATGGACGAAGCAATGGGATTGGCCCGTAACTTTGCCCAAGGGCCAACGAAATCATTCGGTGCTTCTAAGCGGCTGGTTCTGAGTGGGTTCACCCAAACCCTTGAAACCCAAATGGACGCCGAAACCCGAGCCATTAGCGCTGCGGCATCTCGTGCGGATGGTAAAGAAGGAGTGGAAGCCTTCCTCAATAAGCGTAAACCTGAGTTTAAGGGCGAATAAAGATGGAAGGCATTCCTGTTCAAGAATACCCTTCATGGGGCTTTAGATGGTTTCTTTGCTCTTGAATGAAAGCTGCTACGAACTAGAATAAGCGTCAGCTCTTAAAGCCTGGGGAGGCTGAATGTTTCGCACAAAATCGCTGACTTACGAAATTATGATCCGCGCTAATGGTCGATGGCAGCTTGAATCCGTCAAAAATACGGAAAAAGCAGCCATCAGCCATGCCGAAGATATCCTCGATCAAGGTCCTTATGATGGTGTGCGGGTGGTCCAGGAAGAACCAGGGCGTAAAGAAAAAATCATTTATGAGCAAGATTGTACCGTTGTTTCAGGGCCGCCGATCTCCATATCTGCTGTTGATTTTGCCCCTATCTGCCAAACGACTGCCGATATGTACGGCTACGAAGCACGCCTCTGTGCGGGACGACTTTTACGTAAGTATCTCGACCGAGAAGGGCTTACACCTTTAGAACTCCTCTATCGGCCTGGCATGTTAAAGCGGTTAGCTCGTGAAGACCGTCTTATGAACCAAGCGGTTCAAAAAGTTGCTGGTTTGCAAGCGCGTGAATTTAATGTCGATAAAAGCAAGCGTATTGATTTCCTTTATGAGGCTGTTTCTGAACTTAGCGACCCAAACTTTAAGACCAGACCGATTCAACAAGCTGAAGAAGCTTTGAAAACGGGTGGATTAAAGGCCGCGATTGGTGTTTCTGACTCTAGCACAGAGCCTGCGCATACCTTACATGGGGCTATCGCTGCGGCTTTGTCGCGCTCCCTGGAATGGCAGGGGAAGCTTGAAATACTCCTCAACCTATCGACAGGTCAGGGGGATGAAGCCATCCTAGATCAGGCAATTTCTGAAATACTGGATGGGGGGCAGGCGGTTAAAGAAATTTTAGGTCGGGGTGAAAATCTAAATGATTTTATCCAAATTATGGTGGCAATCATTCAAGGGAAAACGGATGCCCCGGATTTAGCAAAATTGAGTTCTCTTATTGCAGCTGGGCGATATGAAAATACCCTTGCGGTGCTCAATCGTAAAGTTGCCTCAACCTTAGGCCATATTCAGCCCCTGACGAAAGAAAGCGATAATGCAGACCGAAAGGCCCTGGAAGAAATTATTAGCGCATCAATGATGAGTGCTGGGTTTATTGGAGGCTCTGCTTTTAGTGAAGCTGTGACAAAAAGAGCCCGAATGACTTTTGCGACAGGGGATGACCTGACGGCAAAACAGTCCATTGATGAGGTCATAAAGCGAGTGCCCAACAAAGGGGTTGCTTTGGGCTATCTTTTTGAATTGGCTCGTTCTGCTTTTGCCGAAAAACATCTTGCCGATGTTGGGGCTGCTTTAACCAAAACTTTAGCAAGCGTGAGTTCTCTTAAAGACTTGGTAAGGCCAAGTACATCTCCTGAATATATGGCTGCGGCAGCGAAAGACCTTGGGGCTCGACTAGAGAAAGGGGGGTTCCCAGAAGCGATTGGGTCTATGATTGCGAAAGATATCAGCAAACTATTGAGTGGTGAACCCGTTACAGCTAAGGCCATTAAGGCGGATGCCAAGGCACCCATAAAAAACCAGAAAAAGGAATACAAGCGATTGCTAAATCGACTGCGTATAACAGCCAATGAGATTGTCTTTAAACAAGGGGAGCAAGGCGACGAAGCCTACCTTGTTGATTCTGGCTCGATTGAAATTATCAAAGATACTAAAGAGGGTGAAAAGCGTGTTGGTATCGTTGAGCGGGGCGAAATATTTGGGGAAATGGCCCTTATTGATCTCAATGGACGCTCTGGAACCGCCCGGGCATTAGAAGATTCAGTCCTTAAAATTATCCCGGCTGAGACTTTTATGAGCCGCCTGGAGAAACTAACGGAGAACGATATCGTCCTCCGTCGTTTAATCGATGTTTACGTCAAACGTTTGAGAAATTCATCAGGAGACTAAAACCCATTCCCGTTTAGCGGAAATGGGTATGTTTTAGCGATCGTATCCGGCAAGCGAGCTTTCGCCGTCCATAAGGAATTCATCGACAGATTTGGCACAGGCCCGACCTTCACGGATGGCCCAAACCACGAGGGATTGACCTCGGCGCATATCGCCAGCCGCAAAAACCTTATCAACAGACGTATTAAACTTGCCCATTTCGGCTTTCACATTGCCCCGCCCATCATAATCAACGCCCAAGTCGTTAAGCAGTCCTTCTTGAACCGGATGGACAAAGCCCATCGCGAGGAAAACCAAGTCAGCCCGAATATTGAACTCACTGCCAGGGATTTCCTGCATGTTCCAATTGCCAGTCTCGTCTTGTTTCCATTCAACACGGGCGGCTTCTACACCCGTAACTTTCCCGTCGTTGCCAAAAAACCTCTTGGTGACGATATTCCAATCGCGTTCACAACCTTCTTCATGAGAAGATGAGGTGCGAAGTTTGTTGGGCCAATTAGGCCAAGTGATTCCTTTGTCTTCTTTTTCAGGAGGTTTAGGCATAATTTCGATCTGCTTGACCACATTAGCGCCATGACGGATTGACGTTCCGACACAATCGGACCCGGTATCGCCGCCGCCAATAACCAGAACGTTTTTACCACTGGCAAGAATATCGTCCGCGTCTATGGTTTCATCGGCATTGCGGCGGTTTTGCTGGGTGAGGAACTCCATGGCGTAATGAACACCATTCAGATCACGGCCTTCAACGGGAAGGTCACGTGGTTTCTCGGAACCACCGGAAAGGATAATCGCGTCGAAATCTTGCTTCAGTTGGTCTGCCGTAATATCGACACCGACATTGGTGTTGGGGCGGAACTCAACCCCCTCGGCCTGCATTTGCGAGATACGACGATCAATAATCCATTTTTCCAGCTTGAAATCAGGAATTCCGTAGCGAAGCAACCCGCCAAAGCGAGCGTTTTTCTCAAATAAAACAACTGTATGACCTGCTCGTGCCAACTGTTGGGCAGCGGCCAAACCAGCAGGGCCAGCACCAACAACGGCGACTTTTTTGCCAGTTTTAACAACCGGAATCTGGGGCTTTATCCACCCTTCTTTCCATCCGCGCTCAACCAAAGAGTGCTCAATGGTTTTGATAGAAACAGGCTCGTCGGTTAAGTTGAGGGTACAAGCAGCTTCACAAGGAGCCGGGCAAATTCGGCCCGTAAATTCTGGGAAGTTGTTGGTTGAATGAAGGATTTGAAGCCCTTCACGCCACCGCCCTTGGAAAGCCATATGGTTCCAATCGGGGATGATATTATCCACCGGGCAACCGCCATGACAGAAGGGAATGCCGCAATCCATGCAGCGCGCCCCTTGCTGTTGCAATTCGTCCTCGGTTAGTGGGTCTGAGAACTCATTAAAGTGAGAAATACGTGAACGAACCGGAGCGTAAGAAGGTGTTTTACGTTGGAATTCCTTAAATCCTGTAGGTTTTCCCATGACTTATCTCCTTCCGCCACTAAATGATTTTGGAGCGGTTTTTTCTTTCTCAGCCTGCATTTCCATCAAAGCTCTGCGATATTCAACAGGCATGACTTTGACGAACTTGGGCAGATAGCTATCCCAGTTATCAAGAATGTCACGGGCTCGGTCGCTGTTGGTGTAATGCATGTGTTTTTCGATCAGCATCTTCAGGCGTTGTGCATCGAAACGGGTCATGTCCCGCATGATGTCGACAAGACCTTTGGTCTCAAGGTCAGCCCCTTGATGATCCAGTTCTTCTAAAGCGTCTGCCTCATCAAGGATCGGTTGGAATTCAACCATCGCCATGTTGCAACGACGATCAAAATCACCTTCCTCATCAAGAACATAGGCGACACCACCGCTCATACCAGCGGCAAAGTTGCGTCCGGTTTGACCAAGGACAACCACACAGCCACCAGTCATATATTCACACCCGTGATCGCCCAGGCCTTCGACAACAGCAACGGCACCAGAGTTACGAACAGCAAAGCGTTCACCCCCCACACCTCGGAAGAAACATTCGCCAGAAATCGCCCCATAAAGCAGCGTATTACCGACAATGATGTTTTCTGTTGGGGTAATGGGACAGTTTTCATCGGGGTAGATAACAATCCGTCCCCCAGAAAGACCTTTACCAACATAATCATTCGCCGCACCTGCAAGCTCTGCCGTGACACCTTGCATTAAGAAAGCACCGAAGCTTTGCCCGGCAATTCCTTTGAACTTAATGGAAATGGTGTCCTCAGGAAGTCCCTCAATACCGTAACGGCGGGCAACTTCACCTGAAAGCATAGCTCCAACCGTCCGATTGGTATTCTTGATCGGAATATCAATTTGAACAGGGGTACGATTTTCCAAGGCCGGCATGGCTTGCTTAATCAGTTCTTGATCAAGAGCCTGGTCAAGGCCATGGTCTTGCTTCTCGGTCCAGTAAATTGACACATCATCTGCGACTTTAGGTTTGTGGAGAATTTTGCTGTAATCCAGACCTTGAGATTTCCAATGACTGATGGCTTCGTTCATCTCAAGCATGTCGGAACGACCGATCATCTCGTTGAAAGTTCTAAAACCCATATCTGCCATGATCTCACGGGCTTCTTCAGCCATGTACATCATGAAGTTCACAACATCTTCCGGCTTACCTGTGAAGCGTTTGCGTAGTTCGTCGTCTTGGGTGGCAACGCCAACGGGGCAGGTATTAAGATGGCACTTGCGCATCATAATACAGCCCTCAGCGATCAGAGCCCCCGTCGCAAAGCCAAACTCATCGGCACCCAGCAGAGCCCCCACAATGACATCGCGGCCTGAACGAAGCCCGCCGTCAACCTGAACAGCTATACGACCTCGCAGTTTGTTCATCACCAACGTTTGGTGGGTTTCGGCAAGGCCGATTTCCCATGGTGACCCAGCATGTTTGATCGAGGTAATCGGGCTTGCGCCAGTCCCCCCATCGTAGCCGGAGATAGTAACGTGATCGGCGTGGGCCTTTGATACACCCGCAGCAACCGTCCCCACACCCACTTCGGAAACCAGCTTAACGCTGACTCGGGCTTCTGGGTTGACGTTTTTCAGATCGTGGATGAGCTGTGCCAAATCCTCAATGGAATAAATGTCGTGGTGCGGAGGAGGGGAAATAAGCCCCACGCCCGGCGTTGAATGGCGAACCCGTGCAATGGTCTGGTTAACCTTGTGACCGGGTAGCTGTCCACCTTCACCAGGCTTCGCGCCTTGTGCCATTTTAATTTGGATATCGGCAGCATTGACCAAATACTCTGTGGTCACACCAAACCGCCCGGAAGCCACCTGCTTAATTGCAGAACGCATCCAGTCGCCGTTGGGAAGTTTTTTGAAACGGTCCCGTTCTTCTCCGCCTTCACCACTGTTGGATTTGCCGCCAATGCGATTCATAGCAATGGCGAGAGTGGTGTGGGCTTCATGAGAGATTGAACCATAGGACATGGCACCCGTGGCAAACCGCTTAACGATTTCAGTTGCGGGTTCGACCTCATCCAAAGGAACGGGTGTGGCTCCTGATTTAATTGTGAACAAGCCGCGTAAGTTCATCAGGCGCTTGTCCTGAACATTAATCATGCGGGCGTATTCTTTATATTTTCCGTAATCACTGGAACGGACAGCATGTTGAAGGGTACCAATGGATTCTGGAGTCCACATATGCTCTTCACCGCGCAGACGATAAGCCAGAAAACCGCCCGCATCGAGTGAGTCGTGATAAATTTGCTCTTTCTCGCAAGCCGTTAAATGTCGGCGAACAGCTTCTTCTGAAATCTCTTTGATTCCGACACCTTCAATGGTGGTTGCGGTACCTGTGAAGTAATCTTTGATGAAGTCAGAATGAAGACCAACCGCGTCAAAAACCTGGGCACCGCAATAAGATTGATAGGTGGAGATGCCCATTTTCGACATGACTTTGAGCATGCCTTTGCCGACGGCTTTAATGTAGCGATTATGGAGTTCATAATCGGTCATTTCGTCAGGGAAGCTTGAGCGTAGATCGGTGAGGGTATCAAAAGCTAAATAAGGGTTTATCGCTTCTGCGCCATAACCAGCGAGCACAGCAAAGTGATGCACTTCTCTGGCTTCACCTGTTTCGACAACCAATCCTGTGCTGGTGCGTAACCCTTTGCGGACCAAATAATGGTGTACCGCTGAAGTTGCCAAAGCGGCAGGGATTGGAATACGGTTGAGACCGACATTCCGATCAGAGAGAACGATAATATTGTAGCCTTGATTGACGGCAAATTGAGCCCGCTGGCATAAAGCGGTCAGGGCTGGCTTTAGCCCTTCGGCACCTTCGCTGGCTTCAAAGCACATGTCTAGGGTGGTGGTTTGAAAAGCCCCGCCGTAATAGTTCTCAATATGACGAATTTTTTCGATATCCGCATTGGTGAGAATGGGTTGGCGGACTTCTAACCGCATGTTTTGCCCGGCTTCGTTAATCCCTAACAGGTTTGGACGTGGGCCAACGTGCGACACCAAAGACATAACCAATTCTTCCCGGATCGGATCAATCGGAGGATTGGTAACCTGGGCAAAATTTTGCTTAAAGTAATCGTAGAGGAGCCGTGATTTGTTAGAGAGGACAGCCAAGGGCGCATCATGTCCCATGGAGCCAACAGGGTCCATCCCGCTTAGTCCCATCGGTTCCAGGAAGAACTTAATATCTTCTTGGGTATAGCCGAAGGACTGTTGGCGTTTTAACAAGGTGATCGCATCAGGAGCCATTGGTGACACTTCCGTAGGAAGGTCTTCCAGCTTCATTTGGGTTTCTTCGAGCCAACGCTTGTAAGGCTTTGCTTTGGCGAGTTCGGTTTTGAGGTCCGAATCGTCAATGATTTCACCTTTTTCAAAATCAATTAAGAGCATCTTGCCCGGTTGCAGACGCCAGCGTTTAATGATGTTTTCTTCTGGAATATCAAGAACGCCTTCTTCAGAGGCCAAGATAATGCAGTCATCATCCGTAATCACATAACGGGCAGGGCGCAGGCCATTCCGGTCAAGGGTTGCGCCGATCTGACGACCATCAGAGAACGCAACTGCCGCTGGGCCATCCCATGGCTCCATCAGGGCCGAATGGTACTCATAGAAAGCTTTTCGCTCCTCATCCATCAGAGGATTGCCGTCCCAGGCTTCTGGGATTAAGAGCATCATGGCATGGGCGAGGGAATATCCCCCAGCGACGAGTAGTTCTAAAGCATTATCAAAACAAGCTGAATCAGATTGACCTTCAGGAATCAATGGCCAGAGTTTTTCCAGGTCATCCCCAAGAAGTTCAGACTCCATAGTCTGGCGCCGAGCTGCCATCCAGTTGATATTGCCGCGCAGGGTGTTGATTTCACCATTATGGCAAATCATACGGAAAGGCTGAGCCAACCGCCAACTTGGGAAGGTGTTGGTTGAGAAACGCTGATGGACCATAGCTAAAGCGGAAACCATGCGTTCGTCATTAAGCTCAGAATAATAAAGACCAACCCGGTTTGCCAGTGTCATACCTTTATAAAGGAGCGTAATGGCATCTAAGGAAACGATGTAGAAATCATCTAGGCTTTCATCGTTTAGGTTATTAACCTGTTGGTGAATTTGTTTTCTAACCACCAGTAGTTTGCGCTGATAAGCATCTAAGTCTTGAAGGTCTTGGCTGCGACCAATCGCAAATTGGCGGATGTTGGGTTCGGTAACTTTTACGCTCTCACCAAGGACTGAGCTATCGGTTTCAAGGTCACGCCACCCCAGGAAGGGTTGACCTTCATCAGCGGTGACTTTCTCTATCATGTCTTCACAGGTTTTACGGGCAGCATCATCCTTAGGCAGGAAAACCATACCAATGGCATAATCACCCACCGCAGGAAGAGTAATATTTTGCCTGCCGAATTCTTCACGCATGAAGGCATCAGGTATCTGGATCAAGATACCCGCACCATCCCCAGCAAGGGGGTCTGCACCAACTGCACCCCGGTGGGTCAGATTGGCAAGAATCTCCAGACCTTGCTGAATAGTCTTATGGCTTTTACGACCTTTGATATCGGCAACAAAACCGATACCACAAGCGTCATGCTCATTCCTGGGGTCATACAGTCCCCGCTTTTTTGGCAGTCCCTTAAAATTCATAGCGATTTTTGATTCCCAACTACTATACCAAGGAGCGATTGATTACCAAGTCAAGGGGGGGGGTGCCAAGGAGGAAATGAAAAATATTTGCGAATGTAACGCATTCTTATTCCAAGAAAAAGGTTTGAGGGGCAAGAAAGTGTCGAAAGTTCAAGTACTTGTTCATTTTTTATGGCTAAACTATCATCATATTTAAAATTAGGTTTTTGAGGTGGCATGTTCGTACTTTTTACCGATTTTGGCATAAGTGGCCCCTATATGGGACAAATGAAGGCCGTTCTCCATAGGAATGCTCCCAAAATTCCCATTGTTGACCTGTTTTCTGATGCGCCTGTTTGGGATGTTCAAGCTTCAGCCTATCTATTAGCGGCTTATGTTGATGGTTTTGGCACAGGGGATGTTTTTGTTTGTGTAGTTGACCCTGGGGTAGGGGGAGAACGCAAATGGGGCATTTTAGAGGTAGACGGAAAGTGGTTTGTTGGTCCCGATAATGGTCTTTTCGAAATTGTCATTCGGAGATCAAAAGCAGCTAAGTGGTGGCAGGGAACCTGGCTACCTGAAAAACTCTCTAACTCCTTCCACGGACGAGATATTTTTGCACCGGTGGCAACAAAAATAGCCTGTGGAGGAGAAATTCCAGGAGAATTAAGGGAATTGGAAGAAATTAGACGTAATACTTGGCCCGATGACTTATGTAAGGTCATATATATTGATCACTACGGCAATGCCATTACGGGAATACGTGCTAAATTATTGACTAAGAAGAATAGTTTGGAAACAGTTGGAATGACAATTGAATATGCAAAAACATTTTCGTCTGTTTCCAAAGAGCAAACATTTTGGTATGAAAACTCTAATGGGTTGGTTGAAATAGCTGTTAACCAAGCAAGAGCCGATAAAAAATTAGGTTTAGAGGTTGGCAGCACGGTAAGTATATTGTGAAATAGGCCGTGGGTTACTCTATTCGTTTGTTAATTGCTATAGCCATTTAAGAGCTAAGTGAAAAACAATAAAAACGATTTTGGGGTTCGGAGAAGGGTTAAATGACAATAAAAGTCAAATTCTGGGGCGTTAGAGGCAGCATAGCTTGTCCGTCCGGTGATTATGTCGAATACGGCGGCAATACCAGTTGCTTGGAAGTCGAGGCGGGTGACCTGCATATCATTCTTGATGCTGGTACAGGAATTCGAAATTTAGGGAAGAAATTTTTTACCCGTGAAGTAAAGAAAACTCACCTGTTGCTGACCCATACCCACTGGGACCATATCAACGGTTTTCCGTTTTTTGCTCCGGCCTTTTCCCCTGATTGTGAAATTCATATTAAAGCGGGTCATTTAAAAGCCATTGGCGGTATACAAAACGTTATTGCCAACCAAATGGCTAACCCTACATTTCCGGTGCCTCTTGAGGCGATGAATGCCAATATGACCTTCGAAGATTTTTCCGCTGGGGAAACATTTGATCTGTCTGATGATGTGAAAATTCGCACAGCGCCATTAAACCACCCTAACGGAGCAACGGGCTATCGTGTTGAGCACAAGGGCAAATCGTTCTGTTATATCTCCGATACGGAACATGTCCCCGGTGAACTCGATCAGAATATCTTAAAGCTAATTGAAGGGGCCGATGTGGTTGTTTACGACAGCACCTACACTGACGAAGAGTTCCCTGCACGGATTGGCTGGGGCCATTCTACCTGGACTGAAGGTATGAAGCTTTGCAAAGCCGCCAATGTTAAAAAGATGGTGATTTTCCACCATGATCCTGACCATACAGACGACTTTATGGTCAAGCTTGAAGCCGAAGCGACAAGCACATGGGATAGAATAATCGTTGCAAAAGATGGGATGGAATTGGACGTCTAAACAGAGGCTCATGCCAACAGAAAAAAAAAGCACCATCTCTAGAAAAAGATGGTGCTTTTTTTTACTTTGTTTCTGGTTTTTCTGTTGTGGTTCCCATGGTTGGCATATCAACCAATGAGCGACGCCCAACGTTTGGCATTTGGTATTTCTTGATATATGGAGAAATACGGACGACGACGCGACGGTTTTCCATTTTGTTTTCAGGAATAGCTACCCCTTCAGGTGTTTCATTCGGAACCTTTGGTCGGGTATCGGCATAGCCTTGGGCTTGAAGCCGGGTTGCTTCAATTTGTTGCGTTATGAAAAAGCGAATAACCGTTGTCGCGCGACCGGTTGAGAGTTCCCAGTTTGAAGGATAACGCATGGTGCTAATGGCGTCGTTATCTGTGTGGCCTTCAACAATAATACCATATTCGGAATAACGGGGTGAATTAATGGTTTGGGCAACGCGAGCGAGGAGGGGGATGGCTTCTTCCCTTAAGTCAGCCGTACCAGAACGGAAGAAGGCCCCACTTGCGAATTCCAGAACCACCCCATCGCCATCTGAAGATACTTTAACAACTTTATCGGCGCTTTGCGAGTAGACGATATCCTGCATATCTATTTTAAGATTTTGCATCCGAGGAACTTTTTTCTCTTTCGCAATTTCTTCACTCATGCCGGAAACGACTTTGTCGTAGGCTTCTAAGTCGACTTTAGAAACAGATACGAGGAGTACAAAGAAGGCCATGAGAAGGGTGATGGCGTCAGCATAGGTGACAAGCCAGTCTTCCTTTTCTTCAACGGGCGTTTCTTTCTTACGGGCCATTAATTAGGTTCCTAAAGGATTATTTCTTTTTAGCTTTGTCGATATTGTAATGGATCGCAGGGTCAAGGAAGCTGTTCATGCGATCTTGAATGTAACGAGGGCTTTGACGTTCAGCTAAAAGAGAGAGACCTTCAGCAACCAAGTAGTTGCGGAAACGAACGATTTGTTCCCGTTGTTCAATTTTGGCAGCGGCAGGGATCAAAATCAGACGGGCAAAAAGCACACCATACAAAGTTGTCAGCAAAGCAACAGAGAGGCCAGCACCAAGATTTTCTGGATTGTCGCCCATATCAGCCAACATAATGATAAGACCCACCAGGGTACCAATCATCCCCCATGCAGGGGCAGCAGCCCCCATATTTTTAAGGATGTCGACGGGGACTGTATTGCGTCCAAAGGTGGTTTCAACGGCATTTTCCATGATTTCACGGACATCTTTACCGCCGTATTCACTAATAACCATTTCCACACCGAAGCCCAAGAATTTATCGGCTTTAGCGGCTTTCTTGGTTTCCTGCTCAAGGGCTGGCATGCCATTACGTTGGACCGCATAACCCCATTTGATCATGCGTCCTACTTCTGCGGTCAAAATGTTACGACCAACTTTAGGAGCCGCAATAATACGCCAAATGAGCTTTAGAGACAGAAAAACATATCGAGGTTCATAAGCGATAAAAGTAGATGCGAGAGTGCCCCCAACAACCATAACAAAGCTGGAAGCACTTAAGAAAATCTGTGGCTGATCAGTTGAAATTGCAATAGCGCCAACAAAAAGCCCCAAGGCTAATAGTACGCCAATGATTGTCCCTAAAGACATCTAGTTACCCCGTTTTCCCTAGTTTCAAGAGCTGCTCTATAAATTAAAGACAACCAAATCTTAGTAATTCTAACAAGTTAGATGATCTATTCCTAAAAAATTATTAAGTGCCTGGCTTATTATCTTTCACGGAATGCTTCATGTTTCATTTTTAAAACGGGCTTTATCAGATAATCGAGGACAGATTTGTTCCCTGTATGGATATCGACAGTTGCTTCCATGCCGGGTGTAATCGGTAGCTCTCCAACCTTTGCCCCCAAATAAGTCTTGTCTGTTTTGACGACGACACGGAAGAAAGGTGTCCCGTCTTGTTCTGTGCTGGAGTCAGCCGCAATCTGTATAACTTGCCCATCAAGGCCACCATAGCGCACAAAATCATATGTTGAAATTTTGACGATTGTGGGGTGGCCTTCTTTTACATAGCCCCGATCGACCGGGTTTAATTTTGCTTCGATGACCAGGTTTTCCCCTGAGGGAACAATCTCCATAATGGCTTCGCCCGGACGGACAACGCCGCCAATGGTGTTATAGCGCAGGTTTTTGACAATACCATCAATGGGGCTGTTAATCAGGGCGCGGTTGCCTTGTTCTTCGGCCCGGATCAGGGTTTCCTGAAGGGCTGCCAAAGCTTGTTCTACTTCGCCAATATCTTCTTGAGCTTGCCTTTGGAAACCAAGAACGGTCTCCTGAACCTTGCTTCTTGCTTCAGAGACTTCCTCTTCAGCTTTCGGAATTGAGGCGTTAAGGCTTGTTAACTCGCCTTGTAGGCTAACGACCTCAGCTTCCAGTTTTAAGTGGTCCATCGTTGAGGTGAGTTTCCGCTTAATAAGATTTTTTGACATATCAAAGCGTTTGCTACCTAGGCTTAGGTTGTCTGTTACAGCTTCAAGTTTAGCGTTGAGCTTCTCAACTTCCAGCTCTTTTTGCCGAACTTTAGCTTCGCGGAGATCTACGGTATTTTCAAATTCTACCAGACGCGCTTTAAATAAATCTTGCTCAGTTTGAGCCATCCTTGGGCGACGCGCTGCGACATCTTTAGGGAAGTTAATTTCACTTGCGCCTTTGGCCTCAGCTTTTAGTCGGGCAATAGCCAAAAAATGGCCATCAATTCGGACTTTTAGTTCTTCGATATTAATACCACTGGTGGCAAGGTTGAGTTGAACCAGAGGGGCACCCTTTTTAATGATATCACCTTCCCGGGCGTGAATGGTCTCAATAATGCCGCCTTCAAGGTGCTGAATAACTTTAACTTTGCCTTGAGGGATTACTTCTCCCATCGCTGTGGTTACCTCATCAAGCATGGCAAATCTTCCCCAAACCAGCAATGTCGTCAGGAGGATCATGACAAACCATGCTAACCCGCGCCATGTGGGGAGGGGGTGCTTTTGAACCAGCTCATTTAATTTGTTCATGAGGCCCCTCCTTTTTTCTGAGGAGCGGTTGCAGACTGGTTTTGAGGCTTAGCTGTTGTTGATGCCGGAGCTTTTCTTGGGGACGTAGCGGCCTGACTAGGTTTAGAAGGTGGCGTTGCCGCTTGCCCTGGTCGTGAAGGAGCTGTCGCTGCCTGTCCAGGCTTTGAGGGAGGCGTTGCTGCTTGTCCGGGCTTTGAGGGAGTGGGGCCTTTGCCATATGCAGGGGGGCGGGCTGCGGATTTCCCTCCTTGGGGAATAGCTCTTGTTTTTGGCGCGCGACCAAAAAGGCGAGGGAGGATATCTTCTGTTGGGCCCGCAATGGCAATATGCCCGTTATCCATCGCCACAAGACTTGAGCAAGACTGCAATAGAATAGGGCTGTGGGTGACAATAATAATGGTGTGTTTTTGAGCCAGCCTGATCAAGGTTTTGCGCAAATCGTCTTCTGCTTGACGATCAAGACTGCCGGAAGGTTCGTCGAGGAGAAGGACAGGAGGGTTGCCGACCAAAGCCCTGGCTATGGAAATCCGTTGTCGCTGTCCCCCGGAAAGCCGTTGCCCAGCTTCGCCAATTTCAGTGGCATAACCATCGGGCATATCAATGATATATTCATGCACCCCGGCTGCTTTGGCGGCCGAGATAATTTCATCATCAGAGGCCTCTGGAGAGCCGTGGACAATGTTATCGCGTACCGATCCAGCAAAAAGGATTGTTTCTTGAGGCACGTAGCCTGTCCAACTCGCCAGTTCATTTCGGGTGAACTGAGAAATGTCAGCCCCATCCAAGGTCACCCGACCGGATGTCGGTCGATAAAGACCCATGATGATCTTGATTAGCGTGGTTTTGCCACTGCCATTGCGCCCTACTAAGGCTGTCATGCCTTTGGCTTTGATCGTCAGTTTTACCCGATCAATAACCGGATTTGTATCTTCTTTATTATAAGAGAACACAACTTCGTCGAGGATGATTTCCCCTTCGGGACGGCCAAGCTTAACTTCGCTTTCTGTTCGTTCTGACTCAATATTAAAGACGCCACTCAAACGTTTAACCGATTGCCTGAATCCGGTGTAAGTGCGCCATGTATTGACCAATTGATTGAGAGGCCCCAGAACCCGTCCGCTCAGCATATTGGTGGCGATCAAGGCCCCCATTGTTAGTTCTTGGTTGATTATGGCGATGGCACCGACAGAAGTCAGGGCCAGGGTGGTGATCAAGGTTAATGTCTGTCCCGTAGCGGCAAATCCATCAGTTTTACTGCCGCGTGAGACGGAGTTTTCAATACTGGAAGCGTGGGCTTCTTCCCAGATGGGGTGCATGGCCCGCTCCAAAGCAAGTGCCTTGATGGTTGTACGTCCATTAATCATGCCGCCGATTAGGTCGTCTCGGCTCATGCTGGTGCCCCGCTCTTGTTGGGCGGCTTTGTTCAGGACATTGCCTGAGCGCCATGCAACAAAGAGGAATATAGGGAAAATAATACCCAGAACCCAAGCAATGGGCTGAGCAATGATGAAGACCAATCCTAAAAATAAGACAACAAATGGCAAGTCGCATAGGAGGATCGCCGAGCTGCCTGACAAGGTGTTGCGGACAACCTCCACATCCCTGAACAAGGATTGCCAATAAGGGGCGGGGCGGTTCTCTAATACGATGAGAGGGAGACCCGTAACTTTATCAAAAAGTTTGCGCCCTAATTCCACGTCGACGCGAAGAGCGACCTTTTGAAGAACTCGGGAGCGGGCTTGGCGGAGAATAAAATCAAAGATCAGCACAAAACACATGCCGATGACCAGACCTTGTAAAGTGCTGATCCCCGCATGGAAAACTACTCGGTCATATATTTGAAGAACGAAAACAGGAACAGCCAATGCCATCATGTTGACGAACAAAGACATGACGAGAACTTCCCGAAAAGTTCCCATAACTGGTTTTAATATTTTACGTAGCCAGCGGCTGTCGTTTTCCCGATTATCCATTCGTTGTCTGAGCTAAAAAACCCAGCCTCCCTTCGAATAGATATAAATATAACCCTAAATATCAAGGGCGTATATCAAAAATTTGAGTGATGTGTAAAATAACAGAAGGTTACGGAGTTCTAAGTGATTTCAAAATCAGCTTCTGTTAAGCTTGTTTTATTGGATAAAGTCGCGACTGTTGTGTAGCCACCAGCCGTATCCCCATTTGAATCATAACCGAGTTCACCGCTTACAGTATTGTAGACAAAACCTTCATCGCTATCCCCAAAAAGAGAACCAGTTCCGGTGTAAGTTGTGCCCGTCGTTGCAAAATCTGCGGCACTTAGGGAACCAGTGGCCATTGCAAAACCTGAACCTTTTATGACAAAGGTATCTACGCCTGTTTGAAAATCTGAGATTATATCGCCTAACTCAGATAGCGCATCATAATGAAACCTGTCGGCTCCGCTGCCGCCGCTGAGATTATCGATGCCATCTCCTCCTGTAAGAGTATCATTTCCAGCTTTACCATTTAGGGTATCGTTACCACTATTTCCTTTTAAGACATTAGCAGAGGCATTACCGATGATAATATCGCTCTGGTTGGTCCCTTTGATATTTTCAACGTTGCTAATTGTATAGCTATTTGACCCGCCCTCCGATTCATTCGTGCTGGAGGTGTCAAGATAGATTTGGAGGCCCGTTACGGAAGAGCCTTCAAAGGATATAGTATCCTCACCGCCTTCGCCATTGACGGTGAATCCTTTACCATCTGAAATGATCGTATCATTACCACTTCCCCCATTAACATAATCGCTGCCATCGGTAAGAATGATCGTATCAGCCCCACCGCCCCCACTGATCGTGTCACTTCCGCCGCCCCCGCTAATCGTGTTCGCATTGTCATCGCCAACAATTTGGTCGTTGTGTATTGAGCCGATAACCTGCTCGATGCCCAGAAGAATATCGCTGTCGCCGAAGCCGTCAGTTGCGCCATTTGTTGAGAGGTTTACGGCGACACCAGACCCCCCATTAAAGTGAGAATAATCAACAATATCCCAACCGGAGCCTCCATCAATCAGATCGTTTCCTGCCCCACCAGCTAAGCGGTCGTTGCCGCCATAGCCTCGCAGTATATCACTACCAGCGGTTCCCCAAAGTAAATCTGGGCCGGGGGTGCCTTGTCCAAAAACGGATGTTTCTGGGGGAGGTGTGTCTTCGTTATTATTGTTTACAGGTGGTAAAAATTTCACCACTTTTTGCACGAGAGCAGGTAGGGGCAAGCCTAGGGGAGCCAAAACAATTGGTTCAATTGCGAGCTGTTGATCAGGTGTCGGAGGGGGGAGTTGGCCTTGTTCTGGTTGTGGCTCTCCTTCAATTTGATCTGGTTCACCTTCCTCAGACCCTTCGTTGTTTTCGCCTTCTTGGGCCTGCTCTAGAGTTTCCTCTTCCGCAACTTCTTCCTCAGCCGCCTGTCTTTCGGCGTCTCTTTGGGCGCGGCGGGAGTCGACCGCTGATTGGGGTGGTAAAACATTCAGAGCTTTGCCAAATCCACTATTAAATTGTGCGGGTGAAACGCTAATTGCGGCTGATGGCGGGGAATTAAACCCAGCGACGCTGGTCGCCTGGAAGGGCTGGTTCAAGACTTGCGTACCTGCGGCGTTGCTAACGGAGATTTCCCCCACAGTTCCATCATCTTCTTGAGCCAGAACAACATTCAAGGGCTGGCCTACGGTTGCATCAATACCACCTTTGGTGCCCCGTATGCCAATGGTTGCTGAGGGTGTGTTGATCATCATCGCATCAACGTCGGTTTTGGCGATTTGCCCTGAGACAAAGGTGAAAATACCTTTTACGAGGGTAAAACTTGCGTTGCCAGAAAGTTGGTCTGGATCAAAGACCATTTCATCGAGAATGATTTCGCCATTATCGGCTAAAGAGAAGGAGGTGTCATCCGCGAAAATAAGGCCAATAGCCCCGTCATCACCGGTATGGATAATATCTCCTTGGTAAACAACGCTCCCTTTATCAATGGTTTCAGTGGTGCCATCTGTTCGGGTGACCGTTGTATCGCCTGATGCCGTATCAACAATACCAATTGGACCCGACGAAGGTGTTTCACTAACTTGAGCGATTTCAGCAGGGGCAACAGGCCCCGTCATTGCAGCGACAACTTCTCCATTGGCAATTGCCCCAGAGGGAGATATCAGCGTTGGAGGCGTATCGGTCGCAAAATAATCTTGAACAATAATCTGAGAGCCATCTGGTTGGGTTAATAGCAAATCTGGACCGCTGCGACTAAAGTCAGCAGAGAATAGGGAAAAGCCTTGGTTGATAAGAACGTCGTTTTGTCCCGCAGACTCAATGATTGTCGGGGATGAGGCAATTTCGTCATTGTTTTCTTGCGGGCTATTCGACGCAATAAGCACGAGCTTTTCTCCTAATTACTCAAAACAAAAAGGTTGTTATTTTAGCTTTGGATCTCATCTACAGGGTTAGATTTGACCATATTTCTGTAGAATCATCAATGAGTTCAGTTAGATTGCACTATAAAGTGTGTTTTTGGCTGTGACCTCCATCACTTGATTGAAAAAGAAGAAAAAGGAAAACTATTTAAAACATTTATTTATAAGTATTTTTCTTGACGAGATGGGGCCGGGGGCGAGATAGTTTGATTTGGCTTTGGATGAGTTGGAAAACAAAAATACAGGGGGCGTAGATGAGTACGGCCAAAAAGGGCAGTTGGCTTTCCCGGGTTTCTAAAAAGATATTCGGCAAAGGAAGATGGATTGCGTTAATTTTACTTATTGTATTTGTTGGCGTCCGAGGGGTTGATCCCTATCCTGTTGAATTTCTTCGCCTGAAGCTCTTTGATTTTTATCAAAAAACCAAACCCCGTGAAGTTTCTATTCGCCCGGTCACAATCATTGATCTGGATGAACAAAGCCTCGCTGAAATTGGCCAATGGCCGTGGTCGAGAACCGTTGTGGCAGATATGGTGCGTAACCTGATGCAAATGGGGGCCGCCCTGGTCGCCTTCGATATTGTCTTCGCCGAACCTGATCGGATGAGTCCGTCTGTGGTGGCGCGCACAATTGAGGGACTTGATGCCGAAACTCAGGCAAAACTCGAAGCTATGCCCAGTAATGATACGATCTTAGCCGAAACGATTAAAAAAAGCCGGGTTGTTTTAGGGCAGGCTAACTATTGGGAAAAAATTGACAAAGATGAAGCAAAGTTAATGCGAAGCCCGATTTTTGTCAGGGGACCTAAAGGGGTGTCGCCTCATCAATTTGTCCCTCCAGTGCCGGCCCTTGTCCGCAATGTTAATGAGTTGGAGAAGGCTGCAGCAGGACACGGGTTCTTTTCTTTGCTTCCTGAGCTTGACGGTGTTGTCCGCCGTGTTCCGACACTTTTTGCCTACCAAAAGAAACTCTACGGCTCCCTTTCGTTAGAAATGTTGAGGGTGGCAACAAAACGCAGCAATGTGGCGGTTTTTGTCAATGAATTGGGTATTCAGGAAGTCCGTGTTGCTAAAAATATTGCATTCGTTGACCAAGCTGGATTTGTTAAGGTTCCTAAAGCCGCCAAAGGGATTGCCTTTATTGAAGGAACAGGTTTTGTCATGGTTCCCAAAAATGCCGTTGGCTACGCGATTGTCGCAGGGCAGCTAATTATGATCCCTGCCAACGAGGAAAAATTACAATTCAAAGATAAATCCGGTAAAGTTCAAAGCGTGGTGATAAAGGACATTGAAGTCAAAGAATTTGGTCTCCTTAATACACCACAGGATATTACCATCCCTACAGATTCTAAAGGCCGTGTTTGGCCTTATTTCGCCAAATCTGATCCTCAAAAATATGTCTCAGCACTGGATGTGCTCTCCGGGACGGCTGACCCTGAAAAGATCAGGGGCCGGATGATGATTGTCGGTACCTCGGCTGCCGGACTACTCGATATTCGGTCTACTCCGGTTGATGCCATTATCCCAGGGGTGGAAGTCCACGCTCAGGTTATTGAAACCGCTATGAAGAATGAGTACCTCAAGCGTCCTGCCTATATGATTGGTGCTGAAGTTAGCCTGCTCTTTATTGGCGGCATGTTGATGATTTGGCTGGTGCCGGTTGTTGGAGCGAAATGGACCTTGCTCCTATTCAGCGTTATTGCTGGTGGCGCAGGGGCCGCTTCATGGCATCTTTTTTCAACCGAATTGATGCTTTTTGATGTGGGCTTTGCCATCATAGCCATGCTGCTGCTTTATACCTTCCTGGTATATTATGGCTATACCTCTGAAGAAAAACAAAGAGAGCAAGTGCGCGGTGCTTTCAGCCAGTACCTTTCACCAGCCCTTGTGGAACAACTGGCGGAAAACCCTGCCCAATTGGCTTTGGGCGGGACCATGCGGGACATGACCTTGCTGTTTTGTGACGTGCGTGGATTTACCACGATCTCTGAGTCTTTCGGTGATGATGCGGAAGGCTTAACCAGTCTGATCAACACATTCCTCACCCCCATGACCGATGATATTTTGGCCCGCAAAGGGACCATCGATAAGTATATGGGTGACTGTATCATGGCTTTCTGGAATGCCCCGCTTGATGATGCAGACCATGCCCGAAACGGCTGTGAATCGGCCTTGCAAATGATGGACTCAGTGGTTGATGTGAATAAACGCCTTAAAGTGGATGCAGAAGAATCTGGGCGTAAATATGTGCCGATCCGGGTGGGAATTGGCCTTAACTCTGGTGAATGCTGTGTCGGTAATATGGGGTCAACTCAACGCTTTGATTACTCAGTGTTGGGTGATCATGTTAACTTAGCCGCACGGTTGGAAGGTCAGTCCAAAGGCTATGGGGTCGATATTGTGATCGGTGAAAATACCGAGAAAGATGTCCATGATATGGCTGTCCTGGAGATGGACCTGATTAAGGTTAAAGGTAAAACCGACGCTGTTTGTATTCATACCCTTCAAGGGACAACGGCGATGGCAGAAACCCCAGAATTTAAAGAACTCAAAAAAGGCCATGACCTCTTTATCAAGCTTTATCGGGCTCAAGCTTGGGATAAAGCCAAAGCACAGATGGATGAATGCAGGAAACTATCCGATATCGCCGGGGCCAAAATGCATGGTTTCTATGATATCTTCCTTGGCCGTATCGAAGAGTACGAAGCCAAGCCTCCTATCCCAGATTGGGATGGCGTCTTTGTCGCAACCACCAAATAGGACACTTCAAACGCTTCGTGTCTTTAACTTAAAATAATTCCCCTCTGTGATGGTCGTCATAGGGGGAATTGGTTTTAAACCTATACTATGCCTAAGGATTCGATAACTCAGGTTGGAGATTATGGGTTTAGTACAAGCAATTCATACAACAAATTCAGGACTGTTGTTTAACGGGAGCAAAGCTGCTGTTCATGCCCATAATATTGTCAATTCCCGCTCTGAAAACTATGCCCCCGTTGAAATCCAGGCCGTAAGCCAAGCCCCTAAAAATGGTGGCGGTGTGCAAGGTATCATTCCTGTGAAAGCTCATGTGGAAGGGCTGGTTGATGCGACGGACTATGCACAATCTTTAAGTGAGGTTGATGTGACCCGAGAATATACTTCAATGCTCCAGGCCAAACATGCTTATGCGGCAAATGCAGCGACTATGAAGGGGATTGACGAACTGCTGAAACAAATTCCGGGTTTAAGATAAAGCTTCAAGAACTGTCTTAAAGGGTAACAGCACGCAGTCGAACCGGCTTTTGTGCTCTTTGACCGCAGCGAAAACATTTAGTGATTGCCAATTATCTGGAAGTTCTTCGTTATTTTTCAAATAGTTCTCTAAATTCTTCACGGCTATTTCAAAATCTTGTCGTGACTTCCCCCGGCCTTCTTTCGCCAGAAGTGAGGCTGAAGCTTTACACAGGGCACAGCCTCGGATGTGATGGGTTAATTCAGTAATAGTGTCCCCGTTTAGATTGACATCAAAGGTCACACGGTCTCCACACAAAGGGTTGTCCAAGGTGGCTGTTTTATCAGGCTGCTCTAGCCTGCCTGCTGCGGACTTATCCCTTGAGAGGGTGATGATTTGATCCTGGTAAAGGGGTGTACTCATGAAAATATCCTTCGAACTTCCTCGATCCCTTTGAGCAGGGCCTCAAGGTCGCTAAAGTCGTTATAAAAGGCAAAACTCGCCCTTGTGCAGCCTTCGATATCATAAGCCTCCATTAGGGGTTGCGCACAATGATGTCCGCCCCGAACAGCGACGCCAAAGCTATCGAGGATCTGGCTGACATCATGGGGGTGAGCGTCACGAATGGTGAAGGAAATAACCGGGAGCCTTTCCTGGATACCGACAGGCCCAATCAACCGGACACCTTTCTGAGCTTCCATTTCCGTCAGCAAGTTTTCCATTAAATTGTGCATGGATTTTGTTGCCGCCACGAGGTCAATAGTCTCAATCCATTCTATAGCCGCCTTGAGCCCAACAGCTTGAGCTACAGGTGGGGTTCCGGCTTCAAATCGTTCCGGTGGGGGGGCGTAGGTGACGCCGCTGGTGGAAACAGAACGGATCATGCCGCCACCGCCTTTGAAAGGCGGTAAGGATTCAAGAATTTCCTGGCGTCCCCACAAAACACCTATGCCATTGGGAGCGTACATTTTATGACCAGAGAAAGCATAAAAATCGACACCAAGTTCCACCACATCAACCGGACCATGAGGTACCATTTGTGCCCCATCCAAAAGCACTTTCGCCCTGACACTTTTTGCGGCATTTACGAGGGCGGCTACATCGCTAATTGCCCCTGTAACGTTCGAACAATGGGTGGCGGCAATCAGGCGACATTTTGGTGTAATTACCTGATCCAAGTTGGCTAAACTTAGTCGCCCTGTTTTTTCTATAGGCAGGAATTTAAGGGTGAGTCCTTTTCGCAAGGCCAGCATGTGCCAGGGCACCCAATTGCTGTGATGTTCAGCAAGAGTGATCACGATCTCATCCCCAGCTTTCAACTGTTCGCCAAAGGTATTTGCAACTAGGTTGATTGAGTCTGTGGTTCCTGAGGTGAAGATAACTTCTTGCGGAGTTGTCGCCCCCATATAACGAGCGACGGTTTGACGGGCTTGGTCGTAGCATTCGGTTGCGGCTTCTGCCAGTCGATGCACTCCTCGGGAAACATTGGCCCGTGAGTGAGTTTCGTAATGAGTAACAGCGTCAATTACCGCCTGAGGCATTTGAGAGCTTGCCGCATTATCTAGATAATACAAAGGTTTATCAAGTTCGGTCCGGAAGACCGGAAATTGGTTGCGGAGGGCTTGCGGGTCAAATGTCATCGCTGTGTCTTGGTAATTTTCGCTAAAGCTTCAGGGGTATCTACATCTACAAAGATACCATCATTAGGCATATTAACCAGTGTGATTTCGGTTTCAAATTTTTTGATCAACTCCCGCGCCCCTTTATCACCAGAAATTGCCCTGATTTCCTTAAAATATTTTCGACCCCAAAGAACTGGGTTACCACGCTTGCCCTGGTAGACCGGAAGGCAAGCTTCAATGCCTTTTCCCGGGTCGAAAGTTTCGATGAGTTTGTCCATATGCTCAAAAGATACCTCCGGCATGTCGCCAAGAACAACCAGCGCACCGTCAATTTCATTTCCCAAAGCTTCTATGCCACAGCGCAGGGAACTGCTGAGACCTTCAGAGTAACGAGGGTTTTGAACATAGCTTCCCTGGAATGGGCCGATCGCTGATTTTATGTCGCTTGGATTATGTCCGGTGACCACAACAAAGTGGGAAGTTTTAGAGGCTTCGACTTGTTCCACTACCCGCCGGATCATTGGTTTGCCTTTAATCTCGGCCAAAAGCTTGTTACGCGCACCCATCCGTTGGGATTGCCCGGCAGCGAGGATAATGGCAGCTATATTGGGAGAGGGTAAAGTCATTGTGATTTCAATATCTTGCCGTATTTTACCGCAATGGCTTCTGCCAACATGGAAACAGCGATTTCGGCAGGTGACCTCCCACCCAGATCAAGCCCTCCCGGCGCATTGATACGAGAAATTTCTGCCGCGCTAAACCCTTCTTCGGTTAGTCGCTCTACCCGCTTGCTGTGCGTGCGACGACTGCCAAGAGAACCGATATAAAAGGCCTTCGTTTTTAAGGCGACTTGTAGGGCCGGATCATCAATTTTTGGGTCATGGGTGAGGGTGATAATAGCGGTCCGTGCATCAGGTTTGAGTTGGTTAAGGGCATCGTCTGGCCATTCGCTGGAAACCTGAGCACCGGGAAAGCGTTCTTGAGTGGCAAAGGCCCGCCGTGGGTCAATCACCGTCACATCAAAGCCAGCGACTTTAGCCATGGGGACCAGAGCCTGGGCAATATGAACGGCACCGATCACAAACATCCGCAGAGGGAGATTGAGTACATGAATAAATAAATCATCGTCTGTGCGACATTTGTCTAAGGCAATGGCTTCTACGGCAATTGTTTTGGTGTTTTCATCAAGGGCAAGGGGACCCGTTACCTTGTCGTCGTCAATAAAAGCATAAGCCCCCGTTTTCAGGTTGGTCACCACAGCAAGAGGGCGGATGGTATTGAGGGTTTCAAGATAGGCCTTATCCACCTTCTGCACATGAACATAAACTTCTCCGCCACAGGAAAGCCCCACTTCCCAGGCATCAGCATCGGCAACCCCAAAGGTAACAAGTCTTGCTTCACCGCTCTCAATTGCCTCTAAGGCTTCATTCACCACGGCGCCTTCAATACATCCCCCAGAAACAGACCCTTCAAAGGTTCCATTTTCTGAAACCACCAATTGACTGCCCAATGGTCGCGGGGAAGACCCCCAGGTTCTGACCACGGTTGCTAGGGCGATCTGTTGGCCTTGGTTAAACCATTGAACGGCTGTCTGGATAATTTCATCGCTGCCGTGAAAGTAGGTCGCGTTTTTGGCTTCAGTCATTTGCCCTCTTTGATATTAGTTTGATAGACAACGATTATAGACCAGGATTTTCCCGGGAGAGACAGAAAAAAGTGATCTAAATTAGTATTTTCACAATAACTACTCTATATGGTGACTTAAATATTTGGATTTTTGAGACATTTGAGGGGTTCATGCCTACAGCGGTTAGTTCGGCTTTTGAAGTTGCTTTTTGGTTTCTCGACGAAGCTTTAAATCATAATGAATATCTTCAACCGCAGAAGATGCAGCGTCTGATTTTCTTATCTCAGGCTTATTTCGCGGTTGCCTATCAGGGGCAAAGGCTGATGCCGGCTTATTTTATCGCCGATGATATGGGGCCGATTGAGCCAAATATTTACAAATCATTTTCCAATGGAAGGCCTAAAATAGACCTTGATAAGAAGCTCCCCTACAAGGTGGAAACCTTCCTTGATGGTGTGTGGCGGCGTTTTGGTCACCATTCTGTTGAACACCTCAATAAGCTGTGCAAGGAAACCCCCTGTTATTTGGTGGCGAGCCGTAAAGAAAAAGGCGAAATTCCCATTGAGGCTATGCGTCAATCTTTCACTAAGCCTGATGCCAAAACACCTGAACTAGATCAAGTGGTCCGCGCAAAAATGATGCGTTCCCACACCGGGCGCGCCGTTGCGGTGAAAAGCTGGGTGCCGAACCTTAAAAAAGTTAAGCGCCCCCCGCCCAAGCAAACCCCTTAATTTTTTATTCAGCCGCTAAGGGGGATGATGTTGGATTTAAGTAAGTTGCCAACAACAGCTTTTCCTTAGCCTGAGAGCGGCGCATCGCTTTTTCTTTAACAGCCCCGAACCCTTTGATTTCTTGGGGAAGGCTGGCAATTTCGATAGCGAGTTCCAAGTTGTCTTGGTTAAGGCCATTGATCAGGGCTGAAACAAGATTCTTATAGCTTCGAATAAGTTCTCTCTCCATGCGGCGTTCTTTCGTATAGCCAAAAAGATCAAGCTTTGTACCTCTCAGAGTCTTTAGCTTTGCAACAGTTTCAAGGAGGGGCAAAATCCAGGCACCAATTTCTCTTTTAACCGGGTGTCCATTGGCGTCTTTGCGTGCCAGAAGGGGGGTGGCAAAGTAAAAACGAATTTTGTAATTCCCTTCAAAAGATTCTTGGAGACTGGCTTTGAATTCTGGAGCTGTATAGAGGCGAGCAACTTCATATTCGTCTTTATAAGCCATCAGTTTATAGAGGCTTTTGGCGACTGATTTAGTCAGTTTCCCTTCCGTTGAAACCTTGGCTTCAACGGCTTTAACCTGGTCAACAATATTCAAGAAAACTTTTGCATAATCAGCATCTTGATATGCAATTAAGGCATCACTCATTTGATCAATAGTGGCTTCAGAAATTGATGGTTTGTTTTGATTTCGTGTTTCGAACATTGCTGGTTTATCAGCGGCTAAGCGACCCAAGGCGAAAGCTTTTTTGTTGGTTTCAATAGCGACCCCATTGAGTTCAATCGCCCGCTCAAGGGACGGTAGGCTCAAGGGGATAAGGCCCTTTTGGAAGCTATAGCCAAGAAGGAGAATATTAGCCGTCATGCTGTCACCAAGTTGCTCAAGGGTGAGGGTGTTGGCATCTAGGCGGTCAAAGGATGTTTCGCCTGTTGCTTGCTTAATCACAGAAATAAATTTCTCTGCGCCATAATCGAGGTCCTGATCAAGGTTGAAGGCCCCGGTAGGAAGAACGTGGGTATTGGCCACAACCTTTGTTTTGCCTGGGTTCACCTTAATAAGGGCTTCGGGGTTCGCCGCAACCACAAGATCAGCAGCAATAAGGGCGTGGGCACTGTTGTCAGGAATACGCACCGCATGGATTTGATCCGGGGTTGGGACCAGCCGCAGGTGGCTAATAACCGCACCGCCTTTTTGAGCAAAGCCTGTGAAATCAAGGACGCTGGCCCCTTTACCTTCTAAGTGGGCCGCCATAGAGATCAAGGCCCCAACGGTCACCACACCCGTACCGCCAACCCCGGTTACCATTAAGTTATAGGGCTCCGTAAGAGGTGTTTGTTCAGGGACGGGGATCAGTTCAAGAGCTGTTTCAATTTGGCTATTGCTGGTTGGTGCTTTTTTGCGGACATCACCGCCTTCGATGGTGACAAAGCTGGGGCAAAACCCGTCAATGCAGATGAAATCTTTGTTGCAAGAGGATTGGTCGATTTTACGCTTGCGTCCAAAGGGAGTTTCCTGTGGATGAATTGACATGCAGTTAGATTTTTCGGAACAATCCCCGCATCCATCACAGACCGCTGGATTGATAAATGTTCTTTTCGCTGGGTTCGGGAATTGATTTTTCTTGCGACGGCGACGTTTTTCTGCGGCGCAGGTTTGGTCATAGATAAGGGCAGATACCCCTTTGATATTCCTGAGTTTCTTCTGCACATCATCCATTTCAGAACGGTGGTGAAAAGTTACGCCAGGGGCAAAGAGTTTGCGGTTTGGATATTTATTTGGCTCGTCACTGACAACCATGATGGTCTCGACACCTTCATGGCGTATTTGCTGGCTGATGGACCAAGGGGTAAGGGGGCCATCGACAGGTTGGCCTCCGGTCATGGCGACGGCATCGTTGAACAAAATTTTGTAAGTTATATTGACCTTAGCCGCACAAGCTTGGCGGATGGCGAGAAGGCCTGAGTGGTAATAGGTGCCGTCCCCTAAGTTTTGGAAAATATGCTCTGTCTTGGTAAAGGGAGCTTGTCCGATCCAGTTCGCCCCTTCGCTCCCCATTTGGATAGCCATACGGGTGCTACGGTTCATGCTGGTTGCCATGAAGTGACAGCCAACCCCGGCAAAGGCGGTGCTGCCTTCAGGCACTTTGGTCGAGCTGTTGTGAGGGCAACCTGAGCAGAAATAAGGGGTGCGCAGGATATTGGTGCCTTTGACTTCAGAACAGGGTGTTTGGCCCATTAATTCCCAAGGCAGGCCAAGCCATGAAGCAATTGCTTTGGCAATATCCATGGGTTGAGTTTCGCCTATTTCTGGAATAAGCGGGGCACCCGTCAGGTCTTTTTTACCGAGAATGTTCGGGCGTTCAGACTCTTGATATCCATAGAGGAGGGTGATGAGTTGGGTTTCGATTACGGGGCGTTTTTCTTCGATAACAAAGATATCTTTCAGCCCTTTGGCAAAGGCAAGCGCACGGGTTTTTTCAAGGGGCCAGACCAGGCCAACTTTATAAACCCGAAGCCCTAAATCAGTTGCTTTGTTGTCGTCTACTCCGAGGATGCGCAGGGCTTCCATGACATCATGGAATGTTTTTCCGGTTGTCGCGATACCGTATTTAGCCTGAGGGTTATCTATAACGGTGCGATCAAAGGGGTTTGCTCTGGCAAAGGCTTCAACAGCCTCGATCTTCTTCTCAAAACGATGCTCAATGGTTTTAAAAGGATCGGGCCAGCGATAATGGAGGCCGCTGGCGGGAGGGGTGAAATCTTTAGGAAGGGTGATCTCTGGAACCACTTGGTCAAGATTGACGGTCACAGCACTTTCAACCACCTCTGAGATGGCCTTAAAGCCAACCCAGCAACCTGAGTAACGGGAAAGGGCGAAGCCTAACAGGCCGAAAGTGAGGTATTCGCCTACATCAGCAGGGTGGAGGATCGGCATGCGCCAGGAGGACATAATATGGTCGCTTTGGTGTCCATAGCTGGAAGAAACACTGCCATGATCATCTCCGGCAACCACCAGAACGCCGCCTTTGGGGGAACTGCCAAAGGCGTTTCCATGTTTTAAAGCATCGCTGGCCCGGTCAACGCCAGGGCCCTTGCCGTACCAAATGCCGAAGACGCCTTCATGGTCAGCTTTTTCGTCCAACCCCAATTGTTGGGTGCCAAGGACAGCAGCGGCAGCGAGTTCTTCATTTACTCCAGGCTGAAAGTGAATGGCATTCGCTTCCAAATGCTTTCTGGCACTCCAGAGGGTGTTATCGTAGGTGCCAAGAGGAGAACCACGATAACCAGAAATAAACCCTGCTGTGTTTAAACCATTTTGCTCATCAAGCCATTTTTGCATGAGTGGCAAACGAACGAGAGCTTGCGGGCCTGTTAAAAAAATATGCCCAGAGCGGCTGGTGTAGCGGTCTTCCAGGCTGTAATCCATATTAACGTTTGTGACTGTCATTGTTTTGCTATCCAACAAAATATTTCCCTGTTTGGTGTGAAGTGTGGTCACCTCATTTTTTTGTTGAGTGAGATTGTAAGGGAATGTTAGCTAAAATTGGTTGCGTAATGTGGTGTCAAAACGGCATACTATGCATGAATATTAATTAATGTTGTCATTTTGATTGGATATCGTGCGTTAATGGAATTGGATAAAATTGATCTGAGCATTCTTAGGTGCTTGCAGGAGAACGCTCGTTTAACCAATGTGCAGTTGTCCGAACAGGTGAACCTTTCTCCTTCTCAATGCCATCGGCGCATTCGAAAGATGGAAGATGAGGGGCTGATCCAAGGTTATGCGGCGATTATTGATCTTGCAACAGCGGGTTTAGATGTTGTTGCCTTGGTCAATGTGACTTTGGAGAAACATCAGGGGCGGGCCGTTACTGAATTCATTAAGGCGACAAAAGATCATTCGGAGATTTTAGAATGTTGGACTGTCCCAGGAGATTCAGATTACCTTTTGCGGGTTGTCGCTCCAGATCTTAAGGCATTTTCCCGCTTTATTATGGATGTCCTGACGGCTTTACCTTTGGTATCTACGGTCAAGTCGAGGATTTTATTGGATGAATTAAAGGCTGAACGGAAAATTCCGTTAGAGCATTTGCTCAAAAGGTAAGGTGGAGATGACATTTTATCTCAACCGGACTTTTCAGGACTTTCTCCTCTTTAGTTTAGGCTGTTGCTTGCCTTCTAAAAGGGAAATGAATAATTGAATAATTTCATATAAGCCTATATTTATTTATTTGCAGATATGAAACTTCTCTTTAAAAACGTGAGATAAAGTAATATCTATCAAAAAACCGTTGGAAATCTGTAAAATACGATGCTTGTCGAGATTATTAGCTTGGCAAACCTCGGTAGGATATAGATTTCTTTTGGTGTTTCCAATTGGCCAAGGATTAGAAAGCGTGACAAAACATTTATCTAAAACAAGCTCATTCCTTATTCTTTTCACTCTAGGATTAATCACTGCATTTTTCACCATACCTGAGTTCGCTCTAGCTGCAGGTGGCGGTGGAGGAGAGCATAAATCTCTCGACCTGACACAAGACATTGTCGGTTATACCGTTATTTTCATTTTCGTCTGTGCTTATGCTCTTGTGATGGTTGAAGAAGCGATTCATTTGCGCAAATCTAAACCGGTTATTCTTGCGGCTGGTATGATTTGGGCGATCATCGGCTATGTCTATGCTAGTCACGGAATGTCTCATGCCGCTGAAGTCGCTATCCGCCATAATATCCTAGAATATGCTGAACTGTTCCTCTTCTTGCTGGTTGCCATGACCTACATCAACGTCATGGAAGAATCACATGTATTTGAAGCACTTCGTTCTTGGCTGGTTCGCAAAGGCCTTTCTTTCCGGCAACTTTTCTGGATGACAGGTGTACTTGCCTTCTTTATCTCACCGATCGCTGATAACCTGACAACGGCTCTTCTCATGTGCGCTGTTGTAATGGCTGTTGGGGTGAGTTCTCCAAAGTTTGTTGCCATTGCTTGTGTGAACATTGTTGTCGCGGCCAATGCTGGCGGGGCCTTTAGCCCCTTTGGGGACATCACCACCTTGATGGTTTGGCAAAAAGGTATCGTGGCGTTCCAAGAATTTTTTGTCTTGTTTTTCCCGTCGGTAATCAATTTTGTTGTTCCTGCCGCGATTATGCATTTCTTCATTCCAAATGAGTCTCCTGCACCTTCTGATGACGTTGTTGAAGTCAAAGAAGGCGGCATGATTGTTGTTTTCCTATTCCTCTGCACCATTGCCACAGCCGTTTCCTTCCATAACTTCTTCGGCCTTCCGCCGATGATGGGGATGATGACTGGTTTAGCTTATTTACAATTCTTCGGCTTTTACCTGCGTATGTTTGGTAAGGAAGCAAAGTCTATCAAACAACAAGAAGAAAGTGGTAAGCCTGAAAAATTGGCCGACGGTACGACACTGCACCACTCATCGACGGCCAGTATTGTTGCCGGTTATGATGTGTTTGACTCAATCGAACGGGCAGAGTGGGACACCTTACTGTTCTTCTTCGGCATCGTGCTATGCGTGGGTGGTCTCGGTTTCCTGGGATATCTGAATATCACGTCTGAGCTTCTTTATACCCAAATGGGCCCGACTTTTGCCAACATTGCTGTTGGTGTTATCTCTGCGGTTGTTGATAATATTCCGGTCATGTTTGCGGTTTTGAGTATGCAGCCAGAAATGTCCCACGGACAGTGGTTGTTGGTGACCTTGACCGCTGGTGTTGGTGGTAGCTTGCTTTCTATTGGTTCTGCGGCTGGTGTGGCTCTTATGGGCCAAGCCCGAGGTATTTACACCTTCGGCAGCCACCTCAAATGGACCCCGGTGATTGCACTTGGGTATGCCGCGAGTATCTATGCGCATATGATCATTAACGAACATCACTTCTAATTTATAAAAAACGGCCCTGATATGGTAACGCTCCCGTTTCCAAAACCAGGGCCGTTTTTTCCTTTCCATCTTCTTCTTATCTTCCATTTTTTAGGCTTTTCTGCCCAGGCGGGGGAGCTTGAATTTCCCACAGATACTCTTCGCATAGAGACTTCTTCTGGCACTCGGCCTCTGAAAGTGGAACTTGCTCTTACGCCAGCTCAAAAAGCTCAGGGGTTGATGTTTCGAAGAGTGCTTCCGCTCGACCAGGGAATGTTGTTTGACTTTGGGTCGGAGCGAAACATCCAGATGTGGATGAAAAATACCTATATTCCCTTAGATATGATTTTTATCAGTAGCGATGGAAAAATTTTAGCTATTCGGGAAAATACTATTCCTAAATCAGAAAAAATCATCTCAATAGGTCGGTTGGCAAAGGGGGTTCTGGAAGTTAATGCCGGGGTTTCAAGGCAATTAAATCTCAAAGTAGGAGACAAGATACATCATTCTATGTTTGAGTAAGGGGAGGGGAGTTGATATGAGTTATGTGTTAGCGATCGACCAAGGAACCACCTCTTCGCGGGCCATTGTTTTTAATGCTCAGCTTGATATTGTCAGCGTTTCTCAAGAAGAATTTCCCCAATATTTCCCAAAGCCTGGTTGGGTGGAACATAACCCGGAAGATATCTGGCAAACGGTTTTAAGCACCTGCCGACAAGCTATCAAGACGGCAGGGCTTGAGGCGAAGGAAGTTGCTAGTATTGGCATCACCAATCAGCGAGAAACAACAGTTGTTTGGGATCGCCGTAACGGTAAACCCCTCCATAACGCCATTGTTTGGCAGGACCGACGAACCGCTGACCAATGCCAGAGGCTCAAAGAGGCGGGGTATGAAGCAGGCGTTACCTCAAAAACCGGCCTCCTTCTTGACCCCTATTTTTCGGCAACAAAAATTGGCTGGATTCTCGATAACGTAGCGGGGGCTAGAGAATTAGCTGAAATAGGAAACCTAGCTTTTGGGACCATTGATACCTTCTTACTTTGGCACTTAACGGGTGGGGTTGTTCATGCCACAGATGCTACCAATGCGGCGCGAACCTTGCTCTATAACATCCACCAAGGGGGCTGGGATGATGAGTTGCTGGACCTTTTTAAAATACCCTGCTCCCTCCTTCCTGAAGTCAAAAATTCGGCTGATGATTATGGCAAAACAGAAGCTTCTTTTTTTGGCGAGGCAATCTCCATAAGGGGCGTTGCAGGAGACCAGCAAGCCGCCGCGATTGGGCAAGCTTGTTTTAAACCGGGGATGATGAAATCTACCTATGGGACCGGATGTTTTGCTCTGTTGAATACCGGGGGAGTTCCCGTCGTGTCACAAAACAAGCTCATAACCACGGTGGCTTATCAACTGGACGGCAAAGCTACCTATGCCCTTGAAGGGTCGATTTTTATTGCCGGGGCTGCGGTCCAGTGGCTGCGGGATGGTCTGGGCATAATTGATCATGCTGAACAATCAGGGGGCTTTGCTCAAGAAGCCGATGAAAACCAAAACGTTTATATGGTTCCTGCCTTTGTTGGTCTGGGTGCTCCTTATTGGGATGCTGAAGTGCGAGGGGCCATTTATGGACTAACGCGCGGTACTGGCCCTAAGGAATTGGCAAGGGCGGCCCTGGAAGCTGTTTGTTACCAAACCAGAGATTTGCTTGAGGCCATGAAAAAAGATTGGGCTGAGAGTGAGGGGGGAGAGATGGTTCTGCGTGTGGATGGGGGCATGGCGGCAAGTGATTGGACCATGCAGTTTCTAGCCGATATTCTCAATGCCCCTGTCGACCGCCCTATGATCATGGAAACCACGGCGGTTGGGGCTGCCTATTTAGCGGGGATGCATTGTGGAATTTATCCTTACCAACAAGACTTCGCGAAAACCTGGAAATTAGAACGCCGTTTCATTGCGCGTATGGATGAAGAGGTTCGACAGGAAAAATATCTAGGTTGGCAAGATGCAATTAGGAGAACTCTAAATAAGTAAGTAAATACCTGTTTTTACTTTTTTTACATTATGGCGAATGGGCTGTTTACCTGCTTTAAATCACGCGATATCATCATTTTACTATAGTGCCACTGTCTATGGTTATCCTTTCACCTAAGAAAAGGACACATGGATTTATTATAGCGTTTTCTGGGAGTAAAATGCGAATGGCAAAATCTACCTTGAATGCCGGTTCAAAAAATCGGGATGACGGCCAGAAACCAATCGGGGAGCCGTCCATTGTTTCTGAACCCGGTGATGATACAATCCATTATTCTGATGACCCGAGAGATATAGGCTGGGTGAGGGAAAACATCCCTTGTCAGACCGCTTGTCCTGCCGACACCAATGTGCCGGGTTATATTCGTATGATCATGGAAGAACGCCATGGTCGATCCTATGAGATCAACCGGGATGCCAATGTTCTGCCAGGGGTTTTAGGGCGTATATGTTCACGTCCTTGCGAAGATGCTTGTCGTCATGGGTGGCCGGGAAACGGGGAACCTGTTGGGATTTGTAATCTCAAACGCGCAGCGGGCGACCATAAGCATACCAGCCACCGGATTAGCGAAAATCTTTATACCCCAACAGGCAAGAAAATTGCCATCGTTGGGGCTGGCCCTGCTGGGGTTGCTGCTGCCCATGATCTGTCGATCTTGGGACATGATGTGACGATTTTTGAGAGGGAAACCAAGCCAGGCGGGATGCTGCAATATGGTATCCCGGAATTCCGCCTTCCTCGTGAAATTCTCGATCTGGAACTCCATAATGCCTTACGGCTTGGTGTTGAGCTTAAGACGGGGGTTAATATTGGGTCGGGTATGGGGGATATTCGCGTCTCCGGTCTGCTTCGCGATTTTGATGGGGTTCTCCTGGCAACAGGCTGTATGACCGCAACGGCTTTGCCCCTGAAAGAAAGCCAAAAGGATTTAGACCCTAGTGCTGATTTTAGGGATGTAGAATATGGCCTGGATTTCCTTTTGGAGCTTCATCGGGGAGAGAAAAAACGGGTTGGTCGACGGGTTGCTGTTGTTGGGGCGGGCTTTACTGCTCTTGACTGTGCCCGGACAGCTCGACGACTTGGAGCAGAAGAAGTCACTATTCATCTTCGTACCGCAGAAGAATATATCCCGGTTTCAAAAGAAGAGATCTTTGAAACCAAACGGGAAGGGGTGCGGATTAAAGGGTTGAGGACTCCGGTTGGTATTGTTGCCGATAAAATGGGCCGCCTAACAGGAGTAGAATTTGCCCAAAACAGACTTGGAGGCTGGCGTGCCAATGGTCGGCGTCAGGCTATTCCCATCTCAGGCTCAGAGTTTGTTGAGCCCTGTGACACCTTGATTATTGCCATTGGACAGCAAACAGTTAATGACTTTTTGGATATCAAGGTTGATCTGGACCGTTGGAATAACGTCTCCATTAACGATGAGGGCATGACCTCCGTCCAAGGGCTTTTTGCGGCGGGTGATTATGTCAGTGGGGCCTCTACTGCCATTGAAGCCATTGGTCATGGACATGAGATTGCCTTAAAACTAGATGGCTGGCTGATGGGCGGTATCCGGCGCAAGCAAGTGGTGCAAGTTGAATCAGTCGAGAAACCGTTAAGGGATCGAGCCTTTGACTTTATCCCCAAACAACATATGCCCACAGCAAGCTTGGATGAACGCTTCAAAACTTTGGAGGTTGAGGCAGAAACGGGGTTGGATCACGATCTAGCTTTGGAAGAAGCAAAGAGGTGTTATCTCTGCGACCACAAATACTCCATTGATGTTGATGGCTGCATCTACTGCCGGGCTTGTATTGAGGTTGCCCCTCGTAACTGTATCAAATTGGTGCAGGGGGTCGAAATCAATGACAACGGGACTTATGGAGAGCTGGAAGAAGCCTCGGAATGGGATAAAGTTGGGGCGATATGGATCGACAACAACCAGTGTATCCGTTGTGGTGCGTGCTTCATGGTCTGTCCGACCCGCTGTATATCCATTACCCGTAATCAATTGGTAACAAAGGACCTGTAGCCATGAGCCAGCCAAAACATCACGTTATAATTGGAAGTGGCATTACGGGCACCCAAGCTGCCATTACCCTGCGAGAGCGTGATCCAAAATCTCGCATCACCATCATCACTATGAGCAGTTTGCTCTTTTATAATCGCTATGACCTGCCTGATGTTTTCCGGGGGCGTACCGATTGGAAAAGCTTTTTGGTCTATCCGCCTTCTTTCTACGATGAACAAAATATCAAAATTCGCCGAGGGAGTCAGGTGGTGAATGTGGACTCAACCCGCAAAGAAATCACCCTTGGGCATAAAGAAACCATCCGTTATGACACCTTGTTAGTCTCTTCGGGGGGGCGAGGGTATTTGCCAGAAGAATTGGTCGATTATCGTTCTCTTATGCATAATTTTGGCACCTTTGAAGCCGCTATGGAAGTCAAAGATATCCTGCCGAAAAACGGTAAAGTGGTAATGCTAGGCGGCGATATGCTGGGTCTGGATTTAGCCCGGAACCTTATCCAATGTGATTATGGCGTAACCGTTGTTATTGGGGAATATACCTTCTGGCCCCATACGGTAGAGGGCAAAGAACGGATAACCTTTATGAAAGCCCTTGAGTCCATGGGGGTCGAGATTTTTGATGGGGATAAGGCAGAAGGGATTGCCTCGATTGAAAAGGGCAAAAAAAGTAAACCTGCCCGGAAAATTACCTTCAAAGATGAAACTGAACTTGAATGTGATGCGGTGATGCCTTTCTTTGGGCTTGCCCCTGCGGTTGAGTTTATGATTGGCTCGGATGCGGACATCGAACGGGGATTGTTGGTTAATCCTGAGCTTCGCACCACCAATGAGCATATCTATGCAGCGGGTGATGTTTGCCAAATTTGGGACAAGAAGGATAAATCCTATCGCTTCTTTTATGGCTGGAAAAATGTTCGGGCCATGGGTGAAGTTGCCGCGAGAAATATGACCGGAGACAGCATGGCTTTTGTCACCACCCAAGATGAAAAACTGCGGCTCGACAAAAAAGGTCAAATTAACTCACCCTTCTGGGAATATGATTGAGGTCAATGGCATGATAGGCACAGATATTCAAATTTCGATTTGCGGTTCTGCTGGCGATGGCACCATTGCCGCAGGGGATATTCTTAAACGCGCCCTCGCGAAAGGTGGTTTTAAAGTTATAGCCTTTGATGTTTACCCCCCTGAAATCCGAGGCTTTGGCAAATGTATTTCCCGAGTGCGGGTCACCACCGAACAGGTTTACTCCTTGAAACACCAGTCTGATGTGTTGGTTTCTCTCGATGACAGCCACGCCATCCCCCATGTGGGTGAAGTACGAGACTATGGCGCGGTGATCTACGAGGATACGCCGATCTCAGGGGTTCTTGAAGGCTGTCATATATCAGGCCATATTTCTGCCGGGCAAATTCCATATGGATTGCCTTATCGG
Source organism: uncultured Thalassospiraceae bacterium (assembly GCA_965368165.1). Lineage (GTDB taxonomy): Bacteria > Pseudomonadota > Alphaproteobacteria > Rhodospirillales > JAPHRK01 > JAPHRK01. The sequence continues at coordinate 40,742 of CBDULT010000008.1, read as the reverse complement.
GAAATTTCTGAAAAGGAAACCAGTAGCAATCGCTCACGAAACATTGTTGCTCTTGGATATCTCGCGGGCCTCATTGGCATGGCACCTGGGATTTTCCATGAAACCATTGCGGATAAATTCCGTGGCAAAGTTGCCAAAATTACCGATATGAATGTGGCGGCTTTTGATAAAGGCTACGGGAGAGGCCTCAACACCTTTAAACTTGACGATGTGCAACTCGGCAAACCCAAGAAGAGTAAAAACACTGACGCGACGATTACCATGATGAATGGGAATGCAGCCGTGGTTCAAGGCTGTATGGACGCGCAGATTAAAACCTTCTTTGGCTATCCCATTACGCCCGCCACCACCATTATGGAAAAACTAGCAATAGAAATGCCCAAAAAGGGGGGGCGGTTGCTGCAAACTGAAGATGAGATTTCTGCCATTGCGGCGACCATAGGGGCGGGATATGCCGGCTCTCGATGCGCTACAGCCACCTCTGGACCCGGATTAGCCTTGATGGCTGAAATGCTCGGTCTCGGTGTTGTTGCGGAATTGCCCTCAGTGATTTTTGTTTCTCAACGGGGCGGCCCCTCTACAGGGATGCCGACTAAGACGGAGCAATCAGATCTTAACCTGGCTGTTTATGGTCGGGGAGGGGACGGACAGATCATTGTTCTTGCGCCGACCAACGTGGAAGGTTGCTATAAATGTGCGGGAAAAGCCTTTGAAATGGCAGAGAAATACCAAACTCCCGTCATTGTCCTGCTTGATCTTTATTTGTCGAACAGGTTTGAGACCGTTGAACTTCCAAAACAATCTCCTTTCACCAAAACTTCCAACAAATCAGTGAAGAAGAAAGATTTGGAAGGCGGTTATAAGCGTTATGCTCTGACAAAAGATTTGGTAAGCCCGCGGGCGATTCCTGGTCAAGAAGGCTGTATGCACACGATTACGGGCCTAGAGCATAACGAGTTGGGTCGTCCGAGTGATCAGCCCGTGATGCACGAAGACATGAGCCACAAACGCCATGGCAAGCTTCTGGCTGCCCTGAAGCATCCTGATATCACAATCGAAAAACGCTTTGGCGATAAGGGCAAGGTGGATGTGGGAATTCTCGGCTGGGGGTCTAATTTCGGCGAATGCTTAGAAGCGATGTTTAAAGCCCGAAAAGAAGGCATACGGTGTTCAGCGATGAAAGTGGTGATGCTGTCACCGCTTCCCTTAGGCCCCATCAACGCTTTTATGGATGACTGTGGCGAGGTCTTTGTTCCTGAATTGAACTATGAAGGACAGTTCGCCAATTTAGTTCAGGGGGCAACGGCAAGGCCTGTTCATAGCTTCACCAAAGTTCCTGGTTCGCCTATGCGAGTTGAGGAAATGCTTAATGAAATCAGAGTATTAGCTAAAACTAAAAAAAACAAAAAAACCAAAAAACCGGGGAAATCCGCTAAAACTAAGAAAAAAGCGGCTTAGGAGTAGAGAATATGGGAAATATCAGTACCAAACCGGTTTATCTTGAAGATAAGCTGGCTGAAATTAAAAACGATGGAAAGCTCGATTACCGCTCCAAGGCCTTGCCGACCTGGTGTCCTGGTTGCGGTTATTTTAGCATTTCTGAAGGGGTAACTTCTGCCCTCAATGGCCTGAAGATAGCCCCAAAAGATGCGGTGGTGGTCTCCGGCATTGGCTGCTCGTCGCGTTTCCCCTTTTTCGTTAATACCTATGGTTTCCACACCTTGCACGGCAGAACACTCCCTGTCGCAACCGGGGTGAAAACAGCGAATGATGACTTAACAGTGATTGCCGTGGGGGGCGATGGTGATGGCTATGCCATTGGGGGGGGGCACCTGTCCCACGCAGCCCGCCGTAATGTCAACATCACCTATCTTTTATTCGACAACGGAATTTATGGCCTCACCAAAGGGCAAACATCGCCAACTTCATCCCTTGGCTTCACCACCAGCACCACGCCTTATAAAAACCAAGACCGCCCCCTTAACCCTTTGATGATGATGTTGTCATTTGGGGCCAGTTGGGTTGGGCAGGGGTATGCGGGTGACCCGGGGCATTTGGACCATATGATCAAGCAAGCCATTGCTCATAAAGGCTTTTCATACCTTCATATCTTGTCACCTTGCGTGACCTTTGATAAAACAAATATGACCTATAACAATTTGAATATGCAGGTAAAAGCCGTTCCAGATGATCATGACCCTTCTGACTTGCTGGCGGCCCTGGCCTTGGCTCAGGATGTAACAAAACCTCCTTTAGGGCTTTACTATTCAGAGGACCGTCCAACTTTGGCGGAAGGGTTAGATGACATTGCCCGGCAAAGTGTTAGCCCTAAAAAGGCCGCTACGGCAAAGGCAGCAGAGTAATAATGACTGATCGAGCAACAGTTCTTGTCGTTGATGATGAGGGGCGATCTATTGAAACTATCGAACGCTTGTTATCTGATGAATTTAAGATAGTCGGTGCCAAATCTGCCAAAGAAGCGGAAGAACTGTTAGAGATAAAAAGGGTGTCGGCCATTCTCTGCGACCAGCGGATGCCGGAAGTCACAGGCGTTGAATTTCTCACCCAAGCCCGTTCACGATGGCCTGATACTGTCCGTATGATTATTTCCGGCTATACGGATGCGGAAGATATTATTGCTGCCATCAATAAAGCGGGGATCTATCAATATATAACAAAACCTTGGGAACCAGATGAACTCCTTGAGACGGTTCGGGGAGCAGTGAATTTATATAATCTGCAAAAAACCTCATGACCAGCCAAGGTTCAGAAGACCGTCTCGCTCAGGTTTCAGAGCTTGCAAATTTAAGCTTAGATAGTGCTCAGGAGTCCGCGTGGGTTGAAGTTATTCAGAAGATGGAGGAGGTCTATTCGGACCTTATCCGCTACGAGGTTGATCTAGAAAGCAAAAATTCTGCTTTGGAAGAAGCCCAACGGTTTATTTCCAGTGTGGTGGAATCTGTTTCTGATGTGTTGATTGTTTGCGACCGTCGTTTTCAGGTTCTTCAAGTTAATCAGGCTTTAATTAACCTTACAAAATTCGAAGAAAAAGATTTTTTAAACAAGGCATTGTCAGACCTTTTGGTTGATGAAGACCGTCAACGCTTTGATGATATTCGTGTCCTTTTAGATCAAAATAATGGCGGGGAATGCGAAGTTCGGTTTCGCTCTCTGGGAGGGGCAACTGATATTGTCGCCGTCCACAGCTCCACGCGCCTTAATCAAGATGGGCGTCGGGCTGGCTTGGTGCTCACAGGGCGACCCGTTGGAGAATTAAGGCGCGCTTACGAGGCCCTTAATGAGGCCCATGCTAACCTTCAACAGGCTCAACAACATCTTATTCAGCAAGAAAAAATGGCCTCGATTGGGCGTCTTGTTGCCGGGGTAGCTCATGAACTCAACAACCCTATCAGCTTTGTTTATGGTAATGCCCATACGCTTAAAAAATACAGGGAACGCCTGATGACATATATGGAGGCAATCCATGGCGGGGCAGAAAAGGCTGAGATTGAAGGATTGCGTGAAGAACTGCGTATTGATCAGATGCTGAATGATCTCACCCCATTAGTTGAAGGCACCCTGGAAGGGGCGACACGGGTGAGTGAGATTGTTAAAAACCTACGAAGGTTGTCTTTTCCTAAGGCCAGCAAGTCTGAACTTTTCAATCTTACCGAAGTCATTAAAACCGCCACCCAATGGGCAGGGAAAGGGGGGAAGGGGAATGTGGATATCCAGATTGATCTTCCTGATGAATTGATGATTAACGGGCAAGCCGGGAAAATCCATCAGGTCTTTATTAATCTGGTTGAGAATGGCCTTGCAGCCTTAGCTCATATCGAGAAAGCCGTTCTTTCGATCACAGGAACCCAAGATGAAGGGTCGATTTTAGTCATCGTTAAAGACAATGGCGACGGGATCGACAAAAAGGAATTAGACAAAATTTTTGAACCTTTTTTCACCACAAAAGATGTGGGGGAAGGGACGGGTTTAGGGTTGTGGATTAGCTATGGTATTCTTAAGGAGCATGGTGGAAATATTGTCGCCGGAAATGCCAGCGACGGGGGAGCCGAGTTTTTCATTACTTTCCCTTCTCCAGAAAGAATAATTCATGAGTAAAAAGACATTTAAAATCCTCTGGTTACAAGCTGCTAGCTGTGGCGGCTGCACCATGGCTTTGCTTGAGGAAGGCAATGCGGGTGTCGTTGATTTTCTGCGTAAATTTAACATCGAAATCCTCTGGCACCCATCGCTCAGCGAGGAAAGCGGTGAAGAGGCGATTGCCATCTTGGAACGCGTTCGTTCTGGTGAGGTGGCATTAGATGCCTTATGCGTCGAAGGGGCGGTTCTTATGGGTCCTAACCGCACAGGCCGCTTCCAAATGCTCTCTGGGACTGATCGGTCGCTTTATTCCTGGATAGAGGAGTTGGCCGGGTTGGTGCGGTATACTGTCGCTGTGGGCAGTTGTGCGGCTTTTGGCGGCATCCCCTCAGGGACAGCGACACCGACCGATGCGCGGGGGTTGCAATACCTCGGAGAAGAAATCAGAGGAGCCTTAGATGAGGATTACCGTTCTAAAGAGAAGTTCCCGGTAATCAATATTTCTGGTTGCGCGCCTCACCCCGGATGGATTGTTGAGGTGTTGATTTCTTTGGCCCGTGGCGAGTTTTCTCCTGACGACCTTGATGCTTACGCAAGACCAAGATTGTTTGCCGATCATTTGGCTCACCATGGCTGTATGCGCAACGAATTTTACGAATACAAAGCCAGTGCCGCGACCCTTTCAGAGCGCGGTTGCTTGATGGAAAAACTTGGCTGCAAGGCAACGCAAGCTTCAGGGGATTGTAACTTCCGTAAGTGGAGTGGGGGCAACTCATGTACCAATACGGGATACGCCTGTGTTGCCTGTACCAGTCCAGGATTTGAAAAAGCAGAGGGTTTTTTGGAGACGCCAACCATTGCCGGGCTTCCCGTTGGGTTGCCCGTTGATATGCCGAAAGCTTGGTTTGTTGCTTTGGCTGCTTTGTCTAAATCTGCGACCCCGGACCGGGTGAAAAAGAATGCAAGATCAGATCATATTGTTGTGCCTCCAAGACGGTTGGATGGGAAAGAATGAGTAGAATAATAGTTGGACCTTTCAATCGTGTAGAAGGCGATCTTGAAGTAAAGCTTGATATATCTAATGGGGCAGTTAAGAGGGCTTGGGTCAGTGCTTCTATGTACCGAGGGTTTGAACAAATCCTTGAAGGAAAACCCCCGGCAGATGCCTTAGTTTTTGCCCCTCGTATTTGTGGAATCTGCTCGGTTTCTCAGTCTGCGGCTGCGGCTGCTGCTTTGCGCGATGCCATGGGAATAGAGCAAGCCCCGAATGGAAGGTTAGCGACTAATATCCTGACTGCAACGGAAAATTTAGCCGATCACCTGACCCATTTTTATTTGTTTTTTATGCCCGATTTTGCTCGTGAGGTTTATCATGGGGAGACATGGGGCGAGTATGTGAGAGATCGTTTTACAGCCATGAAAGGGACCGTGGTTGAAGAGTTTATGCCGGCCCGCAAACGGCTGTTGGAAATGGTTGGTATCCTGGCAGGTAAATGGCCCCATACTCTGGCTATTCAGCCAGGAGGAACCACCTACGCGATTGGGCAGAGTGAAAGGGTTCACCTGTTGTCAATCCTTGCCGATACGCGGAAGTTTATGGAGCGGGTTATCTTTGGTTGTTCCTTAGAACAAATGGTTGAGCTTGCCGATGGTCAGGCTCTTGACAACTGGTGGGCTGAGCAGGGGGGGGAGGCGGGTGATTTCCGTACTTTCCTTACGCTGGCAAATGAGCTTGGACTAGGCTCAATGGGACAAACACCGGGTCGGTGCATGTCCTACGGTGTGTATAGCGAGGATGACGGCAAGCTCTTCCCGCAGGGGCTTTGGCAAAATGGTTTAAGTTCCCTTGATCCTTCGCAAATAGCGGAAGACCTTAGCAAATCATTGTTCGTTGGAAAAACAAGTCATCCTTCCGAGGGGGAGACCATCCCGGATATTGATAAGGCAGACGGATATAGCTGGTGCAAGGCGCCTAGGTTGGGCGGGGAAGTTGTTGAGGTCGGGGCTTTTGCCAGGCAAGTAATTGATGGTCAATCTTTGGTGTGCTCCCTAGCCCAAGAGAGTGGAAGTAATGTGCGCAATCGGATTGTTGCCCGCCTGATCGAATCTGCCCGCATTATTTTGGCATTGGAGGGCTGGGTTGATCAATTTAAACTGAAAGAATCTTTCTGCGTAACCGGGAAAATGCCTGATGATGCAGAAGGTGTTGGTATGACCGAAGCGGCTCGAGGAAGCCTGGGCCATTGGCTTAAAGTTCGTGACGGGCGCATTTCTAATTACCAGATCATTTCCCCCACCACCTGGAACTTCTCGCCAAGAGACTCCCAAGGTGTCGCTGGCCCCCTAGAGCAGGCTCTGGTTGGGGCCCCTGTCAGAGATGGGGAGAAAAACCCTGTCTCAGTCCAGCATATTGTCCGCTCCTTTGACCCCTGTATGGTCTGTACGGTTCATTAGATGCCTTACGGCTGGGTGGTAAGTAACTTTCCATATCCTGCTTAAGTCGGGGACTCCCCTTGCATCTCCCCTTTATGAATCCACAAAGAACGCTCTAATGGACTGATATTATTAGTTGCTTAGAGTTGGCATAAAAACTGCTTAATACGTGCGTTATGTAAATTCGCCAGTCTGATTTTATATCTGGCGCAAATTGAACCGAAATGTATGCAGGGGGGGCCTAATGGCTGAGCAAGAATTAGATACGGGTGGCTTTGACTTTTCAGACGTAGAAAAGCGGCTAGGTGTAACGCGGCGGACTTTCTTAAAGTTCTGCACAGGCGTTGCAGCATCGTTAGGGCTATCGACGAGTTCAGCGGTTGCTATGGCAAAGGCCATAGCGGCTAAGCCAAAATATCGTCCTCCAGTGATTTGGCTTCACGGTCAGGAATGTACAGGTCCCACGGAATCGCTGTTGCGTTCAGAACAACCATCCTTGGAACATCTTATTCTGGATATGATTTCTCTCGATTATCACCAAACCCTGGATACGGGCGCGGGTCACAAGGTTGAGGAAATCAAAAAGAAATCCATGAAAGACAACCACGGTAAGTATCTGTTGGTGGTGGAAGGGGCTATTCCCGTTAAAGATGATGGCATCTACTGCAAGGTTGCTGGTGAAACTATGCTTCACCTGACCAAAGAAGCCGCTGAAGGTGCTGCTGCAATCGTTGCTTTCGGGTCTTGTGCCAGTTGGGGCGGGGTGCAATCTGCCTCACCTAACCCAACAGGTGCTAAAGGTACCCAGGCTGTGCTTCCTGGCAAGCCCGTGGTAAATATTCCTGGTTGTCCTCCAAACCCTGCTAACTTCCTTGGTACTGTGTTGTACTTTGTGACCTTTGGCAAACTCCCCCCCCTCGATGCGCAAAATCGTCCTAAGTGGGCTTATGGTCGTTTAATCCATGAGAACTGCTACCGTCGTCCACACTTTGACGCGGGTCGTTTCGCCACCGAGTTTGGCGATGAAGGCCACCGTAAGGGGTGGTGTTTGTACAAACTGGGCTGCAAAGGCCCTGAAACCTACAACAATTGCCCAAGCCTTGAGTTTAACAACGTTGGGGGTGGTGTCTGGCCTATTGGTGTCGGTCATCCTTGCTTCGGTTGTTCTGAGGAAGGTGTTGGCTTTAACAAGCCCATGTTTGCATTGGCTGATGTTAAAACCCACACCCCTCCCAACAAATTCCCAACCATTGAAGATCGCCAGCAAGAAAAAGGTATTTCACCGACGGCTGCCGCTATTGGCGGTGCCGCTGCGGGTGCAGCCATTGGGGCTTCGTTGATGGCGGCTAAGAAAATGGGTGATTCCTCAGACAGCGACAACGGTTAAGGGAGAAGTCTCATGAAACGGAGGGATTTCCTCAAAGGGACCCTGGGTACCGGAGCCGCCGTCGTCGGTGGTATAGTGGCCAGCCCCCAAAAGGCCGAGGCAAGGCCAAATCTGGAGGTAAACGACAATGCTGTCGGTATGCTCTATGATTCAACCTTGTGTGTCGGCTGTAAAGCTTGTGTGTCAAAGTGTAAGGAAGTGAACAGCTTGCCCCGTGTTAAGGAAAGTAACCTTGATGCCTGGGATGAAGCACGTGATCTTTCTGGTGATACATATAACGTCATCAAAATTTACAAAAACGGCACGGCAGAAACCAAAGACGTTGAAGAAAACGGCTTTGCTTTTGAAAAACGCAGTTGCATGCACTGTGTTGATCCAGGATGTGTTTCGGTTTGTCCTGTAACGGCCATGCGTAAAGACCCTAAAACAGGCATCGTCACCCATCATCCAGATGCGTGTATCGGTTGCCGTAACTGCATGGTTGGTTGTCCTTACAACGTCCCACAATTCCAATATAAAAAGACTTTTGGTCAAATAAATAAGTGCCAAATGTGTAATCAGGAAGGTGTTGGACGCATTGATAATGGACAAATGACCGGGTGTGCAGAAGCTTGTCCAACAGGGGCTACCCTGTTTGGAACCCGCAAGGAATTGCTGGCAGAAGCCAAGCGCCGCACGGAACTAAAAGCTGGTGACATCTACAACTATCCCCGTGGTGACCTCAGCAAGCCTGACAGCTACCACGAAAAAGAAGTGCCTGTTTATAAAAAGCATGTTTGGGGCGAGAAAGAAGCAGGGGGCACAAATGTCATGCATATTTCCTCTATCTCTTTCGACAAGCTCGGGATGCCACCCCTTGGTGATCGTTCTGCGGCTTCCATCTCCGAAGGTGTTCAGCATAGCCTTTATAGCTACTTAGCTTTGCCTGCAGTGGCTTTGGCTGGTTTGACCTATGTGGTTAAACGAAACTCTGATGATGAAGGAGGGGACAAATGAGTGCGCATAAACCTCTAGGCGGGCGCATCTTTACGTTGCCCTTCATGCTCCTCGCCATTATTGCCATTATTGGTATCTACTTTATGGCTCAACGTTTCATCTACGGCATGGGTGAAGTCGCCAATCTTAATGGCGGTTTTCCCTGGGGTATTTGGGTGGTTTACGACGTTGTTATTGGCACAGGCCTGGCTTGCGGCGGTTATGCCCTGGCCTTCACGGTCTATGTCTTCAACAAAGGTAAATATCACCCGCTGGTACGCCCAGCCCTGCTCGCCAGCCTTTTTGGTTACGCATTAGGGGGCTTTGGTGCCATCTTTGATATGGGCCGTTGGTGGCAATTCTATAACATTCTGCTTCCCTGGAACTGGAACTTTAATTCTGTGATGCTTGAAGTCGGCCTCTGTGTCGCGCTTTACATTATCGTTTTGATCATTGAGTTCTCTCCGGCCTTTTTGGAAAAGATTGGCGCGACGGGATTGCTGAAAGTCCTTGATAAAGTGCTGTTCTTCTTCATTGCACTTGGCGTATTGCTGCCCACCATGCACCAATCGTCCTTAGGGTCCTTGTTGATCGCTATGGGGTATAAAGTAGATCCACTGTGGCAGGTCATGCAATTCCAACCCCTTCTTGCTGTGCTAACAGCTCTGATCATGGGTTATTCCATTGTGATCTTCGAGGCTTCACTGGCTAACGTTGGTTTCGGTGGTAAATCTGAAACACCGTTGCTGGCGGTCCTTGGTAAGGTTGCTATGGGGCTAATGGTTGTCTTTGTCGTTGCTCGCATCGTCATTTTGACAGCCCAAGGAAAGCTAGGTTTGATTTTTGCCGGTGACTTTAGCAGCTTGATGTTCATCATCGAGATGGCTCTGTTCATCGTGCCGATCGTTATTCTCGGTTCGGCTTCGCAACGTCAAAATGGCGGCAAGCTATTGATTGCGGCAGTATCTATGCTTTTTGCTGGTGCCCTGTATCGCTTCAATGCCTTCCTATTCACCTATGATCCGGGTCCGGGATATTCTTACTTCCCGTCGGCATCTGAAATCATGGTGACGCTTGGCGTCATCGCAATTGAAATTTTAGCCTACTTGGTTGTTGTTAAAACACTGCCTGTTCTGCATAGCGAACAAGCGTAAGGCAATCGGTTAAGGAGAGAAATCGTGAGTACACGTATTACAGTTGACCCAATTACCCGGATCGAAGGCCACTTACGCATTGATGTGGAAGTTGACGATGGTAAAGTAACAAAAGCTTGGTCTTCGGGCCAAATGTGGCGCGGCATTGAGAAGATTTTGATCGGTCGTGACCCTCGTGAAGCCTGGATGTATACCCAGCGTTTCTGCGGCGTTTGCACCACGGTGCATGCCATCACCTCTGTCCGTGCGGTAGAAAACGCCCTGCAGATGGAAGTTCCTGTCAATGCACAGTTGGTTCGGAATATTATCCAAACCGCCCATGCCATTCAGGATCACATTGTTCATTTCTATCACCTGTCAGCCGTTGATTGGGTCGATGTGGTTTCTGCCCTGGATGCTGATCCTGCCGCGACGTCGAAATTAGCTGAAAGCCTGTCTGATTGGTCTCTGAACGGTGTCCATGAAATGACAGCCGTTAAAGAACGCCTGAAATCATTTGTCAGCAGTGGACAGCTTGGCCCGTTTGCCAGTGGTTTCTGGGGACACCCTGCAATGAAGCTGCCGCCTGAAGTTAACCTCCTGGCCGTCGCTCACTACTTGCAGGCTCTTGATGTCCAGAATATTGCTAACAAAATTGTGGCTATCCTTGGCGGCAAAAGCCCCCACATTCAGAACGTGGCTGTTGGGGGTATTTCTAACTCCATCAGCCATGACGCCCCTTCCGTTCTCAACATCGAACGTTTGATGCTGATTAAAGAATTCATCGGCAAGCTCGACCACTTTGTCAAATCTACCTATATGACAGATGTTCCTGCAATTGGTGCTTTCTACCTGGATTGGACAAATTATGGCGGCGGGGTAACCAACTATCTTTCTGTTCCTGATTGCCCTCAAGACACCAAAGGGACTAAGTTTGATACTCTGGGCGGTTATATTGAAGGCGGCGACTTATCTACCTTCAAGGAAATTAAAAACTTCAATGATCCCTACTTCCGCGAGGGTGTGGCTGAATCTGCCAAGCATGCCTGGTATGAAGGTGATAAGCCTTTGCATCCGTTTAAAGGGGAAACCGAGCCTCAGTACACTGACTTCCAAGACGATGGTCAGTACTCCTGGGTTAAAGCACCAACTTTCTATGGTAAACGCTGTGAAGTTGGACCGCTGGCGAACGTTCTTACCAACGTTGCGGCTGGTGAGCCTCGTTATACCAAGTACCTTAATGAAGCCGTTGGCACTATTAAGGCTGTTGGTGGTGTTTCTGAAGTTCCACTTAGCGCGCTTAACTCAACAATCGGTCGTCACGCAGCACGGGCGATCCGTTGTGGTGTGATGTTGGATGTTCTCCATGATCAATGGACCAAGCTGGTAGAGAATGTGGCTTCTGGCGACACCGATACCTTCAACGCGCCGGTCTTCCCGAAAGGTGAAATCGAAGGGGTTGGTTTCCACGAAGCACCTCGCGGGACATTGTCTCATTGGGTGGTTATTGAAGATGCCAAAATCAAGAACTACCAGGCTGTTGTGCCAAGTACTTGGAACGCTGGTCCCCGTGATTCCGACGGCGTCCCCGGACCCTATGAGCAATCTTTGATGGACAATCCTGTGGCAGACCCAGAAAACCCTCTGGAAGTTTTGCGGACGGTTCACTCCTTCGACCCCTGTATCGCCTGTGCTATTCACATGGTCGACACGGAACAGAAAGAAATCGTCAAAGTTAAGGCACTTTAAATGGAAGATAAAAAAGATATTCTGGTCATCGGCATGGGCAATGTGCTCATGCAAGATGAAGGATTAGGTGTAAGGGCAGTCGAAGAACTCGAAAGCCAGTACGTAATCCCTGCCTCCATCGAAGTTATGGATGGAGGCACGACTGGAACGGAATTGTTGGAACCAATTCGGGGCGTTAAGCACCTCATTGTTGCCGATGCCGTCAATACCGGCGCGCCATTTGGGACGCTGGTGCGGATTGCAGATGAAGAGGTTCCAGCTTTCTTTCAAATGAAGTTGTCTAACCATCAACTCGGCCTGTCCGATTTGTTGGCTTTGTTGACCTTAAGTGATGACTCGCCTGAACATGTTACCATCGTTGGCATGGTTCCCCATCACCTGGAAAACAAGCTCGGTTTAAGCGATGAAGCTAATATTGGTTTGCCTAAAATGGTCACCATGTTGGTTGAGGAGCTTGAAGCCGTTGGCGTAACTCTGGAAAAGCGAGAGAAACCCCTCCCTTGTTATTGGGGCGTACAAGCGAAGCTGGAAGCGGCAAAAAAATGTGCGTAGGTGTTCCGGTTAAGGTCATTGAAGGCGGTGATTTTATTGCCCGTTGTGAAGGCCGAAACGGTATTGAGAACGTTAACATGATGCTGATCGGCGACCAGCCGGTCGGCACATGGGTTCTAAATTTCCTCGGGTCCGCCCGCGAAATTCTGACAGAAGAAGATGCGCAACAGATCAACAGCGCACTTGATGGTCTTTCCGCCGTGATGAGCGGTGAAGAGAACATCGACGTTGATCATTATTTCCCCGATATCGGTGAGCCCACATTTGGAGTAAAAACATGAAAACCCCCTTGGAGCTGGCTGCCGAAGTCAAACAAGTCTTTAACAAAATTAACAGCGAAAGCATGGCTGGTCTGCCTATTGTGAACTCTCGACTTGAAGTTGAGTGTATTGGCTTTGAAGAGTTTGAGGGGCGGACCGTGGGAATTATTCTTACCCCGTGGCTGATGACTCTTGCCGTTTTTGCCGGGGAAGACGACGATTGGAGTGGTGTAAAGGTTGGTGACAAAAAATCATTTCGCTTCCCGGCTCGCTCTTATGATTTTTTAGCCAACGAGATTGAAGGTATTGGCATTTACTTTGGATTTGCCATTTATTCTCCGATGCATGAATTCGATCACCAAGATCATGCGATTGCCGGAGCAGATGCTTTCTTGGAAATTCTCAGGGTTGAATGCGAAAACCCCGAAAATGAATTAGACGAAGAACGCTTCGCCATGTTCCTGGCAGGTGAAGAGATGGAAACCATTAAAGAAAAAGAATGTTCGGCCAAAAAAGTTGCCGTAGATGGAGCAACAACCCTTACAGATGTTGAGATTCAACCCATCGACAGGCGGCAACTTTTACGTGGTCACTTTACGGGTAGTAACACACCAACATAATTTACTAATTAATGTATTTTTTCCTTACATTTTGCAATAAATGTGTTTCATTTGCTTCCGATTGGGCTAAAATACAGTCTTAAACAGGCCGAGATGTAGTCAGGAAACGTAAATGAGTATTGAAGGACGATTGGAGATTATTCTCCAAAAAGGAGGAGGGGGCATCGAAAAAGCCCTCATAAATTCCTCTCGTCCTCTGCAAATAGCGTCTTTTTTTTACGGCAAAAACCCCGAAGAAGTCCTTACCCTTATTCCATCTCTTTTCAGCATCTGCGGGATCGCGCAAACCTATGCGGCTGTCGCTGCCTGTGAACAAGCCGTGGGGGTCGAAATTTCCCTTGAGACACATCACGCTCGACAAATTGCCGTTTGGGCTGAAACGGCGCGGGAGCATATAACCCGGATCGCTCTTGATTGGGGAAAACCAGTTGGGTCAACAGCTATAAAAGAAATTATCCCATTAGCTCAACGCGTTAAGCAGTCTGTTGGTCCTGCCTTTGCTTTGGGTGGTGAGGCGGCTATTGATAGAGCCGCTCTTGAAACTCAAATTGAAAATTTACAAAGTTACCTTGAGAAAGATATTTTTGGTGAACCGCTCGAAGCATGGCGCCAACGTCAGGACATTAAAAATTTAGAAGTTTGGGTACGAGAGAAGGAAACTCAAGCAGCCTGTCTTTTAAAGCAAGTCATCAAACAGGATTGGCAAGGCGCAGGGAACAGTGGAGAGCTTCAGGGAGTGCCCGAGCTTAAACCTGAACCGTTGTTTGATTGTCTCGACAACCGAGCTTTTATCGCCCAGCCAACATGGAATGATGTACCTAAAGAAACAACAGCCCTGACGCGATCCTCTGATAACCTTTTGATACAAAGCCTGATGAACCAATATGGTTTAGGTCTTTTGACAAGGTTAACTGGTTTGTTGGTTGAGTTGGCAAATATTCCAATTCGTATGCAAGGCCTCCTTGACGGAGAAGGGGAGCCGCAAACGGCTCCAACAAAACCCAATAGGGGGTTAGCCCAAATTGAAGCCGCCCGAGGCCGTCTTATCCATGGGGTTCGCCTGACTGACGGATTAATTTCTGGTTACCGAATTTTAGCCCCAACAGAGTGGAATTTCCATCCTAAAGGCTGCGCTGCCCAAGCCCTTGAAAATATTAGTTCTGCCGATGATGAAACCATAGTCCAGCAAGCGAAGCTTGTGATCTGTGCCATTGATCCTTGTGTGGCTTTTGATGTGAGGATTGCCTGATGCATGAGCTTTCAATCTGTGAAGGTATTATCCAGCTCATTGATGAGCAAGCCGTCGCCCAAAACTTTCAATCTGTAGAAAAAGTCAGCCTTGAAATTGGTAAGCTAGCGGGTATTGAGCTTGAAGCTCTCAAGTTTGGTTTCGATGTGGTGATCAAAGGAACCGTTGCCGAGAAAGCAAAGCTGGAAATTATCCAAGTTGAGGGGATGGGGTGGTGTATGCCCTGTGAAAAAAACGTTTCAGTCAATGAACTCTTCGATGCTTGCCCAGAATGCGGCAGCCACCAAATCCAAATTACTAGCGGCAATGAGATGCGTGTCAAAGAATTGGAGGTAGATACTTAAATGGGGAGTAGTTTGGCAACAATTCTGATCATCGATGATGAAGTGCGCAGTCTTGAGGCTTTGCAGCGGAGTTTATCTGATGAATTCGATATCAAAACCGCAGCAAATGTTTCGGAAGCCGAAGAGGTGCTTAAGCAGGAACTGGTGCGGGTAATTCTCTGTGATCAACGCATGCCAGAAACCACAGGGGTAGAGTTCCTCAAGACGGTTCGGGAAAAGTGGCCCGACGTCATTCGCATTATTGTCTCGGGGTATACGGATGCAGAAGATATTATTGAAGGTGTTAATGAAGCGGGTATTTACCAATATATCACAAAGCCCTGGCATCCAGATAACTTAATCTTAACTCTTAAAAATGCTGTTTATCTATCTGATATGCAGAGACAAAATGAATTGTTTGCTGTCGAGTTAAAGATGTCTTCACCCCGGGTTGAAAGCTTAGTGTTAGATCGAAAAAATGATCTTCGCAACCTCTACGAAGGCAATGATTGTATCATTCGAAGTGATGATAGCCCCCTCAATGAGGTCTGTGGGCTGCTCCAACGATTTGCCTCCTTTGATATCTCGGTTCTGATTACCGGAGAGTCTGGCACGGGTAAGGAGTTGGCGGCGCGGGTGTTGCATTATAACTCGCTACGCTGGAACCAGCCCTTTGTGGTTGAGAATTGCGGCGCGCTCCCCGATGAACTTCTCGAAAGTGAACTCTTCGGTCATAAACGGGGGGCTTTCACGGGGGCAGTTGAAAGCCATGTAGGACTTTTTGAACGGGCAGACGGTGGGACCGTATTCCTTGATGAAATTGGTGAAATTTCTCCTGCTTTCCAGGTGAAGTTACTGCGGGTTCTTCAAGAAGGTGAAATTCGCCCTGTTGGCTCGACAAAATCTCTTAAAGTAGATGTTCGTCTTGTTGCCGCGACCAATAAAAATCTGGAAGACGAAGTACAAAAAGGTAACTTCCGTAAAGATTTATATTTCCGCCTCGCCGCCGTAACGATCCATATGCCACCCCTGCGAGACCGCCCTGAAGATGTGGGTGTTATCGCTAAGGCTTTGCTGGATAACTCCATAAAAGAATTGAGGAAATCAGCAAAAGGCTTTAGCCAAGAGGCGATTGCTTGTCTTGAGGCCTACCATTGGCCGGGCAACGTTCGCGAATTGCAAAATGAAATTCAACGTATGTTGGTTATGGGCAAAGAAGGGGAATTGCTGGGGGCCGATTTATTGCTTCCTAAGGTTCTGCACGCTGCCCAGCCAGAAGATGAAAACGACGTTGCGGTTCTCTCTCAAGTGAGTGGTAATTTGAAAGAACGGGTCGAATATCTTGAATCTCGTATATTGAAAGAAACCCTAATCCGACATCGCTGGAACAAAAGCCGGGCGGCGAAAGAACTCGGTCTCTCTCGGGTTGGGTTGCGCGGCAAACTTGAACGATACGGCTTAGAACAAGTTGACCCTTCTCAAGAGGGCACTGCAAAACTTGAGGTGGCGGAATGAATTACCTATTTACACAACCAAATGTCATTCCCGCGCAGGCGGGAATCCAGGGTCCACAATACGGCTCCGTCGGGAGGATTTCATTCCAAGTAACTCTAGATTCCCGCCCGCGCAGGAATGACGAATTTTTGTACAGAAAAGGATGAATTGATGTGCACCGTATGCGGCTGCGGCCAGGAAACTGTGGATGGGAAAAAGCCCCATAGCCATGGGCACGATCATTCACATAATCATGACCACCCTCATGATCATAATCACTCCCATGACCATGTTCATATGCCCCATGAGGGGCATACTCATGAAGCGTCTCATGAAACCGATGAGCAAGGTGACATTCATTTTGGCAAAGGTATTGGTGGCGTTCATATCCCCGGAATTGGGCAAAAGCGGATTGTGCAGATTGAACAAGATATCCTTGGTAAAAATGATCAATATGCCCGCGTAAATCGCCAACTTTTGGCCCAGAAAGGCATCTTTGCCCTCAATCTGGTCTCAAGCCCCGGGTCTGGTAAAACAACTCTGCTGACCCGCACCATTGACGATACAAAAAACCGCCAGTCTATGTCGGTTATAGAAGGAGACCAGCAGACCAGTAACGATGCCGACCGTATCCGTGAAACCGGGGTTAAAGCTACTCAGGTCAATACGGGCAAAGGCTGTCACCTTGATGCCCATATGGTGGGTCATGCGCTCAAACAGTTGGAGCCGGAAGACGGAAGCGTGTTGTTTATTGAAAATGTTGGCAACTTGGTATGTCCGGCGGCCTTTGATCTGGGAGAAGCCCATAAGGTCGCTATTCTTTCTGTGACAGAAGGGGAAGATAAGCCGATCAAATACCCAGACATGTTCCATGCGGCTGATATTATGATCCTCAACAAAATTGATCTGTTGCCGTACCTGAATTTTGACGTGGGGAAGTGCATCAACTATGCCCGTCAGGTGAAGAGTGATATTCGGGTTATTCAGCTTTCTGCGACCTCAGGCGAGGGATTAGATGAATGGTATCAATGGATAGCTGACGGTCTCAAAATAGCGAAACAGGGGGCGGCGTGAACCCGGAAGTTGTTCGCCTCCCCATAGATTACCAAGGGCCAGCGGTTCTGGGTTTGGGGGCGTTTTTAAAAAACACAATTACGGTTTTGAAAGATGGAGAAGCACTGATCTCTCCGAACCTTGGCGATATTGGCAGTGTTGAGGCCATCAAAGCTTTCGAAGCGATGGTCGATCGTATGATCGAAGAAGCAGGGGTAAAACCCCAATATGCGGCCCATGACCTCCACCCTGATTTCTATTCCACCCACTATGCGAAACAATCGGACATGAAAGCTGTCGCGGTTCAGCACCACCACGCCCATGTGGCAACGGTGATGGCGGAGCATAGTTACAGAGACCCGGTGCTTGGATTTGCCATAGATGGATTTGGCCTCGGTCATAAAAATCAATCCTGGGGTGGGGAGGCTCTCTTTGTTGATTCTTATACCTACAAACGCTTTGGCTATCTTCGCTTAATCAAGCAGCCAGGGGGCGATATTGCTGCCCGTGAACCGTGGCGCATGGGAGCGGCAGTTCTCCATGAGTTAGGCCGCGATAAGGAAATAACCACCCTATACAAAGACATGCCTGGAGCCTCAATTGTCGCTCAGATGCTACAGAAAAACGTCAACAGCCCGTTGACCTCAAGTGGGGGAAGGTTATTCGATGCCGCTTGTGGCTTGCTTGGGGTGAAGCTGGTGTCTGAGTTTGAAGGTGAGGCCCCAATGGCTCTTGAAGCCATGGTGACGGAACCAACCGTTGACCCCAAAGGATGGACAGGTGCAAACGGGTGTTTAGATTTCATGCCCCTAATGGATAAACTTGTGGGGATGGACCCTGTCGAAGGGGCCAACCTTTTCCACGGCACCCTTGTGGCTGGTTTAAGTGATACGGCTGATATATTGGTTGAAGGAACTCGAACTAAGGTCATCGCCCTTTGTGGCGGCTGTTTCTTCAACAAAGTATTGCGCGAAAACCTAACAGCAGCGTTGCAGGATAAGGGAATAAAGGTCATGTTTCCTTCTGTGACAGGCCCCGGTGACCCTGGATTGAGCCTCGGGCAAGCCTGGGCGGTAGCGATGAAAATTAAAGGGAGCATTTAAGCATGTGTTTGGCAATTCCAGCCAAGATCGTTGAACTTCTAGACGGTGATATGGCCAAGGTTGAAGTGGATGGCGTTCGCAAAGAAGTCTCCCTGGCGATGGTTGATGCAGGCCTTGATGATTATGTTATCATTCATGTGGGGTATGCCCTGTCGAAAATTGATGCTGCAGAAGCAGAAAAAACCATCGCCTTATTCGCCGAAATGGCTGAGTTGGGTATGGCGGAGCAAGCTTCGTGAAATATGTAGATGAATTCCGTGACGGTAAAGCTGCGAAAGGCTTAGCCAAAGAGATTGCGTCTGAAGTGGTGCCAGGCCGCCGCTATCACTTTATGGAGTTTTGTGGGGGGCATACCCATGCGGTTTTCCGGTATGGAGTGCAGGATTTACTGCCGCCAGAAGTGCGAATGATCCACGGTCCCGGTTGCCCGGTTTGTGTGCTGCCTGTGGGGCGAATTGATAATGCTATTTCCCTCGCCAAAGATCATGGCGTCACCCTTTGTACCTATGGCGACACACTTCGTGTGCCGGGGTCTAAGCGGACGAGCCTGATGAAGCTTAAGGCCGATGGAGCCGATGTGCGGATGGTTTATTCGTCCATGGATGCCATCAAGATAGCTGCTGAAAACCCTGATAAAAAAGTGGTTTTCTTTGGTCTTGGTTTTGAAACGACAACGCCGCCCTCAGCCATGGCGATTAAACAAGCCCAGGCCATGGGGTTAGGGAATTTCTCAGTTTTCTGTAACCACGTTCTTACCCCGTCAGCCATTATGAATATTTTGGAAAGCCCAGAGGTGCGCGAGCTGGGAACGGTCCCCCTCGATGGCTTCCTCGGCCCCGCCCATGTGAGTGCGGTCATTGGCTGTCAGCCTTATGAGTTTTTTGCTGAGGAATATAAACGTCCTGTGGTGATCTCTGGCTTTGAACCCCTCGACGTAATGCAGTCAATTCTCATGCTGATGCGCCAGCTTAATAGCGGACGTGCGGAAGTTGAAAACCAATATTCCCGCGCTGTGACTCGCGTTGGCAATATGAAGGCACAAAACCTTGTGGCGGAAATCTTTGAACTCCGTCGTCGTTTCGAATGGCGAGGACTTGGGGTAGTGCCTTACAGTGCCTTGCGCATTAAAGGTGAGTTTGCCCAATGGGACGCTGAGAAAATTTATGATATTGCTCAGACTTCCGTTGCCGACAACAAAGCTTGTGAATGCGGCGCCATCCTGCGGGGTATGAAAAAGCCCACCGATTGCAAATTATTTGGCAAAGGCTGCACCCCTGAAAACCCCATGGGGTCCTGCATGGTTTCCAATGAAGGAGCCTGTGCCGCCTATTACAGTTACGGACGTTTCCGAGATGAAAGAATTCCAGCATAATGAAAAGACCTAGCCTTCATCCTTTAGACATTAAAAATGGGCGTATTGACCTCACCCACGGCAGTGGGGGACGTTCTATGGCTCAATTGATCGACGATATGTTCCGTAAAGCTTTTAGCAACGACATGCTCAATGCGGGAAATGACCAAGCCTGTTTCGAGGCCCCTAAAGGGCGCATGGTGATGACCACCGACGGGTTTGTTATTTCGCCGATCTTTTTTCCTGGTGGTAATATTGGCTCGTTGGCGGTGCATGGAACGGTTAATGACGTAGCAATGGGAGGGGCTAAACCTCTCTACTTATCCTCAAGTTTCATCATCGAAGAAGGGTTCCCCTTAGCTGATCTTAAAAAGATTGTTGAGTCCATGGCGGAGGCCGCTACCCAGGCTGGCGTCAAGATTGTCACGGGCGATACCAAGGTGGTGGAGCAGGGCAAGGGCGATGGTATCTTTATTACCACGACAGGGGTTGGGGTTGTGCCTGATGGGGTGGCGCCGTCGGGGGAGAAAGCCCGTCCTGGCGATAAAATTCTGGTCAATGGCACCTTGGGAGACCATGGGGTTGCTATTATGTCGAAGCGGGAAAACTTAGACTTCGAAACGGAAATCCTGTCAGATTCAGCTGCTCTCAATCAATTGGTTGATAAGATGATTACGGCTGTGCCGGGCATTCGAGTGTTGCGTGACCCAACACGGGGAGGCCTGGCGACTGTGCTTAATGAGATTGCCCTTCAGTCCGATGTGGGGGTAAAAGTCTTTGAAGATAGCATTCCGTTGCGTCCTGAAGTTAAAGGGGCCTGTGAGCTTTTGGGGCTTGATCCTCTTTATGTGGCTAATGAAGGTAAGCTGCTGGCTGTTTGTGCACCAGAAGAGGCTGAGAAGCTTCTGGCAGCCATGAAAACTGATCCTTTAGGCAAAGATGCTGCGATCATTGGTGAAATTATCGAGGATGATCATAATTTCGTTCAGATGGAAACCTCCTTTGGCGGCGGCCGGATTATTGACTGGCTTGCTGGTGAGCAACTTCCCAGAATTTGTTAGGCTAAACTTCCTATGAATATCCTTTTTTTGACCCATGCTTTTAATAGCCTGACTCAACGCCTGTTTGTGGAGTTACGCCAACGCGGGCATGAGATATCTATTGAATATGATATCAACGACAAGGTGACCATTGAGGCGGTTAAACAATATAATCCTGACTTGATTATTGCCCCATATCTTCGCCGGGCGATCCCGGAAGAAATCTGGCAGAACCATACCTGTTTAATTGTCCATCCTGGTCCTGTCGGTGATCGGGGACCATCTTCATTAGATTGGGCGGTAATGGAAGATAAAGAGGAATGGGGGGTAACCATCCTTCAAGCCGACGCGGAAATGGATGCTGGGGCCATATGGGCCTCTAACACCTTCTCCATGCGTAAGGCTGCCAAAGGGAGCCTCTATCGTAACGAGGTGATGGAAGCTGCGGTTAAAGGGGTTTTGGAAGCCGTTGAAAACAACCCGACACCGCAACCCTTGACCGATAGGGGCGGCTGGCGCGATTTAATGAAGCAGGAGCTTCGTTCCCTTGACTGGGCGTCTGATGATACGGCGACGATTGTACGCAAGATTAGAGCGGCAGATGGGTTTCCGGGTGTAAAAGATACGATCCTCGGTTTGGAGTGTTTTCTCTTTGATGCCCATGCTGAAGAGAAAACTGAAGGCAGAGCCGGAGAGGTAATTGCCCAAAAAAATGGGGCTATATGTGTGGGGACTACTGATGGAGCCGTTTGGATTACGCACCTCAAAGAACGTCGAGAAGGTGAGAAAACCTTTAAGTTGCCTTCTGCCAATGTGCTCGGCGAACGTTTGGCGCATATTCCAGTTGTTGGGGAGTCTAGCTGGCGAGATATCTGGTATGAGCGTCAAGAGGATGTAGGCTACCTTCATTTCCCCTTCTACAATGGGGCCATGAGTTCTGAGCAATGCCAACGCTTACTTGCCGCTTACACCGAAGCCGCTGCGCAAGAAACCAAGGTTCTTGTTTTGAGAGGGGGGGGCGATTTTTGGTCTAACGGCATTCACCTTAACACTATCGAAACTGCCGAAAGTCCTGCCGATGAATCTTGGCGTAATATTAATGCTATGGATGATTTATGCCGGGCTATTCTCACCACTGACAACCAGTTAACCGTCGCGGCGATGAATGGCAACGCCGGGGCAGGGGGGGTGTTCCTGGGACTTTGTGCCGATAAAGTGCTGGGACGAAAGGGTATCATCCTTAATCCTCACTATAAGAACATGGGCAACTTGTATGGTTCTGAATATTGGACTTATGTTTTACCGCGCCGAGTTGGTCTGGAAGCTGCTGAAACCATAATGGGTAATCGTTTGCCTTTAGGGTGTGATGAAGCCAAAGAAAAAGGACTTTTGGATAAAGTCATTTCCAGCGAGTTTGCTTTAGAAGTGGAAGTATTTGCCAAAGAACTTGCCAATTCTGGGGAATACACAACTCTGTTGGATGAAAAAAGAAAACAAAGGCAGGCAGATGAGGCTGAAAAACCTCTAGAGAAGTACCGAGAAGAAGAACTAGAGCGAATGAAACTTAATTTTTATGGTTTTGATCCCAGCTACCATGTGGCTCGCTATAACTTTGTCTTTAAAATCCCCCATTCGAGAACGCCTCTACATTTGGCTCTTCATCGATAGTTCTTCTAATTTACTTTCATCATATAAATCGACAGTCGCAGTGACACAGTTGCCTTTATCATTATAAGATAGGGTGGAGAAACCCATGGCTCTGGCTAAGGAAATACCTCTGCCGTGCTTGGAATTTGACGTGACAGGGGTTTCAGTCAAGAAGGATTGCCAATCAAAGCCATTTCCTTGATCTGAAATAACAAATGTTATTTTTTCCTGGTTCCGGAAGAACTTAACTTCGACATTTTTATTGATGTTCTCTGGGGCGGAAAGACGGAGTTCGACTTCGGCATCCCATCCCCCTTTATTCATCAATTTTGTTTTCTCAGTATAGGTTATACCAAGGTTTCCATGTTCAACGGCATTGACCAAAAGTTCTGAAAGGCCCAAAGCAACGGCTGTCGGTTCTGGACATGCCAAGGAAAGCATTGTGGTTAGAGCCTCACATTCCTTCAAGTTTTTAAGGTGGAAGGTGCCCGAATCAATCAGGCCAATAGCAGAGGTCCTGGTTTTGATTTCTTTGACAAGGGAGGTCGAGCTTTTGTAACTGCTGAGTGTTGTTTCGACGATGCGATAAAGTGTCTTGCGGGAGGGGCTTGCTTCTAGAAAATGGAAGAAATCTTTCCGACCCCAATCTAATTTTTTGTGTGCATCAGGGTCATCTCCAATCAGACCGATTAAAGGGACATGTTTGTATGCGTTGTTTCTTACCAAGTTGCGCGTAAAGCTCGAAACTTCTTCAAGGTCAAAATTTAAAGATAGCAGGATTCCACCGACCTCATTCGTAGGATCATCTAAATCAGATAATTTCTCAGGAATGCTATCAAGGCAAGCACAGTGATGGCCTTTATCAACCAAAGAGGTCTCGATCCACTGGCGAGATTCTTTGATTGGATCAATTATAATAATTTTAAAATTCGGCATACCATGCAGCTTTTAATTGTTTAAATGTTCATTTAGCCAGAAAATTGTAGCGATGATCAAGTGAAATTTTAAAAAGAATGCAGATGCATTTTTAAATTTGTTTAATCACCTTAATTGTTAGACCTTTGCACTTGGTCTCACAGAGATTTCATCGTGCCAACGTTTGAGGTGTGCTTGGTCGTCGCGAATTGTCACTTTAATCCAAGCTGCAAAATCTACGGTTACCAGAGCTGTTATATCTGCAAATGAAAAGCTATTTCCAGCGATATAGGGCGACTTACTTAGTACCCCATTGAGGTCCTCAAAGAAATTAATCAAACGCTCTCGTCCTCGCGTTACTAATTCAGGAATTTGTTGGTGATTTCTGGGGCCGGGGAGGCTTCGGTCTTTAAAGGCAGGGCTTTTGTTGCGTAAAACCTCGGCGACAGCCATCAACCCTTCCATTTCAATGCGATGATTCCACATGGCGATGACGCCTTTTTCTTTTGGGGTTGTGCCCATCAAAGGTGTTTCTGGGTACTCTTCCTCAAGATACCGACAAATCGCTTCAACTTCGCCGATACCGGTTCCGTCATCAAGAACAAGAAAAGGAACGTCGCACCTAGGGTTGATTGCTTTGTACTCATCAGAGAGTTGTTCCGCCACTCTCATATCAATCTGCTTCAAAGGGATAGTAAGGTCTTTTTCGGCCATGAAAATGCGCACGCGCCGTGGGCTTGGTGCTGTGGTGCAGTCATAGAGAAGCATAGAAATCCCTCGATAGATTGTTGAGCTATTGTTTTATTTGAGCAGAAATCCAAATTGTTTCCAAACAAATAGTTTGAGTTTGTCTTGTTATTGGTGTTTAGGCGCACTACGGTCTTGATTACAATGGAGGGCTGAGCCTCCTTTTTTTCTGAAAGATCGCGCTCTAAATGCAACCTGCTCATATCGTATTTGCTGTCTTTATCAATGTGATTTGGGGGGTTTCTTTCCTGACAGCAAAGCTTGGCATTTCAGAATTTCCCCCCTTGCTTTTTACCGCCATGCGGTTTGGTATTGTTGCCTTGCTCCTTTGCTTTTTTCTGAAACCCATACCTGGGAAAATGAAATCAATTTTTTATGTTGCCCTCACAATGGGAAGCATTCACTTTACTTTACTTTACTTAGGCATTCATGCCGCAGGGGGTGTTTCTGCTGTGGCTATTACCATTCAGCTTATAGCCCCATTTTCGCTAATCCTAGCTGTTATCTTTCTCCGAGAACATATTGGTTGGAAACGAATTATCGGCATTGCCCTAGCCTTTGGTGGCGTTATGGTTTTAGGGTTTGATCCCATAATTCTAGAACAAATAGATGGAGTCATCCTTGTTGCTTTAGCGGGGCTTTCGGTCTCAGGTAGCCTTATCTTGATGCGAAAATTACAAGGTGTCGGCACCTTCCAACTCCAAGCTTGGGTTGGGGCAATGTGCTTCCCTCAGGTTCTTGCTCTCTCTTTGTTATTTGAGCAAGGGCAATGGGAGGCTGTGGTCAATGCCTCCTGGCAAGGGTGGGTCGCTTTGTTCTTTTCTGCCGCCATTACCACCTTGATCGCGCATTCCGGTTGGTACTATTTGATCCAGCGTTATCCCGTAAACGTTTTAACACCTTTCGGTCTTTTAGCACCAGTTTTTGGGGTTGCTTTTGGTGTTGTACTGCTTGGTGAACCTTTGTCCTTTCGGTTTGTTCTTGGGGGGGCAATTACTCTTTTTGGCGTCGCCATTATTAACGTAAGAGCCGCAGCAAAAGAAGAGCCTAAAACCCTGTAGCTATTCGCGCGGTTGAGGTCTGTTTGGGGGTTCTTTAAGCAATCCGCCCAAGCCCATCTGGGCAATATCTACTCTGCTGATCTCTAACCCGGCTAACAAACGTTGCAGAACAAAATCAAAGCCATTTAAAGCGAGTGAGCGGGCACACCCCGGCACACCAACCAATTTGCTTTTCCTAAGCTTACCCAGAAGAAGTAAGTTCCCAGGGTCGACGGGTATACCAAAAACCTCCACTGTTCCCCCCGCTTTTTCAAAGCCTGAAGGGATGACGTCGCGCCGGTCTACGGTCGCGGATGGTCCAAAGACGAGAATAATATCGCAATGATTTTCTTCCATACCTTTGATGGCCTCAGCCACACTATCTTTATCATGGTTGCACCGCACCACCATGGAGAGGCGGTTGCCCATTTTTTTAAGGCGGTTTCGGATTGCGTTCGCCGATTTGTCCAGTATGGATTTTTTTGTATTAGGGAGTTTGGTGATTACCAAACCTAAAGTGAAAGGAAGAAATGGTTTCACCTCAAGGATGGAAGTTTCTTTTTGAGCAAAAAATTTAAGTTTTGCCATAACATTTTGCGGGACTGAAAAAGGGATGATTTTGGCTGTCCCGACCAGTTCTCCAGGCGCAACAGCTTTGAGGTGGGGGAGGGTCGCTGTGGTCAGGGACTCATCAATAAGGTTTGCTTCTGTTAGGCCTTCGGAGTTAACCCAGACTAACCCATGGGATTTTGCGTAGAGATTACAACGCCCTGTCGTGGTTTTAGCTTGTCGAATATTGTCTCCAACCAGAAATTCCGCCAACTGTTTTGCCGCTTCATCTTCATGGACGTCATCTTTTTCAAGCTTGGCGACAAGAATATTTTTTCGCCCCTCAGATAGGATCTGTGCCACATCGCTTTCAGAAAGAATACGGCCTTTTTTGTAGAGGTTGTTTTCAGTGCGCACCGTATGGGCCAAGATTGCCCCGGCAGCCTCTTCAGTTGGAATATCACCAAAAATCAATCTAAGTATCTCCTGCAAAGTTTTCTTAAACCATAGGGTAACGCAAATTTTTACTCAGGCAAGCCTGTGATTGATTCTCCTATACTCCTCAATACTTTATTTATATTTTTGTGATTAAGTTACACTTGAAAAGAACTGTTCTGGGATAGGAAAAATGGCGAAATTTCTGGTTGTTGATGATGACGATTCAATTCTCAAAGTAATTATTCAACGCTTATGCGCCGCTGGTCACGAGGTCGAATCAGCAATAGATGGGGATGTCGGTTTAGAACGTGCGCTTGAAATGCAGCCCGATATTTTGGTGTTAGATATGAATATGCCAACCATGACGGGCTATCAGGCGGCGAAAGAGCTGCGGAGTAAAGGCTATCAAAAAACGATTATTGCCGTAACCTCTTTTTCCCAAGTCAAAGATATCCAAAGTTCGTTTGCTTCTGGCTGTGATTTTTTAATTCCGAAACCGATAGATCAAAATTTTGATGATCGTATTGCTGCGATTTTGGAAAAACAGGGAATAGCCTAAAGGACCGCTTTATATAATTCCTCAAATCCACGGCTCATCTCTTCAATTGAAAAATTTTCTCGCGCAGTCGATCGACATTTTCCCCTAAGTTGATCTAAATATCCCGGGTTGCGAATAAACCGTTCGATGAGAAACTTAAAATCATTAGGCTTTTCAGGGTCATAGAGAAAGATAGTGCCATTTGAGTGTTGAGCAACTTCAGGAATACCACCCCGGTTCGATGCAATAACAGGAACGCCCGCAGCTAAGGATTCAATTAAAACCATGCCAAAAGGCTCTTCAATGAGGGAAGGAACCACAAGCAAATCAGTTGCGCCTAAGAAAATTTCCCGGGGGATATAACCAGGAAACCTATAGATAGGCGGCTCGTATTTTTCTTTGAGCTTTTCAATATAGTTGGCTTCTCCGTTGCCTGCCAAAGCAAGGCGCCAGTTATCTCCGTCAAGTTGGCTCATCTGCTCAAGAAGCCACCCTACACCTTTGCCCGGCCCCACGTGTCCCATATATCCAATATGAAGTGGGTCATTTCTCCCGCGCACTCTATTTGGCAATGTATTAACGGGGGTGGCATTGGGAATAACTTTTTGGTGTTTTATCTGCTTAAAAAAACCATGACTAAGGTGACGCTGGAGAATGTTTTCACTAACTGCGGCTAAGGCATCAATGGAATTTGCAGGCTTGAGTTGTTGAGCCGCATGAGTTTGACATTGAGGGCAAATTTGAGGGCAGGGGGCGCCATCAACAAACATAACCTGGGTTTCACAAAGCAAATGATGTTCACAAAGAGTATGAACAACCCTAATTCCCATCTTCTTTGCCAGGGGCCAGATTTTCGATGAGAGGGCTAGGACAGAAGATGTATGAAGGATATCCGGTTTGACTTCTTCAATGACGTTCTTCGCTTCATTTAACAGATCTTTCTGGCGGGCTTTAATTTTCCTTTCGATTGCCTTCTCACTTACGCCAACTAAGGAGAGGCGCTTAATAACATCAGGAGAAAAACCAGGAAGATCATAGACCTGGATGCCATTTATCCAGCGTGTACTTGTCGAAATTTGTTGAGGGGCACTCATAACGGAGACTTCAATACCTAAGGCTGCCAGGCCGTAGGCAAGTTGCTCCGTGGCGATGGCTTCGCCCCTTCGGTTGAAAGGTGGATAACTGTTGCTGCTCAGAAGAATTTTCATGTGCTTTTTTTATTGGTGTAATAGATAAAGACAAGGAGTAGCATGTTCGTGAGCTTTAGGTGAAGGGGGAACTCGGTTTTGAAATTTGGGGACTATGAGGTTTTATTGCCGTTGAGTTGTGGGCCGGCGATAAGTGTAAACCTCGTTAAGAAAAAAAATGAAGAGGGTTTGTTCGCCCTTAAACATTGTAAGCCCATGCCTAAGGCCGCACTTTCTCAGATTGCACCTGCTTATGCTGAGTTGACAAAAACAGATTTCATTGACCATTTTTTAGTCGAGAAAAAAATCCTCCAAACCGTTGACTGCCCTCACATAGCGAAGGTCATAGATTCAGGCGAAGATGAAAATGGAATGCCTTATTTCGTGATGCCGTATTATCCAATTCCCTCACAAAAGGCGATTTGGATTACTGGTGCGGGGCCGAAGCCTACGCCAAGGCGTTTTGCACCAGAGAACTTCTATCAATTTATGTATGATCTTCTCACGGGGCTAGCTGAAATGCATGTCCAAGGGATTAGTCATCGGAATTTAAAATTCAATAACCTTTTTTTGAATAACGAAGGACGGGTCGTTGTTCTCGACTTTGGAAAGGCTCGGTGGGGGAAATTACAAGGCTACCCGCTTAAAACTCTCTCTCCATTTACCTGTCCGGAAATTCGCCAAAATCCACAAAATGCAGATGCTAAGGCAGATGTATATTCGGTAGGTGTTATGGGGTTTCGATTGTTAATGGGGAGATTGCCTGGTCCAAAAGGACGCTCACCACATGAAATTGACCTTACCATTCACCAAGGCTACAGTGAGTTCATCATGAAAGCCATCGATAGCTTCCCAAATAATCGGCCTAAAGATGCAAAGGAGATGCTTTCTTTGCTCATGGAGGCAAAAGGCTAACCTTCGATCCCTAATGCTTCCATCAGTGGTTTTAAATGCTTTGCGTAGGGGTGCCAACGTTCAACAGAGGTCTTATAAATAGGTTTGCGGACTTGGCGTTTACTTGCTGTCATGATCGGCCGTTTGTTTTTGTGGAAGTCGATGCATATTGGGTCCCATTCGAGCCCGCAATGTTCTATAATTCTCTTCGCTGTGGCCTCGGGCTCTTCCACAGTTGTTTCATAGTCGATATGTAATATTTCACCCGGAAAAACCTTCTCCCAATGGTCCATGATACGCTCGTATTGTGTCCAATAAAAACCCAAGTCCGCAAGATCAAGGCTATAGACATGCCCAGTTGAAAAATTGGTGGTAAAGCAGGAGAAGCAGTTATCCATAGAATTGCGCCGACAATGGATCAGGGGCGCATTGGGAAAAAGAAGGCGTATAAGCCCCATATACATAAAGTTTCCGGGCAATTTGTTGGAAACTCTAAGAGCCTCTTTAGTGCACCCCTCTAATGTTTTTAAGTATCTATTTGAGAGGGTTTCTATTCCACTTTTATCTAAGAGAGGAACGTTTTTTGGAAAGCCTTCTTTTGTGCGGGTGAGCTGCCTGATTGTTTGCGACAAATGAGGCAAATCCATCAATTCTCCCGCCCCAAAGGCCTGGGGGTGGCTATCTATTATTTGTTCTGTCAGTGTTGTTCCAGAGCGAGGCATACCGCCAATAAAAACAGGACGATCTGAAGCGTTCCCAAATTTCTTATATTTCTGAAATAATGAACGACTGAAGATTTTTATGACCGCGTCTACTTGGGTGAGATATTTTGCCTTATCAAAACCAGCCCCGTTTTTTATCTCTTGAGCCCTACGAATAGCATTTCCTTCAATATAGTGGAGCATTGCCTCATCAGGGTGTTGGCTGTCTTGAGCTGATTTACCAAGGGCAAAATGGCAAATAGTTTTTATCTGTGGTGCTGTAGAAGGGGAAGCTATTCGGCGTTGCAGTATAGCCACCTCAGGGCTTTGGGGGGGCAATGGACGGATAAGCGACATTAAGAAAATAGCGTGAGGGCTATTCGGTTCGAGAGCGAGGCAGGTTTTTAACTTTAGTTCGGCCTTTTTAAACTCTCCAAGGTTCTCAAGAATAGACGCCTGGTCCGAATAGCCTTGAGCATATTCAGGGCGTTTTTTTTCTACAAAGTCTAAATACTCAAGGGCACGTTTATGCATGCCGCATGAGTTGTAGGTTTTAGCCAGGAGCAAGTTAAGCTTAAAGTCTTTGGGAGCAAGTTTTTTTGCCTTTTCAAAAAACCGGACGGCACTCCCTGGGAAATTACTGTCGAGATGAAAGTTTCCCATTGCCATGAGAGCTGTAAAATTATCTTCGCCACTATTAAGGAGCTGATTATAAAGACCTATAGCTTTTTTTTTGTCCCCTTTACGCAGATAAGTGTTTGCTAGGTTTTCTTGTGCTTTCGAATATTCAGGATCAAATATTAAGGCTTTATCAAATGCTTCAAGAGCTTTTTCGCCTTGGTTGGTGTTTTGATAGGCTAGTCCTAATTGATCATAAATCCCCGCAATATTGGCCTTTAATTCCAGGGCCTTTTTGTAGATGGCAATGGCTTCATGTGATCGTCCTTGATGAAGAAAGACAGTTGCAAGGTTCGCCGTAATAATTCCATCATTTGGCTCTATTTGCAGGGCTGTGATGAAATGGTTTTTGGCAAGCTCAAGGCGACCTGACATCAACAAAATGCCACCTAATAAATGATGCGCTTTTGCATGATCTGGATTTTCTTTTAGGATAAATTGGCAAATTTTTTCAGCGTCACGGGCATTTCCTGCGCGCAGAGCTTTTTCGGCATCCCTAAAAATTTGATCAGGATCGAGGTTAGATATTTTACTTTTCCGTCATAATTGAAGGGTGAATTAGAGTGAAATCATACGTATATAGACCTTCCCCTGACACAATTATTTTATCCTCAAGCAGAAGTGTTAGCTGAAAATTGAGATACATTAAAGGCTATATTGCCCGCAGTTAAGTCTGGGTTGTCGGCAAAATTTGCAACAACTTGATATGAACTGGTATCCGATATGCTAAAGGCACTCTCATTTTTGACGTAATATAGGACGCTATCTTCACCATTTACGTTGGTATCTTCATAGATAAAAATAGCTCCAGAAAAGGTGGAATTAGCCGTGTAGGATTCAATGTTTGTTGTCGTCATAAACACGTCACTATTTAACCAAGTCATGCCGTTTTGGACGGTTGTTGATGCTAGAATCTCACCTGACACGCCATTTCCAGGCCCATAAGGGGTGTCTGTTGAGGTGGCAAAACCACTCATAATGATATAATCTTCTGAGACCCTAAAACCCTCAATAAAATCTGCATTGGATTGGGTCTGAGGAACAATTCCATTTACAGTCGTTGTTGTTGTTAATTCAGGCTCGATTAAGTGGCTTTCTTTGTAAACAAAGAAGTCTGTACCAGAACCAGCAAAGAGATCATCGCCTCCGTCCCCTCCGCTTATAATGTTTTGGTTATCTCCACCGTGAATAGTATCATCGCCACTTCCGCCGCTCAGAACATTATCGCCACTGCCACCGTAGATCGTTACACCACTGCTGCCATTAGCAACGATAACGTCATCTTGCGTTCCGCCATAAACGATTTCGACATCAGTCACAGAAACAGTATTGTTAAAATTACCGAGATGTAAGGTGTCATTTCCGGCCCCGAGGTTTATGGCATCTATATCTGTTGCGGTAGTAGCTAGGATAACTTCGTCGTCTCCTGTACCGCCAACAAAACTCTCAATATTGTATGCTGTGACGGTTACGTCGCTGTTGTCTAGGTTAAGAAGGTCAGAACCTAAACCGCCATCGACGGAATTTATATCTTCTCCTATATGGAAGGTATTGCCAGTTCCGTCACCTGTTATGACAACCGTTGAGCCGGATACTGTCATGCTACCATCTGCAAATGTGAAAGTTTCAACATTTGAGATTGTATCGGTGTAAGTACCATCGCTGACGGTCACAACTCCTGAGCCATTGGACGCGATTGTATAAGCAGAAAAATTACTTAAATATTCAATGCTATCGCTGCCTGAACCGCCGTTTATGGAATCATTGCCGTCACTAACAACAAATACATCAGCACCGTCTCCCCCTGTTAAGGTATCGTTTCCTGCTCCGCCATCAAGCGTCACCGCTTGAGAACCCGTTGCAGTTATGATGTCGATGCCTGATCCACCTGTGACGGTCTCGATATTTGAAATAGAAGAAGTGTTGCCGCCATCGGCAAAGGTAATAATATCAACCCCCGATCCACCAACAATTGTTTCTGTATCAAATACGGAGAGGGTGTTGCCACTATCAGCAAGGGTAAGTATGTCCGTGCCAGCTCCAAGGTCTACGGTATCTCCCGATCCAAAGCTGAAACCTGTAAGAACTGTTATTTCGTCGTTACCTGTGCCACCATAAATAGATTCAATGTTTTCAACGCTGATACTAACGCCGTCATCTGTCAGGTCCAGACTGTCATTACCACTACCACCATCAACTTGATTCAGGCCATCCCCGATCGTAAAGATATCATTTGCGGTTGAGCCAATGATATTTGCTTCAGTTGTGCTGTTTACGGCAATGCTTCCTTTTGAAAAAGTAATGTATTCAGTATTTATAATCGTATCAGTTCCGTAGCTGCCAACGGTATCTTTGATCGTTACAGTCCCTGAACCATCGAAGGAAATTTCATAATTGGCAAAATATTGGCCGCTAAAATAAACATTATCGTTGCCGGAGCCGCCATCAATATGATCGTTGCCGTAATCGGCATACAAAGTATCATTTCCCGCTCCGCCGAAGAGCGTGTCATCTCCACTACCACCATTCAGTCCATCTGCGTCATTTCCGCCATAGAGTATATCGCTACCAGCACCGCCATATAGGTTGTCGCTTCCGTCGCCAGCACTGAGATAGTCATTTCCTGTGTCGCCAAAAAGATTATCACTGCCAGTTGAGCCGATTAGGGAGTCATTTCCTGCGCCGCCATACAGGGTGTTGTTGTCTGCGTTGTTTCCGGCGTTGAGCACATCGTTGCCTGCGCCACCATCAAGGTTATTCGTTGCGGAAGTTCCGCCACCCGTCAGGGTATCGTTCCCGGCTTCCCCATAAAGATAGTTAACGGCATGATCGCCGCCAATTAGGGTGTCGTTGCCATCGCCTCCATGAATGTAGTTATACATACTAGAAGCATTGTTACTGCCATCAGCGCCATAAAGTTGATCGTCGCCTTCATGTCCTAAGAGGGCATAGCCTCCATCATCAAGATAGCCATAATCAGATGTCGTCCCCGCGGTTGCCCGTAGCACATCATCCCCAGTTCCCCCTTCAAGGGTCCCTGGTGAGGTGATCGTTTTATTTTCACCGGAAGGGGTGGTGTCTCCACCTGTGCCGCCTCCTGTAGTGGTTCCGCCAGAATTATCGTCGTTCCCTCCACCCGTCGAGGTTCCACCTGAGTAGCCACCGCCTGATGTGCCACCACTGCTGGTGCCACCGCTATTGATCGTATTGTTTATGGTTGAGTCGCCTGGAGTGCTTCCTGCGCCTGCACCATAGCTACTCCCTCCATTCTGGGTGCCGCCTCCTGTTGTGCCGCCAGTATCACCTCCAGCCTCACCACCCGTGTCATCCCCAGCCTCACCGCCTGCAGCTGCCTGTGCCTCAGCATCTGCGGCCGCTTGAGCCTCTGCGGTCGCTTGTGCCTCAGCTTCAGCCTGTGCCTCAGCATCTGCGGCCGCTTGAGCCTCTGCGGTCGCTTGTGCCTCAGCTTCAGCCTGTGCTTGTGCCTCAGCTTCAGCCTGTGCTTGTGCCTCAGCATCTGCGGCCGCTTGAGCCTCAGCTTCAGCCTGTGCTTGTGCATCTGCTTCCGCCTGTGCTTGTGCATCTGCTTCCGCCTGAGCTTCCGCTTCCGCCTGTGCCTCAGCTTCTGCGTCTGCTTCGGCCTGGGCTTCTTCATCGGTTTGATCTTGGTTGTTGTTTCCGGTCGGTTGTGGAGGCAAAGATTGGGTTACAGAACTAAAAGTATTGTTAAATTGCGCCACCGTCATGGTGAACACTTGGTTTGGTGCCGCGTTAAAGCTGGCGACAGATGTTGCCTGGAAGGGTTGGTTCAAAACAACGACACCAGCGGCGTTGGTGACGATAATTTCACCGATCGACCCGTCGGGTTCAGCGGTTAGAACAATGCTCAAAGGGGCATCGTCTGAAACAGAACCACTACCAGCGGTTCCGCGAATACCAATGGTTGCCACGGGGGTGGTCAGGGTCATGGCGTCGGCGCCGGTTTTGGCGATCTGACCAGAGACAAAACTAAAGACGCCTTTAGCCATGGTAAAATTGGCGGCACCTTCCTGGGTTCCGGGGTCGTAGACCATTTCGTCCAGGGTAATCTCGCCGTCGTCCGCCAGAGCAAAGGTAGTGTCATCAATAAAGACAATGCCGACAGAAGAATCTTCGGCTGTGCGGATCACATCGCCTTGGAAAATAGGGTCGCCCGCTTGCAGATCAACTTCCGTCCCATCGGCACGGGTTGCTGAAACCGAGCCTTCGGCGTTTTCAACCGATCCAATAGGTTCGGTGCCAACTGCAGGAGCAGCTTGAGCCACTTGGGCCGGGGCGAGGGGGCCAGCCAGACTGTTTGCCAGGTCACCAGAGATCACCATCCCCGCTTCAGTGGTGATTTGTGGCGGGTTGTCGGTAGCAAAGTAATCTCGGAGCACCAGGGAGGTATCCCCTTGCTCAAGAACAAGATCACTGCCATCGCGGATAAAATCAGCGTCGATAAGCTTAAAACCCTCAGGGACTGAGATGGTTGATGAGCCCGAAGTCTCAATGAGAACTTCGTCAGAAGAGGTATTTTCACTGCTTGGATAATCGTTCCCAGCATTACCTTCTAGGTTTACATCATTGTTGTCATCTAGCTTCATTGGCCTACCAATGGTTGGTTATACTGGTGTATACTTTTGTATATTCTCATACCAATTATATCATATACACACGTATACTCTCTGGTGTTTAAATTAGCAATCGTGTGTAAAGATACAAAACTGTCCGTAATGATACCCAATATCACATTGTTAATCTTCATTCATTTGAACTAAAGAACATGATTAATGCTTAAATTATCTTATCGAGAATTTGGGGTCGGCCCTCCTGTAATTGTATTGCATGGCTTGTTTGGCTCAGTCAGCAACTGGACCGGAATAGCCAAGAAACTAGCCCGAACTCATCGCATCATTACTGTCGATCTGCGTAACCATGGCGCGTCTCCGTGGTCAGACTCAATGGTTTTGACCGAAATGGCCGGGGATTTAGTTCATTTTATTGATCACCACCGTCTCGAAAAACCGGTGGTTCTGGGCCACAGTTTAGGCGGCAAGGTCGCCATGGTTTTAGCCCTTGAACACCCCGATAAGGTCGAGAAACTTGTCGTCGCCGATATCTCACCCGTAACTTACCCACCTGCTTTGAAACCGTATATTAAAGCGATGCAAGATATTGATTTATCATCTTTATCCAGACGTGGAGAAGTTGAGGAGAAGCTGGAAGCTGCCATACCAGAGGCAGGTGTCCGGGCTTTCTTGATGCAAAATTTGGAAACGTCTAACAATCGACTAGGCTGGCGCATAAACTTAGATGCTTTGGAGAGCGGCATGGAGGATTTTTCCTCTTTCCCTGCCCAAACTGCCGGGCGGCATTATGACGAGCCTACCTTGTTTATATCCGGTGGAAAATCAACCTATGTTCAAAAATCCCATCACCAACTGATTAGAAAGATGTTCCCTCAAGTGAGGTTTGAAGAAATTCACGGTGCCGGACACTGGCTTCATGCCGAAAAACCCGGAGATTTTATCCAAATTGTGAATGATTTTTTGGCGGCGCAATGAATTAACCCTGCCAAAGCACCTTTGGCACCTCAATATGTTTCGCCCGAATGTATTCACCAAGGGTTTTTGCTTGAGTGTCTAGGCGTGTTGATGATGAAACCCCTTGTTCTAAGATTCCGTGGATGAAGAAGTTCAGGGCGTTGATGTTGGGGAGTTCAAAGCGGTCTATTTCGAATCCTGCTGCATCGGGCAAAAGCTCTTTGAGCTTGTTGACGGTGAGAAATTCATAGAGGAAACCGTAGGCCGCCTCGGTTTTGGCCCAAATGCCTAGATTGGCGTTACCGCCTTTATCCCCAGAACGGGTTCCGAAGAGACGCCCAAAAGGAATTATGATGGTTTCCCCTGTAGGGGCCGGGGGGATTTGGACGGGATTTTTTTGATAATAGATATCATCCAAACCCAGTTGGCTGGTTGGAATTACTTCTGTCATTTGACCGCCTAAATAAACCCGTTCTTTTATGAATTTACTGTCGATCAGGGCTGGCCAATGGATAATAAAAGGTCCACCGGAGCTTGCGCCGTCTCTGGCGGTAAATCCGGGGAAGGTGGCAAGGGCTAGTTCAATCACTTTGGCAGAGAAAAGACGACCGACCAATTTGGAATCTTTAGATTTAACTGTCAGGCGTAAGGTGGCAAAAGCTTCCTCATTGGTGTTGGGGTTTTTTTTATCGCTGTGCACTATTTGCTCGTTAACAGAATCAAACTTATCGCGGCCTCCAACGGAAGCAAAGAGAACGTCGGAAAACACTTTGGCTTTTGCGTCAATATCAAGACCAGTGAGCACAATTTCCATGCCATTACGAAAGCCCCCCGCCCGATTGACACAGACCTTGTGAGAGGGAGGAGGGGTGGAGCCGAGGCACCCGCTAACCCGAACCCGGTCAGGGCCGGTTTCTCTCATCCTCAAGGTGTCAAAGTGAGCAATGACATCCGGGTTAAGGTAGGCGGGAGAAGAGATTTCATAGAGCAGTTGAGCTTTGATCGTTCCCTCGGAAACCAGGCCACCTGTTCCGGGGTGTTTAGTAATGGTAAAACTGCCATCTGCTTCGATTTCAGCTATGGGATAACCCATATTTTCAAAGCTGGGGACTTCCTGGAAAAAGGAATAGTTACCGCCCGTGGCCTGGCACCCGCATTCAATAATATGTCCAGCAGCTAAGGCACCAGCCAAGGCATCGTAATCGCTGCGTTGCCAATTGAATTTCCAAGCAGCGGGGCCGATCACAACGGCGGCGTCTGTGACTCGAGGACAGATAACAATATCAGCCCCTTGATCCAAAGCCTCTTTAATGCCCCAGGCCCCCAGATAAGCATTTGCCGTGACAGCTTTATCTTCCGAACTGCTCAATGGTGCCCCGGTGTCGATATTTGCCAGGGCTTCACCAGCTTCAGCGAGTTCCTCCAGGCGAGAAATCAGATCGTCGCCCTCGATATAGGCCACCTTTGCTGATAAGCCTAACTCAGCAATAATTGCCTCAATAGCCTCAGCCATAGCTTTAGGATTAAGCCCTCCGGCATTGGAGACAATCTTGATGTTTTTTTTCAGGCAAGGGGTGATTACTTGGCGGATTTGTTTAAGAAAAGTGCCGACATATCCTGCTTCTTGGTTCTTGATCCTCTGGCTATAAAGGATCGACATGGTGAGTTCGGCGAGGTAATCACCTGTCAGCACATCAATGGGGCCACCTTCAACCATCTCAAGGGCAGCAGAAAGTTTGTCACCGTAAAAACCACTGCAATTGGCGATGCGAACGATCTCTGACATATATTTATACCTCCATCGGTGGCTTTGAGTGAACTCACGGGGGGCTGATATATATAAAAAGCCTTACGGACGGATTGTTTTTATGGTAGGGTGGTTGAAATGTCAAGCTGAGTTGGAGGGGGTATATGTCTATGGTCGCGGAGATGGGGAAACAAAAGGCCAAAAGCCATAAGGCGCGGGTGGCTATTTGTAATGCGACGATCAATAGCCTGATTGAGTTTGGCTATAGTGAAACTTCACTGAAACGAGTGGCCTCTCTTGCCGGGTTTTCTAAAGGGGCATTGCAGCATCATTTCCCCAGTAAAGAAGATATGATGGTGGCAACAGCTGATCGGTTGCTAGAACGCCCCTTTACCCTTTCGAATAAGGATGAAAACCCACCTAAAACCCTTGAAGAAGCTATTCTTTCACCCTGGCTAAAATTAATTAATACAGGGCCTTACCGGGCATTGCTCGAAATATTGATTGCCTCACGGACTGACCAAAAACTTCATGAGCGGATTTCTGAGAATTTGCAAAAATGGAATAAGGCCTTAGACCTTCAAGCTATGGAAACTTACCGTTCAAAGACCGGAAATCCAGAGGATGTCAAAATGCTGATGACCATGAATCGTAGTTTGATGCGCGGGTTGGTTATTCAAGACAGCTACGGTAGTGACCCTAAAGAAACTTTGCAATATATCTACCGTTGGATCGAGCTAATTTCGCCTCTTCTTGAACTGAGGGATTAATCGTCATCAAAAACCATTCCGGCAATGTGATGACCCGCATCAACATGAAGAATTTCCCCGGTCACTCCAGAGGCATAGTCACTTAAGAGGAACAGAGCGGCGCGTCCCACCTCATCGGCCTCAATGGCCCGACGTAAGGGTGCTTTTCTTTCTACTTCATTAATTAATTTGCTGAAATTTTTAATTCCGGAGGAAGCCCGTGTTTTAACTGGCCCAGCCGAGATTGCATTAACCCGGATACCTTCTGGCCCGAGTTCATGGGCAAGGTATTGCACGCTGGTTTGAAGGGCCGCTTTAGCCGGACCCATAACATTATAATGATCGACAACCCGGTCAGCCCCATAGAAGGTGAGGGTGAGGAGTGAGCCGCCATTTGACATCATCGGGGCAGACATTCTGGCGAGACGGATAAAGGAAAAAACAGAGGTGTCCATGGCTTGAGTGAAGCCAATCGCTGAACAATTGATTAGTTTTCCTTTAAGGTCTTCTTTGGGAGCTGCGCCAATAGCATGGAATATTATATCGAGACCGTTCCAGCGTTTTTTTAACTTCTTAAAAAGCTTTTTAATCTGTTTAGGGTCGGCGATATCACAGGCGGTGCAAAGTTCAGCACCGATCTCTTTGGCAAAGGGTTCCACATGGGGGCGGGTGCGTTCATTATGATAGGTAAAAGCCAGGTCGGCCCCAGCAGCCCTTAAATGGCGGGCAACAGCCGCTGCGAGGCTTCTTTCGTTGGCGACACCGACAACCAGGGCTTTGCGCCCCATTAAATTGATTGGTTCCATTTTGCTTTTTTTCTTCCCTAAAAGTCTCCTCGCCGTTTTGCCGCCATCAGGACGGCCAGGGCGCAAGAAGCAAGGCGGGATGTAGCCGTATCGCCCCGGCTTGGCAAGATTATTGGCACCCGACCACCCAAAACAATACTGGCGGCTTGGGCACGAGCTTGGGAGGTCAGTTGCTTTATCAAGAGATGGGCCGCTTCGAGGTTCGGGCAGACTGCGATATCCGTTGCGCCACAAACCGGGGAGAAAACCCCTTTGCGCTCGGCCGCCAGTTCTGAAATCGCCATGTCATATGTCATAGGCCCTTCAATTACCGCATGGTTAATTTGCCCCCGGTCAGACATCTTACACAAAGATGCGGCTTCAATTGTCGAGGGGAGGCGGGTGTCGATCACATGAGTAGAGGCTAGAATTGCCGTGTTGGGTTTGTCAATTCCCATGGCCTGAGCAAGCTCTACGGTATTGTTAATAATATCTCTTTGTTCATTGATGTTGGGGTCGGGGTTGATGTAGCCATCGGTAACGATCAAGGAACGATGATAAAAGGGCATGTCGACGACGGAGGCATGGCTCATCACTCGGTCTGTCCTTATGCCGTCTTTACGGGTTTGGGCTGCATCCATTATTTCGTTTAAATAACGAGAACTCATGATAATGGCATCGGCCTCTCCGGCTCGGGCCATCTTTACCGCCATTTCGGCCGAGTTGTGACTATGGTCGGTTGGGATGATTGGGAATCCGGAAATATCGATATTTGATTTCTCAGCCGCGATGCGAATGCGCTCTTCTGGGCCGATCAAAATAGGCTCTATAAGACCCGCGCGGGCGGCTTCGACGATTCCCGAGAGAGAATAATCGTGCACAGGCTGGGCAATGGCAGCGCGTATAGGCGGCAAGCCGTCAGCTTTTTCGATCAAGGCTCTAAGTTTCGCCCCTGCATCATGGAGGATAACTTCAGGCAAAACCGGGCTTTCGCGCTTGATTTTTTCGGTTGGAGCGAGAACTTTGGCACTGCCTTCAATGACAGAATTTCCGTCTTGATTGACGCAAGTGCATTCAAAAATAATGATTTTTTTCTTCTCAATTTTCTCCTGAGCGGTGACCGTAACGGTGATTTCATCACCAATACCAACCGGGCGCATAAAATTGAGGGTTTGCCCAAGATAGATGGTTCCTGGTCCGGGCAGGGTGGTTCCTAAAACAGAAGAAATTAAAGCCCCGCCCCACATACCATGAGCAATTACCTTGTGAAAAATTTCCTCACGGGCGAATTCTTCATCCAGGTGGGCCGGATTCACATCACCGGACATAACAGCAAAAAGTTCAATATCGCTTTGAGATAGGGTTCTGACCATCGAAGCCGATTCCCCAACAGCTATTTCATCAAAGGTGCGGTTTTCAAGGTATGGCATTGTTTTTCCTTGGTAATTTATTGTGATTGGTATTGCGTAGTTCAAAATTTTCGGCCCAGAAAAAATATTTTTCAAGATATTTAATCAAGTGATTGCATTCCTATTACAAACCGTTTAGAACCCTCAACTCTTCTGGGACGGTTTACAACGTTTTTCGTGAAAAAAAATGCTGAAAATCGAAATAGCGGATTGATGACACGGCTAATATACAGTAAGTCATCTAGCAAGATGTGACGGGGTGTAGCGCAGTCTGGTAGCGCGCCTGCTTTGGGAGCAGGATGTCGGGAGTTCGAATCTCTCCACCCCGACCACT
>CBDULT010000007.1:0-199200 GCA_965368165.1 uncultured Thalassospiraceae bacterium | reverse complement strand
CCCCCCAACACCCCGAACCTCAAAAATCGCATTGATCTTGTCGCTGAGGAAGCTGTCGCCGCTTATGCCCTTGAGCAACCAGCCCATGGGCAAGTACGGGTCAGCAACGAGCTTCGCAAGCGAGGCACCTTTGTCTCTCCCAGTGGTGTTCGTTGTATCTGGCTTCGCCATGACCTTGAAAACTTCAAGAAACGCCTCAGGGCTTTGGAAATCAAAGTTGCGGAGGAAGGTGGAATCCTTACTGAAGCACAGGTCCAGGCCTTGGAGAAGAAGAAGCTGGACGACCAGGCCAGCGGCGAGATCGACACCGCTCACCCCGGTTATCTGGGATCGCAAGATACCTTCTATGTGGGCACCCTCAAAGGTGTCGGTCGGGTCTACCAGCAAACCTATGTGGACACCTATACCAAGGTGGCCTTTGCCAAGCTCTATACGACCAAAACACCCATCACAGCCGCAGATTTGCTCAACGACAGGGTGCTGCCCTTCCATGAGGGGCATAACTTACCTGTGCTGCGGATTTTAACGGATCGAGGTACGGAGTATTGCGGCAAGGCAGACCGCCACGATTATCAACTCTTCCTCGGCGTCAATGACATCGACTATACCAAAACCAAGGTCAAATCACCCCAGACCAACGGTATCTGTGAGCGGTTCCACAAAACCATTTTACAGGAGTTTTATCAGATCACCTTCCGTAAGAAACTCTACAAAACCATCGAGCAATTGCAAAATGATCTGGACCAATGGCTCGATTACTATAACAATGAACGCACCCACCAAGGTAAAATCTGCTGCGGACGCACTCCGATGGAAACCTTGGAGAGTGGAAAACAAATCTGGCAGGAAAAGTTCATAACTTAAACTTAAACTCGACCTGACAGTCACCGCCTAAAAAACGGGTAATTGTTAGATCAGATCGCGACTACTACATTTTATAGGCTAGGCTTAACATCAAAAAACGACTGGAACAGGCCGTGGCTCATTGCAGTCAAAATCTGATCAAAGTCCGGATTTGTTTTTCTACACTTTTCAAAAAAAGTTTTAGGGTCAA
The DNA here is from genome assembly GCA_965368165.1 of uncultured Thalassospiraceae bacterium. Lineage (GTDB taxonomy): Bacteria > Pseudomonadota > Alphaproteobacteria > Rhodospirillales > JAPHRK01 > JAPHRK01. The sequence goes on along the minus strand of CBDULT010000007.1, from coordinate 198,146 downwards.
GATCACAAAACTTTGCAACCTCACGCTGAACCCCTGTGCGATCTAATATCTCCATTTGGGAGAGGTCGAAACTAATTGCGTTTAATTTTTGCATTGGAGTATCGGGAACCTCAACGAAATGGAGTTGATTTTTGTCGCCTTCATAGCAGGGAATTTCCCGGGCATCGCCCAACAGTTTTAGGCACCAATAACAAACCAAAAACGAGTGATACTCACCTGGATATTCAAACTTTTCCATCGGTGAAACCTCTAGCGTATACTGTGTAAACCGATCAACTATAAATTCTCGCCAGAGATCAGGGACAGGCTTACTAAGGTAAACTAAACACACGATAACTTCCGCAAGCAAATCGTTGTCACCCATTAAATAAGCAATTGAGCCAATATTCATTAGATTTTTGGTCGCTTGCTCAGGCAAAAGAGGCAATTTAGTTTCGCCAAATTTTGTAAGGTAAAATACCGCATGAGTAAACGTGTAAAAGAGATCCCGGTTTGGCCTTAAATAGGATGACTTGAGTGATAATATGTCCATCACTCGCGCCCGAAGACACGGATTGGGAAAGCACCAGAGAGGGTCATGCCGCGAAAGTAAGTATTGGGTTTCTAATCGGCGCATATCAGACGTTTCGGCTCGATAGAGTTCTTTTTCAATCACGTAGTTGCATAAGTCACCGTACTTGCTTTTATCCTGATTTAGAATGGCCAGTTCAAAACCAATAGAAAGAATCAGCCGATAATATTGAGGGAAACTATGCAAAATAAAAATTATTTTTTCATAGAAAAAATGATACGCATTGGTCACCTCATTCAAGCCCTGTGGGGGTTGTTCCCCACTCATCAGAATAGTCAGATACTCAGCATTTCGCTTAAGGGCATCCGGTGACAAGAAATTTTGTTTGTCTCCCACAAAATAACGGACCAACTGTTTCATCTGACAGTCGGTCCGTTTCAAATTATTCTTTTCACTCATTTCATTACAGCGAAGTACTTATCATCGTCATAGACTATGGTTTTTTTGGTACCATCACCATCCCGTATGGTACCTGAAGCATCTAGTAAATCTTCGATGGTTGTATCTAGCTTGATTATCCCTGAGTTTTTCAGCCCATTGATAAAGCTTTCCCTATTCTCATTACTATTTTTGCTTGAAGCCATGCTCTTTTCTCCCAAAAAACTATATTTACGTGTTTTGTGTTAAATTATACACCATTAAGTAAATACAATCTAAAGAGTTTTTTGTCAATAATACACTACTTATTGGGGTTTATTGCTATGCCTTCATTCTATGCTGATCACCAAAATCCGTAATTTAGACAGTAAGAAATGCAACATAAAAAAAACGCCTCCCTTTCTATCAAGAAAGGAAGGCGTGGATAGGCGGGGCTAGCCCCGCGTAAGGCGTTGGTGTGTCGTGGGGGGGTTAGTCCACCACGATTTTCAGGCCGGGGCCTGCTTCTTCGGTTAGTGTTTCCACTTTTGCCCAGATTTTAGCGGCAATTGCTTTGTAGGCTTTGGCGTGGTCGCCGTCGGGGACGGAGGCGACGATGGGGTCGCCGGCGTCGGCTTTTTCGCGGATCGCCATGTCGAGGGGGATTTCACCGAGGAAATCAGCTCCCAACTGAGCTGCCGTTTTCTTGGCACCGCCGTGGCTGAAAATTTCGGTGCGTTCGCCACAATGAGGGCAAGAGAAGTAGCTCATGTTTTCGATAATGCCAAGGACAGGAACTTCCGTTTTGCGGAACATGTTCAGGCCTTTGCGGGCATCGAGCAGGGCAATGTCTTGTGGGGTGGAGACAATCACGGCACCGGTAAGAGGCACGCGTTGGGCCATGGTAAGCTGTGCATCGCCAGTCCCAGGAGGCATGTCAACCACGAGCACATCCAACTCACCCCAGTTAACGTCACGCATAAGCTGCTCAAGCGCACTCATGACCATTGGGCCGCGCCAGATCATGGGTGAATCTTCTTCAACCAGGAAACCGATGGACATACATTTGATGCCGCAGGCCATAATAGGCTCAAGCAACTTGCCATCAGCGGAATCGGGGTCTTGCCCGGCAACACCCAACATACGAGGGATCGAAGGGCCGTAAATATCGGCATCGAGCAAGCCAACTTTTTTGCCTTGAGCGGCAAGGGCAAGGGCAATGTTAACCGAGGTGGTGGATTTACCCACCCCTCCTTTGCCAGAAGCAATGGCGACGATGGAGCGAACGTCAGGAAGCAAAGGGGCTTCGGCTTGTTGTCCCTGTCCGTGTCCACCATGACTGTGTCCATGATCATGCCCACCTTGAGGGGCCGTTGCTTGCGCGGTCATCACGACTGTCGCGGTGATCACCCCCGGCAAAGCATGCACAACCTCTTCGGCTTGTTTGCGCAGAGGTTCCAGGGCGGGGCCGCGTTCTGGGTCCACTTCCATGGTGAAACCAACATGGCCTTCTTTGATTTGTAATCCTTGAATCATGCCAAGGCTAACGATGTTTTCACCGCAGCTTGTGTCCATGACAGTCTTAAGAGCGTCAATAATTTGTTCTTGTGTAACCTCGGCCATCCTTGAATTCTCCGTTTTATAGGCAATATCGTGTAAAGACTAAGCAATCTACGCCAAACGCATACCTTACGTTGCACAGCCCGCGTTGCTGTCATATAAGGCAATGTATCGGTATAGCAATAGTGTTTGGTTAGAAAAAACGCATATAAAAGTTTCGTGAACCGGTTGGCAATTAGCAAAACGTGCTAGATTGAGTGACTGAAAGTATTGGGAAAAGGAAAAAAATTATGGCATGGAATTCTCAGGGTGGCGGTGGCGGCCCGTGGGGTGGTGACGGAAACGGCGGCGGTGATGATCGCGGCCCATGGGGCTCCGGCCCATCAGGCGGCGGCAAAGGCGGCGGCGGGGGCCAACAACCTCCCGACATTGAAGAACTCCTGCGCAAGGGCCAAGATAATCTGAGACGCGTCATGCCCGGCGGTGCCGGAACCTCAAAAGGGATTTTCCTGATTGTTCTGATCGCCCTCGGTATTTGGCTCGCCAGCGGATTCTACAAAGTTGAAAGTGGACACCGTGGCGTTGTCATGCTGTTTGGTAAATTTATTGCCACCACAGACCCCGGACTAAACTGGTACTTCCCTGCTCCAATCGGTGAAACCTTGACCCCGAATGTTGAGATGATCAACAAAATTGATATTGGGGTGCGAGGCGATGGCAGCCGTTCCCGTGATGTCCGCGAAGAAAGCATCATGCTGACAGGCGACAAAAACATTGCTGATCTGGATTTTTCCGTTTTCTGGAAAGTTAAAGATGCCGGACATTATTTGTTCAACATTCGCGACCCGGAAACCACGGTAAAACTGGCAGCAGAAAGTGCTATGCGTGAAGTGATTGGTCAAACCAGCCTGGATTCAGCCCTCACCGGGGGTCGGAAACAGGTCGAAGATAAAACCCGGACTGTGCTGCAAGCCAGCCTGGATGAGTATAAATCAGGGGTGACCATTACCGACGTTAAGCTTTTGAAAGTGGAGCCTCCTCAACCCGTTATTGATGCCTTCAACGAAGTGCGTCGTGCTGAGCAGGATCGTAAACGAAAAGAACTTGAAGCGGAAGCCTACGAAAACCGGATTGTTCCGGTTGCCCGTGGTGACGCGGCTAAAATTGTTCAGGATGCCGAAGCTTATAAAGAAAAAGTGGTTAAAGACGCTGAGGGTGAAGCCAAGCGCTTTATTGCTGTTTATGACAGTTATGCCAGTGCCAAAGACGTTACCACTCGCCGTCTCTATCTGGAGACCATGCAAGAGGTGTTGGGCAAAGCCAATATCGTTCTCATAGATAAGAATGGTCAAGGTGTTGTGCCATATCTGCCTTTACCTGAACTCAAAAAACGTAGCCTAGGAGCCGAGAAATGAATAGAGCAAAGTTAGCCGTTCTCGGCGTTATCGTTCTTCTTGTTGGAGCTGTTGCCTCCGGGGCTTTGTTTAGGATGCACGAAGCCGCTCAAGGCATCGTCATGCAATTTGGTGACCCTAAACGGGTTATCCAAGAACCTGGCCTGAACTTTAAGATTCCGTTTATTCAAAACGTAGTCTTTTATGACAAGCGGATCTTGAACCTTGACCCCCCCGCGCAAGAAATGCAGTTGGCGGATAAAGAACGGATCGTGGTCGATGCTTTTGCCCGTTACCGCATTACCGACCCGCTGAAGTTTTTCCAGTCTGTACGGACAGAGGCCGCCTTTCGGGATGTATTTGGTCGTAACCTGAACTCTGGTGTCCGGAACGAATTGGGGTTACATAACTTAACCCTCTTGCTCTCTCCTGAGCGCCAAGGGATTATGAACAAAATCCAGGATCGCCTGAACATTGCCGCAAAGAACTTCGGCATCTCCGTGGTTGATATTCGTATTGTTCGGACCGACCTGCCCCAAGAAATTTCGCAAAATGTTTATGACCGGATGCGCTCTGAACGTGAACGGGAAGCCAACAAGATGCGGGCCGAGGGTGAGGAAATCAAACAAACGATCACCTCCAAAGCCGATAAAGAGCGTACTTTGATCCTGGCAGAAGCCCAGAAGAATGCGCAAATTTTAATTGGTACAGGCGATGCGGAGCGGAACCGTATTTTGGGTGAAGCTTATGGTCGGGACCAGGATTTCTTTGAATTCTACCTTTCCATGAATGCTTATAAAAAATCCTTCAATGGAGAAACAACCATGGTTCTTTCTCCTTCGAGTGATTTCTTCCAATATTTTGGAAGCCTTCCTGGTAAGAAAAACAAATAAAGCAACAGACCTTAAGAAGGCCCGCAGGGAAAACCTGGCGGGCCTTTTTATAACGATACAAATAGATTGGACCCAATGGACGACTTTACGGTAGCTCTCGGACTAGTTTTGGTTCTTGAAGGGGCTCTTTACGCCCTCTTCCCAGACAAGATGAAGCAAATGATGTTGCAAATAATGACAATGTCTGCGGGGAACATCAGAACTGCCGGATTAACGGCTGCGATTGTTGGTGTCGGGTTGGTCTGGTTCATACGGGGATAAATAAAAATCTATAATTGTCATAGTTCTACCATAATCCATGCCCATATATGAGAGGCTTGGTGAGGGGGCGGGACAATTGAATAAATGAAATTGACGACGACGGAGAAACAGAGTGAAGCAATCTTACCTAAGCCAAAAACAACGTTCTCAAGCGGTAGTTCTTGAGCAAAACAATAGATTTGCCTATTGGGCTTTCGGGCTTTTCTTAAGCCTTTCCTTTGTGCTCATGGCCGCATCGGCTCAAGCTCGCTCCACACCGGAAAGCTTTGCCGACTTAGCGGAAAAACTGATCCCTTCTGTTGTGACTATTTCCTCAACCCAAGACCCCGGCAGACAGGACCAGCCACACGGGCAGCAAGGTCCTGAACAATTTAGTGTTCCTCCCGGATCTCCCTTCGAAGAATTTTTTAAAGATTTCCTTGAAAAAAACCGTCCCCAGCAACAACGTCAACAACGCCGCAAACCAGCTTCGCTAGGGTCCGGTTTCTTTATCGATAAGAAAGGCTTTGTCGTCACCAACAACCACGTGATTGCAGGAGCTTCCGAAATTACTGTGGTCATGGACGACGGGACCTCTCTCAAAGCTGAATTGGTCGGTACCGATCCTGAAACAGATATTGCCCTTCTTAAGATTGACCCTAAAAACCACAAAATTTCTGTCGCCACCTTTGGAGATTCAGATAAAGCCCGCGTCGGCGATTGGGCTATTGCTATCGGCAACCCCTTTGGCTTAGGCAGCACGGTCACAGCAGGTATTATTTCAGCTCGCGGGCGTGATATTAATGCCGGGCGGTATGACGATTTTATTCAAACTGATGCCCCTATTAACAAAGGCAATTCCGGTGGTCCTTTGTTTAACTCCCAGGGCGAGGTTATCGGCGTTAACACCTTGATCTATTCCCCTTCCGGCGGCAGCGTTGGCATTGGGTTCTCCGTTCCAGCCACAGTGGTCAAACCGATCGTTGCTCAGTTGATGGACGGCGGCGAAGTCAAACGCGGCTGGTTGGGCGTGCGCATTCAAACTGTGACCGATGAGATTGCCGAAAGCCTCGACATGGAAAAAACCATGGGGGCCTTGGTCGCCAGTGTTGGCGAAGGAAGTCCTGCGGAAACAGCCAAGATTAAACCTCGTGATGTGATCATCCGGTTTAATAACCGCGAAGTAACCGAAATGCGCAAACTGCCACGCATCGTTGCGGAAACAGAAATCGGTAAGGCCGTCGATGTTGTGGTATGGCGCAATGGGAAAGCCAAGACCGTCCAAGTTACCGTCGGTGAGTTGAAAGACGAGAAAGTTGCCGAAGGCAAAGATAACAAGGAAGGTAAGAAGCAAAGTAAAGCAACTCAGCTTGATATTGACGAACTCGGCCTGACTGTCGCGACCATCAACGACATAATTCGCCAGCAATTTGAACTCACAGATGATGCCAAAGGCGTAATCGTCACTGGCATTAAAGCCGGTGGGGCCGCTGAAGAAAAAGGCATCCAAGTTGGTGACCTTGTCCTGGAAGTGGCACAAGAAGAGGTCGAAACACCTCGAGATATTCAAGCCAAGGTGAAAAAGGCGCGCGAATCGGGCCGCAAATCAGTCCTCTTGCTTGTGGAAGGCCAAGGCGGACTCCGCTTTGTCGCCGTTCGCTTCGCCAATAAATAAAGTGCAAGCTCCTGATTAATAAAGAAAACGGTACGCCTCGGGGTACCGTTTTCTTATCCCCATAGACTGTACTAGCCATCAACGCCCTAAGCCGTTACAAACCGTAAAATTCATTTAGTTAAAAGGAGTGGGGCGTGAAGTCGTCACCTACCTCGAAAGCGACCATCAAGGGCAAATCCCCTGCCCCGGAAATTGATCTTATTCGGCCCTTTAAAGGCCTCCGACCCACCCCGGAACGCATTCAAGAAGTCGCCGCCCCTCCCTATGATGTGCTTGATTCCGAAGAGGCGCGGGTTTTGGTTGGTGATAACTCTTGGAGCTTCCTTCATATCTCCAAGCCTGAAATCGATCTTCCCCCTGGAATGGACCACACCTCGCCGGAAGCTTACGCCAAAGCAGCAGAGAACATGAACCGGATGATTGAGGCAGGCGTCCTCAAACAAGACGAGACCCCTTGTTACTATGTATATCGCCTTACCATGGGAGATCATGTACAAACAGGCCTGGTGGTTGGTGCGTCGGTTTCTGCTTATGACAATGACCGCATTCGCCGCCACGAATTCACTCGTCCAGACAAAGAAGATGATCGGGTCAAACAAATTCAGGCTGTTAACTCGCAAACGGGCCCTGTTCTCTTGGCCCACCAGCCTCAGACAGAAGCAAAAGCCATTATTGAAAAGATCACCACAAGCAAAACTCCCGAATATGATCTCGTTGCCAGTGACGGGATCGGTCATACTCTTTGGGTTGTCGATGAAGAAGCGTATATTCAGCCTTTGACTGAAGCCATATGCAGCTTAGATCGTCTGTATATCGCAGATGGGCACCATAGATCCGCTGCGGCTTCACGCGCTGCTGCCGCCCGTCGTCAGGCAAACCCAGAGCATGGTAAGGGTATCTATCACTCCTTCCTTTCGGTCCTCTTCCCCAGCGATCAAATGCTGATATTGGATTACAACCGAGTCGTTCGCGATCTTCATGGTCTGACCGGGGAGCAGTTTATCGCGAAAATAGAAGAGCGTTTCACTGTTGAGAAAACAGACGGGCAAGCCAAACCAGAAAAAGCTAATAATTTCGGCATGTACCTTGAAGGCCAGTGGTACATGCTTGGCCTGAAAGAACAGTTACCCGGAGAAGACAACCCCGTTGCGCGGCTTGACGTTAGCCTTCTGTCCGATCGGTTGATAGAACCTATTCTCGGGATCAGCGACCCTCGTCGGGATTACCGGATTGATTTTGTTGGCGGCATGCGTGGTTTGGGTGAGTTAGAGAAGAAAGTCGACAGCGGCATTATGAAAGTGGCTTTCGCCCTTTATCCTACCAGCATGGATGACCTTATCTCCGTCGCCGACGCTGGCGAAATCATGCCACCAAAGTCCACATGGTTTGAGCCTAAATTGCGGGATGGTTTAGTCAGCTATATTCTTGAGTAGGTGAACTCAAAAAATTAGGGGCTGTCTTATAAACAGCCCCTTAAAAAGCAATTTGACGCACTGAAACCTGTCCAGCTTTAGTACATTGTAGTCAGAACGTTCCTGAGTTTTTTCATTTCTTCCAGAGCCCGCCCGGTTCCCATAGCAACACAGGAAAGAGGGTCGTCGGCAATAGAAACCGGAAGACCTGTAGCGTGGCGCAGAACAAAATCAAGGTTGCCGAGCAAGGCTCCACCGCCTGTCAGGACAATTCCTTTATCAACGATATCTGCCGCCAGTTCTGGAGCCGTATGCTCAAGGGCAACCTTAACCGCCTCGATAATGGCACCGACAGGGTCGGCAAGGCTTTCAGCAATTTCGCGTTCGCTGATCAGGAGTTCTTTAGGCACGCCGTTCATCAGGTCGCGCCCTTTAATTTCCATAGTTGCTCCATCACCTTCATCTGGTGGGCAAGCAGAGCCAATATCTTCTTTAATCCGTTCTGCAGAGCCTTCACCAACCAAAAGGTTATGGTTGCGACGGATATAACCAATGATGGCTTCATCCATCTTATCGCCGCCAACCCGGACAGACCGTGAATAAACAATGCCACCAAGACTAAGCACGGCAACCTCAGTCGTTCCACCGCCGATATCAACCACCATAGAGCCTGTTGGCTCGGTAACAGGAAGACCCGCACCAATAGCGGCTGCCATGGGTTCTTCGATCAAGAAGACTCGACGCGCGCCGGCTGATTCAGCTGATTCTTGAATGGCCCGACGTTCAACGGCGGTAGAACCGGAGGGCACACAGACAACAACCAAAGGGCTGGCAAAACTGCGTCGGTTATGAACTTTGCGAATGAAATGTTTGATCATCTCCTCGGCGACTTCAAAATCGGCAATAACGCCGTCGCGCAAGGGTCTGATCGCCATGATATTACCCGGTGTCCGTCCAAGCATTTGCTTGGCTTCATCACCCACCGCAAGGACTTGTTTTTTGCCCTTTACCTCAGCGATAGCCACCACAGAAGGCTCATTGAGAACAATGCCTCGTCCTTTGACATATACGAGCGTATTGGCTGTACCAAGGTCGATGGCCATGTCGGCAGAAAGAAAGCCGAAAAGTCTTGAAAACATTTGTCCCCACTAATCCGGTGTAAGTACCATTATTGTCGAACCATATATGCGGAAATTCGTAAAACCGAACCTCCCCCGCATAACCTAAAATACTTATAAGTGGTCACTCCCTCGGTTTCTAGGGCATTTTCACTTATTTACACCTTAAACATCTACATGATGTGTGTATTATTGGTTAATAGCCGTAAATATCATGGAAAATGATGGCTAAATTATGGGTTTTTCTATCTTTTGTGAGCTATGGTAGAATTAGGCCTGAATGGCTTTAGCCGCACAATCCAGATAATAATAAATGATATCCATGGAGGGAGCCTCCACCGGAATTTGTGTCAGCAGGCAATGAACCTGTCCTCGATGGTGGGTGCTGTGATTAAAGACATGCCCTAAGATCACCGACGTGGAACCGAAAACTCATCCCCTTTAACATTGCGATATGTCAGCTCACGCTCCAATTGGTCTTCACTCATGGCCTCAATCACAGCTAGAAGACCATCATCAGTTTGAATTCTGGCTTCTTTTAAAGAATGAAAATCTGGATGATAAATTTTCCCCATTTCCAAATGGGCCGAGCTTTCACCTTTTAACCGCAAGGTCCAGGCCCAGTCGCCAAAGAGAATGTGATTGAGGGTGCCTTGGATAGACTCAAAGTAGGCCTGGCGGTCTTTTTCAAATTCTTCTTTAGGCAGGACTTCAACCGCATTATAAAGCTTGATATTGGCCCATCGATTATAGCGTGCCAGTGTTTCGAAATAGCTTTTATCCATGTCTAATTCTCAGATAAAGCAAGCTTGGCACTCACAACGACAAAAGCCCCGGCAAAGCTCCGGCGCAACCAGGTCATCACCCTTGGTCTTGAAATAACATGGCTGCGAACTGCCGCCGCAAAGAGACCGTAAAAGACAAAAACGACAAAAGTCATCCCCATAAACACCCCGCCAAGCCCAAGCATCTCCAGGGTCGCCCGGCTCGAGGTGGGGTCAACGAATTGCGGCAAAAAAGCCAGAAAGAAAATAGAGAGCTTCGGGTTCAGGATATTAACCAATATGCCCTTGATGGCGACGTTTAGCCAAGAGCGAGGTTTTACATTCCCTTCCACATTAAGGGCTCCCTGCTCCTGCAAAATCCCCCAGGCCATATAAAGCAAATAAAGGACACCCGCGACCTTCACTATCTGGAAAATCACTGCACTGGTATGGAGAAGTGCGGCAAGGCCAAAAATGGCGGCTGCCATATGAGGGACAATCCCTAAGGTGCAGCCAAAAGCGGCGGCGACACTCGCGCGACCACCAAGGGACAAGCCATGAGCAAGTGTATAAAGACCCCCCGCCCCAGGAACCAGAACGACCACAAGCGAAGTAAGTAGAAATTCTAGGGTCATGCCTGCTCCAATCTTGGTTCACCGTCATCACCGAATTTAATCCGGCGATGACGTTATACTCATTTGTACTCTTAAGCTGAAATCGCAGCAGGTGCTGATTTTTTTCTTTTAACCAACAGCTTATTTAAAGCAGTGATATAAGCTTTAACTGAGGCCACCATGGTGTCGGTATCCGCACCTTGCCCATTGACGGTTTTGCCCTCCTCAGCCAAACGCACGGTAACTTCAGCCTGAGCATCCGTTCCCCCCGTCACAGCATGGACTTGGTACAACTGCAATTTAGCTTCGGTGGGGAATAAGGTTTTAATGGCTTTGAAAGCCGAATCAACCGGGCCATCTCCATGGGCTTCACAGGATTTTTCTTCCCCATCGATTTCCAGGGTTAAGGAAGCTCCTGAGTTCTTTGTGCCACATGAAATTTCTAAGGCAACCATACGAACCCGGTCATTGGTCCGAACCACGGTATCATCGACCAAAGCCACGATATCTTCGTCGTAAACATCCTTTTTCTTGTCTGCCAAATCTTTGAACCGTTTAAAGGCATCCTGGACGGCATTATCACCCAAGCTGTATCCCAATTCTTTCAATTTTTCAGTAAAAGCATGGCGGCCGGAGTGCTTGCCCATAACCAAAGTAGATTTTTTCAAACCAACTGATTCAGGGGTCATAATTTCGTAAGTTTGAGCATTTTTCAACATACCGTCTTGGTGAATGCCTGACTCGTGAGCAAAAGCATTGGCCCCAACAATAGCCTTGTTAGGCTGAACGGTGAAGCCTGTAATGGTTGACACCAAGCGAGACGCTTTGGTGATATGCTTGGTCTCAATACCCGTTGTATATGGCATGACGTCATGGCGGGTTTGTAAAGCCATGACGACTTCTTCTAAAGCACAGTTACCAGCCCGCTCGCCTAAGCCATTAATGGTACATTCAACTTGCCGGGCACCCGCCCCAACAGCCGCCAATGAGTTGGAGACCGCCAAGCCTAAGTCGTTGTGACAGTGGGTCGACAAAATGGCTTTATCGATATTAGGAACTCGATTGCGCAACATTTCAAAAATAGAGGCATATTCTGTTGGGACACCGTAGCCTACCGTATCGGGAATATTGATGGTTCCCGCCCCGGCTTTAATGGCGGCTTCAACACATTTGCACAAGAAGTCATGGTCAGAACGCGAGCCGTCTTCTGCCGACCATTCCACATCATCTACCTTATCACGGGCAAAGCTGACACTTTTAGTTATAGCTTCCAAAACCTGTTCCGGCGTCATTTGCAACTTAAATTCCATATGCAAAGGGCTGGTGGCGATGAACGTGTGGATGCGTTTTCTTTCCGCTGGAGCAACCGCGTCAGCAGCCCGGGCAATATCCCCTACAGCCGCGCGAGCCAACCCACAGATGGTGGAATTCTTCACCACTTTGGCAATTTCATTTACCGCTTCGAAATCTCCATCCGATGCAATAGGAAATCCAGCTTCGATCACGTCCACACCCATTTCCTCCAGGGTAAAGGCGATCCGCAATTTTTCATCTAAGTTCATTGAGGCGCCGGGTGATTGTTCGCCGTCGCGCAAGGTGGTGTCAAAGATGACAACCCGATCTGAATCCATTTGAATACTCATTTTAATAATCCTTCGTTCTTAGTTACGTTCTATGAATTAAGCTTTTTCTCATTTCCCTTAAGCACCAGCCCTTTGGTCGGGCCTGATTGAACATGCTTAAGGGCGCATAAGTCGTAGAGCGACGCTAAGAAGCGGAAGTGAAAGCAAAGGCAAAGCACAAGGCGAAATAACGGATGTCGTAAAGACCCCGTTCGTCTCGTCTGTATAGATTTTCCACATGGTGGTCATCTGTGCCGTCCACTTTACGATTTAAATACCAGACAACTGTGCCGATATTTGGTTAATGCTTAGATAAAAAGGATTTACTGCGGTCAAAGTCAACCTGTTTTAGCAGTAAGTTTTCCTGAATTCCGGCTTATGAGTTAAAGAACTCAGCCAATTCGAGGGAATTCAGGCGACCATAAGTCGCAGGAGGAGACTAAGAAGGGTAACCCCAAGCAACGCAAACCCACCGGCAACCAAAAGGCTGTCGTTGTGTTTTTCAATGGCGATGGCTTTCGCTTTGCGCATGGTTTTACCGTTCTTCAAAATGTGTCTCTAATTTAGAAAAGCTCAAATCTTGTGGAAAAGCAAGAGAGATTATTAAAATATAGGCATTTAATCTATTTAATTTAATCCCTGCCTTTCAATTAAAGCGAAATCATCTAAACTCAATTCAACCAAAGAATTAAAATTTAACAGGGCATTATGGAACCGCTAATTTCATCCGAAGGCCTCAACCCTGACAACGCAATTGAGATTGCAGATGGGGTTTGGTGGGTTGGTCATTTTTTGGAAGGTGACCCCTTTCAATGTCATGTCTATTTGATCGAACATGGTGATCAGTCGGTCCTCATTGATCCTGGCTCAAAACTAACATTCAACCACACTTTGCGCAAAATCGAGCAGGTTACCTCTTTCTCAAATATCCGTTATTTTATTTGCCAGCATCAAGACCCGGATATTACAGGGGCCATGCAAATTATCGACAACATGATATCACGTGATGACGCCGTCCTGGCTACCCATTGGCGGGCCATGGTTTTATTGCGGCACTATGGCCTCAAAGTACCCTTTTGGCTGGTCAACGAAAACGATTGGATGCTGGATATTGGGGGGCGGAAAATTAGCTTTACTTTCACTCCTTATGCGCATTTTCCTGGGGCTTTTTGCTCCTTTGATGAACAAACACAAACTTTGTTTTCCAGTGATCTGTTCGGTGGCTTTACCGAGGGGTTCTCTTTGGTAGCCAAAGATGAAACTTATTTCGAAGCCCTTCGTCCTTTTCACGAACATTATATGCCCAGCCGAGATATTCTCACCTTCTCCATAAATGAACTCCAGCAAAACGATATCAAAATTATTGCACCACAACATGGGTCAATAATCCCCAACCATTTGGTTGATTTCATGATGGAGAAACTCAAGCATTTAGACTGTGGGCTATTTCTTTTAGCTTCTGAAACTTCTGATATTTATTCGATTTCAAAGATGAATAAAATTCTTCAGGAAATCACCGAGACAATGGTGCTCTATCGTGACTTTAGGGATATCGCCAGTGCTTTAACTAAAATAATTCAACAAATGATTCCCGCTGAATCTTTAGAGTTTTATTTGCAAACGGAAGAAGATGGGCAGGGCATCCTGCACCTTGCTCCCGAATCCCGTTACCGTGGCACCTTCGATAAGGTCCCTGAATACCTGAGCGACATTTTAGGCATTAAAAAAAGCGAATATACAAAGCAACATGGCAAACGTTACCTCAAAAAGACTTGCCCTGAGAGCAAGCAAACGGCTCTGATTATTCCCTTATTTAATCAAGAAAAACAATTTGCCAAAGACATTGCCATCATAAAACTTAAGCAGGACATCGAGATCAACAGTGATATCGAACAGATGATAGAACAAACAACGGTCCCGCTTCAGGTTGCTGTTGAGAGAGAAAGCATTTATCGATTCCTCGAGGTTGAACGTCAAAAGCACTATGAGCGCTCAATCCGAGATTCTCTTACCGGCATGTTTACGCGCTATTACATGACCGAGACAATCACCCGACAATTTGAAATTCATGACCGGGAAGGCGAACCGGAAATCGCTTTGGCTATGTTTGATATTGACCATTTTAAAAAGGTCAACGACACCTTCGGTCACGATGTGGGTGATTTGGTTCTGACAAGCATTGCCGCAATCATTCGAAACTCATCTCGAGGCGGTGATATACCCGTGCGCCTAGGGGGGGAAGAGTTTGCCCTTTTTGTTATTGGCAAATCTGCTCTGGGCGTTGCCTCAATCGCGGACAGGATACGAACGACGATTGAACGACTTGAGTTTAAAAAACTTGGGGAGCAAAAAAATGTGACAATTAGCGGAGGCATTGGGACGCGTCAGCAAAAAGAGTCTCTAGAAGGCCTCTTCAAAAGAGTCGACAAAGCTCTTTACAATGCCAAGCATACGGGTCGCAATCGTATTTGCGATTCAGATAAATCAAAAAGCACCCTAACGCCGTAAAACAACGGTTTGCCATTCCCCAACCGGGAAGGTTGTCACCAACTTCAAACCAAATTGGCGATGGACCGAGATGATGCGGTTGGTGTCTTCTTGCAAAAATCCAGAAAGAATAACGTATCCGCCACGGTCTAAATACTTCGACAGGCTCTTTGCCATGGCGCAAAGAGGACGTAAAAGAATGTTGGCGACAATTAAATCATAGGGGGCACTTTTGACCACTGCCCCTGTAAAATACCCATTGCCATGGTAGGCTGAAACCAAACGCGCAATACCGTTGAGAGCCGCATTATCCTTGGCAACCCGAACCGATTCCCCATCGATATCACAAGCGACAACATGTTTGCCCCAAGTTTTTGCCATTGCCATCGCCAAAATGCCGGAGCCGCAGCCCATATCAAGGGGTTGGGTCAAATTTTTCTGAGCTAAAAAGTCAATCGCCTGAAGACAACCATTTGTCGTTTCATGTTCCCCAGAGCCAAATGCCGTTGCCGCGTTGACCCTCAGCCCAATCTTAGACGTCGGAATATCCCCCTCAAAATGTGACCCATAAATAAAGAAGCGCCCCGCTTCCACAGGCTGGAAACTTTGCAAGCTATTGGCAACCCAGTCCTGCCCCGCGACCTCTTCTAGGGTAAGAGTGGGCGGCGTGAGGTCGTGCCCGGCGGCAACAAGGGCCAACCCGGCTTCGAGGGAAGCTAGATTGGGTTCCTCGTCAAAGACGGCAGAAAGCCGCCATTCCAATTCATCATCCTCCCCGAATGAAGACACCGCCACCGCTAAGTGAGCGAGGGCGTCCTCGTAGATTGGAAGGTTCGTCTTTTCAACGGAGAGGCTCACTCTCCAGGTTGTTGGGGTCATAGCGTCATGCTTCCTCGACAAAGTTTTCCATCACCTTTTTCACCCCGGCTTTTTCAAAGGCAATTTGCAACTTGCCTCCCTCGGAGTTTAAAACCCGGCCATAGCCAAATTTTTGGTGAAAAACCCGTTGTCCTGCTGAATATTTTTCATCATCGCTGAAAAAAGATGTTTCTTGCGAAGGTTTTTTCTTACGGAGCGCATTGTAGGAGAACGAAGCCCCCGATTCCCGTAAACTACCAAAACTTCCGCCCTCTGAATTATTATTACTAAACATGCCCGGCTTGCCGCGCTCGAGAACATGATCGGCAGGAAGTTCTTCAATAAAGCGGGAAGGCAGATTACTCCGCCATTCATTATAGACCTGACGATTAGCCGAATGAAGGATGTAAGATTTTTTCCGGGCCCGGGTGATCCCCACATATGCCAGGCGCCGTTCTTCTTCCAAGCCCTCACGGCCTTTTTCATCTAAAGACAGTTGGTGAGGAAAAAGTTTCTCTTCCCATCCAGGAAGGAACACCGCATCAAACTCCAACCCTTTGGCACCATGGAGGGTCATTAAGGTAACTTTCTCTCCCTCATTAGCGGACTCGTTATCCATCACCAAGCTGACATGCTCAAGGAAATCTTCTAAGCTGTCGAACTCTGTAAGGGCAGCCATCAGTTCCTTAAGGTTCTCAATTTTTCCTGGGGCTTCGGGCGTTTTATCCATTCGCCACATTTCCATATAACCGGATTCATCTAAGATGGTTTCCAGCACATCGGCATGGTTCTCAATTTCAGCCATAGCACGCCAGCGGCTGAAATCTTCCAGCAAAGCGGCGAGAGGCTTTTTGGCCCGAGGCTTTAATTCATCCGTTTCCAGCAGAACCTCAACCCCTTCAATCAGAGACTTATCAGCGGCACGGGAAAATTGGTGAATAATCTGCATGGTCGCTTGACCTATACCTCTTTTAGGTAAGTTAACAATGCGTTCAAAAGCCAGGTTATCGGCTGGTTGAAAGATAACCCGCAGGTAAGCGACAGCATCTCGAATTTCTTTGCGTTCATAGAATCTCGCCCCACCAACAATACGGTAAGGCAGACCCAAGGTCATCAACCGTTCTTCAAACTCACGGGTTTGAAACCCCGTTCGAACCAAGATCGCCATCTCGCCAAGAGAGACCCCCTTGGTTTGCAAAACTTCAATTTCATCCCCGACAAGACGGGCCTCTTCCGGCCCATCCCAAGCCGCTTGTACCACAACCTTGTCGCCACCATCATCGTCGGTCCACAAGGTTTTCCCTAACCGACCTTCATTTTGGGCAATCAATCCGGAAGCCGCGCCAAGGATATGCCCCGTTGAGCGATAGTTGCGTTCCAGGCGCACCACGGTCGCACCGGGAAAATCTTTTTCAAAGCGTAAGATGTTACCAACTTCAGCTCCCCGCCAGGAGTAGATGGATTGGTCATCATCCCCCACACAACAAATATTACGATGCTTTTGGGCTAACAGGCGGAGCCACAGATATTGGGCAACATTGGTGTCCTGATACTCATCGACCAGAATATAACGAAAGCGTTCTTGATAGACTTTCAAGATCGCCGGATGTCCCGTGAATAAAGTGAGGCAATGGAGAATCAAATCGCCGAAATCAACGGTGTTTTGCGCCGCCATTCGGGCCTGGTATTCGCGGTAAAGTTTAACCGCCAAGCCATCAGCAAACTCTTCGCCTTCTTGTCCGACAACTTTGTCCGGTACCAACCCTCGGTCTTTCCACCGCTGAATAATTCCCAACAAAACCCGGGGTGACCAAGCCTTTTGATCTATGTCCCGGTCCCGCAGGATTTGCTTAAGTAAGCGAAGCTGATCGTCTGTATCCAAGATGGTAAAGCGGGTATCAATACCAATGGCATTGCCATGGGAACGCAAAATTCGCACACATAAAGCATGGAAGGTTCCCAGCCACCAACCGTCAACGTTACGACCAACCATATCGGCAACCCGTTCCATCATTTCTCGTGCGGCTTTATTGGTAAAGGTCACAGCTAAGACCTCGCCAGGATAGGCATGGCCTTGGAGAAGGATATGAGAAAGTCGGGTAATCAGCACCCGCGTTTTACCCGTTCCGGCACCTGCCAGAACCAAGACAGGGCCTTCGATAGCTTCAACGGCTTGCCGCTGATCTTTGTTTAAAGAATCCAAATAAACCGTCGGCGGCAGGGCCTCTGGTTCAGGATCATCCGGGCAGTCTGAGAGATCAAAAGGGTCATTCATGGATGATTTTTACCCCCTCTTTATCCAAAAGAAAACCGCTTTACTCTCTTTCCTCGTTATGGGCTTCAACCAGAGCTTCACTAAAGGCCGCCATTAGGTTGTTGCGGCGGATGCGACCCAACAAAAGTTTATTCTCCTGGCTGCGGACAACTGCCATATCATCAAGTTGATGTTTCTGCATAAGA
Source organism: uncultured Thalassospiraceae bacterium (assembly GCA_965368165.1). Lineage (GTDB taxonomy): Bacteria > Pseudomonadota > Alphaproteobacteria > Rhodospirillales > JAPHRK01 > JAPHRK01. Next base: position 180,121 of record CBDULT010000007.1, on the reverse strand, counting down.
TCAAGGGTTGTTTGCAGGCTATCCGTAGACTTAACCGATGGGGCCAGGGGGTTAGCGACATCACTGGCAAGGATAAGTTCATCCATTTCAAAATCAAAGGCCACGTCGGCAAGATCAACCAAGGTAATCGTTCCGATGAAATGGTCCTGTCCATCAACCACAAACAGGGTCCCCGTTGCTGAACGTTGTAAAGATCGCCGAACAGACCGCAGTTCTGTAGAGGCCGGCACGGTTTCACCCTGAGGAGACATAACTTCACGAACAGCCATCCCTTTCAGGACACTTTCTCGATAGCCCGCTTTTAAATCAACCCCTCGCTGGGCGAGTTGCCAGGAAAAGAACGACGCATTCCCCGTTTGCCGGAAAACAACCGAAGCAATGACGGCACCTGTCATCACCGCGATGGTCAAAGCGTAATTGCTGGTCATTTCAAAGATGATAAAGATGGTCGAAATGGGTGCCCCCAAAGTTGCCGCAGCAACACTACCCATGCCAACGATGGCGTAGGCCCCTGCGAACGATGCTAATTCTGGAAAAATTTCTGCAGAAATAAGCCCAAACCCACCGCCGAGCAAAGCACCAATTACCAAAGCTGGGGCAAAGACACCTCCGGCAAAACCGAACCCAATACAAAGAGATGTCATGGCAAGTTTAAGGACCCATAAAGACAGAAGTAACCCTAAGGCATAGGCACCATGAAGGGCCTGGTCTGTTGCCTCATAGCCAGTGCCAAGCACCTGAGGGAATTTAAGAGCAACAAACCCTAAGATCATCCCCGCGATTGCCGGACGAATCCACTGGGGTCCAGGGATTTTTTTTGCAATTTTTACTGCCAGACCGGTTCCTTTTAGGAAAACAATAGCTGACAGACCACTTAAAATACCGAGCAAAACAAAGGCCGGAAATTCCCAGAGGGAAACGAGCTCAAGGGCGGGTATCTGAAAAGCTGGAAAGTCACCAAAATAAGAGCGGGTGACCACTGTACTTGTGACACTGGCGATGACCACTGGCGCAAAAGCACTCAGGGCATAATGGCCGACAACAACTTCATGGGCAAAAAGAGCCCCCGCGATCGGCGCATTGAAAGACGAAGCCACAGCAGCAGCGACACCACAGCCCAAAATCGCCTTTGTCAAAGGGCCAGTTAAATGAAACCGTTCCGACAACCATGAGCCAAATGAAGCCCCTAGATGAACAGCCGGACCTTCACGCCCAACAGACGCCCCTGTGCCAATTGATAAGATGCTGGCAAAAGCCGCTCCAAGGCCTGTACGAAATGAAATTTTACCGCCAACAAATTCGCAGACCTCAATGGTATCTGCAACACCTTGGGGGCGACGGTCCGGCATAAAATAATAAAGAAAGAGACCAACCAGGAGTCCGCCCATTGTGGGAATAAGAATAACCTGCCACCAGGGTAAACTCGCCACATGTTCAGAAAAATATTCAGTGCCTTTTCCGTAGGTACTTAGCTGGATAAATTGAATAGAAACACGCAGGCCAATGGAGAGAATGCCGACACCTGCCCCGACGAGGAGAGCAATAACAGCCAAAATAATTTGGTCGTTCTTGACAATCCGCCGTATTCTTAAAAGAAGCCGACTAGCCGTCAACCTGCGACGATTAGGTCTCGCCATACGTATTTTTCCCCAAACCTTGCTTCAAAAGGTAACGGGTCATTCATATTCTATATCTCTTAAAGAAATGAATAATTATGCCCCAGCCTTTAGGAGATCTTTCTCTGTTTTAACGTTATTACGCCCAGATTCTTTAGCTAAATACTGTGTCTCATCACAACGAGCAATAAAGCCCGTTAGCGGTTCCCCATAGACAAACTGCCCAACCCCGGCAGACAATGTAATTTTACCAAGGGACTTGCCAGATTTTCGATCAACAAGCCCGCTTGAAGCAATTTTCTTGCGGATTTTTTCAGCAATCGCTTTTGCTTCAGTTAATTCGCGCCCAGGGAGAATGACTGAAAATTCCTCCCCTCCATATCGAGCAGATAAATCTTCACCTTTAGCAATCGTCCGGAGAGTTTTTGCAACCAGCTTAAGAACTTGATCGCCAACTTGATGGCCAAATCTATCATTAAATTTTTTAAAGTAATCAATATCGATCATAATCATCGACAGAGGCTTACCTTCTTCCATGGCTTCGGTTGCCAGATGGCGGAGGCTGATATCAAAGTGTTTACGATTGGAAATCCCGGTCAAGCCATCGACAACCGCATCTCGCTGAAGTTCTTCCACATATTCGCGAAGATCCGCAATCTCATTGTTAGAAAGCTCTAATTTTGCCGCTGCTTCAGCATTTTTCTTGCTCATTTCTGTTGTGGATTCCAAAACTTTATCCACAATCGGCTTAACTTCGGTGGTATCCTTAACGTTCTTGAGACCGCTGGTGGCACTATCGAGGTCAGTGCCATACTCCTTCATTCCTTGGTCAACATCGTCCAGATACTTCATAACCTGGGCTAACTCTTCACCAACCCGTTGACCGGCATGGCTAACAGCGACAGCTTCATCTTCAAAGGTAAAGAATTTGCGATATAGTTCACGGCAGCGTTTTTCAGCAATCTCCTGCCCATTATCAATGAGAATGTCTAAGGTTCGCTTAAGGTCAGGGTAATCACCAGAATAATAATGATACCATACTGTATAGTTTTCAGGTGTAGCTGGAATCAGTCTGTCCTCAAGGGCCGCTATGGCCTGTTGAGCAATTTTTTCAGTTTCTGTTAGGCGTTTTGAAAACACTAGGGGGTATTCCTCAAGCAATCAATTTTTTACATATTAACTTATAGTTTAAACGGTTACGAGTCTAAGGACAGAAGCTCAAGCCCTTTTTTTAATCCCTATTACCCTTCCCGCTTGTTCAGGCCTCACCAACATCGCGTGTTGAGCCTTCAACCCTTCAAATAATTTTTGTACCTCAGGTGGAAAAGGGGATGTGCGGCGTAGGTTTAAATCAACATGAACCGACATCAACTCTGTGGTTGAAGCTAAGTATCCTTCCGTCCCATGATACATACGATGAAAAAAATGTACTCGTTTATCATCGCAATCAAGAATTTGAGTGGTAAAGGTCAACGGGGTACCTTCAGATACTTCCCGATCGTAGGTAATATGCGATTCAACAACAAACAAAGAATTGTTGGTTTCTTCCCGATACTTTTCCCCGACCCCAATATGATCAAACAATGCATCAGTAGCGTGATCAAAGGCCAATACGTAGTAGGCCACATTCATATGACCATTATAGTCAATCCACCCTGCTTGAACGGTTTCTTCGTGGATTGCCAATAGTTGTTGCTTTGTCAAAACCCTCTCCCCAAACAAACATCCAATGACACAAATTTATGCTGGCTCGTTGTTTTATGGCAACACATTGGTTTCTTTATTCTTAAGTTCTGTGCCATTCATTGTCGGAACAGGGTAAGGCTGCTAGTTTGTCCCCAACTAAATTAATAAGATGGGGTAAGGCGTTGGATAAGGGGCAGCAAAAACTCATTCTGGCAGGATTGGCAATTATCGGGGTCGTAATCTTGTTTATAAATATGGGGTCTTCACCAGACCTTGACGAAACCGTTGTGCAAACCCCAAAATTTAGCGGTTCCATTCCTATTGATGCCAATAAAGTCCGCCAAAAACTAAATACATTATCAAACCAAACCTCATCTCATAGCTTAATCGCGGATGGAGAGTGGCAATCAGGGGCTGGATATTCAGCCCTGAGCCTCAATGTTTCAGGTGCAGATAAATTAGCTCCCATTTTAGTATCCCTTTATGATCAAGATATTACATCTATAGCTCTCATAGCCGAAATTTCGGGTCAAAGCGCGTCGGAACCAATTCTTGAATACCAAGGGTCCCGAGAAGGCGGATTCTCTGTGAAGACCTCTTTTGACGGGCTGCTTTCCGGCTTCAGTCCTATTCAGGACGAGGACTCAACCACAGTTGATGTGGATTTAGTTTTTGGATTAAAAAATGGCACCAGCCAAATCGTTCCCAAAGCCTTGTCATGGGCAATTACCCCCGAAGCCGCAAAATCAATCATATCTCTAAATTCGAAAGAGGGAAGCGAACTCGGCCATATTGAAGTTAACCTCGTTTCTCGCCCCCCTCGTTTAGTGGGCAAACTTTCGGGCAGCCCCCTGGACTATGACGCCGTTTTGACAAGCGAGCTAGATATGGGGCAGACTCTTGGAGAAGCCCTCTCGGAGAAAAGTACCGCCCTAAACGATTTTTGGGCTGCAAAAGGTGATGATTTTAACGCGGCTTGCGCCTCCCTTCGCCAAGCCCTCACTTTGGATGTCGGCCTAACAGCCGCTGACGCAACCACCGCCCTCCTCGCCATCACATCCCGCCATGCTCTGTTTGCCACAGGCATTTCCTACGAAACAGCTTGTCTTGATGGAGAAACAGCCCGAGCTTTAGAGATGCTTGACGCCGACTTCCCTAGTGGAGAGCGTCGCTATTCTGCAAGCAGCAGCCTTACCCAACGCCTTAGTCAAGTTGGTCGGTTAATGCGGGATTCCAATCCCGACAATTCACGCTCTAAATTGGAAGCCCTCTTTGCTGACTCGACCCTCATCCGCGACCCCCATGGCTTGGTCGGGACCTTGAGTGGGGCTGAAACATTCGAAGGGAACGGGCTAAGCGTTCTACCGACAGCCACACCCGAAGCCGGGGCCGAGTATTTGCTGAGTCTCCCTATTGCTCACTTTGCTTGCTTCAGTTCAGGCTCTGGTATGGGCGGCCTTCACCGGGCTGGCCTGGTAGAATTCGCAGGAGATAAAACGATCTGGGTGCTTGACCTCGCCTTTGACGACGACAGCAAAATTTCTGGCATCTCGGTTGCTCAAGCGACCAAGAAAGAAATCTGTCGCGCCATAGCCACCCGAACCACCCCAGACTCTCAATGCTACTTCAGCAAAAATGGGCCGGTTGCCCCGGCCCAATGTCGATAATTAAACGACAAAATATTTTGCTGCCGGATGATGAACCACGATTGCTGCAGTTGATTGTTCCGGGTGAAGCTGATCTTCATCTGCCATAGAAATACCGATTTTATCAGCCCCTAACAGCCGCAATAGATCATGTTGCTGGGCCATATCAGGGCAAGCAGGGTAACCAAATGAGTAACGAGACCCACGATACCCTTGCTTGAGAATTTTTGTCATTTCCCGAGGGTCATCCCCCCCCATACCGAGAGATTCACGAATACGTTTGTGAACGTACTCTGCCAGTGCTTCTGCCATCTCCACCCCATAACCATGCAGGTAGAGGTAATCCTGGTATTTATCTTCCTCAAACCATTTGCGGGCGACTTCTGAGGCATGTTGCCCCATGGTCACCACTTGCAGGCCAATGACATCACGCTCTTTGTCTGCAACGTCCCGGAAAAAGTCGGCAATACACAGCCCCCCCTCTTTGGCTTGACGCGGGAAGGTAAAGCGCGTGGCTTCCGTGGTTCCATCTTCCTCAAACAAAATGACCGTATTCCCTTCTGATGCACATTTCCAAAAACCGTAGGCCGCCTGAGGTTTGAGAATATTCTCTTTCTCACAACGTTCGGTCAGGGAATGCATGATCGGGCGCACTTCTTTAGCGGCCCATTCTTGATATTCCTGAAGTTTCCGTCCCGCTTTTTTATAACCCCATTGGAACTGGAACAATGTGTTCTCATTGACGAAAGGCACTAGCGTCTTAAGAGGCACATCTTCAATAATTTTAGCTCCCCAAAACGGCGGCGCAGGCACCTCAATCCCTTGGGGAAGCTCTTTCCTCAACAAGCGGGTTTCTTCCACATCCAAGGGGCGCAAGGCATTCTCGACAGGCATAAGGTCAAGGGCCTGGCGTTTGCTTTTCCCGGTTTGAGATTTTTTCTCCACCGTATCCATTTCGCCCTTCACGGCCTTGTCCATAAGACTTAGCCCATCGAAAGCATCACGGGCATAGGCCACATGACTTTCGGGGTAAGCAGCCGTACAATCTTCTTCCACATATTTGCGGGTGAGAGCTGCACCCCCGAGAAACACCGGAACCTTAAGCCCCTGGCGGGTTAACTCTACCAGGTTTTCCCGCATAATGACTGTGGACTTCACCAACAATCCTGAAAGGCCAAGGGCGTCTGGTTGATGTTCTTTAACCGCATCAATAATAGTATTGATGGGCTGTTTAATCCCCAAGTTAATCACCTTATAGCCATTGTTGGTGAGGATAATATCGACGAGATTTTTACCAATATCGTGAACATCCCCTTTGACCGTCGCCAGAACCAGGGTCCCTTTTTCGCTGCCTTCAGTTTTATCCATAAACTGCTCAAGATGCGCCACGGCGGCTTTCATAGTTTCAGCCGATTGAAGTACAAATGGTAATTGCATCTTGCCGGAGCCAAACAGCTTTCCAACCACTTTCATACCATCAAGGAGAAGGGTGTTGATTATTGTCAGGGGGTCATATTTTTCACGGGCCTCATCCAACTCGTCTTCAAGGCCATTGCGGTCACCTTCAACAATGCGCAGCTTGAGCCGCTCTTCTACTGTCTCTGGGCGAGATTTTGCTTTTTCCTCTTCCACATTTCGGTCTTGAAAAAGGGCGATAAAAGCATGGAGAGGGTCATAGCCTTCTTCGCGGCGATCAAAGATTAAATCTTCAGCGACCTTCACTTCATCGTCAGGGATGGTGTGGAGGGGTTTGATCTTGGAAACGTGAACAATAGCTCCGGTCATGCCCCGCTTTACAGCATGGTCGAGGAAAACGGAATTTAGCACATGGCGAGCCGCAGCTTTAAGGCCAAAGGAGATATTTGAAAGACCAAGAACAATTTGAATTTCAGGTAATTCATTTGAAATGCGCTCAATGGCATCCAGTGTTTCAATACCCAGCTTGCGATCATCGTCGTTCCCCGTACAGATGGTAAAGGTCAGAGGGTCAATCATCAAATCACTGGCGGGCAAACCTTTCTCGACAACAAAGTCATGGAGGCGTTTGGCGATTTTCACCTTGCCTTCGACATCTTTTGCCATGCCTTCTTCATCAATGGTCAAGGCAACAACAGCAGCCCCAAATTTTTTAGCAAGAGCCATACGATCAACCGCTGGCTGTTCACCATCTTCAAAGTTGATGGAGTTAATGATGGCCTTGCCGCCATAAAGCTTAAGGGCTGCTTCGATAACAGGGAGTTCCGTTGAATCGATCACCAAAGGTGTGGTCACCGCTCCGCGAAGCTGGCTGACCATTTCCGTCATGTCCGCGACTTCATCGCGCCCGACAAATGCCGTGCAAACGTCCAAGGAGGTGGAGCCTTCACGTGCTTGATCTTTGCCGATAGCAACACATTGGTCCCAATTTTCAGCATCTTGCAAATCACGGAATTTCTTAGAACCGTTAGCGTTACAGCGTTCGCCAATAGAGAAGATGGCATTTTCCTGACGCAAGGTGGCCTGGGTATAAAGCGATGCCACTGACGGCACCCAATGAACGCTACGCTGAACTGGCGCAGGACGAGGGTTACCGTTACGACGCAACATGTCATCAAGAGCTTTAATGTGTCCTGTATTGGTGCCACAGCACCCACCAATGAGGTTAACGCCATCTTCTAGAACAAAGCGTTCAACCCAACGGGCCAACTCTTCAGGAGCCAGAGGGTAGTGGGTTTGACCGTCAACCAGTTCTGGTAATCCGGCATTAGGCTGAACTGAAATTAAGTGCGGCCAATTTTCAGCCAGCCATTTGACATGTTCTGCCATTTCCTGAGGTCCGGTGGCACAGTTAAGCCCCATCAGGTCCACATCCATGGCGTTGATAGCCGTTGCTGCGGCGGCAATATCAGAACCAACCAGGAGTGTCCCAGTGGTTTCCACCGTAACCTGAACGAAAATTGGAATTTGTTTACCAGCTTTTTCCCGCGCAATTTTCACTGCATTGATCGCGGCTTTAATTTGCAGAGGGTCTTGGCAGGTTTCGATGAGGCAAGCATCTACACCACCCGCAATGAGCCCTTCCGCCTGAGGAATAATGCCAGCCTCAAGGGTATCGTAATCAATATGGCCCAAGGTCGGAAGTTTGGTTCCAGGACCAATATCTCCTAAGACAAAACGTTGACGATCATCCCGAAATGATTCAGCAGCTTCACGGGCCAATTCAGCAGAAGCCTTGCTTAAAGAAAAAGCTTCCTCTTCCAAATCAAACTCAGCAAGGGTAAGAGTTGAGGTGCCGAAGGTATTGGTGATAACCATATCCGATCCGGCTTGGTAGTACCCCCGATGGATATCGCGCACAATATCAGGGCGGGTGCGGGACAAAATATCGGTACAGTTTTCCTTCCCGGCGAAATCTTTTTCCACATCCAGGTCCAGAGCCTGGACCATGCTGCCCATTCCCCCATCACACAGGAGAACAGATTTTTTCAGAGCTTCTAAAAGGGTCATCATTTTTTCTTCTTCTTAAGCTTGGCGGTTGGGTCGGACACCCAGAATATGGCAAATGGCAAATGCTAGATCGGCCCGGTTCAATGTATAGATATGGAAGTCTTTAACCCCATTGGCATGTAGAACCCGGCATTGCTCAGCAGCAATAGTCGCCGCGACTAATTTTCGGGCTTCTGGCTCATCACCCAAACCTTCAAACAACTCAGCCAACCATTTAGGGACATCGGTTCCACACATTTTACTCATACGAACTACTTGATCGAAATTTGTCACTGGGAGGATACCCGCCACGATAGGCGCAGTGATTCCAGCTGACCGTGCATGATCAACAAAACGCAAATAATGATCTACATCAAAGAAATACTGCGTGATGGCACGGCTGGCCCCGGCATCAAATTTTGCTTTTAGAAACCCCATATCTGATGTTGCATTCACAGCTTCCGGATGCACCTCAGGGTAAGCGGCAACGCTGATTTCGAAGTCACCGACCTTCTTAAGCCCCTCAACCAAATCACTGGCATAAGCGTAGCCTTCAGGATGAGGCTGATATTTGCGGGCCTCTTCTGGAGGGTCACCTCGAAGAGCAACAATATGGCGCACCCCTTCTTCCCAATATTGGCGTGCAACATCATCAATTTCCTGCTTTGAGGCACCAACACAGGTTAAATGCGCCGCAGGTTTCAGGCTGGTTTCTTTTATGATACGGGCCACAGTGCTATGGGTACGTTCGCGGGTCGTCCCCCCGGCCCCATAGGTAACCGATACAAATGACGGTTTAAGAGGTTCAAGCCGCTTGATCGAAGACCAAAGAGTTTGTTCCATCTTATCCGTTTTTGGCGGGAAAAATTCAAACGACACTTTGACATCTTGGGGCAAAGGCGAAGCCACCGAAACGGCAGAAAGGTCATGCCCGGCAAGATCACCGGCTTGTTGTTTAATTTCTGTGCTTTTCAGCCCCATGATTATTGACTCCATTCAGGGGTTTGAGAGGGGTTTTCGGTGGGCATTTCGGCCAACCAGATGACGACCGTTAAGGGCCCACCGGGTAGTTCTATTTTTTCTTTTGGCTCCATGCCGACAAGGCGACACCAAGCGAAAATATCTACATTGGAAAAGCCCAACCGTCTGTGTTTTTGCTCTGTCCGCAGCTCTTCCAGTTGGTGAGGGGCAAAATCGACAATGGCTAACCGACCACCGGGACGCAAAACCCTTGCGGCTTCTCCAACAACACGGGCGGGATCATCGGCATAGTGCAGGACCTGATGAACCAAGACCGTGTCGAAACCTTGTGCAGCAAATGGGAGCTGATACATATCACCTTGACGCACCGTGCAGTTGGCTCGTTTATTTTGCTCCAAATTAGCTCTGGCAATCGCAAGCATATCGCGCGACATATCGATTCCCACAGCCGTATTTACGCGTTCAGCAAACAATTCAAGTAGCCGTCCCGGACCTGTCCCCACATCCAAAAGATCCCCAAGATTCCCATCATCGCCAACCAACAAACCGGACAAAGCATTCTCAACAGCCTCTTCCTTGATATGCAAAGATCTTATCTGGTCCCACTGGGCGGCATTCGCATCAAAAAATTCAGATGCCGCTCTGGATCTCTCCTGTTTAACTTTTTCCAAGCGTTCCAAATCGAGCCTGAGGTGGGGGTCACTAGCGGGCAGGAGATCAAAAATATTATTGGCTAAAGCAGCACCTTTCCCATCACGAACAAGGCGGTGAAACACCCAGGAACCTTCAGGCAATCGGTCCAACAGGCCTGCATCACACAATACTTTCAAATGCCTGGAAACCCTTGGCTGGCTTTGCCCTAAAATTTGCACCAATTCACTTACCGTCAAATCACCTTGCGCACAGAGAGATAGCAGACGCAATCGCGTCGGCTCTGCTGCAGCACGAAGAATAGTCAGCACTTCTTCCATGATTTTAAAGCTCTCCAAATAGGGGGACAAACTAAGTTACCTCTAGACATAAAGATATGTTTATATCTTTTAATGTTGGCTATGCAAGAGATTTTTTTAGTCGTGACAATTTAGCAACACGCGCCTTTTGACCTCTGTGCATAAGAGAGGTTTTCTAGCCTTTAAGGGGGAGCTGTGATAGTTGAGGGTCAATAAAGAAAAGTATGGTTGTTTTTAGTGGCTTCTAGCCCTTTGAATAACCACACAAATGTTGTTTTATATATGTGAAGATCATTGCTTTTGTCTTAAATTGACTCAAATGGTGACAGCCGAAAAAAAACACATATAGTGAATAAACATTTTCGCGAAATAACGTCGAGGGTATTGCCCTTTGTATTCGGGTAGAAGTATTTATATTTTGGTTGAAACAGTTCGGTCGTTTTTATGATTTATTTGAACAAGTGGCTTACTCCAAAATTATTGATCGCAGCTTTTTTTGCTGTGACCTTGAGTTATGCCCAAGCACCAGCGCAAGCCGCTGGCTCACCAGCTATGCAAACCAACGAAGCCAGCATCGATTCTGATCCGCTTGAAGGCTTCAATCGGTTAATGTTTGGGATCAATGACGTCCTTGATACTATGTTTATCAGGCCGGCAGCTGAGTTCTACACAAAACTTGTTCCCCCGATTTTCCAAACAGGTATTCGCAACTTTTTAAGAAATTTACGCGCACCAATTATTCTGGCAAATGATCTTTTGCAAGGGGATATGGATCGTGCTGGCGATACGACTGTCAGATTCTTAGTCAATTCAACGGTAGGCGTAGGTGGATTACGTGATCAGGCTGGTGAATGGGGTTACCTCTATCACAGCGAGGATTTTGGCCAAACCGCCGCAACTTGGGGTATTGGCAGCGGGGCTTATCTCGTCCTTCCCGTCATCGGCCCAACAACGCCTCGTGACGGCCTTGGGCGCGTTGTAGAATACTTTGCCGACCCGTTCAATAATTGGGCTTGGAACAGAGACCACGACAGCTACCCAACAATTCGCGGGGCTGTAACGGTTGTTGATTCACGGGCTGCGCATTTGCAAACCCTTGATGACTTGAAACGGACCTCGCTTGATTATTACGCAACAATCCGCAGCCTTTACATGCAGCGGCGTGCAAGTGAAATCCGAAACGGAGAATCCTCACAAAAAAGCCCTTCTCCAGGCATAACCTATAACTTCGATTCAGCAGCTCCCGGTGCTGAACAAGAAGCTGATACATCAAAGACTCAATAATGCAGTACTTTCGACAAACATATTTGGCGGCCTTTGCCGCTTTGGCTTTCTTTGTCTTGACACCCTTCAGCCTAGCAACAAGCGGCAAAGCTTTTGCAGATGAAGACTTTGGCAAAGGTGCAGAAACTTTTATCCAATCTCTCGCTGATGAAGCCATTGATACGCTTGCAGTTAAAGACATTTCCCAAGCAGAACGTGTCGCCCGATTCCGCACAATGTTGAGCAAACATTTTGATGTGAATGCTATTGGGCGTTGGGTTTTAGGCCGCTATTGGCGCACAGCTTCAAAAGACCAACAGGCCGAATATTTGGCCCTTTTTGAAGACTTGATCGTCGCCACGTATGTTAACCAATTTGCCGATCTTACTGGCGAAAAACTTAAGGTCACACAGTCCTTAACACGCGAAGGCAAAAAAGACGCCATTGTACGTTCTGAAATCATCCGCACCAAAGGCCAGCCCCCCATCAAATTGGATTGGCGTGTCAGAGCACCTGAGGGTGAGTTCAAGGTTGTCGATGTTGTTGTTGAAGGCGTCAGCATGAGCCAAACTCAACGCTCTGAATTTGGCTCCGTCATCAAACGTGAAGGCGGGGAAATTGACGGTCTTTTAGCCGCACTTAAAAAGAAGACTGAAACTTTGCACGTAGCAGAAGAAAAACCTGCGGACTAAAGACTTCATTGACTTGAGCAAGCAAGGAGGCCGCTTAGATGAAGCGGCTTTCTTTTTTAGGGATATAAATTTCTTAAATGTGGATGTATTTCGTTGTTGCAACAGGAGGTTTTGCAGGCATTGCCACCTTCCTGCTCGCCGTAAAAAAACATCGTGACGCCATTGGATGGGGCCTGATCGGTATCTTGGTCATCCCTTTCTTCATCTTGCTCTTCCTCCCCAAAGGCAACGCGCCAACAAGGCTTAAGTAGCTAGAATATCCCACCTTATGGCATTTGATTGACGCCCTACATCATCCTGCACACCCTGCCTTCTTTCCACAGAGTAAAATAATCTCCGTCAATTTTTCTATTTCCGGCAGGGTACCCCTAAAGTTTAGGCCACTTCCATATGGTCAATAGTATCATCAAAGCTCAACAAGCTTTCATGGTCCAAACGCAATAACAACTCACCTTCAGTGCGGTAAACACCATTGATATATTGAGAGGTAACATTTAACTGAGATGGGGGCGGCTCAAAAATATCTTCTGACACATTGGTAATATCACCAATCTCATCAACACGAAGGCCGTAGGCTTCACCTTTATATTCCGTAATCAAACAAAACCCTGTTTTAGCCTCGGTACTTTTTTTCAGCCCCAATTTCAAGCTGAGGTCAAGAACCGTCACAATTCTACCACGGATATTAATAGCCCCTAATACTTCTGGAAGGGATAAAGGTATCCTAAAAATTTCCTTATATGCCAGGATATCCCGAACACAAAGAATCGGGAGGCCACATAATTGACGCCCTAACCTAAAGGTCACGATGGACTCTTCATTTCTTGAGCTTGACCCAGAAATAACGAGACTATTCAACGTTGTAACTTCAGTACTGCTCATTTTTTAAGTTACCTATTAATACGATTGCGCAAATGTGTTTGGCTTTGAAAATTATTCAACGGCAGACAGGCGAATTTATTTGCACCCTGATATCGATATAATCGATATTATTTCCTAATGTAAACAACAATATTTATAGGTTTTTTATTGAATTCATAATAATATGAGAGGCTGTCCTAATTGAAGACACAGCGATCTTGAGCCACCCCATCTTCACTGTCAATATTGCCCCCGAAGAGGACAACAGTCGCAAGCTCGCCCTTGAGGGGCTAAAGCTTGCAGCATCAAAAATTAACGTGTCAAAGGCTTGCACTTAATGCCCCATAGCTGAGTTTAGCTTATCCAAAATGTGGGACATCACGTTTCAAGTCAGATTCATTATGAATAAAAGTTAAAGACATAATCACGCGCACATCTTCCACACTGTTCTCAGGATATGAACTCTCAATCTTTATAAGAATTTTTTGATCTTTTAAATTGTCAACAAAACCAAATATTTCATTACTTGGTATCTCAAAGATAATCGTTGCCGCCATGTTCGACAAAAATGTGTGATCGACAATCCAACCTTGATGTTTTGAAATAGCCGTACGTACGCTTGAAACTGCCAAATTGCGTTCTACGGATGTAATCGTATTTAATTTAACAAAAATCATGTCTCACACCGAATTATGAATATCTATAACAGCAAGATCATATCATGATTCTCATAAGAAAAGGCGACCCATTGAGCCGCCTTTTTCATTCTAAAATTCAAAACTCCAATACTAGCGCGTAAGTGGCTTGTACTTAATCCGATGGGGTTGGTCAGCGTCACTTCCTAAGCGGCGATGGCGGTCTTCTTCGTAGTCGCTGTAATTTCCTTCGAACCAAACCACTTGGCTGTCTCCTTCAAAGGCCAGGATATGGGTGGCGATGCGATCCAGGAACCAACGATCGTGGCTGATGACAACGACACACCCAGGAAAGTCTTCCAGACCATCTTCAAGAGCGCGAAGGGTCTCAATATCCAAATCGTTTGTCGGCTCATCAAGCAGGATGACGTTTGCCGCTGTTTTTAACATTTTGGCGAGATGAACCCGGTTGCGTTCACCCCCGGAAAGCTGCCCAACTTTTTTCTGTTGATCAGCCCCTTTGAAGTTAAACTGAGACACATAAGCCCGGCTTTGCATTTCCCGCTTGCCAAGCTCAATCACGTCCAGACCATCTGAAATTTCATCCCAAACTCCTTTGCTGTCATCTAAGGAATCACGGCTTTGATCTACGTATCCCAGTTCGACTGTTTCACCAATACGCAAAGACCCACTATCAGGTTCTTCTTGCCCGGTGATCATCCTGAACAGAGTGGTTTTACCCGCACCGTTGGGACCGATAATGCCAACAATGCCGCCCGGAGGAAGCCGGAAGTCAAGATTTTCAATCAGCAAACGATCACCATATGCTTTACTCAAACCCTCTGCCTCAATCACCACACTCCCGAGACGCTCCCCAGGAGGAATGCTAATTTGTGCTGTCCCGACGGGACGGTCTGCCGCTTTAGCCAGCAACTCATCATAAGCCGCAATCCGCGCTTTGCTTTTGGCTTGTCGCGCTTTTGGCGATTGACGAACCCATTCTAACTCATGCTTCAAAGCACGTTGGCGAGAGGATTCTTCTTTTTCAGATTGGGCAAGACGGGCCTGTTTTTGGTCCAGCCAGGACGAGTAGTTTCCTTCATAAGGAATGGTGTCACCGCGATCAATTTCTAAAATCCACCCGCAAATACTGTCGAGGAAGTAGCGATCGTGGGTAATGGTAATGACCGTCCCTTCATAGTCAATCAGGTGACGTTGTAGCCAGGCAACGGATTCAGCATCCAGATGGTTGGTCGGCTCATCAAGAAGCAACAGGTCTGGCTTTTGCAACAGGAGACGACATAAGGCAATACGACGGCACTCACCGCCAGAAAGTTTGGTTACATCCGCATCCCCTGGAGGACAGCGTAGGGCATCCATAGCAATTTCTACTGTCCGTTCGAGTTCCCAGCCATTTGCCGCATCGATAATTTCCTGAAGCTCCCCTTGCTCAACCAACAAGGCATTCATTTCATCATCTGTCATGGGCTCAGCAAACTTGGCACTCACCTCATTGAAGCGATCCAATGCATCCTTAACGCCCCCAAGGCCATCAACCACATTCCCCATAACATCTTTGGCTGGGTCCATCTCAGGTTCCTGGGGAAGATACCCGACCTTTACCCCCTCAGCAGGCCAAGCTTCACCTGTAAATTCCGTATCAATCCCAGCCATGATTTTTAGCACGGTGGATTTACCGGCACCGTTAACACCAACAACACCAATATTAACCTTAGGGAAAAAGGACAGGGTCGTATTCTTCAAAATCTCCCGACCACCGGGGTAGACTTTGCGCAGGTTTTTCATGGTGAAGATATATTGATAGGAAGCCATGGGGCATTATGTCCTTAAATAGGGGGAATCAGTGACTATTAGGCGCAGATTAACCTCTGCAGTTAGGGGGGAAAAGAAAAACTTTAGCCCCCTGGAATTTATTCACCACATAATTGGAACATTAGCCCCTCTGTTTGCACTTGTAGTTTAATGGCGATATGTCGTATTTTGCTATACTAAATCATAATATAATAGAGATCTTCCCTTGATTGCCGAGAATAAGCCCAACGTAAATGTTGAAAGCAGAAAGAGCTTCTCTATGTCCTTTCTGGCTATTTTTATTCCGGCTATACTCATTGTCATCCTCATCATATTTTCTTATCAGCGCCTTATCCTTGAAGGATATGAAAACAAGCTTCTGGTTAAAGAAGAAGCGAACCTTGAACTGGTTAAGGGGGCCGCGGGTCGCCTTTTTCGTTCGGTCATAACCGACCTTCTCGTTCTATCTGAAAACCAAAGCCTTATGGAGGTTTTAAGGAACAAGAAAAAGCTCAGCACCCGCGCACGGGCCGCTCAAGAGTTTGTAATTTTTTCTCGTCGGAAAGCCAGTTATGACCAGATCCGTTACATTGATGAGGCTGGAAAAGAAATTATCAGGGTAGATTTTGAAGATGGTGACCCGCGGATTGTCCCCTCCACAAGTCTCCAAGACAAATCCAACCGTTATTATTTTCAGTCCACTCAAAATCTCAAAAAAGCCGAAGTTTATGTTTCTCCCATGGACCTCAACATGGAGAAAGGCCACATTGAAACCCCTTTAAAACCTATGGTCAGATTTATCACCCCGGTTTTTGATGTCTCAGGTAAACGACGTGGAATTATTGCCCTTAACTATTACGGCTCTGATTTTCTAGAACAGTTTGACTCGTTGCTGGCCAACAAAATTGGCCGCCCTTTTTTGTTGAATAATGAGGGCTATGTTCTCCATGGAAAAGACATCGAAAGTCAGTGGCGTTTTGCCCTTAAAAATGGCCAAAGCTTCGCTAATAATAATTTAGCTGCTTGGGAAAAATTTCACCAACAAGACAGAGGGCGATACGAACAACCAGATGGAGTTTTTATCTTTTCAACGGCCTACCCTTTAACCGATGCCTTAAAATTAAATAAAAGACGCGAAGGTTTACATATTCCCGCCCCCTTCAATGAAAACTCAGATCAATATGCCTGGAAAATAGTCAACTTTATTCCCAACAACAGTTTGCGGGCCAGTTATGGTGAAACCTCCTTCACCTTTATGATGCTTTACGGCGCATTGATCGGTGCGACGGCTATTGCAGTTCGGGGCATCGTTAGTTTTCGATTAAGAAGGAAACGAGAAGATTACTTGTTGCGCCAAATGGCAACACACGATGAACTTACCGGGCTTTGGAATCGGAGAAGCCTTTTTGAACACGGCGAAGAAACATTGAAGCACAGTAAGAAACGACGCAGTGTCTTTTCGGTTATCATGATGGATGTGGATCACTTCAAAAAGGTAAACGATACCTACGGTCATGCCGCAGGCGACATGGTTCTTAAAGAACTTGCTAAACGCCTTTTTGATGCAGTCCGTTCCATTGACTTGCCTGCGCGGTATGGCGGAGAAGAGTTTACAGTTCTTTCCCCTCGAACCGACCTAACTGGGGCGATACTTCTGGCAGATAGAATTCGAACAAGCGTGGAAGCGGCTCCATTTGATATCGGTGATCGCAAAATCCCCATCACTTTGAGTCTAGGTGTTGCCCAGTTTGACCAGCGCAAGACCTCATTTAAAACCCTTGTCGACCTCGCTGATAACGCTCTTTACAAGGCAAAAGAGGCCGGGCGAAATTGTGTTAAACCCGACACCCACGGGGCAGAATAAAACATTACCTAACGATAAGGTTGTTGTCGGCATGTTAAAAGTTTAGTAGACATCTAAAACGTTGGACACCAAACTATAACAATAGGGTTACATGCAGCTAAGGACACAAACAAATTGGGGCGCTGTCTTTATTGCAATTCTTGGCGGAACAATAGCCGCAGCCCATTATGGTAAAGTACCCCCCGCCCTTCCAGATATTCGGGCCGAACTCCCTTTAAGTTTGATCGTAGCGGGATGGATCATGTCCATTTTCAGCGGCACGGGCTCTATCATAGCCATTGCAACAGGCTCTCTTGCGGACCGCATAGGGGCAAAACGCTTCTGCCTTATTGGCTTAGTTGGGATTAGTCTTGGGGCCCTCATGGGTGGTTATGCAAGTTCCGGCGAATGGCTCCTTGTCAGTCGTTTTCTTGAAGGGCTTGGCTTTATTTCCGTTGCTGTTTCCACCCCAATCCTCATCCTTCGTTCAACCGCTTCAAAAGATTTGCAACTATCTTTAGGTCTCTGGACCACCTATATGCCCGGTGGCATGGCCCTTTCCATGGTGATTTTTCCCTATCTGCTGACTTACTTCCCTTGGCGCACCCTTTGGATTGGAGCAGCTATTTTATCATTAGTTTGGGCTGTGATCATTTTCTTTACCTTCGACAAAGATGACTTTGGCACCGAAGAAGAGAAAAGCAATCGCCCTTCTCTGGGAAGTAATTTACGCAAAACAATTGCTTGCCCTGGTCCCTGGCTCCTCTCTTTGTCTTTTGCTTTTTATACCATCCAGTGGATTTCAATCATGGCTTGGCTGCCAAGCTTTTTGGTTCAGGAAAGAGGCTTAGATTTAAAGACGGTTGGTATTCTTACTGCCGCTGTAGTTGCTTCAAATATTCCCGGCAACTTAACCTCTGGCTTCCTGATCAAGCGAGGGATGGCCCGTTCGTCCACCTTGCTCATTTCCGCAATCGGCATGGCCCTAACGGTCTATATGATCTTTGACGCCTCCTTATCGGATGTTGTCCGTTTTAGTGCTTGCTTAGCTTTCTCTTATTTTGGCGGTATGCTCCCCGGGACGGTTCTTTCATCTGCTCCCATCGTTGCCCCAAGCCCCGGACAAGTCGGGACCGTTAACGGCATGATGGTTCAGGGGTCTCACTTTGGGCAAATGATCGGCCCACCTCTGATTGCGGCTATTGTGACTTCAACAGGAGATTGGAGCGATACGCGCTGGTTGCTCATCATCGCTTCAGGTGGGGTTGCATTCATGGCCTATATGTTCAAACGAATGGAAATCAACTAGCCCCCCTCCATAGGTGGAAAAACCGTTATTTGGTCACCTTCTTTCAGCTTTGCTTTAAAACGATCTTCTTCTGAAACCGGATAACCATTCACAAGGATGACGAATTGTTCCCCATCCAGCAGGGTGAGCCACTCAACCACATCTCCCGGAACGGTTCCCCCCGGAAACTCGCGCTCCCCTTCACCACGGGGGAGACGTTCTGAATGGGCACCAAATAGTTCTAGCTTGAGTTTCACTATAGCTTTAAACGATCCAAGGTTTCATTGGTGGGGATGCCTTCCTCGGTCCACCCCCGAAGACTGTAATATTCCGGCAGGGTCTCTTCCAGACCAGTGGTCTGGCCTTTGGCTGCTCCGCTTTTAGCTCCTTCTTTGAGCATACGAGGCGGCAAGGTATCGTCCTTTCCGGTCAAACCCGCGGCCAAATTATAGCGACGCTCCAAGTTAAATATCCGTTCTCCCGTTTCCCAAAGGCGTTGTTCAGTCCAATCTCCCTCACAGGCCGCATCAATCTTGGCAGCGATATCATCTAAACCCCAAACGGCGGCGGGGAAAACACAGAGGCCACTTGAATCAACGGCAGAAACTTTATCCTGGCTGGTTTTAACAATCTCAGCCTTGCCCTCGGTAGTAATACGGGTGAAGTCATCAACAAAGGGGCTGGCGCGCAAATGGCACGCCCCACGGTTACTGGTGGCATAAGCAAGACCCATCCCTTTCATGGCACGGGTATCATAACCTGGGAATTCCTGGCCTTTGGCCACCATTGCCAAATCAGGGTGTCCATATTTTTCACAGAGGC
The DNA here is from genome assembly GCA_965368165.1 of uncultured Thalassospiraceae bacterium. Lineage (GTDB taxonomy): Bacteria > Pseudomonadota > Alphaproteobacteria > Rhodospirillales > JAPHRK01 > JAPHRK01. The sequence continues at coordinate 160,561 of CBDULT010000007.1, read as the reverse complement.
GTTTGGAGCCCTCACCAAGTTCTTTGCCGAACCCTTCACCACGGGCCGTTTGCTCCACCATTGTGGTCAAAGCATCAGCATTGCCAAAGTTCAGCTCAACGCCCCCCGTGTCCTCTTTGGTGATGGCACCAATTTCATAAAGCTCCATGGCAGCGGCCAAAGTCGCCCCAAAAGAAATCGTATCAAGGCCGTCTTCGTTACAGATAAAGTTGGCATAGGTGGCAGCATTGAGGTCAGAAATTCCACACATGGGGCCAAAGGCATAGACATTTTCGTATTCAAGCCCCCCGGAAACCTGTTTATAGCGATCTTCGGTAGCTTTTTCATAATCCGGCTCCATGTGAGCCATACGCCCACAGCCGATGGTGCAGCCGAAACAGGCCTTGTTGGTAACCAGATTGGTTGAGCCATCAGACAAACGAGGGGTAACAACCGCTTTAGCATTAATCTTTTTCACCCCTTCAAACTGCACATCCTGGCAGTTGCGGGTGGGGAGAGACCCATAGGCATTGGTATTATCCATCATAGCATGGGTGCCGTAAGTCGACAGGCTGGCACGTCTTGCACTCGGATCAAGCTTAGCCCGTGCACTTCCCACAGCCTCCATAAAGCGGGCGGGGTCTTTGACGGAGACTCCTTTATTTCCTTTCACCGCAATCGCTTTGAGGTTTTTCGATCCCATCACGGCACCAACGCCGGAACGACCTGCGGCACGATGGAGGTCATTGATGATAGCGGCAAAACGGACAAGATTTTCCCCGCCCCGTCCAATGGTGGCAACCTTAATGGTTGGGTCTTGCAACTCGGATTTAATAGCAGGTTCAACTTCCCAGACCGACTTGCCCCAATAATTTTCAGCCGAAACCAGTTCCGCTTTTTCATTATTGATCGAAAGATAAACAGGTTTGGGGGATTTGCCTTCAATGATCAGCATATCCCAGCCGGCCATTTTAAGTTCAGCACCCCAATAGCCCCCTGAGTTTGAACAGGTAATGGCACCCGTTAACGGTCCTTTGGTGACCACCGTATAGCGCCCGCCCGTTGCCGCCATGGTCCCGGTAAGGGGCCCGGTGGCAAAGATCAACTTATTGTCAGGAGAAAAAGGCTCTACCTTGGGGTCGGTTTCTTCCGCCAAATATTTTGAACCCAAACCACGAGAGCCCAAATAATCTGCCGCCCATTGCTGATTTAGCGGCTCGCTTTTTACGGTACCTTCACTCAAGTTAACCCGAAGAACTTGCCCTTGCCATCCCATGGAATGAGACTCCTGTTTTTAATTTGAATAGTTTGATTACAAGAAATAAGGTGGCGAAGTCCTTGAAGCAAGGGGGACAAAAAAATACCTTAGGATTTAAGAATCTCCTAAGCTTGCAAAAGGAACAGACTTTTGAAGATCAATTCTCAAACTCTCGGAGGCATTCACGATCTTCGTAACAGTGTGCATTGGTCTTCAGATCGCCTTGCAGAGGAGGTCGCCAATCGCATCCACGCCCTTTCTGAATATGCCATTGGCCCTGGCGATATTGTCGCAATTACCCATGGGGGAACACCTGATTTTTTTGCCGATCTCTTCGCTCTCTGGTCGATGGGGGCCTGTGCGGCTTGCTTAAACCCAAAACTAACTTTTGGCGAAATTGATAATGTGGTTAACTTCACAAAGGCAAAGGCTGTCCTTGGTGCGAACGGCACCATCACTCAATCCTCCCCCGTCAAGCAACAAAAAACCAATGCCACAAGTCTCGACGATCCGGCTTTGATCCTCTTCACTTCGGGGACCACAGGAAAACCCAAAGGGGTTGTCCATACTTTTCGCAGCATCCTGGCCCGCATTGCTCTCAACAGAGCTCATATGGGAGATGCCGTTCTGGCACGCAGCCTATGCACTTTGCCTACCCACTTTGGCCATGGATTGATTGGCAACTGCCTAACACCCCTCTTTGCCGGAGCGGAGTTATATTTAATGCAGGAAATGGGCGTTCATGAAATGGCGGAAGTCGGGGCCCTTTTAACCAACAAGAGCATTACTTTTCTGAGTTCGGTCCCAACCTTCTGGAAAATCGCCCTCAAGATGTCCCCTCCCCCATCCAAACAAACCCTCAAACAAGTTCATATCGGCTCAGCCCCTCTTTCGGCAGAACTTTGGCAAGCGGTTCAATCTTGGACTGGAACAAACAACGTCCATAACATGTATGGCATTACCGAAACCGCCAACTGGCTTGCGGGAGCATCTGGGAAAGACAATGAAGCCGAAGACGGGTTAATCGGTCAGATGTGGGGAGGAACGGCTGCAATCCTTAATCAAGAGGGACAGTTGCACCCTCAGGGAGAAGGAGAACTTCTTGTCCAATCCCCATCCCTGATGCAAGGTTACCTCCATCAAGAGGCCCTTACAGCGGAAGTATTAACCGAAGGATGGTTTCATACAGGAGATAGTGCGCAGATTGATGACAAAGGAACCATTCGCCTTACGGGTCGCCTGAAAAGCGAAATCAACAAAGCAGGCATGAAAATTCACCCGGAAGAAATCGATATGCTACTCGAACGCCACCCGGACATTGTGGAAGCCTGCGCCTTCGCGGTTCCAGATGAAATAAGTGGTGAGCTTGTGGGTATCGCCTTACAATTGACAGAGGAAGCCAGCACGACAAAATCACAGCTAAAGTCGTGGTGTGCAGAACGCATTAAAAACGACGCCGTTCCTGACAAGTGGTTCTTTGTGACTGCAATCCCTAAAACTGATCGAGGAAAAATTAATCGCGAAACTGTTTTACATTTCTGTCTGCAACAGAAGGCAGTCAAATGAACTGGTCACCTGGCGAGTTGGTCGAGCTTGAGTCTGAGAAATATATCCTCAGGTCTCTCACCCCAGGGGACTTAACTGATCAGTTTGTCTCTTGGTTTGGCGATAGAGACGTGATGGAATTTGTAGACCTTCCCTTTAACCTCAACCTTGAAAAAACCACCGAAATGGTGGCGCGCTATGATAATCGCAAAAATTTCATTCTCGGCATTTTCCTGAAAGAGGATGGAAGCTGTATTGGCTATCACCATGCCTATTGCAACGAGCTTGGGCGCAATGCCCGCATAGCTGTTGTCATTGGGGATAAAGACTTTTGGGGAAAAGGGGTGATTCTTGAAACCCGTCCCATCCTTTTAGATTTTCTTTTTAACACCCTCTCCCTCCATAAAGTTTACGGTGCCGTTTTCGCTCGTAATTTGCCCGCAGTTTTTAATTACAAAACTCTTGGTTTTCGTTGTGAAGGGGTTCTCAAGGAAGAATGCCCTGATAATAAAGGGGGGTGGCACGATATCTATCGGTTTGCCATGTTCGACCGTGAATGGGGAGAACTTAAGAAGAAGGGGGGGGACAGATGAGTGAGGCACTTCTTAACGCCCGCCGGCTTATGGCTGAAGCCTTGGACATTTCTCTTGATGAAATTTCACCTGAGGCATCATTCGCAGACTTAAGTGGATGGGACAGCCTGGTCTTCATGCGATTTATTTTAGCCTTGGAAAATTTCCTTGGGCAACGCATCGGTCCAGAAGATGTCTTCGCGATTGAGGGTGTTTCCTCAGTCGTTGAACTGATTAACCTTAAAAATGAGAAGCCATCTCAAAAAAACACGCCCGCAATCACCAACTGCACCATCGAAAAATTAATTGAAAGATATAAAGCTGAACTCGTAACCCCTGTTGATGAGAAGATGCATCAACTTAGCCAAAAGCATATTGAACCCAATATTGATTTTATTTTCCACGATCTGACAAAACTCAGAGCAAAAACCGACGCTCATTTTTTAGCTATGCGTGAACGCATGTTGCGAGGGGAGATTACGTTAATCCTTGACCAACGCAGAAAGCTTACAAATTACCCCATAAAATGCTGTCTCGAAATCACCCGCCATATGCTGAAATTGATCTCGAATCATTCAGGAACGTATGGGTCCAAGGGGATACAGGCCTTGCAAAATTTTCACCGGGAAGGGGGGAAGGTGAAAAGAATTTGGGGAGCTTTGCGAGAGCAATATTTTCAGAACGCGACCCAGGCCGGAAGCTATTATATTGATGTTGCCAACGACACGGTTGATATCACGAAAGATAAAGTCGAAATACTCCCCCTGGACCAATCCGGTTTTCGTAACATTGTCTCTTATGACCATTTTGCAGATGTAGCGGAAATTTATTGGAAATGCCGGATTATCCCCAATACGGTTTTCCCCAACTTAGCTCCTTTTCTGCCCATGATTATTCTTTATGGAAACGGGGAGATTAGTCTCGAAAGCGCCAATAGCTTTATGTTTCCGATGAACTTGGAAAGTAAATTCAAATTGTCGAAGAATTTTATTTTCCCCAAAACCAAAAAAACTGCCCATGAGGAAGAGTACAGAATTTTGCAAGAATTATACGTCCCTGAAAGTAAATTAGGCGACGACGACTTGCTTTGCTTTAGATCACCTACGAACCAACAGCAGTTGAAAAGGTCTTTTGCTAAATGCATTTCAGCAAACACAACAGAACTTACCTTGGAAACCAACAAGGCCTTAGCCGCGAAAGCGTCTCTAAACCGAACCTATAAGCAACCACGGTAAATGAAAATCAATTGAAAAGGCCATCTTTAACTTGCCAGAGGGCGGGTTTCTGAGGTATGTCCCTTTTCTAATGGAGGACTAAATGTCATTTGGTTTGAGCACTTATATTGATCTGGACAACCACGGGGCCCAAAAAGCTCTGGGCTTGGACTTGCTCGTCTCCGTTACAACCCGAAAAACCACAACGACTAAAACAACTAAGACCATGCGGTAACGCGGGCCAGATCGTATTTGCAAACGAAAGGCCCGTGGTACAGTCCGCGGGCTTTTCGTTTGTAGATCACAGTCAGACGATTATCTCTCCGGGCAATGAGTATCTAAAGGCCGGAACTTAAAATTGGAGAATAAAGAAATGGGTTTTAAAGTTGCCGTTGTCGGCGCCACGGGGAACGTGGGTCGCGAAATGCTCAACATCATGTATGAGCGCAACTTCAATGCTGATGAAATTGTCGCTTTGGCATCCAGCCGTTCTGTTGGACGCGAGGTGGCTTATGGGGATGACACCATCCTTAAATGTCAGGACTTAGCTGAATACGACTTTAGCGGAACAGATATTGTGCTTTCTTCCCCTGGAGCCTCTGTTTCTAAAGTTTACTCCCCTAAAGCTGCCGCTGCCGGGGCTGTTGTGGTTGATAATACCTCTTACTTTCGCATGGACCCGGATGTGCCTTTGGTCGTTCCTGAAGTGAACCCCCAGGCCATCGCGGGCTATACTAAAGCCGGGATCATCGCCAACCCCAACTGCTCAACCATCCAAATGGTTGTTGCCCTGAAACCTTTGCATGAAAAATACAACATCAAGCGGGTTGTAGTTTCCACCTACCAATCGGTTTCCGGCGGTGGCAAAGATGCTATGGATGAGTTGTTCGAACAAACCAAAGGCATTTTCGTCAACAAGCCCGTATCTGCCAACCAAAAGAAATTTACCAAGCAGATCGCCTTTAACGTGATCCCTCATATTGACGTGTTCATGGATGATGGCGCAACCAAAGAAGAATGGAAAATGATGGCGGAGACCAAGAAAATTCTTGATCCCTCAATCGCCATTCATGCCAACTGTTGTCGCGTGCCTGCTTTTGTCGGTCACGGCGAATATATCAATATTGAGACCGAGCATCCGATTGACGAGGAAGAAGCTCGCGGCCTGTTACGCGATACCGATGGCATTTCTGTTGTCGACCATCGTGCCGATGAAGGCTACGTCACCCCAGTAGAATGTGCTGGTGAAGATGCTGTCTACATCAGCCGCCTGCGCAAAGACTACTCCGTGAAAAACGGCCTGAGCTTTTGGTGTGTTTCTGACAACCTCCGCAAAGGGGCAGCCCTAAACACAGTGCAAATCGCCGAAATCTTGGCGAGCGACTACCTCGGCAAGTAGGTTTTCCAAGCCATAAAACAACAAAAGGCCGTCTCTTAGGGGACGGCCTTTTGTTGTTAAACACCCCCCAAATAAAAACAGGACCGGTCGGGGGAACCGGTCCTGTATACTTACAGGGAGTTCGTGCAGGGAGGCACGGGAAGTAAGTAAGTGGTAAATAGGTACCGTAATGCCGATTTATTGTCAACAGAGAAAATAGCTTTTGCTAAAAAAATATTTGTATCCTGTTGCGGGCACAAAACCCTATTGGGGTTCCCCGCCTTGAAAAACAAGCTATATATGACTCTACGAGATAACGGTTTAACATTTTTAAAAGCGACGTTTTTGGAGTTGGCATGGAAAAGTTGTGGGATTTTTGGGACGGAATCACCGAAAAACTTAAAGGTGGAAGCCTTTCGAGTCGGAGTCTCTACTCGATTCTCGGCATTATTGTTGCCGCCCTTATTCTGTACTATCCGATCGGCATGGTGATTATACATTCTATTGACGACGACATCGCCCTCGTCGCCGAGCAAACGACCCCTGAGAGTAGTCGTACCGTTGATTTGGTCACCAAGCTTATAGAGCGGCAAACTGACCTGCATCGCTGGACCGCTAACGACCCCTGGTTCATCCCGAGCTCCGCTCTGGACAATATGCCCAACTATCAGCAGGGTATTATTTCAGCCCTTTCCCGCTTTGCCATTGAAATGAGTGACCAAATAGGGCGTACCCGCGGGTCTTCACAAGTGGACCCGGACTTAGATAAAGCGGCTGGCCTTCTCAAATATTCCGGCACGGTTTGGGTTTTTGATTTCTCTACCTCCATCGCCCCGACGGCAACTTCTGAAGCCCAATACCGAGCCGCCCGCAAAGCCCTCTTGAGCTACAACGCCAGATTGGCAAAGGGCAATGCGGTGTTTGAAAGTCGTGCCGACAACTTGCAAGCAACCCTCGAGCGTTTTACGGCTGATCTGGGTTCAGCCTCTGCCGTTGTTGAAAAGCATATTGCCGAGTCTGCGGGTGGTTTTTATGATTTCAAAGCCGATGATATCTTTTATCGCACCAAAGGACGGCTTTATGCTTATTTCCTCCTGCTGCGGGAAATGGAGTCGGATTTTAGCAAAATCATTGAAGAAAAATCTCTAACAACGGCGTGGGATCAACTTTTAGCATCTCTTGAGGCGGCTGCACAACTTCAGCCTTGGGTCGTCGCGAATGGTTCTTTAGACGGACAAATTGTCCCCAACCATTTGGCAATTCAAGGCTTTTACCTTTTACGGGCCCGCACCCAAATTAAAGAGATCAGCAATATCCTACTAAAATAATTGGGTATTCATCGTTTGTGGGCTTGATTCAGGGCATAGATTGTTCCATTTAGAAAGCAACAGCATTTATTAAGCTCTTTATTTGGGCGACTTTAGACGAGGTAACTATGTTTATTCAAACGGAAGCAACACCAAATCCAGCAACTTTAAAATTCCTCCCCGGACAAGCCGTTATGGGTGAAGGAGGGGCGGCCAACTTTATCACAAGCGATTCTGCGAAGCGTTCTCCCCTGGCAACAGGCCTTTTTGGCATTGAAGGTGTTGATGGTGTTTTCCTTGGTTCAGATTTCATTACTGTAACCAGCAGCGGCGCGAAAGAGTGGGACGTACTTAAGCCTCAAATCCTGGGGGCCATCATGGACCATTTCTCTTCCGACAATCCTGTGATCTCTGAAGAAGAAGCCAAAACTGACGACGGCGGCGACGAAGACGGTGTCGTCACCCAAATCAAAGAGCTCCTCGATACCCGTGTCCGCCCCGCCGTTGCTCAAGACGGGGGGGATATTATTTTCCATGGTTTTGAAGATGGAATCGTTTATTTGGAAATGCACGGTGCCTGTGCTGGCTGCCCAAGCTCCTCAGCGACCCTAAAACATGGCATCGAAAATATGCTCAAATATTATGTGCCAGAAGTGATGGAAGTTCGTGAACACCAATAAACAATTTGGTTTCAATAGGTAAGAGGGCGTCCTTTAGGGCGCCCTTTAACTTTGGGTGAAACTATCCCCTGACTGTGGCAGATTTACACTAGTATTTGACGCCACGTTTATGTAAATAGGGGCACTTGAAGAGAGGTAATTTAGGCCTCTTCATGGGTAGGGTTCCTACCAACAATCAGACGAAGCCGATCAAGGGTCGGCAAGGCAGAAGCACAGTAGTTTGCTGAATTGCCAACGCATACTGATGACACGCATTTTGGGTTAACAACAAACGACGGTACGATGGCAACGCTTCGGCGAATGTTTGGTTTTGAGCGACTCTCCCTCTTTCTGGCAGCAGGGAGTATTGCCGCTTTTTCATGGTTGGTTTATACAAACCCCCTGCCGAGTAACACGGCCTCGCCTCGCGTTTCGGTTGAGCTGCCTCCCGCGCTTGTGGTTATTGATTACGCTCCCCCTCTTAAGGGTCTTGATGAGACTAACCCAAAAACTACTCATTATACTGTTGACCATCTTCATGATACCTTTGACAAGCTGAAGTATGACCTTAAAGAAGCAAAGAAAAAACCCTTCCAGGTTCCTCGGTTTTATCTTGCCTCACTGCCTAAAGGGATGTCCAACATCCGTGAGGTGAGCAAACGTAAAGCCCTTTTCTTTAAAACAGTCCTTCCTCTTATTCTTAAAACCAACGAAGAAATTCGCGCTGACCGCCTTAAGCTTTGGCGTCTCCATTACCAAGCCCGGCTAAACGCCAAGCTGGATGGCTTAGATCGTCTGTGGCTTTCTGGTATTTCAAAACGATATGGCGTAAAATACTCAGGTGACGCTATTGGGCCTATGATCTCTGACCTCCTAAATCGGGTCGATACCCTTCCCGTTTCCCTTGCCTTAGCCCAAGCTGCTGAAGAGAGTGGCTGGGGAACCTCCCGCTTTGCTAAAGAAGGGAATGCCCTTTTTGGTCAATGGACCTACAAATCAAACAAAGGCATTGCACCAAAGGACCGTGACGAGGGCGCAACCCATTCAGTTAAGGCGTTCTCAAGCTTAAGTGACGCCGTAAAAGCTTATATGCACAACCTCAACACCCACCGGGCCTATCGCAAACTGCGCGCTATTCGCACCGAAGCACGCCGCTTGGGCCAACCCCTTAGTGGATATGACCTTGCTGTTGGCCTACAAAAATATTCTGCTCGGGGGGAAGAATATGTTTCTTCCTTACGCTCCATCATCCGGGTCAACGATTTATCAATCCTTGATGGTGCTGCTCTTTCAAGCAAGGGCTACGACTCGTTAATCTAAAAAAAAATCAAGCTATTTCGTTGTGAAAAACTGTCGGCTGAACCAGCGCCAACGACCATCTCCGGCAGGGGCGGTGCAATTGATACGACTTCGTCCTTTGGGAAAGGGCTGAGTGAGGCGAATTTCCATCCGGGTATCCCCAAGCTTTTCAATTTTCACTTTGCCTTCATTGGAGGCGTAGCATGCCAATTGATTGATGCCTGGGACATTTTCAGTAATGGTGAAGCCAAAGAGGGGGGGATTGTTGTCCGTTATCTGCCAATCTTGCGGCAAAATCTCATCCACTGGAATAGGCAGAACATTTGCCGCCATCGTGAAACGACTCATGTCTCCATACTTTTCATTGAGAGCAAAACGAGGGAGATAAAAAGGATTGCCATCTTTACGTATGGCTCCTGAATGTTGGCCGAAGGCAACTTTATATCCGGCTTCTTTTACTAAACGCGCTATAGCAAGGCTCGATTCACCATAAGGGTAAGCAAAGATATCTGGGGTAAAATTGAGTTCCTCTTGGAACCGTTTTTTTGAACTTTCCAGCTCGTTTCGATTTCTCTCTTCACTCGCCGATGCCATGTGAATATGGCCTGCGGTATGCCCCCCAATGGTAACGCCAGCATCATGCAATTCTTTAACCTGGTCCCAGTTCATATAGCGATTGAACTTCATATCAACCGGATTGGTGGCAACAAAGAGCGTAAATGGTAAATTGGCGGCTTTAAGCCGGGGCCAAGCTTCTTTGTAGACAGAGAGGTAGGCGTCATCAATGGTTATAGCGATAGCTCGATCCGGCAACTCTCGGCCTTCTAGCAGAGCATCGATAATTTCTGGAAGAGGCAGCACTTTGTATTTGCCACTTGTGAGCTCGGCTATATGAGCTTCAAACTGCTCTAAGCGTATATTCGTGGTCGGTAAATCAGACTCACCAAAACGATGGTACATAAAGACCACAGCAGACTGCCCGGCAATTGAGGGGCCGATCACAGCCCCATTCATCAGGAACCCAACAAGAGCACCCAAAATTACCTTTCCGATCAGCTTAATCGAAAATTGCTTATAAACCATATAGCTAAGCCTTCTCCCAACCTTCCTAATTGGTGCATTAGGCCGCGAAACTCGACCAAAGACAACCTTTTTCGTCACATTAAGATCAATAGATTGAACAAAAAACCATGATCAATCAATTAATCTTAGTGACAACGCTCCCTAGATTATCTAAGATTCATTGATAAAGGTTTTCGAAATAATTATATAAAGAAAAAATATGTATGCTGTTGATAATCATACAATACAACGCAGATTGTCATTTGATAATGCGTGGTGGGCCCTCAAGGAAGATCAAGAAATAAAATTCAAACAACCGCCGAAAAGGTTGTTTTATGAAAATTTCCAACTCAAAGCAGATACCATCGAAGGCAAAGCCATTCTTCTTGTTGGCCCTCTTCGCGCTGGAAAGTCAGTGATGTTGCGGCAACTCATCGCCCATCGGATTGAAAATGGTACCCCCCCTAAAGATGTGCTTTTTGTTTCTCTGGCGACCCCGAGCTATTGGATGGCTAACTTAGAGACCCTCTTTACCTTATTTTGTGAAAAATTCTCCCACACCCCCGACAAACAGCTTCATGTTTTTTTTGATGAGGTCCAATATTCCAAGGGCTGGCAAGAAGAATTATCTGCCCTCGTTCATAAATACCCTAATACCAAATTTACAGCAGCAGCTTCAGCAGATGCGCCTTTAGCGGCTTTCACAGGCCGAGATGTCGAAAAAGACCCCGCTCCCGACTTTGAAATGATTGTCCTGCCTCCTCTGACCTTTGTCGAGTTTTTACAAATACGGGGCAGCGAAGAAAAACTCTTTTGCCAGGAAACAGCTTCAAAAACAGGTCGCCGAGCCTTTCACCAACGCTATATGACCCTACTCAACGAAGAGTTTGTACGTTATGTCAACTTTGGGGGCTTCCCCGAAGGCATCATGAGTAAAACAGAGGGCACCCCCCCCCCAACCTTCATTCGTGACGGCCTTATTGATCGAATTCTTCACAAAGACCTCGCCGCCAATAGCGGCATCAGCGATGTCTGGGAGTTAAACCGACTATTCTCTACCATTGCCGCCAACACGGCTTGTGAAGTGAGCATTGATGAGTTGGCACAGGTTTCTGGAATTGCCAAAAACACGGTGCGTAAGTATCTCGATTTCCTGGAATCGGCTTTTCTCATTCGACGCGTGACGCGGATTGACCGTGACGCAAAAAGATTCAAACGAATCGTTGCTTTTAAAGTCTATCTGACCACCCCTTGCCTTTACGCCTCTCTCTTTGGCCCGGTATCGCTGGAAAACCAAGTCTTTGGCCGGTTGGCTGAAACCGCCCTCTTTGGACAGTGGCTCGGCTCGGAAAGTGTCGGACATTTGGCCTATGCCAGTTGGCGCGGCGGCAAGGTCGACCTCGTTGGTCTTGAACGCCGATCAGAAAGTAGTGTTTCTTTAGGGTCGCCTTGGCTCGTTGCCGAGATGGATTGGGAAGAGCGATTGATTTTGACCCAAGAGGGGCCGAAGTCCATGGGCGAATTCATCCGGGGGAATTGCCCCAGCGCCAACGCTTATGTTTTCACCAAGTCTATTGCCCGCCCAGGGGTTCTAGACGGCATAAAAGTGACGGTCATGCCTGTTTCGCTGGCATGCTATCTGCTGCAAAAAGAAATGTTGTCTCGGACATCCAGACTCAATGCAGAACACCATCCGCTGTCGATCCTAGAAAGCACCGCCATCCAAAGCTAGCCTAGATTGTTTACCGCAAGAACAGGGCCACACCGACCTTTCCACCGATTTAAAAATCGACTTGGTCGGTGCCGCTAAAGGATTACCCTGATTATTTTCTGAGGCGCAGCCGGAGCGCGTTGAGCTTAATAAACCCTTCCGCATCCCGTTGGTCGTAAACGCTGTCTTCTTCGAAGGTGGCGATTTCTTCCGAATAGAGAGAATAAGGGGATTTTTGCCCAACCACCATGACGTTGCCTTTGTAAAGTTTCACCCGAACCATACCGGTGACTCTTTCTTGGCTTTTGTCGATGGCCGCTTGCAGCATTTCCCGCTCAGGAGCAAACCAAAAACCGTTGTACACCATTTCGGCATACTTAGGCATAATCTCGTCTTTCATGTGCATGGCTCCCCGATCAAGAACCAGGCTTTCCATGGCACGACGCGCCCGGAAAAGAATGGTGCCGCCAGGGGTTTCATAAACCCCGCGTGACTTCATGCCAATAAAGCGGTTTTCAACGATATCTTCACGACCAATACCGTTGTCACCACCAAATTTGTTAAGAGCAGTCAGCAAAGTCGCTGGTGACATTTTGACGCCATCAATGGCAATAGGGTCACCTTTTTCAAACTCAATTTCCACATAGGTGGGTTTGTCTGGGGCATCTTCTGGAGAGACCGAACGGGTATAAATATATTCAGGAGCCTCAACCCAAGGGTCTTCCAGAACTTTACCTTCACAGGAGATATGCAACAGGTTGGCATCGGCAGAGAAAGGGGCTTCGCCGCGCTTATCTTTTGGAATAGGAATTTGGTGCTTCTCAGCATAAGCAATAAGTTTGGAACGGGAGTTCAGGTCCCATTCACGCCAAGGAGCAATAATTTTAATATCGGGCTTGTTGGCATAATAACCAAGCTCAAAGCGAACCTGATCGTTGCCTTTACCCGTCGCGCCGTGAGAAACCGCATCAGCACCCACTTCATTGGCAATCTCAATTTGCCGTTTAGCAATCAAAGGACGGGCAATTGAAGTGCCGAGCAAATAGGTGCCTTCATAAATGGCATTGGCCCGGAACATGGGGAAAACATAATCGCGAACAAACTCTTCTTTGAGATCTTCGATATAGATTTCCTTGATGCCCATCATCTCGGCTTTGGCGCGGGCAGGCTCCAACTCTTCTCCCTGACCAATGTCAGCGGTAAATGTAACGACTTCACAATCGTAAACATCCTTCAGCCACTTAAGAATGATAGAGGTATCCAGGCCACCGGAGTATGCTAAGACTACTTTTTTGACGTTGCTCATTGCTTCGATCCTATGGGAGAATTAGAGGCGCGCAGTATAGGGAATATAAGGTTCAGAGCAAGGCGAAAGCGATGACAGCACGCCACTAAATCCACTGTTGTATTTGTGTACAATAAATCGTACTTTAGTATGTAAGCTTTCCTTTGTTTATGGCCTTTGTTTCATGAATTTTATCTCTCGACTAATTTATAACGCAAGCATCAGCTTAGCTTTAAGCCTTTGGGGGATTACGTCAGCTTGGGCTGGTGAAAAAATTTCACTCAACAGCTATTATTTTGAACCCCCTTATGTAACGGGTATCGACAAGGGGCTAAACTATGACTTAGCATCCTACTTAACCCAAATTTCAGGAGGCCAATATCACTTCGCTGCTGAGGTAATTCCCCGCAAACGCCTCGACAGAAAACTCGCAGCGAATTGCGACTCTATGGTTGTCCCCTGGGCCAATCGAAGATGGTTTAGCATGGCCGATAGGAAGGATTATTTCTGGAGTAATGCCTACCAAAAGGGGGCTAGCGTGATCGTGACCAACATTTCCCAGCCTCTACATCAATACAAAGGAGTGGAGTCAACACTTCACCTTACTTTGCTTGGCAACCTAGGACATCACTACAAAGGCTTTGACGAGCACGTCAAAGCCGGAAAACTAATCCGAAAAGATTATCCCCATTATGGTACAATTTTAAATGCCATTGCCCATCGACCCGGGATTTTTACCGTTATATCTCTTACACTAACCCGTTATTTAACAAATAAACTCGGCCTTGAGGGCAAGTTATCCATAGCACAACCATACCATTCGGTTTTTACTCGGCATTTTCTCACCTGCCAAAAACCAAGCGAGTTGAACCTGTTTATTAGCAAGGCTACAAAGAGGATGAGAACCGACCCTCAATGGCTTAAAATTTTGGGAAAATACGGTCTTACTGACCTCGCCATTAAATAGGCTCTGAAACCACTTTTCTTTTACGTTCACTTTCGCTCTTAAGCTGTCCACAAGCTGCCATGATGTCACGCCCCCGCGAAACCCGTATAGGTGCCGAATATCCGGCATCGTTTAGATAGTTTGAGAAACGGTGCATGGCATTGCCCGAAGCACATTCATAAGCCACACCGGGCCAGCTATTGAAGGGGATGAGGTTGAATTTGCATGGCAGACCTTCAACGAGTTTCACCAAAGCTTTTGCATCATCCAGTGAATCATTGATGCCTTTGAGCATGGCATATTCAAAAGTAATGCGCCGCGCATTACTTGCACCGGGGTAGTTACGACAGGCATCCATCAACTGCTCAAGTGGATATTTTTTATTGATGGGCATGATCTCATTTCGCAACTCATCCGTCGCAGCATGAAGACTGACAGCCAGGTTAACGCCCAACTCTTCTCCACATCGTTTGATTTCAGGAACCACCCCCGCCGTCGACAAAGTAATACGCCGCTTCGACAGAGCAATCCCTTCCCCATCCATTATAATCTTCAAAGCCTTTGCCACTTCATCAAAATTATAAAGAGGCTCGCCCATACCCATCAGGACAATATTTGACAGTAATCTTTCGCCAACAGGACTCGGCCATTCACCGTAGGTATCGCGGGCAATCATAAACTGACTGACGATCTCTTGTGATGTGAGGTTCCGCACCAATCGTTGAGTGCCGGTATTGCAGAACTTACAGTTCAATGTGCACCCAACCTGAGAAGAGACACAGACGGCCCCTCGATCATCCTCAGGGATAAAGACCATCTCGACTTCATTGCCATCATCAAGGCGAAGCAGCCATTTCCGGGATTTATCTTGTGAAAGGAGATTTTCCGCAATCTGAGACCGGGCGACCACATAATGCTGAGCAAGCTTTTCCCGTGCCTGTTTTGACAAGGTTGTCATCTTGTCGAAGTCAGTTTCGCCTTGGTGATAAATCCAATGCCAAACCTGCTTGGCCCGAAAGGCTTTCTCCCCAACGGCAAGCATCTCCGCCTGAAGCTCATCCCGGCTCAGGCCCACAAGATTTTTCTTTATATCAGTCATGGGCCGTCATATAGGGGGCATGCAATAATGTGGCAAGCAAAAACAAGATCATGCCTGTGGCCGACCAATCATTCGGTGTAAACCACAGGAGCTTTAGGGGCACTCCTTAAGACCTTATAGGCATTTGAATGAGGATTGATCACCTATCAATCCTCATCAATTTAAAAACTATTCGGCGAAGGAGAAACCACACGCACAGATCGGTTCTGGACTTCCATTACCGCCAGCCCGCGTTCGTTAGAGCCACTGCTGGTAAATCGGAAAATGCCATCTCTTCCGGCAAAACCACTCGCAGAAGTCAGAACAGAAGCGGTGAAATTATCTGTATTTCCTTGGCTTCCCAACACCGCAGATAAAGCGACAGCATCATAGGCTAAGGTTGCCAAGCGGGAAGGTTGCCGCCCGTAAGTTTCTTTAAAATGGGAAATAAAACGCTGTCGGGCTTCCGGCTGAGGGGCGGCATACCACCCCCCGATCAAGGCAGGCTCCGTACCGATCCCTGTCACATCCCATTGCCCGGTTCCCAACATGCGAACCTTTTGCGGGTCAATATCGTAAAAGGGTAACAGGGCCGCAATCGATTGAAGTCGCTTGCCCCCTTCAGCAATCAGCAAGGCCTGGAAAGGAAGATCGCCAATGGTTTGCAGGTTCTCCAATCGTTTCAAAGCGCGAAGAGAAATTTCATCCCCCCGATTTTCAAGGCGTTCACGCTGCTCAAGCAAATCAGCACGACGATTATCATAATTTCCGAGGGTTCGAATGGTATTGTTAAAATCTGCCAGGAAGGGGTCATAGAGGGAAACTTTTGCAATCTCCCCTCCAGAAGCGGAGACAGCATCCCGTGCAGCCTGCAAGATGGTTCGCCCATAGGTGTTGTCCGGGCCGAGAACCGCAAAGTTAGTAATACCGCGACTAGCCGCATAAGAAACCACCCGTTTTACTTCTTCCGACGGCATAAAGCCTAATAGGAAAACATTATCAGCCAAGGCAGCTTGATTGTTAGAGAAAGAGAGCATGTTGACCCCGGCCTGACGGGCCATAGGAGAAACCGCTTGAACGGAAGTGGCTAAAAGAGGTCCAAGAATAAGGGAAGCTCCCTCTTCCAGGGCCTGATCGGCAGCTTCAGCCGCCCCTTCCGGGGTCCCTTTGGTATCGTGAATAAGCAGCTCGAAACCTGGGCGACCAAAATCAAACAAAGCCAATTGGGCAGCATTTAAGAGATCACGGCCCCAACGGGAGTTGGTTCCTGAAGTTGGCAACAGCAGCCCAACCCGCACGACCCCCTCTTCCAATTGCACCCGTGGCACAAAGGGTCGATTCGAGGCTTGCTGGCGGTCCGAAGGTGGGAAAACAGCCTGTTGCTGATTTTGTTGCGGGACACGAGTATAAGGAGGACGTGGCGTTATGGCCTGCTCACGGGCAACAGAACGCACTTCGCGATTGCCCAAACCAAGTCTTTGACTTTCGCAACCAGTCATTAACATTGATCCTGTAATAATACCGGCAACGGCCAACAGGCCCTGCCAAGAATTACTCATACGTGATATCAATTTATTATGCCCCTATCAAAAAACACTCGTGACCCAGTTGCTCTAGAATCTAACGACCAGGAAGCTCTTAGTAAAGGTTCAGCAAAAGCTAAACCTTTAACCTCTGGGCTTTATCTTGTCGCAACACCTATCGGCAATGCCCGTGATATAACCCTTCGGGCTTTGGATATTTTGCATGGGGCTGATGTGATCGCTTGTGAAGACACCCGCATCACCGGGAAGCTCACCACTATTTACGATATCGACACCCCACTTTTGTCCTATCACGAACATAATGCCGAGAAGGTCCGACCGGACCTGATTAAACGCCTCAAACGGGGCGAAATCGTGGCCCTTGTTTCCGATGCCGGAACCCCTTTGATTTCTGACCCCGGCTATAAACTTGTGCAAGATTGCCGCCGTGAAAACTTGAGGGTTACCTCAGCCCCCGGGGCATCTTCAGTTTTAACAGGCCTTCAACTATCAAGCTTGCCCACCGACCGATTTATGTTTGTCGGTTTTATGCCTGTCAAAAAAGGGGCTCGCTGCCGAGCTTTGAACGAGGTTTCGAAGGTTGATACCACTTTGGTTTTTCTTGAATCAGCCAAACGTTTAGCCGCCAGCCTAAGTGACATGGCAAAAGAACTGGGGCCAAGAGACGCCGCTGTTACCCGCGAATTGACTAAAATGTTTGAAGAAGTGCGCAACGGCACTCTTGAAGAGCTTGCCGCCCATTATACCCAGGAAGGCCCCCCAAAAGGCGAAATCGTTATTGTGGTTTCGCCGCCTCAAGCCGAAGAAAGTACAGAAGAAGATATTGATGCAATGATTTTAGAAGCCCTTACCATGGGAAGCGTCAAAGACGCGGCCTCAATGGTTGCCGTCGCTACGGGAATTCCCAAAAGGGTCGCCTATCAAAGAACTTTGGAATTAGCAAAATTACGGGAAGATGTCTGAGAAACGCCAACAGGCTTATAAATGGGGACGCTTTGCAGAAACCCTGTGCCTTTGGCTCTTACGGGTCAAGGGCTATCGAATCCTCGCTCACGGCTACAAACAGAAAACTGGGGAAATCGATATTATTGCCAAGCGAGGGCAACTGATCGTCTTTATCGAAGTTAAAGCCCGGCATGATTACCAAACCGCCTCACATGCCATAACCCCAACCCAACAACAGCGCATCACCCGTTCCGCCCAAGCCTTTACCAGCCAAAACCCCCAATTCGCCGAATGCGATCTCCGTTTTGATGCCATGCTTGTCATGCCCTGGAAGCTTCCTATTCACCTCAAAGACGCCTGGCGACCAAATTTTTGACTTGATGCAGTTGTATTATTTGCAGATTGAATCCAATCGCAGGGTATTTACTTTAGACTTTATCAATTCTCCTGGGTTAGGCTTTAAGAAATTGTTTCTTTAAGATTGGAGAATATCCATGAAATCCATAGGCATTATTGTTTCTATCTTAGCCCTCGTTTCAATCCTCCAGGGCTGCACGGCTGTCGGAGTCGCTGTTGGTGCGGGAGCAACTGTGGGAGTTGCTGCCGCTTCTGAAAGAGGGGTTAAAGTTGCTTCAAGTGACTTAACCATTCACACAAAAATTCAGGAAAAATTTTTCTCTGCTGACCATAAGCTATCAACATCTATCAACATCGTGGTTTATGAAGGGCGCGTTTTATTAACCGGGTCCGTCCCCACTGAACAAATGCGCGAGACCGCCATCAAGCTCACCTGGCAGGTAGAGGGCACTAAAGAGGTTATTAATGAGGTCCTCATTGCTGATGGGGGCGGAGTGCTCAATTTCACCCATGACACCTGGATAACCACCAAACTCAAAACCTCCATGACTTTTGATGATACTGTCTTCGCCATTAACTATAGTGTGGAGACCAGTAATCAGGTGGTTTACATCATGGGTATCGCTCAAAGCCAAGAAGAATTGGACAAGGTTATTGCACATGCTCGCGCGATTGACTACGTGAAGAAAGTGGTCAGCTATGCACGGGTAAAACCTGCAACCAAACCCGCAACCTAAAAAATTGAGGATGAGCCTTTGGCTGTAAACGTAACCCATCGATTTGATATCGCCAATAAAGTATCTCATCTGGCAGATTTACCTGATGATGAGATTAATTTGGCTGAAATGGGGTTGCTGCTTGCCGCCCATTTTTATGGGGAGGAAAGTTTTCAGCACCATTACACCCATTTAGATGAGTTGACCCAAAGCCTGAAAAAAGAATCTGAACGCGCTTTAAGCGAAGCGGGGGTTGAGGTCCTCCCTTTGGAACTTCAGGTCACTTCATTACAACATGTTTTTGCCTCTCAATTTGACTACCAAGGAGATATGGAAGAGTACGACTCACCGCAAAACGCCCTCATGTCTGATGTGATAAATCGTCGCCGTGGCCTCCCCGTTGCTTTGGGTATTCTCTTCATCCAAACAGCCCGTAACCTTGGGTGGACAGCCGAGGGCTTAAACTTTCCGGGGCACTTCCTCGTTCGCTTAGAAGCTTATGGACTCCGTAAAATACTCGACCCCTTTGCGGGCGGCATGCCAGTTGAAGCGGTCCATATGCGGGCCCTGCTTAAAGGGGTTGAGGGCAACCATGCAGAAATCAAACCTTCTTATTACCAACCCTGCAGCAATCGAGACATTCTTCTGCGCCTGCAAAACAACCTCAAAACCCGTCTCCTCAAAGAAAGCGACTATGACCGGGCCTTAGATGTTATCGAAGCCAACATGATGTTCAGCCCTGAAAAATATTCACTATGGTATGAGTCCGGGCTTTTAAAATCTCGCACCGGACGCCTGCACGGTGCCATTGCCGATTTCCATTATTACCAGGAGCATTGCCACAACGAGTTGGACCGCCAAAAGATCAACGTGCTCCTAGCAGAGCTTAACCAACAATTGTTGCAATAAATAAGTAAATTTTTCACCAAGGCCTCAACGGCCTATTTCTATCCCTTTTCCAGTTATTAGCTTCAAGTCTCTCTTGTTCAGACAATTGCCCTGTTGCAATAAACTTCCTCCGTTTTATATTAAATGAAATTTATTTTATGGGAGTTCCTATGCCTATTACTGTGGCTATTCAGATGGACCCCGTCGACAGCATAGATATCGACGGTGACAGCACTTTTGTCTTGGGGCTCGAAGCCCAAAACCGAGGCCACAAGCTTTACCATTATATGCCCCAAGACCTGACTTTTAAAGACGGTGTCCTGACCGCATTTGCCCGTCCCTTAGAGTTGCGCCGGGAAAAAGGGAACCATTTCACACTTGGTGACGGGATGTGGATTAATCTTAAAAGCGATGTCGATGTGATCCTCATGCGCCAGGACCCCCCTTTTGACATGGCTTACATCACCGCGACTCATTTATTAGAACATGTCGAACCCGATACCCTCGTGGTCAACAACCCCGCCAATGTGCGCAATGCCCCAGAAAAACTGTTCGTCACCCATTTTGAAGGGCTGATGCCTCCGACGATGATTTCCAGCAATGTGGAGTCCATCGAAGCCTTCCGGGCCGAACATAAAGACATAATCCTCAAGCCTCTTTACGGCAACGGTGGCGCGGGTGTCTTCCACCTCAAACCCGGCGACGACAACCTCAATTCTCTGCTCGAAATGTTTACCGAGCTCTACCGGGAACCCATCATGATTCAAGCCTTCCTGCCTGACGTGCGGGCTGGCGACAAGCGTATTATTTTGGTTGATGGCAAACCCGCAGGAGCCGTTAACCGCATCCCGAAAGAAGGCGAAGCCCGGTCTAACCTCCATGTAGGCGGCAAAGCAGCTAAAACCGAACTTACACCCCGCGAACAAGAAATCTGTGCCGCCATAGGCCCGGCTTTAAAAGAGCAGGGACTAATTTTCGTCGGCATTGACGTCATCGGCGATTACCTCACCGAAATCAACGTCACCTCCCCTACAGGCTTGCAAGAGATCAACCGCTTTAATGGATCGTGCCTGGAAGGCAAAATTTGGGACGCCATCGAAGGGAAACTTTAAAGCCCACACTTACCCTCATGGCCGGGCTTGACCCGGTCACCCGCGCCTCTACTAAATTTGACCATAAAGGTCATTCCAAACGAATAATAGACGCGCACTAAGTATTGACTCCCCCAACCATTCCGTGCTTTTCTGTTTTTAGAACATTTAAGGAACAACGATGGTTGCGCAGGTTAATACAGTTGCTTTTCAGGGCATTGAAGTTGTGGGGGTTGTGGTGCAGGTGCAGCTTTCTGCCGGGTTGCCTGCCTTCACCATTGTGGGCAATAATAATACCCATCATTTTAATTAGAGCATAATGCCCCTGATAACACCTTTTGGTATTATCTAGGATAACCCCAAAATATATCACGATAAGGTCGCATTCAAGATAAGAAGGGCTGTTGTTAAAGGTAGAGCGGACCAAGTCCTGAGATAGCCTATTAGGACCGCCTTTGAACCGAAGCAAACGTAGCAAAGCAAATAGATTAGCAATCATCCACTGGATCTGGGTTTAGCTTTGCATCCCAGTCGTTGATTGGACCATCTCCCCGCTTCCTGCCGTGCTTCTCAATGGCATCCATCATGGGACGCATCTCTTTCATAAGTTTGGCATTCTCCTCAGGTGTACGTGGCTCGGGTTCTGGCCTGTCTGCATACTCCCTCCAGTTCGGAACACACTTATCCCAGATGATCTCAGAGATCATGCCTTCTCCGCGCCAAGGGTGTTTGATGAAGAAGGCCGTCCCGGATGTCTTGTCAGTCTCGTCCCACTTGTCGGCGATCATCTTGAGGTCTGCCTTTAGCTTCACCGGATCGACGAATATCTGGTTTTGCTGCATGAAGAGTGGTGCAACTTGTTTGTGAAATTTATCACCGGATGTGAAAACACGGCAGAACGGAAGGTAATAAAGGTATTGAAGGTCGATGACATTTGAAGCCCTAGTGCTGAGCATGTCCATAGCCAACCCCACCGCAAAGAAAGTGTTCACTGCGAAACAGTAGACGGCATACGGAGCGTACTGACGAATAAGTGGCTTTCCAAGGAGCTTCCAGCGGATACCCACCCGTCGGGCAAAGTTATCGTCTCCCGGCACCAATTCTTCAACCACATTCATAAGCAACCGGTATTGTCCACCTTCGCCATCGCACATTTGGTTCACGGCAATCACCAATTGGTCGAGGTTGGTAAACGGTTTCTGTCCCTTTGGCTTAGACTTCCTGTAGGCTTGATTCAATTTTGTAAGGTCAATTTCCTTGATCGACTCTCGCCATCTGTCAGCAAGGCCCTCCTCGAATTCATTAAAACGCCCCTCTGTCCATCGTCGCATGGCTTTGTCTTCGGGCGACTCTTCAAACAGCATGCCCTTTTTGCCATCGCCAGAAGTGACCTGCTTCCCCCCGCCAAGCATCACACGTCCGTCCATGGGTACATGCTCACCCAGAAGGTCGTGATACCAAACCTCACTGTGGTGGATGTTCTGGTACGTGTTGATCAGGCTAAATTTTTTCGCTAAACGTTGGACCTGATTCGCAGATAGTTGGAGGTCGGATTGCTTCTTTTTCAGGTCAGCCATGATTTCCATGAACAGGGTTGGGATACGGTTGATGTTGTAGAGGTTCGTAAGCCAATACGCTTCGCGCTCGGCAAAGGAATGAATGGCTGATTTATCGAAGAGCAGAGTTGGTCCCATCACTACACCTTAACAATGTCCAAAAGTGGTTCTTTGTTTATCTAATTCCGGCGGCAGCCACCGTACTTACATTTATTGAGCGGCTTGCAGCTTGCAATTGTGAACGCATACTCGAATCAAATCAATTACTCCGAGCTGGCATGCCCGCTTCTGGCTATGAACTGAAGTAGGAACCACCTACATACGGGGCGAATGAATGTTTGTTGTCGAATGTAGGTGGACTGTAAGTATTGACTCCCCCAACCATTCCGTGCTTTTCTGTTTTTAGAACATTTAAGGAACAACGATGGTTGCGCAGGTTAATACAGTTGCTTTTCAGGGCATTGAAGTTGTGGGGGTTGTGGTACAGGTGCAGCTTTCTGCTGGACTCCCTGCCTTCACCATTGTGGGCCTTCCCGATAAAGCTGTGGGGGAAAGCCGCGAAAGGGTTCGGGCAGCATTGCATGCCTTGGGGTTGGCCCTGCCACCAAAGCGGATTACGGTTAATCTTTCCCCTGCCGATCTTGTAAAAGAAGGCAGCCATTTCGACCTCCCCATTGCTATGGGCATCCTTACCGCCATGGGCGTACTCCCCGCAGAAGAAATGGCCTCTTATACTGCCCTTGGAGAACTGGCCCTTGATGGCACCGTCTCTCCCGTGACGGGAGTTCTGCCCAGTGCCGTTTATGCCAATGCCTGCGAGCGCGGCCTCATTTGCCCGGCCCCGCAAGGCGGAGAAGCAGCTTGGGCGGGCGGCAGTGATATTCTGGCCCCCACCACCCTTTTGGCCCTGATCAATCACTTCAAAGGCAGCCAACTCCTCTCACCTCCAGAACCCAGCCCCATCCTTGATGACCTGGATATGGTTCCCGACTTGAAAGACATTAAAGGTCAGGAAAGTGCCAAACGGGGGTTAGAACTTGCGGCTGCCGGGGGCCACAACATGTTATAATGTGGTCCTATTACCCTTTTTTTATAAATTCCCCTAAATCCTTTGTAAACCCTAATCTACAAATGGATTTCCATTCCCCTGAATCGTTTTAATACGTTGGTTTCTGGCTCTCTCTTCATCTGAAACAGGGTCTTCTTTTGACCAGGCTTCCATCAATCTTCTTTGTGATTTCGACATCTTCAGTTTATAGCGGTCATACATATAAAAGTAGATACGAGCGATATCACCACGGATTTCAGGCATCGGCTCAGCTTTCTTGCCTTTAAAGTCTACTTCAAAGTCACATTTACCGTATTTACGAGGCTCACCCTCAAGCATCTGGAAACGATAATTACTGCGGTCTCCATTGAGTTCACCGATAGCAGGAACCAGATTATGAAGATCGCTTTCCATTACCTTAAAGGTTTTGTTCTTCTTACAATTCTTACGACCACCATCTTTCCAGCACTGCATTTGATTCGCTAACCAATATGCTGGCACCACATGCTCCCACTCAATCCGTTCTGCACGACTATTTTTCTTACCTGATTTAGTGACGGGTTTTCTGGGCGTATAGCCACAGCTTTCCCATACTGGAACCAATTTCTTACCTTTGTATGTGTAATCACAGCCGCAATAAAATGTCTTCTCGAATCCTTTATAATGGGCCGCAGCGAGCTTTTTGGCCTTGGAAAAACTAGATGGATGTTCGGCATCTGCATGGATCGGCATCATCAATAGAAATGCAGGCATCAGTGTGCTTAGTAAAATTCTTTTCAATTTCCGTTATCCTTACAACACCATGATAATAAAGCTATATTTTAGGTATGGCATTTTGATATAATTAAATTTCATCATATTGGAGTTAATTATTATGGAGCAAAATGCATACGAAAGATTCTTTAAAGAAAATATTCAGGTCAGATATTTCCCAACACCAAATGGCAGTGATATTGCTGTTTTAAACCATCAGAAAAACGAAGGTTTCCCTTGGGATGATAAGTTCATCCAACAATTAATTGATAAACACAATCCTGATGGGAAAAAACTCCATAGAGGTAGCCCATATTTTATTTCCTTGTTTTGCAACAAGGGTGGTTTGACCCATACTGGAGTAACTAACAACAGAATGACCTGCCTTCTTTCCGAATGGTACAAACGTGTTGATGGCGAACTTGTTATTTTAGATTAGCCTCTTCCTTTTGCTTTCGTTCCCATTCTTTAAGCTGCGCTTCCATATCTTCATACCAATTAATGATTCGCTGAGCTTCTTCTGGGACATCTTTTTTGTTATAGACATATTTCTTGAAATGCTTGTGTTTTAATAGGTCTAGCAAATCACAAAAAATCGAACAATATTCCTCATGGTTTTTCTCTCCAGCCAGCATTTCAACTAACTGAACTTCAAATGCAGTAAATTTAGATTTGTTTTCAGAAAAAATCTCTTTTGCTCTCTTATATGTCTCAACTGACATTATTCTTCTCCATATTGGTTCTCATTTTTTCTTCTGTTGAGGTTTCTTATGACCTGCTTTTTCATACAGTTCATAAATGAAATCCATATCGAGGGTATCGAGAAGGTATTTACGCCATCCTGTTTTAAAAAGGATTTCCTGCTTTTCTTCAGAAGTTGTCTCTTTATCTCTCCATGAAGCTTTATACGCTTCTTCTTCAGATAACGGTTGATAATACTCCATCTCAGGGCCGAAAAAGGCTTTGGTATAGTCACCGTCAGTAAGCATCTTGTTTAGCTTCAATTCGCCATTTGGCTGAATGTCAAAAACAAGGTCAATTTTCTGATATGGAATAGACTTACGGGTAAATTCCATCCGTTTTTCGACACAATTTAAAAGCCTGTCATATTCAAGCCTGCAATACTCCCATTTACCGTCTTCTAAACGTTGGTTCATGTAATATTTGACGAAAAACTTATTATCAGCATCTTCCTTTCGTTTCATGCTGATTGGGCGACCTTTGAGGAAAGCTTTTAATTCCTTCTTTGTGAATGGATGACTTTCTTCTCGTAGATAATTTTTTACGCTGTCGTCATCACTATATAACCAAGCATCAAGTTTTTTGCGTTCCTGGATTTCAATAGTGATTGTTGAAACCGTTTCCAGTTCTTCCAATAATGAAAGTGGGAAATAGGTGGGCGCATTTGGCGTTGCTGCCTGCATTTCCAATGCTTTTTCAAATGCTGTTGGTTCTGACTTAGGTTTCTTCTTCTTTTTAATTGGCTTCCTGACTTCGTTAGTGTCATCAAGAAAATCAGGCAATCTGCGTTCTCTGACAGTGAAGAAATCACTATCATCATCTAAGGAACCAATATCTGTAATCGGTTCAATTACGCCATGACGATTGTATTTCCAACCTTCTTCAGGGCCATCTTCAATTGGATAATCAAATTCGGTAAGCCAGTATTTCCTTACTGAGTTAATTGAACATTGGAGAACCCTAGATGCTTCTCTCATTCCTACTTTTAAGCCATTGCGACGACGATATTTGATGAATAGATGCACTTCATCTTTCATCTTCTTCTTTTTGATTTCGTTAGTTCTGGCTGCTGCGAGGCTTTGTTTCTCAGATAATGTCATGTCATCAGCGAGTTCCGATTTCATGACACCAATATCGTATTTTTTCTTCTGACTCACTACGCTACCCCTTAATGACTTCCCCTAAGATTCTTTTAGACTGTAGTGATACAGTTGTAAACATAGTTAGGGAGTAGCGTGTTGATACAATACTCAATAAAAGAAAGGCTCCCAACAGATCAGGGAGCCTTATTCTTTATTCGTTCGTTTACGCAGCTTTGGCTAAAATTGACTTTTGGAAATCCTGTTCCATTACGTTTTTAATTTCCAGGCCGAGTTTCTTCAGTTTAGGAATTGATACCATATATTGATAAAGGGCCATTGCAATGCCAAGGAAGCCCAAAACAATAACAACAGCAGGAATACTCATGGCAAGGAGTTGGGTGGCTTCTGATTTGGTTTTATTGACTATAGCCCCAAATAAATCAGTTTCCGACCATACATCCAGTTCAACGGAACCATCATCACTGTAAAGTATTGCACGTTGTACAACTCTGACATCTTTCTTTTCAACCCAATAGATATCAACGCTTTTACCAGGCTTTAAAGTACGTAATTGAGTGTCTTCAACAGCCATTGGACCGAGAACCGTGCTATCAATAATCAAAGAACCTAAATCACCGTCAGAACTATAGTTCCCAACTTCTTTCACGGTTCCTGAAAGTTTTTTCACAGACCATTTTTCATAGTCTGTTGTATGAAGTGTTTGTATGCTCATATTTGTTTAGATCCCCGATACTAAGATTTTACCCCTGTAGAAATGAGACAGGTAAATTTTAAAAATGTATTGTGAAACAGCCCCATGCAGACAACAGGGTTTAGGTTACTCTCCTGTTGCCATAAGCAAAGCGACTGCCTGGATTGTTTTCTCGACTTCCAGTTTTTTGCGTGCATTTTCTAAATGAAAGTGAACAGTGCGATGGGTGATGCCTAAATCACGAGCGGTTTCCTTGGCAGATTTACCTTTAGCCGCATATTCCAGACATGTTCTTTCTCGTTTTGAAAGTATTTCTAATTGTTTACTGGACACCCTATTCCCCACCTGCACTTTTATTCCATTTTTATCAAATGCAAAGCGACTCAATAACCCTGTTACGTTTACCAGTTATTAGAAATCACTAATATTTAGGAGCATTATTTTTTGAGTTGCTGAAGAAACTGATAACAGCCGCAATATGCTTTGAGTTGTTCCCTTGGTATTGAGAGATTTAATTCGTCATCAGCAAAGAAGATCGTCACCTTGGACGTATTTTTGACATAACAACGAAACACATAACTGGAAACCTGGAAGAAGGTATCTATCTCCCATGATTTCTTCAGGTCTACCTTAATCCACTTGAGAGCCTCAGAAACCTGCTTTTCAGAACAGGTTTCATCATTGGCAATAGTAAGGCATTCCTCGAATGAGAATGTCATCACCATGTCTCAAAAGCGGGAACATCAAGAGGGAGGTCTCGCCGCTTCATAGTGAACTCATCCTCTTCTTCTTCGCTATGAAGAACACCTGTATCAATATCTACAGAAAAATTCTCTGGAAAATCTTCACGTTCTTCAATGCCATTACAAACTGCCAACAGGCAATATTGCAGACGGTTTTCCATATCTGAGAAGATATTATTCATATACTTGTGCAGCATATAAAAAACGAATGAGCGTTTCTCAGGCTCAATTTTATCATACTGGCGTTTAAACGCAGGAATGAGAAAGCCATCCTCCTCATGTAAACTTCGATAAATAGCATCAAAGCCTGGAACAAAGGCATTTTTCATCAGCGCCCCATCCTCAAAACAATGAGGCATGAAGTTATTCTTATATCGGCTTTGATATCGCTTTCTGTATGTCTCTGTGTGGATAATATAATCGAAGAAGGTGCAATATGTTTTTAAGCGAACAGATAAATCATTCTCGAACTCTTCTGCCGTGCAGTCAAAGGGATGCTGCATTTCTTCATCATCTGTACAAAATTCAAGAGTAACCAATTTGGTGTCTTTGCCGTATTTGATAAAATGCTCACCATAATTTTCCATTAAGTCCACAACATAGTCGATGGCATACTGAAGCTTTAATTCAGTAACATCCTTGTCGTGTAAGCGTTCAAAACATTCATTGATGTCAATTGGTTCATTCTCTTCAATTTCTTTATTGAACGCTTCTTCATCAAATTCATTTTTTGTATTCATCGTAATAGCCCTGTTTAAATAAAAAGGACTATCGTCTTAAACACAGCTTTCATTTTTGGGAGCACAAAAAACGGCAAAAAACAGCTATTCGCAAGAATGTTATCTAGAAACTAGGAAATCGTGAAAAATTCAAACAAAAACCTGTTTGCACATTTTGACAAACAGGTTTCAGGAATTATTTTTTATTCGAATCGTATGAAAATTTTTATTAAGCAATCAATAAAAGCTTGATTTTTGCATTACGCTGCATTACATTGTAATACACATTTTTTAAAGGAATTTTTTTATGAGTAAAGCATCAATTTCCCTACGTATTCCTAGCGATATTTTAGATGACGTTGACACAATTGCAGAAGTTACAGAAAGAGACCGAACTTGGGTCGTTGTACGCGCATTAAAGAAATACCTTGAAGAAGAAGGCGGCAATATTCTTATTGATGCCCCTGGTGTTAAAGAAGCTAGAGAAGGTGAGTGTGTCGATTTAGACGAAATGCTTGCTCAAGCAGATGCTAAGGTTGATGCAGCATTAAAAAATGAGGCAGGACAATGAGTTATCCTGTCGTTCCTACACCCACATTTCAAGAAATATACCTAAATCAGTTAGACTATTTAATTGAAACTGCAAAAAGCCCACAAGCCGCTGATAAACTCAGAAACGATATCAAAAGAGCCATTGAGCAATTGTCAGACTTCCCTGAGAGCGGAAGTAATCCGAAGCCTGGTGGTGATGATATTCATGATGCCCAATATTTGTATATGGATGATTATACCCTGACATATGTATTCAGAAAAAATACTGTCTATCTAGCTTCTGTAAGATATGGGCCACCTAAGAATACATATGAAAATGAATTTGAAAAAGATATAGAAAATTACGAAGAGGTTTCATTGCCTAACCCATCGTAATCGTCAAATATTTTCCTCCAATTCGTATGAAAATATTTATTAACGAAAAGCCTTCGTTGGATAAATTTTATAGAGTTCGTTTATTTATTTTCAGCGGCTTTAACGAACTCATCATAATTAGGATGCTCAGGATTGAGAAATTCTGTAGATGCCATGAAGTCTTCTTTTGTGATGCCGCGCTCTTCACAGATTGCTTTCACCCAGTTTTTGACTCTTCCTTTTGACCAGGTTTCATTAAGGTTGTTGGGGTTGATGTATTTAGGGGCTACTGGCGCAGCACCACGGCCTGATATGTTCTTTTTCTTTGATTTAGTAGCTTTAGTTGAGGTCTTAAATTGTTTTGCTGTTCTAGCAGGGTTTAAACCGAAAACCTGTTCAGCAGAAAGTCCTCTCGCAGCAAGCATTTTCTCGATTTCTTCTCTTGCAGCCTTGGCTTCATCTTGTTTTTTATGTTCGATAAATGCTGCAATTTCAGATGTCACAGCTTCCAGTTCTGGAATTGATAATTTAGAAAGTTTGTGTTTTTTAATGAGTTCGAAATCGGACATAAATATAAAGTCTCCAGCCACATATTAAAGTGGTAGAATTTAAACATATTTTTTATAACTATAAAAGTGGTACTGACAATAAATCTACATTTTCATTGAACCATATTGATTATCAGGAACAGCATCAGGTTCAGGCAAATGCGTTGTTTTTGGGTTGTCTACCTCAAGTATTATTGCACGTTCTGCATCTGATGCAGCAGCTTCAGCAGCCATTTGCTTTCTAAAAGCCCTCGTGTTTCTTTTTGCAAAGTCAGTATTTTCGGCTTCTACTTCTTTTTCTTTAGTTAAATATGTATCAACACTTTCTTGAATTTCCTCCACTCGTTCTTTTGGAAACTCACTTTGCAGCTTAAAATTCCTAACACCCTTATAAGCACCATATACGCCTGTCCCAACAGTTGCTAAAGTAGCGCCTGTTACCGCAAAAAGTCCCATGTTTACAGGACTAAATATAAGGCCAAGCCCAACAGGTAATGCAGTACCATATGCAAATATTTTTAATCCATTTAGAATTCTGTCTTTTACATTGAAGGCAATACTGTCTCCAATGGAATCATGATGTGAATCAGGCAGGGTAGCGCCATTAAATGCAAGAGCTTCTCCAAATGCATTTATTGTGACTGTATTACCTTCAATTTCAATATTTTCTGTTACACCTTCCAACATCATTCTATCTTTTTCAGTCATATTTTCTTTCATATGTCACCTCTTAAATATATTTTATATACTTAAGGTATTTATTTTATATGCAAGAAACAAACACTTGGAAAATTACAATAAAAAAAGCACCCCTACAGGGTGCTTCTCATGCTTTTAATGAGTGGTTAACATTGCTCTTGGCATAAATCGCTCCAATAAGTTCTACAATATTCATATCCTCCAACACGGTCTTGTCTGTAGGACGCACTAAGCAAAGTCACTTTTGTATATCCAGCTCCACATGCGTTACCTGGACTAATATAATGATTACCATTTCCACTATTGCACTTCCATCCACTTGGCAAACGCTTTGATGCACTACCACTAAATGATTTTGTTTCACATGCAGCGCCGCCTCCACCTTCAATTTTTAGTTCTTCTCCATTAGAAAGTGTCATTGTAGAACTTGTAATATCTTCTACTCCGTTTCCTGCTTTTGTAGCGAAATCAGCAGTTCTAGCTCTCTTTGCAGTAGGTTCTTCCCAAGGTACATCAACCGCACCATAACTCGTTGAATCCGCTGCTATAGCCTTATTATTTTCTATAAAAAATGAACTAAATATAACTAGCCCCCAAATTAAATAAATATGTTTCATCTCCTTGTTCCTTACTTTAATAATTTTGTTTACATATAAATATTAATATATAAAAACACCTTGCTCAAATCCAGCTTTTATTGTATTTATAATTATATAAATGTTGTTTGACTGGCACAATTAAGTGTCCAAAAAAAAATGACATAGACTTTTACACACACACCCATTTAAAAGGCTCTCCTGTTTTATTATGAGAGCCTTTTTGTTTTTTAAACTTTCGTTTGTTCATTGCAATATATTATACATAATTATTATATGGGGGATATTTTGATATGTATAAAACAGCTATTGAATTATTTAAGTTCACAAATAACGGTTCCGAAAGCAAAGAAACCATAGAAAATGTTATCTTACAGTACAACAAGCAAGGGAAGCATAATGAAGTACATAAGCTTATAGAGTTTTTGAAAGTTTACGAGCATTTAAAGAAAGGTTTAGGAGAATTAAACCTTTTAAGGCGTTGTATTAAAAATAAAAATTACGATAACTTTCATTTAATAACCGATAATTCACTGGGTATAATAAATAAACTTAGCGATAATTTTATAAAAATTTTCATTAATGAATTCTGCGCTGATACTAAAGAAGAACAGGTAGATATTGAAAGCTTCAAACAAGATTTTAAACAGTTGCTTGTTGAAAATACGTTATCCAAATTACCGAAAGATGCCATAGCCAAAATGTATATGGCAGATAAATTACCAAGGGGTGATACTCTTAATTTCCTTGGTATTAACAATGAAAATTACCACCAAAAAGTATTGGATTCATATGCTTTTTTAAAGAGAGATGAAGATAAAAAAGATTTAATCAAGAAAATGACTATTCCACTCCATTCACTCAATATGAAGGCTGAAGAGAGTGTTAGAAAAGGGGACACCTCTAAATACAGAGAAATACGTAAACGAATTACTGATGGTTTGGCTTCAACGGTAGATAGTCAGGGAAAGACCTTGTTTGAACATGCAATGGATGAAAACAGTCTGAATGCTTTACAGGTAATTACTGAGGCTCACCTTATTGAATCCAAATTATCTTCCATAACCGAGAAACAAAGGGATGAAATATACATAAAGAAAAGTTGCTATTCATAAATACAGCACAATTTGGTGCCTTTTTATTTAACTTTTACAGGCAATAAAAATTTGATAAAATATTTTACAAAGGTCGCAATGGTGCGGCCTGGAAACAATGATTAATACTATTGTTTGCAAAAGTTATCTTATTTTCCGAATGAAAAAGGCTCCACGACTACGGAGCCTTTTATTTATCTTACCCGTACCAATTCATTCCAATTAGTCGTATATGATGGACTCTTATGGTTCTGTGTCATATACCATGTTCTCTTTTTACAAAGTTGACCCAATGCCAATGAGCCAGGACCGAATTTATTATTTATATGGTCCAATGCCTTCATTAAACGGTCGTCTTCTGGTTGGTTTACGTCAAACAATGTCTTGGGTGCCATATCTGCTTTCATTAAATCCAGTAGTAAAATTCCAGCCTTTTTATAATTAAGGCCATCACGATAGATTTTCCGTAAACCTAATAAAGCAGCTTTCATAATTTCCCTTGTGTCATTGGTATATCGAGTAAGGCCAACCGTTACCGACTGGGAATACTGCTCCAAATCCTCTCTAAAGGGGTTTGTACGCACGAAAACAGAAATCTGATGTGTGACTAAGCCTGAACGCCTTATCTTCTCTGAAGCCCTAAAAGAAAAGGTTTTAATGGCTTCTTCCAATTCCTCCAGGGAAGACAGCATTTTTCCAAAGGAACGGGTAACAGCCGTTGTTTGTTTATCTGGCTGATAGTCTTCAAGGTTTACACAACTGATGCCTCTGAGTTCATGAACAGTACGTAAGCCAACAACTCCCATTTTTTTACGTATCCAACCATCTTCAGCATTAGCCAAATCCCATGCCGTATGGACACCATTTCCAGTTAACCATTTGGCATATCGTCTGCCAATCCCCCATACATCGCCTACTTCTGTGCGTTGCAGAGCTATCTGGACCCATTGTTCATTATTGGATAAATCAAGCACACCATTGGCTTTCTGAGACTTCTTAGCCAATCGGTTTGCTATCTTGGATAACGTCTTAGTCCTGGCGATGCCAAGTGCAACTGGGATGCCTGTATATTGTTTTACCTTATGCCGAATTTCATGACCGTATTCAGTGAGGTTGATATGCTCAAAGCCACTTAAATCAAGAAAGCATTCATCAATGGAGTAGGTTTCCATACTTGGCGTAAATGTCGATAAAACAGAGGCTACACGATTGGACATATCACCATAGAGGGCATAGTTGGATGACCTGATAATGATGCCATCTTTGGCAATTCTGTCCTTCAGCTTGAAGTATGGTTCACCCATTTTTACGCCCAAGGCTTTCACCTCATTAGAACGTGCAATAACACAGCCATCATTGTTACTGAGAACCGCTATCGGTTTACCTTCTAGATGTGGCTCAAACACACGTTCACAGGAGGCATAAAAATTATTACAATCAACGATAGCAAAGATTATGCTCAACCTATTTCTCCAGGTCACGCATACAGTTTTTAACGACACCCCAGATTTGTGATTGTTCTTCCAGTTCCATAATTGGGTAATCTGGATTTTCTGGTTTAAGAAGCCATTTATTACCTTGTTTGATGAGCCTTTTCATAGTGAGGTCGCCGTGGATCGACGCAATGACAATAGAATTATGTTTGGCTTCAAGACTTCTATCGACAATTAGCAAATCACCATCATAAATTCCTGCACCAATCATGGAATCGCCTTCAGCACGTACAAAAAAGGTAGATGCTGGATGTTCAATGAAGTCATTCAGGTCCAAAGAGTTCTCTGTAAAGTCTTCCGCAGGACTAGGAAAACCTGCACTTACGGCATATAGGAATATGGGTAATGGGCAGCGTGATGATACATCTGGTTTGTAAATAATCATTAGGAGTTCTTTCTCGTACATGAAAGAACATATGATGAACAATTTACAGTGAGTCAACCTGAATTAAATTTCATACATTGTCTTCTGGACTTGGAGCATTTTTCGCAATTAAGTTATATTGGAAATCAAAATAGGTTGGGAAATGGCAAAAAAGAAAAAGAATCAATTACCTGAATTATTTTTCGGTCCACTTTGCGTTGGTATAATCAATGAAACTTTAGATACAGAACTTGATGAGGGTGAAACGAAAATGGATGTTCCCCATCATAAACACGTCTTAAAGTCCCACCCTGATGACTATTCCTTTTGTGAACCTCATGTGGCTTCTGTAATTCAGAACCCCTTATATATACGAGATGATTTCATCAATACGGGTAAAATTGAGATTATTGGAGGCTTGCCATCATTGAAAAACCACAAGCTTCTTGTAGCGGTTGAAATTACCCAAGATGATGATGGTTACTATATCGTGAATTCATTTTACCCGATTTCTCAAAGTAAAGTTGATAACCGCCGTTTAAATGGATCGCTACTTAACGCGAGAAGGCCACCGAAAAATTAAAAGGCTCCATACGAATATGGAGCCTTATATAGAACATATATGGCGGGTTCCCCGTTTTAAGGTGGCTGCAATCGCGAACCGCACTCCCGCATCTCTTCGCCTCGAAAGACTACTTTACCATTACTGGTGTGTGAGTAGGGTGTTCTCACCTCATATATTTTCTATAGTCATTATCTATCTTTTCTGGTGTGCATGTCAACTCAAATCAAAACAGCACCGATATCTTATGCTTCCTTATTCTTCTTCCTTTACGCCAGTCAATGCTTTGACCATTTTATTCACCTGAGTTCTGATGTTTTGGTCTTTGACATCTAAAAACACTCTTACAAGCGACAGAGTTTGTCTTCTGTAAAGCGTAAGCTCCTCTTCAGGGACATCGGCTTCAGAAGAATAGCCTTCATAGCCAGGGAAGTCCTTTCTGACGCTTTCAGGCATATCTTCAAAGAAATATTCAACGGAGCAACTAAGAACATTGGAAAGTTGCCACAGCTTAGATGCCGACACACGGTTTGCACCATGCTCGTATTTCTGGATTTGCTGGAAGGTCAGGCCAATTCGTTCCCCCAATGCTCCTTGTGTAAGGCCAACAAGGGTGCGTTTTAACTTGAGCTGTTTCCCGACATGAACGTCAACTGGGTGTGGAATGTCGCTTCCACGTTCACCTGGGAGAAGTTTTGATTTCTTTGGCATATATGTAGTTCTCATTTGCAGGTCTGCTTGACACCACTATCATAAGTTTTAATATCATGTGCAAGTGATATGTTGAATAAAGGTATAGTAAATGGATGAGCGGCAATTAAGAGAAGTTTTTCTTGATGCAGAAAATGCTGATGCTTTCAATTTCTTTCTGCAACGGCTGACTACTATTTGTGAAGACAAGGAACCTGATCCTTCAAACTTTGAAATACGTCATGAGAATTTCCAGCAGCTAATTGATTTACTGTCTTTGTTTTTTGAAGTTCATAATAAACTTATTTTTGAACCCGATTGGGGAATTCATGAGATTAATGAATTCCTTCAGGAAACAGGAAGGACACCTCTAGGAGGTGCCCAACTTCAATGGTTTCTAAAATTGGCAAATGAAGATATCTGCCAACGGATTAGAGATAGAGGTTTTACTCTATAACTTTATATGCCGTTGGTGTTTTTTCGTAACGCTTTCTGTGTGAAACCTTGCATTTTTCTTGCCAATTTTCATAGTTTTCAATAGCAGTCCCATCAGAAAGTATATCAATATTTTCACCTTCCCTATAGCAGGCTAATAAACGTCCTGAAGGATGCTTTGGCAGCAATATAGTATTGCTGATGCGACACACATGGTAAATGAGCGTATCTTCGCCAAAAAGTTCTTCATATCTACATATTTCAATATGGCAATCATCCTGTTGGAACATATATTCCTTTCCTGCAAGACTTTCGAGGACATCATTTAGTTTATCATCATGCCATACAAAATCTGGGGCTGCTTTATTAACAACCAAGATTTCCTGTCCGTTTGGTAAATTGTAAAACCTGAAATCAAATGCTTTTTTATATATCAAAGTGTGTAATTTCTCGTATTTATTCATTGCACCCTCCAATAAAATCTTTAATTTCTTTTGCTATCTGAGGAGCCTTATTGAGAACATTTGTCATGCATTCAATGTTCTTGTCTTCTTCATTCCCTTCTGAGACATCTGGTAGCTCAATTGACCATTCACTCTGAAATTCCAGATTTCTTACATCGACAGTAATATGGGCTTCATTTGCACTGTCTTTGTCATGTTCATCAAAATACCACGGCTGCATCCAGATAGAAAATTCCGATGCCTGGTTTAAGGTTTTGAAATCGAAGTAGTATTGGTCTTGATATGGTCCAAAACCGTCTTGAAAATTGCTTAATTCGGCTTTGATACCGAGTAAATCTAGGTTGTGGATGACTGACGCTATAAAGCCATCTTCCAGTTTGTTAAGTATGTTTTCTTTATTCATTTTTATTCTCCATTATTTATCTTTCATTTGTTTCCTATCTCTCTGTTGAAAAGGAATTCTCTGCACTTGGGTAAAGAGGGATAATAAACTCGCTACCCCACCTTCTTTTTCTGTATTGGTTTATCAGGCAACGTAGGCTGATAAACGTAATTGTTTGCTGCTTTATCCTTCACATAAAATGAATTGATATTTCTGGCTTCACATGGAACTTCATCAGCCACATTCACCTCTTTACCTTGCTCGATATAAAAGAGGATTGTTGGGTCTGAATTTATGTAATCGAAGATACCATTCTTAATGAGTTGCCTTTTTAAGAACCTGCCTTCTTTAAATGAAGAACCCAGGTGTTCTATTAGGTCATCATAGGTGTGATAGTACCAATCTTGCTTCTTCATCTCTTGATGAGGATGTCTCACTGAGTTCTTCTGTGCTGAATAAATCTTACTGGCGAACACGAGGAAATTAAGGGCCAAAGTACCTTTTTTGCCTTTTGTCAGGTTAATTACATGCCTCATTTCAATGAGGGTATAATGTGCTTTCATATGAGCAAAGAAAGCATCTGAAATGACTAATTTCTCAAGGTGGTGATATTCATCAAAGAAGAAAATTTTCTCATCCGTGAAATTGAAAACAAGCTTTTGTGGGTCAATTACCGTTCTATCATCGCAATCAATATATTCTTTGAAATATTCCCATTTATGTTGGGCTGAGAACAAATAAAGCATTTGCTCCACGAAGACTTTTCTGTCTTTTGGATGAACTTCGTATTGTTGACGCTCTTTTCGAAATGAAGCACAGCCGCATTCAATCATGAGGTCTTTTATCGGCGGGAAAACAATTTCATTTGTGTTGTTGGATATGCAATAGTTCGAGATCCAAAACATCAAGGCCATTGGGTACTTGCCATATGGAACTGGCAACTGAACATTATCTATTCCGAAACCACCTTTAATCGTGTGAGTGGCTGTTCCGCTGCCATGTTTTACTACAGATACATGCTTATAAGGATCGTCACCAGGTTTTGCTGGATATGATGTCAGGATATACATATCCGCTATGTGCGTTAAATGAGGATTTTCAGCACGTTTCTTAGCGAGTTCTTCTGCTTTTCGCTCTGCTCTTTTCAGGTCATAATGTTGCCAGCCTATATTTTTAGGAAGCTCATTTGTATGGAAGAAAATTTTCTCTTCAACTGCACCAGTCCATTGATTAGTGACACGGCCCATTTTATATAAATGAGGATAAGCTTCTTCTATCTCTTTTGTTGATATATATACCCTGTTATCAACGATTTCAGGAACCGTTTCATTTTTATCTTGAAGAGCAAGGATTTCAGGGTCTTCCCAAGGAGCTACTTCTTCAAATTCTGTATTATTTTCATACTCCATAATAGTTTCTCAAGTAAGGGTTTGCATAACAACTATATAAAAAATTTAAATAAAAAACAATAATTAATTTGACTTTTATTAAATCATACATTAAATTGAACTTAATCAAGCGGCTTCTTCATAGCCGTTCTCAAGATTAGGTTTAGCAAAATGAAAAAGCAGGCTCCTTCACTGGGGCTTGCTTTTTTTAATATTGTACGGGATACCGTCACGGATGTACGGGAAACAGTCACTGACATATTTATATTACTGTAATAATTAGATATTATAACTCAGTAGATGGCTGAATGGATATGACTGATAGAAGGAAGTACGGGATTTGTGGGCAGGCGCACTTATTGCGGTACGGGAAGTGGTCACGCTACTTAAGAATAATTATTTATATATAGATAACTAATAAATATAATACTTGTTAGCTTACCTCGTGCGAGACTCAAATTTGACTGTTCTAACCAAAATTCCAAATTGATTTATCTGATAGCGTCAGCGTTTATGTATTCGGAATCTAAAACAGCGAATGTAAATGAGCGTCCCGTATAACCAGTATTTCAGATGTTAGCCTTGAGGATAACCGTTCATTGGATAGCAGCTTTTGAATTTTAGAATTGAACCGTTAAAGGTTCGACCTTACGAGGCTTGCCGAGTGAGGGAGAAGGAGACTGAAAACTATCTTGAACTTTGATTTCCAGGTTTCAAAAGCGAATGTAATGAGCGACGATAAACACATAATCAGACGATATAGCCAAGGTTTTCAATATACCCAGTATTGTTTAGATACCGATGAAATCAAGTCAGTCATTGATACCTCATTAAAGGTTTGACATTTTCTTTTTATGTGTTATCCGCCTTTAAATACAATACCTTGTAAACATTTTTCTTTCTATAACATCCCAGTAATTATGGGTGTTTGTCAACTTTTTAGGATTTCGAAAGAAGCTTGAAAACCGAGTTGATATCCAATTATCCTTAATGAGAATTGAGGAGAAATTGAAATGAAAGGTTTTTTAAGATTATCAGCGATTATCGCCGTTTTGTTTTATTCAAATATTGCAGAGGCTAATGATTATCTTTGCAATAAAAAACAATATCCAAATATTTACTATGAGTGCGTAAAGGTATCTCTACTCACAAACCTCTATGAGCATTGTAACGGCTATTACGGCAATGACCTAAGTGAAGAGATATCCAAATCGAAAGCTGTGCTGAACGAATTAGCATCAGATGTTTTGCGTAACAGCGGTAAAGAAGCAGCAAAGAGATTTCAACTGGAAGCCAATGCAATTTGGCACAGGCAACTTCTGGATTATCAATCAGAACCTCTTTCTCATGAACAAATATGTGAAGTTCTTCTTGAGATACCCTCAATTGGACTTCAGGTAATTGTAAAAGGGATAAATTGAAATGAAGGAATTTTACGATAACCAGATATCCAACCTGGAAGATGCCAAACAGAAAATTGATGCCATGTTTGATAATGGCCTTATGCCTGAAGATTTACATGATACGGTTTCCCAGGCGATTTCTGAAAACATCGAGCAAAAGCAGCATATTTTGGAACAACACGTTTTAAAGCCAAATAAAGCCAACTTTCATTAACTCATGTAGATTGGCCTACAAAATCCTAAAACATGCCCTTAAAACTCATTTCTGAGGCTTCTGGCTATATATTCAGGGAATAAAAAAGGCCACCGTGTTTAGATAGCCTATTCTATTATTTATTCAACAATGGTTTCTTTCTTTTCATCACCAATTATCATTGCGGCATCCAAAGCTGAATCCAAGTCAGGATATTCAGCATAAACAATCGTTGTTTCAGGATTGAATGAAACCTTCGCTTTGTACTTCTGAGACAAAGCTTCGATGGTTCCCACATCTTCAAGCGTGCTAAATGGCATCTCAACACGATATGACCACTTCTCAGTAAGCACTTCGAGTTCTTCAATGGTGAAGGTGCCACCCAAGGAAATGAAGCGCTCAATTTCCCTTAAAGCAAGTTTTTGATACAGCCCTGAAAACCAGTCTGGATGGAAGTCAGGTTTTCGTTTCAGGCGTTCAACGTAATTGAAAATTCCTGCTTTGATATCGTTGATGTCTGACACTTCGGTTTCCCCTGTTATAAATTTTGTGTACCCAATTGATCTGTTTGGCAGACTAATCAGATTTAATATTTTGTGAACCCAAAATCGACTAACCTCATGTCATTTTGAGGTTGTCTATTACACCTTACAGGCAAGGCCATTACTGAATAGGCTTGCAACGCTTTTATTGAGATGTCCAATTTTACCAGTTACACCTAACGCATTAGAGGCATTTATTGTATTAATTTTGAAAGAGTTCATATCGCGGAATATGCGATAAATATACGGTAAATATATCCCAAGTATACGGATACCTTGTGAGTGTTTCCCGTTATTCTGATAAGCAGCTTAAGATTTGGGAGTACTTCAACAAGTCAGAAAGAACCTACAAACGACATAAGGCTGATGGAAAGATTACTCAGGAAGAAATTGATAAAGCCAGACAGGTGCTAAAATCACGTCAAAAGTGTTGCTGAGTAAGGGATACAGAAGAAATGGCACTCGGTCCCCCTTATACTATGTAGATATAGGATTATTAGAAGCTTATGGCTCCTATTTGGAATCTAGAAAACAGGGGATGATTTGCAACGGATATATATAAATTGGTTTTATCATCTTTCAGTGTTCTTTTTATGTCTTCCTATACACTGGCATGGAAATTACAAAACCCATTCGGTATAGATAAATTTACACGAAAAAACCTCCCTTGTAATCAAGAGAGGTTTTTCTGGTAGGGTATTTCAATACACGGGAAAAACCTAACGGAAGGGGTATATCTAAAACCTATCGCGGAATTTGAAAGAGGGGGTCTTGTTCCAAAATAAGTTTATCTAATTATCGTTTTCTCACTAAAATAGTCAACTACTTTTGCTTACATTTCATTTATTTGCGCGAATTACAGGCAACCACATCAAAGGCCAACTTCTTTTTTTCAAAAGGTTATTCGTTACGAAAGCAACAACAATGAGAATGCAAACACCAATACCAACTGGCATCCAAACGTATGAATAGCCAAGGTTATGAATACTTTCTGAACCAATCACGGCGATTAGAGCGGTTGCGCCACCAGGAGGGTGTAAACTATGTGTAAGTTGCATCATTCCAATTGCGACTGAAACAGCTATGACCATAGAGATACTGTTTGCTTCACCTACGACTTGGTAGGCTGTAACGCCTATAATTGCAGAGATAAGATGCCCTACTAGAACATTATATGGCTGTGCATATGGACTGTCTGGACAGGCGAATAATAGAACTGCCGATGCCCCAAATGCGCCAATAATCAAAGGGGCATCTGCTTGGAGATAAGAAATATTCTCCAATTGTGATAATAGAAGAATGGCTATACTAGAACTCAGCATTGACCAGTAGATAGACTTAATAATTTGAGGTTTATCAGGTACATCAATGACCATAGTTTCCGCTGAATCTGATATACCATTACCCTGCTCTTGCGTTTCCAAAAAATGACCTCATAAATCGGAATTTCATACTTAAGTTCCGTTTTTAAGAGAATTTTGTTTTAAATCAAGGTTTATTTGCACATATTTCAAGCAAATGCTGCCCATTGAATAGGAAGCTTTATAGGAGGTCTTTTTTCAATACACTTCATTGGGTATCTGTTTATGTTCCGCTAGAAATGTCTTCAAAGTTATTGATGTGGCCCTTGACTTCAGAAATATGCTGGCAGTCATTTTGAGGGTCAAAAGGTTTGCATAGACCATCATTATAGAGGCAGGAATCGCAATAGTCTTCTACTGCTTCCTTTAATTTTGTGAAGTATGTATCAATGTTATCAATCACAAAAATCCCCCCAAGAAAACATAACCATAGATTTGTAATGTTTTTCGAATGGATTGCCTCACCTAAATTGGTGAGAAAGAATATAATTCATAGATTTTAGGTATTTTTACGAATACATTAGAATCTCATAATTAATTATATATACAACAGTTCAATTTAGTAGGTTGAGAGATATGAAAGATACATTTAGCTCAGATGGAAACTTGTTGATTGAAAAATCTCTTCAGTTGCTTATCGAAGGTAAATATCATGATATTGATTTACGGGGACATCCACTTGAAGCGGCTTTTAAGGCTTTTTCTCAACAACTTGAAAGCGCTGCCTACAACAGATTAAAAGGTGTTGTTGATATCTCTGTTATGTGTGGAGAAGCAATGATTTCAATTGCTTCAGTAACTAAAGATATTCAAGATATCGATCACCGCGCTCAATCCATATCAGCTGCAACAGAAGAAATGGTTGCTTCAGTAAGTGAAATTGCCAGAGCAAGTGATGGCGCAGCCTCTGAAGCTCAACAAGTTTCCATGACCGCAAAAAATGGGATGGATGCAGCAGATAATGCAGTTTCTGCAATGGAGAAGATTACATTTTCGGTAAATGAGGCCACTGATAAAGTGTATTCACTTTCAGAGGCTTCAGAAAGAATTGGGGAAATCGTCCAAAAGATTGAGGCCATTGCCAGCCAAACAAATCTTCTAGCGTTAAATGCCACGATTGAAGCTGCGCGTGCAGGTGATGCAGGAAAAGGATTTGCCGTTGTTGCTGGTGAAGTCAAAAACCTGGCAAATCAAACTGGTAAGGCGACTGAAGACATTCGCAATCGTATTGAGTTCTTACAAACTGAAATGGAAGCCATCGTTATTTCAATGAAAGATGGTGTTAATTCAGTCAGTGATGGTCGTAAGGTTATCAACCAAACTGGAGAAGAGATGCGAGTTGTCGTATCTCAAGTAGATAACGTAAATGATAAGATGCAAGATATTGCACAAATCCTAGGGCAGCAGCAAGAAGCCTCAGCAGAGGTAAGTAAAAGTGTTTCTGAAATTGCAAAACTGGCAAACAATAATGCATCAGAAATTAATAAAATCTCAGACAATATGGATGCTGCATCAGAAAATATTCAAGGTCAGGTTGAGCGAGTTGCTCGTCGTGATATTCGGTTTAAAGTCGTTGAAATGGCAAAATCTGACCATGTGGTCTTCAAGAAGAAAATTATGGATACAGTTCTAGGTCGAACAAATTTAATTTCTTCTGAAGTGGCTGATGACCATAACTGTCGTTTGGGTAAATGGTATTATAGTGTCAGTGAGCCAGAAATTATTCAAAGCAAACACTACAAGGATTTGGAAGAGCCACATAATCGTGTCCATACGCACGGAAAAAATGCTCTAAATCAATATCATAATAATGATTTTGAAGGTTGCATGTCTGAGTTAGGTAAAATGGTTGTTGCTTCAGAGGAAGTTATAACTCTTTTAGATATGCTTGGTGCAGAGCTTCGAGGTGAGTTTTAGATATCGTAAAAAAAATGCCAGTAAAGCTCATTTCTGAGGCTTCTGGCTATATATTCAGGGAATAAAAAAGGCCACCATGTTTAGGTAGCCTCATTCAATATCTTATTTCAAATAAAAGCTAACAGCTTCTTGATACGGTTTGATATAATAAAACCATACAAGGAGTAATAAAAATGAAAGGTAATAAGTCAGATAATTTATATGAAAAATTGTTCAGAACCGAATTAGAACTCAAAGAGTTTAAAGATGGAACTGGGAAAACGATTCTGTGTTTGAACTTCAATAAAGAAGATGGTTTTCCTTGGAATGAAGCATTAATTCAGGAAACAATAATAAAGTACGATATTCCAAATGGTCTTCAGATATCATT
This sequence comes from uncultured Thalassospiraceae bacterium, assembly GCA_965368165.1. GTDB lineage: Bacteria > Pseudomonadota > Alphaproteobacteria > Rhodospirillales > JAPHRK01 > JAPHRK01. Next base: position 116,966 of record CBDULT010000007.1, on the reverse strand, counting down.
CAACGAAGTAGATACTCACGACCAAGACGGAAACCCTGTAAAGGTTAGCAGAATATGTATAATATTAACTGCAAACCGAAACATTTTCGCGCATGATATCGACTTTATCCTTAACGAAACCATTTATCATGAAGTTAAATATCTGAAAACGGGTGTCATTACGGATATAACTAATTTTTTATACCGTGACACACTGAAGTTTCATTCAGATACAGGAATAGCCTGGGAACATCTTTAAGTTTTAGGTTCCGTAGAGTTGTCTGTTTTCAAGTTAACTGATTTATCTTTTTTAACTGGTTGTCGTTCAGCTTTTTCAACAAAAAACTTTATGCATTTATCCCAGTCAGGCTTTTCCCGTGGTTCCTTGTCTTTAGTGTACACATACAATAAGAACTCTAACAGCTGCTTGACTATTTCATCACGGTTTTCTGCATTATCAGCAACAGCAGGCAGATGTAACTTATTGGTAATTATTCCTCAATGAAAGCCGATAGATTTCTCTCAAAATCATTAAATGTTTCGGTTTCTTGTTTGAGAATTTCTGTAGCAGCGCTAACAAAATTCGCATCCGTCATATCTCATTCCTATTATAACTTTTGTACCCAATTAGATCTTCGGGAAAACCTAACCAAAAATTGCAAACAGGCAAGGGGTATTATTTAGAATAGATATAATAAAAATATAACCCAATCTATCCTGATATAATAAATATCTACGTAAATTCTAATCGAATTATAATCTCGGTATAATGTTTTTATAATACGCAATTATTGCATAAGTAGTTATAAGTATTGAATAATTTATCATTTTTCATTATCCTTACTAGGTGTGGTTGCTGGTAATCACACCTAGTAATTTGGATAAACAGAGATGAAGGATTGTAATGACCCAGGCACTTTAGATTTAGAAAATCACATTAAATCAATAAGCCCAAAAGAACCGTATGAAATAGATACATCGGTGTTTAAATCGTTATCAAAAGACGACAAAGAAAGCGCACAGAGAACAGTTGATATCATCTGTGATTGCTATGACCATGAAGAAGGTTTTGAAGACTTTGATGTAAAGGAACATCCTTTGTGGGGTGTGGTAAAAAACGCAAAATATAATCTGCCAAACAGCCTTACAGATATTACTGATAAGCCAGATTTGACTCATAAAATTTTCATGATGCTTTTATTGATGGCAGATGAAAACGGCTTTGTATTAAACGCAAAAGAGCGATTGGAGAAAAATCTCCCATATTCCTGGCAACATCGTGATGTCTTAAAACGTGAGATGACATTAAAGAAACACATGGTCAGAACTCAGCGACTGTTGTCAGCTATCCCAGTTTCAGAGAATGAACATCAAGAGGCCCTCAATTCCTTTTGCGAATGGATAATCATCTCGGAATTCAAACGTAAGGTTCGAGATCCACTTATTCGAAACATCAGTGTCAGCACATCCATTCTTGAGAGACAAGGATATTTGGTGCGCAGATATTTCAATATTCAGAAAGATGAAGCCACCAGAGGTCATCCAAATGCATCTGGCTATTGGAAAGACGATAAGAAAGACTTCAGATTATTCCGTAACGGCACTCTTGATGTGTTTTTGACGCACAAAGCACTTGAATACAGGTCAATACTCCAATGTCAGGATTATCACCATACAAGCATGGTTTCTGAGGCAACTGAGACGGTTAATCAATGGAGGGCAGCATGATAATTAAAGAATGTAATCTCCATGACCTATTTTCAGCAATGTATAAGGGAAAAGTTGATTTTCTTGATGTTAAGATTGAGGGCGGTCCATCTGTAATTGTTTTGAATTTTGCTTGGCCTGAAAATCCTTTTGATGAAGCTCTATTGGAAAAGGTGATTAGAAAGTACTCAGATGAAGTTGATGGTGAAGTTTTGACCTATTACGGTACTCATATGGGAACGTCTATTTACCATGTGAAATTAGATGGTGATGTAAAATATTTAAAACTTGGAATGATAAGAAATCTGAAAAAATTATATGATAGCCGAGATAGTGAATCACTTCCTGACTGGGCTATCTAATTCTTTGAGTTTTGCAGCCTCCAAATCAGGGATTAATTTTTTGTCAAAGCGTTGAATTACTTGGCCTTTCATTAGCTCAAGAATGGCATAGTAAGTTTCAAGAGTATCTTCGGTAATTGTTTTTGCCGCATTTTCGTCAGAAGGGTCATCCAAGGTGAGATGGCTTTCAATGGCTTTGATAATTTCTATATCAAATTTATCAACGGCATCAGAGTGTTCGAGTATAATTTGTTCAGCAAGTCTATTATAGTCTACCATTTGAAAAGCTCCTTCTAAGTTCAGAGCATTATGCATCTAATAATAGATGAATCAATCTGTTCACCATACGGTTGGTTTTCAGTTGTTTACTAGGTGTGATTACTGGCGGTCACACCTAGTAGCATGATAAAATTTCCATAGTTTTTTGCTTTATAAATCAGTATATTAGATAGAGATGAAACTTGTAAAATTAATCATCTCCTTTCAAGCGCGTAACTCGTTTTAATCTAAAAAAATGTGAAGTAGGGCATTACAGGTTAAAACAGGTTGCGCGTTTCCGTTTCAGAACTCAACGAAAACGTTGCAGATTTTCCAGTCGTGAAAACAGCCCAGAAACCACGTAATAAAGCACGTTTCACGATTTCCCATTCATATCATCAATCAAGCCGTTATTTGCTCAGAAATCGTTGTTTCTGATTGTTTCTTGAACAGAATACATCGTTATCCGAAATGAATTAGAGCAGGCAAAAAATTTTAAATAACCACATATTTTCAATGAAATAGAATATTAGCATTATGCGGTTATACTTAGTTGGACATTTTAAGTATAACTACCATTTACTCATATACATGACTTGATAAATCTGATGCCCTGCGTTTGGATTTTGATGCCTTATTTTTATATTACTGATGCCTTACTGCCCCATTATTCCTAGGTTATTGCCGCATTACTGCTGTCTTACTCTTTGAATAAAAGATGGCTGGAATTTGCATCTCCATTTTTGCTTTCATATATACAGGGGAAGACGTGTGTTAAATTGGAGTAAGGAGATGAGATACGACTTAAAGCAAATTACTGAATTCTTGGCTGAATGCAGTGTTAAAAACAGTAAGGGAAAACCGTTAAGCCTAGACTTGGTAAGGAAAGCCTTGAAGCCGCATATCTGTCATTGGGAGAAACGGTTGGATAGTGATGACAGGAAACAGAAGGTCAAAACATACAGCGAAATGACCCTATTAAAAGTCTTCCTGAGTCAAACCGTGCATGATGACTTGTCTGATCGCTTCCAAGAAGGACTTATTGGCATCAATAATGTGGTTAAAAAGGTAAATGGCTATAAAGCCACCATTGAGGACCAGAAAGCCCAGATATCCAAGTTAGAAGACAGGATTGCATACCTTGAAAGCAGGCTTAATGATTCAGGCATTGAAGACGGTTATACGGGAAGTCACTTGAGACTGGTCTTAGACTAAAATTTCACGAGCGGATTTCCAGCCATCTCGGTTGCCATGTCATGTGGTGTCGGTTTGAAGAAATTATCTTCTTTCCTAGGTGTGGTCGCCAGCAATCACACTTAGTTAACATATTGTGTTTAAAGCTTTTATCGAGGTTTAAGCTTTGATATACTTACATAGTAATTTTTTGGAGTTAATTATTATGGAGCAAAATGTATATGAAAGGTTTTTTTCTGATGACGTTAGAATCAGGTATTTTCAAACAGCAAATGGTAAAGAGATTGCCGTTCTAAATTACCTAGATGAGCATGGTTTTCCTTGGTCGGATGAAATAATACAGGAGATATTGGATAGTAACGACATTGACACCGAAACGTATCATTTGGCCTTATTTAAAACCAAAGGCGGATTAAGGTCTAAAATTGTCATGCAGGTAAAAATTGAAGGCTATATTGAAAAAACGTTATGTAAAATAAAAAATGGTCAAATTTTACCTTTATGACTCATGACTTCTCGACTTTTTCTGGTCGATTTTCTTCATTTCATGTTCATACCATTCCAATATTTTACTTGCTTCTTCAGGCCTTCCATCTGAAGGTTTTAAATCGTTTGTGTATCGTTTAAAGCGACGATGTTTCACTAAATCCATTAAGTCACAGAATATTTTGCAATATTCATCAGGGTTTTTCTCATCCTCAAGGATTTCTGCTACTTGTGCTTCAAAGGTGTGAAAGATATTTTTGTTTTGAGCATATAGAACTTTAGCTTTGAGAAAATTATCGTCAGACATTTTTGACTCCATTATTATACTAGCAAAAGTTATATCATTAAAAATTATAGTCAATAAGCCTTTTCCTTAGGTGTGGTCGCCAGCAATCACACCTAGCACATCTCCAAAAATACAAAATAAATATACAGCGTGTTGACCCTTATGGGTTTGTTAACTAAGTTTGCAAATATTGTATGTCGAGCTAACAATTATTTGGAAGCTATAACATGTTATGTGCTTACATGTGAGCGTTAACATGTGATGGTTTTCAATTTCCGATAATAATACATTTTCGGAAGTTGAAGTTAACATTTTTGGCTATTGTTCACCAACCATACAATTTTACCCATTTTTTGCAAACTTTGTTAACAATGCCAACCATATCACTACGCTGTACACTTAGTTTGCAAAAATCACCCAAAAAATCAAAATAGGTTACAAATCCAACTGTGTCATTACGCTGTGAACATAGTTTGCAAAACTTGACTTCTTTTATCGAAAACAAAACAACATTGATTAATGCAAACAGCATTTTTTGAACTTCTTACCAGAACCACATGGACATAGGTCATTTCGTCCAACTTTGGGTGTGTTCTGATTAGCTGCTTGAAATGGGTTTCCAGTTAGTTTCTTACGGTCTTTGTGAAGTTCATATACCGTATGAACTATTACATCTGGAGCCATCTCTAAAAGCTGTTCATCACCATCAAATGATTCAATTTCATTTTCAGGTTTATTTGTTAATTCAAAAAGACGGATAAAGAGACTAAAGGCCTCATGCGCCTTTACATTATGGGCAAACCTCCAAGCATCCGACCGTAACGAAATACCTTTGAAGAAACCTTCAGCCCATATCTCCCAAAGAGTTTCTTCAGTACGCTCATCATAGTCAAAAATTGGACCGTAATTATCTGCGTCCAACTCTTTAATGATATCGTTATAACGGGCCATGATAGTGCCTGAAATGGCTTGAGCTTGCTCCATATCATCAAATACTGGCTCATCACTGCCCCAGATTTCAGGCACCCATTCACTTGGCATAATCATTTCAGGGCACACCACTACAGCAGCCAGAAAACCGTCAAGCTCAGTCAGTGTCATACAATCTTCAGGCACAGACTCGCTGAGCAAAAAATCATCAAGCTGCTTTAGTTGCTTAGATAAGCTAGGCAATGGTTTGCTGTCAGATCTTGTTTTGTATTCTTCTGGAAGTTGAGCTTGTTCTGCATTTGTAAAAGCGGATAACCCCTCTTTTGCCAAAGTTTGTTTTGCTTCATTTAAAGCAAGAAAATCCGTATCAAAAAGTTCATCCCAGACTAACGAACTGTTATCTTCATCAACAAGTTCGAGCGTCCACTGCAATTCATTTTCCAGTTTATAAATTTCAATAACGACTGTTTGCCCCTCAACTTCAACTGACTGGGAAAGACTGGAATGGACAAGTTCTGGTTCAAACATTGGATTACTCATTAAAATGGAGCGTTATTCATGATGGTATTTGACAGACCATCGTGAGAGGGATTCAGATATTACTATAAGATGAGTTCTGTGTCAGCGTTATCCATTTGGCGAACAATTCCCTCTGACACACAAATAAACACAAAAGTTTGAAACCTAATAATCGCGCCTTTTACTATACATTCACGAAGCCTGTGTAGTCATCTTCTTCAATGTGAATTTCTCGGTCATATCGTTTTTCAATGAAAGCGACACATTCTTTGAAAAGCGCTTCTACAAATTCAATATCTTCGACTTCCATATTATCCCACTGACTAATTAAATCGTAGAAAGCAGGAAATGAACCTAGTGAAATCTCACCATCAACTGCCTTGAAAGTCGCATCATCAAATACTGGCTTACCATCCAGTTTCAAAGCGTTTGCAGCCTGTTGAGTAATATCAAATGTATCTTCAGCATAACCGATATTCTGAGCAATGAAGTTTGCCAGTTCTATAGAGAATGCCTGGATAGCAGCAACCTCATCTTTGATGCCTAGATCATAGTCGATGCCATTCAATGTAAACTTCATGATGCCTTGCCTTTAATAATCCCTGTAAAATTGTCTATAGGCTAAAACATTAGCAAACAAGCATGAAAATCAATTATTCAGGCTTATGAAGCTTCTTCTGCGAAGCATTGTACATACTTTCTTTAAATCTTTTCCTATGTTCAGCCTGTGTCATATTCTTCCTGTCTGGTACATAGTTCTCAGATGGCTTTGAATTTGGTTCAACCTTAGGAACAGGAGGATAATATCTCTTTTCAAACCTGTCTCTCTTTGTGCCGAATACTGTTAATGCAGACCCAATTGGCCTTGTTTCCTCACCATCCATAAACTGCAAAGTATATAATGGCTCCTTAGGTCTCTTTGGCTTCTTATCAAGAAGGCCAATCTTCCATTGGTCCAATTGAGATTCATATTCCACCACAACTGCATTAGTTTTTATCAGAAAGCCATGATCCTTTAGGTGGTCCTTGAAAGAATTCTGTTTCTTATCCCAACTACGCCAGCAATTAGAGGCTTCCTTCATTTTCTTTTTAAACAGCTTATCCCAACCACCTGCTGCGGCTGTCTTAATCATTTTAACGTTATATTTCGCCTTCGGTTTATCTCCAAATGCAGTCAAACCCTCAGCATTTTTATCTAATAGCACCTGATATAAGGGCTGTGGATGTTTAATATTCTTAGTAGATTTACCTGCTTTATTTGCTGCTAAAACCTTATCCTCATAAACCCTCAAGCGTCTTTTATAATCACTGACATTACTTGCCATCTCAAAACGTTTACGGATTTGTTTTGGCGACATCAGTTCACCTTTTGAGGCTAAACCATCTTTAGCAAGATTGTGATTGCGCTGAATAATCGCCTTACAAAAATCCTCGCAAAGGCTTCTGTAAAGCATGACATTCTGGTCTCTTTCAGCTTGGTCTTTTGCCTTCTTGTACTTCCTCGAAAACTTGTTTAATCCACGGTCAAACAAGTCTTTCAAGATAAAAGGACAATGGGCACCTATAACTGTATCCTGACCAATCATATGTTCCGTAATACGGCTGACCTTTTCATTCCTGGCATACAGACTTTCTTCTGAAATTTTATTCCTTTTACCTGTCAGCTTATTGGTCACAAGAGTACGTTCTGCCCAGGTAATGTGGTCATGTTCCTCAAAGGTATCTTTACCTTCTTTGGGCTTTATATGGTTAAACCTAATGCGAACATTATGTGTTGGATCGATACCAAACTCTTCTTCATAACGACGAAACATCTCTTCTTTTTGTTCGTCTGAAATACCTTCAACTGAATTAAACCATGCATGCCTTAATGCAATATCATCACCTGAAGCCTTAGCGTGATGATACAGATGTTTATATATCTCCTTAACCTCCTCAGGAGACATTTCAACACCATATTCATTGAAGATGGTTATCTCATCATTATCACCAACTTTCCCATCATCAAGAATATGATTTGTCAGGTGATGAAAGATGTTTGCCATTTCTGAAGGGGTGGCAGGAATTTGACTAGCTCCAATTATCATCGCCATCTTCCCCATTATTTTGAGCAGCCTTCACCTCTTCGAATAATTGCTCACAATTATCACTGATAGTTTTGAACTCAGCACCAACCTGCTTACACATTTCAATGATTGTTTCAGCAGTTTGTAAGTTTTCCTGAGCCTTTCTAGTCAGATGGTTTCCTGATATTCTCCTTTCCAATGCTGAAGCGGCTTTATACAACTGCACAAGCATCACATTGCCTGCTGCAATCTCCTGGGCAATCTGCTCTTTGGAGGCCCTTGCTTTACGTATTTCATGCTCTTTCAGGCCACATTCTTGCAATAAGATTTGCCTACAAAAAGTAGCTACATTGTTTTTATACCCACACTCAATTGCAATATCTTCAACCAGTTGCTTCTCACTGGGAAACATACGAATACGTAAGTTATCGCTGCGCTTCGTTTCTTCCTGAACTTCACTCATTCGCCATCTCCTTTTAAGGAAAGAGCAATATGGTTTTCAATCTTGTTCTTCAGAGACATAAAATATTGTAATTGCCCCTCCGAATAATTGTCTTCAGACGGCACTTCTACTAATGAAGAATGATACTTAATTTGGATGGAAATATATCGTAAAGCTAGTTGAGCATCGGCTTCTGAGAGCCTACGCATTTCTAATAAATTTTTGACCACCTGAGTAAAATTGAAGTCAGGATGTTCTTTCTCTAACTGCGAATGTGCAGCAGAGCTTTCACTCATAAAATCACCTATTTGTGACTTGTATAAGGCTGTATATTGGTCGAAATATTCTTGTGCTTTTTCTCTATGATATTGCACTAGTTGAATAAGTATTTCTTTCTCTTTTTCGAGTGTATCCATCTCCTAAAAATCCTCTAAATATCATTTATTCAAAATCCTTTTTGTCAATAGGTTCAAAATCATTATGAAAATTACTATTGCTTAAAAATAAATTCTTTATATATATCTATATATAGCAATTTATTAGCTTATTTTCAATAACTTAGAAAACTTTCAATAGCCATTCGGCACCTAAGTAATCGGTATACAATCGTCCTACAACGCATGCCTGGTTAGATAACCAAAAAATGTTTACGACACCAAATTAAGAAAAATCGGCATCCAATTGAAGGAAACTAGGAGCCGTGTAGATGGACAGGAAGCCCTTCTTAAGGAAGCGCAATAAGGTGTCGATACACATACCGACCACAGACATAAAAAGTCACTCACAGCCTCTTAAAAGCCATGCTACCAAATACGCAAATATTGCTACTAAGAACATAGCGTAGTGAGACACCAGAAAGGATGGAATAGCTGGCTATAAAATGAGGTGGCTGGCACCTGCCCAAAACAGGCTTCAATGTTGACAAGTCAGCAACCCAATGTTGACAACTTTGGTATCAAAATTCAAAATCGGCTCTCAGATAGGAAGGGGTGAAAACAATGTCATTTAATAAAGAACGCCAAGAACTTCATGACGAACTCATGCGGTTATATGACATCGTTCAAAATCCTTCCAGTCATCCACTTTGCGCATTTGTTGGTGAGCCAGCGGTCAAAGAATTGGCTATGGTTTCATTTATGCAGTTAGCAAATGAACGAATGGAAGAAATCAGAAAAATGCCACCGCATTTGTTGCAGCGATTTAAGGGTGTCGAAGAGATTTTCTAAATTAAAGAGTCTAGTTGACTTAGCTTTTCTGTGAACGCTCGACTTTTACGAATGTACTGAAATTTCACGCTATCAAGATCTAGCTTACCAGGTCTTGAGAGCGATAAGCCTGTTTCAGGTATCTTTACCCCTCGATATTCGTCCCCAAAAACGAGTAATTCGTTTAAATCATCTACACAGTCATATACCAGCTTTGTCTCTTCATTTGACAAGAATTGACTGAAACGGTTCATCGTTTTCTCAATCTTCTGAATATCTTTTTCTGCAAAAATTTGCCGATGATTAAAGTCTGTATGCCCTTTCAAAAGGTCAAAGATATCCCCTAGAACCCCTTTAACCAGTGGCTCTATTTTCTTCCGCTGCTGCCTCTTCGTAATCTTATCGAAAATCAGATACACAAATAACAACTCAATTGTCATTCCAGTAAATTCAGAAAGCCAGTTTCCCCACATTTCTTCATCAATGGAAAAAGCATAGAGATGCCTAATACCTGAAGTTAACGCCTCTATAGGCTGGTATATAAAATTCCCATATTTCAAGAGAATAAAAGGGAGAGAATACATGAAAACAAAAATTGCGAGATACGTAGCTACGGTTTTGTAGCGTTGTATTCTTCTATATTTCTCATATTCAGGAAATCTGACATACCTCTTAATACGCATCACGACTTCACAACAATTTCTTTCAAATTTGCATCATAACGATAGTTCACAATATCACCGCTAATAGCCATTTTTACGGCTGTTTCAATGACCTCAATTGGGGCTATGAACCATTCCCTAGGGCGATGCATTTTCCCTTCATCATCTGCAATACTGACTTCCAGACATGAAGTGCCAAAGAAAGTATGAAGCAATTGCTCAAATTTATGAGTGTTCATATTGAAACACTTAAAGCTTGAGATGATTTTGACAGGAGCCATTAAATAAGTTGGTTCTTTCTCGGCATTTTTAATTCTTTCCTCAACGGATACCGTTGAATGACCAATCTTGAATAAGTGCGGAATGGCTTGGATTTCAGGCTTTTTGCTGAGCGATTGAAGAATATAAATATAGCCTGTCGATTGGTCTTCTTCGGTTAAACCATCAAAGCCATCTAGCTGCCTATCTTCATGGGTTGTAACCCGCCGACCATCTTTATAAAGCTCTGCCGCAAGTGAACGAAGATACATATTACTTTCAGTGCCATTCTCAAAAATACACCGTAATCTGGCATTATTTTTACCGCCAGTTTTTTCCTGCTTCCCTTTATCTGCAACAAATAAAAGAACACCTTTAAGAACAAAGAAAAAGCCCTTCTGTATTTGCTGCTCCTTCGAAAATTGGAGAAGCTGGCGTTTTCCTTCCTTTAATTCTGAATGACACTGTTCGAACAGATGTTCAAAGTCTTCAAAATTTTTACATTTTTTTCGTTTCGCCACGTTGTCAGGCATTGTGGTCACTTTAGGAAGATTTTTAATACTAAAGATGCTTTCTTCGCCGTCATCTAAAATACCAAAGGCATCGCTTTTAAAAATATCATCAATAGATTCAATTGTGGGCGTTACCAATAAACCATCGTCATCAAAAGCCTTTAAGCTCTCAACTTTATTCGGGTCTGCACGCAAGCCTTCTAGTCTTTTATGCAATTTATATTCATGCATATCTGCCATATTAGCCTGCGGTTCACGGGCATGTTCTCGAACATATGCCTGTATCTCTTCAAAGGAAGAAACAAGCCGTTCTTCTTCGGATGATGCAGGGGATGGCTTGGATTTGATGTGTAAAATGCCTGCGTCATCATTTGCGAGAATAGCCAGTAATTGCTCTTTATCCATACTTAAACCCCGTGTTTACGACGCTGGTTTTTGAGATAAATGACAACTTCAGCCAATCGTCTCTCAATGGAATCAATCGAATTGATATTTGGCTCACGCCCTTTGGCAGCAAAGAATGCCTGAACTTTAGGCCATTGGAGCATAGCTTCTTCATCCGTCATGCTAATCCGTGTTGCCTCAATACTTTCCTGGATAAGTTTCAGGGTCTTGGCGTTAACAGACTTGGACAGGATTTCAAATGCGTCATGGAACGGATTAACACTATGAATAAGGTCAATATGCAGGTCATCAATATTAATGAATTTTCCAGCCATACGGATAAAACGCTTATCACCAGTTTCCTTGATTTCACCACTTTTCAGAACTGAATCTACAACAACATGCTGACTGACTTCCTCAACTTCTTCAGACGATAAATCTGGATATTTTTCCTGAATAATTTTCGGGATAAGAACCTTATTGATAACTTCGGGATCCGTTTCGACAGCCATTGTCTTCTGAATTGTTTTATCCTGAAGAATTTGAACCTTGATATCATTGATGTCGTTTTCGGTAATATCTTTGACCCGTTGCGTACTTGGTTCCTTAAACCCTTTAATTTTCAGGGTTCCAGCTTCAGCTTTATCTTCGTCACTAATCTTGGCTTTGAACTTCAATGTTGGCGCAAGAACCTGTTCCATTAGCAATGAGCAGGTAATGGCCTTTAGCATATTATTGACGGATACCTTAACGTCATCATCATCGGCATCGGGTTGTGCAATCAGGTTCGTAAACTGAGCATGAGTCTTATTACGGCTATCACGAGTGCAACGACCGATAATTTGAATAATTTCTGTCAAAGACCCTTTGTAGCCTACTGTCAGCGCATGTTCACAATAAGGCCAATCGAAACCTTCTTTTGCCATACCCAAGGCAATAATAAGGTCCATATCTTCTTCTTTTTCAATATTTCGAAGATACTCAACAACTCTATCCCTACCTTGCTCCTCAACCAGATCGGCAACCTTAATAATTTTACCATCTGACTTGCGCTTAACTTCGATGATACCCGTCTCAGAGTCCTGGCTAACAACATCACCGATAATGCTGAGAATTTTATTCACTTCCTCATATTTATCTTTGGTGCTTTCACCTGCATTTACGTTTGGAATATGAAGAATGGTCTTTTTATCGGTGTCTAGAACATCATTAATGGTTCCCAGATATTTACCTTGATAAAAATGATATCCGATGCCCAAAGATTTTAAGAACTCGTAGCCATTTAGCTGTTCGTAATAGTTATAGGTCACATGGGAAAATTGGCTTTCCAAATCTGCCGTTAAAACAGGGACGCTATCGCCACGGAAATAGGAACCCGTCATAGCAACAATATGAGCCGTTGAATTGGTCATAATACTGCGTAAGGCTTCACCCAAGCGGTTTGTGCCATCTGCCGATACATGATGAAATTCATCAATCGCAATCAGGCAATTATCGAAAACATTGTCATCGACTTCTTCACAGGCAAAACGGAATGTTGCATGTGTACAAATCAGAACTTGCTCATCTGATTTCAAAAACTCATGGAAGGTTTTGATTTTACCCGTGCTGTTATCACTGCCTGCAATGCAAAGATTATATTTTGGCTCAACGTGCCAATCAGCAAAGAAACCATGTTCAGTAAGGCTTGTGCTCTTGAAAGAACCACCGATGGATTTTTCAGGCACGCAGACAATGACTTTTTTAAGCCCCTGACGATGTAATTTATCCAATCCAAGGAACATAAGGGCGCGGGATTTACCTGATGCAGGCGGGGCTTTTAAAAGGATATATTGGCTATTTCTTGCCTCAAATGCACGGGCCTGCATTTCACGCATTCCCATATCATTTGTTGATTTACTAGCCCCTGTCTGAGCGTATGTTACATGCACTAAATCAGGCATTATTTACTTTCCCCCTTATTTATTTCTTCTTTTATCGTCGTAATAAAATCCTGAAAACTTTGGTATTGCTTTTTTATAAAGTCCTGTGTTGGCGTGCTCATAACCACTGTAGCAACAACCCCAATGATTACGAGTACATTGGTAATTATAAACCGAGAGCGATTCTTTTTATGTGTTCGGGATTTTTCACAGGCATCAAGAGATTGAGACTTCTTATCCTTAAAAGGAAAATAGAAAGGACACTTATTTTGAAGCAAAAATGTTTTCTCAACAGGTGTTTCTCTGTCTCTACCTTCTGTCCATTGCTCATGAAAGCAATCTAAATAATCATGATCAGGCGCTTCTGGTCTAGGTGACATTCCTAATTCTTCAATCTCTTCTTCGGAAGGACCATGCCCCAAAAGGTCAACTCTTTGCCTTGCATAGGCAATTCCTGGTACCATAATGTTTTTTCTACGTTCACGTAAATCAAATTCAGCTTGCCATTCTTCAAGGTCACGTTTTCCCTTGCCTAGAAAGGAAAAGTCATTCTTATGAATTCTTTGTCGAAACTCAATGTCAAGGCTACGCTCACTTTCTCGCCATTTAGCGATACGAGCTTCCCATGTTTCTTGCCTGCGTATCAAGAAGGCACAATCTAGACACTTATTACTCATCGTTTAATCATATCTCTTCGAAATCCAGATTCTAAAATGGAATTTCATCATCCAAATCATTGCTGCCAGAGTTCTCGCTCTGGTCAGGAATAAGTTTTTGGCGTTCTCTTTTGGGAAGCAAATCAACTTGTTCAGGGCTTTCGATAGATTTGCTTTTCAATTTATCTAGGATATCGGCTAATGGCTTCAATTCTTCGGCACATTTCCCTACCGTTTTTGCAAGGTCCACCATTCGTCCAAAGAAAGCATCAATTGTCGTTTGCTCACGGTCAACTTCAGACTGTAAGGCTGCAATTTTGACAAAAATTTCATCCTTCTTCTTTATGTCTGTGACTTCTTGATTCACAATTTTCCTAATTTTCTCAAGAAGATTGCCAATTTCCGATTTGTATGAGGAAGAAATAGCAATTAACGTCCCCGCAGCACCAGTTTGCATCCGACGCTTTCTAAGTGAAAACCTCGTTACAACATATTCAATGCTAGACTTCGCTTTCAGGAATTCATTGAAATAATACTCACCGTCATATTCAGATATATCTGGAACATCAATATCCAGACTATATTCGTCAATGAATGCCAAAATCGCATTCATGTATGAACGCTCAGGCTCATATGAACCAACATAATTGCCGTTCATATCCTGCTGGTCACGGTCATCACGGACCCATTGGGAGTATTTATGCCGAATGTGTTTTTCATATTCGACAAACGCCTCTTCAGAACAATCAGGAAGAGAAGCCAAATCTTCGTCATCATACAACATTACGCCTCTCCATTCTGCGTCATTTCTTCATAAAGTTTGAAGAGGTGTTCAAGGCGTTCTTCGTCTGATGTAAATGGCTTGCTACGGTAACAACGTTCTAAAGCTAAATCTAACTCTTCATGAGCCTCTTTGAGGCTATCTGGCATTTTGTTAGGGTCATACAGTTGAGCAATTGTTTTTTCTGGAAAAGATTGCCTTACAGCCTCAATTTGGAACACTCTTTCTGTCAGCATATTTTTTTGAGAGGCTGATAAGTTAGGCACTGGGAAATTATTATAACAAAGTGCTGAAGAGTACCTGTAGTCAGTCTTTAATCTTCCTCCAACTGCACGGAGCCAAACAATATGAAGTCGTGAACACAATAATGCGTAGATATAATATTCTGCGTCATAAATGACTTGAGCATCTGCAACTATCGAATTCGCATCTAATAAACCGATTGGAATATAATGTCTGCGCTCAGAAGAAACTCGGGAGACAAAAAGCAAATGCTTATTAGCATGCTTCATTTCTCTGAATTGATGTGGCCTAGTAGCAAGTTTCTGTGTGCCTTTATCTTTGCTCTCAGCACGGAAATCCCTTACGGCATCAATCCTTCTACATATTTCAGGAATTGTTTTCGCCAATTCAAGATTCTCTTCCGTTATCCATAAGCACCAACGTACCCCACCATTTATGAATTCTTTAGAACCATATAATTTTTTAATGATGGGGGCTGCTTCTGGGTGCTTTGCAATAAGGGTATTTTTTTCTTCGGTTGAGAGTATTAGGTTACCGCCATCAATTGGCATATTCCCTAAATCCATTTTAGGTAAAGAAGATAATGGTTTCCCTCTTCGGTCAATGTAGACATTGCCCCCTTGGGTTAAATAACCATTGATGCGGTCAACTCGCCTTGAAAGCCCACCTTCGAATATAAACCTTTGTTTAGTTGATATGTTTCTGATGCCAATGATAGAACATATTACACCAGCCTGACCTTTTGCACTGTTTGTCCATTTGAAACTTTTGTGTGCAAACCCAATTTCTAAACCCATATCGAAGATGTTAGGCCAAAGCATCACAACTTGGCTCCCCTGGCAGATAGAGTTCGTTGTTACAAATGCATATTCTGCTTTAAAACCTTGGATAAATTTCGCGGCTTTTAAAAACCAACATGAAATATAATCAAGATCCTTAAACTTCTTAAAACCAGACAATAAATCCAACATATCCGATTTGTGAGATTTATCTTGAACTTTAGAGCCTAAATAGGGTGGGTTTCCTAAGATATAAATCTCATCACCATCTCGTTTGGGGCAAACTTCTTCCCAATTGGCCCTGGTAGCATTATCACAAACAATATTCCCACCTTCTTTCAAAGGAAGAGAAGGACGACAATCGCCAAACATTTCTTTGAATTTGACATTCATTTGATGTTCAGCAAGCCATAGGGCAAGAATGGCGATTTCATGGGCAAAATCGTCGATTTCAATGCCGTAAAACTGTGAAAGTTTAATTTCTGAAAAGGCTAAGCTCTTCTGTTTGCGCAACTCATCAAGACGGCTAAAGATTTCCATCTCAAGGGTGCGCAGTTCTTTATAGGCAATGATGAGAAAGTTACCGCTACCACAAGCAGGGTCAAATATCTTCAACTTGTAAATTCTTTGAAGCAGTTGTTCGAGTTTTTTATCGTTATCAAAATGCTTATCGAACTGGTCCCTTATTTCATTCAGAAATAAAGGTTCAATGACCTTCATGATGTTAGGGACTGACGTATAATGCATACCCTTGTCGCCACGTTCTTCAGGGTCAATCACCGCCTGGAACATAGAGCCAAAAATATCGGGGTTAATCTCAGCCCATTGCAACTGCCCACTCTCAATAATCATTTTGCGTGATTTGCGCGAGAATTTGGGAACAGGATAATGCTCTGCAAATAAACCACCATTTACATAGTGGAAGGCATCATAATAGGCTGGAAGGCCATCTCTGGCGTTTTTAGGCATATTGAGAACACGAAACAGGTTCTCTAAGTATTCTTTCAGATCACTGCCATCATCTTGCGTGTGGGCTGATATAGCATTAGTAAAAACCTGCTCTTCGAAAATCTCGGTATCTTCTGCGAAATAGCAGAATAATAGGCGCGTAAGGAATACGTTTAAAGCATGAATGTCTTCTGGTGCCTTGGAAGGATTATCTTCTCGAATAAGGTCAAAAAGCTTAGCCATTTTCTCAGCAGCTTTTACATCAGCAGCATTCTCATTTACGTGATTAGTTTTTTCCATCCCTGCCCAAGGTAGGAAGAAATGAAAATGTTTTGGAAGGTCTTTGAGCTTAATATCAAGACCTTCTTGGGTTTTCGTATCTACAGCTAGAAAATCAACATAATCCGTAGCGATGACAAACCGTAAGCCATGACGCACAACTGATGTGTCATTCTTCAGAATATCAATAGTTTGATGCAGGTCTTGCTCAGGTTCGTGCCTAAATAGAAGCTTACGCTTGAGAATGACATCAGAACCCAACATGGAAAGGTTTGTATCACCCTTTTGAAGTCGTGTTATTGTGGCTTTTGAGATGTCGTAAGCACGAAGAAAATCGTATATGAAGTTCTCTTTATCCAGATTTTCAATAAGCTGCTTTACGTTTTCCCCAATTTGCGCCTGATTCATTCTTATGCATCCTGATGACTTGATTTTGATAAAATAATAGCCGTTATAGTTGCGAAGGCAATATATAGTTAGTCAGATTTCTGATTATCTTTAAACTCTATCTGAATATCTGTCATAGGCAGTCAATTCAGTTACAAGAACGTCCCTATCCCTTTGATAAATTTCTTCAATAAGATAGGATTTCTCGCCTTCCAGTTCGTCTTCAGCTACATCAAAATACCAAGACTTTGGACGACCATCATTTCCATCATTCCAACGATATCCTTTAGCCTTCAAAATATCTTTGAAATCAAATGGAGCATTTTCAGCCCATACTCTGAATGTCTTCTTTCGTGCATTCTCCAGTAATTTAGATAATGCTGTCACACCTGAAACAGGAAGCGTTTTCGATAAGATTTCAATCGAAGCTAAACAGTCATCCGTTGCTCTATGAGCATCAAAGAAAAACCCCATTGAGTTTGCCAGATAACCAAGTTTACCTCCATCGAAGCCTTCTTCCTGCCAGGGAACTTCATTCAGAGAGCAGCCCCATGCTTTTGTTTGAAAAACATCAGCGAAATCTTCCAAGAATTTACGGTCAAACCCTGCATTATGGGCTATGACCAAATTCGCTGACGATGCAAAGGAGTTCACTTCATCAACATCAATACTCTTTCCTGTCACCATTTCATTTGTAATGCCTGTAATAGCTGTTATTTCCTCAGTGATTGGTATGGATGGCTCTCGCAATGCATTGAATGTCTCACCTACCTCAAAAATCCGTCCATCTACAGAATAAGTAAATGGCACCATTGCCAACTCAATGATTTCGTCTTTCTGATAATCTAAACCTGTTGTCTCAACATCAACAAACAAGCCATTCCTTGTCGGTGTACCATCAGGCGTGTTGATGACTTTTCTAGGAAGTAGTTTACGAAGAACTTTATAGTTCCCACTTGCTTCCATTTTTTTTGCGGCTTCTTCAAAATCAATCATTGTACTGTTCTATTCGTTTATGACCGCTTTGCAATAAGCCAATCAATCAAACCAGTTTGAATAACCAGTTTGGAAATCTCATCTAAATCCCACACATGGCAATTATCACGCAAATTTACACCCTCAGCCAAGGCATAAGAAGCCGTGTGATAAACGAAGAAGTATTCTGCATATTGACCTTCATGCTCACGATAAATCTCTTCGTAACGGTCAAACTCGTTCTTATCAGTTTTCGATTTAATTTGAACAAATGCACGACGATTTGTAGATGGAGAAAACAAATCTAGATCGATGTCTTTTTCCGTTTTGCCAACAACTGAGTATCTATGCCAACCTGTCTTGGAAAATATCAGGTCGATTAATAGTTCAAAATCATGCCACCAGAGGCCTTTTACCAATTCGGCAACGCTTAACCTTAGATTAGACATGTCTTGCTTTATTTGGGCTACTACAGGCTCTTCTTCGCCTTTGATTTTTCTGTAAAGATAACCTTCTTCCCATTCTTTCAGACTACAAATGGTTCCTTGATAGCCCTGGGTCGTTAAAACACGTCCATCCAGATTATCAACAGAGAGAACTTGGCCCTTTTCATTGGTATCCGACCAGCTTCCAATCGTTTTCCTGACACGAGAACCGTCTTCTTGAAGTTCGGTTACTTCAGAGAATGCCTTACACCAGAATAGCTTTCTGTTATGAAAGGTAATCCAAATATCATCTTCAGGGGCTTCATAGAATTCACGGATTTGGCGTACATCATTAGAGGCGGTGTGCTTAGATCCATTTCTGATTTCGAGCCATTTTGCTTTTACGGCATCCCAATTACCATCAAGAGATTCCTGATGCTGATTACTCTCATAGCCAAGACGTATTGTGTTGTCTGTTTCAATACAGTCTTTAGCCCAGAAACCACCTTTTCCCAGTTTGATGTATCTTATTGTCATTATGCTAAACCCCATCCACAGTAGATAAGAAGCATATCTCTTATGGTTGTAAAAACAATAACTGATTAGCAACACATGCAAAGTGCATCACTACGCTGTTGACTAGGTGTGGTCGCTACTAATCACACCTGGTAAGCCAATTTGACATTTTACCGTTCCTTCCATAACTAACAGAAATATAAGTAGAAATTGTTATGGAGGTTGAATGATACAATTCGATTTACTGAAATATTATACTGAAAACGACCAGAACCTGCTGATTAAGGCACTCGTTATATTCTTCCTGCTGTTGCTGTTTCCCATATTGGGAACTGCAAAGATGACTGGATTTCTAATGGGTGGTCTTGTTATCGCCAAGGAACGAGAAATCACTAATCAAGAAGATCAGGTTCTCAAAGATGCTGATAGAAAACACTGTGACGATAACCATGTTTTCAAAACTGATGGAATATATTTTGATGTCATTGATTGGACAGGCTTCCAATCTCAGAAGTCTCAGATTATCTCAGCAGTCAAAGCTTGGGATTTCAATTCGGATGTTGTCGTTTCGTCTGCATTCGGTGATTTCAGAATTATGAAGGATAAATTCCGTGCTTATGCTGCAACGGAATATGGTTCAGATATATCTCAGCCACCTTTATCATTTTTTAAAGAGAACCCTGAGCAGCATATAAATGAGATAAAGACTAAGCTGAAGCTCATTGAATACCTTGAAGCCATTTTCAAGACTGATGCCCCCAATGTTGCACTTGTTTCCTTTTTTACCCCATCTGAATAAAAGAGGCCCAAGAACCTAATCCTGGACCTCTACTCATCATCATATGCAGTGTATCACTACGGTATTATATTTCCCAATTCACATTAAAAATATCCTCATCATTCGGCATCTCGTCAGGGAACAACAAGTAAAACATACTCTGCCTGCGCTCTGCTGAAATTGAATTATCGAAATCCTGCTTTGAGACTGTTACCTTAGATTTATCGGTAAATTCAAAAACTAAATATTCGGAATCACTCTTTCCAATATGGATGGACTCATAAATTTCTTTGAGTTCTTTGTTAATTTTGGCTCTTTCAGCATAGAGTCCGTCATCAGTGGAACACGAATGAATTCTTTCCACTACTTTTTTGGCATATGACTCTTTGAAAAACGCTGACCTGCTTCGCTTTTGGCTCTCCAACTCTTCTATAGTCGTCGTAAGTTCTGCTATTTCTTTCTTAAAAGCATTGATTTCTTTTAATTTTTCGTCGGCCTTTCTACCAGCATTTGCAGACAATTCATCGTCTTCCTCTGTCTCAAACTTGGCATCCCATCTAGCACGAGCTTTTTCTGCTTGTGCCATCTTAATTTCACACTCATGAATACGTTCTTGGCATTTGCGTTTTTGTATTTCACCTGTATCGTTTTGGTTGGAAGTGGGCATTACACGATTGCTACTGAGAACATAAAAAAGGATGTCCTTATAATTATAGTGCGTGTTTACAGAACAGCCTGTTTTACGCTTGTTTGAGTCACAAAGTAGATACTGACCACCCTTTTTGGTTTTACCCTTATCCTGAAAAGTCATATGCGTTTGGCAACATCCACAAAAGGTTAAATGTTGAAGTAGGTTTGAGAAAGTCGTGCCCTTTTTACCTCCACCTGTTTTTCTTGCTTTTGAAGCAGCTTTAGCTTTCGCAAATAACTCATAACTGATGATTTGTGGATAGTAATTTTCAATTGGGTCGCCATAAGGAACCCTTATTTTTTTTCCATCTTTTGTAATCTGCTGTTTCAAGGGTTGGAACGTTCCTAGGACATTCTCGTTTTCAAGCAATTTACTAACATATGATTCCTGCCATCCCTTTGATTTTCCAAAAGTAGGAACTTTGTTCGAATTTAAACTGCGAACAATCGCACGTCTTCCTAGTCCTTCGATTGCACTCATTTCAAAAATAGCAGTAATAATTTTCTTTCTTTCCTCAATAACCTCGAATTCACCAGACTTTTTATTGAACTTCAACCAACCTGGACATCTACTCGTAATCTTCTTTTCACTAGCACCGTCACGTTTTTTATCCCATGCAGCTGATACCCTCATTCCTTTCATTCGGCTTTCTTCATGGGCACGAGACATAATTGCAAGAGACACAATCAATTGTGTCCAATTGTCATTTACCTTCTTCTCCGTATAAATCATTCCGTCAGACAGTGTGACAATCCCAATGTCTTTTTCAATGATTGTCGTAAAGAGATTTAATGCCTTAAAAATACGGTCACGACTTAACCTGTCCAAAGATTCTACAATCAAAAATGAACCTTTTGGTATCAAGCCATTTTCGACTTTATCTAAAAATTCTTTGAGCGCACCTTCGCTTCTGTTCGAACTTCTATAGGCTGATTTACCCAAGTCTGTGATTGTGTCATCTAACTCCCAACCTTGCTCTTTTACAAAAGCCTCAGTTGCTTCTATTTGACGACGAAGGCTATCCCCTTTGAGTTGTTCAACCGTGCTCATACGAATATATGAATATGCTTTAGTAGCCATTGAATTACCTATACTTCAATACCTTGATAGCCATTTGTTTCTGGTAGACTATAACAAGATGATGTGTGGGCCAAGTCTTTAAAGGTAATAGGACCACAATTGCTTGATGTGCGGACCTCCCGGCGCAGGGAAATCTATGCTAGCGCAACGGCTGCCCGGCCTCCTGCCGCCTTTGGACGCGGAAGAAGCTTTGGAAGTGAGCATGATCCAATCTGTCGCCGGGGAACTGCGGGACGGACGCCTCAAACGCCGCCGCCCTTTCCGTGATCCGCATCACTCTTGTTCCATGGCATCTCTTGTTGGAGGAGGCCTTAAGGCCCGGCCCGGTGAAGTGTCTTTGGCCCATCGTGGCGTTTTATTCCTCGACGAATTACCTGAATTCAATCGCAATGCTTTGGAAGCTCTTCGCCAACCGCTGGAAAGTGGGGCCGTGGTTGTGGCCCGCGCCAATGCCCATGTGACCTATCCGGCCCGTGTGCAACTGGTTGCTGCGATGAACCCGTGCCGTTGCGGTTTCCTTGAAGACCCGGCCCAGGCCTGTTCACGCGCCCCCCGTTGTGCTCAGGAATATCAATCGAAAATTTCCGGCCCTTTATTCGACCGTATTGATCTGCATGTGGATGTTCCCGCTGTTCAAGCCAGCGACCTCTCTCTCCCCCCACCCGCAGAAGGCAGTGCCGAAGTTGCCGCCCGAGTATTGCGCGCCCGAGAAATTCAGGCAGGCAGGTTTAAAGAAGAAGGCGCAAAGGAAAGTTTGCGAACGAATGCCGAGGTCGATGGTGAGCTTCTAACCAAAATCGCCACCCCTGACGAGGCTGGGCGAGCTCTGCTCACCCAAGCCACTGACAAACTTCGCTTGACGGCAAGGGGGTATCACCGCGTTTTGCGCCTAGCTCGGACATTAGCTGATCTAGAAGGAAGCACGGGAGTCCATCGTCTCCATATTGCCGAGGCACTCTCTTATCGCCGCGTTGCCCCAACCATGCGGGCGGTGGCATAAAACAATTTCTCTAATGGGACATTGAGCCCCTGTCTGGACATCCACGCCTGAGCCAAGCACGAAGAGCGCGCCTAGCGTTTGAAGGACAACTAAATTCTATAACCGTTTAACCATCGGCCCGGCAGAGGCCCCACCGACAATATGGATATGTAAGTGAGGGACTTCCTGGTGACCGTGGTCGCCTGTATTGCCGATGATGCGATAGCCTGTTGCAGCCACTCCCGCTTCACGGGCCACATGTCCAACAGCTTTTAAAAATCCAGCCAATTCTTCTGGGCTGCCTTTGGCAGTAAAATCATCCAGAGAAACATAAGGGCCTTTGGGGATAACCAAAATATGAACAGGGCGAACCGGGTTAATGTCATTGAAAGCTAAAGCATAATCATCTTCGTAAACCTTATCGCAAGGGATTTCACCTCGAAGAATTTTGGCAAAAATATTTTGATCATCGTAAGCCATGTTGAATGCTCCATATCTTTTAGGAATAATTGCTTGCGCAATCATTCACGTTCATGCGCCACGCAGGCTCATGCGCAACGGTGCGCGGGCTGCAGTCACAGCCTTGTGTTGGAATCGAGCCCCATCTTTTGGGCTATAGAAATCCCGGCACTTGAGGGGCAGCTAATCTTTAACTCGACTGTTCTTTTCATCAATCCCTGAAACACCTTCGCGCCGCGCCAGCTCTTCCCAGACCTCAGCCGGAGCAACCCCCTTGTCAGCCCAGAGAACCAACAAGTGATAAAGCAGATCGGCAGACTCAGCCACCACGTCTTTATTTTCTTTAGCCAATGCCGCAATCACCGTTTCCACCGCTTCTTCGCCCACTTTTTGGGTAATTTTCTCGGTGCCTTTGGAGAACAGCTTCGCGGTATAAGACGCACTTGCGTCCCCCCCTTTGCGGCTGGCAATCACCTCAAACAATTTGTCTAATACTTGAGCGTCCATAGACATTATCCATGCTCCTCAGTAGGGCGAACCGGAATGCCTGCGGCCCGCATATATTCTTTGGTTTCACCCACCGTATGGTGACCGAAGTGAAAAATTGATGCCGCTAACACCGCCGTGGCGTGACCATCACGAATACCCTCTACCATATGGTCGAGAGTCCCGACACCACCAGAAGCAATAACGGGAATGGTTACGGCATCGGCAATGGTGCGGGTCAAAGGTAAGTTGAAACCAACCCGGGTGCCGTCTCTGTCCATGGACGTTAGCAAGATTTCTCCAGCACCGTAAGAGGCCATACGCTTGGCCCATTCTACCGCATCAATCCCGGTGGCATTGCGCCCACCATGGGTAAAAATCTCGAACTTATCAAGGCCAGTAGATTTTGCATCGATGGAAACGACAATACATTGGCTGCCGAATTTTTCTGCCGCTTCACGAACAAACTCAGGGCGTTTGACCGCCGCTGAATTGATGGAAACCTTGTCGGCTCCGGCAAGCAATAGATTGCGAATATCATCAAGAGTGCGCACGCCTCCGCCAACGGTGACGGGCATAAAGCAAACTTCAGCCGTTTTACGGACCACGTCAAAAATACTGTCGCGACCTTCATGAGTGGCGGTAATGTCGAGGAAGCAGAGTTCGTCAGCCCCTTGTTGGTCATAGAGTTTCGCTTGCTCAACCGGGTCACCCGCATCAACAAGATCAACGAAATTGACCCCTTTGACCACGCGGCCTTTATCCACATCCAGGCAGGGAATAATGCGCGCTTTTAGCATAGTGGATTATCCCTCCATCAACTTAACGGCTTCACTAACATTGATATGTCCATCATAAACCGCCCGTCCCGTGATCACCCCTTCAATACCCGAAGAAGCCTTTTCCATGGATTTTACCAGATCATCCATGGAGGACACGCCACCAGAAAGAATAACCGGGGTTGAAATACGCTCAGCCAGAGCCGCTGTGGCTTCAATATTTGGCCCTTGCATAGCCCCGTCTCGGCTAATATCGGTATAGATAATAGCGGCAACCCCGGCATCTTCAAACTTCAAAGCCAGATCAAGGGCGGTCATTTCAGAAACTTCTGCCCAACCCTCAACCGCGACTTTACCGTCTTTGGCATCAATACCCACGGCAACTTTACCAGGATGGAGCTTGCAAGCCTCTTTAACCAAATCAGGGTCACGTAAGGCGACAGTGCCGAGGATCACCCGGCTCAAACCTTTTTCCAACCAGTAGGCGACGTTTTCCAGGGTGCGGATACCGCCACCCATTTGGACATCCACATCCACGGCATTAAGGATTGAAGTGACCGCATCGCCATTCACGGCTTCACCTGCAAAGGCCCCATTGAGGTCAACCACATGAATCCACTTGCAGCCCGCCTCGGCAAATTCTTTAGCCTGAGAACCAGGGTTGTTGTTGAAAATCGTGGAGTCATTCATATCGCCACGCACCAAACGCACGCAGTTCCCATCTTTAAGGTCGATGGCAGGATAAAGGTTCATCTCTAGGGTCTCCACTTAAGGAAGTTAGTTATCACTTTCAGACCCACGCCCTGGCTTTTTTCCGGGTGGAACTGAGTACCAACAATATTGTCGCGCCCAACAGCCGCCGTCACATTACCGCCGTAGTCGACCGTACTGAGAACCCGTGAGGGGTCATCACAAACAAAGTGATAGCTATGGACAAAATAGGTGTGAGCTTCACCGGGTAGATCGGCAAAGACCGGATGAACCTCATCAAAGTGCAGTTCGTTCCAGCCCATATGAGGGATTTTCAGATTTGGGTCATTGGGTTCCAATGCCTGAACTTTCCCCGGAACCCAGTCAAAGCCCTTCTGCTCCTTATGCTCTAAGCCTTTTGTTGCCAAGAGTTGCATGCCAACACAAATACCGAAGAAAGGTCGGCCCTTCTCCAGGACAACTTCGCTCAAAGCTTCAAACATGCCATCAACAGCCATCAAGCCCGCATAGCAATCAGCAAATGCGCCAACCCCAGGCAAAACAACCCGGTCGGCCTTGCGCACCACTTCAGGATCAGCCGTGACTTTAACCTTAGCATCTAAACCAGCATCCCGACCTGCCCGTTCAAAAGCTTTGGAGGCCGAGTGCAGATTGCCTGAGCCATAATCAATGATTGCAATCGTCATTTAGCTAAATTCCATTAAAACATCAGGGCGATTGGCGAGGAACCGTTGCTCACCATCATTTACTTTTGGTGCCGCAACCACACCCATATCATCGAACCCACACCTGTTCTTAAGGGTCCAACGGCGCAAATCATTACCGAACACCCCCAAAAACAACGCAAATGCCACTGAAATGCCCACTTGCACCCCAAAACCTAGCCTTAAGCTATTTAAAAGGACGGATAAAACTATTTGGACGCCAATTAATCCTAGCGTAACAACCCACAACTGGTTCCACAAAGCCCAAACAAGGGAAAAAACACAGGCGGGCCAGCAAAAACCTTCTTTGACCAAAACCAAGTCAGGTTCTTTGCCCAGCAAACGCCGATAATGGACCGTAAAAACTTTCATGGGATTACCCGCCAAGAACGCCTTTAGTTGACGGCACCGCATCTGCCTTGCGAGGGTCGATCTCAAAAGCTTGGCGTAGTGACCGGGCCAAGGCTTTGAAACAGCTCTCCACAATATGGTGATTATTCTCCCCATAAAGGGTTTCCACATGCAAAGTTAAGCCAGCAGCCTGGGCAAAAGCCTGGAACCATTCTTTAAACAGTTCCGTATCCATATCCCCTACTTTGTCGCGCTCAAACTTAACATTCCACACCAAGTGAGGCCGATTTGAAGCATCTAGTGCCACACGGGTCAGGGTTTCGTCCATGGGAGCGTAGGCCGTGCCATAACGCACAATGCCTTTACGATCTCCGAGGGCCTGGTTAACGGCTTGCCCCAAGGCGATGCCCACATCCTCAGTGGTGTGGTGAAAATCGATATGCAAATCCCCTTTGGCCTCGACTTCAATATCAAGAAGGCCATGCCGGGAAAGCTGTTCCAGCATATGATCTAAGAAGCCTATACCCGTGGCAATTTTATATTCGCCGCCCCCATCCACATCGACAGAAACCCGAATTTTTGTCTCGTTGGTATTTCTTTCCACACTCGCCTTACGCATGGCAAATCCCTTTATTGTATATAAAGTGGTAAATTATGCCCTCTTCTAACAGGAAGATAAGGTCGACGCCAACCCTTTACCTTGTTCTAAATGCTTTCCTGGCTATACTGCGCCCGCTTTTTAAAGATTCTCTAAACAGGCGGAAAAATTAGATGACCGAGACACGCTATGATGTTGTTGGCATAGGCAACGCAATTGTTGATGTTCTGGCCCATGCGGAAGAAGACTTCCTGGCACAAAATGGCCTTAACAAAGGAACGATGACTCTCATCGACCCGAAAACAGCCGATGGACTCTACAAAAAGATGGGTCCTGGGGTTGAATGTTCAGGTGGATCTGCCGCCAACACCATTGCCGCTCTCTCCTCCCTTGGGGGCAACGGTGCCTTCATTGGTAAAGTAAGAGACGATAACCTTGGCGAAGTATTTGGTCACGATATCCGCGCAGCAGGCGTTGCTTATGACACAGCCATGGCAACCGAAGGCGCGGCAACAGCCCGCTGCCTAATCTTTGTCACCTCCGATGCCCAGCGCACCATGCAGACGTATCTTGGGGCTTGCGTAGACCTTGGCCCCAACGACGTAGACACTGACCTTATCGCCAATGCCAAAGTCACCTATCTTGAAGGTTACTTATGGGACCCTGAGCAAGCCAAACAAGCTTTCATCAAAGCCGCCGACGCCGCCCATAAAACCGGACGTGAGGTTTCTCTTAGCCTTTCCGATCCTTTCTGTGTTGATCGCCACCGGGGTTCCTTTATGGACTTGGTTAACGATCACGTAGATATTCTTTTTGCTAATGAAGAGGAAATCAAAGCCCTCTATCAAGTAAAGACCTTTGACGAAGCCCTGCAAAAAGTGAGAGGCCATTGCAAAATTGCCGCCCTCACCCGGGGTGAAAAAGGCTCTATCATTATTTCAGGTGATGAAATTCATATTGTCGATGCTGAAAAAGTTGACCGCATCATTGATACCACGGGAGCCGGAGATGCCTATGCCGCTGGCTTCCTCTTTGGCTATACCAATGACAAACCACTCGCCGAATGCGCCCGCCTTGGGGGCATCGCATCTGGCGAAGTGATCAGCCATTACGGAGCCCGCCCCGAAACACCGCTTGACCATGTGGTCGCCGCTAAATTTTAAACGAAGTAAAATTCCCCTCTTCTAGGACAGTCCTTTGAAACTCAGAAATATCGCCATCATCGCCCACGTTGACCATGGTAAAACCACCTTGGTCGATGTTCTTTTACAACAAAGTGGAGCTTTCCGGGAAAACCAGAAAGTTGCCGAACGGGCGATGGACTCGGGAGACCTGGAACGGGAACGGGGCATTACGATCTTTGCCAAATGTACCTCCGTTGACTGGGAAGGGGTTCGCATCAACATCGTCGACACCCCAGGTCACGCCGACTTTGGCGGTGAGGTTGAACGTATCCTGTCCATGGTTGATGGTGTTCTGCTTTTAGTGGATGCCGCCGAAGGCCCCATGCCTCAAACCAAATTTGTGACCGGGAAAGCCTTGAAACTTGGCCTTAAGCCTGTGGTTGTTGTCAACAAAGTTGATCGTCCGGACGCCCGTCCTTATGAAGTACAGGACGAAGTCTTTGATCTGTTCACCGCTCTTGATGCCAATGATGCGCAGCTTGATTTTCCAACCATCTTTGCTTCAGCCAAAAACGGCTGGGCCGCGATGGAGCCTGATGGGCCTCAAGAAAACCTGCATGTTATTTTCGATCGTATCCTGGAGCATGTTGCTGAACCAGAATCAAATGACGAAGCACCTTTTGCCATGCTGGCGACCACTCTTGAAGCCAACCCTTACTTAGGTCGCATCCTCACCGGGCGGATTGAAACGGGGGTTATCAAGCTCAATATGCCTGTCAAAGCCTTAAACTATAAAGGCGAAATGGTTGAGCAGGGCCGTATCTCTAAACTGCTGGCCTTCAGAGGGCTTGAGCGGGTGCCCGTTGAAAGCGCGAACTCTGGCGATATCGTCGCCATCGCGGGTCTTTCAACAGCGACGGTGGCAGATACCATTTGCGCGCCAGAAGTAACAACAGCCCTGCAAGCAGACCCCATTGATCCCCCAACCTTGGAAATGACTTTTGCTATTAACGATTCCCCTCTCGCCGGAACGGAAGGCAGCAAAGTAACCTCGCGGGTTATCTGGGATCGTCTGCAAAGCGAAGCCGAAGGTAACATTGCCTTGCGGGTTCGTGATACAGCCAGCAAAGACGCGTTTGAAGTTGCCGGTCGAGGCGAACTTCAACTCGGCGTGCTGATCGAAACCATGCGTCGGGAAGGCTTCGAGCTTTCCATCAGTCGCCCTCGAGTTTTGTTTCAAGAAGACCCTGAAACTGGCAAACGCACCGAGCCAATGGAAGAAGTCCAGGTCGACGTGGACGAAGAATATTCCGGTATCGTGGTTGAGGCTATTTCTATTCGGAAAGGCCAAATGAAAGCGATGGTTCCTTCCGGTGGTGGCAAGGTTCGTTTGACCTTTATTGCTCCGGCACGTGGTTTGATCGGCTATCACGGTGAATTCCTGACAGAGACTCGCGGTACTGGCATTATGGCCCGTACCTTTAGCCATTACGGCCCTTATATGGGGGCCATTCCAGGTCGCCGTAATGGTGTCTTGATCTCTAATGCAGCAGGAAAAACTGTTGGCTATGCTTTGATGAATCTTGAGGGACGGGGGCCACTGTTCACCACTTCCGGCGTTAAAGTTTATGAAGGCATGATTATTGGTGAGCACGCACGGGGCAACGACCTTGAGGTCAACCCCATGAAAACCAAACAGCTCACCAACGTTCGAGCTTCCGGCACAGACGAAGCCATCCGTCTGACCACACCGCGTCGTATGAGTTTGGAACAATCCATCGCCTACATCCAGGACGATGAGTTGGTCGAGGTTACACCAGAAACCGTGCGTCTGCGCAAACGCCTCCTTAAAGGCCACGAGCGTAAAAAAGCAGAACGGGAAAATAAAGCTGAGGATTAATTATCAGCTTTCTGGTACGCTTTAGGTATGACAGAGAAAAAAACAAAGAAACTTTCGCCTGAAGAGGTGATGAAAACGGATGCTGCCGGAGCCACGTTCTCCGGCAGCCCGACCTTCAGCGATGCCAAAAAATTAGAAGACACCACCAAAGAATACGGTGGCCCTAGAGGTAAAGAACCTACCCGCTTTGGCGATTGGGAACAGAAAGGGCGTTGCACGGATTTTTAATTCGATTGCCCCCGTTACCGACTCATACATCGGCATCACAGCTTGGGTTTAATCGTCTAATAGTTTCTCAATAAGCTGATTGAGGACAAGCATTCCTTCAGGGGTAGCTTTCAAAGATTTTTCATCCACAGCGAGCAGCTCTAATTCAACAAGTTCTTTTAAGCTTTCATTTGAAACAAAGGATAAAAATTTTTGTCCTGATTGCTTCTCAAAGCGGTTTAAATCTATGCCCTCCCGAAGACGCAATCCCATAAGCAACAGTTCAACCTGACGGTCTTTCGGTGGGAGGACCTTGTTAACCAGGGACGGAGATTGCCCCTGTTGCACGCGGTCGAGCCAGGAGGACGGATTAAGAATTTCCTGTGTGGCGACAATCCCTTGCGGTGTTGTAATTCGCCCATGAGCACCGGGACCAAGACCAATATAATCTTGCCCCCGCCAATAGATCAGATTATGGCGGCATTCGAAACCGGGCTTGGCATGGTTAGAAACCTCATAAGCAGGAAGCCCGGCCGCATTTAATGTTTCATTTGTTTGTTCATAAAAGTCCGCCCCGAGGTCCCCTTCAACAGCCGCGACACCTTGCTTATAAAAAACCGTGCCGGGTTCAATGGTTAACTGGTAAGCAGAGAGATGGTCTGGCTTAAAACTCAAAGCATGGGAAAGTTCAGTTTGCCAATTTTTTAAACTTTGGTCCGGCAAGCCATAAATCAAATCAAAAGAAAACCGGGGGAAAATGTTCGCGGCAAGCTCAATGGTTTTTTCAGCCTCTTTCACCCCATGAGCGCGCCCCAGATATTGCAACGAGTGGCCCTCAAAAGATTGGACGCCAATGGATAATCGATTAACCCCGGCATCGGCAAACCCTCTAAATCGTTTGGCCTCTGCAGTTGTTGGGTTGGCTTCCAAGGTCACTTCAAGGGTAGCAGACAGAGGCCAAAGCTCAGCAACTTTAGCTAAAACACCCGCCACAGTTTTGGGTGCCATTAAAGAGGGTGTGCCTCCGCCAAAAAAGATCGTCGAAATCTCTCGACCTTCCGTCACCCCCTGATAACGCTTTAATTCTGAAATATAGGCCGCAAGCCAAACCTCTTGGTCTAACGCCTCAAACCCATGGGAATTAAAATCACAGTATGGGCATTTAGAGACACAAAAGGGCCAATGGATATAGAGGCCCAGAGGTTGCGTCATATTGTTCATTTTTTCTCAAAACAAGCCGCAACCAATTTTTTAAATGCGTTGGCGCGGTGGCTTATGGCATGCTTTGTAACGGGCAGCATTTCAGCACAGGTGACATCAAAACCTTCAGGGATAAATACCGGGTCATAACCAAACCCGTTATCTCCCCGAGGCGGCCAGGTCATCTCACCATGCACATAGCCTTCAAAGCATTCGTACTGCCCATCGGGCCAGGCAAGAACCAAAGCGCAGGTGAAGTGAGCAGAGCGGTCATCTTCCCCTTCCAGCAAAGCTTCAATTTTGTTCATGGCAATGGTAAAATCTTTGGTCGGTCCGGCCCATCGAGCTGAGTGGATGCCCGGGTCACCATTCAGAGCATGCACAACAAGGCCTGAATCATCTGCTAAAACAGGCAAGCCCGACTCGGCAGCCGCCGATTGGGCTTTGATTACCGCATTGGCTATAAAGCTGTCACCGTTTTCTTCTGGCTCAGAAAGATTAAGATCACCAGAGCTAACCACTTCAACCTCAAATTGGCTCAGGAGGTCACCGATCTCAATGACTTTGCCCTGGTTATGGCTGGCAATAACCAGCTTATCTCCAGTGAATTTACGGGGCATTGCTTAACCCTCAAGCCCAAGGGCTTGGCGTTGTAAGGTTGCTAATTCACCAACCCCTTTTTGAGCGAGCTTCAAAAGCTGAAGGAATTGTTCTTCACTGAATGGGTCTTCCTCAGCAGTGCCTTGAATTTCAACAATACCGCCTTTGCCCGTCAAAACGAAGTTCGCATCGGCCTGGGCATTGCTGTCTTCGTCATAATCTAGATCAAGAACGGCATTATCTTCGTAAAGCCCACAAGAAACGGCCGCAACTTCGTCAATCAAAGGAACCTCGGTGAGGATTCCCAATTTAACCTGCTTTTGGAAAGCAAGGTGAAGGGCAACGTAAGCCCCTGTAATCGAAGCGGTACGGGTTCCGCCGTCAGCCTGTATCACGTCACAATCAAGTTTGATCTGACTTTCACCCATGGCTTTCATATCTGTCACAGCTCGAAGCGAACGCCCGATGAGACGTTGAATTTCTTGGGTTCGACCCGTTTGTTTACCGCGTGCGGCTTCCCGGTCTGTCCGCTTGTTGGTTGCCCGAGGCAGCATGCCGTATTCTGCCGTTACCCAGCCTTTGCCACTATTGCGCATCCAAGGGGGAACCCGTTCATCAATTGACGCCGTGCAAAGCACATGGGTATTGCCAAATCGCACCATACAAGAACCTTCAGCGTGGCGGCTAACGTTAATTTCAATGGAAACGTCGCGCATTGAATCCAGGGTACGGCCTGATGGTCTCATGGGTATCTTCCTTGAGTATTTAGAAAAAATTTGCCGCAAGCTACCTTACTCAGCCTCAAAGGTCTAGCTACATCCGTTGACTCCCGCATGGAACCTACTAAATTGCCCATATGATTAGCGATTTAAACGACAGATCGCGGGAAATCTTCCGCCGTATTGTGGATGCCTATATGACAACAGGCGGTCCTGTCGGTTCACGCACTCTTTCCAAACAGCTCGCGGAAAGCCTTTCTCCGGCATCTGTACGCAACGTTATGGCGGATTTGGAAGAGTTAGGGCTGCTATATGCACCGCATATTTCAGCCGGGCGCATTCCAACCGAAGCAGGCTTACGGCTTTTTGTTGATGGGCTGCTGGAAGTCGGCAATGTCTCCAACGATGAACGAGAAACCCTAGAAGGCCATAGTGCCGCCGAAGGAAAAAGCGTCGAAGGCCTTTTAGAAGAAGTCACCTCCACTTTGTCAGGCCTTGCCGGATGTGCCAGCCTCGTCGCGGCTCCAAAAACCGAAGCTCCTTTAAAGCATATTGAATTTGTTGCCCTAAGCCCAGGGCGCACCCTGGTGGTAATGGTTGTGGAAACGGGCGTGGTGGAAAACCGAATTATCGAAACCCCCCGGACCCTTCCTCCCTCAGCCCTTATTGAAGCCACCAATTATCTAAGCGCCAAGCTTGTTGGGCGGACCGTTCATGAGGCCCTGAAGGGGATTCTTAAGGAATTGGACAATCAGCGCACCGAACTCAACCTCTTGACCACAAAAGTGGTTGAAGCCGGGCTTGCGACTTGGGCCGGGAATAAAGAAAGCGGCACGTTGATCGTGCGGGGCCAATCTCACCTGCTGGAGGATGTTGCCGCTGTTAGTGACCTTGAACGGATTAGAAACCTCTTTGAGGCCCTGGAAACAAAAGAGTCCCTTCTTAAGCTTCTTGAAAAAACAGAAGATGCTCAAGGGGTGCAAATTTTTATTGGAGCCGACAATCAGCTGTTTGATATGGCAGGCTGTTCCATGGTCGTTGCTCCCTTTCATAACACCCAAGAGCGCATTATTGGCGCAATAGGGGTTGTCGGACCGACCCGGATCAACTATGCCCGCATTATTCCCATGGTGGATTTTACGGCAAAGTTAATTGGGCGCAGAATCGGATAAAGGTATTGGATTAGAAGACATGTCGGAAAACAACGAAATGAACCCTGAAGAAAACGAAAAAACAGAAAACCCTGCTGAAGAGCACCCCCCTGAGATTGTTGAAGAGGAGGCTGAGGCAGAAGTGATTGACCTTCAAACTTCAAGCGAAGAAGCTGAGCCTGATCCTGCCGATGTTTTGGAAGCCTTGATGGCTGAATTAGCAGAGGCCAAAGACCAAAGGCTCCGGGCTGTTGCAGAAGCCGATAACGTTCGTCGTCGCTCTCAAGCTGAAATTCGCACCAAGCTCAAATTTGCCCATACGGAATTTGCGCGCAACCTGTTAGCTGTTGCTGACAACCTGAACCGAGCTCTTGAAAGCGTTAAACCAGATGAGCGTAAAGCGGATGCAGCTTTAGAAAACCTCTGTGTGGGTGTTGAGATGACAGCGCGGGAACTGGAAACTGCCTTTGAAAAAGCCAACATCAGCCCCATTGACCCCAAAGGGGACAAATTCGACCACAACTACCACCAAGCTATGTTTGAAGCCGAGGACCCCAGCGTTCCCTCTGGCACGGTGACACAGGTCTTAGGCCGCGGTTATATGATCCACGATCGTCTTCTACGCCCTGCTATGGTTGGTGTTTCAAAAGGGGGCCCTAAGGAAGAGGCAAGCGACACCCCAAATGATGGCGAAGCCGCAGCAACCAAAGCGGCAGGTGACTCAGCTTACGGAAAAGCCACCGGAGACAGTGACGCATCAGGTGTAAAGCTCGACACTGAATTGTAAGCCCAAAGGGTTTATTAAAATTAAGAATGGGCTGTCCTTGGGCAGCCCTTTTTTATTACCCATCTTCACTTTCAAAGATCGCAGACAATCCCACCCGATAGTTGGGATAGATCAATTTCACACCCAACTCTTCCTTTATCCGGCGATTGTCGATGCGTCGGTTGTCGTCCCAAAAGGATAGCGCCATAGGAGACATGGATTGACGGGCCTCGTCCCATGAAATTTCTGTCGGCGGTTCGGTGCACAGCAAATCACAGGTAAAGGTAATGAGATCAGAAGGGGGGGCCGCTTCATCGTCACAGACGTTATAAACCGCTCCTGAATTTGGACGAGACATCGAAGCTCGAAGCGTCTGGGCAATATCTTCAACATGGATGCGGGAGAAATTATGCCCGGGGCGGCTGATCCGTTTGGCTTTTCCGTCACGCACACGATCAAATGTGGAATAACCGGGACCATAAATCCCTGGCAATCGAAACAAATGGACCGGAAGTTTTTGTTGCTCATACAACGCAAACCATTGGCCTTCTGCCCTCATCCGCCGACGACTACGCTCACTTGACGGATTGAGTTTTGCCGTTTCATCGACCATTTCTCCTTTGGTGTCTCCATAAACGCCCGTCGTCGAGAGATAGCCGATCCATTCTAGATTTTCGAGTCCACCAAAATAATCACCAACAAGATCAACAATTGGGTCCCCTTGTTCATCGGGCGGGACTGAACTCAAAATATGGGTGACAGAGCCCAAAGTCTCTAAAGGGGTGTCAAAGGAGTTTTGCCGATCAAAAATATAAGCCGTGACCCCCTCGGTCTCTAGCTCCGCTTTCTTTTCTGAAGATTGGCAGGTTCCCGAGACCTTCCATCCTTCCGACATTACCATGCGGGCTAAAAAGCGCGCAGAGTATCCAAGACCAAAAATAAAGAGATGCTTATTCATAAAATCCTTACTCAAAAACAAGATGGCTTTCACAGGACGGAATTTGACTATACCATATATCCATGATGAAAAATGTTCTTCTCTTTTTTCCTTTTGCGCTTTTTGTTCTTTTATCTCCGGCGATTGCAGCAGATAAAATCGACCATGAGCACCAGTATAAATCCTGCATTGCTCTGATAAAAAGCAAAGCAGAGGATGCTTTTGAAGCCGCTCTGGCCTGGCGCGACATGGGCGGGGGGGAGGCGGCCAACCATTGTGCCGCTCTCGCTCTTATTGAGCTCAAGCATTATAAAGATGCTGCAGAGAGGCTGGAAAAATTAGCCCAGGATGCCAAATCAACTAAAGAATTTAAAGCCGGATTATTAGCCCAGGCCGGGCAAACATGGTTGATGGCTGGCAACCCTCAACGGGCCAGAGATGTCCAGACTGCAGGATTAAGCTTAAATCCTAATTCAATTGATCTCCTGATCGACCGATCCCAATCTCTGGCTGCTGCCAAGCTATATTTCGATGCCATTGACGACCTCAATCGGGCACTAGAGATTAACCCCAGTATGGTAGATGCATTGGTTTTTAGAGCCACGGCCTACCGTTATGCCGATAGTTTTGAAATGGCAGCAGAAGATATAAACAAAGCCCTCTCTCTGAATCCTGACCATCTTGAAGCTTTGCTGGAAAAAGGTATTCTGGAACGTTTACAGGGCCATAACGATCAGGCCCGTTCAGCTTGGATGTCTCTCCTGGAAATAGCCCCCGGCAGTCCCGCCGCAGAATTGGCACGGGCGAATATCGAGTCTATGGACGTGGATAAAGAGAAATAATTTGCCCAACCCTTTATACGATTTGATCATATTTGACTGTGATGGTGTGCTGGTTGACAGTGAAATGCTCGCGAGTCGAGCCTTGGCAGAATATCTCCGTGAACTGGGTGTCCCCATGACCGAAGAGGAAAGCAGAGACCGTTATACGGGGATGAGCATTGCCAGCGTCAAGCAACTCGCCGAAGAATTTTTTAAGGTAAGTTTGCCAGATGATTTTGAAGATGGCTTGTGGGCGCGAGATCAAAAAGTTTTTACGCGCGACCTAAAGCCCATTGCTGGCATTATTGACCTTCTTGAAGCTTTGCCGACCCCGACATGTGTTGCTTCAAGTGGCCGACCAGAAAAAATTTATCATTCTCTGGAAGTCACCGGGATGCTCAAGTATTTCCAGCCTCACCTGTTCAGCGCGCGCATGGTCAAAAAAGGCAAACCTGCCCCTGATTTGTTCCAGTTGGCGGCACAAAAAATGAATACCCCCCCTGAAAAATGTTTGGTGATTGAGGATAGTACCTTTGGCATTGAAGGAGCTTTGGCGGCAGGAATGGCGGTTGTTGGCTTCGCCGGAGGGAGCCACGCGGGGCCGGGATATGCCGAAAAACTTCAAGGTGCCGGAGCCGTAAAAGTCTTCCACAAGATGGCAGATATTCAAAAGATGATCATGCCATGAATATAGATTTAGACATCTTGATCCCGGTGCTTATTATTGTCGGCATTGGTAGCTATATCCAAACTGTGGTTGGTTTTGCTTTTGGATTGATTTTTATCGCCCTCTCAACCAGCCTTAACCTTTTGCCCGTTCAAACAACAGCGATACTCATATCTTTTCTCGCTTTAGTGAACACTTTTGCGGCCTTGTTTAAAGATTTCAAAAACGTTCTTTGGCCGAAGGTCATTACCATTCTCATCGTTTCTATTCCAATGATGGGTGTCGGCCTCTATCTTTTGGATTTTTTAGTCGAAAACAACATGCGTATTTTGCGGGTTATCCTTGGGATAACAATATTTAGCTGTGCGCTTCTCCTGTTAAAACAACCCAAAACAGAAGCCAGGCCCTCCTCTCTTATCTCCTATGGCTTCACCGGGTTGTTGGCGGGTCTATTGGGGGGGCTCTTTGCCACCAGCGGCCCCCCGGTTGTCTTTCAATTCTATCGCCAACCCCTGCCTATGGCAGTAATCAGAGATTCGCTTTTAGGGGTTTTTTTAGTCAGTTCATTTGCTCGAACATCCATGGTCGTCATGAACGGAACCATGGAGCAATCCACGTTAATCCTTGGGCTTTTTGCAATTCCGGTGGTGATCCTTTTTACGCGGTTAGGGCGACTCTTTCCCCCAAAATTATCAGAAAAGCATTTAAGGCATATCGTTTTTGCGCTACTAGCATTCACCTCAGTAACCTTGATTGCACAATAGCATGAATAAAAAACACGCCGCCTTAGACATGACTGCAATGTTGGTGCTTCTTGTTCTCTGCGGTAGTTGGGGCTTGCAGCAGGTTGCAATCAAGCTTGCCAGCGTCGGCATCTCTCCTGTCCTTCAGGCAGGCATTCGTTCTGTTGGGGCAACGGTCTGTCTCTTGACCTGGATGAAGGTTCGCAATATCCCCATGATGGATAAAGATGGCACATTGTGGTGGGGGATTATTGCCGGGTTGCTTTTCGCCGGCGAATTTTTGCTTATTTTCTGGGGGCTGGATTTCACCTACGCCTCACGGGCCGTAATCTTCCTTTATCTCTCCCCTTTTGTGGTCGCCATCGGCGCACAGTTTTTTATTCCTGGAGAACAGCTTCGGCTTATCCAGGTTGTTGGCTTGGTCTGTGCTTTCATCGGCATCGTTGTCGCCTTTGGCGAATCTTTCACCTTGCCTGATGAAAAACTGCTCATTGGCGATTCCATGCTCATCGGAGCCGCCATTTTGTGGGGGGCGACAACGGTCCTGATCAAAGCCACTCCTTTGGCAAATATCGCGCCAAGCAAAGTTCTTCTCTACCAGCTTGTTGTTTCAGCTTTTGCCTTGGTATTGAGTTCAGTTGTCATGGGAGAAACAGGGATTAAAGAACTCACTCCCATTGTGATATGGTGCC
Organism: uncultured Thalassospiraceae bacterium; assembly: GCA_965368165.1. Taxonomy (GTDB): domain Bacteria; phylum Pseudomonadota; class Alphaproteobacteria; order Rhodospirillales; family JAPHRK01; genus JAPHRK01. Next base: position 78,683 of record CBDULT010000007.1, on the reverse strand, counting down.
TGGCTTATCAAACGGTCTGGGTGGCTTTTGTCACTTATACGGCATGGTTTTGGTTGGTACGCCATTACCCAGCGTCTCGCCTTGCCTCCTTTACCTTCCTGACCCCCCTTTTCGGGGTGATCGCCGGTGCCTTTTTCCTGGGAGAGCCTTTAACTCTGGCCCTCCTTGCCGCCCTGGTTTTCGTTGGCGCAGGTATCTATTTGGTCAATAAACCCGTTTAATTTTCTATTGGTTCGCGATGGCCTTCGGCCTTCATAAACTCTGCAATGGTATCAAGGATTGAATCCAAATCGCTAATATTATGCTCTTGATATTCTTCAAATTGAATTTCTTGTTCTAACATTTCTGTCTCCGTTAATCATCATTCTGGTGATTTAATAAACGTCTTTCTCTAAGGACATAATTGACCATCACACTAGAATAAACAGTGACAGCGATCACAGATGAACAAAATTCTCTTTATTGATTTTCAAATTGAACTTCACAAACCTTAGCAATACTTTTTTTTGCCTGTGATTTTGTATCGGCAATTAACTTAGCTAGCAAATTACGATCTCCCTTATGTCGCTCTCTATTTGGAGGAAGATGGATTATCGCCGCGCTGACGGTTAATAGCGGGAATTTTTTTTCACGACCCTCACGGTCTATTGCGACGAGGTAACCACGCAATCTATCAGCTTGACTATATAAACTTTCTGCATCGCGTTTAAAAATTTCCAGAAATGTAGAAATCTGTTCTTTGCGAGTTGAACTATCCGTATTTTGCGAACCGATGAAAAAATCATCTCCTCCAACATGAGCAATAAACGCCCCTTCATCAGAAAAGTGTTTTTGCATCAATTGTGAGAATAATAAAATAGCACGGTCGCCTTGGCGAAAACCATATTGGTCATTAAATGGTTTAAAATTGTCAAAATCAAAATAGATTAAGTCAGCAGATTTTTCGCGGTCATTAAGTGTTTCAAGGAGGAAATCATTGATGCATGTGTTGCCCGGCAACTTGGTCAAAGGGTTTTGGTCTCGAGCCGTTGCTAAGTTTTTGTCATTGAGGGCTTCCAATAAAGACGCAGCACTGAGCACACCCAAGTACTTTCTGTTTTTGACAATCACAATCCCTTCGGGTGCATTTTCCATAGAAAATGTCGTTAATAAATTATCCAGCTGGGCCGTTTCTTCGGCTATCGGACAAGCACTAATAAAATCACGCAACTTCTTGCCATATCCACGATTGGACATGAGATCCCGACCAAAAGGAGAATAGATAAATTCTTTAAGGTCTTTTTCCCGAACGATCCCCACGGGTTCATTTTCTTCATCAACAACCGGAAAGTATGATTGCGAGCTATGGAGACGAAACGTCTCAAACACATCATGCATACTACTTGTTGAAGCCAAAGTAGGGACCGTGGCTAACCGTTGATGAACTAATTGTTTATCAGGGTCTTTGCGTCGACGATCCTTAATATTGAGCTTTAGTACATTTTTATATGTTGTTTTTAGGTTTTTAATTTTCTGAATAGGCTTAGCGATGTAATAGCCTTGAAGATAATCACATCCAACTTCACGGCAGGCCAATAATTCTTTCTTCGTCTCAATTCCTTCAGCAACAACCTGAATACCCAGCACATGCGCCATTTCAGTCGTTGTTGCGACCACCAACTTCTTCTTTGGGTCGGCATCAATTCCAGAAATGAAAAACCGGTCAATTTTGATAAACTCTGGTTTATATTGATAGAGCAACTGCAAGCCTGAGTACCCAGCCCCAAAATCATCTATCGCAAGTTTGTACGCTTCCCTTTGGTAAGCCTCTAGAATATTACTGGCTTCGCGAGCCATAGCATTTTCATATCGCTCTGAAATTTCAAGGCAAAGAGCTGACGGTGGCAATCCATAGCGTTTGAGAATACCAAGCGTAACTCCTCTTTGATAATCAGCACTATCTAAAATTCTGTTATCCAGATTAAAAAAGAGTTTCAGTTCTCCTGGGTTTCTCCCCAAAGCCTTCGTTGCTTTAACAAACTTATTAACAGCCTTCTCTTTTAATATCTGATCAATCCGATGTAGAATATCACGTTCAAAAGCTGAATCAAAGAGGGCCTGGATGCTCTGTAATCCGGCCTCTAGGTGTCCTCGAAGTAACGCCTCAAATCCATAACAAACACCGCTGTGTATATTAACAATAGGTTGAAAAGCAAAATCAACCGATCTGATGATTCGGCTAATAAAGTCATCATCAGCCAATTTAAGGACAGATGGATTTAACTCACCTCGAAACCTCCGTATTTTAGCATCAAGTCCGATAGTTTCTGGAATTTTTGTATATGCTGGAATGTTCATATTCATATTTTACCGTTAAGTTAAGCAGCCCTTATGCCATTCAAAAAATCTTCAACTTCATTACGCAATACCCTAGAATGGCTTGCCAAATTTTCTGATGCTTGGCTGACATTGTTTGCTATTTTTTTGCTATCCTGTGCCGCATCTTTGACAAATGAAATTGTATTCGTTGCATCGGTTGCACTACTGGAAGCAGATTGAACATTTTGGGAGATTAATTTGGTTGTTCGTTCTTGGTCAGCAATAACGCGAGCAATTTCCTCTGAATGATTGCTAGCCTCTTTAATTGTCCTAACTACATTATCTATCGATAATTTTGTTATTTTAGCCTCGTCATTAATTGCTGTTATTTGTCTGTTAACTAGACAGGTTGCTTCAGCAGTTTGTGTTGCAAGATCCTTAACCTCTTTAGCCACCACCGCAAAGCCTTTCCCGGCGGCACCTGCTCGGGTCGCTTCAATATTTGCATTGAGCGATAATAAGCGGGTTTTATCTGCAATGGTTTGAATAAGCTCCAGAATATCAGCAACCTTACTCGTTGCTGCTAACAGGCTTGCAATACTTTCCTTTGACTGATTCGCATTTTTACTTGCGGATTGGGTAATACGATCAGAGGTATTCACTCTTTGGCTAATAGCGGTTAAAGCCATAGACAGTTCTTCGGTAGCTTGGGCTACTGCGCGAACACTTTCCGTCGCACCTTCTGAGTTCATAGCAGCACGATCAACCTGCCTGTGGGTTTGATGCGCAGCATTATTCATCCCGGTTGCTGTTTTGTGCATCCCGCTTGAAGCACTGTCGATGGAAGTCAGAACTTGTGAAATTCCATATTCAAATTGTTTAATAGCTTTCTCTAAGGTCGTACGCCGATAATCACGTTCGACCGATTCACGATCTTTTTCTACTGATAATTTTTGTTTCTGAATCAGTCCATCTTTAAACACTTGAACTGTCTTCGCCATTTCACCGATTTCATCCCAGCGGTCACAATCCGGTATTTCAACAGTGGTTTCACCAGAAGCTAATGCCTCCATTGAACACTTGATACGGTTGAGGGGGATCGTCAGGCTCCGCGATAGCCATAGAGAGAAGAGAAAATAAATGGAAAGAACCGCACCAACCGACAGGGTTATTGACTGTTCTGTATTACTTTTTGTCCGTTCCGCTTTCTGGGCAACAAGAGTAATACCTGTTTGAGTTGCGGAAAAAAGCTGAGCAAACAAAGGTGTCGCTTCTTCAATTTCTTTGTTCAGACTAACGACAGTAATTTCAATTTTTTGATCTATTTCCGCAAATTTTTCTAGGTAGCCACGATATTTACTTATGAGGGTGGTAAATAATTCATGTGTCTGTTTATCAAGATCAGTTTCCCAAAGAGCAAAATCGAACTCGTTAAAGGCTTTATTGTGCTTCTGTATCGCCACTTGTTTTTTGCGAAGCATAAAATCTGCTTCATAGCTGCGCATGATAGCTAGTTTTGTTTTGAGTTTTTCCGTATTGGGCCATGTAGAAGTTTCTTTTTCAACAGCACTAACGGATTTATTTAACTTATTCCACAAGCCATCATTAATACTATACCCCTGCAAGCCAATAAGTTTTTCAGCTTGGATAAAGTGGGACTTAATAAGATCACTCTTTTTATTCAATGCTGTTAAGAGGGGGATAAACTCTGAATGTTTCTCTTGAGCAACAATCCCTAATTCACCAAAGACAGCTTCAATTTGCGAAAGATTTTCCTTAAATTTGTCAGCTGCATTTTGATCATGACGGCCTGTATAAAGAATAAGATTGAGTTTTAATTTATTAAACGTGTCCTGTGCTTGTCCAACCTTTTGAGCAAAGTCACTAAATTCACTACTTAGTAATTGAGCCTTTTGGATATTTTTTTCTCCAATCAAGTAAACCCCAGTTGCTATAGCAAATGCAACAAATGCCATACCCACCACCATAGCTAATCGATAAGCTATAGGGATATTTTGATAAAACCTTCTAAATTTTGATTGGCTAATCATAGCACCCTCAGATTTCGTTTCTAATCTGCGAGGAAAGTATTAGCCTTAGCCATTCCCTACAATCATGGGACCATGAAAGTTTTATGGCACTTTTGTTGCTATGACTGAAACCGTTCTAAAGTGCCTGAACTACTTAAAGCAGCTTTCATTTTCTAGGTTTTACTCGACAGGTTGGTTGAGCACTTAACGGGTCATCGGGCCAGGGGTGTTTAGGGTATCGCCCTTTCATATCGGCTTTAACCGCATGGTAGCTGGATTGCCAAAATCCCGCCAAATCTTGAGTCACTTGTAAAGGGCGCCCGGCAGGGGATAGGAGATGAATGAGCAAGGGGGCCTTTCCCCCTGCAATTGAGGGAGTTTCGGTGAGGCCAAACATTTCCTGAAGGCGCACTGCCAGAATGGGCGTTTCGCCTGTGATGTAATCTAAAGGAATATGTGAGCCACTGGGAACGGTCCAATGGGTAGGGGCAAGCTCATCCAGTTGTCTCTGCTTCTGCCAATCCAAAAACCCCTTTAGAGCCGTGGAGAGATCAAGGGCCGCAAAATCGCTTTTTTTCCGACATTGAGAGAGATAAGGACCCAGCCATTGATCCAATTCCACGAGCAAAGTTTGGTCCTGTACATCCGGCCACTCTTCCCCTTGCTTTTGTCTCATAAACAGAACCCGCGCCTGCCAGTTACGAAGTTCCTTGCTCCAAGGCAAACAAGGGAGGCCTAATTTTCGGATAGCCTGGACAACCACAGCCACCATCTTTTGAGGAGGCGGGGTCTTTAAAGGTTTCTCATCAAGAACAAGGGCGTAGAAACAACGCTGTTTCCGGGCCACGACTTCTCCTTTTCGCTCATCCCAAATGACCGCTTCATTTTCCTTTATTTGCTCTGCGAACAATTCTTCAATATCAATTTTTGTAATCGGCGCGGCTTGATAAATTCGGGCATCCCGCCCGGCCCCATCAAGATCAGCAACAGCCAACCAAGGCTCAACGGCCAAGGGTTCGCCCCCTCTTAGACTAGCCCCCCGCCCATTGGACAAACGGTAGCGCCCGCCCTCCTTGCCTCGCCGTTCACCTAAGCGATCTGGAAAGGCAAGGGCAACCAGCACACCTGCTTTTGAGGGCGTAATATTATGCTTTGACACCTTTAATTTATGCATCCATTGCTTGGCAGATTCCCGGACACGGCTCAGCCCGCCCTTATGGAAGGACGTCCCGGGGGGAAGATGATCAAGGGCATCTTTCCGACCTTGCAAGACATCAAGGCGGAGGCGGAGGTCGGCATTAAACTCCCCACGGGGCAACCGAATAATATCGCGCTCTTCCAACAGAGCTGCCGTTTGGCAAGCCAAACTTCCAAGCCCTTGTTCTCGCCCTCGCAACATCATGTGGGCCAATCGGGGATGGAGACCAAGGAGAGTCATTTTTTTACCATGAGCCGTAATATGCCCTTGCCCATCCAGAGCGGTTAAATCTTTCAATAAATCCTGAGCTTGAGAGAATGCCCCTTTAGGGGGAGGATCAAGCCAGCGAAGTTGGTCTGGTTCCGAAACACCCCACTGGGCTAAATCCAAAACCAAAGAGGCCAAATCACCTTCTAATATTTCTGGGGCATTAAAGGGGATAAATCCCTTTTGTTGCGCCTCAGGCCAAAGGCGATAACACACCCCAGATTCTGTCCGCCCTGCCCGTCCTTGACGTTGAGTTGCCGATGCCTGAGATACCCGTAACGTTTCTAAACGGGTCATACCACTCCGGGGGTCAAACCGAGGGCTGCGTCTCAAACCACTATCAATAACAATCCTTACCCCCTCAATGGTTAGACTGGTCTCAGCGATATCTGTCGCCAAAACCACCTTGCGTTTTCCTTCAGGGGCCGGGTTTATGGCACGGTCCTGATCCTTAGGCGGTAAAGCTCCGTAAAGGGGCGTAAAGAGAATGTCGCTATTAAATGATTTTTTCTCCAGCACCGACAGGGTGCGCCTAATTTCCCCTTCCCCCGGCAGAAAAACCAGCAAGCTTCCCTTTTCTTGTTTCAACACCTCTTCAACCGTCGCGGCGACAGCCGTTTCTAATCCTCTAGAGGCGGGCGTTTCTCCATAACGTGTTTCCACAGGGAAAGCCCGGCCTTCACTGGTAATTATAGGAGCATCCTCCAACAAAGCAGAGATGGCCTGTCCTTCAAGGGTTGCCGACATGATGAGAAGGCGCAGATCATCGCGCAAAGCTCCTTGCGCATCGAGGCAAAGGGCAAGGCCTAAATCAGCCTGAAGAGAGCGTTCATGGAATTCATCAAAGAGAACCGCCCCGATACCCTTGAGTTCCGGGTCATGTTGGATACGCCGGGTTAAAACCCCTTCAGTAACCACTTCAACACGGGTTTTGGAGCTGACCTTACTCTCTCCTTTGACCCGAAAACCAACGGTTTCCCCTACTTGTTCCCCCAAAGTTTCCGCCATGCGTCTGGCAGCAGCACGGGCCGCCAATCGGCGAGGTTCAAGCATGAGCAAGGTTTGATTTTCCATCCAAGGTGCTTGTAAAAGAGCCAACGGAACCCTAGTTGTTTTACCAGCCCCCGGCGGAGCCTGTAGCACCGCACTGGTCGAGTTGGTTAAGGCTTCCAGGATATCTGGAATAATGATTTCAATGGGTAAGGTAAACACAGCCACTTTAGATTCGCTCTAGAAACTCTGTTGCATAACGTTAAGAAGAGGGATATTCTTTCAATAACAAGGATAATAATACTAAAATTATAACAATTCAGCATACAAGCTGAGGGTCGCATAATCTTGAGGGAACATAAAGACTAACAAGGCTTCCTTTTTCGGGAAAGGTAAGCTTGTCCTGAAACAAGATTTAAGAATGCCGGGGACGCAGGATGCCGACAGAAACTTATAAAAAACAAAAGTTTAAACCGGGCGACACCATCTTTAAGGAAGGTGACAAAGGCGATTGTGCCTATATCGTCCAGGCGGGAACTGTAAAAGTTATCAAGGCAGGCTCCACCGGGAAAGAGGTGGTTATCGCCAAAATTGGCAAAGGCGGTATTGTCGGCGAGATGGCGATTGTGGAAGAGTCCCCCCGATTTGCTACGGTCAAAGCCGAAGATAATGTTGAACTGATGGTGGTCGCCAGAGATAGTTTTGAGCAGCGCATTGAAAGCCTCGATCGCTTTACCGGAGTCCTACTTAAAACCCTGATTGACCGTCTTAAAACTCAATCCCAAAAAACCGTAGAACTCGCCGTTCGCCATGCAGATCAGCTTACAAAAGCAAATAAATTAAAAACCGGCAAAGCTTCCGGCGGCAAAAAACAAGATGGCGACGCAATAAGTTTCGAATCTGTCGATGCAATCCTGGTTGATCGCAATCAGTTGATCAGGTCAGGTGCTAAAAGTGGTTTTTTCCAACATGGATTGCGCGGTGTGCGAGATCTCAGCTCCATTGAGGCGATGGTTTCTGAAATAAAAGATCAATTTTTTGACGTCCTCATTCTGGATTCAGGCGAAAGCATTGATTTGGCTTGTCAGGTTATCTGGCAAATCCGTCATGGATATTTAGGAAACAACTCATTTATCGTCATCCTCGCCCTTTCAGATGAAGGAGATAAACGAGGTGCAGCACGGTTGCGCCATGCCGGTGCCGATCAAATTGTCCCCAAACCTTACTCCGTTAACTTGATGATTGAGCACTTGAAGCATCTGATGACCAATCGCCGACCTTTTGTTGTCACGAACGATTACATTGGGCCAGATCGTTTTATGGATTCTGATAAGCCCAGCACCAATATACCTAAATTTGATGTCCCAAACACATTACAGATCAAGGTCTCACAAACAGTCGACCCCGCAAAACTCCATCATTATGTTTCTAGCGCAGAGGCAAACATCAATGACCAAAGGGTCCAGCGTGACATTGTTCAACTGGCCTGGCTCTTAGAGCGCGTTGACGAAGCAAATAAGAAAAAAGATTCCCCCTCTTCATACTTCACCCGCATGGCGGATGTGCTGAACGAATTATCGGATAGAGGCAGCCGGACCGAATTTGCCGATACCGTCGAAAAATGTGCCGATATGGAAGGGATTGTCCGGGAATTAGCTGAAATTGAAACACCCACCAAAGAAGACCTCGCCAAGCTCAGGCATATGGCGGGAACTTTAGCGGACGATATTTTAACCTAGTCATAAAAAGATCTAGCGCCGCCTTGGCGGCGGACGCCCAAACCGTGGAGGGGGCGGAGGTCTTCTGTAATCCCTAGAGGGAGGGGGAGACGGAGGACGATAGGACTCCCCTTGTGGTTCAGACCAACTTGAAGCAACTAAAACACCCGGTTCATTGCAGAGTTTGCGGACCTTTGCGGCAAGCTCAACGAAACGATCACGCGCCTCACGTTTGGTGAAGATTGCAGGGCCATATTTAAATACACGTTTTTTTCCCAAGACCTGCTGCTTATGGTTTTTGATTTCCATTAACTGTCCTCTAGATGGATGTTCAACCGTCAAATCAAGACTGAAAGGTTGGTTGTCCATATAGGTGCCGACTCGCTTGTTCTTCCAGGAAACATAGCCATCGTGAAGTATTGATACTGAAAAACCTAATGTACATGATTGAGGGGAGGGCATGATACGAGTGTAGTGCATATAACTGGCGGCTTGGCTTTCACATCCACTTGCGGACCAGTTTTTACAGGCAACTCGAACCGGGACTTGTTTGTTGTATTTTTGACTTCCTAAAACACGCCCCATTTGATTAAGAATATTCGATACTCGCTCACGGGATGTTTTAATTATATTTTCCCGGTTGTTCATGTTGTCTTGGCTTGATGCAACGATCGTTTCTGCAGAAGGGGTGCCAAGGAGAGGCGCATAAATATAGCCAACTTTGTCCCCATCTAATTCAACCGCATACCAGGAAAGCCCTTTGACTTTTCCCGCAACATGGATGCTTTCACCTTGAGGCAGCATATCAATTTTAGCTGAACCTGCCGTTGGTTGCGCCCGTACGTTGGCATTTTTTAAAGCCGTCAGTTCCGTTTCAATAGGGTCTAAATTAATCGTATCAAGGGAGGGGGCTATCGCTTGGACTTCAAGACGGGGGCGTTTTGGAAACGTTCCATCAATCGAGGCAACGAGAACCTGGTCCATATCACCAATAACGGTTGGGCGCTGTTCCCGGTTGTAGACGCGACGGGCCTTATATCGCATTTCATCATCAAGATAAGCTTCGACTTCAGCGAGAGATACTTTGCCATCTCCATTCCCCCAACCATTTTTATCGGCTTCTCCATAAAGAGCTCTCAACAGATATTCGGTAAACAATCCGTGTTCGGCTTCTTCGTCCCAGCTTGCCAGTTGGTCTTCTGAGGCCGCAGTAATAACCGTTATCGGGGTTTTAGATTTTTGTGGTTGGGGCATCACTTGGATGCCCGAGGCAGCTTTGATCAGAGGCCCTTTGTGGCTATTGCCTGTAAAGCAGGCGTCAAGAAAAACGGTCACAGAGCGCGCCTCGGTTTTACCCAGGTTTTCATAGAGGACATCGACAGGATAACCATTGATTTCTGCTGTTTCACCATCGGCATCAATGGGTAAAAGATAGCTCCCTCCTGCCGTTAACCCCGGCACACCATGACCCGAGAAAAAGACAAAAAGATCTGATTTGTTCGGGTGAATATATTGGAAAGCTTTGCCGCGATGATTTCCTTTTTTGCCAAAGGCACTTACCATCTGAGCTTGGCTGGCATCTTTAAGAACAATAATATTTTCCTCTCTGAAGCCTAAAGAATCTCGAACAAACTTATAAATCGCTTCGGCATCCCGGTGGGCATAATCAACATTAGGAATATCTTGATCTTGATAAGCTTTGTTGCCGACAATTATGGCGACACCCTCCTGGTTCCCTTTAATTTCTGCTTTCACCGAAGAAGGGGGAAGGGCAGCGACAAAAAACAGCACTGTTATCTGGATAAGAGTTTTTGAACACCGAAACGTCATGTTGTCTCTTCGATCATTAAAAGCAGTTGCAAAAAGTATAGTTAACAGCAAACCCTTCAAGATTTGGTAACGGCCCGCAAAATTATTGTATTTTTAAAGGCGGGCCGCAAAGTTTTTATCTATTTTTTTACATAGCCCAGCGACAATTGCGCCCATGGGTTTTACATATTTTTCGGGCATTACCACGGTCATCCCAGACGACTTTATGAGTATGGCGTTGTTTTTTCCAATTACTTTTTTGGTAATGAACTCTTTTTTTCGGTTTGTATTTTTTGATCACAACAACTTTTTTCTGAACCACCGGACGCTCAACAATCACCTTTTTGACCACGGGGCGATAAACCACCTTAGGCCTTTCATTGTAATAGCTATCATCATCAAAATACTCGCCATCCTCTTCGACATGGACACGATGGGTTGGGTAAGGCTGTCGAGGGGTTGTTGCAATAGTGCGGCCTACTGTCGCGCCAATGACCGCTCCGGCTGCCGTCGCGACCAGGCGCCCGTCACCTTTACCAAGTGTTGAACCAACAACACCACCGATTGCACCACCGAGAATGGTTCCAAATATATCTGACCCATCGTTCGCTTGGGCAGTATTGGCGGATGCACTTGCAGAAATCAATGCTGCGGTAACAAGGGCGATTAACTTGGTTTTCATAGCGACCTCCTCAGTCGACTGTTTCTCTTTAAATAGGCTCCATTTTGTTGCCATGGATCGGTTATGGAAACCTCAGAGCCTGTTTTTATTAGAAACCATATAAAAAAATTGGTTCGCATCTTTTTTATAAAACAGCCTCTAGGGCATCCATATCCCTTCGCACATACAATTAAGTTGCGTGCATATGGAAAGGATTAACCATGTTCAAAAAAACCATAACCCTTGTTGCTCTTGGACTAACTCTCGCCTCATGTGGCGGTATTCCTAAGCAAAGCCAGGCCGCCGAGACCCCTAATATTTTGGTTCTTGGTGTTGATGGGGGGCAACATATGGCGCGGCGCGGCAGCCCAGTATTCAGAACAACCAGAGAAGCCCTTGCCGAGGCTTTCTACGAGCAAGGTTTTAAAGTGTTTGATGCTGCGGCTGTGAGTATGGATAACGTTCGACAACATATCAGTCATCGTTCTGATGCGGAAATCATCGGTATTGCGAAGGCGGTTTCTTCTCCTCCCATTGATATCGCCGTGGCTTTTTCGGCCTACCAGGCTGAGAAAAAAAATCGTTATGCCAAAAAGTTTAACCTGCGCCTTGTCGGCAGGATTATAGATATTCGCACAGGGCGTCGCTTAGGAAATGTAACGGTCCGCTCAAATGCTTTCCGCCACGCCGCACCAAACTGCAACAAAAGGTGCATCGCCGACTTAGCCGCCCAAGAAGCCTCTATCCTGGCTCCTGGCTTGGGGAGTGCCTTGGCTCATAAATTGATCACGGCCTCACAGGTTGCCGAGTCTACGAATGAAGGTCGTGATGACTACCCACTTGAAGGCGAAACCCCTCGCCCAAAGGTAACAGCTCTTCCCGGGGCCTATACTCTATCTTTTAGTGGATTTATAAACGAAGAAATGTTTCGTATTGAGGAATATCTGGTTTCCTTCCGAGGCTATAAAGAACACCGGGCTGTCCGCACCGCCCATCGTTATGCCTCTTACTGGTATGAAACCAATATCCGTACCGCTCGCCTTGATCGCAATCTCCGCAAAATGCTCAAACGCTTAGGCATCGAAGGCCATGTCACCCTTGAAGGCAACAGCTTCACTGTCCAAAAAACCAGCGGGAGGGCCTCCTCATGACCCATGGTGCTCAAGACAATGCCATGACCGAGATTGCTCTCGCTTTGGCGATGGCTTTCTTTAGTCTCCTGGTTTTAGCTTTGGTTTCTATGGGGGCGGGTCAAGCGGCTACGCCGAAGGCAGAGTTAGCTCTTAAACAAGGAGCGGTGCTTTCAAAATCAGAGCCTAAAGAAAAACAGCAGGGCAATTCAAAATTCACTCTCAAGGCTGAACCCGATCAACTTCTTATTTTCTTTGGCGGTCAATTTTTTGATGCTGCTTTGAAACCAACCGATCCGGCCTCTTTTGCCGGAAAGAAAAACATTATCCTCGCCGTCGACCCCTCTTTATCCATGACCGATGCCCTGGCAGCAGAGCACCGGGTGCCAGGTAACCGTAAAGTCGTCACCACTTTGGACAAGAAGTGGATCACCGCTTTGAAGGAGAACGTAAAATGAAACAGGAAATTTATGGCAAATGCCTCGCCGCCGCGATCGTTTTGTCTCTCTTAATGGTTTTCGTGAGCACATCTGGCTATGCTGCCACTCGGGCGCAAATTAAACAGCTGGTGGTCGAAGAAGCCATGAACCACCGCGTCCCCCCCTCTTTAGCCCTCGCTGTTGCGAAGGTTGAATCTGATTTCCAACCTCAGGCCAAAAGCAAAGCTGGTGCCCAAGGTGTCATGCAAATCATGCCCAAAACTGCCCGCACTGAATTTGGCGTTAATGCCAAGCAACTTTGGAACCCCCGCACCAATATACGCTTGGGAATGAAATTTCTCAAACAACTACATCGACAATATGGGGGACGATGGGATTTAGCCCTGTCCCATTACAACGGGGGAACTTTAAAAGGCCGTGGGGCAAATGCAAGCCCCCATAGTTACACCAAAAAGTATGTAGCCTCTGTCCTGCGCTGGCAAAATCGCTACCAGGAACAGGCGACCGTGTGGCAAGTGGCGGCGGTGGAAAGTCCCTACCAAAAACGTCCGTACAAGGTCAAAGTTTACCGCCCGAAGCCTCAACAATACACCCAAAAGGCTCAAGCTATGCCTAGAGAAAATTGGCACCCAAAACCCACAATCAACCAGCAATATGACACCCGCCTGGAGGACAGAATTCGCCGCGCCCAACGCATCCTCGATGACTTTTCCGAATACCTTGATGACCGAGGGTGATTTGCCTATCCTCATTTAGCAATGGGGATTATTGATCGGGATCATTATGGAAGTATCAACGTCAACTTTGGTCAGGGCGGGAGGAAGAGATCAGCTTCTGGCTGACTTCCGCGCCCTTGCCGAAGCGACCACACAAGACGGTGCTCCCCGTTACAGCGAACGGCCCACGCTCTCTTGGCTCGCTCGTTTTCTGACCGCCCAAACTGGTGGCCCCAACAAAGACCTCCCACTATTTGAGCTCTGTCATTTAGTTAATGCCTTAGATCGTGGGGATGGGGGCACTGATTTTCGCACCCTGTTTTTCTTAAGCGGAGAGCGCGCTGTTCCCCAAACCTATAAACGTTTGTTGCAGTCTCTTTCCTTTTCAGAAGAAATCAAATGCACCCCGGATGGAATCACCCTTTGTTATCCTGAGGGTAACTTCACCATCCGTTATGGGCGCATGCCTATGTTGGCTGCTTTATTCGAATTCCTTGCTTCCATGGATAACTTTGCCTTTTACACTGAGCTTAACTCAACTTTTGACGCGTTGGGGTCGACTTTATTGAGTGTTAAATCGACTCAAGCGGCTTCAAATCGTCTTGCCAGCAGCTTTCGTCTCTACCGAAAGAAGCATCTCACAACGGCTGAGCATGATGGCAAATTCAACCAGGTATTGGGATTTCTGACAAAAAGAAACACTGAAAATGAAGTTATTATTGATGACTCCGCGATTTTGGACTTCTGGCTCCTCCATAGCCAGGGTAACGAGTTCAAAGGATACCGTACTGTGTTCGAATTATTTATAACTTTCATGACCGCCTTCGATGAAACCAAAAGCCGGGAATCCGCCCACGGAGCCGCTCGGCTTGGAACAGATTGGGAAAGCGGTGAAGTGGACATTGATCCAGAATTAAGTTCTTCAGACACCATGGGAGATTGGCAATCACCCTTAACCATCTTCGATCAAGAGCCCGTCGCCTCAGTGAAATTTTTTAAAAAAACCGGGGAACGCAAACCCATTGAAGCTTTGATGGAATTTGGTCCAAAAGCTGCCTCTTTGCCTCTTGCCTTCCTGCGCTATGAAAGTTTCGGTCAGGTCCAGGCGGGGATTACCAATGACTTACAAGTTGGCCGCGATACAGTAGGCAAACGACTCACCTGTGATGAAGCAGAGCCTTATGAGAGCAAACATGAGGTCCTTTCTTCTCTTCTGGGTCATGTCCGGGAGCTTCAAAAAGCGGCTTTCCATGTGATCGCCGAAAAAAAACCAGACGGCAATCTGGTGGCTTTCCCCGGCACAGAAGATATGGACCAAGATACCCTGGAAGCGGCACAGATTAATGCCACAAAAGCTTTCAAAAAACTCACCCGCAAGGGGTTTGATGATGAAGCTTTTTCCGATCCAACAAAAGAGCGGGCTTTTCAGCTCGCAGCCGGAGCCCTATTGACCATAGGAGGGCAGTTGCAAAATTTCCTATCAAAATCTCTGCCTGCTCTCGTCCAATTTGATCAAGACAAAAAGATCTTTGCCCAACAATTTATAGCCTTATACGGAGACCCGTCATGATCGGTTATCAGCTCTCCCCAGAAACCAATGACCAAGCCCAGCAAAACTTTGTCCACCTGATGGCGGCGCAAGATTTGTTGAAATCACGAAGCCACACTGGAGGCATTTCAGCAAGCCGACTTTATGCCTATGCCAACGGAAATATTGCCTACCCCCAAAGCGATTTAGATAAGGCCTTAGGGCAAAACATATCCTTAAGACGGGTTTACAAAACCATGATCTCAAAGGCTGCTAACTACAAATTGCCAGAAGCCCTCGCCGCCAGTAGTGACGCGTTGCCAACCCGAGAAGGGGAAGGCTGCCGCATCCGTTTACAAGAATCTCGTGCGGAGCCTAACCAGGTTTATATTATTGTTGAACTGACCCGTGATCGGGACGGAAAAGCAGAAACACTGGTCGTCTGCGGACAGGAAGATCAACTGGCTCAAATCGCTCTCCCGTCCCCGCGCAACGGTATTTCCCAAGTAATTGTTGAAAAAGAGTCAGAAATCCTCACACTCCTGGCTGATCCAAAATCGGAAGCTTATGTGAGGTAAATTTTGAAAGACCCGGCCCTACGCCAAATATCCGTCTATATCGCCACCACTGGTGGGCCGGTCAGGATAGAACGCATTACCCAAGAACCAGCCCCCCAATCGGTGGCCTGCCTTCGTCGAAGCTCCAAAGTTCTCCCCATTAGCGGCGATTATGATGATTTTGTCCGCCCGGGAAGCGGGGTTATTGCCCGAGAATTTGGTCCCTTTCAGGACAATGCTTTTCGCCTTGATCTTTCTGGCTCCATAAGCGCTGGCAAAAGCTGGCAGCTTGGTGTTTTTATCGCTCATGCCATCGAATCGGCTCAAGGCCATACCCTTGCAGAGACCGATCAACAAGCTGAAGAAATTTTCTGGCTAACTGGCTTGGTCGATTACGATCTTAATGTGGGCCCGGTGAATCATATCACTGAAAAACTGGAAGCCTCCCGATCTATTTTTGAAACCTGGAAATCTGAGGGCAAAGCCATCACCCTCGGCATCGCCCAAGAGAAGAATGCCAATGAGGTAGAGGCCCTTTCAGGCATAGAGATTATCGGCCTTACCAATGCCAATGAGCTTCTTAAAGCTAAAGGTATTTATTCTACGGCTTCTGCATCGGAAATTATAACCGCTGAACCTGTATCAGAAACACCGCCTTCCCCCCCCGCCACAAAAAAAAGAAACAAACTGCTCTTGTGGGCTATAATCATACTCGGCTTGGCGGCCTTTATTTATCAGGGATATTTAGCCTCTTCTGCACTGATGGGGGTATCAGGGCCTCCCCCTCCACCACCGCCTCCTTTTAAAGCTAAAGTTGGCACCGTAAAACTCCCGGCACCTCCGCAGACAGTAACAAAACCAGTGGAGGCCTCAGACCCGACAGGTCCAGAAAGAAAAATATATAACCTGGTTGAAGACCTGATCTCTGGCATTAAACGCAGCCGGGCGGCTTTAGCTGAAAAAGGTGATAAATATGAATACAACAATCCGCCCCGTGTGGTGTTATCCCCTTCAGCCTTAAATGATCTGGCCCTCAACTCTCGCGCGGCCAAACGGATGAACGATCGGCTGGTAGCGGCCCTCCTGGAAAAAGGGAGCGGTGAATTCACTTTCATGGCGCGTGAAGAGCTAAAAACCATTATCGAAGATATGGAAGCCACCGGGGCACTTGATCAGAAGGGAGAAGACCCCATTGCCGCCCTGCTCAAAGAAGCCAGCAACATCGACATCATGATCAAAGGCTCCGCCGTTACCGATGGCGACGCCTCTCTGATCAGCTTCATAGCCGTCCGAAAAGATGGTGTTATCCTCGCTCAAACCACCCCCACGCGATTTAAAATAAAACTACGGCAACGCCAGCAAGCTGCCTTTAAGAAACCAAGCTTAGGCACTCTCTCCCTTCGCCTTCGTGCCGAGCGAGAAATTTATCGGGTTGGTGAAAAACTTAACCTCAAGCTCAAACTCAGCAAAAACGCCTGGGTCTATTGCTTTTACGACCAAGCCAACGGCGAGATTGTACAAATCTTTCCGAACCCTCCTTTCTGGAAATCCCACAAAGAGCCCTTACTCCTGGGGACCCGAGACTACACCATCCCGGGAGAAACCATCTTCCCCTTTGACCTTGTTGTCTCCCTCCCCACAGGCCAGGAAAAAATCATCTGCTACGCGGCTGATAAAAACATCACCAAGGCTCTACCCGAGGAATTACAGGGACAGAGCCTGGATATATTAAAAAGCCATACAACATCGGGAATTGAAGCAATCTTCCAAGGGTTGCCCAATACCCAGGTGACACGATCTGATATTGAAATTACCGTGAGCGAGTAATCAAGCTTGAGTGATCAAAAATGCCGTAGGCTATCCTGGCGGACATGAAGGACATGGAGGACACGAACAACCAGTACAATTTCATCTTGGATAAGATAGTAAATTGCATGGCTTTTGTGATCATAACGACGAAGGCCAGGGCGAATATGATCATAGGATTGCCCGATCAGGGGGGCTTCGACAATGGTCTCAAAACAAGCGAGAATTCCATTCCCATAGGTACTTGCCTGCTCTAATCCAAATTTTTTAACTGTATAGAGTGCAATTCCACGCAAATCCTGAGCTGCCGTTTTTAACAGGCGATAGGAAGCCATATTAAGCAGATTTTTCAGCTACAACATCAGCCCAGATTGTCTCAACAGTCTCATTACTCACGCCGCTAGCAAGACCTTCATCTATCAACGCCCGAAGCTCTTTCTCTGATCTCTGTTGCTCTAAATCCTGGCGGACAAGGTGTCGAAAATATTCACTAATATTATCAAACTTGCGAACCGCTATAGCATCCTGCACATAGGCTCCTAAATCATCCGACATTGTAATAGAAAATTTTGACATCTTTTAAGAACTCCTTCCAACAAAATTATTGTAGCATATTATCGGATATTGTCTTCCAAATATTTATTTCACCCTCCCCCAAAAACCACCTCTCCCCCCTCCATAGCCCTCTCAAGGTCAATCGTAATGGAGGGTTATCCATGTTTAAAGTAACATCAAAAACAGTCGGGAAGTTCCTGATTTTATCAGCAACGGCTCTCACTTTGAGTGCCTGTGTGACACAAGGCGACTTAGGGCAAGACGAGGGAATTGGTTTCCGCCAAGCGCGGTTTGAGCAAATCTCTGTCATGCGCGATTATCGCAAGTGTAAGGACGAAGCTTTGGATTTAGATCAGAAAGCTCGGACTTCCGGCGAAGCGGCTCGTTATCTTGCCAGTGCCCGACTTCTTGAAAAATGTGAAGCCGAAATTGGCCCTGATGCTGCGGGGGCTGCGAAAGGCGAAAGGCTTCGGGCTTATGCGCTCAGCATCCAAAATTACTTCAAGGGCGGTGATGTTGGCAAAGCGCGAGAGAACCTTGCCAAACTCAAGCAAGCTCACCCCGGAGCTGATCTTTATTTTGCCGATGGTTCATCCTTCACCGAGACCATGGAAATCTTGCTGGGCATGAAAGACAAAGGCGCGATTGCCAAATTCTCTGTCGCAAATGTCAGTGGAGATCTCAAATCAGAACTCCGTCGTGTCAATTATTGGAAACGCCACTAGGGCTTGTTGAAGGAGTGTGTCATGACCGGTTTAACTTTAATGGTTGAAAAAATACCTACCCGAAAACTAACTCTGGCCTTGGCCTTTACCTCAGCTTTAGTTGTCGGTGTCGTTGCCAGCCAAACAGCAAACGCAACCAGCAACAGCAACCCCACCTGGCGGCCTCAATCGAGCGAACGGTTGGTAAAACTTCCCGCCAGCTATTTGAAAAAATCTCTTGAGCATGACTTCAAACAATCTGAGCTGGGTCTGGCTTTGCAAAACACAGATCAAAATATCGGCCTTAAAGCCAAAACCTTAAACGACTTGCAAAGTGCTGTCGGGCAATCACACGGGGAAGTTCAAGATGAGTTGCGCCATCAGTTCCTCAGTGAAAAACGGGATTACATCCAGCTAATGTCACAACGCAACGAGCTAAAACGCAAACACCTGATCACCAAAAAACGGGTATTTAATTCTATGCTCGACAAAGTCGCTGAAGGTAAAAATATCTCGCCAGTTCAACAAGAACTGGTGGACAAACAAGATGCCGCCCTGGCTCGTTTTGAATCTTCCTTCGACAAAGTGGATATGCGCCTGTTCAAAAACAGTATGGCTTCTGACAGCAAATATGGCCAGAAGCACCACGAAAATATGTCCGCGATGGAAAAACTCATGAGCCGTATTCAAAGTCACAAGATGAATGCCCAAGCCGAAGATGACGGACGCCCCGTCACCCACGAAGAACAACTCCGCCGCATGGCTGCCAATGCTGAAGCCGAACTGGCTTTACTGGATCAAGAAGAAGGCATCCTCGGTTACATGGCCAAACTGGTCGCCTTAGATGCCATGGCACTGGCCGAAGACAGCCTGGACGCAGAACTTTCAGATAGTGACACCCCTGGCTCACAAGGCCCTGCCGGGGCCGTTACCTTCTTCATGAACAACTGATCATTTAACGGGAGAAACATCATGTTTACCTCAGCCTTTAGAAAAATACCCGCCTTAGCTCTCACCGTCGTTTTTACAACTGCCGCTTTTGCCGGAACAAATTTTGCTCAGGCAGGAACCCTTGAAAATATGGAACGCGAACGGGCTTTGCTTGTGCAAACTTTCATGGACCCCACATTAGACCCCGCGCAACGCCAAGCTTCCATCGCCTCGACAAATCGTCGCCTGGTTGATTTGGAACGGATGGTCCTTCGGGATAAAAGTTTACGCGGGAAGAATACCAAAGTGGTTCGCCATGCCTTCAAAAATTACGATGTTTCTTTTATGGCCCATGCTTCGGCTGAAAAGAACCTCACCTTGGTGGACAACTGGATGGAACAGTTCGGTCTTTCCACTGAAACCCTAATGACAGCCAATGTAGGGAGACGCTAAAATGCGCGCCGTTCTCTCCATAGCCGAAACCGGATCACGGAGCCTGAGTTTCCTCTTAGGTATTCTTGTCCTGGGGTTAGCAATCGCGGTGGGAACAACCTCCCTTGATCCCTCCTCAATCGCCGCTTGGGCCTTAAAGGTATTCGGCGTCACCTTTATCCTCCTCATCGGAAGTCTAGTTTTTACGGCTTTGTTTAGCTGGGTGCGTTATTGCCAAAACCAACGACAAGGCGGTGGACAAGTTTGGCTCGAGACCGGCATGCATGCCGCCAACGGAGTCTCGACAGTCGCTCTCACCTATACCTTGCTCGGCATTAGCATGGGCATAGGCACATTAGCCGACCAACAGTTAAACCCGGAAACGGTCCAGACAATTATCTCTGGCCTAACTGAACACTTTAGCCTCGCCTTCCTAACCTCCGTGATCGGCCTTCCTCTGGCGGCTGCTTTGCGCGCCTTGTTGATGATCACAGAAGCCCGCCTCGAAAAGGAAAACACATCATGCGTTTCTTAATGTTCAACCTGGTTGTCGCTGGTGCCTTGTTCTACCTGCTAACGGGAGGCGACATTCAGCAGGCACGGATTCTAATGGAAAGCGACACAGCTCAGGCCGCCAAAGGCCGGGCAGAACAAATGGTCGATATCGCGAAAGAGGCTGTCGGTGAATTAGCTAGTCCGTTCACTGAGCCGAAGAAGCAGATAGCTCCTTCCAAAATTGAGCCCGTGACCGTTCCAGAAGCGGCACCTAAACCTGTTGAGCCGTCTAAAATGGCTGAGTTGCCCCCCCTTGATGGTGAAAAGGTCGTCAGACCTCGTGTCACCCATGAAGCCCCTAATGGCATATCTCCAGGCCTACCAGCCCCACAAGAAGAGCAGGAAGTCACCCAACTTAAAGAGGGTGAAGACCTAGACGAAAAACGTTTGGCTCGCAAAAGGGAGTTGAGTCGGATGGTTTATGATATGGAACGCCTGTTTGCTGAAAAGCTGGCGAGGTAGTCATGAGGACGGGTCGCCTTGGAAAATTATTGTCAGTCTCTATCAGCCTCCTCTTAGGCTGCTGGCTCTTGATATTGGCATTGCCAAACCCAAAAACAAAGCCACAAGAAATTCATAATCAACAAACTAAGGCCCCTGCTGCTCAACCACTCCAAGCCCAATCACCTGCCACGCCGACAGCCATTATACTGCCCGCTCCACCTCCTCCACCAGCACCTAAAAGGGTTGTAAAAGCTGTAGAGTCAAAACCCAAACCTCTTGCTAAACCAGTCCTCAAAATTGCCCCAAAACCTGTTAAGAATGCCCAAAAAAAACCACAGCCAAGACCCAAAAAACCTGAACCAACCATCTTTTTAGCCACAGCAGGAAAAAAAGGGCTTCAGGAAGGTCGGGCTTTGCTGAGGATTTTAGAACACGGAGCAGGCCCCCTCATCGAAATCGCCTGGCCGACTTCATCAGCCCAAAGAGACGTTTTATACAAACGCTTTTCCCAATGCTTCGGCATGCGGATCGCCTTGGTAAATCCACAAAT
The DNA here is from genome assembly GCA_965368165.1 of uncultured Thalassospiraceae bacterium. GTDB lineage: Bacteria > Pseudomonadota > Alphaproteobacteria > Rhodospirillales > JAPHRK01 > JAPHRK01. Next base: position 57,365 of record CBDULT010000007.1, on the reverse strand, counting down.
TGGGCTCTATGTGGACGAGGGACCACGAGGGCAAAAGTGGGATATCAACTTGGATCGGTTCAGCGGTTTTTTACGCCAGCCCTCTGGGGGGCTTGCACGGCAGGAGCGATCAAAGGTTCAGCTTATTCGAGGCTATCATGGCGGCCTTCTCCAAGCCTCTCCCGTTCGATTATTCCCACGGAATGTTGATGCACTCTTGCTCAGCGGATTAGGCCGTATTATTGGGACGGCTTATCAACAAGCCAAGCAAATCCGCGCCACCTACCGTCTCTCAGGCCAACGCACCTTTGTTGATCACATTCGTGTTGATGGGCATTCCTTCCCCGGCACCATTGATCTCAGCGGGGCCGGACGAAAATGTTTACGGAGGGTATGATGAAAAACATCATTCTGATAGTTTTTATTTTATCTCTCACTGGATGTGTTTCTACGACCTATCATCCCTATGACAAAGAAACCGCTTCTCAAGAAGAGGTCTCTCTGCTTGAAAGGGAAGTCCGCTATGAACTGCGCTCAGCCTTTTATCGCAACCCGCCTCATTGCGTAAGCGTCCTTAAGACAGTCGGTAAAGGCAATCAACATTTAAAAGGGCAAATTGAATCGGTTCTCGCTCGACATTTAACCGGAAAAGTTTCTCGTGTCATAAGCCCCTTAGAGCGTGACCGTCTGGAAAAAAGGGACCTCTTAGATACCAACAACTCAGAGGATCTCCGTCGCTTTGCCTTCAAAAAACGCTGTCCTTTTTTTGTTCAGGCTAGCCTGACACAAAGCGAAAATTCTTATTATGTTGTTTGGTCAGAAAATCGAATCGGCTTAAAACTCTCCCTTTTCCGAGCCACCGATAACCAAGTACTTTGGCGCGCTGAACACATCGCGCGACGAGGCGATGGAGGAATGCCGCTTAATCCTTACTCTTTGCTCACCAGTGCTGTCGTTGCCGGGAAACATGAAGCCGATAAAATCGATACCCGGGCCTCATTGATTGATGATGTAATTAGACGGGTTTTAAAGACGCTACCAGATGTTCGTTAGGTTTGAAGAAACCAACGCTGGTTTCCTTCAGCAACCAAGCAGGTCAAAACCCCGTTCTTGTAAGCTCCGGTATCAATTCCAATACGGTTATGGCGCACCACGGGTTGTTCTGTCACCGTATGCCCATGAACGACAACGCCACCATGGTCCAAATCAGAAAGGTGGAAACTGTTTCTAATCCACATCAAGTCTTTGGGGTTACTTTCTTCTAAACTCGCCCCTGGAGTAATCCCCGCGTGAACAAAGATGTACTCCCCTTCACGATGGCTCAAGCTGAGGTTTTTGAGGAAATCGAAATGGGCCTGTGGCAAGACAGACATGAACTCCTTAAGGATTTTGAGAAGGCGCTCATTGTTAAATTTATCTTCTGGCCGCGCCTCAACACCATAGGAAGCCAAGGCATTAATACCACCATAAGTTAGCCAATGACCTCCCCAGGTGAGTTCCCCCGCCAGAAACTGGGTAATGATATCTTCATGGTTACCTTTGAGGAAAACCTTTTCAAACCCCGGAAGATCGTTGCCAATCAACCTGTCCATGGTTTTCAAGGCAGATGGCCCTCGACTCATGTAATCACCAAGGTAAACCACGACCTGTCTTGAGGCTGGCCTTTTGTTAGCATCCTCAAGTATGGCTTGGTGAAGAACCCTTAATAGGTCATCACAGCCATGAATATCGCCAATAGCATAAACGACTGTATTTTCAGGTGTTTTAGGGGGAGAGTCGCCAGGATAATCGATTTCTTTTAGAGTCAAAGACATTAGGTCTCGAACCTATTCCTTAAACTTTTTATAGAAATCTTCGCCTTTTTCCTGTGAGTTCTCTTCTTCATATTTCGGAGCAATTTCCACGGATGGTTCCCATACCTTTTCTACTTCATGTTCTTTTCGGTAGCTGCCAAAGGTTTCAACAGGCATCTGGATTTTCATTTGTCTTGGCAAAACGCCAATCGCGGAGAGAAGACGGTATTCAGAATATTTTGCAGCAAACTGGGCAGTTTGGAGGCGCACTTCAGCGTTGAAGCTTTCATTCTCTGCATCAAGTAAATCAATAAGTTGGCGTTGGCCTATTTGAAATTCCTGTGCATAGGTTGAGGCAACTTGAGATTCTGATAAAGCTTGCTGTTCAAGGGCGGCAATGCGTTGCTTGGTTCGGGTCATCGTGCTCCAAGATCGGCGAATTTCTTCTTCAACCAATCTTTTACTCAGCATCCCCTTCTCCATAGACTCTGCCAATTTTTCTTCTGTCTGTTCTGCTTTCGACTGATCGACACCACCCCGGTAAATATTATAATTCATTACCATAAGTGCCGTAATATCGCTCGTTACTCCCCGTTCCCCATCAACATGGTGGTTTTTTGTCGCATTAACTTCAAAATCCAGGGTGGGATACATCAGGGCTTTTGCGGCCTCAATTTCCTGGTTTGCCGTATCAATATCTGCAGATGCAATCCTAATTTGAGCACTGTTTTCTATCCCTATACTTAGGGCAGTTTCCAGATCAACCGGAAGCCACTCTGGCTCAAATTCCGGCAGCGTAAGGTCTACGGGTTCTTCATCGGTCAACCGACGGTAGGTAATTTTGGCGTCATCAAGGTTTTTGAGAGTCTCGGTGAGAGCGGCTTGAGCACTGGCAAGACGTGACTGTGATTGTTGAAGGTCCCCAACACCACTTTCCCCGCCTTCGACCCGCGCTCTTACTTCTTCCATATAAGTTTTGTGTGTCTCGATATTATCTTTTGCCAAGACAACATGAGCTTGGTTTCTGAGCATATCCAAATAACTACGGATGGTCTCAAGGATAAGGTTTTCTGCTCTGTCGCGGAGCCTCAGGCTTGCAGCATCGGTGCGGGAAGCTTGGCGGGCAATTTCACTTTGAGTGGCAAAACCATCAAAAACTTTTTGTTGAAAGACCAAACGGGTTTCTTTGCGGGTAAGCCAAAACCCTGGCCCGCGAGTCCCCCGGTTTGTGCGTTCTCGAGTTGTCGGGCTATTGGTATATTCATAGCCGCCTTTTGCTTCAAAATCGAGCTGTGGGAGGTATCTCCGCGTGGCCTGATCAAGTTCCTGTGCCGTGGAACGCACAATAGCAACATTTTCGAGTACGGTTGGGTGGGTATCAATAACCAATTGGATAGTGTCTTTGAGTGGAGCCGCAGGCACAGCTTTAGGCAGAGCAATGGCGGTACAAAACACCGAAAGTGCACAACAAAATGTTTTCAATGACCGACTATTCATTTCGATCCATTGATTTGGCCTTCTCTTCACAAACATTCCCTCAAATCGTCTTTTTTTACTCTGATAACAATTTTTGATTTAACAGTCCATATCACTATGGATAAACACCTTTAGAAAACTCTTAATTGTCTCATATATAAATTAACTTTATTTTTCGTCAAATTCATTCCCCGGCAATTGTCTCTTCTCGTATTGGTGAGCGAATTCCTAAAACAGCAGGCCCCGTCAAAACCAACTTGATCAAGTCCGATTGCCGACGTGTCTCTGTCTTTGTAAAGACCTGTTTCAATTGGGCCCTCAAGGTGTGTTGGCTGACTTTCCAACCAGCAGCCAGGGATTCTAAGGTCCCCCCAGAGGCTAAACCTCCGACTAAACGGGCCTCGGTTCTGGTCAGGCTATAGAGTTCAACAAGGGTTTCTTCGTTTACTTCTGTTGGATCTTCCGGATCAACAATAAAGACAACCGCCCCATGGAAGCTTGATCGCGAGCCAATGGAACTTACCAGCAGAGATAAGGGTGGCGCATCGTCACCACGTTCCAATGACAATGCACTTGGGATATCATTCTCTTTTGACCCCCCTGGGTAGAGGGCATTGTTTAACAACCTGTTCAACTCAGCAGACTCGGCGTGGGAACTGGCGACACAAAAGCCCCCATCATCAATAGCAAGACCACCATCTGCTTTGATAATTTTTTCTGCCTTGCCATTCATAAAGATAACGCGACTATCGACATCAAGCATCAACACACCCATAGGAAGGCGATCAAGAACAGCCGAAAATGTTTGCTCTAGGGCGTTATTTGAGGGGCGGCTCTGGTTGCGCTTTTGCACAGCGGCACGAATGACTGTTTTGACAAGAACTTTGCTTAGAAACGAGCCTGTAATTTCATCTTTGGTTATATAGTCCCGCGCCCCACGCCGCAAAGCGGTGAGGCCAAGGTCATCATTTTCTGTCGACATAGAAATGATAACAGGAAGCGAAGGAGCCGCTTTTCGGATGAAGTCTAAAGCTTCAATCCCCGCCCAATCCTCAGAACTTGTCGCCACAAGAACCACATCCCAGAGTTGAAGTTGGCGAGGGTTCTCTTTTAATTCAGCAGGCGTCATGGCGGAAATGGCAAAAACAGGCCTTGTCTGACGCGACAACAGCCACACAAGATGTCGACAATCATCTTGGTTTTCGTCAATTATAAGAAGTTTAAGATTATTCCCAGCTACCATAACCAAACTCTTACGCCTATTTATTTTCTATGCAAAACAATTATTTAAACAGAATTATTTGTAGAGCTTTATTTTAAATAAGTTGAGTTAAAAATGGTAAAGTTACTCATCTTTTTAAATTATCAGGAACAAAACAAGCCAAAATGAAGATTAGGATTATTACAAAAGTGATAAATTATTACGTTTCCTGTCTTTTTGTGACGGCTTTCGTTATTTTTTTCAATGTCAACTTGGTGGAGGCTGCCGAATCGATAAAACACCCTGAACTCAAAGGGAAAGACAATCGACTCATCGTTGACGCCTTAGAGTATCCCTGGAGTGCAATAGGGCGGGTAAATAAGGCAGGACTCGGGTTTTGCACCGGAGTCCTTGTCGGGCCAAAAACAGTTCTCACGGCAGCTCATTGTATTTTCAATCGGAAAACCCAACGAAATTTCCGGGCCCCTTCTCTGACATTTGTTGCCTCCTATCAGCGAGGGGAATATCTGGCCTTTTCCAAAGCCACAAAAGTAAAGATATCTCCTGGCTATGATCGCAAATTTGGCCCGGGGGTAAAAAACTCATCGACGGATTGGGCTATCGTTACCTTAGAGAAGCCCTTGGGAGCTATTGCTGGCTATCTAGGGGTAACCGCTCTAACGCCGCAAAAGTTATCGACACTCAAAAAAAATCACACTGTTTTTATCCAGGCAGGTTATAGCCAGGACCGAAAACACATCATTTCTGCCGATATTAATTGTCCTATCAATGGGTTCACCAAAGAGTCTCTCGCAATAATACATTTTTGCGATGCCATAGCCGGAGATTCAGGGTCTCCGCTTTTTGCATATTTAGACGGCTCTTTCTCTATCCTTGCTATCCACTCGGCAACAGCAACAGATATGAAGCCCCCCCTTGGTATAGCGGTGCCGAGCCAAGCATTTATCGGTAGCCTGAAAAAGGGCAAGGGGTTCCCAGGGCGTGCCCCATGGCGACGCGCAGCACCTCCCCTTAAAACCATCAAGCAAGTTAGGGATCTTTTTCCTGCGTCAGCGCAGCCAATGGCAAGAGAGCTTGGCCCCCTTCTGCAAGAACTTCCCAGCAAACAATAAAAAACGGCGAGTCTTAATTGACCCGCCGTTCTTCGTTATTTAGACAACCAATCGCTTATGATTGGTCAACCACGATTGAATTCTGGATAGCGGCCAAGTCAGATTCCAGGGTCGTATCTGAGAAGGTAACTGTGGTTCCTGCATTGTCGCTGGTGATCGAGAGAACAACGCCATCGTCACTATCGGTAAATTCGAGAGCGGATTCTCTTTCAGCTTCAGTATTGAAGCTACCGGCATCATCTCCCGTAGCATTCAGCGCATCAAACAATGCATCCAGGTCGATAGTGTCGCCATCGCCAAAGTCGGTGATGAGGTCGTCGCCGTCACCCATGTCGAAGACGAAGGTATCATCACCTGCGCCACCGGAAAGTACATCATCACCCGCACCGCCGCTGAGGATGTCATCGCCATCACCACCGCGCAGAACGTCATGGCCTGATCCGGCATAGAGCTGATCATTCCCGTCACCACCATCAAGCAGATCGCCAATGATGCTTTCTTTAGCCGACAAGTCTTCAGTCCATTCACTGCGAGCCGACGTAAAGGTATCGCCTTGGCGGGTTTCAGCGTCGCCACTGTAAATCACGTCGTCACCGTCTTGACCATAGAGATAGTCACGTCCGGTATCGCCATAGATCACATCGTTACCGTCACCAGCTTCAACCCGGTCAATGAAGTTCCAGTTAAGATATACATCATAACCCGTATGGATCAGGTCATCACCAGCACCACCGATGATGTAGTCGCTTTGGTAACAGCCGACGATATTGTAATCGGTATCGCCGCTATCATCATAGCTGCTATTGCCAGAAGGGTCGTTATCAAGCTTGGTGATATCAAGTTGCTTGTGATAGCCCATATAGTTATTCGCCGTATAGAAACCAAGAATGGTTGTCGTGGCACTCATGGCGGCTCCGTTACCAGCCATATCAAACTGGAATTTACCATTCCACCAATTTCCTGGGCTACCGACACCTGGAGGTGTCAGGTCATAAACCTGCTCAACCTTAGTGTCGCCATTATTATCGGCTTCGTAGTTGTCAGCATATGTGTTGTTGTAGTTGCCGAAGCGTGAGTCATAGGCATTTTCTTCGCTGCCGTTAGCTTTCCAGAAGGTGGCGTTAAAGTCGCCGGAATTGTAGTCTGTAAGCCCACTGGTATCGAAGCTTAGGTTGCCATAGAAATCATTGGTATTGGCATCGAAGAACTCTTCTGGCAAGCCGACAAAACCAGCCATTTGGTTGGTATAAATGGTGAAGTCTTGCGGTCCTGTAGGATCGTCAACAATATTGACCGTATAGTCACCCGTCGCAACGTCACCGTCACTGTCGGTCACGGTAGCGGTAAAGTCGACCATCAGGTTTTCTTCGCCATCAGCATGATCAACCACCCCAACGAGGTTGAAGGTGTAGCTGTCATTGGCTAAGTCAACGACAATGGTAAAGACATCGCCACTATCGGAACTTGCTGTGAGTGTGTTGCTGGCCGCATCCCAACTATAGGTAACCGGATCCCCATTAGCGGTAAGATCGGTTGGCAGACCATCAAGGGTGACCGTCGCCAAGTCTGCATCAGCACCTAGTTCTGCACCGAGAACACCAGTAACTGCGGTGGAGTCTGAGCCGTCCGTGGCACCTGGCAGATCGTCTTCGTCAACACTCAAAACCGCCGTAACGGAAACATTATCAATAAACCCACCAAGGGTGTTGTTATCGTCAACAGCTTGGAACTCTAAGCGTGATGTTGCGTCATTAGGATCGCTTTCGACCATATAGGATTTGAATTCCCAGCCCTTAGAGTCGGCGGAGATTTCATCAATAACTTCCCCGTTCCACAAAACCTTAACCAAGTTGGATTCGGCGGCATTGTTTTGCCGTGGTGAATACCAGAAGTTCAGGTTGAACGTTTCATGGCCCTGGGTATTCAGGTCTTGATAAATATGGCTGTCGCTGTTGGCATAGTGTGAGTCCAACTCAAGCAGGGTATTGCCGTCTTGAGCATTCATGCCGCCAACGCCATTTTTTTGCAACTCAAGGAAGCCTTTATCGCTTTCCCAACCAGCTAAGTCTTTGCCGCCATTTTCAAACAGACCCCAATTGCCCATATTGAAGTCGCCTTCAGCATAATCTTCGAAACTGCTGTTGAAAACGAAGTTACCAGGGGTGTCAATTGAAGGGACATCGTCAACAACGGTTACGTTGAAAAGACCTGGTGTTTCTGAGCCATCGCCATCGGTGGCAATAAATGTAAAGTTCATATCCAGGCTATTTTCGTCAGCACCAGAAGGATGATCAAGGTTACCTGTCAGATTAAAGGTATAAGAGCTGCCCTCAACCTCAATATTAAACACCTCTACCCCACCGGCAGAAGCCGTTAAGGTTTGAGAGCCTGCGTTCCAGCTATAGGTAACAGGTAGACCGTCAGCCATGACCCCTTGTGGGCCCGTAACCATAACGGAGCCTTCACCATCGGAACCGAAGTCAATATTCAGGTCGCCAGAAACCGAGGCTGAACCTGTGCCATCCGTACCGTTAGCCAGATCGTCTTCATCAACAGAAACATTCTCGCTGGTGCCAACAACGGGGCCCGTATCGGTAATATCGAAGGTCAGGGTGGCGGTATCCGTAGACCCGTCACCATCTGTCAGTGTGTAGGTGAATTCATCACTGGCATCCATGGTAAATTCAACGCCACGCACCACGTAATCGCTACTGTCATCCGTATCGGCAGTATATTGGTTATAGGGAACAGCACTGAAGACCAAATATTGGAAGCTTTCTCCACCTGTATCAATTTCTGCAGAACCAATGTTGTTGTTCGCATAATTGATGGTCGAGCTATCTAAGATACCGCTGGCAACAAAATTACCATTCGCATCAAAAGCTTCCCATTGACCTTCCTCGTTATTCCCCCTCTGGTTTTCGTTCAAGAACATGCGAGAAACGGTAACCGTTGCACTGGAAACCATACCCCCAAAGTTCATGGCAAGAGCTTCGGTATCGTTGCTTAGGTCATTGCCATTGGCATCATTAGAACCATCATGGTTGATTTGGTAAGCGGCTGGCATGTTGGCATTTGCGCCTTGGTTACCATTTACGCCCAGACCATGACTGCTGTAGTTCACCGTGCCATCAGCGGCATTAAGGTTCAACTGACCGTCTTGAGAATAAGCTGTCCCCATATTAAAGGCGAAGAGTTCAACATCAGACCACATGTTGGCTTTGTTGCTACCGCTCGCACTTGTCAGGCCAGCCGTGGACGTTCCGTGATTAACATCGCCATCAGCTTGATATTGATAGGAGCCATCTTCATAAAGTTTCAGTGTCCCGTTATTGCCTTCAAGTTCTACATAGCTGCCGTTTTCATCACTTTGCGCATCATTTTCAAAGCTTTTGGTTTCATTACCAAAGCTTACATCAGCAATGGCACCGTCGCCATCTTGGCCGATAGCATCAGCAGAGTCACCCTCGCTGCCATTGGCAATCACGTTACCAGTAGCCACTTGATTTTGTTCAACCGTGCCCACATCATTCTCAGCAACAACACCCGTATCAATAATAGTCATGGTCAGAGTTGCTTCTGCTTGAGAGCCGTCACCGTCTTCAAGGGTGTAGCTAAATTCTTCTGAGTAGGTTTGGCCATCACTGTGATCAAGGCTTGTCGGAGCCGTGTAGGTGTACGACCCATCAGCGGCAAGAACCAGTGTCCCACCAAAGGAACCTGTATATTCGCCAGGATTTGCGATAGGGCTATCAGCGGCCCCATCGGCACCGAAGTCATCATTATTGTCAAGAACAGAGCCCGTTATTGCTGTTCCTTCTGCAAGGGTCTCTTCTTCACTTACAGCCGTTGGGCCATCATCGGTAATAGTCACCTTCAGCGTAGATACTGATTTCGAACCATCCGCATCTGTGATTCTGTACTTAAAGGTATCCACATAGGTCTTAGAAGTGTGGTTCAGACTTGGGTCGGCGACATAGGTGTATGTACCATCGCTGGCAAGTGTCAGCGTTCCCCATTTACCTTCGCCATCGCTCTTGTTGCCGATCAGCTCTGCTTTAACAATCGCATCTGAACCAGCAATATCAGCCCCAGCTTCGTCTGTAATCAAATTGCCTGAGACTTCCTGACCTTCATCGACCGTATCTGTGTTAGCGACAGCTTCTGGTCCGGTATCTTTAACCGTGATTTTCAGGTTCCCGGTTTTGGTAGAACCATCTGCGTCAACGATTTGATATTTAAAGGTATCGACCAGCTTCCCGCCACTGTGATCAAGGCCCTCAAAGGCATTGAAAGTATAATCGCCATTGGCATCAAATGTCAGGGTGCCGTACTCGCCAACCCCATTGCTGTTCTCTCCAACCAAAATAACGTTGGTCTCATCAATGGCATCTCCGCGTGCAATGTCATTGTCAACAACATTGCCGGAAACCTGATCGCCTTCATCGAGGCTAACTTTATCAGTAACGGCTTTAGGGCCAGTATCTTTGATGGTGATTTTAAGGACAGCCGTAGAAACATCGCCATCAGAGTCTTCAACTTGATAAGTAAAGGTGTCGACCAGCTTGATACGGTTACCCGCTTCGTCTACATGGGAATGATCGCCATTGGCAACATAAGTATAGCCGCCTTCACCATCCAAAGTTAATGTACCGTAGTTGCCTTCAGCTTCTGAAAGAAGGGTCACAGAAACGCTATCGGCACCAAGAGAATCGTTGTCAACAACATTTCCTTCAATCTCATTTCCTTCAGTTACTTTACCTTTGTCCTTAACGGCTTCTGGTCCAGTATCTGTTATAGAAATCGTCAGTGTAGAAGTGCTCTCTGTGCCATCGGCATCAATAACCGTGTAGCTAAACTGATCTTCAACAGCCGCATCATTATTGCTAAGGTTTGGATTTGCATCATAGGTGTATTCCCCCGTTGCTGCATCGACCAACGTCAGGGTACCATTTTCAGTTTCAACTTGGTTGTTTTCATCAAGGCCCGCAATAGTGAAGGACGCAATTGCATCGCTGCCTGCTGTATCGCCATCACTGAGGAAGCCACTGGTAGATTGATCTTCAACAACCGTCGCCGTATCGGCAACAGCAACCGGGCCTGTATCGGTCAGTTCAATGACCAGGTTAGCAGATGAAGTATCGCCATCGGCATCGGTAATTGTATAGATAAAGGTTTCCGTCGCACCCGAACTGTTATCTGTCGAGGCTGGTGGTGTATAGGTGTAAGTACCATCCGTTTCGAGAACCAAAGTTCCGCCAGCACCCCCATTGCTCATCACACCTGCAGAGACTGTATAAGTATTCGCGTCTTGCCCGCTATCATCATTAAGGGCGAGATTGCCTGAAATAGCCTCAGCACCTTCCTCAACCGTCGCCGTATCGGCAACAGCAACCGGGCCTGTATCGGTAATATTGATAGTCAGGGTCGCCGTAGAGGTAGAGCCGCTTGAATCTGTAACTGTATAGGCAAAGGTTTCTTGCGGATTACCGTTTGAATTGTCAACGGAAGATGGAGGGGTATAAGTATAAGCACCATTGGCATTAAGCACCAAAGTACCCCCTTGACCACCATTGGTTAGAGTAGCGGCTGTGACAGCAATAGTATCCCCACCATCATCATCATTAGCCATCACATTGCCTGTGATGGAGGCAGCACCTTCTTGCACTGAATTAACATCATCTACAGCTTCCGGAACCGTATCGACAGGTGCCCTAGCAGCTGGTGCCGGGGCTGGGGCTGGGGCTGGGGCTGCAGGAGCAGCTGCAGGAGCTCCAGGGGCGTCACCACCATCACCACCGACAGGATCACCAATCGAACCGGGATCATATTCACCGAAGGTGTTTGCGCCACCGCCAGCACCACCAGTACCCGTTCCACCGCCGCCACCGCCGCCGGCTTGCGTATCGATATCGGCAATATCAGCGATATCACTGTCATCATCACCATAAAATTCAGACATATCGACAATAGAGCCATCGCTCAGGGACATAGCGGGTGGAAGTGAGCCGTCGACCTGGTTGAAGTAGTCCTCTAAAACAACGATCCCTTCCGCACCCATATTGATAACAAGATCATCTCCATCCCGAACATAATCACTTTCATCAGGATCAAACCCTTGAACAAAATAATTTTGTCCGGATTCGACTTTTACGGTAACAGTTTGGTCTTCTGAACCGGGGGGGGCAACTTGGATAGCATCAGCCATTTTATTCTCCATACCTCAAGATCGTGTGCCATTAAGGCTACTTGCTTGATTGTTGATCGGATATCCAATTTAGGGTTTTTACTTTGTGCTTGTTGCACAGCCTATTTGACATCCTTTACATATTGTTTGAAGTATAAGGTACAGATATAAAAGGGGCATCGCCCATTTGAGGATGAATCGCAGAGAGAAGTATCCTTTCGTATACGACCCATTACACTCAAATGGGGGATAGCCGAGCAGAATTGAGGGAAAACACCCCTAAAACGGGGCAAATCTTAAGAGTTTTTTAACGTGAAACCTGACCATCCCCAACCCAACCTGATATCACCTGACGAGAGTGATGGAGCAAACTCCAAAAAAAACCCAACCGATGCTGAAAGCAGCGAATCGGGCGAAAAAGAGGGGGCTCCTCAAAAAGATCAATGGCAGGTAAAACTTTCACAGGTCTCCCCCGAAGCAATGGACCCCTTGCTTGGCTGTCTCGTCGCCCTGACAAAGCATTTTGGTGACCCTAAAACCGCCACCGCCCTAACCGCGAATCTTCCGCTAGAAGATGGATATCTAACGCCTGATCTTTTCCTGCGCTCAGCAGAAAGAGTGGGGTTAAGTGCGCGGATGACTACCCGTTCTTTAGACCGAATTCCTGAAGGCGTTCTCCCGGCAGTTCTGCTCTTGAAAGATCGTTCTGCCTGCATTTTGATAAAAAGAACGGCGGACGGTAAAGCGACTATTTTGCTGCCGGAAACAGGAGAAGGTGAAGAGGAAATTGCCTTAGACGATCTTAAGGAACTTTATGCGGGCTATTCCATTTTTGTCAGACCCCAACACCACTTCCACCGCCAGGCAGAAATCGATAAAAAAGCAGGAACCGTTTCTTGGTTCTGGGGCACCCTTGCCAGCTTCTGGCCCACCTATTCACAAGTTATTTTAGCCGCCATTGTCATCAACAGTTTTGCTTTGGCGAGTCCCCTGTTTGTCATGAACGTATATGACCGGGTGGTCCCCAATCAAGCCACTGAAACTCTTATGGTTTTAGCCTCTGGCATCGGTATCGTTATTGCCTTTGACCTGCTGTTGCGAATCCTTCGAGCATACTTTGTAGACAGCACTGGCAAACGGGTAGATGTGCTTCTTTCCAGCCGGATATTTGAACAACTCCTCAATATCCAAACCAAAGCCCGCCCAGAGTCTGCGGGGGCTTTTGCCAACCGCTTACGGGAATTTGAATCCTTACGAGAATTTTTTACATCAGCCACTCTTCTCGCCTTGGTGGACTTGCCCTTTGTTGTGTTTTTTCTGCTCGTGGTTTGGTTCATTGGCGGACCTGTCGTTGTAGTTCCTGCGGCGGCAATCCCCGTGATTATTTTCGTCGGACTGTTTGTTCAAATCCCTCTGCGTCGTGCAATTAACCGCAATACGGAAGAATCCGCGCAAAAACAGGGGATTGTCGTCGAAACCATCAATGCGCTAGACACCATCAAAGCCATGGGTATTGAAGGCCGTATCCAAAAGGAATGGGAACGCTTTGTCGGGTCCTCAGCTGAGACAGGCTTAAAAGCACGGTTTGTTTCTGGACTTGGGGTCCACTTCTCAACCGCATCCATGCAATTGGTGACTGTCGGGGTTGTTGTTTATGGCGTTAACTTAATTACCGCCGGGGACCTCACCGTTGGTGGCCTGATTGCCTGTACAATTCTCACCGGGCGCGCGATGGCCCCTCTGGGACAAATTGCCGGACTTCTCTCTCGGGTTCATCAATCATTAGCCGCCCTCAAGGGCTTGAACGAAGTGATGAGCCTCCCCGTTGAAAAAACCCCTAACCGTCGTTACCTAAGCCGTCCAGACCTGCAAGGAAACATCGAATTCCAGGATGTAACCTTCAAATACCCCGGGGCTGAAATTGCCGCTCTTAAAAATGTCAGCTTTAAAATTAATGCCGGAGAACGGGTGGGGATTATTGGGCCGGTTGGGTCCGGAAAAACCACCATTACCAAGCTTTTGACCGGGCTTTATGAGCCGGAAGACGGCTCAATCCTGCTCGACGGAACAGATATCCGCCAAATTGACCCTGCCGATGTACGGCGCGCCATTGGGGTGGTGCAGCAAGATATTGTGCTTTTCCATGGCACCGTCTGGGACAATATCGCCATGGCGTCGCCTTATGCTGATGATGCCACCATTATAGAAGCTGCCCGCATGGCTGGGGTGGATGATTTTGTCAAAACCAACCCTCTTGGTTATGACATTGTTGTTGGTGAAAAAGGGCAGTTTTTATCGGGCGGACAACGGCAATTGATCGCGTTAGCTCGCGCCCTTGTCTCCGACCCTAAAACCATGCTCCTTGACGAACCCACCAGCATGATGGACATGAATTCAGAACGACGTTTTTGTCAAAAAATAACCAGCCTGCTCCCCGGAAAAACTATGCTCTTGGTGACCCATCGCCCCTCGCTGTTCTCTCTCGTTGAACGCATTATTGTGCTTGGGCAAGGGAAAGTAGTCGCGGATGGATCTCGCGACAACATCTTGGCCCATGGAAGGCCGGCCCGTAAGAATGAAGAAGAACGGCGCCAGAAACCGAGAGGGGAAGTGGTCCTATGAGTGAATTAAAACAATGGAATGACGCTGATTTTACCTCTGAGGTTCTTGCCGCCAAACTGCAAGGCCCTCGCCCAGCTTCCAAAATTTTACTCTTTTTTGTTGTTCTCTTTTTTGTCGCGGCTGGTTTTTGGGCCAGCACGGCTTATATCGACGAAGTGACCCATGGGGAAGGCAAAGTCATACCCTCTTCCCAAGTTCAGGTTATCCAAAACCTTGAGGGCGGTATCCTCAAGGAAATTTTGGTTACCGAGGGAGAGATTGTTGAACCGGGACAAGTTCTTCTGCGCATTGATGACACGGGCTTTGCTTCCAGCCTTGGGGAAATGAAAGGTAATTACAACACACTCCTTGCTCAAATTTCCCGATTGAAAGCTGAGGCCGAAGGAACCGAACTTGCTTTCCCCGATAGTTTAGAAAAAGAAGCTCCTGAGATCATTTCAGCCGAGCGAAACCTTTATACTGCCCGCCAAGCCGAGATGAAATCTCAGTTAGATATTCTCGGCCAGCAAGTAGACCAGCGACGCCAAGAAATGGTTGAGGTCGAAGGAAAGCTAACCAAACTGCGCCAGCAATTAAGTTTAACCCAGGAAGAGCTTGATCTTATTGCCCCCCTCGTAAAAAAAGGTATTGTTCCAAAGTTGGATCACTTGCGTTTGCGCAAAGAAGTAAACGATATAAAAGGCGAGATTGAGACCACTAAACTTGCTATTCCCAGAGCCGAAGCTGCCTTAAGAGAAGGCGAACAACGGGTGTCGGATCGGCGTTTGAATTTCCAATCAGAATCTCGGTTGGAATATAATGCCAAACGAGCTGAAATTGCCGCCATCAACCAGACCCTCCTAGCAGCAAAAGACCGGGTTACCCGCACCGAAGTACGCTCCCCTCTCAAAGGTGTTGTTAAAGAGTTGAAAATTCGTACCGTTGGGGGCGTCATCCAACCAGGACAGGCTCTAATGGAAGTAGTTCCTTTGCAGGACAACCTTCTCGTTGAAGCTAAAATTCGCCCCGCCGATATCGCCTTTATCAAACCCGGACAATCCGTCACCGTGAAGTTTACCGCTTATGATTTCTCCATCTATGGCGGCTTATCCGGTTCCTTGCAACGGATTAGTGCCGATACCATTGTTGATGAAAAATCCGGGGAAGCTTTCTATAAAATCATCGTTAAAACTGATGTTAATTACCTTGTCAAACATGGCAAGAAACTCCCCATCATCCCCGGCATGGTCGCCAGTGTCGACCTGTTGACAGGGGAAAAAACCATTTTGGATTACATCCTCAAGCCAATCCTGAAAACCAAAAGCAGAGCGTTACAAGAACGATAAATATCTAATGCTTTGCGGATGAGCCAAAACGGAGCAGCAGGTATCCACAAACTGCCGAAAGGATTGATCCGGTTAAAACCCCAAGCCTGACGGGAACATCAAAAGTTGAATGTTCAAAGGCCAAGGAGCCAATAAACAAGCTCATGGTAAAGCCGACACCGCAAAGAAGCGCGACCCCATAGAGTTGCCGCCAGTTGGTATCCTGGGGCATCGGCGAAAATCCAAGTTTGATACCAAGCCAAAGCATGGCAAAAACCCCGACTTGTTTTCCAATAAATAGCCCTGATGAGATGCCAAACTTCACGGGCTCAACAAAGCTATCAAGCCCCACACCCTCAAAGGATACCCCTGCATTAGCGAAGGCAAAAATGGGTATAATCAAAAAGGCCACCCAAGGATGGAGAAGATGCTCAAGTTCCTCAAGCAAGGGCGGCGCATCCTCAGTCTTTTTTCCCATAGGAATGGCAAAAGCCGTAACCACCCCTGCCAAGGTTGCATGGACGCCGGACTTAAGGACACAAACCCAAAGAGCAATGCCGAGGAGAATGTAAGCTGTGGGCCTGACAACGCCCATCCGATTGATAATAATCAGCCCGGCAATAAAAACACCTCCAAGCATCAGGGAGCCAACAGATAAGTTGTCCGTATAAAAAACAGCGATGATAATGATCGCGCCTAAGTCATCGATGATCGCTATTGCTGTCAGTAAAATTTTTAGAGAAACCGGTGCACGGCTCCCCACCAGCGCTAGAATGCCAAGAGCAAAAGCAATATCGGTTGCTGTTGGGATCGCCCAGCCATCTATATGAACTGGATTCCCTTGGTTAATCAGAAAATAAAATAACGCTGGCACAGCCATCCCGCCAATAGCTGCCATGGTCGGCAATACAATCTGCGAAGGGGTCGAGAGTTCCCCCTCAAAGACTTCTCTTTTTATCTCTAAACCGACAAGAAAGAAGAAAACCGCCATCATGCCATCATTGATCCATAACAGAAGTGGCTTGGCGATAATTAAGTTCCCAAATTGTACAGAAACGGGAATATCTAATGTTGCAACATACAGTCCGCTAAGGGGAGAATTGGCGAGAATAAGGGCGAGTGCAGAGACAAAAATTAAAATGATACCACTAGCGGCTTCAAGTTTTAGAAAATTTTGGATTGCAGATAGCGGCATTCAAAACGACCCTTATGAAAAATTTGGACTCTCTCTTATGTAGAGTCCCATGTTTATAATACAATTTTTTTAAAAGAAAAACTTTAGCCACAAATAGACATGGGCAATGGCGACACTCAGGAACATAATTGGCAGACCAATTTTCATAAAGCCAAAGAAACTAATAGGATAGCCTGCCCGTTCCCCTAGACCAGAAACCATCACATTAGCTGCGGCTCCGATTAAGGACCCATTCCCTCCTAAACAGGCTCCTAAGGCCAGGGACCACCAGACAGGTTCCAGCGCATCTTTACCACCAAGACCTGCCTCCATAGATTCAACCAAAGGAATCATCGTCGCAACAAAAGGAATATTATCAACAGCTGCCGAAACGATTGCCGACATCCACATTATGACATATGAGGTTAAGGCTGCATCACCTCCGGTAAACATCATCATCTTCTGACCAAGAAACACCAACGCACCGGCATGTTCAACCCCGGTAACAATGACAAAAAGTCCGATGAAAAAAAATAGTGCAGGCCACTCGACTTCTGTCAAAGACTCGTGCAAACGTTTTGCCTGCCCTTTCTCATTCTCCCCCCAACTGGAAATTAACAAAAGCACCGCTGCCCCCAGCATAGCCGTGGTTCCGGGTTGGATATGATAAGACTCTCCGATAATAAACCCGACAATCACAGCACCTAAGACAAACAGAGATTTTTTGAGCAAGGCCTTGTCGCTGATAACTTCATCCTCATTGAACCGCATCACGCTTAGGCGATCTTTTTCATCAGCCACCAGTTCTTTGCCCCACAGCCATTTAAAAATGGGGATCATGACAATCATAAGAATGACCGAAACCGGGCCAAGGTTGATCATGAATTGCATAAAGGTCAGACCCGTTGCTGACCCAATTAAAATATTGGGAGGATCCCCAATCAGAGTTGCCGTGCCCCCAATATTTGCCGCCAAAATTTGACTGATCAAGAAAGGATAAGGAGAGACTTTGAGCTTCTCAACAATCAGCATGGCAACCGGAACAACCAGCAACACCGTGGTAAGGTTATCAATAAACGCCGAAAAGATAGCCGTGACAAAACTGAGGGCGAAAAGAATACCTACCGGATCGGCATGAACCTTCTTTGCCGCCCAGACCGCCACATATTCAAAAACCCCGGAGGCTTTGGTGATGGAAACAATAATCATCATCCCGGTTAACAGGGCAATGGTGTTGAAATCAATTCCGGCAATGGCTTGATCTTGGGTGATAACACCTGAGACAATGACAAGCCCCGCTCCCAGCAAAGCAATGATGGTGCGATTCATTTTTTCTGTCATTAAGATCGCATATGTCGCGATTAAAATGATCGTGCTCACCCAGAGGGGGTCAAGCCCAAAGACCACAGCATGTTCAACAACCGCGACCGCACCACCTTCTGAGGCCATCATTATTGCCGCCCCTTTTCAGTGGCATCTTTCAGTCTTTTGCGTTCTGCCCGTTCCTCTTCTTTAGCTTTCTGAACTGTTTCGCGGTCATACTCTTCTCGTAAGCCATAAAGCACCGAGAAGAAGGAAATTGCCCCAAGAAGTTTGTTATCATCATCAACCACAGGGACCACGTACTGTTTATCGGTAATCAACAACAGCGCATCGATGATTGGGGCCGTAGGTTTGACCGTGGCAACCATGCGGTCCGTTAACTCACCTGTCGTCATACCCCGGAGACTGTTAAAACGCCCTTGCATCTCTTCTGCGGTTTCATTGAGGAAACGAGCCGAGGTTAACCGCCCCTTGCCCTTTGACAAATTGGTTACGGCCCGAGGAAGCATAAACCCCATCATAGAATCGCCACTTATCAGTCCGGTAAAAGTCCCATCCCGTTCAGTAACGGGCACCAGTCCCATATGCTTTTCTACCATAAAATCAATGGTTTTTCCGGCCGGTTCGTCGGCATAAAGATTTACCTTGATGGGTGCCATCAGTGATTGGCAATCCATTGATCGTACCTACCCCCCCGATCAATTTATTGAAAAGAACTTTAAAGCAAAATCATACGCCATTTTCACTGGAAAATCTATTTTTATGGCGGTGGAAACAGTCTAGCGCGGACTCGTCTCTGGTTTCCCTGTTTTTCAGGGAAAATACAGGGAAAATTTAGAAAATTGAGGTTGATTTAAAGGGAGGCAGGCTTGAGACACCAATCGCACTGCCAATATTGATGCAAATTCCCTAAACTCAGAATAGGGAATTTTACGATATTATCAGTGAAAATTTTAGGCACAGCAGGGTACTTATTGGATTGTTTTTGCAGTGGAACTTAAGCTCTGCCAGGGCTATTCGCGACCTGGGTTAACGGGTATTGTTTCATTTATAAGTTTATGTGAAGGGGCAAAAAACAGTGCGAACTATCGCATATTTGCAAATTGTAGTAGTAATGTTGCGTTCAAATTCTCCCCTGTTGTTTTCTAGAGGTATAGTTGCTTGAAGATCCTTCTGCTCAAAGTTTTGCTAGCCGCCATGATTTTTAATATTCCGGCTTGGGCGAATGAAGCGGGGAATGACGATGTACAGTGGGAAAAACATTATGAGAAAATGCACAAATCCGACGATTGCGAGTCCACTAAACACATGCTCGAGAACTTCAGAACAATGGACGCGCGTGTGACTTCCTTCATGGCCCCACTCTTTCTCAGCCTGTATTACAAGGAAGGGATATGCTTCGACCGCGATATAGCTGAATCGGAAAAGTTGCTCGTCTGGGCGGCTGAACGCGGCGATGCAATGGCAACTTCTTATTTGGCGCACCTTCATTACCTTCGAAACACCTGTGCCTTGGATTCGCACTTTGCTAACCATTAGAGGTTTAAATGTCTGTAGATATGCCGCATCGTAACTTTAGAGCCGAGGAATTCTTACCATTTACCACTGCAATTGGTGAGCTAACCTTAGCATGGAATGACTTTCACCTTAGTCTCGTTGAGTTGTTTGGGCACACCCTTATGATCAAAAATGGCTTAATTTTCCACGCCATTTGGAATTCAAGCAAATCCGATCGAGCTCAACGAGATATGTTAAAATCAATGATAGGCCTTAATGCAATAGGTATTAATATTTCAGACCAAGTCCGGAAAGAGATTAAGTGGATTCTTGACCAAGCTGATAAACTAGAAGATGACCGGAACAATGCACTGCATTCACCCTTGGTTAGTACCCCTGAAGGAAAAATTATCCCGTTTGATGGACTAGGTAATCAACGGGCTGGTAAATTAGTAGCTAAGAGTGAAAAGTTAAAAGCGAATACCTTATTAGGCCAGTTTCATTTGTTCTATGACACTACAGTCATTTTACGGGATTACGCGACAGAATTGGCGGAGGCTATGAGAGTTAAAACAGTTTGCCCGGATAGACCTGAGCTACCAAGTAGAGGGGACTACAAAGATCAAAGGGGTCGGAGTAACTTGATCCAAGAATAAGAGGGGATTATAGCGTGAGGGAAGGAGAATAGCAAATCATATTACTCTGACCCCTTTGATCCCTAAAACAGCTGAACCGTACCTCCAAAATGGCCTGCAGAGATAAAGCGGTATATTGACCTGAGAATGACGCAAATGAGACGGTCTCAGCTTGCCATATGATGCAGAGGCGTTTGTAAGTCTTTGAAGTTTAAAGGGGGAAATGGTGTTTTTTGAGAAGTGGCGAAAATTGTGGGTTCGCTCGAGAAGTAATGGCGGAGAGACAGGGATTCGAACCCTGGGTGGAGTCACCCCCACAACGGTTTTCGAGACCGCCCCGTTCGACCACTCTGGCATCTCTCCGTGGGGTTGTTTTATAAATCTAGTGTTGCAAAGTCCACTGCAAATCTTAAAGAGATTTTATGGGGTTAGCTATTTCTTAAAGCGTTTTTGGTTCACTGGTGTCTTGAAGTGGGATCAACGCCTTTAAGGGATGGGTAAATGCGCTGGCGTAAACGCGTTTGGGATACATTGGAAATAGCCGGAGAGGGGGACAAAGTCAGCCGTATTGCGGATTTCAGCTTGTTCTTACTGGTGGGTGCCAACGTTCTTGCTATTATTCTTGAATCTGTTCCGTCCATCTACAACAGCAACAAAGTTTTTTTCAATACTTTCGAATTGGTTTCTGTCGTTTTATTCAGTGGTGAATATTTATTCCGTTTGTGGAGTTGTGTGGAAGACCCTGCCCACTTGAAAGATACCCCCCTTGAAACCCGGTTGAAATTTATGGGTTCCAGCATTGCCTTGATCGACCTCGCGGCAATTCTCCCTTTCTATCTTCAGTTTATTTTCCCCGGGATCGATTTGCGGTTCTTGCGGGTATTACGGATGCTGCGGATATTGAAACTGACCCGCTATTCATCGGCAATGAATTTGCTGTTGCGAGTCCTTTACCAAGAGCGGGCCGCCTTTAGTGCCGCTTTCACCATTTTGATTATGATTTTAATCCTGGTTTCTTGCGGAATTTATCTGGTGGAGTTTGAAGCCCAGCCAGAAGCCTTTGGGTCGATTCCTGCCGCCATGTGGTGGGCCATGGCAACCCTCACCACGGTGGGTTATGGTGATGTCACGCCAATCACGTCTATGGGGAAACTCTTTGGTTCCGTGGTGACGGTTGTTGGCGTTGGTATGGTTGCGCTCCCTGCCGGCATTTTGGCCTCCAGTTTTTCAGAAATGCTGCGTCGCCGCCAACAGGAGTATCGCCTATCGGTGAAAAAGGCTTTGGAAGATGGCGACATCTCAGAAGAGGAAGAAGCCGAGCTTGACAAAATTCGGCGGGAATTAAACCTTTCCGTAGAAGATTCCGATGAGCTTCGAAAGCAGACCAAAAAGGAAATCGAGGTCAATAAAGACTTTGAACTTGGTGTTGCCAGAATTGTCGAAGGGGAAACCCTGGAAGAAGCCGAAAAACGCCTTGAAAAAGATTTAGAAAAAGTCCTTGGACGCGGTGTTCCCGGACATCCCAACACCTGCCCCCATTGCGGCAGCTTTATGGCCGAGGACGCAGACGGCTGGCGCTAGTTCCTTGGCAAGCGCTGCTGGTGCAGGCGGATTTTTTTTGGCCATTGTTTCTTTATATAATCCAGCGACATGCTGATTTGCTTATCCGTAATGACACTTTCAAAAGCAGGCATTTCACTTTTTATGCCGGGAAGAGCGTAGGGTTGCCCACCATATTTGGAAATATCAAAAAGCATTTTGTCTGAAAGCCGCCAGGCATTGCCCTTTTCATTAAGAGCCGGGGAATGTTCAGGGTCTTTCTCCATACGCCGAAACCATTCGGACTTTCCGTCCAGTTTAAACCCATGACAATAGGCGCAATAGGCTTTGTAAACATCTTCACCCGTGGCGAGAGGACCCATGTTATAGCGGTTCTTTAATTTTTCTTTTTTCTCTTCATTAAAACTGCTCAGAGAGACACCAAAACCAACCATACAGAGCAACAAGGTCACCCCAATGGCGATCCCTCCTCGCTTGCGCTTTTGCTTTTTTTCCGCCAAGCGTTTCTCACCGACCTTTCGGCCCGGTGTTGGTTCTTCAGCTTCTAAATCATCAAATTGGCGGACCATATTACCCCTTTGGATTTCGTTCTTCTTGGCGGCGTTGTACTTTTTCCGACCACCGACTTTTTATATAGGAAAGCACCGCCCAGATTTCATCATCGCTGAGGGTTTCTTTAAAAGCAGGCATATTGCTCTTAAACCCTTCGGGAGCAATCGCCGCCCCGCCGTTTTTTGTATAGTCGAACAACAACCTATCATCATGGTGCCAGGTGTGGCCCGTTTCATCATGGGGAGGGGCTGGTAGCCCCCCTTCCACCAGAGGTTCACGCCATTTAGGTTGACCTTCCAGGTTTTTACCATGGCAATTGGTGGCACAGTTAGCCTGATAGATATGCTTCCCTAAATTCACCATTTCCTGATTGGTCGCATCCATCCCTTTGTTCTGTTGCTTCATCGCCTCGGCAAGAACAAGTAAAACGGCAATCACCAAACCAACGGCTATAAGCTGTGGGATTAAGGTTCTGCCACTCATTGCTATTCCTCTCTTATCTTGCATTCTCACGCCCCAAAAGAACGCCAAACCATTGGTGGGCTACAGTCCTAGCCTTGGAGATACTAGTTTTCCAACAAACGGGGTGTTTCTCTGGAAAACCAGACTATACTTATACCAACATTACTTTAATAAAAATTACGGAGTTTACAGATTATGGGCCAATATGATTATGACTTGGTAACCATTGGGGCCGGGTCTGGCGGCGTGCGGGCAAGCCGGATGGCGGCTCAAACGGGTGCGAAGGTTGCCATTTGTGAGGAATCTCGTGTTGGGGGCACCTGTGTTTTACGGGGCTGTGTCCCAAAGAAACTCCTGGTTTATGCCTCACATTTCGCCGATGATTTTGAAATAGCAGAAAGTTTCGGCTGGTCTATTCCTGAAACCAGTTTCGATTGGCCCAAACTGATCACCACCAAAAACAAAGAACTGGACCGTCTTAACGGGGTTTACCAGCGTATTCTACGCGATAATAACGTTGAAACTCTCAACGGATTTGGCAAGGTTATCGACCCTCACACCGTAGAGGTCGGCGGTAAAACCGTTACAGCAGAGCGCATCCTCATCGCAACAGGCGGTTGGCCTGCGGCCCCAAAACTTCCCGGCATCGAGCATGTTATTAGCTCCAACGAAGCCTTAGAATTACCAGAACTACCTAAGCGCATGGTTATTGTTGGCGGTGGCTATATTGCTGTTGAGTTCGCTGGAATTTTTAATGGCCTCGGCGTTGAGGTCACCGAAATCATCCGGGCCGACGCCATTTTGCGCGGTTTTGATGAAGATGTGCGTGTCACCCTGACCGAAGAGATGACCAAAGCAGGGGTTAAAATCCGCAGCGAATGTACCGTTAAAAGCATTGAGAAAACCGACACGGGTTACAGCCTGCTACTTGATCATGGCGAAGCAATTGAGACTGATTTGGTGATGTATGCCACGGGTCGCAAACCGAAAATCGCCGGGCTGGGCCTGGAAGAGGTGGGCATTGAACTGGCGCGCAACGGCTCCATTGTCGTTAATGAGTATTCCCAAACCAACATCCCCAGCATTTATGCCGTGGGCGATGTAACCGACCGCATGAACCTCACCCCTGTGGCTTTAGCTGAAGGGCGGGCTTTTGTGGAAACCGTGTTTAATAACAACCCAACCACGGTGGACTACGACAATATTCCCACCGCCGTTTTCAGCCAACCCCCCATCGGCACGGTTGGATTAGGCGAAGCTGAGGCGCGGGAAAAATATGGCAAGATCGATGTCTATGTCTCTCGCTTCCGCCCTATGAAACTCACCCTGGGCGATAAGGACGAGCGCACTTTTATGAAGCTTATTGTTGACCAAGCCAGCGATAAAGTTGTGGGCTGCCACATGGTGGGACCTGATTCTGCAGAGATCGCGCAAGGTCTGGGGATTGCGCTTAAATGCGGCGCGACCAAGGCTCAGTTTGATGCCACCATTGGCATTCACCCAACAGCCGCAGAAGAGTTTGTCACCATGCGCGATAAGCTACCCGAACATGGGGGTTAAGGCAATTAACTCACCAAGCCCGCGACTGCGGTCTCGCCAATCATTTGGCGTAAGGCTGCGTGGCATTTAAACGTGGATTGACCTCGCTAACGGGGTCAATCCTAGAGTCTAACCCTTTTTATAATTGCACCCTCCGGCAGTGATGTTGAAGCGGTCACTGCGAAGAGAAATCCATATCTTCCAGTGACGCCGAAGCATGGCAAGGACTTCTTTTCCATAAGTGGGGCAAAGGGAATTCACAAAGTTACGGCGAACTTTTGCATCTTTTGACACAATCATTTTCACATGGCGATCATCGACAAGCATCACATCGACGGCAATGGTTTCTTCCCCTTTAAATTCAACACTTTTGATCTCCCAGGTTTCTGCCGGGCGATTTTTTGTTATATAATCTCGAACAAACTCGACCGTCGCTTTCTTATCGGCTTCTAAAGCCTTTGACGCTTTACCATCCATCATAAACCAAGCGCCAACGCCTCCTGCAATAATCAAACCCAGAAGAGCGATTAAGATGCCAGGATGGGTTTTCTTAGGCAGTGGCATTTTTTGTAAAATACCCCCAAAAGAGAAACTGGACTTTCCTTTTTGCTTCTTCTTTCTCTTCTTAGCTTTCTTCCCTTTTTCTGGCTTGGGTTTGGAGGCTTCCGGCTTAATAGCCGCGATACACTCTTTTTTCACCTCTCTGAGAAGGGTAACAACCTCATCGCGCATCTTCTCAACATCATCACCATCTTTTTTTGCGAGCTTTTGCAGTTCACTCACATGCTGCTTAAGGTGATCTTTGTCCCCTATGCGGGTAAGGAGCTGGGTGATAACCACTTGGGCTATTTGCTTAAGAGCATCGGAGGAATGAGCTTGCCCAATTAAGGAGACAAAACCTGTCTTGGGGTGTTCAAACAGAGCCTCCCACTCGGCAGCATCTTCCGGCATACGGGTCGTATCACTTGGCATGGTCGTTCCCTAAGCAGTTTTCGCTATATATATGGGGGCTGTCTTAATAACTAGTTCAAACATTCTCTACCCCACTGTCTTAACTGTAATAGCTTAGATAATAGGTCTCTGTTATTAAAACGCCACTTACACTCCTTTCAAAAATAGCCCAAAATGCTCCTTGGGAACACCGTTAAATTTCCGCTCAATAATAGGCGTCAATGTCGGTAATGAAGCGTCCTGAATGATCTTCCTACAAGTTCTCCCCTTTCTCTTCAAAAGACCAGATACCGGGGCTTTCTCATACAAACCAAGATAACACCTAAATGGAATCTGGGTCAGGTCCATTTTTATCTCGATCTTCATCCATCCATTGGCGCACGACTTTTAAGGCTCGATCTGGATGGTGCTCAATCAGGGACTCGACTTTTTTGTTGAGAGAAGCCTTTTTCGGCTTAATCTTTTCCAAGGCATCATGGGTCGGTTGGTCACCAATTCTTGGTAATTGCGCTAATTTATCCTTTCCCCCCGCCATGGCTAACTCGACCTATAAAGAGAAAGGCCGGGGAAGTAGGTTTTGGGCAAAGCCGTTTCAGGAGGATATGAAAGGTTTTGAGCCAGCAACTCGGGAAGCAGGTGAGTATGAGGCCCCAAGGGGGTTACGCCATCCTCTTGAGGGATCGGTTGCCTGACTTCAATTCGGGCCAATTGTGTCACCACGACTCTATCCGGTTGCTCTTGTTTTAAAATATCCCACAGACCAGCCCCATCAGTGAAAATGTTTTTTCCCACAGAATTTCGCAAATGGGATGTGAGCGAAGGGCTGTTGGTTCTGACACAGAAATCTATATGATAAGCACCCAGTCCCAAATCAAATAAAACACCGCCCTCACTATCAGACAATAACGGGGCACGGTCTGGACCTAATTCATGGATTACATGACTCCGGCTAATGGCTGCGCGTTTGCAATGGACAGCAAGCACCAACTGATTTTCAAATTCAAACCCTTTGAAGGAGGCTAAGGGACGAAAGGCTAATGCACCGCGTTCTGTTTCAATACCAAAACCATTATTTAGGCCAAAGCGTTGGAAGGGTTCATCGGGGGAACGAGAAAATTCAGCCAAAGCACCATAGGTGCCCGCACTGAATACGCTGTTAGGGTCATCTAATGCCCGGTCTAACTGTTCACCAATTTGGCGTTTGCTTAAGGGGGCTATGTTGTAGCCAAGGTTGGTTTTTTCACGGCGACTTGATATCCGACTCCAGAGGGTTACTTTTTCCTCCGCAGTCATTCCGCCCCAATCTTCAATTTCTGAAGCCGTGCGGGCACAGCCCTGGCATATCTCATCGTCTTCTTTTAAAACACAAATTCCCACACAGGGGGAATGAAGTTCTTCTGAAAGTGTATCAAGCACCAGCAACCCGTCCTATACCGACCCCCCACAAGCAGATATTAAGAGATATAGGTGGTTTGTTGGCTATTCCAACAAGAGATTAGCGGCGTTGCTTAAAAAAGCTCTTGAGCAACTCTGAAGCTCGAATTTCCTCCATGCCCCCGTAAACTTCCGGTTTATGATGGCAAGTCGCCTGTTCATAAATACGCGGCCCATGATCAACCCCGCCCCCTTTCGGGTCATACGCCCCAAAATAAAGGCGGCGAATGCGGGCAAATGAAATTGCCGTGGCGCATAAGGGGCAAGGCTCCAAGGTCACGTAAAGATCACAGGTCTCGAGGCGGGGGGACCCTCGTTTTGCAGCAGCTTCGCGGATTGCAGCCACCTCGGCATGGGCTGTGGGATCGTTTAGCTCTTCGGTGCGGTTGCCGGATTCAGCAATAATCTCTCCTGTATGACCATCGACCACAAGTGCCCCAACGGGGATTTCTCCCCGCTCCCCAGCCACCGCAGCTAAGGCCAAAGCCCGCTCCATATACGAATTCTTATCCATATGCCCCTTTCCTATAAGCAGGAGACACATTAGATTGCCATTTATGAATGATCAAATAAACAAACCCCTTATCGGAATAACCATGGATTCGGAAGAAGCCGGGGGATATTCCAAATTCCCCTGGTACACCCTGCGGGAAAATTACTGCGGCTCGGTGGTGGCTGCGGGTGGAATTCCTTTGCCTTTAGCTCATGAACCACAGCTCGTTGAAGATTACCTAAACTCTATCCGTGGTCTCATCATTACCGGAGGGGCTTTTGATGTTGACCCCCGTCTTTTTGGCGAGGGGGAACGCCACGAAACCGTGGTGACCAAAGGCCGCCGCACCGACTTTGAATTCGCCATTACTAAAGGAGCCTTAGAGCGGGATATGCCTGTGCTAGGCATCTGCGGGGGGCAACAATTGTTACAGGTCATTTTAGGCGGCAAGCTGATCCAGCATCTGCCCGACGAAGTGCCTAACGGCCTTGCTCATGAACAACCCAACCCCCGCGATGAAGTCGGCCATGAGGTGAACGTTAAAGAAGGCACTCTGCTGGCTTCGATTACCGGGGAGCTTACTTTTGGCGTGAATAGTGCCCATCATCAGGCTGCCAAAGATGAACCAAAGGGCCTGGTGGTTAGTGCCAAAGCCCCTGATGGCGTTATTGAAGCCATCGAAGCCCCGGATTATACCTTCTGTTTAGGTGTCCAATGGCACCCAGAATTTTTTATTACCCCCGCCGACGAGAAAATTATTTCAGCTTTTATCGCTGCGGCAAGGAACTTTAGCTCATGACCGATCAAATTGATGACGCTCCCCCAAAAAAAGGCGAACGTATTGCCAAGGTGATGGCTCGGGCCGGGCTTTGTTCACGGCGCGATGCGGAGCGTTGGATTGCAGAGGGCCGGGTGAGTGTTGATGGTGAAACTCTGAGTTCTCCCGCTCTTACCGTAACCTCAGCCAGCAACATCATTGTTGACGGGAAACCTCTTCCGGTACTGCAAGAATCCCGTTTGTGGCGATATCACAAACCCTCTGGCTTGGTGACCACCCATAAAGATGAAAAAGACCGGGCGACCGTTTTTCAGAAATTACCGAAAGAAATGGGGCGGGTAATTTCGATAGGGCGACTTGATCTCACCACCGAAGGGTTGCTTCTTCTTACCAATGATGGCGAACTGGCCCGCAAATTGGAAATGCCGTCAACAGGGTGGATTAGGCGATATCGGGTAAGGGTCTATGGCACTGTTGATCCTAAAAAATTAGAAGCCCTGAAATCAGGTGTGACTGTCGAAGGAGTTCGTTATGGTCCCATCGAGGCTCATTTAGAGCATGCTGAAGGGCAAAAAAGTGCCAACACCTGGCTCGCCGTTGCCATCACCGAAGGTAAAAACCGGGAAATCCGTAAAGTGATGGACCATATTGGTCTGGAAGTAACGCGGTTGCTTCGCATTTCCTATGGCCCCTTCCAACTTGGCACTCTCAAGCGGGGCGAAATTGATGAAGTGCGAAGCCATGCCGTTAAATCAGCTTTAGGGGATGAAAAATCAGGCCATGGCAAAGGATTTGCCAAAGCCAAGCCAAAGACAAGAAGTATAAAATACAAACAAAGCAAGGGTAAACCAGGAACAAAAAGCCGAAAAGATGCGGATCGTCGCGGGAAAGCATAGAGGCCGCATTCTGCAGGCCCCCAAAGGAAGAGACACCCGCCCCACATCGGATCGAACCCGTGGGGCGGTATTTAATATCCTTGAACATGGTATAGATGGCCTAGAACTCCGAAGTGCAACGGTGCTTGATGTTTTTGCGGGGACGGGGGCTCTGGGACTTGAAGCTTTATCACGTGGAGCCGATCAAGTAACCTTTATAGAGACCGGGCGTGAGGCTCTAAAGTGCTTACAGGCAAATATCGATGCTCTCAAGGAACAGACAAACACAACCCTGCTTAAAGCCGATGCCACTCGCCCCAAGCCTTGCTCAACCCCTTGCAGCCTGATCTTTCTCGATCCCCCTTACGGCAAAGGCCTCATACCTAAATCCTTAAAAGCTTTAGCCGCCCAAAACTGGATCGCCCCCGGTGCCATTTGTGTGGTCGAGGAAGGGGTTGATGCTGAGATAGAGGTCCCTGAAGGGTTTGAAGAAATTGACCGCAGAGTTTACGGAGCGGCACAAATCCTGTTTCTGCGCGAAATAAGATTAACTAAATGAGCCTAGAGTCTACTGATCTTCTGTTTAGCCTCCCCATCTGTTAAGACCAAACACACAACTTTGAGATATGGGCTATGGCCCAATAATAGAAAAAGAAAATGATGAACCATCTAAAACCAACGCCCAAGGCTCTCGCCTTAAAGTGGCTAGGCTGCATCTTTATGAGCAGCCTTCTCGTTGGTTGTGAACTCATCCCTCAGAAGAAACCCGTTTTTATCCCCAAGCCACCTGTTGCCAAACCAGTTATTGTTGAAATAGCTCCAAAACCTGAAAAGCCTCTCCTGGCTCCTTTAAATTTCCGCATAGCTTTGCTTGCCCCCTTTTCTGGGCAACACGAAGCCCTTGGCGAGAAGGTTTTAAACGGGGCAAGTATGGCCCTTTATGAAAACCCTCGAAACTATGGCGTTAAGCTCTATCCGATTGATACCATGGGAACTGTTGAAGGAGCCGGCGGAGCAATCAAAGCGGCTCTAAAAACTGAGCCTCATCTGATCATCGGCCCTGTCTTCTCTGCCAATGTAACCACTGCTGCACCCATAGCTAAAAAAGCAGAGGTCAATCTTCTTGCCCTTTCTAATGATCAAAATGTCGCAACGCCTGAAGTGTTTGTTATGGGTGCACATCCTGAATCTGAGATGGAGATTATCCTTAAGAAGGCAAAAGAAAATGGATGGAAGAAGGTCCTTTATTACGGCCCGGACAATGCCTATGGCAATCGTTTAACCGCCCAGCTTGAAAACTTAGCTCCCTTGTACCCTGAGGTGAAAATCATCTCCGCCTCTTTTCCTCCCATTACCGATGTAACAACCCTAACCCATGCTGTCCGCACCCTTACCCAATTCGAAAAACGGGTTGGGCAATTGCATGAATTCTTAAGCTATTCCCAGGAAGCATGGGAAAAATTCCATAAATTTGATTCTATTCTTCCGGTCCTGATCGAAAAAACCGGTTTTCTTGAAACCCCAACCATTGATGAGTCTCTCCCCTTAGAAGAACAGGCTGAGTTAATGGCAACTCATAAAAAGCTGCATAAAGCTCAAGAGGGGATTATTGAAGATATGGCGCGTTGTCTAAGCCACTTCAACAGCTTGGAAATGGACGAAGAGAAATCGGCGGCAGCCATTGAAAAGATGCTGGCATCTTTTGCTTCAAGGGAAGTTCTTGGGAATGTTGAATTTGATGCGGTAATTTTACCTCTGCAAGGGGGGCAACTTAAAATGATCGCCTCCCTCCTTGACTTTTTCTATGCTTCGGCACCAGAGGTAACCCTCGTTGGCACCAGCATTTGGAAGCAAACGGAAGGCCTATCACGTGAGCCTTCTTTAAAGAAGGCCTGGTACCTCTCCAACGGTGAAGGATTTTCTTATGACCAGGAAAGCCGTTTTAGAGAGTTTTTCCACCAAGAGCCCCAGCCGATCTCAGTTCTCGCCTTCGATGCAGTTAACCTTGCCAAAGATATCTATAGTCTCACAGGCATCAAAGATCGCAGTTTTTTGGAAAACCATAAATTTACCGGAGAAAGTGGCACCTTTGCTTTTAAAGCCAACGGAACCAATGAATGGGAAACAAAAATCGTTCCTGTTGAGCGCGCCCAGCCCCTCATGGACTTAATCGCCTCAACCACCACCAGCCTTAAAAAACAAATTAACAGTATATCTGACGAACAAATGACGGCAGACATAGCCCAAATTAAGAAGCCCCTTAAAGATGAAACCTTTCAAAATATGTGCGGGCTAGGCAAATGACTTATTTCTTTGGACGGTTTATAGAGAACACATTCTCAATGGAAGCGTATTCCATGTAGCCTAAGCGTGACAAAGGCTTGATTTTAGCCGTATCAATCATACCATCACTCAACACCTCATCGGCGATATGAATTCCCACCACTTCACCAATCACCATGGCATTGCGGCTGTTCTCAACCGTACAAGGTAATTCAACACTTCGCTCGTAAATACATTCTAGATGAATAGGTGATTCAGCGACACGGGGAGGGGCAACCAATTCAGATGGGAAAGCCGTAAGACCCGCCAACTCCATCTCATTTACTTCAGGCATCACCGGGGCCGATGTTTTGTTCATTTGCTCCCTCAAAGCATAAGGGACCATATTGACGACAAATTCCTTGGTCGCTTCAATATTGGCCAAGGTATCTTTTTCACTTCCATGGGGCTGGTACCCATTAATGGCAATCATCACCAAAGGCGGGTCTGATGCCAAGCCATTGAAAAAGCTAAAGGGAGCCAGGTTGACAACGCCTTTTTCACTTACCGTCGAGACCCAACCGATCGGTCGAGGGACAATACAGCTTTTAAACGGGTCATGAGCTAACCCATGAGGATCACCAATTTTATAAAACATAAATCTACTCCCTATTTGGGCAGATTATAGCACGCCTTCACTTGCAAGCGAATATCTGCGTGGGGGTCTTGTTCAGGCTTCGGAGCGATGTTCCAGACCCATTGATCATCATGGGGCGGAAAGGCTACGCCGCGCAGGGTATCACGCGTTTCCAACACGGCCCCATTCTCTACAGCCTCTCGGTGATAGTCGGCAATCAGGCAAACTTGTCGAGGGAAGGTCTTTAGGAAAGCAAGATGATCTGCAATCACCTTTTCACAAAACCTTTCCAGTTCCTCTTCTGTCATCTTGGTGCGCTTAGCAAGAAACTCCCACTGTAAGACAGGCAACTGAGACCATAGATTCAAGGAGACCACCAGATCAAAGTCTTTATCCCAAACCGGAATTGGTTTGATGGCAAAAGGGTCATCATGGGTTTTAACGGCCTGATAGAGTTTCTCTGAAATGCCTGTCGCATCCAAGGCAATTAGGGAAAGGTTTTTATAACGCCGCGCTTTGCTTACCACTTTGGGCAAATGGAGAATATCTGCGAACACAACTTCTTTAAAGGTGGTGCAAAGTTCATCCACAGGCACATCATACCAAAGCCCCGTACCAATTATCATAATTCGGTCATGCTTTTCACATTGCAGAGCCGCTTTGAGAATGGATTTTTTGGAACTGGTCAGATGAGAATGCCAGTTTTCTTTATGCCGTTTGTAACGGGACTGGATACCGATAATTTCGCGCAAATACCCCATGGCCCGCAAGTGCTTGGGGCAGGTAGTTTTCATATATTCAAACCACTCGAAAATCATCACCGACGCCCAAACAGTTTTTCAATATCAGCCAACTTGAGTTCCACATAAGTCGGTCGCCCATGACTGCATTGACCGGAATGAGGCATCTCTTCCATTTGGCGTAATAAGGCGTTCATCTCAGCCCCATTGAGCCGCCGCCCGGCCCGCACAGAACCATGACAGGCCATGGTGGCACAAACATCTGATAATTTTTCCCGGAGAGATAAAGCTTGATCGTACTCAGCAAAGTCATCAGCGAGGTCGCGGATCAACCCTTTTACATCGGTTTCCCCCAGCAAAGCCGGAATTGATCGAACCGCAACCGCACCGGGGCCAAAAGCTTCGATATCTAATCCCATTTCGGCTAATTCTCCCGCACGCGCAACCACCCGCTCAGCACTGGCTTCATCCATTTCAACCACTTCTGGAATGAGCAAACCCTGGCGTTTAGTTTCTCCTTCAAGAAGCGCATTTTGGATACGTTCATGGACAAGGCGTTCATGGGCGGCATGTTGGTCAACAATTACCAGACCATCTGCGGTTTGGCTCACAATGTAAGTGGCATGGACTTGCCCACGCGCCACACCGAGAGGATATTCCTTTTCTGTTTGAGGCTCGCTTGTTTCTTCCCCATAAGGCTCCATTTCCCGCGCTTGGGGCGGGGCATCAAAGCCGGGCATGGGGGCATGATAAGCCGAAGCGGTTTCGGCAACGCCTCGGGAAACAGTTCCCCCTTGACGATAGTTGCCTTGCCAGGCAGGTGCCCCATGCGGTTGGGCTGACTGAAACGATCCTAAGGCGGCTGAACTCACGGTTGTCGACGCCCGATGGCCAGCTTCTGCCAACGCCCCTTTGATCGCCCCAACGATAAGGCCACGAACCAATCCATTATCCCTAAAACGGACCTCGGTTTTTGCTGGATGAACATTCACATCAACCAGTTCGGGCGGCAGTTCAAGAAAAAGAGCCAGCAATGGGTAACGATCTGAAGCCAGCAAATCCCGATAGGCTCCCTTAACCGCGCCAAAGAGCAACTTGTCTTTCACCGGACGCCCATTGACAAAGAGGAACTGCATTTGGGCATTGCCCCGGTTCAATGTGGGCAAACTCACATAACCGCTTAACCGGTGGCCTTCTCGCTCAGCTTCAATAGGCAGGGCGTTATCAGAAAACTCCCGCCCCATAATCGACCCGAGGCGTTCCAATCGGGCTTCAAACAGATCCCCTTGGCAGGCATTGAGCTTGACCGGGGTACGGTTACCGTCGCTCAGGGTAAAGGAAATATCCGGGTGCGCCATGGCAAGACGTTTGACCACATCGACCGCTTGATAAAGTTCGGTGCGTTCGGTTTTAAGGAACTTTAGCCGAGCCGGGGTGGCATAAAACAGGTCCCGCACCTCAATGCGGGTACCCAAACCTTGAGGGGTTGGTTCCACCTCTCCTTTCACCCCGCCTTCAATCAAGAGCGACCAGGCTTCATCACTCCCTTTTGCCCGACTTGAAATTTTCATTCGGCTAACAGAGGCAATGGAGGGTAATGCTTCGCCACGAAACCCTAAAGTATGGATATTGAGCAAATCTTCCGTTGGCAATTTGGAGGTCGCATGACGCTCAATGGCCAAAGCTAACTCATCGGCTGACATGCCAATACCGTCATCGGTGATGGTCATGAGAGAGCGTCCCCCGTCAATCATCACGATATCAATTCGGGTTGCCCCGGCATCAATAGAATTTTCAACCAGTTCTTTCACTGCGGAAGCAGGGCGTTCCACCACTTCACCAGCAGCAATCCGGTTAACTGTCGTTTCCGGCAGCAAACGGATGGTCATTGGTCTTCCCGTTCAAGCGCATTAAAATGGTTAATCAGGCCATTGGTCGAGGAGTCGTGGGAAGTGGTTTCACTTCCAGCAATCAGTTCAGGCAGAACATTTCCGGCTAATTGCTTGCCGAGTTCTACCCCCCACTGGTCAAAGGAGTTAATGCCCCAGATCACCCCTTGGACAAAGGTTTTATGCTCATAAAGGGCGATGAACATACCCAAAGTATGAGGATTAAGTTTGTCGAGGAACAAGGTATTGCTCGGCCGATTACCGGGGAAAACCTTATGAGGCAAAAGTTTTTCAAGCACGGCTCCGGACAGACCTGTTTCTTCTAATTCCTGGCGGGCTTCTTCGGCGGTTTTGCCGCGCATCAGGGCCTCTGATTGAGCGATGGCATTGGCAATCATAACATGATGGTGATCGGGAAAGTCTACCGGGCTGTCGCCAACGATGACAAAATCCGTTGGGATAATTCGGCTCCCCTGATGGAAGGCCTGCATAAAGGCATGCTGCCCATTGGTTCCAGGTTTACCAAAAATCACCGAAGCAGTTTCCACCAGAACCGCCTTCCCATCCTTGCCTATGGTTTTACCATTACTTTCCATCACCAACTGTTGCAGATAAGCTGGAAGTTGCTCTAATGCCTGGCTGTAAGGGAGAACGGCGTGGGTATCCGCCCCCAAAATGTCGCTGTTCCAAATATCCATGAGAGCCAATATAACGGGCATATTATTCTCAAACGGCGCGGTACAAAAATGCCGATCCATTTCATAGGCACCGATGAGGAAATCTTCGAACTTCTCCATGCCGATAAGGATCGCCAGAGGTAAACCCACTGCTGACCAGATGGAGTAACGACCTCCCACCCAATCCCACATCTCAAAAATATTGAGGCCATCAATACCAAATTCTTTGGCTTTTTGCTTTTCTGCCGTCACCGCAACCATATGCTTGGCAATGGCATCATTCCCTAAGAGGGCGACCAGCCAAGCTTTAGCTACAGCGGCATTGAGCATGGTTTCTTGAGTGGTGAATGTTTTAGAGGCAACAATTATCAGGGTGGTTTCTGGATTGAGAGTCTTAAGAACCCCTGCTAATTGGGCCGCATCGGCATTAGAAACAAAGTGGCAGTTAATCCCTTTCTTTCCATGAGCCTTAAGAGCCTGGCAAGCCATGGCGGGGCCAAGATCAGAGCCACCAATACCGATATTGATAATATCTGTAAGTGGCTCCCCGGTCGCCCCTTTCCAAATCCCTCCCCGAATTGATACCGACAGGGCCCGCATTTGATCCAGAACCCGCCGTACATCTGCCATGATGTCCCTCCCGCCCATCATCACCGGACTGTTATCCCGATTGCGAAGAGCGGTATGGAGGGCGGCTCGATTTTCTGTGTTGTTGATCCGGTCACCCGCAAACATACGGTCCCGCCACTCATCAACTTTAGCCGCACGGGCAAGGGCCGTGAGCAAGCTTATGGTCTGGTCGGTAACACGGTTTTTGGAATAGTCGAGCAGAAGACCATCAAGGGAAAGTGAATATTTTTTAAAACGTTGAGCATCATCGACGAACAATTGACGCAGATGAACGGTTGTCATCTGTTCTTTGTGTTCTTCAAGCTCTTTCCATGGTTTGCTCTGGTTCATACCCCTTCTATAGCAGAGCGATTCGCCCTCATCCATCCTAATCATTGTCGATTTATAGGATACCCTCCAACTTTTCCTGTGAAAGGCAAAACGAGCAGCTTTGGCAAGGTCAGGTCTCTTGCCTCCCGAAACTGTTCCAAGCCAATCTCCATGCCTTTTTGACCGAGGAAAGGTTGCGCCCGATAGGTTCCCATAAGTCGATCCCACCAGGGAAGATTAAAGCCATAATTTGAATTGGTTTCCTCAACGATTGAGGAGTGGTGAACCCGGTGCATATCAGGCGTTACCACAAAAAGCCGCAGCACCTTATCGAAACCAACAGGAAGTTTAATATTGGAGTGGTTGAACATCGCCGTGGCATTGAGCAGAACTTCAAACAAAATAACCGCCACCGCTGAAGGCCCCAGTAAAATCACCACGGCGATTTTTATGACCATAGAGAGGACGATCTCAATAGGGTGAAAACGCGCCCCAGTGGTAACATCATAATCCAAATCGGCATGATGTATCATATGGAGACGCCACAAGGCCGGGATAGCATGGAACATTACATGTTGAAGATATATGGCAAAATCAAGCAGGATAACAGCGATAACAACTTCAAAAACAGGCGGCCACTCCAATAAATTAAGCACCCCCCAACCGCTCATCTCCCCCACAGTTGCGACACCAACCGCTGCGATGGGAAAAAGAAAGCGCAGCAAAATACTATTGAGAACCACAATCCCAAGGTTGTTCACCCACCGCCCCAGTTTTGAGACAGTAAGTGCCCGTTGAGGAGCAATAAGCTCCCAAACCGCCATGATGGTAAAGATGCCCAAAAAAGCACTGAGGCGAATGACGGGCTCATTTTCAACAATCATCTCCATATGGGTTTTCCACTGCCCGGCAGGCCGTATTTGCGCCAATTGTCGCTGACCTTATCCACCACTCCTTGTTCCATGTAGAGTTTTTTGCCCCATTCCCTTTTGGTTTCAGGCGGGAGTTTATTGGTTGCGTCGAGGCCCATCTTGCCCCCCAGACTCGGCTCAGGAGAGGCAAAGTCCAGATAATCAATAGGCGTGTTTTCGATCAAAACCGTATCACGGACCGGGTCCATGCGGGTTGAGATCGCCCACATAACATCTTTCCAGTCCCGGCAATCAATATCGTCATCCACGACAATCACGAACTTGGTATACATAAACTGGCGCAGGAAGGACCAAACCCCCATCATCACCCGCTTCGCATGACCTGGATAGGCTTTCTTGATGGAAACCACCCCGATGCGATAGGAGCAGCCTTCCGGCGGCAACCAAAAATCAACAATTTCTGGGAACTGTTGGGTCAACAAAGGCACAAAAACATCATTGAGAGCCTCTCCCAGCACAGCAGGTTCATCTGGTGGGCGCCCGGTAAAGGTCGACAGGTAAATGGGGTCTTTACGCATGGTGACAGCACTAACCGTAAAGACAGGGAATTTTTCTACCGCATTATAATAGCCCGTATGGTCCCCATAAGGCCCTTCATCGCCATAATCATCAAAGGAAACATGACCTTCCAGCACAATCTCGGCATTGGCAGGGACTTTGAGGGGAACGGTTTTACAGTCCACCAGTTCAACACTACTGCCACGTAAAAGCCCAGAGAATTGATATTCCGACAGGGTGTCTGGAATGGGGGTAACAGCCGCCAAAATAGTTGC
This sequence comes from uncultured Thalassospiraceae bacterium, assembly GCA_965368165.1. GTDB lineage: Bacteria > Pseudomonadota > Alphaproteobacteria > Rhodospirillales > JAPHRK01 > JAPHRK01. The sequence goes on along the minus strand of CBDULT010000007.1, from coordinate 19,548 downwards.
CGGGTCGGTGCCGATAACCACAGCAACGGGGAAAGGTTCATTCTTTTCTTCCTGCCAGCGTGCAGCTTGCTGCGCCCCGCCTCGATGTTTGAGCCAGCGCATGAGAGTGGTGTTTTTACCCGTCACCTGCATGCGATAGATACCCAAGTTGAAATTATCTTCACGCCGTCCGCCTTTTTTACCTGCTTGCGGACCCTGGCTGACAACAAGAGGCCAAGAAATCAGGGGCGCGGGCTCATCAGGCCAGCAGGTTTGGATCGGCAACCTGGACAAATCCACATCATCGCCCGTTATGACAATCTGTTGGCAGGGACCGGAACTTTTGGTTTTAGGCTTCATCGCCATTACGGTTTTAAGCAGGGGCATCATACCCACCGCTTCACGCCAGCCGCCGGGGGGTTCAGGCTGCTTAAGGATCGCCAGAGTTTCACCCACCTCACGCAACTCTTCAGGTTTTCGCCCCATGCCCATAGCCACCCGCTCAACCGTGCCAAAGAGATTGACTAAAACCGGGGTTGGCGAGGGGGTGCCATCCTGTTGCAAGACATTTTCAAATAAAACCGCAGGCCCCTGCTCTGCCAACAGTCGCGTTTGAATCTCGGTCATTTCCAGATTAGTGGAAACGGGTTCTTTAACCCGGACCAATTGGCCCTGATTTTCAAGATGTGAAATAAAATCGCGCAATGATTCAAAAGGCATATGCAATGGCTCATCCAGTTATTTTGACCAATTATAGACACCGACAAATATAAAAAGGTCAAGGAATCCTTGTAAAAAGCTTTACCTTAGGGATTCCAGTTTTAAATAGATAAGGGGGAAGCGGTAAATAGATCCAATAAAGCTGATCATACTTTCCTTAATTTTAAGGCTATGTTAGCGTTCTGGATCATATAAAAAAAAATCAAATAGTGACTCGTAAATGTGTGGTTTTAACAAACTCTCACCCATGGATTAAACAGTAAGAAGCGAAAAATATGTCGCAAGACCAAACGGGCAATTGGGATAGTAATCAAGATCGACGGAACCGGGATCGCCGCAGGAGTGGCGAAGCCTTTCATGAGCTTGTCGAATTAGGGGTTGAACTCGCCAGTGAGCGCGACCCCAAGCAGTTAGCTTTGTCGGTTATTGAAGCCGCACAAAAACTTACGGGGGCTACGGGCGGAGCCCTTTTCCGGCGCAGTATATCCGACCACCTCCATCTTGTTGTTTTAAATCCAGGGGAAATTGTTGCCAAAGACGAAGAAGGCATAGACATTCATGATGAAAGCTTCAAGGATTACCCTTTAACTCAAACGGCCTTAAAGGGCTATTCCGTCAACATTCAAGACATTTCATCTTCTTCTGATTATGATTTTTCGGCAATATCTCAACGCCATAATGCTTTAGGAAATAAACTTGAGAATTTTCTGTCGGTCCCTCTAAGAGATTCATCGGGGCATATCTTAGCGGTTCTAGAACTCGTAAATACAATCCAGGAAAACGGTTTTGACGAAGAAGGCCAGCATCTGGTTGAACTGCTGGCATCACAAGCCGGAACTTACTTTGAGAACCTTGATCTTTACGAAAGAGTGATCGCCTCAGGGATTAGCCTAACCTCAGAACGCGACCCCCACGCCCTGTTTGAACGGATCGTTATCGAAGCCAAACGCTTAACCAATGCCGATTGTGGGGCGATGCTTGTACGCCTTAACGACAAGCACCTCCATTATAGAATTCTGCACAATGACCCAGATGAATTAAGCCTCGGCGGCACGTCTGGCTTAGAAATTGGCATAGACCCTATTCCCTTGCACGCCCCCGATGGGACAGGAAACACGGCCTCAATCTCGGCGATTGCAGCTCTCAAGCAAACCATGCGGGCTATTGATGACGCCGCGACGGAAGATCAATTTGACCCAACAATTGAAGGCTGGCTTGATAGTGATGAGCGCACCCAAACAAAATCTCTTTTGGCGTCGCCCCTTGTTGGCCGCAACGGAACGACCCTAGGGGTTATCCTCCTTCGCAATGCCCGAGACCGGGGCACGAACGCCCTTATTGGTTTTGATGAACATCATCGTTCTTTGGTCAAAGCCCTAACGGCTCAAGCTTCAGTGGCCTTAGATAACCAAGAAGTTTACCAGCAACTTATCGAAACCGGAATTTCTCTTTCGGCAGAGCGCAACCACGACCAACTGATGGAACGTATCCTGCTCGAAGCCAAAGAAATTTGTAATGCCGAAGGGGGAACGCTTTATCTTCGCACTGAAGAAGATGGCCTTGCCTTTACCACTGTTCATAATGATGTCCTTGGCATTGCCATGGGCGGCACGACAGGCAGAGAAATCGCTTTCCCTCCTTTACAGATGTATGACCCCGAGACAGGCAAACCGAACCACAAAAACGTTTCCACCCATGTCGCCTTAACAGGTAAAACGGTGAATATTGCCGATGCCTATGAAGTTGATGGGTTTGACTTCGCCGGCGCAAAGAAATTTGATGAAGCAAATGGCTATCGCTCAAAATCGTTCCTCACAGTCCCCCTAAAGGACCGCGATGATCAGGTTATCGGTGTCTTGCAACTGATTAATGCCCGTGACTGGGAGACCGGGAAGGTTGAACCTTTCAGCCATATCACCCAGCCCTTGGTCGAATCCCTCACGTCTCAAGCCGCCGTCGCGCTTAACAACCAACAACTGATGGAAGCCCAGAAAAAGCTTCTCGATTCCTTCATCGAGTTAATTGCGGGAGCCATTGACGCCAAGTCACCTTACACGGGGGGCCACTGTCAGCGCGTGCCTGAACTGGCTAAAATGCTGGTTGAAGAAGCTTGCAACTCCAACAAACCTCCCTTCTCGGAGTTTGATCTGGACGAAGATGGGCGTTACGAACTGCACATAGCGTCTTGGTTGCACGATTGTGGCAAGGTGACCACACCAGAATATGTGGTTGATAAAGCAACCAAGCTTGAAACCATTTACAACCGTATCCACGAAGTACGCATGCGTTTTGAAGTGGTCAAACGAGAAGCTGAAATTGCTTGCCTAAACAAAATTATTGCCAACGAAGGCGACGAGAAAACCTTGCGGGCGGAATTGGCAGAAGAACTTGCCCAAATTGATGAAGAATTTAACTTCATTGCCACGGCCAATGTGGGGGGTGAGTTTATGGCCGATGAGGACATCGACCGGATAAAACAAATTGCCAACCGCACCTGGACAAGAACTCTTGATGATTGGGCCGGTATTTCACAAGACGAAGAACTGGTTCGCGTAGGCCACGAAAAAATCCTTGCCCCGGCCCAAGAAAACCTCTTGGCCGACAAGCCCTATCATGTAACCCCGCGCCCTGATTACGAGAAAATTCCTGAAGACAATCCTTACGGCATTAAAATGCCTGAGCCAGAAAATCGTTTTAATTTTGGTGAAATCTACAACCTGTCTATCCGCCGTGGGACGTTAACGGAAGAAGAACGTTACAAAATCAACCAGCATATTGTTCAGACCATTATTATGCTGAAAGAACTTCCCTGGCCGCGTCATTTACGGAAAGTTCCCGAATATGCCGGGGGTCACCACGAGAAGATGGATGGTACGGGTTATCCGTGCAAGCTCAAGGCGGAAGACATGACAATTCCGGCTAGAGTGATGGCGATCGCCGATATCTTCGAAGCCCTCACCGCCTCAGACAGGCCTTATAAAAAAGCCAAACCCCTCAGCGCAGCAGTGAAAATTTTAAGCTTTATGAATAAGGACGGACACCTGGATACAGACCTGTTTGAATTATTCCTGACTTCCGGGGTCTACAAAGAATATGGCGAACGCTTCCTGCTCCCTGAGCAAATCGACGAAGTGGATATTACACAATATTTAAGGGCGGCTGAGTAATGCAACTCATCCTTATCGGCCTTCTGCTTTGGTGTCTGACCCATTTCTTCCCCAGCCTGTTACGCCCTGCCCGGAATGGGGTCATCGCGAAAATAGGCGAGGGGCCTTATAAGGGATTATTCTCTCTTTCAATCATCGCCTCAATCCTCTTGATGGTCTTTGGCTGGCGTTCAATTGGTGAGCCCGTTCAGCTTTACCAGCCACCAACCTGGGGACCGCAAGCATCCTTTGCCCTCATGTTTTTGGTTTTTTATCTATTTGGCGCAGCCAATATTAAGACCAATATCAAGCAATTCCTCCGTCACCCCCAATTAACCAGTATTGTCCTGTGGGGTGTCGCCCATTTGCTTTCTAATGGTGATGCGCGTTCTGTAGCTTTGTTCGGCGGTCTTGCAATATGGGCTGTTATTATGATGCAACTCATAAATTCCCGAACTGGTGCTTGGGTGAAGCCTGACAAAGCCCCCTTTAAATCTGAGGTTATTCTGTTTGTAATTTCAGCTCTTATTTTCATCGGCGTTCTCTTTGGGCATGAATATATTTCCGGCGTTTCGCCTTTCCCAAGCTAATTCAGCCATGCTTTTTTTTACGAATTTTTACCGGACCAAAATTTTCATTGCGCCGCCCTTCAACAGGGGCATAAAAGGCTGCAAATTTTTCAAAGTCGGCGTTAATATCTCCGCTCGTCATGATGGGTTCACTAAACCCAACACTTTTAGTTTTGTGATCCATACAGGCCATAACAATCGGCACCTTGGCCCCGTCTGCAATATGGTAAAACCCCGTTTTCCAGCCTTCGGTATAACTCCGGGTGCCCTCAGGCGTAATGGTTAAGCAAAGTTTTTCCATTTTCTCAAATTGGTCAATGGAGGAAGCCACCACATTATGGTTTTGGCTGCGATCAATAGCCATCCCCGATAAATAACGAAACGCCAGCCCATGGGGGAATTTAAACAACGCATCCTTACCCATCCAAATCGGTGTCATTTTATAGCAAAAAGCATAAGCCACACCGACAGGGAAATCCCAATTGCTGGTGTGAGGTGCCACCAGCAACACATACTTATCAATATTGGGGGGGTATCCAGCTATTTTCCATCCCGTAGCCCACAAGCCAAAACGACTCAAAAGCCTAAAGAGCGGGGTTAATAGGGGTGTATTGAATATCGTCGTTTTCATTCTTATTTGTATGTCGTTAATATATACTCTTTTCCCCCCATACTCTGGGTTCAATATAAAGACTACAGAATAATCAGCCCATGCCAACTAAAAACCTAACTCAAGGGAAAGAAACTGCCGTAGGGTTAGCCCTTGCCTATCCCTTCCCGCTCCCAAAAGAGTCATACCTTTTAACGGAAGAAGGAGCGCAACCTCTTCCTCAATATCCTGATAAAAACAACCTCATCCCGGTTCTGGCTTGCGGCTCCAACCAATCCCCCGACCAGTTGTTACGGAAATTTTCAGGGATGTTGGTCAAAGACCCAATCCCCGTTACCAAGGGAATTCTCCACAGTTTTGATGTGGCTTATTCTGCCCATTTCAGCAACTATGGCTCTATCCCGGCAAGTTTGGTCGAGGCACAAGGCACCTCCGTTTCCCTCGCCGTAACTTGGTTAACCAAGAACCAACTTATACAAATGCACAAAACCGAGGCTCTGGGCCAGAATTATGCCTATGGGAAATTGAAGAAGATTGATCTGGAATTCGAAAATGCCCGGCCCCTAGATGAAGTTTTTACCTATGTGTCTTTACGGGGTCTGTTACTCCTCGAGAGCAAGCCTATTCCTTTAGGAGAAATCACGGCAACAGGGCGGGATATCGAGGGGGTGAAACAACGAGATGTCCAGCTAATCGTCCAGCAAATTCTCAGCCCACAGGAAAGTTTGAGCGATTTTATTGCCAACAATATTGAAGATGACGCCTTACGAAATCAGCGCAATTTTACCCTAAACACCTATTCAAAACCTTTTACTTGCGACAAATTTCACCTTGTTCAAGGGAAGCATACCCCCTAAAGATTATAAAATGAATCCAGGCATTATATTTTGCGATTATTAACCAACCCATATGTCCTCCTCACTCTAACCGTCCTCTTTTGGGCCGGAAACAACGTGGTTGCCCGGGGGGTTCATGACCTCGTGCCACCAATGACTTTAGCCTTTTGGCGTTGGGGGATTGCGATGATCGTCCTTGCGCCTTTCGGTCTTCGCCCTTTTTGGCGCGAACGGCACCTCTGGATCAAGCACTGGAGAATCCTGCTGCTGCTCTCCGTCTTTAGCGTCACCAGCTATAACACTTTCCTCTACATTGGGTTGCAATATACCACCGCCATTAACGGGTCCCTCATGGGAGCCACCATGCCTTTGCAGGTTCTCTTGCTGTCCTTTATTCTAATGGGAACGAAGATATCTCTTCGCGAAGGGTTGGGGTTTTTCTTATCTTTACTCGGCGTACTTGCCGTTGTCGCCCAAGGGGACCTGGCTCTATTTCTCCAGCTTCAGTTTAACCCAGGAGATATTATTATCCTCATAGGGATAACAACCTGGGCAATTTATACAGTTTTACTGATCAAACGCCCCCCTGAGTTAAGCCTTCTGGGCTTCCTTATGGGAACCGTCATTGTCGGTTGGATTTTCTTAATTCCGCTCTTCCTTTGGGAAATTTCAACCGGGGTGCAGGCAACTTGGCAAAGTGAAAGTTATCTCAGTCTCGCTTATGTAGGTATTTTCCCATCTGTACTTTCCTATATTTTCTGGAACAAAGGGGTGCAGATGGTGGGGGCAAATAAGGCGGGGATTTTTGCTTATCTCACCCCGGTCTTTGGGGCCACCCTCGGCGTAATTTTCTTAGGGGAACAGTTCCGTTGGTACCATAGCATTGGAATCATCTTGATCTTTCTCGGCGTCTGGCTTGCCACTAAAAAGAAAGCTAAGATATAACCTGCCCCGCAATAATGGCGGCAAGGACGATCCAGGCAAAATAACGATTTGATTTAAACAACATCAAACAGCGTTGGGGGTTTTTGATATCCAGGGTTAAGGTCTGCCAAACACAATGTGTCGCTCCCAGAGCAAGAATCCCGTAGAAAGCCCAACTTAGTTCAACCAGATAGCCCGCGAGGCCGATCAAGGCGATGGTTAATCCATAAAACAACCAAAGCCAACGCCCCGTCGCCTCACCCAACTTCAAAGCTGTGGACTTAATCCCCACCAAAATATCATCTTCCGCATCCTGGTGGGCGTAGATGGTGTCATAGCCCAAGGTCCAAAAGAAACCTGCGGCATAAAGCGCAATCGCTGGCAGGGCAATCTCTTCATGGACCACTGCCCAGCCCAGTAAAGCCCCCCAGTTAAAGGTCAAGCCAAGAACAGCTTGAGGCCAATAGGTAAAGCGTTTGAAAAAGGGGTAGGTAAAGACCAGGAGAAGAGAAGCTATCCCTGTTGCAATGGCAAAATTATTAAATTGCAATAAGACGGCTAAGCCCAAAGCCAGTTGGAAAGCCAGAAAGAGATAGGCCTGGAAACGGGTAATTGCACCACTCGGGAGAGGGCGAACCGCAGTGCGTTCCACTTTGGCATCGAACTCCTGATCAGCCAGATCATTAACCGTGCAACCGGCCCCGCGCATCACCAAAGCACCAACGCCAAATAAAGCAAAGAGCCACAGGCTGGGGAACGGCGGGGCGGCAAGCGTGAGGCTCCACCAACAAGGAAACAACAACAACCAGGTCCCAATCGGACGGTCCAATCGAGCCAACCGTAAGTAAGGGCGTGTCCCTTGCGGCATATAGCGATCAATCCAATCGCCAGCATGAATATCGCTATGAGGTTTCTTTGTCGTGGTTGTCATTTTCCTGTAATACGCTGGAACGCCTTTCAAGGCAATTATAGACTATGTTACAAGCGTATTAGATTTACATTATTTGGAAGTATTTCGTGTCTAAACCCAAGGCAAGATTATTTGTTGAGACCAACCTCCTGGAAGGGAGCAAGGCGGAACTAACGCCTGGACAAGCCCATTACATGCGAAATGTCATGCGCATGGAAATCGGCAATCCTGTGACCATATTCAACGGGAAAGAGGGGGAGTGGCTGGCTGAAATTGACACCTTAGGCAAAAAAAATGGGGCCCTCAAAATTCTCCACCAACTGCGCCCCCAAAGCACTGAGCCTGATCTATGGCTTCTCTTTGCTCCAATCAAAAAAACACGCATAGATTTCCTGGTTGAAAAAGCTACCGAACTTGGCGTTTCCTCTCTTCATCCGGTCATTACCAGTCGGACAATTGTTTCTCGGGTTAATCTTGATCGGTTGAAAGCTAATGCCCTAGAGGCTTCCGAACAAAGCGAACGCTTGAGCCTTCCAACTCTCCAAGAGCCCCAATCCCTTGAAGAGGCGATGATGTCTTGGTCCCCGGAAAGACCTCTCTATCTGCTCGATGAAACGGGCAGGGGCAGCCCTATTAAGCAAACCCTCCTTGACGCCAAGGGACCTGCGGCATTATTGATTGGTCCTGAAGGTGGTTTTGCCCCTGAGGAATTAGACTCCTTGCGCCAAAAGCCTTTTGTAACAACTATATCCCTAGGTCCGCGCATTTTACGGGCTGACACCGCAGCAGTAGCTGCCCTCGCGTGCTGGCAGGCTTTAGCCGGTGATTGGCAATAAATATAATAAGGATCATTCCTGCCATGTCTTCCGTTCCCATTACCAATAAACGCCAACTTGTTGAATATTTCGAATCTGGCTGCAAGCCACCAGAAAAGTGGCGTATCGGTACTGAACATGAAAAGTTTGCCTATCGCCTCAACGACCTGCGGCCCCTTGATTATGAAGGCCCCAGTGGGGTCCGAGCCGTTCTAGAAGGGCTAGAGAAATTTGGTTGGGAGCCTGTTTTAGAAAACGGCTTCCCCATCGCTTTAAAGAAAAATGATATGAGTTCCATCACCCTGGAACCGGGTGGGCAAGTTGAACTTTCCGGGGCTCCTTTAGAGACCATCCACCAAACTTGCAAAGAAGTCGGCACCCATCTTGACCAGGTCAAAGATGTTGCCCGGCACCTCGGCATCGGCTTTATGGGCTTGGGTTATCAGCCGAAGTGGCCCTTGGGGGAAATCCCCTGGATGCCAAAAGGGCGATATAAAATCATGGGCAGCTATATGCCTAAAAAAGGCAACCTTGGCCTCGACATGATGCTCTCGACCTGCACGGTCCAGGTTAATTTAGATTTCGAATCTGAAGCCGATATGGTGCGTAAATTCCGGGTCGCCCTCGCCTTGCAGCCCATCACCACTGCGCTTTTTGCCAATTCCCCTTTTAAAGAAGGCAAACCAAACGGCTTCCTGAGTTACCGCAGCCATATCTGGACCGATACCGACCCGGATCGTTGTGGTGTTCTTCCCTTTGTATTTGAAGACAACTTTGGCTTCGAGCGTTATGTCGACTACCTCCTTGATGTACCCATGTATTTTGTCTATCGCGATGGCAAATATATTGATACCTCTGGGCAGTCTTTCAGAGATTTTATGGAGGGTAAACTACCGGCCCTCCCCGGTGAAATGCCTACTATGAAAGATTTTGAAGACCATATGACCACCGTGTTCCCGGAAGCGCGTCTGAAAAAATTTCTCGAAATGCGCGGTGCTGATGGCGGCCCCTGGGCCCGGCTTTGTGCCATGTCGGCCCTTTGGGTTGGCTTGCTCTATGACGATGAATGCCTTAATGCCGCCTGGGATTTGGCAAAAAACTGGACCCTTGAAGAGCACACCTATTTACGTTCAGAAGTTCCCCGTCTTGCCCTAAAAACCCCTTTTAGAGAAGGTAATGTTGGGGATATTTCCTTGGACGTTCTTGATATTGCGCACGAGGGTTTACGCCGCCGGGGACGCCTCAATGAATTCGGACAGGACGAAACCATGTTCCTCAACCCTCTCTTTCGCATAGCCGATAGCGGCCAAACAGCGGCTGAACTTCTGCTGAGTGCCTATGAGCGGCGTTGGCACAAAAGCGTCGATCCGGTATTTAAAGAACACGCATACTAATTAGAATACTTTCTAGCGAACACAGAAGGGAATTTATTTCCTTCACCATTGAGGCGCGCAGCCTGAGGGTTTTTAGAGAAACGCCCTACACCTATGTCGCGCTTGAACGTAACTAAATAAGACCAATCTTTTGGGCTTTGATAAAAGGACATCAAAAAATGCACAATCGTAACAACATGTTTGGTGAATTCGCTAAGATGGCAGAAGGGGCTATGAGTGCCTTTGGCGGCGTTAAAGAGGAAATGGATTCCTACATGCGCCAACACTTAGAACGCCTTCTTTCCGATATGGACCTTGTCACCCGTGAAGAGTTTGAAGTGGTCAAAGCCATGGCGACAAAAGCACGTACGGAACAAGAAGCCTTGATAAAGAAAGTTGCTGAACTTGAGGCCAAGCTTACGAAATCTCCCGCCACAAGAAAGCCCCGCGCAAAAGCGGCGGCGGCAACCAAAGCCAAACCCAAGGCCACCGCTAAACCGAAAACCGCCCCAAAGCCGAAAACGGCTCCTAAGGCTGAAGGATCTGCCTAACCGCATCATTATCAGCCATCTGGTCGAGAGCTTTGTTAACATCGGCAAGGGGAAGGTGATGGCTGATCAGTTGGTCTACCGGGAATTTTCCTTGCTGATATAGGGACATGTAGCGGGGAATATGTACGAGAGGATTACAACTCCCCACGTAGCTCCCTTTAACCGTCTTGGCACTGGTCACCAACCCAGCCACATCCAAAGCGAACGGTGTTTTTGGATCGACAAGACCAAGGGTAACTACCGTACCGCCTCGACGAACACCATTATAAGCGGTTTCAAAAGCCCCGAGGACACCCGCTGTTTCAAAGCCATAATCTGTCCCGCCACCACTAAGATCAAGAAGCTCTTCAACGGCTGAGGACTCTTTTTCCAAGATCACCTGAGTAGCTCCAAGCTTTTTAGCAAACTCTAGTTTACGGGGGTCTTTATCGATGGCAAAAATTTCACTGGCTCCTGCAAGTTTTGCCCCCAAGATAGCACTAGACCCTACCCCACCGGCTCCGACAATCGCCACCGTATCTCCTGGTTTAACACCGCCGGTATTTAAAACCGTTCCCGCCCCACACATCACCGCGCACCCGAACAATGCTCCCACATCCAAGGGAATATCTTTGGGCATAGGAACGAGAGAATGTTGGGATACCACCGCATATTCGGCAAAGGCAGATAACCCCATATGATGGTAAATATTGACTTCGCCTTGATAAAGCCGTGTGCCGCCCGCCAACAGCCCACCACTGCGGTTTGCCGTTAATCCTGGCCCGCAAAGATGAGCCTCACCAGAGATACAATCGGGGCAACCACCACATTGGGGTTGATAGACTAAAACCACATGATCACCCACCTTGACCGATTTCACATCAGCACCGACCTCTTGGACCACACCACTGGCTTCGTGGCCCGGCACGATCGGCATAGGCCAGGCGCGCACCCCGTTGACCACAGACAAATCAGATCGACAAAGGCTAGCGGCAGCAATTTTGACCAACACTTCCGTATCACCCGGCGGCTGAACAGAAATCTCTTCTATCTTAAGGGGTTTACTCTCCAGGTAGGGCCTTGCCCCTCCCGCCTGTCGAAGAACCGCCGCTTTGAATTGAAATGCCATAGTGAAACCCTTTTATTTTGTCAAATTCAGGGTTTGCTTAAAGCCAAACCCTCGTGTGTTATCGATCATGGTGATTGTCGAAGGACGAAAAGCATAAACCGCCGCCGCTCCTAAATGCCGGGCGAGATTTCCGAGAGAAAATGTTTTTAAAAACTCATAGCGTTCACCAAGCAGCTTAAAAGCTTTCTTCTCTTCCTCTCCAGACTCTAAGCAAGACCCGATACCCTTTAGTTGTAGTCCTTGTATTTGCTTGAAATCTTCATACTGACCGGCAATGGTTATGGTCGCGGCTTTGCCTTTCCCCAAGTCATGCGAATGCCGCGTTTTAGGATCTGACAGCCAATAGAGAGTATACGCATCATAGGCATACATCAATGACACCCCATGGGGGCCTTCATCTCCCACAGTGGCAAGCGAGAGTACCGTATGTTGCCCTAACAATTGCAAAACCGCTGCTTTTAATTCTTGATCACTCAACAACATCTGTTTACGCCATCCCCTCACTCCGACAGCAAAAGATCACATCAATCCCCGACAAAAGCAACCCACCCCTTGTCCAATAGCAAGTTCCGTTGTATGACGACAAAACATTGACCTGATGGCCCATACCCTTTAAGTCGTTGCCAAGAAATAGCACCCGTAGCTCAGCTGGATAGAGTGCTGCCCTCCGAAGGCAGAGGTCACAGGTTCGAATCCTGTCGGGTGCGCCATTTTTCCCCTATAAAATCAACTCTTTAGTGCTTTTTCGTTTTGGTGAATTCGCCAAAAGCACGCATAATAGTCGCAGAACTGTCCCATTTGTCCCAATTACGGGAGAAATGCCATGACCTCCCCACGCCCTTTCAATGAGATTAAGCTTCAATGGTTAGCCCTGCTTAGTCAGGACAAAGAGTTAAGCTCGACGGCTATTGTCGTCGCTCTCTACATTATCACAGTTCATTACAACCAGGAGAGAGGCAAAGCTTGGCCGTCTTATGAGACAATAGCTCAGGCCACAGGTAAAACCGCCAAGACCGTTCAGCGTGCCATTAAAGAGCTGGAAAAATTTTGGCTCTCTGTGAAACGCGGGAACGGCCTTGGACATTCGACTGAATTTGCTCCCAGTCAGAAATCAATTATAGCCGCAACAGAACTTCGTGAAAAGAATGACAAAATTGTCACCCTTAGATTACCCAAAGGGGGACAAAAACGTTCTGGAAGGGTGACAGATTTGTCCTCAAAAGGGAGACAAATCTGTCACCCAAAGAAAGCTATAGAATCCAATAATGAAGAAAGGGGGCGGGGGGCTGGTTCAAGAATAAAACGGTTCCCTCGAATCTTTGTTGAAGCCGATAGTCCCCAGTTCATGGCATGGAACAATTGGCTCCCTCAGGTAGGTTTTTCAAAGATAGAAGCTCTTCTGCCTATTGAGACCAGATACGGCGTTGCTGGTTGTTGCTTACCAGATCGATATCCCCCTAAAGACCAAACTGAATGGCCGGAGCTTATCAAGCATCTAGAAACTCTCAGCCGTAAATTTCATTCAATCAATCAGACGCGCCTAGCAATCTGATAAATCCGATAATTTCAAAAGGAATCTTATAAATGGCAACAATCAATTTTATTCTTCAAGGCAAAGGCGGCGTTGGCAAATCTATGGTCGCTTCTGCCTTAGCCCAATATTACCAAGAAAAGGGAATGAACCCGGCTTGTTTTGATACTGACCCGGTCAACACCACCTTCGCCGCATATGAGGCCCTAAATGTTCAAACTGTGAATATTTTGGAGGGCAACAAAATTAATCCCCGTGCATTTGATGCGTTCTTTAATCCGTTGCTTGAAATTGCCGAGGATGGGGTTGCTGTGGTTGATAACGGAGCCTCATCCTTTATCCCTTTGTGTTCTTACCTCATGGACAACCAAGTTATCACTTTGATGAAAGAATATGGCCACCAAATCTATTTTCACACCGTCATAACTGGCGGGCAGGCACTACCCGATACCCTCAACGGATTAGAGGCGTTGTTATTAAACTTTCCCGAAGTGCCTGTGGTCATTTGGCAGAATGAATATTTTGGTAAGGTGCAAGTTAATGGCCGATCTTTTGAAGATATTAAACTTTACAAAGAAAACAAAAAGTCCATCCAAGGTCTCATCACTCTTGAAGCCCAGCAGCCAGAAACCTTCGGTTTTGATTTAGAGCGAATGCTGCAAGATCGACTGACTTATGAGCAAGCCCGCGCCAATTCTTCTTACTACATTATCTCACGTCAACGATTGGTTCAGATATGGCGTAATATCAAGCAACAGATTGAACTGGTGAATTTATAGGTCGCTGGATCGTGAAAAAGGGAAACCGCAAGGCAACAATCAAAAGCCATGTGACACACCAGGAAAGGGCCGTTCTGTTGGAACGGTCCAGGCGCATGAACATGTCCATGTCAGATTATATGCGCCGTATACTGATTAACTTCAAACTACCCAAGGCGGTGATAGATGCTCAGGTCGTGCGTGATCTTCTTCGCATCAATGCTGACTTAGCTCGACTGGGCAACCTGCTGAAGCTAACCTTGGACGAAGGAAAGGGGGACCAGGAGAAGATCAACGGCCTAATAACTAATGCTCACCAAACCCAGGCCCAACTGAAAAAGAAAATACTGGAGATCAAGCTATGACCCATGAAATGACTATTGACGCTTTGAAACAAAGTATGGGTATCGCCCGAAAGGCAGGTGAGAAGGGTGAAGAATTATCCGAAGCTCAGGCATTGAGAGAACACCTACTGGACATTGTCCGCGAATTGAAGTTCGTTGGCAAAGGCTTTGATCTCCAAATAATTTTGCAAACAGAGTGGAATATGGTCGACAGGGAAATTGATCTTTGTTCTGAAGAAAACCCGTGGATCTTCGTACTTGTAAATTCCCTCACTGACTTAGAGCGTGCTATTGAGTTACTCCATAAAGTAAGGAGCCTTGAAACTTATAAAGACGTGAATGAGAACCATCAAATCGGCTCTCGCCGCCTTCAACACCTACCGCTGGACGAAGCCCGAAATTTCTATCCCCAACAACTCACTCGCCTCCACCTTCAAAGGCTGGCTATGCCCAGTTTGGAAGAGGATATGATTTTGCAAGAAAGGCAAAAGAACCTGAGAAAAGTTCATCGAGGTTACGTTGAGTTACAACGAATAATCATGGGGGTTAGAGGCCCCCGGCTTGAGAGGACAGGCCTTAGGCTACTTTAATCAAAATAATCTTTGGACTTGGCAACAGGGTTAAAGCTAAAGCCTTGCTTAGGTTTTGTCGGCTCCGAAGGTTTAGCAACCTCATGTATCCCAGTTGTTTGACGAGTCATTAACCTGTTACCATTGGCAGCTTCTTTCACCTCTTCCCGAAAAACAAGAATTTGACGACGAAAGCTGTTGTAAGAAACTGTAATCTGGTTTGCATCCATCAGGGTATTGTAAATCCGTTTCATGGGAACACCATGGGCGAGTTCGGATTTTATTTCGTCCTGCACAACCAAAACTTCAATCTTCGCCTGCCCCCAAAGTGTCATAATCAACCTCTCTAATCACCTGAATTTATCGCACTCAAAAAGTAACAGAAAACACCGGAAAAATCTAAAGAATAACGGTATTATCTTGCTGAAATATCAAAGAAAAATAGAAATAAACGGAGATGAATAAAGATACTCAAACCATTGCAAAAACCAATAAAACAGATCGATTTTTTCCTGTCGTACCATGGGCAGGATATGGCAAGTGGCCCACTTTCTCCGAAAGCATACCCCCGCCACGAAAACTTATTCGCAACCTTCGGTGCTCAACTTGAAAAAGAATGCCGTATTTCAGGTGTGATTCACTGCTCTCATCCGGACAGGGAGTAGGGTATGAAGCCAAGAGAACTTAGAGAGAGCGGACAGCATGATTTATTTCGGTCTCAGCTGGATAAACTTCTAAATATGGGCCACGAAAAGGTGGTATTGACGGATCGTATTGACTGGCAATTTTTGTCGCAAAAGATGGGCGATGTTTATGCTGTCGGTCTCGGCCAACCGTCGTTGCCGACGCGGCTGATGGCATGGCTGCACATTCTTAAATATACGGACAACCTTTCTGACGATGAGGTTTGCGCCCGCTGGCTGGAGATCCCTTATTATCAATATTTTTGTGGCAAAGAATTCTTTTGCCACCAATTGCCCTTGGACCGTTCTTCCCTGACCCGCTGGTGCCAACGCATGGGCAAAGACCATCTTCAGGCTTTGCTGCAAGAGAGCTTGGCAGTGGCTGTTATGACCGGAGCCGCCAAGCCGTCGGACTTCACCCAAGCGGTTGTCGACACCACGGTGGCGGAGAAGAACGTGGCCTTCCCCACTGACGCCAAGTTGATCCATAAGGCGCGGGAACGTCTGGTCAAGCAAGCCAGGAGTGCCGGGATCAATCTACGACAAAGTTACAAACGGGTTCCCAAGCTTTTAAGACAAAGCCTTACCTGGGTCCGGGGAACGGAATTAACCGCTCATAAAAAATTCTCACTCGCTACAAATATGGATGTCTATTTTTGCGACCCCAGCAGTCCATGGCAACGAGGTAGCAATGAAAACACGAATGGATTATTGAGGCAATATTTTCCCAAAAGTAGTTGTCTGTCTAGCTATTCTCAAGGCGACCTGAATGACATCGCAGATCAGTTAAATTTACGACCAAGGAAAACACTGGACTTCAAAACGCCAGCACATAAATTAGAGGCGGTGATACTGTGACCCGTTGAATCCATCACCCTTAAAAAGGGGAGCATTACCACGCCATTAACCCCGTCCTCGCAACTGCCGGATACAACTTCCGTCTCATCCTCAAATGGATAAAGTTTCTTTTGTTCGTAATCTGGACAAAAACCTCGCAGCAAAAAACCAAACTGTGAGGCTAAATGCTGCCTAAATCCGTATTATTCACGAGGGACTCATCAACTTCGATCTCACCAGCGAAAACTTCATGACCTTCTCGGTCAAGTTCAAGAGCGATTAATTCACGTAAGCGATGGTAATAATACGCCCCCGTTTTGAAGTTTACACCGACAAGCGAAGCGGCACATCTGGCTGTCGTTCCAGCAACAAAATGCTCTAATAATCACTCCTGTTTATACTGGCTTAATCAACTCTTTCTCATGCCTCTCATGATAACACCTTATTATGTATCATCTGGTACAGCCCTAAAATATCAGTTAAACCGTAAATAACTTAGTGAAAAGATTTTGCTGCTTTTGAGGGGTTAGGCTAAATTGTAGGTTTTTAAGGTTCAGCAGATAACAAGATCTCTGGCCAAGCATCGAGCCAGCAACACTGGTGAGTAAACCCATCCTTGATTACTATAGACAATAACTGGCTTGAATATCCTGCTGCGAAATTTTTTATGATTACGGGGGGAACCGTTTTATCACTAGCTCCGGCAAAATGAATTTGGGGAATACCGCTCAGTTGACGGGCAAGGTTTTTCATGGTGTAACCTGTCGTCACCGGGTCGACCTTGTGCAGTTTAGTCCAGCTATCCATATCCAGGGGCGAGGCGATAGTCACCAGCTTGCCGATGTCATTACGTTGTGCAGCAATTAAAGCAGCCATAACACCACCACCAGAATAGCCAAAGAGTACCAATTTTCGAGGTTTTCCACCTCTGAATTCATCTAGCAAGACCCAATCAATAGCAGAACTCATGGCGGCGACAATCTTCCCCTCATAACGCCCTTTTCCCCACAAATGGGGGGAACACTTTGCCGTATCCTCCATTGCAAGAAACTGACACGGGCGTCCAAGGTAAATCACCGTTGATGCCGGATCCTGGAGAGCTAATTTTAGGCCGAGTGGATTAATTGGCGTTGGGTCAAGGGAAATCCTAGACCGCGAAACCCATGCTTTTCCATCTCCTTCAATATAAACATGAACTTCCTGTTCGCCATAGGAAGAGGATGTTCTTTTCACATAACCAACAAGTGAAAATTTTTCTTCTTCGAGCTCAAAACGCTGGAAATCATTGCTCATGGTCCATTCGACAACTTGCGCGCGTCGTGCTAATGGGCTTAAAGAAAAAGGGTGGCAAGCTGCAAGCTGCATTATTACCATACCTAAAAGCAGGTTATGGCAGTGGGGACGTCGTTTCATAATATAATTGCTTGTACAATTTTTAAGATCAGCATTCCAATATCCTGAGCATCAAGCATCTCCTACCTGTAGGCAAGGCATTGTTTTCGGGGCTGACCCAGATAATTAGTTCAAACCACATTTAACCCACTGTTTTAACAACATTAATTGCGTTTGTGGCTTGGGGTTGTTAAAACGCCACTCACATTCCTCTAAAAATAGCCCAAAATGCTCCCTGGGGACGCCATTGAATTTCCGTAAATGACGCTTTGCTTGGTTCCAGAAATTCTCAATCCCATTGATATGATTATGCCTGTCTGCGAAGAGCTTAGAGTGGTTAATCCTATAATGTTTAAAGTCCGAGACATCTAGCACATTATACCCTCGCCAACAGTCAGAAAAAAACGATGCTATCAGGCACCACTTTCTCCTGGATTATGGGCATTAAAGTAGTTGATGAAGCGTCTGGAATAATCTTTGTATAGACCTTGCCTTTCCGCTTCAACAGCCCGAATACCGGGACTTTACCCGCAGCACCCCGTCCTCGCTGTCCTTTGCGTCTACCTCCAAAGTAAGATTCATCAACCTCAATCTCACCGCTGAAAACTGTTTCAACTTCTTGCTCAAGTTCATAAGAAATTATTTCTCGTAAGCGATGGAAATAATAGATCGCCGTTTTACTGTTTACGCCGACAAGATCAGCAGCACACCGGGCTGTCATTCCAGCAACAAAATGCTCTAATAATCACTCCTGTTTATACTGGTTTATACTGGCTTAATCTGCTCTTTCTCATACTAACCATTATAACACCTAAATGGAGTTATCTGGGTCAGCCCCTTGTTTTTTTACACTTTATCATACCACACTCCGCATGTTATAGAAAATACAGTGGTAATATGGAATAGCTGTCAAAATTATGGAATTACATAGAAAAAAGTTCAAACACAGTGCCATTTGCATAGGATTGATCCTGGGGCATTTACTCACCCCATTCTCAAGACCTGGCAACCTGATCTCTTGGGCCCCATCTGGTCTATTGTCAAATTCTGCACAAGCTAGCCCACATGGTCCTCCTTCTCGCCCGCCTACTGTTCGCCCCCCGGCAATACCCCAAAAGCCGCCGCCTGCCATCAAGCTACTTCAGCAGAGAAAAGCGGTGCAGCAGAGGCAAAAGGCGGCTACTCAATGGACCCCCAGTAAGCCACAACTGGATTCACGAGACGCTAAAATTGGAAAATGGGAAGATTTAGCCAAACTGTCACTGACAGAACTTGCTGCTTACATTGAGGAAATGGGCGATCCAGTGGGTACATTACCATCCACAGGGACTTTACTGCAAATAATAGAACTAAGTTTAAAGCAAACTGGAGCCAGTCAAGGAGAGATAAACGGCATCAGTAATGCAATGGGCGGGATAATAAAAGGAGCTCTTGATCAACTTAAGACGAGCAGCGGCCAAATACCCAATGCAACCGCCACAGAATTTAAGAAAGAATATGGTAAAACCTGCATGTGTAATGCAAACGCATTTGCTACAGCACTTGGCAAAGCTGAAACGACAATTGCAAATAAGCTCATAGGAAATGTAGTCAATACGGCCTTTGGTGATATTAATAAAGTGATTGGCGCGATCCCCGGAGCAAGCTCTGGGGGCATCAAGAGGGCGATTGTGGGCGGAATAGGTACTGTGACAGTCGTCTACAATATCAACGATCCTGAAGTCGCCTTTGTCGCAGGTTTAGTTAGCAATGGATATGGCGGCAAACCCGCTAGCGGCGGGGGTGCTGTTGTGCCTCCTGCTGGTGGCGGCGGGGTTGCTGTTGTGCCTCCTGCTGGCGGCGGCGGGGTTGCTGTTGTGCCTCCTGCTGGCGGCGGCGGGGTTGCTGTTGTGC
>CBDULT010000006.1:0-209386 GCA_965368165.1 uncultured Thalassospiraceae bacterium | reverse complement strand
ATTCATCCCCCTTTTCGTTTGTTGTATAGTTGGTCGCAGAAGCCGTTCGGCTTTCTGTATTGAATGTGATGTCACCATTCGTAGCTGTGAGATCAACAGAACTCTCCCCTTTGATCAGCCCCCCGGTCACGGTAAGGTCATTGGCAGCCGTGAGGCTGACTGTCTCGCCTTTAACCTCACCGTATTTGACGGTTATGTTCTCTGTTGCCGTAAGATTGGAGGTATTCGTGGCGGAAATGGTGCCTGAGTTAGTTATGTTGGCGGCTGCAAGGGTGATGTCAGAGGCAGTAATCATCCCGGCCCCTACATCCAGCTTGGCTCGGCTGGTGTCGGTTAGGTAGAGCACGGGGCGCAGGGCCTTGACCTTGCCACCTTTGCCATCGTCCACCTCAATTTCCACATACCAGATCAAGTCATTGGTCAAGGCGGCTACTTGGTCAGCGGAAAGGGACACCCCTAGAGAGAGGGTGAGGCCGTCTTTTTGCGCCAGAGCACTATCCATCAAGGCCTGCATTTGGGAAATGTCGGTATTGACGGAGTTATCTAGATATCGCTTGCCCGTGCGGGCGAATATTTCTTCGCGAATTAAACGGGTTTCGTAATAAGCATCGCCCAGGCGCGGAGTGATGTCGCTGGCATTGATCCCGGCGGCGGTGAGGAAATAATCGGAGCCGAGGAAAGTCCCTTTGTCGGTAAAGGCTGAATTGGTCTCGATCAGATAAGTGCTGGTGGGACTTGTTGAGGCCACAAAAAGTCCAGTGGAACCGCTGGGAATGGTAATGCCGTCGTCAAGTGTGTCCGGGTCGATTGCTCCAAAATCGGTAGACTTAGCTAGGGAAGAGTCTGAGCCTTCCTTGATGTCCTTAAGGGAGCCGCCCTCAACAATGGAGACGTTGTCTACATCCCCCGTGAAGGAACCGTTGAAGGTGCCAACGGCAGATATTAGAGATTTTTCGGTGGAAGTAACTTCGTTCGATGTGGATGAGCCGTCGCTATAATAAACCTTTAATCGGTATCCCCATTCACCCCACCCCCCAGAACCAAAGGGATCACTCGAAACGCATGTCCCACCATTACACCATTTTGAACTAACGCTATAGGAGGTGTTTTTTGTGACTCTCAAAAAATCGTAGCCCTCATTATTCAAAGAGGTCCCAGAAAGGGTGATGTTATTATTGGCAGATATGCGCGAGGCCATATTTTCGATGGTACTGCTATCAATGTTGAGGTCGCCACCTGAAGCAATAACAGCTGAACTACTGGAGGGAAGGGGGTCTTGGCGGGTAACCGTTTGGCCGCTCGTGTTACTGAAAATAACACATGCGACATCAGCGCCGCCACCTAAGAAATGCTGGTGAGTTGAGTTAGTATATCCAGCAGCATTTAATGCGCTCAGTTGTGAAGAAGCCGATGCTCCATATTCACTCGTATAATATGAGAGGGGGATGTGCGAAGTTGAAGTGGTACTATTCGGTTGCGAACTTTCAACAACTTCCGTATAGGACGGGCTGGGTTTCGCCCGCTCATTGGTCAAGGTGGTGGCCTTGATGTTGATGTCACCATTGGTGGATTCTATGGAGCCGGAATAGTTATGAAGTAGGGTGGTTTTTGCTCCTGCGGCATCTCCTTGCAGAGTCATGTCGTTGATGCTGAGGATGTCGCCTTTGTTGTTATAAAGGGTCCCGGCTGTGTAAAGGGCCATGGTATCGTTGGCGAGGATGAGGCCTGAGTTGGTCAAGTCGCTCGTGGCGGTCAGGGTAACGTTGCCCCCGGCGTTGAGCTGTCCGGCATTTGTGATATTAGCGGCATTTACTGTGAGGTTGGTCTTGGCACTTACTCGGTTTTCCACCGACGCGTCAGCTGAGTAGGTTGTGGTCAAGGTTCCGCCCAGGTTAATATCAACCGTCGAGGTTTCTGACGTCACAGGACCACCGCTGACGGTGGCATCAGCTCCCGTGATGGTCAGGGCATTGTTGGCGGAAATTCCACCGATGGTATCGGTAACAGTGGTAACATTAAGGGCAATCGTCCCCAATGAGTTAAGGCCCGTGGTTGATGCCCCGCCGGAACCACCCGCTCCAGAGCTGCTCCCGGCGGTAATGTCTAGGGATGTCGCCGCCGCCAGTTGCCCATTGCCATAATTTAAAGCCCCGGCAGTGTTTGCCGTCAGGGTTCCGCTGGCACCCATGGTGCCGTCGCTTTTAAGACCAGCAATAGCCTGACCATCGGTGACATCAATCGAAGCTCCTGTGAGGGAGACATCCCCT
This sequence comes from uncultured Thalassospiraceae bacterium, assembly GCA_965368165.1. GTDB lineage: Bacteria > Pseudomonadota > Alphaproteobacteria > Rhodospirillales > JAPHRK01 > JAPHRK01. Next base: position 207,119 of record CBDULT010000006.1, on the reverse strand, counting down.
GCGGCGGCTGCCGTGGCTTCAGTAAGGTCTAAGGCTCCGTTCGCGGTGAGGGTAAGGGTACCTTCCCCATAAGCACGGGTCTCGACGTCAACATCATCAGAATTGGATGTGACGGTGAGGTCAGTCTTAGCCGTCGCCGTTTTAAAGTCGATACGCCCGTCAGCGGTCAGAGTAAGGCTGCTGGTGTCTGCCGCCATCTCCCCTTGCATATTTACCCCCACACCACTTTCATTAGCGATCAGGGTGATGGCATTGGCATACATACCACCAAGAGCTGAGGAGTCGATGGCGTAAGTTGGTTTGGTGGAACCATCATCTACCTTCGCCGTGGCGGTCCGGCTGGCGTAATCCACATCGTTGCGCCCGGCGGTAACGTAAAGTTCCTTCGCATTAACGGTCCCGGTGAGGGAAACGGCTCGAGTGATAATGTCAAAAGCATCGACATCTGTGGCGTTGAGCCCTATCCCTTCAATGGATACATCTCCCCCAGCAACACTTAAAGCGGATAAGGCCGTACCTGTGAAGGTTGGGGTTCCTGTTGTAAGCACCGCGCGTGGAGTATTGATAAAGCCACAGCCGTTGCAGGTGATGCCGTTGGGGTTCGCAACGATCACATCGGCGCGGGTGCCGTGGACCTCCGTAAACCCCTTAAGCTGAGAGCGACTTGACCCCGTTACTTCGTTAAGGATTAAGGAAGCCGCTGTTCCTCCGAGCTTTGCGTTAGCGGCAACAAAACCTCCTAATTGGGATTGTTGCAAAGAAGTGGCGTTATTGAGGATCAGGCCGCCGCTATCGACATTGTAAGTCGTGAATTTGTTATGTGAGACACCGGAACCATTGGGTGCGACGATGTTGACCATATCAGTGCCGTTAGGGGCTGTGGTGATCTCCGCCTGATTTGCTGCGTTCGCACTGGTGTCGACAGTGATGTCCGCTCCGTAAGCATACAAGGTTTGTTGCAGGAGTAAGGTAAAGCTGAGGAAGGTGGAGAAGAGCTTTTTAATTATATTTTTCATTAAAAATTCACCGTGGCTGAAAGATAGGCTTCATATCCGCGTTTATGAGCAAAAGAAGGGGCGGACAAAGGTTGAGCGTAAACGAAGGAGATATCCACCATACCGCCGCTGGATTTGAGCCCTGCTGCCCAGCCAGAAAGAACGCCGCGTTCTTCTGTGTCTTTAACGTCCTTACGCAAGGCCCCTATGTCGTAAGACAGGACAAGCCTGGTATTGCCCAAAAAGGTATCTACATCCGCGAGTTTAGTATTGGGGAGATAGAAGGTGAGATCATTACGTAGATAGCCACCAATATCGCCGTCGATACTGGTTTTACCAAAGCCCCGAACCGTGGAGCGTCCCCCGATGGAGATTTGTTCGGCGCTATAAAGAGTGTGGGGTGTCCATTGCCCATTACCAGTAAAGGCATAGGAAAAAGGCAGGGGTAAAAGGTTTTGAAATGACCGTTGATAGGAAAGGTCCAACTGAGCCTTGGTAAATTGCGCGCGTGGAGTGGTGGGGTCTTCAACATAATGGACATCTTTGCTGGCGGCGAGCAAGCGAAGGCCACGCTCGTAGGTGCCCTTAAGAGTCCCCGAACCGCCAAAAACTTTACGCTGATGAGAAAGGGACCCGCCAAGTATGGATAGACGATAACTGCTGGTACTCAGCATGGTATCATCTAGGTAGTTTTTGGCGTTATAAGATCGGAAGTGGGTTCCGATCGTTGTTTTACCCTCAGCGTTTCGGTGGGCGACCCAATCTAAATTGGTTTCGTGGGTTCGCGAAATGCCGGAGTTCTGGTAACTGGAAGTCGTGCCTTCAAAGCTACTTAGATACTGGTTGAAGCTGGAACTATGAGATAGAGTCCAATAACCATAGGGAATAGAGAACGAACCACTATAGGTTTTGGTGCCAAAACTACGGCCATGGGCGTGATTGTCTTTGGTGAAATTGAGCGACCATGTGTCGTTGAGGTCTAGTGGGTTGTCCCAGGCAACGCCGTAAGTCCCCCGCCGCCGCCCAGTGGAGGTGCTGCCATAGTTGTCAAGGGTGACAGAGAACTGGATAGGGTCTGATGTTTCGGTAGTAATTAGGAGTTTGGTCAGGCCTGTTTTATCGCCTGGTTGCAGTTTCATTTTTGATTTGTTGGAGGCCACCCGGTTGAGCTGGTCGAGCCCTTGAGGTTAGGGAAGGCCGTGGCAAAGCGTTTTTCAAGGTGGGTCTCTTTGCCGTCGATTTCTATTGCCGAAAGAACCCCTTCTACAACTGTAATATCAACAATACGATCTTTAACATTTTGAGGTTTGAGAAAGGCGCGAGAGGTGACAAAACCTTTATCTGCATAGGAATTTGTAACCGCACGAAGGAGTTCATTGAAAGCGTCCAGATTGACGCATTTGCCCACATAAGGTTGAGAAAAATTCTTGAGCTCTTGGGCTGTTAGTAGGGTTGCGCCAGGATAGTGGATTTGATCCACCTGAAAGCATCCCTTCGCGCCCCCAGGAAGCAATCCATCGGGGCTGGGAACAATCTCGATTTCGCCGGGGTCCCCTTTTTTATCCTTAATAGCTCGATCCAACTCCCGGGCATTTTCCCGCTCACGCTGTTGAATTCTCTGGTTCTGTTTTGCCGCGTTATTCTGATCTGCTTGTGGAATGACTTGAGCCCATACCGGAGCTATAACCCCAGTAACAATCCCCCAAAAAAAAGCTGCAAAAAACCACCGCCAAACCATCTGGAATTCCCCCCCCCAAGTGTGACATTAAAACAGATAAATTGATCAGAACATTGAAATGGGCACCCGATCTTTTGCGAGAAAATACCGCTGGATAATTCGCGTCAAGAGACGGGACACCTTTGATCAATGGAATGATCTAAGGTGTCTATTTTGCCTAATACACGCAATACTTTAGTATGTAGTTTAACCAAATATAACGTGTTTAGGCGGTTTCATTGTGGGAAGGCTGTGACATGGGTGCTGCTTCTTTTAAAACTTAAATGGATTCGCTTTGCATTTGGTAACGCAATAATTTTCCTGTTAAGCACCGAAGGTAGCGAATATGGTGTCCCATTTGTCGATGTTGGGATGGGCCTTGAGAAAGCTAATAGTTCTCTGGTGGGTATAGTCCGTACTTCATACTGCGACCCAGCACAAAATGATAATATCCCCGATAGCATTCCCAGGGTCGTCAATGAGGACGGCGATGATTTGTATACCTCAAACATTCAGACGAACGAGCTAAATGCCCTAAATGCAGTGATGGCCGTGATCAAGTGGAAGAAGCACTGCGACTTCTATGTTGATCTGGAGGGCGAAGGTAGCAGTATCTACACGTTGGATGGAAATCATATGCTGAACAAAGGGGGTGGGGAATGAGGCGCACTACGATGAAACACCAGTTCACTGAATATATTCCGGCTATATTGGAAGAAGACGTTGTGTATGTGTCAATTGAATACGGTACTGCCAGTCACCTTTGCTGCTGCGGATGCGGTGAAAAAGTTGTCACTCCCATTACACCGACCGACTGGCAGGTCATCTTCAACGGCGAAGCGGTTTCCTTGCACCCGTCAATAGGAAATTGGAGTTTTGCCTGTAGATCGCACTATTGGATCAAAGAAAATCGCGTTATTTGGGCTGGTGATATGTCCAACGAGACGGTGGAAAATATTCGGATGGCAGATACTAAAAACAAAACTGTATTCTTTGAGAATAAATCAAATGATGGGCGTGGCGGGATATTGCAAATGTTCAAACGTTGGTTCAGTTGACGGAACCTCATAGGAGCCGTAGCTCCCAGCGGGATTTTTAAAATCAAACGCCACTTGAGTTAAGTGGCTGGTTCACTCTAGAAAACTTGAAAGGAGGTGAGTATTAATGGCACGCAAGAGCAACAGTGAAGTAACGAGCAAGCGGGCCGCTTCGGCGGCTTCTAAAGTTCTTAGCAATCCGAAGTCTAGCAAAGCTGCTAAGACGGCTGCGGGCTCCGCTTTGACCCAACGTCCCAATAAGAAAAAGTGACCGTAACCCTATAGAAAGATGGGTTATTGTCTCTAAATATAAGAAGGCCGCCGTGGCATTATCCGCTACGGTGGTTTCCTTTTTATGGGATTAGCTTCAACCTACCTAACCCGTATAGTCATTTGCTTTACGGATATATATAGACCAAACTGAAGAGTCTGCTGTGAGAAAGAGGGATCATTATATTCGGGTGCTATATTCTCAGCACGTCGCCTGCAACAAAATGAAAGAGATGATTGACCGACTAATACAGCCATTTCCAGGGAGCCGCTTTAGCAATGTCACAAACGATGTCGAGTAAAGTTCATCGGGAACACACTCACTACCAATTGTTTAATCACTTGAGACAGATAGCTTTGAAAGGTTTAGCGTGAAAATGGAGGCAAAAAAAGTAATTGTAAATCACTTTTGCGAGCGTCGGGGGTTATCGCAGGATGCTATATCTCATGGGCTAGCCGATATGATTTGTGCAGTTACAGCACCGTATTTATTGATGATTGAGTGTCTCGACCAGCTCGATTTCTCTGATCCTTCTAGTGGACTTCTCGTGAAACTTGTTGATCGCGCATACGAAACAGTGGCGGGTTCATTGTCACTCATTGCTCTTGGTCACCTTCGCGAAGCTGAAATACTCTCTCGGTCAGTCTACGAGAGCGCTGTAACAACAGCATTTATTTCGAAAGATAATCCTCCTGCGCGATTAGCGCAATTTTTTAGAGCATATGTGAAAACGGAACGAGAGCAAAATCGCAAATGGGCGAACGAGCTTGAAGGGTTGCCAACGACAATCAGGCAAGATCACCAAGAGCGAATTGATAACAAAAATATATCGATGGACCATTATGATCAATTTATTGATCGCTATATTGCTGAATGTGAAATAATTCCCGAAGAGGCGTCAAAATGGCCGGGCCTGATCGACAGGCTTACCGCGTTGGGGAGGAGGATTGATTATCGAACAGTCTATGCTGCAATGTGTTCTCAAGCTCATCACGATGCAGAGGATGTCCTAAACCACTTTTTTGCAAACAGCATAGAAGGTGCCGATCACTTAGCTGAGCGTATGGAAAGAGAGGCCGATATCTTCAGTATTTTTATGGTGTTGTTTGGGCTTCAATGGTTTGTGCAAGCTACTCTTGATACCTGCATTCACCTTAAATTCCCAACCGCAATTAGTGAATCACGGAAATCCTTAAAAAGAATTACTGGCGAGCTTGAGAAGGTTGCTCCTCTTCTTGATAAAGGTGAATTTCCAAATGGCTGGAGTATGCATTCCAAATCTCCAGTCGGCGAGGAACGATAGATGTCTCCACAAACCCTCACACCGAAGGAAGTTGTTGTTTCCCTCATGCGCGGTGCTGTTCCCGAACGTGTAGACGATATTGACAGCTTGTGGGACGAATATCACCCGGACGTCGAGCTCGTCGAAGACTCTGGCAGTATCACACTAAATGCATGCAAGGACAGCATTCAATTTGATCTAAAGACGATGGAGGTGTTTTGGCTAATAGGGTTAGGCGGCTGGCGCGCGATTGAATGTTATTCGCCACACGTGGTCATCTCGGCAACTACCGGGCAAACCTTATCAGACCTGCTTATTAACGACGAGCAACTTGGTGACATTGAACGTGCATACAAGGAACGCCGAGCTGTAGCGCAAACCTTGATCGAAGCCGACGACGCGCGGCACAACGATCTTAGAGAAGAGGAACTCGCTTGCGATGTTTGGGCCCGCGAATTTATGATAGCCAAGCTGGAAAATTATGCAGACCGTCACGGGCATGAATATCAGCAAGTCTTGTGCAAGCGTTCAATGGGCCTAGTTCTCGCAGCTCTAATCCTTCACGTGATTACACCATTTTGGGCGCATGGCGGCAATGAAGCCTATTTTTCAGTTGGTGACCGTCTGCGCACGATCCTGGACAATACGCCTCTTCCCGACGACGACCATTTCTGGATTTTTGCTTCTTCGGTTTTGGTCGGAATTTTTCAACAGGAAAATCTCCCAATTATTGCTCCTTCAATGGCACCGAAGGAACTCGCAAAGCACCTTCTTTCCGAGCTATAGACCGCTTATTGGTCAATAATCATTTGGTGCGTCCACTTGGCGGACCAAACCCTCGTTAATAGATTTTCAGGTTTTCTTTTGTCCATGTCGAGTCTGGTAACCGGATCAGGCTGACTTGATCGTAGAAAGGAAGATTGCGCCAGCCAGCTTGAGTTCTCTCGACCGAAACTGCATATTTACCATCGACGGGATTAACCTGTTTCAAAATCTTCGCCAGTGATTCCTATCCAATTCTTATTATCGTACATAAGTTTAACTTTCAGTCTGAAAAAGTAGGTAACGCAATTCGAATTTCCTTTTCATTATTGGGACTATACAGCATGCTTACTTCTTAAGTCTCGAATTTTCAGGTTTCGGGTGTATTAAATCCCGGTAATTCCGTTATATTATCGATGGGAAAACTTTTATATTAATAAACCCTGAAAATTCTACAAACCACCGAAAATTCCGGTTTTAGGTTTATTAATTCCCGAAAATTCAGTACAATGGCCTGAGAGGAGAGCTTAATGCCAGAATTTTCTGTTGATGCGATGCCAGAGGTGTTTGTTTCCGATACGGCAATTTCCAAAGCCGTATCCGAAGCCGTCGCGCGTGGAAAACTACGCAAGCTTGGTTCTCGCCTTTATACGCGCAATCTGGAAGAGGCTCCGGAAAGATTAGTGCTGCGCAACTGGTACTATCTTATCACGGCTTATTATCCCGATGCCCTGATCACCGACCGGACGGCAATTGAAAACCAACCTGCCACTGACGGATCGGTCTTTCTAATTTCTGATAAGAAACGCGAGGTCGAGTTACCGGGGCTTGCGTTTCGCCCGCGCAAAGGTCCTGTGGCTATAGAAAGCGACCGGCCTTTTATCGGAGGTGCGCGACTCGCATCCCCGGCAAGAGCTTATCTTGAAAATATGCAGTCCTCGCGCGCGCGCGGTGGGCGTGTCGCACGAACACTCTCCCACGAGGAAATCGAAGGTCGTCTTGATGCATTGCTGCGGGGACAGGGTGAGGCAGCATTGAACCGGATTCGCGACGAAGCACGAGAAATAGCTCCACAAATCGGACTTCAGAAAGAGTTCGACGAATTTAACAATCTAATCGGAGCTTTGCTCGGTACACGCGATGCAGAAGTGAAGTCCGCTGTTGGCAAAGCGCGTGTCGCAGGTAATCCGTTTGACCCTGACCGTATTCAATTATTTGAAACACTTTTTGCAGCGCTACGGGAAACTGTGCCCACAGTACGCAGGTCTCCTGAGCGCGTGGGTAAAGCAAACGCAAATCTTGCTTTCTTCGAAGCCTATTTCTCGAATTTCATTGAAGGGACAGAATTTACTGTCGATGAAGCCAAAGAAATCGTATTTGACGGTGTTATCCCGCAAGAACGTCCAGACGATGCGCATGATATACTTGGTACTTTCCGTATCGTCTCGGACCAGACGGAAATGAAAAAGCAGCCATCAGATTTTGGTGGTTTTGTCGACCTATTGCGTCGTCGTCATGCCACAATCATGGAGGCACGCCCGGACAAGAATCCGGGGGCCTTTAAGATCAAAACAAACCGAGCCGGTCAAACGGTGTTCGTTGAACCGGAGCTTGTGAGCGGAACCCTTGAAAAGGGCTTTGAGTTCCTTCAGGGGCTAGGTGATCCATTTCACAGAGCGGTCTTTATGATGATCATCGTGAGCGAGGTTCACCCCTTTTCTGACGGTAACGGACGTGTGGCGCGTGTAATGATGAATGTTGAATTGGTTGCAGGTGGTGAAGAACGCATCATCATTCCGACCGCCTATCGCACGGATTACCTTGGGGCGCTCAAAGTGTTCTCCCATAACCGCCATACGACACCGCTCATCCGCATGCTGGACTATGCGCAGCGCTACACCCATGCGATTGATTGGCAGGACCTCGATCATGCGCGCATGATGCTTGAGCAAAGCGGCGCTTTTGCGGAAGGTGAGAATGCGCGACTGCATATGCCTGAAAGAGGTGAGGGATGAAACAGCGGAAGCTAACGTCTAGCTCGTTTGGAGGCTTCTATGGATGATCCGTATCGTAGATCATACTTCCGTCAGTCCGTAGGAAAGATAGAATTTCGATACTTCAAAGAACTTTCTGCACCTAAAATCCGGGAACTAATATCAGAAATTCCAAGATTTGAAGCGTTGGATAAATATTGTAGCTTTTACGTCGATGATAGTCGTCCGGAAGCGCTACAAGCTTATTTCGGCCGCCGGATCATGTTCCGAAAAGACCTTGAGGGTAAAACTGCCGCAGAAAACGGAGGAACGCTTTTATATACACTCGGGTCGACTGGTATGGTCGCCGTGATTCTGTATCCTGCTAAATCCAGTCTGGGACAGCCTCTGGAAGACCATATATATTTGAGAATAGGACATTATAGCGGGTATCAAATACAGGAAAAATTACCAAAAGATTTGCGCGACCTAGTGGCTTACAGTTACGTTTCCAGCCTTGATGCAGAACCAATTTTTCCGAAAAGCTCCGTATATGGTGGTTACGCCATACACACCCTATGCAGGTTGATGGCAAATATAGACCTCCATTAAGTTTCCGGTACGCAGGTAATGCTATCGAATTTACGGCCCGCACAATGACAATTGCTCTGTTAAAGCCGCTCGCAATTTTGATAGTTATTGCATTACTAATATATTTTGGAGCTCCTGAATTGATTACCTATCTAAAGCCTTGAGACACTAGAATGTTGAACGATATATTTGGCCTCTTTACCAAACTGTCCACTTTGTTGAGTGGGACTGTGCTAGTCGGAACGGCTAATAAGTGGTCGTGTAGCCTATCCTTTATTGGCCGGGGTTATCCGTTCAACAAATTCCGTGAGCAACAAGAAGAAGCTGGGCAAGAGCGCCATGGGCAAAGTGGTCCGGCCAGAAGTTGGGTGTTTATGTATGTAGAGACTGTGTTGCGCGCGGCAGGGGTGCCGAGCCTAAAGATAGATACTGATCTACGCACTTGTCGTAAATTTTGGGTGGAAAATTGGTTTAAGCCTCAAGCTATATATCACACGAATACCGCCGCCAAGATGAATGTGTTAGGTAAACGCCTTCATACTTTTAGCTTTGTCATGTTTTTGGGGGCAATGGCCATGGTGCTAATTAAGCTCGTTTTTGGGGCATGGTGACATATGGAAAGTATTAATATAGTTGCTTTGTTGGCGGGTGTTTTGCCATCTCTCGGCACCATTGCTTTTGCGATCAGAAACCACGCTGAGTTTGAAATCTCTGCTCAGCGGTCGTTATCAATGCGCGTCCGGTTTATGCGCTGGACGAAACGAATGGATAACACCAAAGGGAGCAGAAATCTCGACCCCATTGATGAAATATTAGAAGATGTAGCAGGGTCAACCATCCGTGAAACATCTGACTGGGGCGAGATTTTTGAAGTGAAGGTATCTGAGACTGCTTAATATGTCATCTATGGCTGTTAGCAGTACTCTAACTGTCTGACGTCAGCACCAATGGAACAGTTTTGTAGTATTTGATGCAAACCGCTTTAGCTTGACCAAAACATCGAATTTAACCCAAGACATGTACCGAACAAAAAACAAAAAAAGGATATGATTAGCAGCCCCCAACCAAACAAAAATTCTGATCGACGGTGAATTTCTGAAACAAACTCATCCAATTCAATTTTATCCCGCAAAAACTGCTGTATTATTTCTGCAAGTTCTTCACGGTTTTTATAGTTTCTATGATGGTCAACGATACCAGCAATAATTGAACACAACAAACCAATGGAAAATAAAACCATCGGCAGATCAATCAACGCTATTGGTTTATCTTTTTGGATGAAAGCAGCCGTAATTAGAAGACATGCACCAACACCGCTAAGATTGATAATATTCGAAGTGCGAATCAAATTATCAAAGGTTACATGAGACCGGGCCATTCGACGCTCAAGCTCTCTAACGGCAGGATCAATCAGCTTTTTCTTCTGCTCGACCTCCGATATGATAACAAGTTCATCATTACTCATTTATATTTTTTCCCACCACTTTTTGAACCGCGATTTCGCACTAATTAAATTCACTTCAATATCGCTCATGACCATGTCTAATAGTTCTACCGGAGTTCTTATCGTTCCGTCTTCATTGAACTCACTTATACCCAAAACCCCCAAGGCTTTTTTCAATTTTGAGTTGATATGATGTTTGTTAGATTGGGGTATCTCGTTTGGTTGATGACCAACGGTTATAATTTCGGGTGGTCTTGTCAGCTCGCTCCACAACGAAAGCTCATCGCCTAGAGCAACAATGGTTTTATCAACGCTACGATTTGTTATCATTTGAAGCTCTTGTAATAATATCTTTCGATCGTGGCGAGTTGACGAATGAATGAACCTTTATTACTTGTTTGATCGACAACATGAACAAAATAACGGCAAGAATAATTTTCCTGAGGTTCGCTCAAAATGCCCCCAACTTTGCCCGCATCATAAATAGGCTGAGAGATTTTAGCGAATTCGTTCTGTGATATCTCTTTGCCAAATATGTTTGTATCCAGGCCAAGCCCTCTTGCATCTTTTTGTCTTCTTGTTGACCAATCATGGCTTAATATAAAGCCTGTATTTCTCATGGTTACGGTCATTAAGAAATCTATTTTTCCGCTTTCTTTAAACCAACATGACGGGACCGTTAACCCTTTTGTATTCAATTTACGGCGTTGTTTTTCCTGCCATTTCAATTTACCGCCTAACTCAGCGAGGTTATATTCTAATTCAAAAATTTTGATATCTTTCTCCCGCTTTTCCTTATTTATTTTTGCAATGACTTTATGGGCTTCCGCCAAGCTTGGTGACTTAATCGACAATTGCTCCATCAATTCAGCCTTTTCGGCAAGAAGGCTCCCTAGCCGAGATCTATAGGTTTCGTTGTCGCGGGATAATTTATTAATTTCTTTCTGCAGTCTTCTAAGCTCTAACTTCTTTCTAAGTTGTGCGATCTCATATCGATCCATCAATTTTAAGGGAACAAGATAATCCCAATCTTCAGAAAGCTCGAAGCCTAACCTATTACTGACTTCCCCCAAAACATCTCGATATTTTTGGGCTTTTTCTTTTTCTTGCTTCAACAATTCTAGATTACTTTCCCCCGCTAAAAGGTCGTTAGATATAATGGCAATAACAACAAGAAAGATAAAAACCATGAGAACCATTAACTCTGTCAGCGAAAAGTTAACGATGGCATCGCTTCTATTTGATGGACGGTTCCCCTCAGTCATAACTCAACCTAATTAGCCGGGTTTGCATTAATGTTTTCCCTGGCTTCTTTAATCCTCAAATTTAATGTATCGATCACCCCACATGTTGCTGTAGCAGCATCATCAGCATAGATTTGAAGTTGTTTTTTGAGACTTTCAATCACATCAACTTCAGCCTGCATTGATACGCAAACAGTGATCAAAGGGGTCGGAGTAATTTGATCCCTGCTCCGACCCTTGTGATCCAAAAATAAGAGGGGATTATAGCGTGAGCGAAGGAGAATAGCAAATCATATTACTCTGACCCCTTTGATTCATTACTCTCTGACCCCTTTGATTCATATTACTCTGACCCCTTTGATTCTTTGATCCAATTGCGAAATTCTTCAACACCCGTATTTATGCCAATCGGGGTGATCGCGAGAGGGAAAACGGCGTTTCCAAACTTTGCTAACACTTTTTAGGGGTACGTCAGATGGGGAAATATATTCGATATCTTTTAGGTCAAACCCTAAATAGTCATCATAAATTTTTAAAGCACTAAAAATATACTCTTTTAGATATAATTTGTCGGCTAAAGATAATTGTTTGTCTTCGTTGATTTCAAACCAAGCACTGCGATAAATCCTGTTGCTTTCTTCGTATTTGCTAAGTGCAAATTTTATTTGGCCCTTAATTATTTTGAATTCGTAAGGCAACATTTTTAAAAAGTGTTCCCCTTTTTCAAATTCAAATTCAGCTTCTTTAAATTGGCCTTGTGCAAATAAATCCCAAGCTTTTTCAATTTTGTTGGTGGCTTTCCAAACCCTTGGAAATTTATGTAGATTTCTTAAAAGAGTTATCATTATTGGTCTCCTGGCCCACCTAAAATTCTCAAAATGGCCCGCATGCTTTCTATTGCGATAGTTATTTTAGTTTTTGTTTCTGGTGTTTTAGCTGAAAGTTGGGCTTTTTTTGCTATCTCCAACTGATTAGCTAATTGTACATCATTCCAGCGAGTGTCTAATGTGCCAGTACTTATTCCTTTTAATGGGTCACTGCCGAATACATAATTATTCCCATCTGGTCCTTTAGCTATAATATAGCCATCTACATTGTCATGAATAGAGTATTTAACTTTAACATTTGAAGTTGTAACCGTCTCGATAAATTCTCCAGAAGCAGTTCCTGACATGGACCAGTTGCCAGTAGTTCCAGAAATGGAGTTTCTAAGCTTCGCCACCCTCACTGCCGCAATTATCTTCGCGAGTACAAGAGGACCAGCTTCTCCGAGGGCTTCAGCCGCCACAAACGCTAACAACTGTTTATTCTGCTCGCTCTCCATGAAGGAGAAGGCCTCGCCCAGGGCGGGGTCGAGTTGGCGGGCGGCTTCCAGGTCGGTGTTGAACTGGTTCCACTCTGCTTCGTCTAGCTGGTTGTAAACATCATCAGGCATCATGCCGTTTTGCTGGAGCAGGAGGGCGGCGGCTTTGTAGTCGTTTTCGTCGGGTATATAAAGCGGCTCCATTTTAACGATTTGGCCTGAACCGTCTGGGTTATTAATGATCCCCCAGTTGAGATCATTGTTTTTTGTTAGGAGAATGTCTTCGGTGCTGCTGTGCAAGTCGGCATAAGCCTCCAGGGTTTCTGGCGAGTAGGCTGTGCCCCCATTTTCAGATAGGTATTTGTTGATCTTATTCGTATCAATCCCACCCCAAAAAGTATTGAAGCAATGAGTGTCCCCGCACACCTCTTGCAACTCAGCCAATTTTTCCTGATCTAAGTCCCCATATTTATCATCCCCTTCCTCTTTGGCCTTTGCCAGTTGAGCATTCATCTTGGTCTTAAAGTCTGGATGCATATTATGGTTATAGGTAATAACCATTTGGGCGGTTTGGTTGGCGAGTTGCACGTCTTCGGCATCGCCGCCTGCCAGCATGGCCCCGGTGGCAGCGATAGCACCTGCCATTTGCGCCCGCATTTGTGGGTCTGAGATTTCTGCTAAGGAGGTGCTGAGCAGTTCGGCGGAAGCCGCTGCGATGGCGCCTGTTGAGAACTCTTGCCCGCCAAGTTCCGCTAAGAAACCACCTGCAACCCCATGGACCACCGCTTTGAGCGGACTTCCATTTTCAAGGCCAAGATCACCGATCTTGTTAAATATATAAGCCCCTAAGGACTGTTGTGCCGATGAGAGCAGGCTGGATTTAAGGGCCTCATCAAAGTCCTCGCCGCCCAGAGTTGCCTGGAGGGCGGTCTTGACAGTGACTTTGGTGGCAAAGCTTTGGATATTGTCAATCAGTTCAGCTTGCTTGGTTGCGGCTGTAACGGTATCGCCAGCACTTTCAGCACCTGAAGCTGCTTCGCTGGCTCCGGAGATTCCATTCATAACCCCGGCCAGAATCATTGATGCAGCAATAGATTTAAGGCTGTCAGATGACGCTAAACCTTTAAGCGTCGCCCCGATGTCACCTTTGTTGGCAACAATGCCAACAGCAGCTTGTGCTGCCATGGCATTTACTCCGGCAGAAATGGCGGCTCCCATGGCTTTTAAATCGATTGGAACTGCCCTTGCCTTCAGCCCCTCCCAATAGGTAGGAGAAAGGATAAATTCAGATGGCCATAATACGCGCTTCCCTTTGCACTTCAGCCACATTAAATCAAAGTCGGCAACAATATGGGAATTGGCTTGCCTTTGATTGGTGGCCAGTCGAATGGTTGCTGAGCCAATAGCCGACATTTGCAGTTTAAATCCTGTGATATCATTACTATTGGCGCGACGATTAATGACTGTTTTTAAGAAACCCGTCATAGAACTATTTAGAGGAATAATCGGTGAGCGGTTTTTAATCGCTAACGTACTAAGATGAATCAGTGCAAGCCTTGCTTTTGCTCCATAGGGCAAAGGAATATCTATCCACTGACCAATACTCGGGTCATAGACTGTTCCCGCTTCAATCTGCATCGCTGAATGCCCATTAACGCTCTCCCACCGACGTACCTCGTCAGGCTGTTTGCTGCATGGAAGAAATGTCTGGCACAAAATGCTCGGGAAAAAACCAATATTGCCGCTATGCCCACTCTTCAAGTCATTAGCTGCATCGAGAACCCTAGAGAAACGCGGATCAATATACTGGATTGATGCCCCAACACCTGTAACTACAGGCCATTTTTTGCCCTCACCCATTGTCGTTAGCCACTTGAGGTTTTTTTGCTGAGGCCGTCTTGCGAGGTCGGCCACGCTTGCGGGTTATGGGAACTGGCGTGGGTTCAATAAAGGTTACAGACTGTAGATAATCTCACGCTAACCCAAAATCTAAGTCCATAAAATAAGCCGCCTACAAACAAAATTACTATGGTAAAAACTAAAATTGCAAATGTATTGGAACTTATCGAGTAAATATCCATGAACCTCCCTCTTCCTTTAATCTCGTAGGTTTGCCACTACACTACGGCAACGGCTATGAATAGCTTCCACAAAACGTGAGAGCATAGGATGATCCCCAGTTGGTAGTGATTTAACAGCTTCAGCAGTTGCTAGAATTTCTTTACCGATGCGCTCTGCAAGTTCTGCGACCCTTTCAACAATCATGGTTTCGCTTAACCCACAAGCAGCGGCCATGCGTTTCCAGTGTCGTCCGTGAATATGGCTCCCTCTGTTCTTGCCAGCGATCTCCTGGGAATGGTTTTGAGTGATTCCTTCCCATGCGTCGGCACACATTAGGTCGTAAAGTGGAGCCAGTCGGGGAGGACCACCCGAAAGCAAAATTGAATAATTTTTAGCGTGTGAATCCGTGTTGCAAATTAGGATATTAAAAATGATTCCATTAAGCAGTTTGTTGGTATCAGCAGCTGTCATATTTTCAGCAACCAGATTGAAAAACTCTGCTACCCCAGGCCCTTTTATGCCGGAGCGATTGTTCTCATATTTTGCAGCGGGCGGTTTACTCAGGGCTTGGCAAAAATCTTCCTGGTGAACTCGGATCAACCGATCTTTCACCAGTTTTCGATCATATCTTTCAACAAGCAGATAGCTTCTTTTGCCAGCGGTTCCTGTAGTCACATTGGCGGCTTCTAAACCGGTCTGCTGTGCTAGGGTCATGCAGAGGGCTTCGTTGTGAATGCTGCCATAAAGGCGCTCGGTATCTGGCTTTAAAATATGCGTTGATGGCGCACCGTTGATTGGAATAGCAATCTTTCCATCAACCACCGCAATCGGCAGTTTCTCCTGTACCCCTGCCAGCGACATGGAAACCCCTTCCTCGCCAGCCAAGAACGGTTTTTTTGGTAGGTCAGCAATAATTTTTTCCAAAGCTGTATCGTCATCAACCAAACGGTAATCGGGATTTTCCTTGATCCTTGGCTCTCCAATACTCAAAGCACCTGCCACATCATGACCAATGCGCTCTAGTAAACCAATGCTGTCTTGAGGGGAGACACCAAGATTTTTGCCAATAGTGACAAGATTTTGTTCCTCGGGAAGCAAGTTTATGAGCCATGGGCTAATAATATCAGGACCAAAGCTCCCCGCCTCAATAGGAATTGTTAAAGAAACGGGAAAGGCGTTGTTGGTATCGAGCCAACGGGGTTCATAGGTAAAAGATGGCCCAGTTTCACTTACGTGAATTTTGCCAACCAGAAACTGCTCAAAATAAACGGGGGTCATGAAAGGTCTCCCAGATCATAGCCGTTTGATCCTTTATGAGCATTCCAGGACGCATCTTGTTCGTCTACAAGACACATGCCAACGGCCTTGGCTGCTCGCAATGCTTTTTCCAGCTGGCAGGTTTCCTTCCCCTGTTCAAGATCAACAATAAACCGCTCCCCAACACCGATAGCCAGGGCAAGTTCTCTCTGAGTCATCTTCAAAGCTTTTCGACAGGAGCGAACCTTTTCTCCAAAACTCTTTGCTGTTGCTATTGTCGATGTCACATTACCCTCCATCTTACTGAACGGGAAGATTAGCAGTAAAAACATTTGAAAACAATTTATTTCTTACCGAACGGGTTGATTTCAAGCTGGCGCAAACAAAACTATCAAAATCTTACCGTTCAGGAAGGGTGAAAATAAAATACAACATTTTCTTGACAGGTGATTTAGAACAGAGCTGTATAGTGTCGATTTGGGACAAATTTGGGACACTCAACTTGAATTCAGCTGCATTTGACCGAATCGTACTGCATTGTATTACACAATAATATCAATTTACTATAGAAAATTCTGTTGTATTGCAAAGGCTTAAAAAAGCCCTCCGAAGGCAGAGGTCACAGGTTCGAATCCTGTCGGGTGCGCCAATTTGGTTTGTCTATTTTGATAGGAATGTTGGCATATGGATGTGATTTTGGTTCCGCTTATTCAGATGATTATGACAGTGGTAGACCTTTATGTTTGGGTTTTGATCATTGGGGTGATTCTGAGTTGGTTAACGGCCTTTGGCGTGGTCAATATGTCTAACCGGGTTGTTTATTTAATAACTGATTTTATTTATCGCCTCACCGAACCCGCCTTAAAGCCCATTCGAAACATGTTACCCAACATGGGCGGTATAGATATTTCAGCGGTCATTTTAATTATCGGCCTTTATTTCATTCAAAATGTCCTCATGCGTGTGGCTATGAGCCTTGGCGGATAAGAGGCTTTTTACGCTCAGTCCTCAAGGGGCCGTAAGGTTCTCCATCCGGCTCACTCCAAAGGGATCAAGCAACAAGCTCGGGGACATTGTCGCCGATGCGAAGGGGAACTTAGCCTTAAAAGCTTCGGTGACGGCGGTTCCAGAAAACGGTAAGGCCAATGTTGCCTTAATCAAAATGCTGGCAAAGGCTTGGAAACTTCCTAAGAGTTCTATAAACATCCATAGCGGTGCCACTGACCGACGAAAAATTTTAGAAATTGATACCGATCATGGAGAAAGTTTAGTCCAACGCCTTGGAGACATGATCAAATCCTAGCCAAGTATTTACCGGGGGAGTTTAAGAGCCATGAGTGACGCAACTATTATTGATGGGAAAGCTTTTGCCGAAGGACTGCGGGAAAAAGTCGCCGCTGCCGTTCTTGATTTAAAAGAAAGCCACAACCTAACCCCCGGCCTTGCCGTTGTCCTGGTCGGAGAAGACCCCGCTAGTCAGGTTTATGTGCGCAATAAGGGCAAACAGACCATTGATACAGGCATGAACTCCTATGAACATCGCTTGCGAGACGAAACCACCGAAGAGGAACTCCTCGCTCTGATTGATGACCTAAACAGCAACTCTCAGGTCCATGGTATTTTAGTTCAGCTTCCCCTACCGAGTCATATTAGTGAAGAAAAAGTCATTGACCGTATTGCGCCAGCAAAAGATGTGGATGGCTTTCATGTTATCAATACAGGCAAGCTCAATACGGGTGATGCTTCAGCTATGGTTCCCTGCACCCCGCTTGGCTGCCTGATGATGCTCAAAGAACAACTTGGTGACCTTTCAGGTCTGCGGGCATTAGTCCTAGGACGCTCCAACATTGTCGGCAAACCCATGGCCTCTTTGCTGATCAAAGAAAGCTGCACGGTCACCGTGGCCCATTCGCGCACCCGCGACCTGGAAGAAGAGTGCCGCCGCGCCGATATTTTGGTTGCCGCCGTCGGCCGGGCTCAAATGGTTAAAGGAAGTTGGATCAAACCAGGAGCCACCGTTATTGACGTGGGGATCAACCGCATTGATGCGCCTGAAAAAGGCGAAGGCAAAACCCGCCTCGTTGGCGATGTGGATTTCGGTGAAGCCGCTCAAGTCGCTGGCGCCATCACCCCCGTTCCTGGTGGAGTTGGTCCCATGACCATTGCCTGCCTGCTTCGCAATACCGTGGTTGCAGCTTGCGCCCAGGGCGGATATGACGCACCGGACAATCTGTAGAGTGCCAAGGCAACCTTAAGCTAAAAACGAGCAAAAAATTAATATTTTTGCTCGTTTCGTGCATTTAATCCCAAAAAACAAACCAAAATCGCAAAGATTTTCTTTTCCAAACTCTCTATGGTAGCCCCTCAATAAGATAAACGAAGAGCTTCGGTCTTGCATAAGGATCGATCTCTCAGCAAAATAAAAAGCTACCAAAACTTAAATAGATAACAGGGATTATTATGTTTGATAGAAAAATCATCGGAGCCTTTTTAGCAGCCGCTATTGTAGGCTCAACCGCTCTCTTTGCTGCTCCTGCACAAGCAGATAGCAAGAACGTTAAAGTTACAGCCATTGTTGAACACCCCGCCCTTGATGCCGCCCGCAAAGGGGTCCGGGATGTTATGGCCGAAAATGGCTATAAAGTTGGCGAAAACTTAAGCTGGGAATTCCAAAGCGCACAAGGCGATGTGGGAACAGCCGGACAAATTGCCAAAAAATTCATCGGGGACAACCCAGATGCGATCGTTGCCATTGCAACCCCTTCAGCCCAAGCCGCTGTTGCCGCAGCCCGGGGACATATTCCGGTTATTTTTTCTGCTGTAACAGACCCGGTTGATGCCAAACTCGTTAAGTCGTTAACCAAACCCGGCGGCATGGTGACTGGTGTGACCGATATGTTGCCCCTCGAGCAGCACTTAGGCCTTATCACCAGAGCCATCCCTGGCATTAAAACCATCGGTGTTCCTTACAATCCAGGCGAAGCCAACGCGGCTGTTTTGGTGAAACTTTTCTCCAAGATTGCGGAAAGCAAAGGCATTAAAGTCATTACCGCGTCCGCACCTTCTAGCGGTGATGTGTTGATGGCGACCCGCAGCCTCGTCGGTAAAGTTCAAGCAATCTATGTTACCACCGACAATACCATTGTCAGTGCTTTTGAATCTGTTGTTAAAGTGGGTATCGATGCCCAAATCCCAGTTTTTGCTGGCGATACAGATTCAGTTAAACGGGGAGCCGCCGCTGCCCTTGGGTTTAACTATTACGACATTGGTCGCCAAACAGGCCAAATCCTCCTTGACGTCCTTAAAGGTAAAAAACCAGGCGATATTGATGTGCAAGGCGTTGATAAAACAGCCCTCCACGTTAACCCAAAATCGGCTGCTAAAATGGGTCTCAAACTTAGCGACGCTTTCATCAAAGAAGCCGTTAAAGTTATCGAGTAGTCCATAACCACTTTTTTTACCTGAGGAAAGATCATGAGTTTGATCGCCTTTATAGGGGCAATCGAGACTGGGCTTCTGTTCGGAATCGTTGCCTTAGGCGTCTTCATCAGCTTTCGGGTCTTGGATTTTCCAGACCTGACGGTTGATGGGAGCCTGCCGCTGGGGGCTGCCACATCGGCAACCCTTATCGTCAGCGGTGTTAATCCATTTATCGCTTGTTTTGTTGCCATCATAGCAGGGGCCGGAGCTGGCTTAATTACGGCCTGGCTTAATGTTCGTCTTGGTATTCTGCATTTACTTGCCAGTATTCTCACCATGATCGCCCTATACTCGGTTAATTTAAGAGTTATGGGCAAGCCCAATCAGGCTTTGCTCGGAGAGCGAACGGTCTTCACGCCTTTCGAAGAGATGATTGACCTTCCTTACTACTGGGTCACTCCCATTGTATTACTTGCGATTATTCTCATAATCTTGGTCTTGCTCAATTTATTTCTGGCCTCTGAGATTGGGCTGGGCATGCGGGCCACAGGGGTTAACGCCCGCATGGCGGCGGCCCAAGGCATTAAAACAGGTAAAATGAAGCTTACCGGAATTGCTCTGAGCAATGGCATGGTCGCCCTTTCAGGTGCCCTGTTCGCTCAAATTCAAGGGGGGGCCGATATAACCATGGGAGTTGGGGTCATTGTCGTTGGCCTTGCCGCCGTTATTCTCGGTGAAGCGACCTTCTCAACCCGCACGATTGTATTGGCGACCATCGGCTGTGTTGTCGGTTCGATTTTGTATCGGGTGGTCGTGGCTCTGGCTCTGAACGCTGACTTCATCGGTCTTCAAGCCCAAGACCTCAAACTGGTAACCGCTGTTTTGGTTATTTTAGCCATGACCCTTCCAGGAGCGCGACAAAAATGGGCTAAACGCAAATCAGCTAAAGGGGGAGCGACAGCATGATTGAAGCCAACGATATTCATGTGGTTTTCAACCCTGGAACTGCAATTGAAAACAAAGCCCTGCGCGGCTTAAATCTAACTATTCCCGAAAGCCAGTTTGTCACGGTTATCGGCAGCAACGGAGCGGGTAAATCGACCATCCTCAATGTGCTTTCCGGTGAAATTAAAGTAGATTCTGGCTTTGTTAAAATTGATGACCAAGAGGTAACAAATTGGTCAACAGATCGCCGCTCGGGCTTAGTTGCCCGTGTCTTTCAAGACCCTATGGCGGGAACTTGTGAAAGTTTAACCATTGAAGAAAACCTCGCCCTTGCCTTTGGAAGGGGCAAAGTGAGGGGACTTGCTCAAGCTATTAATGCAGAGCGCAAAGAAGCTTTCAGGGAAAAAATATCCGTCCTTGGCTTAGGATTAGAAAATCGTTTGGAAGACAAAATGGGGCTGCTCTCAGGAGGGCAACGCCAAGCGGTTAGCCTTGTGATGGCGACCCTTAACCCCATGAAGATTTTACTCCTCGACGAACATACAGCAGCCCTCGACCCTAAAACGGCCGCCTTTGTTTTAGAGCTTACGGAAAAGTTGGTTCAAGAAGGGAACCTGACCACCATGATGGTAACCCATTCAATGCGGCAAGCCCTCGATCATGGGCAACGCACTGTCATGTTGCATGAAGGCAAGGTGGTGCTAGATGTGGAAGGGGATCAACGCAAAGGCATGAAGGTAGAAGACCTCTTACATATGTTTGAAAAGGTAAGGGGCGAAGAAATCGATGATGACGCGCTACTTCTTGATTGATAAAAATTAAGAATTCTCCTACAAAAACGCCCGTTTTCCCAAGATTGAAGTAGTTTTCAGCACCTTTTTAGGGGGTGCTGACAATTATTCACATATTTTCCATTGACCCGGAGAGCTTGGTAGTTTGGAATCCATAAAAGAAGTTTATAGGAGCTCTTATGTCTGACAAAACCGGATCAAATATCGAAAACACCGTCGACCCGCAGGAACTTGCCACCATCCTGATGGATGTGGGAACCCGGACGCAGAAGATGCTGGCCGACTATGTGACCCGTGATCCGGATGAAGACGAACCCATATTTCCCGACCCAGAACTGATCAAGCAGGCCTTCATGCGCTGGGGCAACGAACTGGCAAAAGACCCCAGCCAATTCCTCGCTTCCCAGATGAACCTGTGGCAAGCCCATATGAAGCTTACCGAGCAAACGGTCAAACGTTTGCAGGGCCACGATGTTGATAAAGTTGCCCAGCCGGAAAGAGGCGACCGTCGTTTTTCCGATGAAGATTGGGAGAACAACCCTATTCTTGACCATATCAAGCAAAGTTATCTTCTCACGTCACAATGGGCTTTGGAACTGGTTTCCAGCGTCAGCGGCTTGGACGAGCAGACCCAACGGATGGTCAACTTCTACACCCGCCAGATGGTCGATGCGATGTCACCAACTAATTCAGCTTTGACCAACCCAGAAGTCTTAAGAGCGACCATCGAGTCCAAAGGGGAAAACCTGATCAAAGGTATGGAGCATATGCTTCATGATATGGAACTGGGTAAGGGCAAACTCAAAATTCGCATGACCAATCTGGAGCATTTTGAGGTCGGTAAAAACATTGCGACCACACCAGGCAAAGTGGTGTTCCAAAACGAACTCATGCAGCTCATCCAATATTCACCAACCACCGACAAGGTATTTAAACGTCCCCTGCTCATCACCCCCCCTTGGATCAACAAATTTTATATCCTCGACCTCGGTCCGCAAAAATCATTCATCAAATGGGCCGTCGATAAAGGCCATACCGTTTTTGTTATCTCCTGGGTTAACCCAGACAGCACGCTCGGTCACATTGGTTTTGACGACTATATGGAACTGGGAACTTTGGCGGCGATTGATGCCATCGAGAAAGCCACGGGCGAAAAGAGCATTAACCTTATCGGCTACTGCATTGGTGGCACCTTAACAGCTTCAGCCCTGGCCTACATGGCAAAGAAAGGGGACAAGCGGGTTAATAGCGTAACCTACTTCACATGTCTGGTTGACTTTGAAGACGGTGGCGACATCAAGGTTTTCGTTGATGAAGACCAACTGAAATCATTGGAAACCTATATGGAGCGAGACGGATATCTGGACGGCTCGATTATGTCCACAGCCTTTAACATGTTACGCTCTAACGATCTGATCTGGTCTTTTGTGGTCCGAAACTACCTGATGGGCAAAGACCCCATTCCCTTTGATCTCCTCTATTGGAACTCAGACTCAACCCGCCTGCCTGCCATGATGCACAATTTTTATCTGCGCAAAATGTATTTGGAAAACTCACTGGTCAAACCAGGCGGCATTGAGATGAAGGGCGTTCCCATTGACTTGCGGGATATCGAAACCCCAACTTGCATTATCTCCGCCAAAGACGATCACATCGCGCCTTGGAAAAGTACTTACAAGGCTACCCAAATCTATAAAGGCCCGGTGAAAGTGATCATTGGCGGTTCTGGACACATTGCCGGAATTGTTAACCCGGAGGGCTCCAAGAAATACGGATATTGGACCAACACCAAAAACCCGCCCACAGCAGATGAATGGTGGGAGACTTCGACCGCTCATGAAGGTTCTTGGTGGCCCCATTGGCACGGCTGGATTTCACGCAAAGGCGGCGGCAAAGTCAAAGCCCGTGTCCCGGGCGATGGAAAACTAAAACCGATTGAAGACGCCCCTGGCTCATATGTCAGTGCGACAAAGCCAGGGCTGTAAGCCTTTACAGGCTAACCACGCCCCCGATAAGGGGAAACTTCCTGGTCAGGCACCCAAACGCCTTTTGGCGCAGGAGCTGTTTGCCAGAAAACATCAATCGGAATACCCCCTCGTGGATACCAATAGCCCGCAATACGGAGCCAGCGAGCGTCGGTGGCATCAAGGATACGCTTGCCAATAGACACGGTGCAATCCTCATGGAAAGCCCCATGATTACGAAATGAGCTAAGGTATAGCTTGAGGGATTTGCTTTCTACCAGTTTATCGGTCGGAATATAATCAATCACGATATGGGCAAAGTCGGGCTGGCCTGTCACTGGGCACAGGGAGGTGAACTCAGGGGCGGTAAAACGCACCACGTACTGTGCCCCAAGCTGTGGATTAGGCACCGTCTCCAACACAGCATTTTCAGGAGATGTTGGGGCCTCAACGTTTTGCCCAAGGGAAGATAAATTTTGATAAATGTCATCGGTCATCGGTGTGTTAATCCCTGTTATAGAGGCTCTATATCACCCAAAGCTTGATTTGCCTCGAACGCTTCAACGAAGGCGTCAAGTGCGCCTTCTTCAATAGCACCGCGCAACCCTGCCATCAGGTCTTGGTAGTAATGAAGATTATGCCAGCTCATGAGCATGGAGGCGAGGATTTCTCCGGCTTTGTTGAGATGATGTAAATAGGCCCGCGAATAGCTGGTGCAAGCCGGGCAGCCACAATGCTCATCTAAAGGTCGCTCATCCAGGGCATGACGGGCATTACGAATATTAACGGACCCCCGCCGCGTCCAGGCTTGCCCGGTGCGCCCTGAGCGGGTTGGCATGACGCAGTCAAACATATCAACCCCGCGAACTACAGCACCAACAATATCGGCGGGCTTACCCACCCCCATCAGATACCTGGGTTTATCTTGAGGGAGCATGGGGGTGGTGAAATCGAGCGTTGAGAACATCAACTCCTGGCCTTCCCCAACAGCTAAGCCGCCTATTGCATAGCCATCGAAATCCAAATCGATTAATGCTTTTGCTGATTCTTCGCGCATCTCTTTATGAATGCCCCCTTGGTTAATGCCAAACAAAGCATAGCCGGGACGCTGTTCAAAAGCCTCTTTGCACCGTTTGGCCCAACGCATGGAGAGTCTCATGGACTCGATGACTTGCTCCTCTGTTGAGTCAAAAGAGGGGCATTCATCAAAGGCCATGGTGATGGTGGCATCCAACAGGTTTTGAATCTCCATGGAGCGTTCTGGGGTCAGGTCGTGGTAGCTGCCATCAATATGAGAACGAAAGCGCACGCCTTCTTCGGTAATCTTGCGTAACTCGCTCAAGGACATCACCTGAAAGCCGCCACTATCGGTGAGGATTGGTCCGGGCCAGTTCATAAACTTGTGAAGCCCCCCCAATTTTGCCACCCGTTCAGCAGTGGGGCGCAGCATTAAGTGGTAGGTATTGCCAAGGATAATTTCTGCCCCGGTTGCTTTGACCGATTCCGGTAGCATGGCTTTAACAGTGCCCGCCGTTCCAACAGGCATAAAGACCGGGGTCTCTATATTTCCATGGGCCGTGGTAATTCGTCCCCGGCGCGCTTGTCCGTCGGTTTTAATCAGTTCATAGCCGAAGTCCGTCATTTATTTTCTTTCGTCAACAGGCAACAATCACCATAGGAATAAAAGCGATAGCCCGACCTTATGGCATACGCGTATGCTTTTATCATAGTCTCCCTCCCAGCAAAGGCCGAAACCAGCATAAAGAGAGTGGATTTGGGCAAATGGAAATTGGTCAACAATTGATCAACCACCCCGAACTTGTATCCCGGTGTAATGAAAATATCCGTATCCCCTTCAAAGGGATGAATTTTCCCTTCCCCGTCCGTGGCTGCCTCAAGCAACCGCATCGAGGTCGTTCCCACAGCAATCACTTTATTTCCAGCCGCTTTGGTCTTGTTAATCAGGTCTACCGTTTGCTGGTCCACACAGCCCCATTCGGTATGCATCTGATGATCAGAAATTTTATCAACCTTAACCGGGAGAAAAGTTCCCGCGCCCACATGGAGGGTTACGGTTGTGCCTTCTATGCCTCGTTTGTCTAAGGCTCCAATTAGTCGAGAGGTGAAGTGTAAACCTGCCGTTGGTGCAGCTACCGCGCCTTTTTCTTTGGCAAAGACAGTTTGATAGTCATTCTTGTCTTCACCGTCAGCAAGACCCTGCCGTTTTATGTAAGGGGGCAAGGGCATGCCGCCGTGGGCCTCCAATGCTTCCATTAGGGCTTCCCCGCCTCGATCGAACTTGAGAGTGGTTTCTCCTCCCTCCCCTTTGGCAATCACCTGAGCCGAGAAATCTTCAGCAAAATCTATGACATCATCAACCTTAAGCTTACGGGCCGGGCGGGCGAACACGCGCCAGACATTGCTTTCATCTCGCTTATGGAGGGTGACCTCCATCTTCGCTTGGCGGCGCTTGCCGATCAAACGGGCGGGAATGACTTTCGTATTGTTGAAAACCATCAGGTCGCCAGGAGATAGCTGCTCAGCCAGTTCAAGCACAACCTGATCTTCTAATCCATTTTTGCCGACCACAAGCATCCGCGCCTCATCACGGGGAACCATTGGCTTTTGTGCAATGTTCTCCTGGGGCAGGTCAAAATCGAATTGATCGATGCTTAAAGTTGGGTCTACAGCTTGTTTCATGGCGGCGGCACCATAGAGGAGATGGGCAGAGCCGTAAACTTTTTAAGAAAAATTTTCGACCAACAGCCCGTTTTCCAATATCTTCTCTCCTGCTTCATCAAAATTCAGTTCTCCGGCTTGAAGGGCATCAAGAATTTTGACTAAAGCAGAATCCGTTCCCAACAGAAGGCGGTCCTCAATGGTATGGGCGAGTGTTTCGGCGAGGACTTTGCGAATGCGCTGTTGGGGGTCAACCTTGTGGGATGACCCCCGGATCGTTTCATCATGGGCCTCAATGGCGTCAGCAAGACCAGGCAAGCCGACAAAGTTTGTGGCTGTTGTCCCGAGGACCGGAACATCCCAATCACTGGCCTGACGCAAGTGGAGCATATTTTTGAGTTGTTGTTTCGTGTTCTCCGCGTGGGGCATGTCGCACTTGTTAACCACCAAGACATCGGCAATTTCCAAGATACCTGCTTTGATTGCCTGAATGTCATCACCAAGGCCTGGGGCACAAACCACGACTTTGGTCCCGGCTACCCCGGCAATTTCGACTTCCGACTGGCCGGCCCCAACAGTCTCGATAACAATTACATCTCGCCCGGAAGCATCCATAACATCCAACACCCGGGCTGCCGTTCGTGACAGTCCCCCTAAGTGGCCTCTTGAAGCAAGGGAGCGGACAAAGACCCCTGTATCTCCAGTATGCTCTGCCATGCGGATACGGTCACCTAAGATTGCACCACCGCTAATGGGGCTCGACGGGTCAACAGCCAAAACACAAACCGTCTTCCCACGGCTTCTCAATTCTTTGACATAAGCATTGATTAAGGTCGATTTTCCCGCCCCAGGAGGCCCCGTAAAGCCAACAACCAAAGCATTGCCCAAATGGGGTTGAATTTCTTTAAGGATTTTTCGAGAGTCGGCTGTTTGATTTTCAACAGCCGTAATGGCCCGCGCTAAGGCTGCGGGCTTGCCAGCTATCAATTGCTCGATCTGGAGATTAACTTTGTCTTCGTTTAACCCCGACATTTTGCCTCCGGTTTGGGTATGCACTTATCATGGAATAACCGGGGGCAAGAGTCAGGTCAACGGGATTAAACACTATCCTCAATGAGTTTCAAGGCATGACAGGGAGCGGATTGGGCCGAAGGGCAACTATGAATACGCGTTATTGCTTCTGAATATATTTTTTCCGTTAGGGGTGTTTGTGGATCAGATAACCTGCGAATTGCCATATATGCTGGGCAGGCTCCTTCTGGGGCAACAGGGCAATGGGCGGCCGCAGCAGCGGCTCTTCTCACTTCTCCCAGGATAGGTTTTTCTGTTGATTGGAATGTATCGACACTGTTCATCACCACCCCCAACTTATTTATGCCGATAGAGTAAATTTCCTTAGCTTTAATGAACATGACGGGAGTCAAGAAGTAGAAAAAATATAACCCTAATTCAGGGAAATATTAAGAGATTTGGCGATCTTAGCCAGAGGCAGAACCGCCCCTTTTAAATCTAATCGGGCAAGCTTGCCTTCTATCGTTTTAAGCTCCCCTTTAAAAGCTCCTTTTTCCAGTTTCCCTTTAAGCTCATTATATTTCATCTTGGCCATTAAGTTATTCCGCACCAACAAGCCATGAAGCTCAGAGATCAGGGGAGCAAGGTCTTCTTTTTCATCCAAGCCCCAGCTTAACAAACGATCAATCGACGAAATTGTTGTTATAAAAGCCTCAGAAGTCAGGGACAGCAGGCCTTCAAGGTCATCTTCTCGCTCTTCTTTTAAAGCGTTATCGAGATTTTTTGCCGCTTCAAAAAGATCGTTTGCAGCCACATTTCCGGCAACCCCCTTAAGAGAATGGGCCAAGGCTTTGGCCTCAACCATATCACCCTCTTCAATGGCATTGCATATTTGCTCTATTGCCGGTGCTTTATCTTTCTTAAACAGTTGGAGAATTTTGCTATATGACTTCCGATTATTATTCAGCCGCGCTAATCCCAAGGCCACATCCAACCCAGGTAATACACTCGGCCATTCTCCGCTATCAACCTCCTGCTTATTTTCCGATTTTTCCATGACGGGCTGTTGGTCTTTCTCTTTCACCCACCTCACCAAAGAGGCAAAGAGAACTGGCGGGTCAACGGGCTTGGCGACATGATCGTTCATGCCAGCTTCCATACACTTTTGTTTTTCTTCATCCAAAGCATGAGCCGTCATCGCAATAATGGGTAATGCGTCTGAATCGAATTTCTCCCTAATTTTTGCTGTCGCCTCAAAACCATCCATAACGGGCATTTGCAGATCCATAAGGACCACTTCAAAGCCTCCGGCCTTGTCATCAACCATAATGAGGTCAACAGCCTCTTGCCCGTTATTAGCCACCACAACCTGAAGGCCAGCATCTTCTAGGATGCCACAGGCCACCAGTTGATTGACTTCGTTATCTTCGACGAGCAACACGCGGGTTCCTACAATTTTCTGAACCATCTCCTGCTTGTTGGGGCGTTGATCGGTATCTTCTGTGACAGGGCACCATTCCGCAGAAATAGACATCAGAGAGTCTATTAAACTTTCTGGCTCCAGAGGTTTGACCAGAAAACCATTAAGGGGCAGGTCTTTAATTTTCTGTTCCGCCTCGGCTTTCTTTTCACCGGAAACCATCAACCCGTAGCGTGTGTTTGTGCCAACAACTGTTTGTTTTTGAAGGGCAGTCAAGAGGGCAATACCATCCATTTTCGGCATCTGCCAATCAGAGATAATAAGATCGAAACCTTCTGCTTCTTTTCGGCGTTCAAAAATCTCTAAGGCCTCTTTTCCGGATCGGGCTGTTTCAACCTTAAAGTCGAGGTTATCAAACATATCAAACAAAGTTTTAAGCGCGGCAACATTATCATCAACAAGGAGGACACTCCCTCCCGCGAGGGTCTCAGGAACCAATGCTTTACGATCAACAACTTCCTCATATTTAAATTTCGCCGTAAAGAAAAACAGGCTCCCCTTACCGTGTGAACTCTTAACCCCTATTTCACCGCCCATCATCTTTGCCAGGTTTTTACTGATGGTAAGTCCCAGTCCGGTTCCCCCATATTTACGGGTCGTGGACTCATCAGCCTGAGTGAAGGATTCAAATAATCGATCGATTTGATCTGGAGTCAAACCAATCCCCGTATCTTCAACGGTGAAAGCCAAGAGAGTTTCATCTCCCTCATCCTCCATTCGGCGCACATCGACGATCACTTCTCCATGGTCGGTAAATTTAAAAGCATTATTGATGAGGTTGATCAGGATTTGGCTCAGCCGCAATGAATCGCCGATTAAGGTGTAGGGAACGTCAGGAGCCACAGAAAAAATGAGTTCAAGCCCTTTTTCCTCAGCTTTTGGCAGCATCATTGCGCTCAGATTATGCAGGACTTCACCAAGAGAAAATTCAACCTTCTCAAGCTCCATCTTGCCGGCTTCAATTTTAGAAAAATCAAGAATATCATTAATGATGCCAAGCAGCGTCTTTGAAGCAACGCTCATCTTGTGGAGATATTCTTTTTGCTGGGGGTTGAGGTCAGTTTGCTGGGCCAGGTAGTTAAGGCCCAAAACAGCATTTAACGGCGTTCTGATTTCGTGACTCATATTTGCCAGGAAATCGCTTTTGGCTTTTGTCGCCGCTTCTGCGGCTTGGCTGGCGTTTAAAATAGCCTGTTCGGCTTTTTTCCTCTCCGTAATGTCGGTAAAGGTTCTGACAAACCCCCCATCAGGTAAGGGACTGTTGCGGATTTCAAGCGTGGCATCATTGGCAGCAACCTCAAACATTTCATAGCGATTACGCCTCAAATCTTCTAAAGCAACAGCAAGGCTATCTTCGCTTTGCCCATTTAGTTCATACCAATGCTTGGTCACTTCTTCAAAGGTCGGCAATGAGGAAAGATAGCCTTCCTTAAAACGGCTTAGTTTTTCCAACCGTTTATTATAAAGTTTCACTCTATGGTCGCTATCGGTCAGGACAATCCCCTGGTCAATACTCGACATGACCGTTTGCAACATGTCGGTTTGTCGCGCGAGTTCTGCTTCGGCTTTTTTCCGATCAGTAATATCAACAGAAATAATAAGCACCCCCCCATCTTCAGTGGGGGAGCGACGTAATTCAAGGGTCGTTCCATTTGGAATTTGCCTTTCATATACGGCCACTTTTCCGTTCCGGAAGGCTTGCATGGCCTGATCGACCAAATCCTCAACATCCCCCTCTCCCAAATCTCCTCTTTCAGCCATGAAGCCATAAAGGTCACGCACAGGGCTTCCTACTTCACCGATACCAACGGGGAATTGAAATAGCTTATAAAAGAGATCGTTGGTGCGAATAATGGTGTTGTCTTTATCCGTTTGGAAAAGACTCCCCGGGATATGATCTAGCGTAAGTTTTAATTGAGCCGAGGTTTTTTCTAAGGCGGCCTCAGCATCTTTTCTTTCTGTAATATCAACGCAAACTGCCATTGTCGCATTGATATTCCCCTTTGCGTCCTTAATGGGAGCAACACTCAAATCTCCCCATAGAATAGACCCATCTTTGCGAACATAACGTTTTTCAATTCGATAGGACTCCAGGTCTCCATTTATCAATTTCTGAAGTTTATTCCAGCTATCAGCCCTATCATCTGGATGGGTAATATCCATTGGGGTAAGGGTATCAACTTCAGGGCGTTCATAGCCCAGCATTTCAGCCCATAAATCGTTAAACTGGATATAATTTCCATCGGCATTGGTTGCACTAATGCCAACAGCCGCATTGTCAAACAAGGCTCGGAAAAATGATTCCCGCTCTCTCAACGCAATTTCAATGAGCTCACGGGTTTCAATTTCATCATTGAGGGCTTTTGTCCGTTCATCCACCAATTCAGTCAAATGATCACGGTAGGTGGCAAGTTCCAATTCAGTTGCTTTTTGCGACGTAATATCTGAGATAAAGGTTGCCCCTAGCACCCCCATCCCTTGGTCAAACTTAATCGTTACTGAGCGAACGAAAGCATCAATCTTTGACCCGTCTTTATGAACAAGCTTCAATTCATAAGTACGATTACCTTTCGAGTTGGCTTTTTCTCGGTTTTTTAGATAGGTGGGCCTTGATTCTTCAGCTATAAATTTTCCTACTTTTTGTCCAATAACCTCTTCAGAGGAAAACCCAAGCATTTTATTAAACGCCTTGTTTGACTCAAGAAGAACGCCTTTTTGCAAATCGACGATTACCACGCCTTGTGTCGTGGCCTCAAACATCGTTTTGTATTTCACATTTTCTGTTGCAGCTTTTTCACGAAACCAAATGTAGATAGCGACCACACCGATTAAGAATCCGATTGCCGCTAGAATAATGAAGATATGACTTGGTTTGAGTGACCCCAGCAACTGGAAAATTTCGACAAGAGCTTCAAGCATAGAGGAACTCACCTCTTAAACTCAGCACCAGAGTTAGAGCAATAATCTTGTTTTTATTGTTATTTATTTTCAAAGCATTCCATATAATCAATGCATTAGACCGATATAGTTCCTCACCTCTTCTACTATGCCAATCCCCGGACAAGAACTTTAGCAACTTGCTCTACAAGTTCATCTTTATCTTTCAGCCCAACCGTCTTTGGACTTATTTTACCACCGATAAGTAATATTGCCAGCCCATGAACCAAGGCCCAAGCAGAAATTGTCACAACAGATGGGGTGATATAGTCGATCCCCGCTTTTTCCATCTGGTCTGTCACGCTCTTAAAAATACTCTGAAAACTTTGATCCCCAGCTGCTTTTAAATCTGCATGGCTATTTGGATTAGAGATTTCCGGCCCAAACATTATTTGTAAAAGGGCCGGGTGCTTAAGGGCAAAATCAACATATCCTTTACCTAAGGCCTCCATGCCGGTGGCTTCTGCCTGTTTTGTCTGCTCAGCCCCCATCATCAAAAAACCCTTAGCTGCAACCGCAGCCAGCATCCCTTCTTTATCTTTAAAATGGTGATAGGGGGCGGTTTGCGACACGCCAACCCGCCGGGCAACCTCCCTCAGGCTTAACGATTTCAGCCCTTCGCTTTCAAGAATATCAATAGCAGCATCAACTAAGGCTTCGCGTAAATTTCCATGGTGATAGGCTTCCTTTTTAGGCATGCGCCTATTCCCAGTCTTCTGCTTAGGTTTTTCATTCTTCATATGATTATGCCTGCCTCCAAACCAAAGTTGACAATGTAAAGTTAGCAATGATACTGTTCACCCAACTTAACAGTGTAAACTTTGTGACAAAATGTCCTTTAAGGCAAGGATGAATACAACCGCACAAAAATACAATGGGGAACGTCAGATGAGTGAAACGCGTAATTACGATGCCATAATCATTGGCTCTGGTCTTGGAGCTATGACGACAGCAAGCATTTTAGCCAAACTCCATAAAAAACGCGTCTTAGTTTTAGAGCGTCATTATGTCCTTGGCGGCTTCACCCATGTATTCAAACGCCCTGGTAACCATGAATGGGATGTGGGCATCCATTATATCGGTGAGGTGGGTAAAGGCACCGCCATGCGCAAAATTTTTGATTTCATTACCGATGGACAACTCGAATGGGAGCAGATGCCAGATGAGTTTGACAAGTTTGTCTATCCCGATTTTACCTTCGGTCAAAAGAGCCATCCCAAAGCCTTTAAGCAAGATCTTATGGAGAGATTCCCCGAAGAAAAAGAAGGCATTGAAACCTATTTCAAAGATTTGAGAAAAATGAAGCAATGGAACTATTTCCGGCTGCTGGCCGAAGGGAATAGCGGTCTCTTACGCTGGTTTTTCAAAGGTAAAAAAGAGAAGCTTGACCCCTTAGCTCTTGCCATTACAGCCGATGTCCTCAATCGCCATTTCACCGATCCAAAACTCAAAGCCCTCGTCGCCTCTCAATGGGGGGACCATGGATATCCGCCGTCAAAAAGTGCATTCGCCAGCCACGCCCTGATTGTTAACCACTATCTCTATGGCGGTTACTACCCCGTCGGTGGGGCCAGTAAGATTGCCGACTATGTTATTCCCGCTGTCGAAAAAGAAGGCGGCAAGTTTCTTATCAACCACCAAGTCCAGCAAATCCTGGTCGAGAACGGTAAAGCCATTGGGGTCGAAGTCCTTAAGAAAAAAGGCAAAGGCGGTGATCTGGTGCGTTATTACGCCCCTGCCATCATCTCAAATGCAGGTGCTTATCTCACTTATAGCAAAATGTTACCTGAAGAAATTGGGGGGAAATATGCCCAAGAACTCGACCCTCTTTTGCCCAAAACAACAACAGCGGTCCTTTATCTTGCCCTTAAAGAAGGCCCCGAAAAAATGGGTTTTGAAGGAGAGAACCACTGGATTTTTGATGGCTATGACCACGATGAATATGCCAATGTCGGCAGCCCAATTGATGGCCCGGCAAAAGGTTGCTACCTGTCTTTTCCTTCCCTAAAAAACCCTGAAGCTGTGACCCATACCGCTGAAGTAATTGGCTTTGTCAACTATGATAAATTCGCCAAATGGGCCGATGAACCCTGGAAGAAACGGGGGGCGGACTACGAAGCCTTTAAAGAACAAATTTCTGAAAACCTGCTGGCTTTGGTTGAGAAAAAATATCCGGGATTCAAAGACCTCATTGCTTACCAGGAGCTTTCAACCCCCCTGACAACAGAGCATTTTACGGGAAGCCCGAGAGGAACCATCTACGGTATGGGCAGTTCACCAGAACGCTATAAGCTAAAATCCTTGTCCGTTAAAACCCCCATCAACAACCTCTACCTCACCGGGGCAGATGCATTTATTTTTGGTATCGGCGGGGCCCTTATCGCAGGTGTTGCAACCGCAGGGCAACTCTCTGGGCCTTTTGGGTTTTTCCGAAATTGGAAAGCCATAATGAGGGGGAAAACTTGATCCCTCATTGACTTCTTCAGTGTTTGAGACAAAATAAGGTGTAACGGAGTGCTGGAAAAGCCGGGCTTCGATGAATTCAACCTTGCTCGCTCAAAAAGAGGAGATGGTTTATGCCACGATTATCTATGTTCAATAGCCCCTTGTTGCTGGGGTTCGACCACTTTGAGGAAGTTCTCGACCGAGTGTCCAAAAGTTCTGCCGAAGGCTATCCACCCTACAATATTGAGCAGATCGGTGAAAATCAGCTTTGTATCACCCTTGCTGTTGCTGGGTTTTCCAGTGATGACCTGTCGGTAACTATCGAAGACGCACAACTGGTTGTTCGAGGGCGTCAAACCGAAGAAGATGAAACCGGGCGGATTTTTCTTCACCGCGGCATCGCTGCCCGTCAATTCCAGCGCAGTTTTGTTCTGGCTGAAGGCATTGAGGTGATCGGGTCACGTTTAGAGCAAGGCTTGCTCCACATCGACCTTCATCGCCCAACACCAGAACCCGTGGTCAAAACCATCAAAATCACCTCGACCGAAGAGAAACCCCTCCCGAAGAAAGAGGCTAAAACCATCGACATTTAACAAGACATTCTAGTATAAGGGGTTGCAACCAAACTGGGAAAACCACTTAAAACAGGCGAGCAGCAATGAATTCCATCAGAATGAGACAACTCCTTTTGCTTGCCGTGGTTTTCTTTATCGGCCCCGCCGCCCAATCTTTTGCCAATCAGTCAACGCAACTGGGCAAACCCAAGATGATCTCAGATCGGAAGATGCAATTGGGGGCCCATTATATTTCGGTTGAAAAAAGCATTGCCAAGAAAACCCGTCCAGTCGTTTTTTCTGCAATAGAGAATTCCCTGCGAGACATATATGCAGACACGCCCAATGGCCCCACCCTTGCTTCAGTTGCTCCAAAAATTTTTGTGAGAAGGGCCAACCGTTATAATCGATATACGGGTTGGCATATGATCGCTCAAAAGCCGACCCTTGTGGTTTCTTCAAGTTTTCTCTTAGACACTGACCGCCAGTTTTTAACCAAAGCCATGACCTACGAGATGGAGCGAATGAGTGGCGCGTTTAAATCAAAACCAGACCCCTACAGGAGAACCATCGACGGCATTAGTTTGGTCGGATCAATTTACTCTGACATCAAAAACAAAAAATTCTTCGCGATTGTTGAAAAAGCTTTGGAGATGTCGGAGAAGCTCCCGCCTCATTTGCAAAAGTATATCAAGACTGTGAATGAAATTCGCTATAATCCACCCTCAAAATATTTTAAAAAAATGGGGGGCATTGACGGTGCCGTCGCCTATTACAACCGTTCCCTGAGCTCCCCTCAGAAAAGAATGATCTTCATTCGCCGCAAGATGCTTTACAGCTCTCCGCTGGATACCTTGTTAAGCTTGGCCCATGAAGGCAACCATGCTCTCCAACACCAAACCGCAGAGAAATATCTTATCAACCACAAACGTGGCAACCTCGCCCCCAATGAGAAAGAGTTTCTTGACGCTTGGTATCGGGTCGATAGAACCAGAGCGGGCAACCAGAAATTCGTTCAGATGTTTGAGTGTGAAGCCACCCGGACAGAAATTGATGTGGCGCGAAGCTTAAACGTTTCACCTAATGTGGTCGAAAATTCTTCCTACCTTAATGTGTGTAAGAAAGCGAAACGCAAATTGGTTAAGTGGAAGAACGAAAGATTTAAAAAGGCCAATAAAAGCTGAGCAACTGAAAACGTGCCTCTTCAATTGTTTGGTAATCGAACCATATAAATAGGCCTAAACCCCTTGAATATCCTTGAATAAGTTAGCCTAGACGCGTATAGCCATCCGTCTTAGAACAGTTACAGACAACTCATAATATTTTGGATATAAAGACCATGACCACGAGCTGGACCCCAACAAGCTGGCGCAACAAGCCAATTATTCAGGTGCCAACCTATCCTGATACCGCTGTGCTTGAAGAGACAGAAAAGCGCCTCAGCATTTACCCACCTCTGGTTTTTGCAGGTGAAGCTCGTAGTCTAAAAGCCTCCCTTGGGCGTGCCGCTGAAGGCAAAGCCTTCCTTTTACAGGGCGGCGATTGCGCCGAAAGTTTTGCTGAATTCCACCCAGATAATATTCGCGACACCTTCCGGGTTTTGTTGCAAATGGCTGTGGTCCTAACTTTTGGGGCTGCCTGCCCTGTAATTAAAGTCGGTCGGATGGCCGGACAGTTTGCCAAACCCCGTTCTTCCGATACGGAAACAGTTGATGGTGTCAGCCTGCCTAGCTACCGGGGCGATATGATCAATGGCTCTGCCTTCACAGAAGACGAACGTATTCCTGATCCAGCTCGCTTGGTTCAAGCCTACAACCAGTCAGCCTCAACCCTCAACCTGTTGAGAGCCTTTGCCCAAGGGGGATATGCCGACCTGCACAAGATGCACGGCTGGACTCTGAGTTTTGTTGAAGACAGCCCTGAAACGGCCCGTTACCAAGATTTAGCGAACCGCCTTGAAGAAGCCCTGGCTTTCATGGAAGCCTGTGGCCTGACAGCGGAAACCGCCCCTCAAATCCGGGAAACTGAGTTCTACACCTCGCATGAAGCTCTGTTGCTAAACTACGAAGAAGCCATGACCCGCGTCGACTCCACCCGGGGTGAATATTACGATACATCTGCCCACATGCTGTGGATTGGTGATCGGACACGCCAGCCAGATGGTGCCCATGTTGAATTCCTCCGTGGGGTCAAAAACCCTATCGGCATGAAGGTTGGACCCACCATGGACCCAGAGGAACTGATTCGTCTGCTTGACATCCTCAACCCAGAGAACGAGCCTGGTCGCATGACCTTGATCTCTCGCATGGGAGCGGGAAAAGTTGCAGACCATCTGCCTAAACTTCTGCGTAAAGTCAAAAGCGAGGGCCGCTCCGTGGTTTGGTCTTGTGACCCCATGCATGGCAACACAGTCAAAAGCTCAACAGGCTACAAAACGCGTCCCGTAGATAAGGTTCTGGAAGAGGTCCGTGACTTCTTCGCTGTTCACCGTTCAGAAGACACCCAGGCTGGCGGTGTTCATTTTGAAATGACGGGGCAGAATGTGACCGAATGTGTCGGCGGGGCGGCCCATGAGGTAACCGAGGAAACCTTGGGCGATCGTTATCACACCCATTGTGACCCGCGCCTCAATGCCGAACAGTCTCTTGAGTTGGCCTTCCTCATTTCGGAATCCCTCAAGGACGAACGTGATCACCTGAAAGCTGCTCAAGCATCGTAATTAAATCGTGGCCCGCGCATCGTTGCGCGTCAGCCCCAGGGTTTTAGGGATATTTCCTATACCTATGTGGCACCTGAACGCGGATTGATCTCTGATCAATTCTAATAAAAGGAGAGAAAAATCTATGAGTGATAAAAAGCCATCACGCATGGCCTCTTATCCTTTAGATCAGGATATTTCAGCCTGGACGGATCGCTACTTCGACAAAACTAAGCAGACCATAGAACGCTTTGGCGACAAAGAGGTTACCTATGCGATCTTCATGCGTCGCCCGGTGATCTTCACCCCCCGCCTGGCCCTTGATTGGCTGGCGAAACTAGAGGCCCAACGCAAAGTTAAATTCACTGTAGAACTGAATTATTCCGAAGGGGCTTGGGTTGGTGCGGGTGAGCCGTTGATGTATATCACGGGTTCCTTTTTCCATTTGGTCGATCTCGAAACCCTTATTTTGCAAAAACTCGGCGCAGCCTGTGTGGCTGCTTACAATGCCTATACCATGTGTATGGACCTGCCCAATGTGGGCTTTCTTGCCATGGATGGGCGCCATTCTGCGGGAACCGAAATGGCAGAATTGATGGCCTATGCCGCATCCGTCGGCTCAACCACAGCCAAAACCCAAGGCGGAGCTAAAGGCTTCATTGGCAATGCCACCGATGCGACAGCCCATTACTTTGGCAACGAGCGCGGCCTTGGTACCATGCCTCATGCCCTGATCGGCTACGCAGGCTCAACCTTACGGGCTGCAGAAATGTATGTGGAAGGTTTTCCTGACGAAGACCTCACCATTTTGCCCGACTATTACGGCAAAGAAATTAGCGATACCCTCACCATCTGTAATCGCTTTCCTGAATTAGCCGCTAAGGGAAAAATAGCTGTACGGATCGATACCCACGGGGGCCGTTTTATGGAAGGGCTCGACCCCCAAGGCTCCTACAATGTTTTAGAACGCAAGGTTCCCTTGGCTGTGCGTCGTTATCGCAATGAAGAAGAGCTGCGTTATCTGGTTGGCACCGGAGTTTCTGCCGCCGCCATTTTCCATATGCGCGAGCAACTCAACGAGGCGGGCTATGAGAAAGTCCGTATTATAGCTTCATCCGGTTTTGGCGTAAAAAAATGCAAAGTCATGGCCGATGTCAAAGCCCCTATAGATGTCATCGGGACCGGGTCCTTCCTCCCCAACTCCTGGTCAGAAACCTACGCTACCGCTGATATTGTCGCTTATGACGGGGTCTCTTCGGTTAAAGTTGGCCGCGAATTTCTTTTACGGAAAGACTAGCGATTATGAGTGATGAGAAAGAAGCTCAAAAAATCCTCACCCTGGCCCTGACCACGGCGGCCTGGAAAGAATGGCACTTTGAGCGCACCGGGCAAGAAAGCACCAGCATAGAAATCAACGATTTCATCAAAGGCATGCTTGACGACCTCGGGGAAAAATCCGACCCGGTCGCCATCCTCTATATCGCCACCCAAGAATCCACTCTCGACAAAACCCTCATCGACAGCTTCATCGAACACAGCAATATCTTCGATCATTTCGATGGTCAGAGGTGAGTTCTAGGTTATGCAACTCTGACATTGCTGCGCTGCAAAATGAATAGTTTTTTATTTCGTGAACAGGCCTATTCTCCTGGCTAACAATTGAATGATCAAGAGACACCGTTCCCTTTTTCTGATAACGTAGCTCCCAACTCCATTGATTTTCTTTGATAGGATAGACCATGTACGACAAAATTATTGTGTCTCTTGC
Organism: uncultured Thalassospiraceae bacterium; assembly: GCA_965368165.1. Lineage (GTDB taxonomy): Bacteria > Pseudomonadota > Alphaproteobacteria > Rhodospirillales > JAPHRK01 > JAPHRK01. The sequence continues at coordinate 168,490 of CBDULT010000006.1, read as the reverse complement.
GCTAGACCATGGGCATGGCTTTAGAGCCATAGAAGTCGCCAAAAAGCTCGTAAATGAAGGTGGCAAAATCTTTGCTGTGCATGCAATTGAACCGGTTCAAAGCTCCGTCAGTTTATATGTCCCACCAGAATATGTTATCAATGTCAAAAAAACCGCTGAAGAGGGTATTGCCGAACGGATTGGTGATGCAAAAGGCATTGAAACCGTGGTGCTTACGGGCCATTCAGGGCGGGTTATTGCTGAGTATGCTGAGACAATAAAAGCAGACTGCATCATCGTAGGGTCCCATAAACCGGAATTGCAGGACTACCTTCTTGGCTCAACAGCCGCTCGCATCGTACGCCACGCCCCCTGTTCGGTGCATGTATTACGTTAAAAATTTAACAGCCTTATAACTTTCCCAAACTCACAAATAGGATCAAAGAACCCTCGGTCCTTTACGAGTTTGGGCCGAGCCTAATCTCTTCACCGCCTCCCCCCTTATCTCACCTTGCTCAGAACCCTTCTAACCGTTACATTGCGCCGCATCTAATTTCTTAATAAGGACAAAACCTATGCATGAGCTTCACGGCTTCTATTTTGAGGAACTGGCGGTTGGTCAGACGGGTGTCTATGGCAAGACCATAACGGATGCCGATATCCTCATGTTTGCCGGTGTCTCAGGGGATACCAACCCGGTTCACCTGAACCATGAATTTGCCACGCCGACCATGTTTGAAGGACGCATTGCTCATGGCATGCTTTCAGCGAGTTTCATCTCCACCGTGATCGGCACCAAGATGCCTGGCCCAGGTTGTATTTACATCGGGCAAAACCTTCGTTTTAAAGCCCCTGTTAAGGCAGGCGACACAGTAATGGCACGCGTGACCGTTGAAGAACTTTTTCCTGCCAAAAGAATCGCTAAGCTCAAAACCATTTGTTATGTGGGTGAAAAGCTCGTCATTGATGGTGATGCAACGGTTATGGTTCCAGCTAAACCCGTAGAATAGACGAGTTCAACCCTATCCATGCGCATCTTTCGTCATTATCAAGATTTACCGGCTGAAGCCCGAGGCTGTTCTGTCGCCATCGGTAACTTCGATGGTGTCCATAAAGGACATCAGGCGGTGATCCACGAAGCCGGTGTTTCGTCCAAAGACTTGGGCGGTCCCTGGGCCGTGATGACCTTTGAGCCACACCCACGCATGTTCTTTAAGCCCGACCAACCGCCTTTCAGACTCACTCCTATGCGGGTCAAAACCCAGCAAGTGGAAGCTTTGGGGGTTGATTACATGGTGGTGCTGCATTTCGATAAAGCCCTCTCCAGTCTTTCAGCCGATGCCTTCATCAAAGAGGTCTTGGTTGAAGCTCTAGGTGCCCAACATGTCATTGCCGGATATGACTTCCAGTTTGGTCATGATCGCAAAGGCAATGCAGAGCTGTTGTTGGCAAAGGGGCGAGACTATGGGTACCACTTTACCTGCGTGCGCCCCGTAACCGATAGCGATGGCGCGCCTTTTTCCTCTACACGGGTCAGAGAATGCTTGCGCTCAGGCGATCCCAAGGGGGCTGCCTTTGTCTTAGGTCGGGATTTTGAAATTGAAGGTCGGGTTGAGCAAGGGGACCAGCGGGGCCGAACCATTGGCTTCCCAACAGCGAACGTTCGCCTCGGCGACTATATGGAGCCAACTCTTGGGGTTTATGCCATTCGTGCCGGGTTAAAGTTGGGTGGCGAGTTTCATTGGTTTGATGGGGTGGCAAATCTCGGCGTCAGGCCCACGGTGAATAACCGGGGCGTGCTGTTAGAAGTCCACCTGTTTGATTTTGACCAGGATATTTATGGGAAACACATGCGGGTCGCCTTGGCTGACTTCATTCGCCCAGAAAAACAATTTGGGGGCCTAGATGATCTTAAAGCCCAGATCGCCGAAGATGCTGACCGGGCTAAGTTAATATTGGCGGGCCATCCCCGAATTATGTAGTCCTCTGGGACACCCAGGGGACTAAAAAATCAAAGAGTTATGAATGTTAATGCCTCTTTATTGGGGCCAAATTTCAAGCGAGTCAAAGAAGATGAGCGTCGACTATAAAGAAACCGTATTCCTTCCCAAAACTGATTTCCCCATGCGGGCCGGTCTGCCTAAGCGCGAACCTGAGTTCCTGCAACGCTGGAAAGACATGGGATTGTTTGAAAAACTACGTGAAGCCTCAAAAGGCAAAGAGAAATTTATTCTCCATGATGGCCCTCCTTACGCTAACGGGCACCTTCATGTGGGCCACGCCCTAAACAAAATTCTAAAGGATATCATCAATCGCAACCAACAAATGCTGGGCAAAGACGCCCACTATGTTCCCGGTTGGGATTGCCACGGTCTACCGATTGAATGGAAGATCGAAGAAAAGTACCGTTCGAAAGGCCTGGATAAAGACGAGGTTCCTATCGTTGATTTCCGCCACGAATGCCGGGAATTCGCCCAAGGCTGGCTCGACATCCAACGGGAAGAGTTTAAACGCCTCGGTATCGAAGGCGACTGGAATCATCCTTACTCAACCATGACCAACAAAGCAGAAGCGCAAATTGCGGCTGAGCTTGGCAAGTTCTTGATGAACGGTTCTTTGTTCAAAGGGGCCAAGCCGGTGATGTGGTCCATTGTTGAAAAAACCGCTTTGGCAGAGGCCGAAGTAGAGTATGAAGATCATACGTCGACCTCAATTTTTGTAGGCTTCCCTGTCGCAAAAGGCCCTGAGCAATTCCTCGGCACGTCCATCGTCATCTGGACCACCACCCCCTGGACCATTCCTGGCAACCGGGCGTTGGCCTATGGGCCAAACATTGCCTACAAGGGTTTGGAAATTACCGATGTTTTGGAAGGCAGCGGCCTGACGGCAGGGGCTAAAATTATTGTTGCTGCCAATCTGATCCCGGCCCTTGTTGAAGAGTTCAAAATCGAAAACCCCACTGTTTTCTGGGAAGGCACAGGCAGCGACCTCGCGGGTATCGTTTGCCGCCATCCTTTGCATGAAGGTGGTTTTGATTTCCCTGTTCCTGCACTTGCAGCAGACTTCGCGACAGACGAAGACGGAACGGGCTTTGTCCACATTGCTCCGGGCCATGGTGCCGATGACTGGGTTTTGGGCATTGCCAATGGCGTCCCTGTTCCCGACACGGTGGATGACGATGGCATCTTCTTTGACCACGTCCCGATGTTTGCGGGTGAAAAGGTCATGGAAGTCGGCAAGAAAAAGAAAATCAAATGGCCTGCCAATGCTTCCGTAATTACTGCTCTTGCAGAAGCCGGGCAATTATTTGGCGTTCGGCGCATAACCCACAACTATCCCCATTCCTGGCGTTCCAAAGCTCCGGTGATTTTCCGCAATACACCCCAGTGGTTTATTTCGATGGATATCAACGACCTGCGCAAGAAGGCTCTTGGTGCCATTGATGAGACCCGCTTTGTCCCTGAAGCAGGTCGCAAGCGGATCGGCGGCATGATTGAATCTCGTCCCGACTGGTGTGTTTCACGCCAACGGGCCTGGGGCGTACCGATTACGGTATTTGTGAACAAAAAAACCAGCGAACCTCTGCGTGATCCTGAAGTGATGGAGCGAATCGTGGCAGCCTTCCAAGAAGAAGGGTCTGACGCCTGGTTCTCATCTGACCCCTCACGTTTCCTTGGAAATAAATACGATCCTGCGGATTACGATCAGGTAACCGACATCCTTGATGTTTGGTTCGACTCTGGTTGCACACATACCTTTGTGCTTGAAGGGGATGAATGGCCAAATCTTTCCTGGCCAGCTTCCCTTTACCTGGAAGGCTCCGATCAGCACCGGGGGTGGTTCCACTCTTCTTTGCTTGAGTCTTGCGGCACCCGTGATCGCGCCCCTTATGATACGGTGCTCACCCATGGTTTTGTGATGGCTGAAGACGGACGCAAAATGTCGAAGTCGCTTGGCAATATTGTCTCTCCTCAAGATGTGGTAAAACAATCCGGTGCTGACATTCTGCGCCTGTGGGTGATGAGCTCCGATTACGCTGACGATCTGCGGGTCGGGCCAGAAATCATCAAACAACTGGCTGACAGCTACCGCCGTTTGCGCAACACGTTGCGGTTTGTCATTGGCAATCTCAACAATTTCAAGGATGAAGAGAAACTTCCTCTTGAGGAAATGCCAGAGCTTGAACGCTGGGTGCTTAATCGCTTGTGGGAATTGGACCGGGATGTCCGTCAGGCCAATGATGACTTCCAGTTCCATCACCTGTATCACAAGCTCCACAACTTCTGCGCCATGGACCTTTCTGCTTTCTACATGGATATCCGCAAGGACGCCCTTTATTGCGACCGCGAAGATTCTCTGCGTCGCCGGGCAGTGCGCACGGTCTTGGATGAAATTTTCAATTGTCTCACAGCTTGGTTTGCCCCTTTCATCTGCTTCACCGCTGAGGAGGCCTGGCTGGCCCGTAACCCGGATGAGGGTCAATCGGTTCACCTGCGCACCTTCCCTGAAGTTCCAAATCAGTGGCAGGATAAAGCTCTGGCTGAGAAATGGAGCATCATTCGTGATCTTCGCAAGGTTGTCACGGGGGCTTTGGAAGTTGAACGCGCCAATAAAACCATTGGTTCCAGCCTCCAAGCTAGCCCGGTTATTTATGCCGATGAGAAATATGTGGAGATGGTCAAAGGTTTCAACGCCGATGACCTTGCCGACTTGTTTATCACCTCTGGTGTAAGCTTCGGAAAAGGCAGTGCACCTGAGGGAGCTTTTACTCTTGAGGAGGTCTCCGGCGTGGCGGTTGCTTTTGCCATGGCAGAAGGCGAAAAATGCCAACGCTGTTGGAAAGTTCTGAAAGATGTTGGTACCGTCGAGGCCCATCCTGAGGTCTGCCCACGTTGCGCTGACGCCCACGATCATTTCACCCCACAAGCTGTTGAGTGAAGGAACCAGTTCATATGATGGGGCACAAAACTTTTTCTATGGGGATTATGATTGCCCTTACAATTGCCATCTTGGACCAACTATCCAAGTGGTGGATTGTGGAAAAGGTCATGCAGCCCCCTCAGGTTATTCCGGTCACTTCATTCTTTAATATCGTCATGGGGTGGAATCGGGGGGTGAGCTTTGGCATGTTTGCCTCTGATTCACCCTATAACCAATGGTTTCTCTCTGCCTTGGCTATCAGCGTTGCCATAGGGCTGACCGTTTGGCTTTGGAAAAATGACAACCTACTTATCGCAACTGCTTTAGGTTTGGTCATTGGTGGAGCGATTGGCAATGCCATTGACCGACTGCGATTTGGGGCGGTGGCAGACTTTTTAGACTTCTTTATCGCAAATTATCACTGGCCCGCTTTCAATGTAGCGGATATTGGGATATCTTGTGGTGCAGCACTTCTTATTTTTGATTCCTTGTTCCGAAACCAGGAATCACCTAAAAAGGAAGAATAAAGATTTTTAGTATGGTGACGGCAGGAATGAACAAAACGATAAAAATTCTTCTCTTCTGCGGCGTTGGTGCCTTAGCATTAACGGGCTGCGAGTCCGTTAAAGAGAATCTAGGCTACTCTAAAAGAGCACCTGACGAATTTGCCGTCTATCAACGAGCTCCCTTAAGCTTACCGCCAAGCTATGCCCTCCGCCCCCCTGAGCCGGGTTCAGCCAACCCCTCCTCAGAAACCACAACGGCCGTCGCAAGAAGGTCTCTTTTAAGTCAAAGCCGGATTGCCCGTGAGCGAACCCTTGCAGAGGGGCGCAGTCAGGGTGAGCAGGTTTTATTAAAACAGTTAGGGGCCTTAGATATCGACCCTAATATCCGCCGCTTAGTGAACCGGGAGACTTCAATCTATATTGAAGAAGACAAAGCTTTTACGGACAAGCTTATTTTCTGGCGCGAAAAGGCCCCTTATGGTGACACGGTTGACCCGTCAAAAGAAAACAAGCGGATAAAAGAAAACCAAGCTCTCGGAAAACCTGTCGAGGGCGACGTAACACCCAGTATTGAGAAAAAGAAAAAAGGGTGGCTTGAAGGTCTCTTTGACTAAGTGCACATGTACCAGCAGTCTCGATTACTTACAGTAATTTTCTTGGTTGGGTGCCTAACCTTCCCAAGTGCTTCGGCTGTTGCCAAAGTTTTCAGCCCAGAAACGTTTACTTTAAAGAATGGCATGCAGGTGGTGGTGGTTCCCAATCACCGCGCCCCCATCGTTTCCCATATGGTTTGGTATAAAGTTGGTTCCGCTGATGAGCCAGAAGGCAAATCAGGACTTGCCCACTTCTTTGAGCATCTGATGTTTAAAGGCACCCCCCGCTATCCAGACGGTATGTTTTCTAAAATTGTTGCGCGTAACGGCGGACAAGAAAACGCCTTCACCTCTTCAGATTACACTGCCTATTACCAAACTGTTGCTGTTGATCGCCTTGAGTTAATGATGAAGCTGGAAGCGGACCGTATGACCAACCTGGTTCTCACCAAAGAAGTGATCGAGCCAGAGCGGTTGGTCATTCTTGAAGAACGCAGTCAACGCACCGACAATAACCCTCGTGCAATTTTATCAGAACAAATGGGGGCTTCCCTCTACCTCAACCACCCCTACCGTAACCCGATCATCGGCTGGGCCCATGAGATCAAAGGGTTATCCCTTGAGGACTTAAGAAATTTTTATAAAAAATGGTATGCGCCAAACAATGCTGTCCTGGTTGTTGCCGGAGATATAACTGCCCAACAATTAAAACCTCTGGCAGAAAAATATTACGGCGTTATTCCCAACAATCCAAATTTGACTAAACGCCATCGCGCCCAAGAACCTCCTCATCAAGTCCCCCGTAAATTGGTTCTAAAAGACCCGCGTGTTCGACAGCCTGTTTGGAGTCGAAATTACCTTGCGCCCAGTCTATCGGATAAAGACAAAATCACACCTTACGCCCTCGAAGTTTTGTCGGAGTTGCTCGGTTCAGGGTCAAAGTCTCGACTCTATAGAGAGCTTGTTTTTAAAAGGAAAATAGCCGTAGCTGCAGGTGTTAGCTATTCTATGGGAGGGCGCGATCATAGCCGTTTTTCATTTTATGCCAGTCCTGCTCCTGGAACGACAATTGCACAACTTGAAGCGGCTCTTGACGGCGAAATTAATCGGCTCCTCAAAGAAGGTCTTTCCCAAACCGAAGTAGATGAAGCCAAAAAACGTCTTGTCGATGGCGCCGTGTTTGCCAGAGATTCTTTAACAACAGGGGCCCGGGTTCTTGGTGCAGCGGTCGCAGCAGGGCAATCTGTTGATGACGTTGAAGCCTGGCCTGATCGCATTGGTAAAGTCACCAAAGAACAGGTGATAGACGCGGCCCACAAGGTCTTTAAAGCTTCCCATTCTGTGACAGGTATTCTCCTCCCCGAAGATCAACAGGGAGAGAAGTAATGCTGCAGAAGCTTAGCGCCTTAACATTTCATATGGAATTGATTGTACTCACTCCCACCGTCATTCCCGCGCAGGCGGGAATCCAGAGTTGCAAAAGTGTTACGGCGAAACATCATCAAAAGACTATATCTTCATTCCTGGATTCCCGCCTGCGCGGGAATGACGTGGCAAGGTAATGGCAATGCGACCCTCACTCACATACACCATACCGAAAATCAAAAAAATTGTTCTGTCTTTCTTATTTTGCTTTTTTCTTATCAACGTTGCCAATGCGGTTGAAATTCAAAAGGTTAATGGCAAAAACGGCGTTGAGGCTTGGCTGGTAGAAGATCATAGCAATCCAATCATCACTCTCTCTCTTGCCTTTCGGGGGGGCTCCGCCCTTGATCCTGAAGGTAAAGAAGGTGTCGCCCATTTTGTCTCAGGGCTTCTCGATGAAGGGGCGGGGGAATTAGACTCCCAAGTCTTTAGAGGTCAGTTGGAAAACCTCTCTATTTCTCTGAGTTTTAGCAGCGGGCTGGAAAACTTCAGAGGTCGGCTGGTGACCCTGGCTAAGAACAAAGAGCAAGCCTTTAACTTACTCAGACTTGCTCTGACAGAACCTCGTTTTGATGACCATGCGATTGCGCGCATCCGCTCTCAAATCATGGCCTCTTTGAAGCAATCTTCCCAAGACCCCAATAACATCGCTTCCGAGGCCTTTTACAAAGCTCTTTTTCCGACTCACCCTTATTCTCGTCCGACGGAAGGCACTGAGCAGACCTTGGCGAAGATCGAGGCTCTGGACCTTAAGGGTTTTGTGCAAAGCCGCTTGGCACGGAACAATTTAATTATTGGCGTTGTTGGCGATATAACCATCGAACAGCTCGCCCAGTTACTCGATAAAACTTTCTCAACCCTACCCGAGGAAGCCAGCCCCTGGATGCTTCCAGAAGTGCTGCCCGCCAAAGGCACTGGACCCATTATTATCAACCGAGCCATTCCTCAAAGTATTATCCGCGTCGGACAAGTTGGCTTAAAACGCAAGCACAAAGATTTCTATCCCGCTTATGTGCTCAATTATATTCTTGGGGGGGGAAGCTTCGCTTCTCGGCTCTATAAAGAAATCAGAGAAAAGCGCGGACTGGCCTATTCCCCTTACTCTTATCTCTCCCCTAGGGCCGCAACCTCACTTCTCGTTGGTGGTGCAGGAACAGCCAATAAACGGGTAGGGGAAACCTTAGCTATTTTGCGTGAAGAATGGCGAAAGATGGCCACCGATGGGGTAACGGCAGAGGAAGTGAATAATGCTAAAACCTACCTCACAGGCTCCTTCCCATTACGCTTTAGCTCTAGTGCCAATATCGCCAATATTCTGGTATCGATGCAGCTCAATGAATTAGGCGATCAGTTTCTTATGGATCGAAATAAATTTGTTGAGGCCGTTACCCTTGAACAAGTCAATCACGTTGCGAAAACACTTCTTACGCCAGATGACCTTGTCACGGTGATTGTCGGTCAACCTGAAGGAATTAAACCATGAGCACCTACGGCCCTAAGATCACCCTCAACAACCCAGCATTTATTCATCCCAGTGCCCTTCTTTATGGGAAAGTGACGGTTGAAGAAGGGGCCAGTATTTGGCCTTACGTTGTTGCCCGCGCAGAAAATTATGAAATTATGATTGGTAAAAACACCAATATACAAGATTTTGTCATGCTGCATGTCGGTTACGACACCCCCACAATCATTGGCGAGAACTGCTCCATTACCCACCATTGCACCATTCATGGATGCACCATTGGCAACAACACTTTGATTGGAATTAACAGCACCATCATGGATGGCTGTGTGATTGGCGATAACTGTATCATCGGCGCACACACCTTCCTCAAAGACGGGACAGAAATCCCCGACAACTCAATCGTCATGGGTGCACCAGGGGCCGTTAAGAAAACAGTAAATAGCTTCGTCCCCAACCGCATGAATGCTGAACTTTATCTGCGCAATGCCAAGTTCTATGCCGAGGGCAAGCATGATGCCTGGGAAGGGCCTGAGTTTGCTGGGGAACTTCTGGGGAAAATGAGTGAAATTGGTGAAGAGTTCAAAAAACTATACGGCTAGGGTGTTTCCGTCTTATTGAAATCAATTATTGGTAAAGAAGTTACCTATTCGTAGGTGCGAATGTCATCAATGACTTTGCCATCGTTGGCAAGGGAACCAGCTTCGACAATGATAACCTCACCTTTTAACTTACAAACTTGAGCTAAAGTTGCACTGATTTCATCGGGTGATGGAGACCCGCTCACTTCACAATTTAAAACCATAAAGTCTTTATTGTCTTTGTTGTCGACAACCAAACGGCCTTTGATGATTTCTGGGTGACGCTTAACCACTTCGGCAACCTGTTCAGGATGAACAAACATGCCTTTGATTTTAGTGGTTTGATCGGCCCGGCCCATCCAACCTTTAATCCGTTTGTTGGTCCGTCCACAAGGGCTTTGGCCCGGCATGACAGCCGAGAGATCACCGGTGGCAAAACGGATTAATGGATAGAGTTTATTTTCAAGAAGCGTTACGACAATCTCACCAACTTCACCATCGGCAACCGGCTCACCCGTCCCCGGGCGGACGATTTCAACGATCACACCTTCATCCAAAATCATGCCTTCGAGGGCAGATGATTCATAAGCAATAACCCCCAGGTCAGCCGTAGCAAAATTTTGATACATGGTCACACCACGGTCTTTGTACTGCTGGCGTAAGGAAGGGGGCAAGGCTTCGCCTCCAACCATTGCTTTGGTGATTGAGCTGGCATCAAGGCCTGCTTCTTCGGCTTTATCGAGCAGAGTTTTTAAGAATGAAGGGGTTCCCGAGTATGCCGTTGGCTTTAAATGAGCAATCGCGGCAACCTGTTGTTCTGTATTGCCAATACCGGCTGGAAACACCGTGCAACCCAAGGCACGAGCGGAGGCGTCCATGATCCAGCCACCCGGTGTCAGGTGATAGGAAAAACTGTTATGCACCAAATCCCCTTGGCGGAAACCAGCGGCATAGAAGGAACGAGCCCCCCGCCAGAAATCACCTTCACCCTGGGGTTCAAAAATGGGGCCTGGTGATTGGAAAATCCGTGCCATAGCATCAAGCTCAACCGTTGCTAACCCCCCAAAAGGGGGCTTGTCCTTTTGGCCCTGGATAAGGTCATGTTTACGGGTGAGAGGCAAATTCGCCAAAGCCGAACGATCTGTCAAAGCGGTAGGGTCAACGTCTTTCAGCACCTCGCCGTAATGGGGTGACTTCTCTTTTGCCAGGCTAACCTGGCTACGCAGAGCCTCAAAATGAGCGTTTTCCCGCTCATCAGCAGAGCGCGTTTCAAGCGCGTCGAAATGCTGAACCGACATGACCTTTCGATCCTTCCTTTGAAATTCTTTTATATGAAAAAGACGATGCGCGACCGCCCTTTTGCTCTAACCTTAGTGTCTTAGCTGAGCCAACGCTTGCGACGACGATAATGCTTCACGTCACGGAAGCTTTTACGCTCACCAGACTCCAGCCCGAGGTAAAATTCCTTAACGTCTTCGTTGTTCCTGAGAGAATCGCCATCACCGTCCATAACGACCCGGCCGTTCTCAAGGATATATCCATAATCGGCATAACGCAGCCCGACCATAGCGTTCTGCTCAGCAAGAAGTATACTCACGCCTTCTTCTTTATTGAGCCTGTGAACGATTTCAAAAATCTCTTCAACCAGTTGCGGTGCAAGACCCATGGATGGTTCGTCCAAAAGAATCATCTTTGGGTTTGCCATCAAAGCACGGCCAATTGCGACCATTTGCTGTTCACCACCGGAAGTGTAACCTGCTTGACTGGTGCTCCGCTCTTTCAGCCTTGGGAAATAGTGGTAAACCTTTTGCAAAGAATCATCGATAGCCTGACGACCATCGGCACGGGTATAGGCCCCTGTCATGAGGTTTTCTTCAACCGTTAAATGCTCAAAACAATGACGGCCTTCCATAACCTGGATGACGCCTCGTTTAACCAATTCAGACGGTGTAAGTTTATCCACCTGCTCGCCCATGTATTCGATGCTTCCTTTGGTCACATCGCCACGTTCGGCACCAAGTAGGTTTGAAACCGCTTTAAGGGTTGTTGTCTTCCCTGCCCCGTTGGCGCCGAGGAGGGCAACAATGCCCCCCTCGGGTACCTCGAGGGAAACCCCCTTCAGCACCAGGATGACGTGATCATAGATCACCTCAATGTTGTTGACGGAGAGAAGGGGTTTTCCTGTATCACTCATTTCTAAGTTACCTTTTTTAATCCAATTAAGTACAGATTACATGCACTTACGTGGAGTAATGCCTTTTTCTTTGGCATATTCTGCAGCAGCTTCTTTGTACATTGGACGAACCATTGCATGATCAGGCATAATCCAATCGGAAACTGGTTTCCAAGTTTCGCCATCCCATTGAGTAATGATCAACGGAGATGTACCTTCATGATCAGCACATGAAAGTTTAATGGATTTCATGAAATCTTTCATGCCGAGTTCAGCAAAACGAGCTTCTGTCATATCCATGTTTTCAAAGCCGTATGCAAGCTCTTCACCTGTTACAGAACGATTGCCGAATTTACCCTGAGCAACCTTCATAGCTTCAATAATGATCGCACCATTAATCATGCCACGGTTGTAAAGAACTTCACCGAAGTTGTTTTTCATAGCAGCAGCTTTGTCGCCACCATAAATATTTTTTAAGATGTCAGCATGCAGTTGGGTGAAATCGCCAGGTACGTTAAAGCTTGCGCCTTTGTAGCCTTTAGAAGCAGCTCCAGGAGGACGGGTATCATTCTCGTTGGAGGCCCACCAGTTACCGATGAAGCGATCCATTGGGAATTTCACAGCAGCAGCTTCTTTAATGGCGGTAGAGTTCATAACTCCCCAGCCCCACATGACAACATAGTCAGGGCGGATTTTACGACCAATGGTCAGCCAAGTCGCTTTCTGTTCCAAACCTGGGTGTGCAACAGGGTGCTTGGTGAATTTAAAGCCATACTTAGCCGATAGGGCCTCAAAGGTTTTGATTGGCTCTTTACCATAAGCAGAGTCATGATAAACGAGAGAGATTTTTTTGCCTTTAAGCTTGTCCATGCCGCCAACTTCAGAACCAATATATTTGGTAATAGCTGTTGCTTGTGACCAGTAGGTCGCAGGAGCGGTAAAGACCAGTGGGAAAACGGTACCGTCTGATGCGGCTGTACGACCATAACCCATTGAGTGAATAACGATGCCGTCTTTAGCAGCGCGTTCAATCAAAGCATAGGTGATACCAGTAGAAAGAGGTGTTACGACAGCCCCTTTTTTACCGTCTTTCATTTTAATACGTTCGTAGCACTCAACACCACGCGCGGTATTATAGGCAGTGTCACATTCTTCCCAGGTGATTTTGACACCATTAACGCCGCCTTGGGCATTGACCATTTTGTAATAGTCAACCAAGCCATTCGCGTAAGGAATGCCACCTGGAGCATAAGGACCACTACGGTAAACCAGTAGGGGCATGTATTGCTCATCGGCTTGCACTTGATCGGCAACCGTGAGACCAGTTAAACCAACTGTCAGGCCGACAGCGGCTAAAAGAAGTTTCTTAAGTTTCATGTTGTACCTCCCTTAAGGTAAATTGTCTCGTTTGTGAAAATCTCAGTTTTTAAGTTTCTTCAGACATTCTGCAAATCGAGGATTTCAAACTCTAACACTAATATTTTTCCAGGGTAAACCCGTAAACCTTGATCTCCCCAATTAATAGGGGAAAGGCCAAAGCCGGAGCTTCTCCTTGGCTACTGTCCATAACCGCGCCAAACCATGAGGCTCAACGATCAGGAAGAAGATAATCAACGCACCCATAACCATAAACTCAACATGAGAAATAAGGTCCACAGGGATATTTAACCCCAGCATACCGGGCAAGCTGCTAATGAGAATCGGTAAAATCATGATGAAAGCCGCACCGAGGAATGACCCCATGACGCTGCCTAACCCACCGATAATAATCATAAACAGAATTTGGAATGAACGGTTCACGTCAAATGAAAGCGGCTCAACAGACCCTGAATAGAGGAACGCCCACAAGGCCCCTGCGACACCGCAGTAGAATGAACTTACCGCAAAAGCAGAAAGTTTAGTTTGCATGGCGCGAATGCCAATAATCTCAGCGGCAATATCCATATCCCGAATCGCCATCCAGTTACGACCTGTCCCTGAGCGGGCAATATTTTTAGCTGCCAAGGCGAAGAGGACAACGAATGTCAGAGCAAACAAATATTTAGAGACGTGGGTCGCATCTGGTCCTGTAATGAAAAAGTCACCAAAGATTGACCGGGGGGGGGCACTAATCACACCCGAAGACGAATAGTTGGTAAACCACGGAACCCGGTTAAACAGCCACAAGAGGAAGAATTGAGCTGCCAAGGTTGCCACCGCAAGATAGAAACCTTTAATCCGTAAGGAAGGAATACCAAACAGAATTCCAACCAGCGCGGTAATGCCACCTGAGAGAAGGAACACAATGATAATGTTCATATCAGGGAAGCCAGTGGATAACTTATAGGCAGCAAAAGCACCGCAAGCCATAAAGCCGCCCGTACCCAAGCTCAACTGTCCAGCGTACCCGGTCAAAATATTCAGGCCGATCGCGGCTAAGCTAAGAACCAGAAATGGTAACATAATGGAGCCAAGGAAGTAATCGGTCCCAAAAACGGGAATTACAACAAAGGCAACTGCCAATACAAAAAAGATCCAAATGCGATCTTGAAGGATCGGGAAAATGCCCTGGTCTTTGGCATAATTGGTTTTGAATTGTCCTGCTTCACGATAAAACATAGCTGTTACACCCGTTCAATAATCTTGTCGCCGAACAAACCTTGCGGTCTGAACACGAGGAAAGCCATGGCGAGCATATAAGCAAACCAATCTTCGATTGCGCCGCCCACTGCGGGGCCCCAAAATACTTCAGCTACTTTTTCGCCAGCACCAACGATCAAGCCGCCGATGATCGCACCAGGGATTGAGGTAAAGCCCCCAATCATCAGCACGGGAAGGGCTTTTAGAGCGATCAGAGAAAGAGTAAACTGAACCCCCAGTTTACTTCCCCACATCACACCAGCAACCAAACCAACGATGCCCGCCACAGACCAAACAACCATCCAGATCGTTTTTAGCGGGATACCCACGGAGAGAGCCGCTTGGTGATCATCCGCCACCGCCCGAAGGGCGCGACCGATACGGGTTTTTTGGAAGAAGATGGCAAGGATAGCCACCATCAGACCAGCAACAACCGCAGCTGTAATATCAAACCAATTGATCAGAACGCCGCCAATATCAATGGCATCTGATGGAATACCAACATCCAGAGGTTTCACCTCTGAACCCCAGATTGTTTGACCGAAGCCATCCAGGAAGAAAGCAATCCCCAAGGTCGCCATAAACAGAATGATCGGCTCTTGGTTAACCAACTTGCCAAGAACCAAACGCTCAATGGAATAAGCGAGAGCGATCATAACCCCTAAGGTTACAATCAAAGCTATCCACATTGGCAAGCCGTGCTCCATCAAGCCGACAAAAGTCAAAGCGGCAAAAAGCACCATGGCACCCTGGGCGAAGTTAAATACCCCAGAAGCTTTAAAAATAAGAACGAAGCCCAAGGCCACCAAGGAGTACATAACCCCTGTCAGCAAGCCGCCAGCGAGCACTTCAATGAAGAAGATCGGATAATCGATGATCTCGAAAATCGGACCAATTGTCATTGCATGTAAAAATTCCATTACTTATGCCCCTCCCCAAAGTTACCAATGGGTTTTAAAAAGGCCGCTCCCTGTCTTAAAATTTGCTTAGTCATGAGCAACCCCCAGGTAGGCATCTATAACATCTTGATTATTGCGAACGTCATCAGGGGCACCATCAGCCAATTTTTTACCATAATCGAGGACAACAACATGGTCTGAAATATCCATTACCACGCCCATGTCATGCTCAATCAAAACGATGGTGGTACCAAATTCCTCATTCACATCGAGCACAAAGCGGCACATGTCCTCTTTTTCTTCGATGTTCATTCCGGCCATCGGTTCATCAAGAAGAAGAACGTCAGGTTCGGCAGCTAAGGCTCGTCCCAGCTCTACTCGTTTTTGCAGACCATAAGGCAAACGCCCAACAGGTGTTTTACGAATAGAATTAATTTCCAGGAAGTCGATAATTTGCTCAACTTTTTCCCGGTGCGCCAATTCCTGCTTCAGACTGGGGCCGAGGTAAAGAGCGTCTAAGAAGACATTGCTCTTCATCTTGGTATTGCGGCCCGTCATTATGTTGTCCAGCGTACTCATCCCTTTAAACAAAGCAATGTTCTGGAAGGTGCGGGCAATACCGTTTCTGGCAGCTTCGTGAGATTTTTCAGGTCTCCGAACAATCCCTCTATAGGTGATTGTCCCTTCCTGAGGATGGTAGAAACCCTGGATACAATTGAGCATTGAGCTTTTACCGGCACCGTTCGGGCCGATAATTGCCGTAAGCTGATGTTCCCGGGCTTCGAAGCTGATATCGCTGAGGGCTTTAACGCCGCCAAACGAGAGGCTGATATTCTCAACTTTGAGAATTACATCGCCGGCTTCTGGTCTTGCCATATCTAGCTGGCCTTCTTTAATTGTGGTTGAACATCAAAACACTTGGTATCACGGATCGGCAAATCAGCTTGAATACGTCCTTTACGACCGTCCTCAAATGTAACTTCCGCATCCACATGAATTTGATCTTTGTCCGAATAAAGAGCATCGATGAGTTCACCATAACGCTCAGCGATGAATTTACGGCGCACCTTACGGGTTCGGGTTAATTCACCATCATCGGCATCCAGTTCTTTGTGCAGAATAAGGAACCGCTTAATTTGGGAACTGGATAAGTGAGAGTCAGTTGACAAATCTTCATTCACTTTTTCGACACAGTCCTGAATGAGATCATAAACTTCTTTTCTACCCGCCAAATCCGCATAACCGGAATAAGCTAAGCCATTCCGCTCAGCCCAGCTACCGACGGCTTCAAGGTCAATATTAACAAAAGCTGTTGCATTTTCCTTTTGATCACCAAAGGCGACAACCTCTTTGACAATCGGGAAAAACTTGAGCTTGTTCTCAACATATTTAGGAGCAAACATGGCGCCATCATTGAGCTTACCAACATCTTTGGCACGATCAATAATCCTTAAGTGACCTTCGTCATCTAAGAAGCCTGCATCACCGGTATGGACCCAGCCTTCGGGGGTTTTGGTTTCGTTGGTGGCTTCATCATTTTTATAGTAACCAACAAACGTATAAGGACCGCGGTACATAACCTCGCCACTATCAGCAACACTAATTTCCACATCGGTGAAAGGCCGTCCAACGGTATCTGACCTGATCTCCCCATTAGGCTGAATGGTAATGAAAACCGACGACTCTGTTTGACCGTAAAGCTGTTTCAGATTGATTCCAATAGAGCGGTAAAATGCAAAAATTTCAGGGCCAATGGCTTCACCCGCCGTATACCCCAGCTTCACCCGCGACATGCCCAGAGTATTTTTAAGGGGCCCATAGACCAGGAAATCACCCACCATATATTTGAGTTTATCCATCATTCCAACGGGTTTGCCATCAAGGATGTCCACGCCAACTCTCTTGGCGTGTTCCATAAAGTAGTGGAACATGCTGCGCTTCATGGCACTGGCATCTTCCATACGAATGGTGATGGTGGTCAGCAGATTCTCAAAAATACGAGGAGGAGCAAAATAGTAGGTTGGACCTATTTCCCTCAAATCAGTCAAGATTGTATCAGGGGCCTCTGGAATATTTACACAATAACCAGCCGTGTAAGCCTGAGCGATAGAGAAAATATGATCGCCGACCCATGCCATTGGCAAGTAAGCCAGAGTATCTTCCGTATCGTTAAGGCCTTCAAGTGTCGTACTTTCCCGGCCTGCTTTGACCAGATTATTCTGGCTCAGCATAACCCCTTTTGGGCGCCCGGTGGTGCCTGAGGTATAGAGGATGATGGCGATCTCTTCGCCATGTCCATCGGCTATTGCCTGCTTAAGATCACCTACATTTTTTTTGCGATGAGCCTGCCCTTGAGCCTGCACTTCAACAAAATTATAGATGAAATCATAGCCCCCATAGTCGCGCATGCCTCGGTCATCATCATAGACAACCGTTTCCAGTTTTGGGCAGCGGTCTTTGACTTCGAGCATCTTATCGACTTGCTCTTGGTCTTCAACAATCGCCACCTTCACTTCGGCATGTTCAAGAACATACTGCATCTCGTCAGCGACTGAATCCTGATAGGTCGGCACCGGCACCCCACCGACAGCCTGAACGGCAACCATGGTCCAGTAAAGACGGGGGCGGTTATCGCCAACAATGGCAACTTTATCCCCACGTTCTACACCAAGTTCCATGAGCCCGGCAGCAAGGTTAAGGATTTCTTCAGCCATCTCTGACCAAGTCCAAACCTGCCAAATTCCTAAATCTTTTTCTCTCATGGCAGGACGATTCCCGCGCACTCGAGCGTTTTCAATTAAGTACTTTGGAAATGTATCCAAAGACGTATTGCTGTTTGCCTCAGCAGCCATGGCCACCTGCTATTGTTGTTGCTTCACTATTGGGCCAAGTTCGGTAGAAGCCTCTCCGAAACTTAGCAAATACTCAAATTTCTTTAAGAGTATGAATGGATGACAGGAAAATTAAATCCAACTGTTGCCATCCCAACTCTCCCTTGTCTTAATATTCGGCATTTTTATGCCGTTTTTTCCTGAGAGTTCTTGCTCCCAAGTTGATAATGCGTAGACAGTTTACAGAAACCAGTCAAGTATCGCTTACGTAAACGTAACCCAGGATTTTGACACTGCTTCTCCCTCCTAAACCCTTAAAAAATCAAGGTTACTGTGGATTACAACACGGAGAGATGAGCTGTTTATTGATTCGTGAAGAATTGTAAAAGAATGCTAAGTCGCTTGCCTATTGCCGTTAGGAACGGTTGGGTAAGGAGTAAGAACTTTGCTTTGAAGCTGCATATAAGGAACTGTGATGAGCTTGAATAAGCGCCGAATTTCAGATGGGGACCAAGTGGACCTGCTTAAATCCGCCCTAGAATATTTAGACGAAGGCTTCTCCATAATGGATGAAGACCTGAAGCTACGCGCATGGAATCAACAATTTTTTTCACTTTTAGACCTCCCTTCTGAACTCGCCTATGACGGGGCCCCCTTTGAGGGTTTTATCCGGTTTAATGCACAACGTGGGGAGTATGGCCCTGGCAATGAAGATGATCAGGTCCGTGAAAGAACGGAACTTGCCTTAAAGCTAGAGCCCCACACCATGGAGCGGATTCGTCCCGACGGCACCGTTTTAGAAATTCGCGGCAACCCAGTCCCCGGGATTGGCTTCATTACAATTTACAAAGATATCACCGAACAAAAAATGGCGGCTGAAGCCCTTAAAGAGAGTGTCGATAATCTTGAAAACCGGGTTAAGGAACGCACCTCCGAGCTGCGTGAAGCTCTCGAAACCTTGGGGCAACGCGAACAGTGGCTGCGCCTCGTCGCAAATGCTCTCCCTATCCTTATCGGTTATGTGGATAAAAAGAGAACCTACCGATTTTGTAATAAAATGTACGAAGAGTGGTTTGGCCTTCCCATTGAAGAAGTTGTCGGCACCAAGGTGGAAGACCTTTTCAATGGTGAGCTTTATGATGGCCACTGGTTTAATGCCAATACCGCCCTTGGCGGAGAACTCATTGCCCGTGAAATTCCTTTGGTTATCAAAGACGGGCGGACCATTGAAATTGCTTTTACTTATCTGCCTCACTTTGATGAGAGCGGTAAAGTATTGGGATATTTTGTTCTTGGCCAGGACATTACTGATCGTAAACAAGCCGACGCAATTGTTCGTCAGGCCCAAAAAATGGAAGCTGTTGGACAGCTCACAGGGGGTATCGCCCATGACTTTAATAATCTCCTGACCATAATCATCGGCAACCTTGCCTTGCTTGAAGACACGGAAGGTCTGGATAACGAAACAGAGTCTTTAGCCTCTGACGCCCTGGCTTCGGCACGGCGCGGTGCGGGTATGGTCAAGCGACTCTTGGCCTTCTCCCGTGAACGCCCTCTTAAAGCCAACATCTACGATCCCAAGCAGGTGGTTGTCGGCATGTCAGATTTGTTGCAGCGTAGTCTGGGGGGCTCGATTGAGGTCGAACTCCGCCTTGATGGAGAAAGCTGGCCCATCCTGTCAGACCCCAACGAGTTTGAAAGTGCCGTTCTTAACATGGCGATCAATAGCCGGGATGCCATGCCTGACGGAGGAAATATTACCATCTCAGTCAAAGGCAGCCATGTAAAAAAAGTGGCGAAAGGTCCACAAAAAGTTCCTGAAGGAGACTATGTGATTGTCTCCGTCACTGACAATGGGTCTGGCATGTCTCCCAAGGTTGCCGAAAGGGCCTTTGAGCCTTTCTTCACCAGCAAAAAAATTAGCCGGGGGACGGGCCTGGGCCTGAGTATGGTCTACGGGTTCAGCCGTCGCTCTGGTGGCCATGCTGAGATAGAAAGCAAGCAAGGGGTTGGAACAACGGTTACTCTTTATCTCCCCCGTGACAAATCGAAACAAAACACCCTTGAGGTTTCTCCTCTGCCAATGAGCGAAATCCCGCGAGGAACCGAAACTATTCTTGTGGTTGAAGACGAAGCCGAAGTACGAGCATTTACCGCCAAAATTCTGCAAAAACTAGGCTATGGTGTGCTTCATGCCCAAGATGGCCTAGAAGGACTAAATGCACTTGAAAAGAACAATTCTATCGATCTCGTCTTGACGGATGTGGAAATGCCGGGTGGAATGAACGGATTGGATCTTGTGCGGGAAGTACGGAGCCGATGGCCGGAAACAAAAACCCTCGTCATGTCAGGGTTCCCTGATAATGCTCTTGGACAAGAAGGGGTGGAAATTCCAGAAGGCGATTTGCTCCCCAAGCCATTTGAGAAAGAAGATATTGCCGTGATGGTAAGACGAATTCTTGATCGATAAAAAATAAGGGACGGGTCTCTATGGGAAACATTCTTGTCGTAGACGATGAATCTGAGCTTTGCTCTCTGGTTCGCAGATGCTTGGAGCCTGGAGGGTTTTCTGTCACCACCGCCCTGACGGGCAAAGAGATGCTGAGTGCCTTGGGGCAAGATACCTTCGATCTGGTTATCCTCGACCTTAATCTTCAAGGCGAAGATGGCCTGACCTATCTCAAAGAAATGCGCCAGGACCAACAGCAGGTCCCGGTCATCATTCTCACCGCAAGAGGCGAGCCCATTGAGCGGGTGGTTGGGTTGGAACTCGGGGCTGACGATTATGTTTCCAAACCTTTTGAACCCCGCGAACTCCTAGCTCGTGTTCGCACGGTCCTGCGCCGCTCAAAACCAACCGATCAACCCCAAGAGCTTGGCAAACAGAAGAAACTCGCTTTTGACGATTGGTCTTTGGACATGAACGCCCGCGAACTCACCGCCCCCAGTGGAGAAGTTGTACGCCTGACCACGGCCCAGTTTGATATTCTGGCCGTGCTTGTTACCCATCCCAACGAATCCCTCAACCGGGATCAAATCCTTGATCTGGCACGCAACCGGATGGGCACGCCGTTTGATCGCAGCATTGATGTCCATGTTGGGCATTTAAGGAAAAAATTTCAGATCGACCCTAAAAATCCTGAATTCATTAAAACCGTCCACGGAATCGGCTATTTGTTCTCCGCAGATGTCAAACCTGGGTAATTAATAAAAATGTTCGACCTGCTACAGGGGTGCCGGGTTATTGACCTGACCACCATCGTTTTAGGGCCTTATGCCACACAAATTTTAGGGGATATGGGAGCCGATGTTATTAAGGTCGAGTCTCCCAGCGGCGACCTGTTCCGTAACAGCGCCGCTTCGCCCACCCCCGGCATGGCTCCGGGATACATGAATTGCAACCGCAATAAACGCTCCATCGCCTTGGATTTAAAATCGAACGACGGCAAAGCTGTTATGATTGACCTGTTGCGAGAGGCTGATGTCTTTGTCCATAACATGCGGCCCCAAGCGGCAGCTCGCTTGGGCTTGTCATATGATGAAATTAAAGAGGTAAATCCCAAGCTGGTCTATTGCACCAGCCCAGGTTATGGACAAAATGGTCCCTACGCCGATTACCCAGCTTATGATGACGTCATCCAGGCTGCAACAGGCATCGGACGTTTAAATGCCAATGAAAAAGGGGAGCCCCGGTTCTTCCCCACCATCGCTTGCGATAAAATTGCCGGGCTGCATTTAGCCCTCGGCGTTTTAGGGGGGCTAACCAAACGGGCCACAAGCCATAAAGGGTGTTATATCGAAGCCCCAATGTTCGAAAGTGTCCTGTCCTTCCTTTATATTGAACACCTTGACGCCCTGACTTTCCGCCCCTCAAAAGGGGGGAGCGGCTATGAGCGAATTCTAAACCCCTATCGCAAACCCTACAAAACCAAAGACGATTTTATCGCCGCCATGCCTTATAACAGCGAACATTGGGCGCGGTTTTTTACTTTGGTTGGGCGGGAGGATTTAGCCACTGCCGAATGGATTCAAGACCCTGCTTCGCGCAGCAAAAATATTGAAAAGCTTTACGAAACCCTGGAAAAAGTCATGCTTGAACGCACCACTGAGGAGTGGCTGATTGATCTCAAGAAACTAGGGATTCCTTGTTCGCCCGTAAATGACCTTGATAGTTTACTCCATGACCAGCACTTGGCGGAAACCGGGTTTTTCCAAGAGAGCAACCATCCGACAGAAGGCCCAATCAGAACAACCCGCTCCCCCTTTTTAGTCGAAGATATTGAGACTTTAGAAGACAAACCTGCGCCAAAAATCGGGCAGCATTCAGCCGAAATTCTACGGGAAATCGGGGTTGATGAAGACAAGATAAGCCAGCTCTTTAAAAGCGGGGCGGTATGTAAGCCGACGTAAAGATATAGAGTAGACCCCTGGCTTTAACCCTGACCAATCCTTGCATCTGTTGAATGGTCAGCATAGGCTCATTTCATTGGGAGACAGAAAACAAACAAATAACCATAAAATAAAATCTAGCGAAAACAACGGAGGTATAGTTATGAATAGAATCTTTAAAGGAATTCTGGCCACGGGAACGGCTCTAGCCATGCTTGCAGGCACCGCTCATGCTGCTGAAGTTGCTGGCCCAAAACTAAAGTGGGATATTTCCCTCTGGGGTAAGCCCAGAGCTTTTACAGCGAGCGTTGAAAAGCTCTCTGAGCTTGCCAAAGAAAAAACTGGTGGCAATTGGGAGATCAAACTCCATTACGGTGCGGCCCTGTCAAAATCCCGCGAAAACCTCGACGGCATCGCAATCGACGCTTTCCAAGGGGCTATGTTCTGTAATTTCTACCACCCTAAAAAGAACCCCGCCCTGATGGTTCTTACCATGCCCTTCCTGCCCATGAGCAGTTGGGAAAACAACCAAAAAATCCGTGACACGGTTTACGCTCATCCGGCTGTCACAAAAGAATTAGCCCAGTGGAATGCCATGGCTTACACCTCCTCTTACCTGCCTCAATATGAGTTCTTAGGGAAAGGCGAACCGCCAATGACCCTGGCAGATTGGAAAGGCATGACCGTGCGCGCTGGGGGCGGTGTTGGCAAAGCCATGAAGGTTATCGGGGCAACGCCAACCAGCTCAAGTGCCACCGAAGTTTATACAGGTGTGCAGCAAGGGACCATGGATGCGGCATCCTTTCCTTTTACCTATAGCCATGTGGCCTATAAAATCCATGAAGTAACCGATTGGTTCACTTCCAACCTTTCGCCTGGTACCTCTGATTGCCCGGTGGTTTTCTCTATCAATGCTTACCAAGCCTTGCCAGACCAATATAAGAAGCTGTTGGCGGACGTTAAGCCTGAAGTCGTTAAGGCCCAAATTCAGTCTTATATCGACATCGACAAAAAGAACCTTCCGATGCTGAAAAGCAAATTGAAGGAAATTGTTTACCCTCCAGAAGTCATTGCCGCTTTTCAAAAAGCCGCCGGAAAGCCGGTGATTGAAAAATGGATTATGGAGAACCAAGGCGCGTTTGATGCCCGTGGCTTAGTCCAAGCTATTTTCGCCTCAGTAGGTAAATCTTATTAGAGGTTTAACAGATTGATCTTTGAGCAATCTTTGTTCAAACGCCAAACGATTGGCGGGCCACAGTCGTGGTCTTGAAAACCAAGTAAGACCACCCTGGATGTTTTCTAGGGTGGTCACACCTTCTACAATTAAGGGGTGACGAGATGGATGATCCTTTTGGGCACTTGCTTGATCGTGCAGACCGTCTGCTGGCTAAATTTGAGAATGGTCTCAATCTCATCGGGGGCGGCATTGTTTTTGGATTGATGTTCTTAGGGGTGGCTCAAATTGTTCTGAGAACCGCTTTTAAAACCCCCATGTTCGGCTACATCGATATTGTCGAAATATCTATGGTGGGCTTTGCCGTCCTCTCGATCTCTTTTGTTCAACGGGTTGGCGGTCATGTGCGCATGGAACTTTTGGTTTCCAGGCTCAAAGGACGCGCTCATTGGATTGCCGAAACAATCAGCACCCTCTTGGCAATATTTATCGTTTCCATTCTAATTCCATATTCTTACAAACACTTCGAACGAGCCTTCAATTTTGGGGACAGTACCATTGATATTGAAATCCCCACCTGGCCCGCCAAGCTGATCGTTCCTTTTGCCCTCAGCATTCTCCTCATCCGCCTCATCGTCCAGCTCTTAGGATATTGGCGGCTGGTTATGCATCCAGATACCCCCCCCGTAGCGATCCCCTTGCTGAAAAATGTTGAAGAACAGGCTGAAGATGAAATCCTTCATGCGGAAGAAGATATCCACCATGAACATTTAAGCGATGCCGAGCGGGGGGACGCCCCCCATGCCTGAGCTAAGCAATTTTACAATCGGCCTTCTGGGTGTCAGCCTGCTCATCATCATGGTGTTTTTAGGAGTGCGTGTTTACGTTGCCGCCGCATTGACGGGCTTCCTTGGACTGCTCGCCCTCAAAAACTGGAATATTGCCGCTGCCATTGCCGGCACCATCCCCCATTCCAAAACCGTCACCTACCCTCTGTCCGTCTTGCCTTTGTTTATTCTAATTGGTTTTCTGGCCTTCTATGCCGGGTTGACCACACGGTTATTTGAGGCAGCACGTCGATGGTTTGGCTGGGTTCCTGGCGGGTTGGCAGTAGCCACCGTTTTTGCCACGGCAGGCTTTGCCGCTGTCTCAGGGGCTTCAACTGCCACGGCGGCCGTCTTCTCCCGTGTAGCCATCCCCGACATGCTTAAGAACGGCTATGATAAAAGGCTAACCGCCGGGGTTATTGCTGCGGGCGGCACCCTCGCTTCGCTCATCCCCCCTTCAGCAATCCTGGTAATTTACGCCATCATCGTTGAAGAATCCGTTGGTAAACTTCTTCTTGCCGGGTTTCTGCCGGGGTTGGTTTCGGCTTTGATATATGTCGTTCTAATCATCACCATGTGCATCGCCAAGCCAGAACTTGGACGTCCCATTACCGGGTTTACCTGGAAACAACGTTTTGAAAGTTTACCCGGTACTCTGCCTATTTTCCTGGTGGTCGGAATTATCTTTGGAGCCCTCTATACTGGCTCAGCCACCCCAACCGAAGCTGGAGCTTTGGGAGCTATGGTGGTCTTTTGCGTCTATATTTTCCGAGCCTTCCAGGAGAAAGCACTTAAGCAAGTTGGTGGCAAGCTCCACGAAGCCATCATTGAAACAGGCAAACTGACGGTGATGATCTTCACCTTGATCTGGGGGGTGTTTCTGTTCGTCCGTTTCCTGGGCTTCGCCGGGTTGCCCACGGCTTTTGCTAATTGGGTCACCACCTTAGATTTCCCCCCCCTGTTAATTATGATTTGTATTCTGCTGGCCTATGCAGTTTTGGGTATGTTTATGGATGCGATCG
The DNA here is from genome assembly GCA_965368165.1 of uncultured Thalassospiraceae bacterium. Classification (GTDB taxonomy): domain Bacteria; phylum Pseudomonadota; class Alphaproteobacteria; order Rhodospirillales; family JAPHRK01; genus JAPHRK01. Next base: position 143,090 of record CBDULT010000006.1, on the reverse strand, counting down.
GCATGTTGATCCTCACCTTACCTGTGGTTTACCCCGCTGTTATTGCCTTGGGTTATGACCCCATCTGGTTCGGCATTATTGTGGTCAAGATGGCCGAAATTTGCCTGATCACCCCTCCCATCGGCCTTAATTGCTTCGTGGTGGCCGGGGTGTCACGAGAACTTCGAGATGAAAACGGAAAATCACTCGAAATCCCTCTTCAAGATGTTTTCAGAGGCATCGGCCCTTTCTTCATTGCCGACGTCATTACTGTCGGCATTCTCTTAGTTTTCCCCCAAATTGTCCTCTGGCTCCCCAACGCCATAGGATAAGATCACTAACGGCTCACTCTTATGTGAGCGGTTGTGATTTCCTTATTTGAAGCAGCAATGGCATATCAATGGTGCAGACAAATTAACGCACACCGATATTTTCAATTCGCTGAAGGAGAGATTCTATGAGCCGCAAGTTCACCACCGCCGCAATCGTCGCCGGAGCCATCGCCACCGCTGCTGCTGGTTTTACCATCACTGATGCCCAAGCTGCAGGTAAAGAAAAATGCTACGGCGTTGCCAAGGCTGGTCAAAACGATTGCAAAGCCGGGGCAGGCACCTCTTGTGCAGGCACCTCAACTGTCGATTACCAAGGCAATGCTTTTAAGCTTGTCCCTAAGGGCACTTGTGCAGACATAAAACTTCCTGGCGACCGCATGGGCAGCCTCACCGAAGTTATGCGCGACGTTCCTAAATAACTCAATTAAGGGGGTGTCGCTATGGCTATGCCAAAAAAGGCAGGTGTTGGCCTAAAGGCCGATCACTACCATGATATTCTCAACAACAAACCCGATATGGGTTGGTTTGAAGTTCATCCCGAGAATTACATGGGCGCCGGTGGCCCCCCTCATTCCTACCTCACCCAAATTAGGGAAAACTATCCGCTCTCTGTCCATGGAGTCGGCCTGTCCATCGGAGGAGCTCACCCCCTAAACACTGACCATTTAAACCGTTTAAAAGCCGTTGTTGATCGCTACCAGCCGGACCTCTTTTCAGAGCACCTTGCCTGGTCAACTCACAGCTCCGGCTATTTCAACGACCTTCTTGCCGCCCCTTACACCCAAGAAACATTAGATGTGGTTTGTCAGCATATCGACCAGATACAGTCCCATCTGAACCGTAAAATGCTGCTTGAAAACCCCTCAACCTATGTGATTTTTAACGACAGCACCTTTGATGAAATTGATTTCATCACTGAGATTGCCCGCCGCACCGGATGTGGATTATTGCTCGACGTTAACAACCTTTATGTCTCCTGCATCAACCACAACAAAAACGCCAAAGCCTATATTGAAGCCTTCCCGGTTGAGCATGTGGAAGAAATCCATCTCGCCGGGCATGCCGAAGACCGAAATGACGAGGGAGGCCGTCTGCTTATTGATGCCCATGACCGCCCGGTGGTCGAAGAGGTCTGGAAGCTCTATGAACATACCCTCGCCCGAACTGGAGCCGTCCCCACCTTGATTGAATGGGATAATAATATTCCCATCTGGGCTGAACTGGCTAGCGAAGCTCAAAAAGCCGATGCCATCATCGACCGCATTTGTCGGGGAGAAGAGGTCCGTCATGTGGCTTGAGACCCAAGACCAATTCGCGGCGGCTTTAAGCAACCCTGATCTGCCGCCCCCCTCATCCATCGGGATGAAAGCCACCAAACGCTTTAATGTTTATCGCAATAATGTTTCGGTGAGTTTATCAGAAGCCCTAGGGGCTACATTTCCAATTGTTCAAGCTCTTGTTGGCGATGAATTTTTCCAAGGGATGACACAAATCTTCACCCGCCAATCTTTGCCAAAGACACCTGTATTGCTGGATTACGGCTCTGAATTCCCCGACTTCATAACCACCTTCTCTCCCGCCCAAACTATCCCCTATCTAGCCGATATCGCTCGTCTAGAATGGGCCTGGAATCGGGCTTATCATTCTGCCGATGTAAGGCCAGTCACGATCAAGCACCTAGCGAAAATTCCTCAAGACCAGGTGGCGCATGTGTGTTTACATTTTCACCCTTCCTTGCACCTTTTGCAGTCGTCCTGGCCGATTGCATCCATTTGGCAAGCCCATCAACCGAGGGGCTTTGAGGGGGGCCTTCCTGGTGAGGGAGAAAATGTTTTGATCTTGCGCCCTGAGTTGGATGTGGAAATTCGCAATCTAAATCCTCAGGCACTTCAATTTTTATCTGCCCTTTTTGAGGGGGCTACACTAGGCCAGGCAAGCGAGTTGTTTGTAGAGGATCAATCCTTCGATCTTTCCTCTCACCTCGCGGCCCTTTTTACTATGGGGGCCGTGATTGGCCTGACCTCCGATTTCACTTCATGAAGGGGCAAAAATAACATGCAAATAATCCGCATCCTGGAAGATATTTACCACCAACTGTTCTCTACCTTAAACCGCCTTGCCGGAGAATGGTTTCTCGGCCTGACCGCCCGTTTGGTTTTTGCCAGTGTTCTTTTGATGTTTTTTATCAACTCAGCCCGCACCAAGGTGGGCAGTGGTTTTCCTGATTTTTTGATTCCCGGTAGTGGGGCCTATGCTCAAATTCTCCCTCCCATCGCCGAAGCGAGTGGGTACGATGTAGACCAAATATCTTTCATCCCTTACGGCATCATCGTCCTGCTTGGCACCTACTCTGAAGTAATTATCCCCGTGATGATTTTAATCGGCCTGTTCACCCGTGCCGCCAGCCTTGCCATGATCGGCTTTATCGCTGTGATGACCTTTGTCGATATTCAATTCCATGATATCGGCCCTGAAGCCATCGGCTCTTTCTTTGACCGTATTCACAATTCAACGGTCTCAGACCAGCGATTGCTCTGGGTCTTCCCTTTGGTCTATCTGGTCCTCCATGGCGGAGGGAATATTTCAGTGGATAAGCTTTTAGAGCGTTTCCGCACCGGATAGTTTCCTTAAACCTTAGTTCTAAAAGGCCTGACCTGCTACTTGGGTTGATTGTTAAAGGTCTCATACTTGTGTTTTTGTGGCTGCATTGAATGAACAATGGGCAGTCACCACAATGAACAGTAAGCTTTCAGTAAAAACACCTCAATCGACCCCCGTTTGGGATTCGCCCTTGCGGCTATTCCATTGGGCCTTGGTACTTGTCGTCGGGGTTGCAGGTATCACAGGTTTTTTGGCCCCTAACTGGTGGCTCGATATCCATGTTTTCGTTGGCTATATTCTGGGTATTTTACTCGTTTTTCGCCTCGCCTGGGGTTTTATTGGCAGTAGGTACAGCCAGTTCAAATCATTTCCCCTTACCTGGGAGGGGGTGAGCTATCACCTTCGGGCAGCCCTTAACAAAAACCCTCCGGCGCATTTAGGCCATAATCCCGTTGGGGCCTGGATGATTATTGTTCTTCTTATGCTTTTGCTCACATTAGTTTTGAGTGGACTCGTGGTTTTAGGCGGAAAAGAAGGGCTCGGCCCTTTGAATTTTGCCTTCAGTTATCAGACAGGTAAATTGATTGAAGAAATTCATGAACTGGCTGCTTGGGGGCTTGTGGGAGCGGTGGGGATTCACCTCGGCGGCGTGCTGGCAGAAACATTTCTGTTCCGTCATCCCGTTCTTATGGCGATGATTACAGGGGAAAAAGAAGTTGCAACTCCATCCTCCCAAAACCTAATCCGTGGCTTTGGCCTGCGTGGTTTTCTTCTATTTACAATTGTCACAGCTCTTCTACTGATGGGCGGGACAGTCCTCGCAGGATTACCATCTTCTAAGTGGCGCGCCCTTGAAACACCAACCGCCTATAGCAACAACTGCGGTGATTGCCATCATGCCCATCACCCCAGCCTCAGAACCAAGCAGGCATGGATGTCTATAATCAAAAGCTTGCCAGATCATTATGGCGAGGACGCCTCCCTTGATCCCAAGACGGTGGCTTCCCTTCAATCATTTCTCACAGAAAATGCAGCCACCACCTTCGACACCGAAGTTTCAAATCGTATGGGCATGGTTGATACACCCTCTTATCGCATTACTGAAACCAAGGGATGGAAAAGAAAACACCGGAGAATTGATAAGGCAGTTTTCAAGTTAAAGAGCGTGGGATCAAAAGTGAACTGCAACGCCTGTCACAAAGATGCCGAAACGGGGCGGTTTGACGACCACAAAATCCACCTACCTATTGGAGATTCAAAATGAAATTACTTGTAATTACGGTTCTTGCCCTTGGCATCACATTGCCCGCTTTCGCTAATCAGCAGAACATACTTGAGGGATATAAAGCTCAGATTAAAAACTTCCAAAGTTTTTCCGATCAGCGAGGCCACAATCTATTTTCCTCTTCCCCGGCCACCGGCAAGCCTGAAACCCCATCCTGCACAACCTGCCACACCTCTCGACCGACAGATGCAGGCAGAACCCGCGCCGGGAAAGATATTTCCCCCATGGCTCTCTCTAAAACCCCGGAACGCTACACCGATCCTAAAAAGGTGGAAAAATGGTTTCGCCGGAATTGCAACAGTGTCTTAGGGCGCGAATGCACCCCTCAGGAAAAAGGCGATTTCGTCACCTTTATGCTAACCCAATAATATTCCCTTTTGGAGAATTCAAATGCTTGAACACTTAAAAAAAATAGCCCTTACTTCCACTATTCTTCTTTTAACCCTTACGGCGGCTCAGGCCGATGAACGCTACGACCCCGTAAGCGACAAAACCACCGCAAAAGAATGTGGTGCTTGTCATATGGCTTTCCAGCCTCAACTTCTCCCCAAAAAATCATGGGCGAAGATTATGGATGGTTTATCTGATCACTTTGGCGAAGATGCTTCCTTAGATGCGCAAACCACCGCTCATATAAAAAAGTATCATATGTCCAATGCCGCTGATTCCAGCTGGCGCGGTGGAAAATTTATGCGGGGTCTCTCAGAAAACGCTGCCCCTCTGCGTATTACCGAAACCCCCCATTGGGTGCGGGAGCATCAGAAAGAAGTGCCAGCCCAAGCCTGGAAAGACCCCAAGGTTAAGTCAAAGGCAAACTGCCTTGCCTGTCACAAACGCGCCAATAGGGGCGATTACGATGATGATTGACCTGGAAACAACCTTACGTGTTAGAATTGCCAAACACGTAAGGTATATCGGGGTTGGGAAATAGATGAAAAATAAAAAAACTTTTGAGGTGCGGTCCCTGGTGGTCACCTTTGTTATTGTCGCTGTTTGCGAAGCCTTCTTCCTCACCGATGTACTCGCCGACGCCTTCTATATGGATATCCCAATTCCTTTTGTAAATCACAGTGACATCGAGTTTTTAGCAACCCTCACTTTAGGTTTTGCTTTGATAGCTATCGGCTTGCAGATCAAACGCCTACTGAAAGAACACCGGGAAGCTCAAGCCTCGATCCAGGTTGCTTCTGGTGAGTTATTGTCGGTGATTTACACCAAGTTCGACGAGTGGCAACTCACTTCGTCAGAACGTGATATCGCTCTCCTCCTGATCAAAGGCCTCTCCACCCAAGAAATCGCCGACCTAAGAGAAACCCGCCTTGGCACCGTCAAAAGCCAAGGCAGTGGTATTTATCAAAAGGCCAGCGTGAAGGGCCGGACTGAACTGGTAGCTTATTTCGTCGAGGATTTATTGGCAGGATGTGAGTTAACAAGTGACACCAGGAACACCGACTATCTCAAATAAACAGGCTGCAAAAATAGAATCAAAGGGGTCGGAGTAGAATCAAAGGGGTCGAGAATCAAAGGGGTCGGAGTAATTTGATTTTAAATTCCTTTGATTTTCGATCACCGCCTCGGGGCTGTGGTGTTACCCTTTGTCCGGCCATTTCTTCAATTTCTGCCTTGAACTTATCACTTCCCAGTGCCCACCCTTTTTCCACGCTCAAGGTGATCTTATCTTCTTTTTCAGAAGTGGTTTGCTCTGAAAACAACTTACCATAAGCCTTTGCCCGCGCTTTTTTGTTCTTGCCTAGGGCCTTGTAAACTGGATGGGGTGTTATCAATTTTATTTCAGTTTCTTGTGCGTTGCAGGCATAACTAGACCAAGAGTAATCTTCGGGTGATTTTACCATACCTGCCCGAACCGGGTTAAGTTCAATATAGCGGCTAACGGCTAAAAAGTACCCTTCTGCATCTATCAAAGAGGATTTGTAACGCCCCTCCCAGAGAGTCCCGGAGCGTTGATAAGTTTGGTTGATATAGCGCACATAATACCGCCCCAGAGACTGCATCATTTGGCTGGCACCCATTTTAGTTGACGGCGTCAGCAGCAAATGAACATGGTTTGTCATCAGCACAAATGCATGAATATCAACTTGGTACTTAAGGCTATATTCCCAAAGCTTATCCAGGTAAACAGCGTAATCCTCGTCACAAAAAAATGTGGCCTGACGGTTGTTACCCCGCTGAATAATATGCTGAGGAACCCCCGCCAGTTGAACCCGCGCCGATCTTGCCATTCGCCGCCCTTTCACAAAAATTAAGAGGGGATTATAGTGTAAGGGAAGGAGAATAGCAAATCATATTACTCTGACCCCTTTGATGGACCCCTTTGATGCCTTTATCAATATTTTTCGTTTTCACTAAAGGGTTTGAAATGAAAGTTTACGGATTGCAAAATTGTGATACCTGTCGCAAGGCCAAAAAATGGCTCGAGGCCGAGACAATATCATTTGAGTTTCATGATCTTCGCAAATCACCCGTCGATGCGGACCAACTGAAAAATTGGCTTGAATCCCTTGGTGCTGACCGCCTTTTAAATCGCCGGGGCACAACTTGGCGCAAGCTTTCCGAGGCGCAGAAAGATGCCAAAGGCGAGGCTCTGATTTCTTTGCTTCTTGATCAACCGGCCATCATGAAACGTCCAATATTTGTAACGGACAAAGGTGTTTCTGTCGGCTTTGACGACAAGCAAAAACACGCGTTGTTGAGCTAAAGCGGTTTGCATTTAATCTTAGGCAAATTCTTCTTTGTTTTCCCTATCCAAGACGGGAATAGTTAAGGTGAAGGTTGAGCCTTCTCCAAGGATACTTTCTGCCGAGATATCGCCATCCATGAGCTCGGCAAATCGGCGGCTAATCGCAAGGCCTAGCCCACTCCCATCGGCAGCCTGAACAGCGTTTATTGATCCTTGGGTAAATTCATAGAAAAGATTTTTCATATTTTCAGGGGCAATACCCACACCATTATCCGTAACGGCGAAGGTCATACGTTCACGCCCTTTAAATTCACTACGCTCGACCTTAAGAAAAATTTCTCCATTCTTTGTGAATTTACAGGCATTGCCAAGAAGGTTGAGAAGAATTTGGTTGAGGCGTTTATAGTCGGTGACCATAGCCCCAACTTCATCCGGGCAAACTAAAGTCACTTTGTTGTCATTCTTATCAACAAGAGGCTGAATGGTGGTGCAAATATTTTGGACGAGAATTTTGATATTTACATCTTCCCATACCATTTTCATTTTCCCAGACTCGATCTTTGCAAGGTCAAGGATATCGTCAATAAGCTCTAAAAGATGTTTGCCGGAGTCATAAATATGTTGGGGGTATTTCGTGTATTTATCATTACCCAAAGGCCCGAAAACTTCACACCGCATGGCATCTGAAAAACCAATAATCGCATTCATGGGGGTTCGAAGTTCGTGGCTCATTTTTGCTAAGAAGTCCGACTTGGCCTTATTTGCCAAGGCCGCTTCATTCATCGCCACATTGAGGGCTGTTTCAGCCTTTTTAAATTCATCAATGTCATAAACCCAAGCGAGGATACATTCTTCTTTTTCGAGGGTAATCGTATCCCAGGAAACCAACCGCCATTCCGGCTTGCCGTCTTTACCAAAAAATTGAGCTTCCTCAGTCGGGACGTGTCCTAAGTGTTTAAGGGTATTTAAGAACCGCTGCCGATGTTTCTGGTCTACCCAATTTCTTGCTGCTGACGCTCCTAAAAGCTCATCCGGTGTCCTACCGTTTTGTTGGCCTAAAGCTTTATTGGCAAAAATTATTGTGCCATCTAACTTGGTAATTCCGACTCCCATAGGGGCAAGAGAAAGCATATGGGTCAAACGTTTTTCGTTCTCTTTTAAGGCCTTCAGGGCATTAACTTCATTGGTGATATTTTTGCCTGTTCCCCGATAGCCGAGAAAAACACTATCTTCACCATAAATCGGATTTCCACTAACTTTAATATGGATAACACGCTTGCTCTTGGTCTGGTAAGCGTATTGAAAATCTTTGAAAGGATTATGTTGGTCTAAATCCTTTTTATGTTGTTCCCATTTTTCCGGTTCATCCTCTACTTCTTTGGGTGGGCGATTGGCAAAGCGGTTTTTACCATAAATTTCATGCACATCATTTTCGGTAATGGTGATAATTTGGCTCGAAAGATAAGTGTAGTTATGGTTCCGGTCGGTTTCCCAAATCCAATCAGAACCCACTTCAGCGAAATCTTTAAATCGCTTTTCACTTTCTTCCAGTTCTTTGGTCCGCTCTTTCACCCTTTCTTCCAAAAGGTCTCTTGCTTCGCGAACCTCTTGTTCCAGGTTTTTGCGTTTGGTGATATCCATGGCAATTGTCAGGAGGCGATCACGGCCATCGAAGTTAATTTTCTCAGCATAAGTAAGCAGGGTATGAGGAACGTCATCTCTAGAAATAACGGTTGTCTCTCGACCCCTTATATGCCCTTTCTCTTTTAGCTCGCCTATAAAGGCTTCGCGATCTTTTGGGCTTAGCCAGTTTCCTAATTCAACGGAACTTTTGCCAACAATTTCTTCACGTCTAAACCCATAAAAATTCAACCAGGAATCATTAACCGCAAGATACACCCCACTATCAATATTCGAAATTGCCATGAGATCAGGAGTGGTGTTGAAGATCGTTGTTAAGCGTCGTTCAGACTCTCGCATTTCTTTTTCGGCGAGTACTCTTTCGCTGATATCACGCGTGTTAATCGTAACATCAATGTTGCCTCTGGTTTTGGTCGCCATCGCCGTTGATTCAACATCGACCCAATGGCCTGCTTTATGCCGCGCTCTATAAGTGACTGTAATTGGTTTATGGGTGTTTATGCCTTGGGAGAATTCAACTCGAACCCTGTACAAATCATCTGGATGAACAAAATCAAATGAAGAACGGCCAATATAATTTTCGGTATTGAACCCAAGGGTTTGCTTAAACGAGGGAGAAATAAATTTAAAAAACCCCTCTCCATCAACAACGACAATTATATCTTGAGAATGCTTAACCGCTTGCTCAAACAATTCAGCAGTCCGTGGTCCGCTGTTTTCTAGGGATAGAACACGTGCTTCTAGGGCTTCAATTTCAGCAATCAGCTCAGCTTTAGTTTTTTTATGGCGGTCTGGCATTCTGGTTTTACATTTACCTTTCTTATCTCAATAACTTAAGGCACTAAAATTGCAGATCAAAGTAAATACTTAGTTGCTAAGAATCAAAAAGCCGGATTCCATATTATCTGGAATCCGGCTTTTTGAAATAGTGAATGGGCTTGATCTTAGATCAAGCACCGCCTCGCCAAGCAGATGTACTTTTGCAAGGTTGGCAGACACGATGACCTGTGTGTTCAGATACAAAAGGCTGTGAACACATCAGACATTTGCGTTTTTTCCGATCTTCCTTACGGTCAGATTGGGGTTTTTTATTATTTTCAGACTTTGATGCCATGGTTTTACGCCGCTAGTTTCGTTTGGGTTTCAGCCGGAACCTTGCTGGCAACACGTGCCGCAAGATAGTTCAATTCACTTGCCTCAAGCAGCATTTCACAAGCAACCGCCTTTGGGGCGCTCTGTGCTTTCTCAACGAGCTCCGAGGCCGTCTCAGTCAAATATTTGACGAGAGAGGTATCCATGTCTTCCCTCCTTTTTTTATCGCAACCCTTCAGGCCGCAGAAATCTATCAACGCATGAAGAATACGACGACAGTTTATTTGTTTTTTGGAAAGTAAGTTCCATACTTCCCAGCGGACAAGCGATAAAGATACTCCGACAACCCAGAGAATTTTGCCGCTCATATTATTCTAAACGAAATAAAAGTATTATTTCGCTCAAACAATTAATTCAGATTTAAAAGGCTTCGCACAAAAATAAATCGGCTCGAATTTTCTCCAGCCGATATTAGCGATCCATTCAACTGAAGTAACCATACACGGATTGATGAAAAATATCAACATTTTTGTGCGCTGCAGCATAGAATAACCTGTAAATTAGACCAAATAGCCTTGTTTTTCCTGAAATTTACTGAAGCATATCTTGAAACAAGTGTGTCTGAATTGAAAAAATAATCCTTCTCGGGAAACTTTTTTCTACGACTCGGAACTTTCTCTTTCGATATCGGCAATTTTGACGGCCTCTAAAGCCATCTTCAGCGCCTCTTTCCTGGTTGCTGCCAGGTTGCTAATATGTTGCAAGACATTCAACCTATCGAGGATGGTGTGAACCTCTTTGGTTCCCCCAGCCAGAAAAACCTTCTTGCCAGCTTCATAGGCATTTTCAATCAAATCTTCCAAACCCATAGAGCCGGAAGTATCGATCATCGGGACTTCGCTCAAATCGAGTACAACCGCATCGTAACTATGAACAGCTAATGCTGGCCCTAAAGCCTTTGCCGCTCCAAAACTGATCGGTCCCCTCATCTGGAAAAGCAATACCTTACCATTGGATTGACGAATCAGAGCTTTTTCTTGATCATCCAAGTAGTCCACTAAAGTCTCGGCTGTTATCGCCTTCATATTACCAATCTGAAGGTCCGCCATACGTTTAACAAAAAGCAGGCTCGCCATGACAATACCCACAGAGACAGCGGTGATTAAATCAATAAAGACTGTCAGGCCCAGAACAATCAGCATCATCACCACACCGGCCCTGGGAGCCCGGCGGAGTTTCTTGATATAACGCCAGTCGATAATATCTATTCCGACTTTTAATAGAATGCCCGCCAGCACCGCATGGGGAATATGCTCTACTAAAGGTGCCATGCCGAGAACGAGGGCTAAAAGCACCAATGCATGAAGAGCACCTGATAAAGGTGTCCGCCCCCCGGCATTGGCATTGACCACCGTCCGCATGGTCGCCCCAGCACCAGGAATGCCCCCAAACACCCCCGCCACCATATTCCCGATGCCCTGCCCGATTAGCTCCCGATTGGAGCTATGCTGGGTGCGGGTGATGTTATCAGCAATCAAAGAAGTAAGCAGGCTGTCAATCGCCCCCAGAAGGGCAAGAATAATCGCTGACTTAACCATGCTAGGCAGAGCTTCAAGGGTGAAGCTAGGTAAATGGAGCTGGGGCATACCAGTAGGTATATCCCCAATAACAGGCGCATTTGGCAAGAGGTAAAGAACAGCTAAGGTCCCGACAATAAGTGCCAGCAATGGGGCCGGCAATATACGGTTAATCGACCTCGGTAAAAAGAAGACTAAAGCAAGCGTAACGGCTCCAATTATCACCGCATGGATATTGAAATTACCCAAGGCCTGGGGCAGCGCAATAAGGTCGGACAGTGGTCCTCCCGGCGGATTGCTATGACCAAAAAGGGGAGCCAGTTCGATAATGATAATAATACAGCCGATCCCACTCATAAAGCCGGAGATGACCGGATAGGGAACCAAGCGAATATACTGCCCGATCCTTAACGTCCCAAAGAGAATTTGGAAGGCTCCCCCCATCATCACCACCGTAAAGGCCATAGAGAGATCGTGGGAATATTTGGTAATAACAATAGCCATAACCACGGTCATGGGACCCGTTGGGCCAGAAACCTGAGCCGGAGTGCCGCCAAACAAAGCCGAGAAAAATCCGACAAATATGGCACCATAAAGCCCGGCAATAGCTCCTGCTCCCGAAACAACCCCAAAGGCCAACGCAAGAGGCAAAGCGACGACTGCGGCGGTAATTCCCCCGTAAAAATCACCTTTGATATTGTCGAAACGAAGACCGTTTATAAGCTGTATAGGCACGTTTTCCCCCTCCAACTTGAAATGTCTTATCTGCTAAATAAGCCTATTTTTTTACAACCAATCCATCTACTTGAGCCTTCATCCGCGCCCAAGGAACCGTTTCCGGCGTGAGTTTTGCCAACAGCCGGGTCCAATATTTTTTTGCTTCCTCTATACGACCATTTTGCTTTTCCCAAAGACCAAGATACCACAAAACATTGCTGTCTTCCGGGTCAAGAACCTCGATCTGCTTAATCACCTCAATCAGCTCTTCCCCCATGACATTAGGGTTGGGCATAGCACTCAGGATAGACGAGGCATATTCCGTCAGAACACTCACATCTTTAGGTGCCAGACGAGCCGCATTAGCAAAGGCTTCTTTGGCCTCAGCCAATTGGTTAAGCTGAAGCCGGGAGCGACCCAGACGGAGCCACCCCTTGAGGTCATCAGGAGATTGTTTCATTTTTTCCGCCAGACCATCAACCATTGAGCGGATCATCGCCTGACGTTGTTCCGGCGACATTTTAGCGGCCGCATCTAAGTCAGCCTTAGTTGGGCCAGGGGCCTCTGGGGTTAGGGTTGTAGAGGGCTCGACAGGCTTAAGTTCGATCCCGAGCTCTTTAGAAACAGCGGCGATGCGTTCCTGAACTTGAGGCAGCCAAGGGGCATCTTTTTCCGCCATTGCCACCATATCCGTCCACTCTTTCAACGCGCCTTTTTTATCCCCGCGCTCGGCTTTAGCAATAGCATAATAGAACCAGGCTTTAGGGTCTTTAGGTTCGCTCTTGTGGGCATCTTCAAAAGCTTTAAAGACCTCATCACTGACTTTTCCCTGATTGGCAAACATCAGCATTTCACCGTAATTAGTGAGGTCAGCAGCGGACCCATTGGAAAGCTCCACGGCTTTCTTAAATGCATCGGCGGCGTCCTGGAAACGGTCAAGAGCCCGGTAGGAACGACCGAGCATTTGCCAGCCTTCATGGTTTTCGGGATCTGTTTTGAGCTTGGCAGCCAAGGCGGCAACCATCTCCTGCATTTGCTCAACCTGGGCCGTATCTTGTTCCTGCTCAACATTGCGAGAAGCAATGGGCATATCAGGCATGCCCGGTTTGCCAATAAGCAGATAGGTTCCAATGGAAACCATAGGGATTAAAAGAGTGAGGACGATAAACAATCCTTTGCCCGAGGCTCCCCCTAGCTGAGGGACATCCTCTGCGGCTTGCGCCGCCAGCAAACGGCGTTGGAGTTCGTTGCGTGCTCCCCCCGCTTGTTCTTCGGTAATCAGACCTTGCTCAAAGTCACGCTCAATCTCTGCCAACTGATCTTTATAAAGGGAAAGGTCAAAATCTTTACGGCTCGGCTGGTCTTCGCTTTCATTACGTAAAAGAGGAATAGCAATAATTCCCAGTACGATAATGAACAGCAATATAGCTGCTATAATGAAAAAGATCATTTGGTTTTATCGCTCCCCAACAAGGCATCGAGCCTCTTTTTTTCGTCTGTACTCAAAGGCTTAGCTAAGCTGTTTCCGGCACCCTCGGCTTTCTTTTTGAAAAAGGCAATAATACCGAATATCCCCAGGATCAGAATAAGGATCGGGCTCAACCACAGCAGGTAGGTAATCCCTTTAAAAGGGGGCCTTAACAGAACAAAATCCCCGTAGCGGGCGACGATAAACTCCAAGACTTCATCGTCGCTGTCCCCTTTAACCAGACGGTCCCGCACCAAAACCCGAAGGTCGCGGGCCAGTTCGGCATCAGAATCATCAATGGACTGGTTCTGGCAAACCACACAGCGCAGTTCTTTGCTCAACTCCCGCGCCCGCAACTCCATGGTTGGGTCTTTAAGGACTTCATCTGGGTTTACCGCAAATGCCGGAAAAGCAACGACGATAAAAAGGACGCTTAAGAGTAACTTTCTCATTCTTTTCTTAATGCCTCTACAATAGGGAGGAGTGACTCTTTCCAAATGTCAGGATAGATCGGACCAACATGCTTGTAGCGAATGATGCCCTTTTTATCGACAATGAAGCTTTCAGGAGCCCCGGTAACGCCAAAATCAATCGCAACCCGACTATCTGCATCGTTGCCGATCAGCGTATAAGGGTCACCATGACGTTTGAGCCACTTGATCGCCGCATCAGGAGAGGTTTCCCGCCAATCCAAACCATAGACAGGAATGGCATTGGTTTTCTTTAGTTCCATCAGAAAAGGGTGTTCTGCCAAGCAGGAAACGCACCAGGAACCAAAGATATTAACCAGCGAAACCTGACCTAAAAGATCGGTGCTTTTAAAGCCTCGGTCATACCCTTGAATAGCGGCCAAATCGAAAGCAGGAACTTCACGGTTGATCAATGTTGAGGGCAGCCTGCGGGGGTCTTTGGTCAGCCCCACCGCAAAGTAGACCGCCAAGACCAAAAACACTCCCAAAGGAAGCAAGTAGATAAGACGTTGTTTCATTTGTCCCTACAAAGCTCCCGTTGGGGTTTGTTTTTTAGGTGCCCCGACGCGTAAGCGCCGGTCCGTGAGACTGATCAAACCACCAATCACCATGATGATTGCCGCAACCCACATCCAAGCCACCAGCGGGTTGAAATAGAGACGGGTAACATAGCCCCCCTCATCCCCGGAAGGATCACCAACAACAGCATAGAGATCACCCCAGAACAGGGTGTGGATTCCTGCCTCCGTGGTTGGGCGTTTGCTCACGTGATAGACTCTTTTTTCGGGTCGCAAGGTGACAATTTTTTCACCCTCTCGCGACACCGTAAAAGCTCCTCGGATACCCGCATAATTAGGGCCCGCAAACTCCCGAACTCCATCGAAGGTATAGGTGTAACCAGAAACCACTTTGCTATCACCGGGCTTCATCACCTGGATGCTTTCAACTTTCCAGGCCGACGCCCCAACCATACCAACAATGCCAATAGCCAACGAAAAGTGAGTAATGGTCATTCCCCAATTGGCACGGGTGACTTTAGAAAGCCGACGTAGGCTTTCCCCGAAAGGAACTTGGAACAGCTTAATACGCCCGGCAAATTCAGATAACGTCCCGAAGCCAAGCCAAACAGCGAGACCAATGCCAAAGGCCGCTAAGATCGTGGTCTCAGGCTGCAAATAAAAAGTTCCCGCCATAGCCAGAGCAAACAACACGAATGCCCCTAGCAACTTTTTCATGGTTGCCGGAAGATTATCTCGTTTCCAAGCCATAAAGGGGCCAACCGCCATCACAATAACCAGCGGGATCATAATCGGAATGAATGAGGCCTCAAAGAAGGGGGCTCCAACAGAAACTTTGCCCAGTTCCAAGGCATCAATAAACAGCGGATAGAGCGTACCAAGCAGGACCACTGCCGTAGCCGTGGTCATCAACAAGTTATTGACCAGCAGGCCCCCTTCCCGCGAGACCGGCTTAAACAACCCACCCGATTTGATGGAAGGGCCGCGCCACGCGAACAAAGCAAAGGAACCACCAATCGCAATAATCAACAAGATCAGGATAAACACGCCCCGTTGTGGATCAGCCGCGAAGGAATGAACCGATGTCAGCACGCCGGAACGCACCAGGAAGGTTCCAAGCAAGCTCAATGAAAAGGCCACGATTGCCAGGAAAATGGTCCAGGATTTCATGGTGTCGCGTTTTTCGGCGACGATGGCCGAATGCAACAAAGCAGTGCCGGCCAACCAAGGCATAAACGACGCATTTTCAACCGGGTCCCAGAACCACCATCCGCCCCAACCAAGCTCATAATATGCCCACCAGGAACCAAGCACGATCCCGACAGTGAGGAAAGACCAGGCCGCCAGTGCCCAAGGACGAACCCAACGTGCCCAGGCGGCATCAACCCGACCTTCGAGCAAGGCGGCGATGGCAAAAGAGAAGGAGATGGAAAAACCAACATAGCCAAGATAAAGAAATGGCGGATGGAAGGCGAGGCCGGGATCTTGCAAGAGAGGGTTCAGGCTTTGTCCATCAACAGGAGGGACAGCAATGCGTTCAAATGGGTTAGAGGTCAGTAGGATGAACAGGTAAAAACCCAAAGCCACGAGGGCCTGAACTCCCAACACCCGGGATTTAAGAGACTGTGGTAAATTACGCCCAAACAAAGCAACTGCCGCGCCGAACAGGCCCAAGATCAACACCCAAAGCAGCATGGACCCTTCATGGTTTCCCCAAACACCAGAAATTTTATAAAGCAACGGTTTCATGGTGTGGGAGTTTTTGACCACGTTCAGAACGGAAAAATCCGATAGAATGTAAGCATAGGTCAGGGCGACAAAAGCAACCGTGACGCAAAACAGTTGGGCATAAGATGCTGGCCCGGCTAAAGCCATCCAGCGTCTATTTCCTTTTGCGGCCCCCACCAGAGGAACAATCCCTTGTACCAGCGTAACGGCAAGTCCAAGGATAAGAGCGAAGTGGCCTAATTCAACAATCATGATTATTGTTCTTTCGTCCCTTGCATTTTCTCTTTCCAGTGTTCGGCCTCTTTAAGTGCGTCGGCAACTTCGGGTGGCATGTAATTTTCATCGTGCTTGGCGAGAACTTCATCGGCAATAAAAACGCCATTGACCAGCTTACCCTCGGTCACCACCCCTTGGCCTTCCCGAAACAGATCAGGCAAAATGCCTCTAAATTCAACCGGAATATTATTGACCGTGTCGGTGACGGTGAATTTCACAGTCACCCCATCAGCCGCTTTATCTATCGACCCTTCCGCAACAAGGCCACCAAGGCGGAGCCGCTGATTAGGCCCCACATCTTTTTCGTTGATTTCTGTAGGACTAAAAAAGAAAACAATATTTTCTTCAAAGGCTGCCATAACCAAAGCCACGGCAGCACCCAAGGCGAGAAGGGCGAGGGCAACAAAACTTAATCGGCGATGCTTGCGCTTCATGAGGCGTCTTCCTGGTCAGGTTCTTTAGAGTGAAGGTCGGGCGATTGGGGCGCAGGACGACGACGGCGACCACCGTTTTCTGCCTGCAAAATTCTCAAGGTATTTTCATCATTTTTTAAAGCCCGAAGGCTGGTAAAGAGCAGGACAAAGAGCACCAACAAAGACGCCCCATAAGCGGGCCAGATATAGGCTGCGTGCCCCCCCATACGGAAAAATTCAGTCATACTTTCCATAGCCCTTACCCGTCCACTTGCCGCAGCCGTATGGCGCGAATTTTGTTAGCAATAATTTCCCGTCTGATTCGCAACATGGCAATCCAGATATAGAATGTGGTGTAGCCCACAGCCATTAACAAGAGGGGCCAGAGCATATCTGGATGAATAGCGGGGCCATCCATCTTCACAACAGAGGCGGGTTGGTGCAGAGTGTTCCACCAATCCACCGACCATTTAATGATCGGTACGTTGATCACACCGACCAAAGCCAAAATAGACGCCGCCCGCATGGCACGCGTTTGGTCATCAAAAGCATTGAGCAAAGCCATGTGGCCCAGATATAAAAAGAGCAGGATGAGCATAGAGGTTAACCGAGCATCCCACACCCACCAGGTTCCCCACATGGGCTTGCCCCAAAGGGAACCCGTTAACAAAGCAAGGAAACAAAAAGCTGCGCCTACAGGCGACGTTGCTTTTGCGGCTAAATCGGCCAACGGATGTTTCCAGATCAAGCCAACAGCACTGGAAGCGGCAACGCCGACATAACAGAACATGGCCATCCAAGCGGAAGGCACATGCACATACATCATCCGAACCGTTTCCCCTTGCTGATAATCAGCCGGAGAAGCGAAAAGGCCCAGATAAAGCCCGGCCCCCAAAAGAAGCAAAGTCGACCAGGCAGCCCAAGGGGTAATAAACTTAGCCAGTTTCATAAACTTATTCGGATTGGCAAAGCGATCTATACGTTTCATAGCATTCCACGAGTTAATTGCGCGGGTGTTTTAACGGCAAAAGACCCTAATTTCCAATGATTCCGGTCAATATTTCGATAAAGATTTTTTCCCATAGCCAAACAACACCTATTCCAAAGACTGCCGGAGAGCTGCGGCAGCCCCCCAAGGGGCAAGAGGCAGAGTGCCCATCAGCAGTCCGCCAAGAATAAAAATCTGAGCTTTATATTCAAAACCACCAATGGCGGCATCGACCGCACTAACGCCAAAAATCAACACCGGCACATAAAGCGGCAGGACCAGCAGCGAGATCAGAACCCCGCCCCGTCTGGCCCCGAGAATAAGAGCCGCCCCAACCGCCCCAATCAGGCTCAGAGTCGGTGTCCCCAGGAACAAGGCCAGCAAAAGCACCCCATAGCCATCGGAATTCATGTTGAGCAAAATGGCGAGTAAGGGAGAGGCTAAGATCAGAGGCAATCCGGTAGTCAGCCAATGAGCGGCGACCTTGGCAATCACCAAAATTTCCAAAGGCGCAGGCGTCAGAGCCATCAACTCCAAACTCCCATCTTCATAATCGGTCTGGAAAAGACGTTCTAAGGAAAGCATAGAGGCCAGCAAGGCACCGACCCAAATAACCCCCGCGCTTATCCGTGCCAAAATGCCTAATTCTGGGCCGACTCCAAAAGGAAAGAGCACCGCGCAAAGGACAAAAAACATCACCACCATGACATTATCGCTACTTTGCCTCAGCGCAAGGCGCAGGTCGCGTTTGACCATAAAGAGAAAGCTGTTCAAAATTCTAGCTCCTCTTCATCGTCGTCATAGAACCCTTCATCAAAATCTATGGCGAAATCGCCAAGATTAAGGACTTTGGGGTTCTGCAAATTGATATCAGAGTGGGTGGACAGAACGATCATGCCGCCATTTTTACGATGGGCATCCATGGTAGCTTCCAGCTTGGCAATGGATTCTTTATCCAAAGCCGTAATCGGTTCATCAAGTAGCCACAAGGGCGCATCGGCAGCCATAATCCGCGCCAAATTGGCCCGGCGTTTTTGCCCGGCAGAAAGAAAACGCCCCGGCACATCAGATAAATGAGAAATAGACAGGGTTTCAAGAGCCGCCGCGACTTTGGCTGTCGCATCAACATTTTTGTCATGCATCCGCGCCCAAAAGGCGAGATTCTCTTCCACAGTAAGAACTGCTTTGACGCAATCATGGTGGCCGACGTAATGCAACCGGCCCCGATGCTGCTCAGGCTCTTCGGTTACGCTTTCCTGGTCCCAGGTCATGTCACCGCCATAGGGCTTGAGCAACCCAGCAAGCATACGCAGCAAACTCGATTTACCACTGCCGTTAGGCCCAATCAGCACAAGCGCATCCCCGGCCTCAATTGAAAAATCGAGTCCCTTAAAAACCAGGCGTTCACCGCGCAAGCATGTCAGATTATGGCCTGAAAAATTTGTCATGATGGAAGAGAAATTACCAATATATTCCCGAAGAGCAATCCTAGATTAGTTAAGATTGAATGCTAAACGCATTCTATCTACGTTCAATCGCCACGCAGGCTTACGCCAAACGATTGGCGGCCCGCATTTGCGGCCTTAAATAAAACGAAGCGACCGGGCGGGGGACCCGGTCGCTGGACTTGGCATCCGTCTTAATCAGAACATCAGCTGTCACACGATGGATGTCGCAATTTCTAGAGCCTAAGGGGGGGCATCGGCCCTAGATTGCTAACATCGCTCCATTTAATTCTGGAACTCTGATGATTCTTATTATCAACAAGAATGTGGCGACTTTATGCCCAAATGTGATGCTCTGAATATTTATTGTGTTTTTCTGGACATAGGGGGAGTGAAAGGCCATCTTTGGGTTAGTGAATAATTCAGTAAAAGGACATCATGGCTGAGGTTGAGGTTTTAGTTATTGGCGGCGGGATGGTTGGGATGAGCTTAGCCGTTGCTCTTGCCGATGCGGGAATTGAAACCGCCGTTGTTGAACGCTACGCCCCCGGTCACGAATTGGATGAAAATTTTGATGGCCGCACCTCCTCCCTTGCCCATGCCTCAGCAATGATTTTTGAAGGCCTCGGGGTCTGGCCTTATCTCGCTTCCGAGGCTGGGCCGATCTATGATATTCGAGTGGTAGACGGCAACCTTAAGGACGGTATTTCCTCCCTGTTTTTGCACTATAACCATGAAGATGTCGGCGACGATCCTTTCGGTTATATTGTTGAAAACCGGATCATTCGCACAGGCCTTGCCCGCCGGGCATCTGCCCTGCAAGCTCTGAAAGTTTTTGCTCCGGCTTCGGTTGAAAGCCTAGTCCACGATTTAAGAGGTGTCGAGGCAACCCTCAACGATGGCACTCAGATCAAAGCGCGACTTGCCGTCGCTGCGGAAGGAAAGTTCTCTCCAACCCGTGAAAGTGCGGGTATTGGTACCCGGCAGTTTGATTATGAACAGACCGCCATTGTTTGCAGCGTCGGACACCAAGACCCCCACGATGGCGTTGCGGTCGAACTTTTCCTGCCCAGCGGACCCTTCGCCATGTTGCCCATGACAGGCAATCGCATGAATTTAGTTTGGACTGAAGCGACGGGTTTAGCGCAAAATTATCTCGAAATGGAAGACGGCCCCTTTTTACAAGAAGTGGAGAAACGGTTCGGCGATTGGTTGGGAGATTTAGAACTTCTTGGTCCGCGCTTTTCCTATCCCCTAAAACTACAAACTGCGGACCGCTATACAGACACCCGCCTCGCCTTAATCGGGGATGCCGCACATGTTATCCACCCCATTGCGGGGCAAGGGCTAAACCTGGGCTTACGGGATATGGCCGCTTTGGCTGAAGTGATTGTCGATGCCCATCGCCTTGGGCTTGATATTGGCGGCGGGACGGTTCTTGAAAACTACGAAAGCTGGCGCCGTCCTGATGTCTTTGCCATGGCGGCTGTAACCCATGGACTCAACCGCCTGTTCTCAAATGATATTACCCCTTTGAGGGTGGCCCGAGATGTTGGCCTGGCGACCGTTGATAAAATGGGCCCTCTGAAACGATTATTCATGCGACATGCCATGGGTGTGGTTGGCAACCTTCCCCGCCTTGTTGCAGGAGATCCCCTTTGAGTTCGAACAAAAACAATCATAAAATCAGCCTGGGGTTTATTTTTGGCTGGTTATTTGTTGCCCTGGCTTTTGTTGGGGCCGCCACGGAAGGAAGCTCCGGTGCCCACGGCCTCATTTCAGCAGAGGAGCTTTGGTACGCCCGTGACCCTGGTTCCTTGATCGTCTCCCAAATTGAGGTGGAAAAAATCTTAGGGGTTGGTTCATGGAAATATACCTTCGGATTGCTGCTGGTCTTTCCTATCTGGGTTGTTTTTGGCGTCCCTGCCGGAATTCTTTTATGGGTTTTTCGCCCCCATCGCGAACAGATTGATTTCAAAGAAGCCGAAGCCGCCCACGAATATGCCGATATGCTGGCCCGTATGGCGAAAGAAGAAGGGGCAGAAGACGACTCCCCCGGCTGGGCCAATATGGAAGAAATGGATAAATCCGAACATCCAGAAATGGTCTCTCTCAACAAAAGCCCTCTCGACCATTATATGGACCAATGGGAGCCTGAAGGGGTAGAAGACGATGAGTTGGAAGGGCTTTCCCAAGGAAGCTATAAAGACATCCGTCGCCCCGGAGAGCTGGGCCACAAACCGCCAGGCATTCACGAACTCGGCGACCTAAAACTCGGCGACGGCAAAGGCCGCCGAAACATCGGTGAAATGCCCGATAGTGGACAGGACGACTCTGATAAAGACAAATAAGGATTGTTTTAGCGTCAGAGAAACTGACCACCAGCTTTATCAAGCCGACAAAACTAAAAGACGATGGCCTGCTGGGCAACAAGACACGCAATGCCCTCAAAACGTCTGTTGCCGATCATGGGCCGGAAAAGATCAAAGACGGGTTGGCTCTCGGAAGATTAGCCAACGTCACCGCACAAACCCAAAAGGCCAAAAAGCTCCCACAACCTCTGGCCCAAGCCGTCGATAAAGCCGTTGAACCCCTTTACGGCAAAGAAGCCAAATCCATGGGCAAAAACCTACCGAACGGTCGACGCTCCACCTTGTGGGGCGAAGCCATTCAGCATGACCTTAACAACCAGGGCAACAAGCTATATAAAACCGATTGGGAAGCTCTTAAACCGGATGGTGACCTCGGCCCCAAAACCGAGACTGCCTTCACAAAAGTCGCCCAAAAGAAGGACCCGCTGGATATGGCAAGCAGCTTTGGCAGTTCACTGGGGTTTTGGGATTGAGAAAAACTACAACGCTGGTGCAATCTCACAAAGGCTCACCTTCAAATGGTGGGCTTTTGTGGTTTTAGCGGATGATCATAACCGAGCTGTATGATTTCTCAACAATATCGAAAGCGACGGAACCTGAGAAGAACCGTTCAATAATGCCTTTCCCTGTATCAGCAACCACCACCAATGAATAGTCTGGCCCAACATCAACCACCTGGTCGACAGCATCGCCAATTCGAAGAATTTTATCCTTAGGGGTCACGCCTAAGGATTTGAGAACCTCTTCCGCCTCTTTAAGGTTTTCTTCGGCTCTTTCTCTTTCCCGCTCATGGCGGGCAACGGAAATTAAAGAAATATCACATTTGCATCGACTGGCAATATAGGCATCCCGACGCACTGCGTCGAGAGAATGAGCCGACCCATCCACACAGATCAGATGTCCGTTCCCAATGGCCAATTCCCGAGAAACAATGACAGAGCATGGTGCGTTTTTAGCAATTTTTTCAGCGACAGCGGAATCTGTAAAACTTTTGGCTTTTCTTTCCCGCCAGCGTTCAGAAGCACCTAAGATAATCAGGTCATATTCGCCCAATTCCCATTGGTCGAGAACGCCCGTTACAATGTTTGGGGAGACTTTTAACTTGAGAACAATTCGTTGTCCTGTTTCTGACATATATTCAATTTTGTTGTCACCGAGAGCCGAGCCTTTAACATCCGTATGAACGAATTTTTCACTCCAATCCTGGCTCATGGCCCCCAGTTCAACCAACATATCACGACCTTTTTTAAGGTAAGTAATACCCGGAAGCTCCAAGCCCCATTTGAGCATATTTTCACGAGCAACACTGACTTGTAATCCACCAGAGCGCAAACCCTGATCATGAGGGCGAACATATAGTAAGACGATATCTGCATTCACGCCGCCACCTAGTTTAACGGCATATTTTAAACCCCGAAAACCTTCTTCAGACCCGTCAATGCAAACGAGAATTCTAAAGCGATCGTCTATTCTCTTTTCGTTCTGCTCAGACATATTTGTCCTCTATTTAGCCCCTACTCAAATTACCCTAGCTTGTTATAAGTGGCCAGTAAACGCTGGCAGCCACAAGCATGATAATTGTCGACATGATAACCATTTTCCAACCAACAATTAAAAAATCCGTAGTTTTCAGATAACCAGAAGCATAGACAATTGTACAGGCCGGGGTTCCAACCACGGTTAGATAAGCAAAAGCCGAAGAAACGGACGTAATGAAGCCTAGAATGATCGGACTTTCATTGGCAACGACAGCAAGCTTAAGAACGATTGGCCCGAGCACCGCAACAGCCGCCCCATTAGACATCGTATTGGTCACAGTCGTGGTCAGGAGGGATACAGCCGCCCATAACCCAATACCTTCATCGGCTCCTAAAGGGGTCAACACAGCAAGGAAACTTTCAGCAACCCACTTAGCTGCGCCGGTATCTTTCATCTGGACGCCAAGGGAAATAGCCGCCGCATAAAGCAGGACCACCCCCCAGTTGACCCCCGAGTTCACATCTTCCCATTTTACCAATCCCGCAATCAAAAAGGCCGCCGCCCCCAGCAAAGCAATAGTTCCCATCCCTAAATCTGAGGAAAGGAATATCCACCCCAGCAATGTCAGGAAGAAAATAATAATAGCCAGATAATCTGCCCCCTTCATGCTGCCTTCACTTTGCACCTGGGCCCGAAGCTTCACCACGGCACGGGATAAGTCATTTTGTTCCGGCTTAAAGGTAAAAAGCAAAATGGCTGTTACAAAAGGCAGTTGCAGTAAGAACATGGGATAGGCGTAAGCCATCCAAGTCAGGTAATCGATAACGAATTTAAAGGTTTCTGGGTTGCTGGGGTCATAGAAAAAATCTTTCCAATAGCCGATCATGATCGCATTCCGCGCCCCGCCTGAGGGGGTGCCGATGCCCGCAACCGAACAGCCATATGAGATTGAAAAAAGCAGTACGGCAGCGAGGTTACGGACTTTTTTAGGATCATCCGAGGTCAAGGTAATTAAGGTAATGCCCACGGGCAACATCATCGCGGCAACGGTGTGTTCACCAATAATGGAGGCCAGCAAACCTGAGACAACTGAAATCCCGAATGCAATGCGCGACGTTCTGGTTCCTGTCATGCGAACAATGAGGTAGGCGAGACGTTTATCGAGCTTTTGTTTGACCACGGCGACAGCCAGCATCAATGACCCCATGATAAACAAGACGGAATCTTTCATCAGACTCTTAGCGACATCTGATGAATCCATACCAAGCAAAATCACCTGCCCGACGATAATCAGCAAAGCCACCGTCGGCAAAGGTATTGGCTCTGTAATAAAAAGGATTGTTGCCATAACCGACATGGCAAGAACGGTCATGCCTGCATTGTTTAATCCATCGGGCAAAGGCATATAGAGCATTGCAGCTCCAACAGCCATAGCAATAATAAACCATCGCTTATCCCAAAAGAAGATAAGCTTGCGCCGAAAACGCAGTGCTAATAGCCGTTGAGCCCTGATAGATGGAAGCCTGCTCCGAAAGCTATGCGCCTGGAGATTGCTCTCAACATCGCTCGTTTTTTGGGTGGTCGTAGAAATAACGCCCCCCTTTCATTTGAAAGTCCGCCCTATATATTCAAATTTTTTATATTATTGTTTACTTATTTACAGGGAGCCCTTTGTTTTTGCAACCTTATTCTTATAGAAGACACATGGTTAACAAATCCCCACAAAAATAACATTTTTTTTCTTGGAATTTAGGCAAAAGTCATATTCAATAATCATATATTGAAAATACAAAACCAAGCCTCCAACTCGCGGTAGGCCAATCAACACTGGGAGAGGATACCAACGATGGCAAGTCAGCCACTCTTTATTTTGTTATGTTCAGGCGAACACGAAAAAATCCAAATGGCGGGCATGACTGCCGCCGTCGCCGCCGTTTCTGAGCGACCCGTTTACGTTTTAGTGACCATGAATGCCATGCTTTCGTTTAAAAGAGGCGTTGGATCTCCTGAGCGTTATACGGGGGGAACTTTCTCTAAGCTCTTGCTGGACAAAAAGGCACCTGACGCCATTGAGCTTTTTGGCCAAGGCAAGATGCTGGGCGAATTAACCATGTATGCTTGCACCATGGCCCTTGACCTCTTGGAGTGGGACCTGGACAATCTTACCGAAGACCTCTTTGATGAACCACTGGGGTTAACCAAGTTTCTATCTGACGCCGAAGACGGTCAATTACTAACGCTTTAGAGCGACCAAATTTCTACCAATTGAGGACGATCTTTATTATGAGCCAAAGAAAAACCATCGATGCCCGTGGCGCTTTTTGCCCCGGCCCCCTAATGGAAGTCATTGCCACGCTGAAACTTATCGAGGTTGGTGATGAAGTAGAAGTCTGGTCTTCAGATCAAGGAACGGTCAAAGACCTTCCGGTATGGGTTGATAAAGTTGGACACAAACTTGTAGAAACGACAGAATGCGATGGCTACTGGAGCTTAGTGGTCGAAAAAGCAAAATAACTTAAACCGCCTATACTCTATTTTGAACGGCCCCATAAAGAGGGCCGCTTAATCAATATATTTAAATCCAGGGAGGATTATCATGACCAAGAAGATACTCATTGTCGGGGGTGGATTGGCTGGCACAATCATCGCCAACGGCCTGTGCCGCCAACTGACCAA
Source organism: uncultured Thalassospiraceae bacterium (assembly GCA_965368165.1). Taxonomy (GTDB): domain Bacteria; phylum Pseudomonadota; class Alphaproteobacteria; order Rhodospirillales; family JAPHRK01; genus JAPHRK01. The sequence goes on along the minus strand of CBDULT010000006.1, from coordinate 117,335 downwards.
ACAAATCAAATCCGGAGACGTTGCCATTACCATGCTTGGCACGTCTGACCAGCATATGTATCAGCCAGGACTGCTCTACATTCCTTTCGGAAAAATGCGTGAATCTGAACTGTTCAGAGATCAACGTAAGGTTCTCGACAAGCGGGTTCCTTACTTTATTGATCCTGCTAAAAACATTGACCCAGACAAAAAAGAAGTCACCACCGAGTCCGGCAAGACCTACAGCTATGATTATCTTGTTCTGGCGACTGGTTCTCGCATTATGCCCCAATCTATTCCAGGCATGGCTGAAGGTGCCCACTGGTTCTATGACCTTGAAGGAGCTCGCAAAATGCGCGACGCTCTCGACGAGTTTGAAGGTGGCAAGATCGTTGTTAACGTCAATGCCCCTCACAAGTGCCCTGTAGCCCCTCTTGAAATTACCTTCATGCTTTACGATTACCTGACCGAAAAAGGCGTGATGGATAAAACCGAAATCACTTACACCTATCCTATTGGGCGTCTGCACGCTCTTGAGCCTGTTGCTCTGTGGGCTCAGCCTGAAATGGATAAGTTCGGCATTAAGTACGAAACCTTCTTCAATACCAAAGAAGTTGACCCCACCAACAAAACCATCACGTCTGAAGAAGGCGAAACCCTTAGTTATGACATGCTGGTCACCATCCCCCCCCATTCCGGTGCGGAAGTTATTTCCAGCTCTGGCATGGGCGATGGCGGTTGGGTTCCAACTGATAAGAAAAAATTGCTTAAAGAAGGCACGACGGACATCTTCGTTTGTGGTGACACCACCAATATTCCGATTTCAAAAGCGGGCTCCACCGCTCACTTTGAGGCAGACGTCGTCATCGACAACCTCACCTCTATCCTCACCGAAGGACGTTGGGCCAGAGATTATGACGGCAAAGTTTACTGCTTTATTGAAACCGGTATGGACGAAGGCACCTATGTTTGGTTCAACTACACCACCCCGCCAAACCCAGGCCCTCCTTCACAAATGATTCACTGGTTTAAGCTGGCCTACAACCGACTCTACTGGTTGTCCGCTCGCGGCCTACTTTAGGGAGGGCAATAGATGTCAGACACAACAACAGAATCCGGTGTCATACGACTGGCCCAGGCTGCCTCAGACTCATTGACCGACGGTATGGTCGAACGGCTGAGCATAACAGGGGCCAACGCCCTTGAAGTGGTTGACCTTCTAAATGACGAAGACACTAAAGACGCCATCGTCGATTTGGTCGGCAAATTAACCGAGGCTCACAAGACGGGTGCTTTGGATACGGTCTTCCAATTAGTCGGCCTTGTCCATGGTGCCCGAGCGGCGGCAACGGACAATATGATTGAACGGCTTTTCATCTTTGTCGAGCATATGATGAACAACCTTGCCAACGAAGAAATGGCTGATTTGGCTCATAACGCCAAAGAAGCTATGGCGGCGGCAGCAGAAGAAGCCTCCACCCATAAATCATCTGGCGGACTGCTTTCAACCATTTCTATGCTGAGCAAACCGGAATCCCAGCAAGCTCTGCAATTCCTCATGTCTTTCGCCTGTCAGATGCGTTCCCTGACCGTCGAAGACAAATAGGCACTTAACAAAACCCCCCGGCGACCCCTTTTCGGGAATGCCGGGGTTTCTTTATTCTTTCGTCAAAACGTGACGCAAATCACCAATTTCCTGGCGCAGCTTGACGATCTCACCGCGCAGGCTTGCCATATCTTCATCCACATGGGTCTGAATTTCTTCGGCTTCTTTAAAATGCTGGGATTGCATAGCATCAACGATGACGCCAATAAACAGGTTAATCACCGCAAAGCTGGTGACCATGATAAAAGGCACAAAGAACATCCAGGCATTGGAATGCTGTTCCATTACAGGACGGACAATCCCCATAGACCAGCTCTCTAAGGTCATGATTTGGAACAAGGTATACATCGACGCGCCGATGGAGCCGAACCACTCGTCAAAGTTCTCACCATAGAAGTTGGTGGCGAGAACTGCGGAAACATAAAAGATCAAAGAGATCAGGCTGATGATAGAAACCATGCCGGGAATGGCGGTGATCAATGCCTGAATGACCGCCCGCATTTGCGGCACCACAGACATCAGGCGCAGGGTTCTTAAGACTCGCAAAGCCCGAAGGACCGACAGAGGGCCAGAGGAAGGAACGAGGGCAATTCCAACCACGAGAAAATCAAAGACATTCCAACCGTTTTTAAAAAAACCCCACCCGCGTCCAAAAATCTTTCCTGTAATCTCAATGACAAAAACACTGAGGGCAAACACATCAAAAATATGAAACCATTCCCCAAACATTTCTTTCATTTTCGGGTAGGTTTCCATTCCAAGGGTCACCGCATTTAAGATAATGAGGGCCGTAATAAAATACTGGATTTTGGGACTCTCAATAAAATCCACGACTCTTGTGCGAACCGACATGCCTTTAATCCTACGTGAAAGAAACAAGGCCCCGAAAATAGGGCTATAAACTGGGAATTTCAATGGCTATGGCACGACCTTTCCTTGACGTCGCCTTTACAAATCATAAACTGCGCCTTTGCTGACACATCGTAAAATCGGGGGCCATCGCCATGAGTAATTTATCGCTCGCTAAGGACAAAATTAAAATCCTATTGCTGGAAGGGATTCACCAAAATGCGGTCGATAGCTTCAAAGCCCATGGGTATAACAACATTGAACTTCTTCCCGGTGCTTTAGACGGGGATGAGCTCAAAGCCAAGATCGCCGATGCCCATATGATTGGCATCCGGTCACGAACCAGATTAACAGCCGAAATTCTAGATGTTGCAGATAAACTGATGGCAATCGGCTGCTTTTGCATCGGCACAAATCAAGTAGACCTCGACACAGCACGCGACAAAGGGGTTCCGGTTTTTAATGCCCCTTATTCCAACACCCGCTCGGTTGCCGAGTTGGTGATTGCCGAGATTATCATGCTGGCCCGTGGGATTCCCCATAAAAACACAATGGCTCATGCCGGCGGATGGCTCAAAACGGCCGATGGGGCTTACGAAGTGCGCGGCAAGGTTCTCGGCATTATTGGTTACGGGCATATTGGCAGCCAGGTTTCAGTCCTGGCAGAATCCCTCGGCATGAAAGTGCGTTACTTCGATATTATTGACAAGCTTCCCTTAGGCAACGCGGCTCCCTGCACCACCATGGAAGAGCTATTAGAAATTTCAGATTTTGTCAGTCTCCATGTGCCAGCGACCCCCCAAACCAAAGACATGTTTCGTCGCGAACATATCCAGGCCATGAAACCAGGTGCCCTGCTGATCAACTTAGCCCGGGGCAATGTTGTTGATATTGCGGCCCTCGTTGAAGCCCTCGACAGCAAGCACCTTGCCGGTGCGGGTATCGATGTATTTCCTGAGGAACCAGCCTCAAAGAGCGATGAATTCGTCTCTCCTTTGCGCGGCCAACCCAACGTTATCCTGACCCCTCATGTGGGGGGATCAACCCAGGAAGCTCAAGCCAATATCGGCAATGAAGTAACCAGCAAGCTGGTACGCTATTCCGACAACGGCTCCACCTTAGGGACCGTCAATTTCGTCGAAGTTTCCCTGCCTGTCCAAGATGGCGTTACCCGTTTCCTTCACATCCACCGCAACGTTCCCGGCGTCTTGTCTCATATCAATGATGTTTTCTCAGACCGCAACCTCAATATTGCCGGCCAATATTTGATGACTGACAGTAATGTTGGCTATGTGGTGGTCGATATTTCTGGCGATCTAAAAGCAGGTATGGGAGTCCGGAAAGACCTCGCAGCCATTGAAGGCACTATCCGCACCAGGTTCTTAACTTAAGCAGATTTTTCTAAGGAATTTTGTTGTTTGTTGGCTTGAACAAAGTCAACAAACCGTTCCGCCCAGCGGTTGCCAAGAACTTGACGATGGTGCGAAAATCCAGCGATCAGATTACCGAGGATAAGGCCATCATTCTCGCCATTGATGCCATGGCCCCGTTTGACCTTAAAGGCGAAATCAAGGTTTGGCGGCAGGTCTTCCATGGAGGCATAGTGGAATTCATGAACCGCCAAAGGGGTTTTGCCATCCCCGATGGAACCCCAAGGGCTTTTACCCGTTTCTTCCAGTTTCACATAACCCCGCCCGACAGGCTTAACATGCATTACCATATTTCCTGGCACGGCCCCGACCATTTGGTGAGTCTCTCCCTTCCAGGTGAGACTTTGGGAAAGATACATTAAACCACCGCATTCCGCGTAAGTCGGCAAACCCTTTTCAATGGCTGTTTTAATTTCACCCCGCAGTTGCCTGTTCGCGGCTAAAGTTTTGGCATGGGTTTCCGGGAACCCTCCGCCGATAAACAGGCCATCAATTTCGGGTAATTTCTGATCCCTCATGGTGTTGATAGACACCAAAGTAGCCCCGGCGTTTTCCAAAGCCTGGAGGTCATCGGGGTAATAAAACCCAAAGGCTGAATCCCGGGTAATGCCGATTTTAACAGACGAAGGTTTGTGAACTATAGGAGATGGCACAGCAGATGAGGCCGTGAAAAGGGGAGCCGCTTCGGCCGCTTCCTTAAAGTGCCCGACATCCACGTTCTGTTCCATCACCTTGGCTATTTCAGCAATGATCCCTTCCGCCTTGGAAGCTTCATTGGCGGGGGTCAGGCCTAAATGTCGTTCTTTGATTTCCAACTGGGGATATCGGCCTAAGGCCCCAATCACAGGCACATCGGTGTAGCGTTCCAAAGCCGCGCGCAATTTGCCTTCATGGCGGGGGCCTCCCACATGGTTGAGGATAATTCCGGCAAACGTCAGCCCTTGCCCAAAAGATTGATAGCCTTGGATTACCGGAGCAATACCACGTGTCATGCCACGGGTATCAACCACCAAAACCACAGGCGTTTGCAGCGTGGCGGCAAGCGCGGCATTGCTATCACTGCCTTCCACATCGACCCCATCAAACAGGCCTTTATTGCCTTCGACGAGAGATAGGTCGGCCCCTTGGGCACGGCGGGTAAAAGCTTCGACAATTTCCCCATGGCCCATGGTATGAAAATCAAGATTGATGCAATCGCGACCACTGGCCTTCCCAAGCCACATGGGATCAATATAGTCTGGTCCTTTCTTGAAGGGTTGAACCATCACCCCCCGTGCTTTCAAGGCCGCCGACAGTCCGATAGAGACCGTGGTTTTCCCCGATGACTTATGCAGAGCGGATATGAGTATTCTGTTCATAAGTTTAATCTGTGTAATGAGGGTCGATCGCCTTATCGCTTAAATCTTCTGGCAAGATACGCATAGCCCGGATGCCAGCCATCAGCAGAACTCCGGCAATGGCAAAGCCACCAATCCCGAGCAGGGTTTCCGGCAAGCTCGGTTTGTACCCAGTTACCACACCATCGAAGAAACTACTGCTGACTTCCATCCCGGGGAAGAGAACCAGAGGGAAAGCCTGTCCGCCGACGATGATCACATATACTTGGGCAAGACCACCGACAATAACAAGCATAGAGGCCAACAAAATCCGACCCCGGGTTACCCCCCCCCCCATGGGGAACAACAAGCCAAGAGGGACCAGACCACCAAGAAGCACTTGGACAAACCAGAACAGGGCAGTGAAAATCCCCCCATCCAACAGGATAAACATCTCGACAGCACTATGCTCAGCCGCATAAAGGTTGGTGATGTGCTGGACGATGGTGAAGTAAAGGACCGCAGCAATAAATACACCGAGCAAGCGACCCATCTTAAACATCAAGAAGTCACCGAAAACTTCGTTTTCATAAATTGCGGAGAGGATTAGGATGAAGATTGCCATTCCGAAGGAGAAAGACATAGCAACAAACAGAGGCGCAAAGACGGCGGCATCATAAGCTTGACGTGCGACCAAAAATCCAAAGATCAACCCTGTACCCGTGGTCAAAGCCAAACGCCAGAGGAACGCAACCAGCCCGGCTTGTTTGCTGTAAGAGTTCATTTTCCGGTCCATCATGGTCCAGAGATAAACCCCGGCAATCACCATGAAGCCGGAATAGAGGAAGATGTTCCAGGCAAAGATTGACTTAAAATTATAACGGGTCATGGCGACGATCAAACGATCAGGTCGCCCCAAGTCCAACACTAAGACGGCAAGGCCGCCCGCGAGGAGGGAAACAGCCAGCAAGCCGGAGAGACGCGCCAAGGGTTTATAGGGTGTTTTGCCAAAAACCGAGCCAATGGAAGCAATATTAAGCGCACCAGAAGCGGCAACAATCAGGAACACCGCAAAAACGTGGGGCATACCCCAAACGATCTGGTTGTTCATGCCCGTGACCCAATGACCATTATGTTCCATATACCAAGCCGACAGAAGTCCAACGACAGCAACGGCGGCAACAGCAATCAACTTGCCAAAAAAGCCATCCGACGGATTGCCCGGGGCATACTCTTTCCACTCTTTAAAAACGGCTTGTTTCATAACACTCAAATCCCCCTATAGCGAACGCCGGGATCAAGACCCAGGTCGGCACGAATTTGTGTGGATGGATAATTAGCGAGTTGCTGAGCGATGTCGCTTTGAGGATCGTTTAGATCACCAAAAGTCATCGCCCCTTCTTTTGAGGCACAGACCTCAACACAGGCAGGTTGTCTGCCTTGGTCCACTCGATGCACACAGAAGGTGCAGCCTTCTACGGTGCCTTTACCGCGAGGAATATCTGGGTTTTGATCTGTGATGGTTTCATGGATAAAGGAACGGGCCTTGTAAGGGCAGGCCATCATGCAATAGCGGCAACCGATGCAAATATGGCGATCAACCAAAACAATGCCATCGACCCGTTTAAACGACGCCCCGGTTGGGCAAACGTCAACACAGGGAGGCTCAGCGCAATGCTGGCACATCATAGGCAGCGAGGTTTCTTTCCCGGTTTTAGGGTCTTTGAGATCAATTTTTCTGATCCACTGAGGGTCCGTGGTTGGACGTCCATTGTCTTTTAGGCCAGCTTCATTTGAACAGGCCGTGATGCAAGCGGTGCAATCCTTTTCACATTTGCTGGTATCGACCAACAGGCCCCACCGTACCGCTGAAGACACCCCTTCGGCATTTGCCTGGGTGGTATAGAGCATCACACCGGGCGCAACCGCAAGACCTGCCGCCGCCGCGCCTAACCCCGATAAAAATTTCCGCCGATCTATTTGGCTCATTTGCTCACCCCTCCCGGCTTAGCGGTATGACACTGGAAGCAATCGACAGAGATCGCCGCATAATCATGGCAGGTGCGACAAAAATGGCGGGAGTCATCAACGCCAACAGGGTTACCGTGATCGTCAGGGATGGCATGACAGGTAATACATTCTTTAAGGCCGTCCTTACCGGAGCGAATTCCTTGGCGCACGGTAATTTTGCGCTTATGCTTGAGGAGGTCCATGTGATTGGTCCGCATAAAACCAGCGTCGCGAACACATTCTTTGCCTTTTGGTGTCACAGGTTGGGGCACATCAGCGGCGAAAACTGTGCCGACCCCGAAAGCCACAGCAATAACCAACAAGAATGATGCAATAATGGTTTGTATTTTCGTATTGGTCCCCATAATGCGACCCTATTCTCCCAATCCCATCTGGATATATCCGGTGGGGCAAACATCTTTGCAAATATGGCAGCCGATACATTTGGTATAATCAGTATCGACAAACCGACCAACAGCCTGGTCGGCTTTTTTAACTCGGAAGACCGCATCTTGTGGACAGTAAACTGTACAAGCATTGCACTCAAAGCACATGCCACAGCTCATGCAGCGTTTGCCTTCGTTCTGAGCTTGCTCTTCACTATAGGCCTGGATGCGCTCTTCAAAGTTTCCAAGAACCTCTTCTTCGCCAATATGAATTTCGCTCCGCTTATTGCGCGCTTTATAGCTGAAGTGCCCGAGGAAAAGTTCTTCGTGGGCAATAATCTGAGTAGCAGAACGGTCCTCATAATTATGAACGGCAAAGTCACTCTCTGAAGTGCCCCGCGTTGGCTGGTGATCATAGTCTTTAGGGGCCAAATCGCGGTCCCGCAATTCATCAATTAAGTTAAAGTGATGCACATCCACTTTCGGGCGTTTACCAACACCTTGGCCAGAAAGATAGTGGTCGATGCCTTCAGCCCCAATATTACCATGACCAATTGCCGTGGTCAGCAGGTGAGGACGGATTACATCACCGCCAGCAAAGTGGTTTTCCTGGCCTTCAACTTTAAAGGTGGCATCGGCTCCAATGTACCCATGGCCACCATCGAGAACTTCAAGCCCCTCAAGGTCACCCATTTGACCAATAGCTGAAACAATCAAGTCGCACTCAATTTCAAATTCAGTGCCTTCAATGGGGATAGGCTTCATGCCATCCATATCACATTTGCACATTTTCAGTGCCTTGGCGCGACCATCATCGCCTTTAATAACTTCTAGCGGCATGACCCCACATTGCAGATCAACACCTTCGCGAATAGCATCTTCTCTTTCATGTTCTGCCGCCATCATGGCGTCCATGGGGAACAAAGATGTCAAAACCGCCTGTACACCGAGGCGTTTAGCTGTCCCCGCCACATCATGGGCCGTATCGCCAAGAATGACGTTCTCAGGGCGATCTTTCTCACGAGGGGTTTCGATATGACCGATCCGACGGGCAACCGAGGCCACATCGATGGAGGTATCCCCCCCGCCGACAACCACAACTTTGTTGGCAGCAAACTGGAGGCGGCCTTTGTTAAAGGCATCTAGGAAAGCCACACCACTGAGACAGTTTGGGGCATCAAAACCAGGAACCGGAAGCGGGCGACCTTTTTGCGCCCCGAGACCCCAGAAGATTGCATCATACTGGTTGTCAAGATCATCAATAGAAATGTCCTTACCGACGCGAACCCCGGTTTTGACTTCAACCCCTGTATCAACGATACGACCAATTTCTGCATCCAGCATGGCCCGAGGTGTCCGGTAGCCCGGGATGCCATAGCGCATCATGCCACCGAGTTCGTCATGGGATTCAAAGATGGTTACGCCGTGACCTTTTTTTCTCAAAGCATAAGCCGCCGCAAGACCAGCCGGCCCGCCGCCAATAACCGCAACCTTTTTGCCCGTCTCGCTCTCAGGCATAGGCAAACGGAGCTTATTCTCGATGGCCCAGTCACCGACATATTGTTCTACGGCATTGATACCGACATAATCTTCGACTTCATTACGATTACAGCCGTCTTCACAAGGGGCCGGACAGACCCGCCCCATGGTGGAAGGGAATGGGTTGGCTTCGACCATGCGCAGAAAAGCATATTCCTGCCAGGCCATACCTTCAACCGGAGGCTTATCCATGCCCCGCGCAATAGCCAACCAGCCTCGGATATCATGGCCTGAAGGGCAACTCCCTTGGCACGGAGGGGTCCGGTGCACATAAGTAGGGCATTTATGGGAATAGCCCGCCGTGAAAATTTTTTCAACCAGGCGAGTTGGTTTGTGATCCCCGTCTTTATAACGGCGCTTGGTAATCAGGGTCTTATCGGACATATCATTCATGACTTAAGCCTCTTCCCGTTCATCAATTTGATCTTCGGATGGGCCGTTATCATCGGCCTCTTCCCCATCTTCTTCGACTTCATCCGGCTCCATAACGAGGGCATTGCTCACCAATTGGTGGACAGAGACAATACCATCCATTTCGAAACCGTACTTAGGCATAACCTTGGAGAACTGGCTTTTACAGATCGCGCAAATAGCCGCCATGTGGGTCACGCCGTCATTCTTAGTAACCTGGTTCAACGCTTCCATGCGGGGCTTGGCCCCTTTAACACGCAGTTCCATCAAATCATCAGTCAACAGGCCACCACCGCCGCCACAGCAATAGGTATGCTCGTGGATGGTATCGGGGGCCATATCAACATAGTTGTTACAAACAGCCTTGATCACCGCCCGGGGATAGAAGAACTGCCCCCCCGCATCATCGCCGATACGTGAGGCCCGCGCGACGTTACAGGAATCATGAAAGGTCAAGGTCATATGGTCGTTCTGGGACTTATCCAGTTCCAACTTACCTTCTTCGATCAACCGATAGGTAAATTCTGTAATATGCATGGGCGAGGGCACGGACTGGTCAAGGAAATCAAAGGGGCCGGCTAAGGTGTTCCAGAAATTATATGCCACCCGCCAGGCATGACCACACTCACCAACCACGATCCGCTTCACACCCAAGTCTTGGGCGGCTTTACGAATACGCTCAGCGATCTGTTGCATTTGCTCGTAGGAGCCAATGAACATCGCAAAGTTTGCCGCTTCAGAAGCGTAAGAACTTAAGGTCCAGCTTGTCCCTGATTGATGGAAAACCTTAGCATAACCGATCAGGCCATCAATATGAGGTTCGGCAAAGAAATCTGCACTTGGCGTCACCAAAAGAACATCGGCTCCTTTTTCATCCAAAGGCAGGCGAACACTCACTTCCGTATCATCGAAAATATCTTCTTCTAAATCTTCCAGTGTCGCCCTTAGGGCTTTGGGGGGCAGACCGAGGTTATTGCCCAGCACATGGACCTTACCAATGATTTCGTTGCAGTATTTTTGCCCGGTGCCGATATGATCCATGATCTCACGGGCTGCCATGGAAATTTCAGCCGTATCAATGCCATAGGGGCAATAAACCGAACAACGGCGGCATTGGGAACATTGATGGAAATAACTATACCAGTCATCCAAGACTTCTTTGGTCAGGTCTTCGGCACCCACCAGCCAGGGGAAATATTTTCCGGCAAAGGTAAAATATCGGCGGTAAATTTTACGCATCAAATCCTGACGGGCCACCGGCATATTTTTAGGGTCACCTGTGCCAAGGAAGTAATGGCATTTATCGGTGCAGGCACCACATTTGACGCAGCTATCCATGTAAACTTTAAGGGAGCGATATTTGGTGAGCAACTCACCGAATTTTTCAATGGCTTTTTCTTGCCAGTTATCGACCAGCTCCCCTGGAAAACCGAGAGCTTGCTGGTGATCTGGGGCAGCAATAAAAGGTTGGCTGTGAGCCATGGAACAAGGGGCTAATTCTGGCGTTTTCGCGTAATCATCCATTTCAGGAACTTCATATTCACCCATGGCTTTACTCCCCCGCTTTCGTTTCTAATTTAGCGGCCCAGGGAGCCAAATGACGTTTTTCCCGTGGATTATCTACCTGATTTCGGGTCGGGCTAAAGAACACGCCGGGGGCGTGCAGAAGTTTGCTGAAGGGGAAAATAATCATCAGCAGAGCAACCAAACCCAGATGGATCAAAAGTGCTGGATGAGCAGGCAGTGGCTGCCAGTCAAAAGTCATCAAGCCCATGGTGAAGGCTTTCACCGCCACGATATCGGCATGGGCAACAAATTTCATCCCCAAGCCACTGAGACCAATCAAAATCAGCATCGCCAGCATCAAATGATCTGAGGGATTGCTGATATAGCGCACGCGGGCAACGGCAAACCTTCGGAACCACAGGCCAGCCAAAGCGCCTACCATCGCCAGTCCTGCATAGATTCCGAAGGGCTGAACCAGGACGACCCATGTCCAGACTGGTTCAATAAAATAGCGTAGATGCCGGAGAACAACCAAGGCCAGAGCCACGTGGAAAACGTAGCCGAAAAGCCAAATCCACTTGTTGGATTTAAACAGGCTTTCAAACAGAGCAACTTCCCGGGTCATGCGAAAAACCACGCCGCCCATGGTCGTCGGAGCGGGTGTGGTGGCGATTTTCAGGGGAGCTGGCGTCACGAAATAAGTGCGAATCCTATAGGCCAACCCACCGACAAAAATCAGTGTGGCGACATAAAAAAGGATGGCATAGATCGTCGTCAGCATATCATTTCCTATCGTTCCCCGATAACTCCGTACTTAGTCGAGGCAGCAAAAATATCGTCATGCCCGGCCTTGAGCCGGGTATCCACGTCTTTCAATCTGGGGCAATCTCAGAAGAAGGCGTGGGTCACCGGGTCAAGCCCGGTGATGACGGAGAAATTTGCAATTAGTATTTTAACTTATTGCCTCGTCCCTCTAGATAAATATCCGTCTTTAGATACAGCCTGTTGGCTTAGGCAAGCCAGCAATTTTACAGGCTTGTTTAGCAGGGCCATAGGGGAACAGCTCATAAAGGTATTTGCTGTTGCCTTTATCGGCACCGAGTTTTTTCTTAACCGCTTTGGTCAGCACCCGGATTGCCGGTGCAATTTGATACTCTTCGTAGTATTCCCGCAGGAAATTGACCACTTCCCAGTGATCATCAGCCATTTCGATTTTTTCATCTTCGGCAATAAGAACGGCAAGTTTTTCGTTCCATTGGCTAAGGTCGGTCAAGTAGCCTTCTTCATCAGCAGCATAGGTTGCGCCGTCTAGTGTATATTCCATGGTTATTTCCTCCGTTGGGATAGTTATATTTTTTTAAAGCCAAGATTGCACGGCATCGTGCTCAGCAGCGAGGTCGACAAAACCACCGTAATCAACAACGGTGACGCCATCAACAAGGGGTTTATCAGCCATGCCCCGTGCCTCTAAATCCGGGCCAAGTACATAGAGTTTAAAGTCCCCACTTTTCGCTGCCAGCTTCTTGCCCTCGGCATTATCAGCCAAAGCCCCATAAACTGCATCTTCGATCAGAAGAATACCACTGCCTTTTTTGGCAAGGCGCAAGCAACTTGAAAGAGCATTTCGCTCAAAGGGCGATTTGTTTACTGTGTGTAGCATCATAATTAAGTCGCCCCCTTAAGATGAAATCACAACGTCTTGAGCATCCATCAGGTCGCTCAATTCGGCTGCAGAAAGGACTTCAACATCAACAATCAAGTCGTCCTCAGTCAGCCCACGGGCCTCCATGGATTCCTTTTCAACGTAAAGCTTCTCAACATCGTAACCATCTAAGGCCCGATAGGTTTTTGAGAAGTTTTTCATGTTAACGTTGGTGGTGTCCCAGTCTTTTTTGATTTGGTAAACGCCATCATCAAGGAACACCATGCTCACATCCTGGTCAAAAGCAGCGGCAATCAAAACCGTCTCTAAAGTTTCCAGCGCATAGATGGTGCCGTGAGGGGCTTTACGATTAACATAAAGGAAGCGTTTTACTTCACCTTCGAATTCATCATCTTCCATAATACTAATCTCCAAAAACCATTAACCGGTCGCCTTCAATGCCCGCTTCAACAAGCTGACCAAGACCGGAAATTCTGAACCCTTCGGGGATCAATTCATCTTTGATCCCCCGACGAAGTGCCGCCGCCACACAAACCACAAGGTCAAGCTTATGCTCGACAGCCAGCTCTGACCAAAGCTTAACCAAATTACGGTCATCGGCCTGCGGCTCAGAAAGCTTGTTGGCGTTATTAACACCGTCGTTATAGAAGAACACACGATTAATCTCGTGGCCCTTCGCTAAGGCGTTTTTGGCGAAATGATAAGCCGTATCAGATGCCTGATGGGTAAACGGCCCCTCATTGATGAGTATTCCAAACTTCATTTTCTCACATCCCCCCGCAAGGTCTAGAAATGGATATGGGTTGAGGTATTAAGGTTGTGTCGGCCACCGCGATAGTCATCGATGTGGTGACGGGTAAAGGGTGTCTCTGTCATCTCAAAGAAACGAGGCCAACCGATCCGATCAATCCATTCTCCAACCCGCTCCCAATCTTTGGCGTCTTCCTTATAGGCCGTGAGGATTTTACGAACCACTTCAGCCACTTCTGGCCAACGTGGAGCGTTATTCGGCAGATTGGAAACAACCAGTTTATGGAAAGCTGGTTTGCTGCGTGCATTTGAGTGCTTACCGCCAACCCAAATAGCTATTTTGGTAGATTCATCGCTGTTAATTTGCATAGGCGGGCATGGCGGATAACATGCGCCACAGCAGACACATTTCTTTTCGTCAACTTCCAGCGATGCCTTGCCATTAACCATAGCCGGGCGAATAGCGGCTACCGGGCAACGGGCCACAACCGCCGGGCGTTCACAAACGTTTGCCACCAAATCATGGTTAATCACGGGCGGCTTGGTATATTGAACGTTGATGGCGATATCACCTTGTCCGCCACAGTTAATTTGGCAGCATGAGGTGGTGATGCGAACCCGGTTGGGCATATCTTCATTGATGAACTCTTCGTACATCATATCCATCAGCGACTTCACCACACCAGAAGCATCGGTGCCGGGAATGTCGCAATGCAACCATCCCTGGGTGTGCGAGATCATGGAAACAGAGTTTCCAGTCCCCCCCACAGGGAAGCCTTCACTTTGAAGTTTCTCCACCAGAGGATTAACTTTATCAACTGTGCTGACCATAAATTCAATGTTGCTACGCGTGGTAAAACGCACATGTCCTTCGGCAAATTGATCGCCAATATCACAAAGCAAACGTATGGTATGGACATCCATTTGACGTTGGGTACCTGCCCGAACGGTCCACACTTCAACACCGTCTTTTGACACGTGTCGCAAAACACCCGGACGAGGACGATCATGATAATCCCAATTGCCGAAATTTGCTTTCAGCACCGGGTGCATGAAGGGAAATGGATCCGGAACCCCATGTTCATCTGGGCGCCGTGGCATTGCTTCTGCTTCACTCATCTCTTAAATCCTCCCCTACTCAGCTGCATCAGCAGAATTAGCTTTACGCTCATTCCACTTTTCAGCTTGTTCATCCCAGTCATCCATGCGGACGTATGAATTGCTCCGTGGCTGGGCAATCATATTGGGATCGACATCCACTTCCAAAGCATCCAAGAAGCTCGACAGACCAATCCGATCAATGGTCTCGCCAATCCGCTCATGCTCAAGAGCATTCTCCGCAAAAAAGTCAATTACCTCTTCAGCGAACTCGGTCAGAGCTTCGTAATCTTCTTCCGATTCCAGCTTAATAAAGGGCTTGATGACAGACCCCATTTGATCACCAATTTTAAGAGAACGCTTACCACCAATTAGAATGGTTACCCCTTTATCGTCTCCTGGAGACAGGGCTTTGTTCATCACGTTGAGGCAGTGCATGCAACGGACACAGCTTTTGTTGTCCACATCCAGCGTATCATCATCATTAAGACTCAAGGCATTGGTCGGGCAACGGGTGATGACATTATCGATGGTATATTTACGCCCCACGTCAGAAACGTATTTTTTAACTTCGTCCTGATTGACTTTCATATCATCACGCCAGGTGCCGATAACAGCAAAGTCAGCCCGTTGGATGGCGTTTACACAGTCGTTTGGACAACCGGAGAACTTGAACTTCATCTTATAAGGCAGTGCCGGACGGTGCATCTCATCAAGGAATTCGTTGATGATGGTGCGGTGGGCTTTCTGCTCGTTATAACAGGACATCTCGCAACGGGCTTGCCCAACACAGCTCATTGCCGTTCTGAGAGCCGGGCCTGCGCCACCCATATCAAAGCCCATCTCATTGATTTTATCAAAGGCAGGCTGTACATTTTCGGTTGAGCAACCCTGGAACATGATGTCACCAGATTGACCATGGAAAGCAATCAGGCCAGAACCATGCTCTTCCCAGATATCACACATCTTGCGAAGGGTATCTGTGTCGTAATGATTTCCTGCCGGAGGCATAATCCGCAAGGTATGGAACTCAGACGACTCGGGGAATTTATCGGAGGCTTCAGAAAAACGGGGAATAACACCGCCGCCATAACCAAAGACACTCACAGTGCCGCCTTTCCAATACCCTCGCCGGGTTTCATATGAATGTTCCAACTGGCCAAGCAAATCCTTCATTTGATCTGCATACTGCTTGCCCTCATCCTTGGACAAACGCTTCAATCCGTTGACAAAGCTCGGCCATGGGCCATCCTTAAGCTCGTCAAGCAGAGGGGTATCGTGTTCTTTTTTGGTCACGGTCACACTCCAATCGCCTTTGGGTCTTTCACCTGCTTTGGCTACTCACCACTTTATGGGGTCAAACTTATAATGCCCCGCCCTGTACTCACTTACAAAGCCGTTTATTATTGTTTTCCGGCCTGTATTATCAATTAATTGTCGATCTTTAAAACGTCGACTGGACAAATCATATTCAAAAAATATAAATTATCAAGCAAGTTATATTCAATTTTCGTAATATTACGAAAAAACAGGGATTTCCACGGTAATGATTGATCAAAAGAGCCCCTTTAATCTAACAAATGATGACGCATACAAAGTTTGGCGCGACAGAAAGCTCGAATCGCATCCAAAACAAGTGGGGGATTTGGTCGTTGCAATAAATGACCCTGACAATATTACCCAAGCTGAGACCTCTGCCATACTGGAGCGGGTCCGTAAAGCCAACATGGCCGTTTATGCCACAACACCTCGAAAAGGGATTGATATTCCGGTTAATATTGGCAGGCATTTTGGCGTTATGTCCCGCGATCAGCCTTTACTCACGGGTGAAGATGCGGTCACCGCTCTCACGGTTTCCTGTGAAGGAGAGCGTCGCGCCGGATACATCCCCTATACCACCCGTCCAATCAGTTGGCATACCGATGGCTATTACAATGAATTGGACCATCAGATCAGAGCCCTAATTCTTCATTGCGAATGCCCCGCCAAAGAGGGCGGGCGCAATTCCCTCATGGACCACGAGATGGTCTATATTCTTTTGAGGGATGAAAACCCTGACTACGTCGCCGCCTTAATGGAACCTGATGCCATGACCATTCCGCCTAATGAAGAAGGCGGTGAATTTATTCGCGGGTCACGCACCGGGCCTATTTTCTCCGTGATCAACGACAACCTGCACATGCGGTATACAATCCGCAAACGTCATGTCATTTGGAACGAGAAGCCTGAAGTTGAAAAAGCCCGGCAGAGGCTGTTGGAAATTCTACATCAGGATGACAACCCCTATATTTTTGAGCATACCTTAGAGCCGGGCCAGGGCCTGATCGGCAACAATGTTCTCCACACCCGCACAAGTTTTGAAGATGATGACGACCAGAGCAAAAAACGTTTGATGTACCGGGCGAGATATTTCGATAGAATAACAGGAACCGATTGGAACACGCTCGCTTAAGACAAAGGATACAGACCTGCTATGACAACACCAATTAATCTCAGCGATATCATCATCCGCCACAAAGAGGCGGAAACTTTTAAAGACCTGCTTACGGTCGTCGGTAAAATCGGTAAAGACGGCGGCCTATTGCTCAGTATGGACATCAAACCCGACTTCCCTGACACCCCGCGTGACTGGGAATTAAAGGTCGAAACCGCCTTTACCTGGGGCGGGTAAAATGGAAGCGGTCAAATCTCTCGACAAATTCACTGCCCCCTTCCATCAACAGATTGAACTCCTCGAAGTCGATTACGAAGGAGAGACCAAGCTCCTACGCCTGCGAATTAAAGAAGGGAAGCGTTTCACCATCTTTGATATGGATGCAGAGACGGCAGAACGATGGGGGAAAGTGATGGTCGGCTGGGCAGAGGCGAATAATTCGTAGAACCGACGGTTAAAAAACCTTACAGTTGGGAGGACTCGATAAAGATCATATTAATCAAACTCAGAGAACCGCTATGAGGCTGCGCCACCAGCATATCTATCAAGGCCCCAGTTTGATTAATCAAGCGCCTGTTATTCGAATGGTGTTCTCTCTCGACACAGAGGATAACATTACTCAAGAACAAATTCACCTAGCAGCAAACCGATTAAAAACTGAATTCCCCCCCGTTCCTCAACGCCCATTTCCCGAACAAGACCCCTTGCACCTGTTTCCAGATGGTGAGCCAAAATCAATAGGGGAAATGACGGCCCAAGTCGCCCTTGCGCTGCAAAGGGAGTTTGGATTTATTGTTGAGTTTTTTAGCTCACGAATTTCAGAAAACGAGGTCATTATTCATTTTGAATATAGGGATCGAACTCTGGGCCTCCTCGCCGGGCAAAATGCCTTTAAGCTAATCAAAATGGCCTTAAGCCAGAACCCCTCCCAAGAACTAAAAGGACAACTATCCGCCTCAATTGAGAGTTTAGCAAAATACACTATCGGTATTTTAAACCGCCGATTTATTTGGGAAGGTGAACGCCGGGGAATTCCGTGGGCACGTGTCCACCCCAACCAACCTGTCATACAAATGGGCCAGGGCCATAAACAAAAGTGGTTTTTAAGAAACTATACCGATCAGACAGCAAAACTCGCCACCGAACTCGCAACAGCTAAAAAGGTTACCTGCGATATACTGGGAAGCCTTGGTGTTCCCGTTCCGCAACATTTCATTGCCAACTCAACTGAGCGCGCCATATCAACCGCCGAAAAACTTGGTTACCCCGTCGTTGTTAAGCCCAACAAGACGGATATTGGCGTCGCGGTGACCATCAATATTGAAACCCAACCACAGCTTCTTAAAGCTTATGAAAAAGCCCGTCCTTACGGGGATGTGCTGGTAGAAGAACAGGTCACCGGAAAAGACTATCGGGTCATTCTTTTCGAAGGACAAATTATCGCAGCGGCAGAAAATATTCCAACCCAGGTTATTGGCGATGGCTGCTCAACAATTGACGAATTAATAACCCAGGCCAATGCCTCCCCCAATCGGGGAAAACAGGATTTTTTATGCTGGGCCTCAATCGAGATTGATGGCGAAATTCAACAAACTCTCCGGGAAGACCAGTTAAGCTTGCAATCAATACCACCTGATGGTCATCCAGTCATTCTGCGCCGCTGGTGGAAAACATCGAAAGATCGCTCAGCGATAGATGTAACGAAAGCCATACACCCTCTCAACAAAGCACTCTTTGAACGGGTCGCCCGCCTAAGCAGACTTGATATTGCTGGCGTTGATTTTATTAGCCCTGATATCAGTCGCCCCTGGACAGAGGTCGGCGGGAAAATCATCGAAGTTAACCCGACACCGGGAGTAAAAAAACATATCCGGGCAGGCAATCCAGAAATCATAGCCGCTATATTGGACGGGTTCTTTAAGCCCGGTTGCGATGGGCGCATTCCCACCGTCGCAACCCTTGGCCAAACAAGCACCGCGCGGGCCATAGCAGACTTCATTGGCAAAACCTGGTCTCAGGTTGGGCTCGCGACCTCTCAAGGTGCATCAATCAATAACACCGTTATTTCACAACAAGATGCGACAGGGGGGTTAGGGGCTCACCTTGTTTTAAACGACCCCATTAGCGAAGCGGCGGTCATTCAATATTCCTGCGAAAAATTTCAAGCGGAGGGACTAGGCATTGATCTCGTCGACATTGCCGCCATCATCGCCCCTTCCCGAGAAGTTGCAAAGAACCCAACGTCGCTCAGCACTCAACAGGTTTATCAAGGAATGAGCCTCATCACCCAGGCAGCACGGAAACTCATTATTCTTAATAGTGAAGATCCCTTGTGCCAAAGCTTTAACCTTGAAGATAAGCAAGTGCCTATCTGTTGGATTGGGCCAAACTCAGAAGACCCTTTGATCGCTGAACATATTAAAAAGGGAGGAATGGCAATTACGGTTTCAAAGGAAGCTTCCCCCGCTATTTTCCTATGGCAAAATAACAAATCAACCTCTCTTGGCCCCCCTCCCGTACCGGAAGAGAATCTCATCGACAGACTTGCTTCTTTAGCTGTTGGTTATGGGTTAGAAATTCTCTAAATAACCTGCAACGATCGAATACTTTTCGTCATTCAATTCCTGGCGACAACCACGCTAAAGCCGTATGGCCTTTATGAGTAAGTAGCCAATAGGCACAGAACTGGGTAAGGTCATATTGAACTTTTTTAAGAGAGGGTAAATATGACGGTTACATCAGATATTAAAAAAGTGGCCCTAACCAATGGTGCCAACTTGGTCGGTATTACCTCAACGGAAAAACTCAGCGACTATAGAGAATCAATGGATCGCCTTTTACCAACTGCCAAAAGGGTCATCGTCGTTGTTTCACGCCATAGTCTGGCAGCACTCTCTTCCAAGACCAATGAAGTACGCCAATTCGATACCATTCACACCTACAACGAAACGGCACGAGCTTGTCATTCCGTGGTGCGCCACCTTGAAGACCTCGGCCATGCCGCCATCGCGGTTCCCGCCTTTATCCCCCTTGATATGAGCGACAAGAAAAAGGGCATGAAAGGGGAAATCAGTTGGCGCCAAGCGGCTTATCTCGCCGGGCTTGGGTCTTATGGTGAAAACGGGTTACTTGTTACCGAGGAATACGGTTCTGCTGTTCGCCTTGCGGGGGTGATCGCCGATGCCGAGTTGGAAATGGATGTCTGATTCCACCTTATACCACGTTCCATTTATTGGAACGGCAATAAATTTCTGACTTTTGAAACGCGCATTAAAGCGGTTTGCATTTAATGTTTCCAAACAAAAAAGGGCAGCTACCGTTTCCGGTAACCGCCCTCTTTAGCCCTCCTGATGACTCAGGAGATATTCGTATTTTCTCAAACGCTGATTATTTTGCGCCTGAGAAGGTGTTTTCTACCAGAGGCTTCGCAACGGTTTGGCCTACGTGGCATTGGGTGCAGAAGTAGCGACCCATGTTGATTTCCTCACCTTCTTTACCGTCTTTCGTCATGTAGTGAGACTTGCCGATCATCGGAGCTTCTTCTTCCTTATAGTTCGGCTTGTCATGGCATTTAAGGCAACGGTTGTTTTTCAGGTTGATCTGATATTTTTTCACTTTGTGAGGAATAAGCGGTGGTTGTTGCTTATAGTTTCTCTTAAAGCTTTCTTCGTCCAATTTAAGTTTGGCCATATCAGGATTGTCGGAAGCTGCTGACAATTCTTTATCGCCCCGAAGGGACATTGAGCCAGCTTGAGCTACCTGTGGTAAGGCAAGGGCAACGACCATAAACAGGGCCGCTGTCGCGAGGATGAACTTTTTCATAGTGGAACCTCCTTCTAAGAATAGGTCTTTATCTGTTCCGTTCTCAGTTCTCAGAGTGCTCAAGTTCAACATCTAAGCAGCCTCTTTTAAAGCGGGAGCCGATTGCTCGACCTCGCCATTAAACCGAGTGGTGAATTCGAAAACATCAGGTGCACATACGTCGATGCATCTTCCGCAGTTAGTGCAGTCAGAAGACAGGATGATCGGCCCCACTCCTTTTTCTTCACCCTTTAGTGCGGGTGAAATCACCTGCGGCTCGGGGCAAACTGCGTAACAGTCCATACAATTGTTGCAAGCACTGCGCCGTACCGCACTCACGCGGGTTAAGCTCAGCATGCCGATCAGAGAATAAAACGCCCCCACCGGACAAATATGCGAACACCATCCCCGGCGGCTGACAAACCAGTCGAAAAGGAAGACCGCCAGGACAACCGCCCAGGCAAACCCTACTCCGAAGATAAGTCCCCGTTGTAAAATGGTGATGGGGTTAACCATTTCCCAAACGATGGCCCCGGTTGCAGCTGAAGCAGCGACACACATGGCAAGCACCCAATAACGGGTTTTACGAGAGAGTTGAACACCCCCTTTAAGACCCATTCTTTGGCGCAACCAATTAGACCCATCGGTAACGACGTTGATAGGACAAACCCAAGAACAATAGGCCCGCCCTCCCACGAGTGCATAAGCAACGACAACAATGGCGGCCCCGACAAGGGCATCCGTGGCAATCGAGTGCCCGGCAAACAAGGATTGTACAAGCATGAACGGATCGGTCAAAGGTAAGAAATCGAGGGTTAGGGACCCTGCCAAGTTACCTTTTACCAGCCAAAAACCGGTCAGTGGCCCTACTAAAAACACAGCCAGGAAGAAGAATTGAGAAATCCGACGCAGGACCAGCCACTTATGTGACCCGTACCAGCCTTTTTCCGCTCTGGCGTCTTTGCCGAGAAGATGATTATTAACAACAGTCATTTTGCACCCCCTCCTACGCCATTGGGAAGCGTGCTCGGCAATCGGTCTGGTGTATCAATGATACCTTTAACCAATGCCTCGCCTTTTTTCTCTTTCTCTTTCCAACCAAGCTTGTAGTGCTTGCCGATCTGCCCCTTGGCCAATTCATGGGGCAATACACGGATTGCCGCCGTTTCAAGGACACAAGAGCGTTCACATTTCCCGCAGCCAGTGCAATGGTCAGAATGCACTGTTGGGATGAACATGGTGTGCTTGTCGGTTCTAAAGTTGTGAGAGCGTTCCAGGGTGATCGCCTTGTCGATGACAGGGCAGACCCGGTAACAAACATCACAACGAAGACCCAAAAAGTTCAAACATGATTCCTGGTCGATTAACACGGCCAGTCCCATACGGGCGTCGTCAATTTTAGTCAGAGCCTGATCAAGGGCTCCGGTTGGACAGGCAGGGACGCAAGGGATGTCATCACACATCTCACACGGCACCTCCCTGGCAACAAAGTATGGTGTCCCTACGGTAACGTCGTCGCCTAACTCAGACAGACGCAACGTCCCCCAAGGACAATCGCGGACACACAATCCACACCGGATACACGCCCCGAGAAAATCTTTCTCAAGGCCAGCCCCGGGTGGGCGCAAGGCCATCGCAGGCTTTGACTTGGCACTGTTTGCATACAGCCCAAGCCCCAGCCCAAAGACCCCAACTCCACAAGCAGTTCTGGCAGAATCTGCCAGGAATTGCCGCCTGCTTGAGCTAGTGCCTTGCGCACGACTAGAGATGGATTTGCTCATTGGATTCTCTTTCCTTTAATCACCAATGTGCTCCCCCCCATCACACTACTAGGCCTTTTCAACCTTGCATGCGCACTTCTTGAAATCCGTCTCTTTAGAGAGCGGATCGGTGGCATCGAGCGTCAGTTTGTTAACCAACTGACCTGCGTCAAACCAAGGAATGTAAACCAATCCTTTAGGTGGCTTGTTACGGCCACGGGTTTCAACACGGGTTTCGAGTTCACCACGGCGGGTTGAAAGCTTCACAGCATCGCCCCGTTTGAAGCCTTGTGCTTTCGCGTCATCTGGATGCATGTAAAGTTTTGCATTTGGATAAGCACGATAGAGCTCAGGGACACGACGGGTCATAGACCCAGAGTGCCAATGCTCTAGAACACGGCCTGTGGAGAGCCAGAACGGGAAGTCTTTGTCTGGAGACTCCGCAGCAGGCTCGTAGGGAGCAAAGATGATATTCGCTTTACCATCAGGCTTGCCGTAGAACTTAACACCTTCGCCTTTTTTGACGTGGGGGTCATAGCCTTCTCGGAAACGCCACAAGGTCTCTTTGCCATCAATGACAGGCCAACGCTGACCCCGAACTTGGTGGTAAGTGTCGAACGGTGCCATTTCATGGCCTTTTTTAGGTCCTTCTGTTTGGAAACGACGATATTCTTCGAAGATACCTTTTTGGACATAGAATCCAAATTTATCCATTTCGTCGTTTTCGTACTTATTTCCGGAGCCATCAACAACGTCCTGTTTAGGGAATTTGTTGGTTTCACCATTGGCAAAGAGCACTTCGTAGAGAGTCTTATCAGCGGCATAGCCTGATGCGGCGATAGATTCTTTGGTCCATACTTCAGAAAGTTTGAAGCGTTTGGAAAATTCTACCAACTGCATAAGATCAGATTGAGACTCACCAGGAGCTTTCACTTGCTGACGCCAGAACTGGGTACGACGTTCTGCATTACCATAGGCCCCTTCTTTTTCCATCCACATAGCGGTTGGAAGCACAAGATCAGCGGCTTGAGCCGTTACAGTGAAGTAAGGGTCAGACACAACGATGAAGTTTTTAGGGTTACGATACCCTGGCAGACCTTCTTCGTTCATGTTGGGAGCGGCTTGCATGTTGTTCGTACACATCACCCAATAAGCATTGAGCTTGCCGTCTTTCAACATACGGTTTTGCAGCACGGCATGGTAGCCAGGCTTAGGTGGAATAACCCCCGTAGGAATTTTCCAGATTTTCTCAGCAGCCGCACGATGGCCTTCGTTCATGACCACCAGGTCGGCAGGAAGGCGGTGTGCGAATGTGCCAACTTCACGAGCCGTACCACAAGCAGATGGCTGACCAGTGAGAGAGAACGGACTGTTGCCAGGCTCAGAGATTTTGCCCATCATTAAGTGGATGTTGTAAACAAGGCCATTGATCCAAACACCACGGGTGTGTTGGTTCATACCCATTGTCCACAGAGACATCACTTTTTTCTTAGGATCGGCATAAGCTTTCGCCAAACGTTCCAAGTTAGCCGCAGGAACACCACTTAATTCAGCGGTATATTCCAGGGTGTATTTGGAAACAGCTTCTTTGTAGTCAGCCATGGTAATTTTGGAAAGTTTTCCACCTGTACCTTTTTTGGCTTTTTCTAGGGGATGCTCTGGACGCAGGCCATAACCAATATCGGTTACTGTTTTGGTCAAGTTAACATTCTTGGCCAGGAAGTCGTCATTTTGAGCATTGTTAGTCAGGATGTAGTTGGCAATATAGTTGGCAATTGCCAAATCCGTTTGTGGCGTGAAGATCATGCCGTTGTCAGCCAACTCAAAGCTACGATGTTCGTAGGTAGAGAGAACGTGAACTTCGCAACCTTTTTTGGTCAAACGGGTGTCGGTGAGACGGGACCACAAGATTGGATGCATTTCTGCCATGTTAGCGCCCCAAAGGACGAACACATCAGCATGTTCCAGATCATCGTAGCAACCCATTGGTTCATCAATACCAAAGGCCCGCATGAACGCCCCCACGGCAGAAGCCATGCAGTGACGCGCGTTAGGGTCGATGTTGTTTGAACGCAAGCCAGCTTTCATCAATTTGGAAGCAGCATAACCTTCAAAGACAGTCCATTGACCTGAGCCGAACATACCAACTTTAGTAGCCCCTTTAGGATCGTTCGGATCGATAGCGGCTTTCCACTTTTCAGCCATGATGTCGTAGGCCTGGTCCCAAGAAATTTCAGACCATTCGTTGGATGCTTTGTCGAACTTGCCCCCTTTGCCGCGAAGCAAAGGTTTAGTCAGACGGTCAGCACCGTACATAATTTTGGAAAGGAAATAACCTTTAATGCAGTTAAGACCTTTGTTTACCGGCGCATCAGGATCGCCTTGTGTGGCAACCATCTTACCGTCTTTAACGCCCAAAAGAACGCCACAGCCGGTGCCGCAGAAGCGACATGCGCCTTTGTCCCAACGGATGCCATCATCGGCAGCGTTGGCACTGCTGATACCCGGCAGGGCAATACCAGCAGCAGTGGCCGCAGCAGTTGCTGCATTGGCCTTAATAAAATCACGTCTTGTTAGTTTCATTGTAACTCCTCCTTAGCGGAATCTGGTCCCTGGTCGAAGTAGTTGTAAACGAGGGCAGCATCGACCACCCCTTCTAAGTCTTTGATTTTAAAAAGGATATCGGCGGATGCTTTATCGTCCAATTGGTCAACGGTCACGACCATGCGGCCATCTTCCATTGCGGCATGAACTTCAACACCGGGGATATCCGTTAGCTGAGTTTTCACTCCAGGAGCCTTTTCAGGCGTAGAGTGAACAACCAACCCAGAAATACTCATTGGCTCTCCCTCCTCTCCATTTCCTCATCGTTAATTGAAATTGCTTTTGTGGGGCAGGGAGCAACGCAAGCGCCGCACCCGGTACAGTCTTTAAGCGTAAGTTCAGGGAATGCTTTCCCCCCAACGGCTAGTCGAAATTTAATGGCACGGCTGTCACATAGGTCCCCACAAACACGGCAAGTCACCCCGTTTGCAGAAAGACAGCCACCACCAATAACCGCCTTGTAAGTCCAAGGCTGTTGGTCGTTAGCTTGATTGTTTAGGACGTTTTTTTTGAGGGCACCGCTTTTGCAAGCTTTAACACAGTCGTAACAGAAGGTGCATTCCCCTTTTGAAAAATCAATTTCAGGGAATTCACCACTACCACGAATAATGATGCCCTCCGGGCAAGCTTTAATACACCGGCCCGAACGGTCACAAATGTCGGTAAATGCCTCGGCTTCCGTGGCTAAAGGAGGGCGTAAAGCCCCCTTAAAATCACCGCCGAAGCCTCGACGTAATAACTGAAAACGGCTAACCTTTTGGTTGGCGAGCACTGTTTTCCCCTACGCTTTCCTTAGGTTTTGGCCTAAAGGATATCCGTATAGATCAGAATTATCACCCCCACAGCAATAGTCCTTATACGGTTATCGGACATTACGCTTGGGGGGAGGGACAAACATTGACTTTGGTTAATAACCTTAGATTTATTAGGGTTTACCCCCATATTGCCAAATCCAAATAAACTTTTTGTTTTTCAAATAGTTACGGGTATATCAAAGCTCTATAGGGCGAATTAATAGACAGTTAAATAAACCCAAAGGCGATAACACCCTAAGGTCAACACAACGCCTCTATACCGAGTAATCTTCTTCTTCGAATCGCACCCCTTGCAGTTCTAACTCTGCATTACGCCAGGCGCCAATTCCGCCTTCAAGGTTAAACAGGTTTTCATAACCAACCTTAACCAACTGCTTGTAAGCCGCCGCCGAGCGTTTTCCCATGGCGCAAATCATCACCAGTTTTTTATCTTTGAGGGGAGGAAAAACATCCGCATCGAGGAAAGAGAGGGGCAGCAATAATGAACCGGGAATATGCTCATAGTCATATTCGCTGGTTTCCCGCACATCAATAAGAATCGCCTCACCGCTTTCCCGCCATTGATCGGCGGTTTGGGGGGAAACTTCGACGATTTCGTCCGCTGACATCACTTTAGCTCCTGCATCTCATCCAAAACCATTGACATTTTTAAGCACCAATGGAGATATAGCCTCCCTTTTCGCACGTATATGCGGGGAGTCAAACCTTAGATAAGGTTATTTACAAAAAAATAAAGCATTTTTCTTTTATTTAACGTAATATTTTGCGTAATTGCACCAAAACCTTGAAAATCAGCCCTCTTGAAAGGCCCGACCCATGTCTATTATCGCTTCACGTCTTTCCCGCATTAAGCCCTCTCCAACAATTGCCGTTACCACAAAAGCAGCAGAATTACGGGCAGCCGGACGCGATGTGATCGGGCTGGGAGCAGGTGAGCCGGATTTTGATACCCCTGAGCACATCAAAAAAGCCGCAAACAAAGCCATTGAAGCCGGGAAAACCAAATATACCGCAGTCCCTGGAACCCTCGAATTGCGGGAAGCCATCTGCGCCAAGCTCAAA
This sequence comes from uncultured Thalassospiraceae bacterium, assembly GCA_965368165.1. GTDB lineage: Bacteria > Pseudomonadota > Alphaproteobacteria > Rhodospirillales > JAPHRK01 > JAPHRK01. Next base: position 90,316 of record CBDULT010000006.1, on the reverse strand, counting down.
CGGGATAATGATCTCAGCTATACTCCTGACCAAATCTCCGTCGGCTGTGGCGGTAAACAAAATATTTATAATGCCTTCATGGCAACCCTAAATCCTGAAGACGAAGTGATCATCCCCGCCCCTTACTGGGTGTCTTACCCTGACATTGTCCTCCTGGCTGAAGGAACGCCCGTCATTGTCGATTGCCCAAGCTCTAATAACTTTAAGCTCAAGCCCGAAGACCTGGAAAAAGCCATCACTCCCAAAACCAAATGGCTGGTCCTCAACTCTCCCTCCAACCCAACTGGCGCGGCCTATACCCGCGAGGAGATGAAAGCCCTGGCCGATGTGCTGATGCGCCACGAGCATGTTTGGGTCATGCCCGACGATATGTATGAGTTCATCGTCTATGATGATTTCGAGTTCACCACCCCAGCCCAGGTTGAGCCCCGTCTCATAGACCGCACCCTGACCCTCAACGGGGTCTCCAAAGCCTACGCCATGACCGGGTGGCGCGTCGGCTATGCCGCCGGACCTGTCGAGGTGATTAAGGCCATGAACAAGGTCCAATCCCAAAGCACAACCCACACCTCATCAATTTCTCAAGCCGCTGCCGTTGCCGCCCTCAACGGCCCCCATGATTTCATTAAAACAAACAACGATATTTTCAAAACCCGCCGAGACCTGGTGGTCAAAATGCTCAACGAGGCAGAGGGGCTGGACTGCGCCACCCCAGAAGGCGCCTTCTACGTCTACCCCTCCTGCGCGGGCCTCATCGGCAAAACCACCCCCGACGGCAAAACAATCGAAACCGACAGCGACTTCGTCACCTACCTCTTAGAATCTGAGGGCGTCGCCGCCGTCCAAGGCCAAGCCTTCGGCCTCTCTCCATACTTTAGAGTGTCCTACGCCACATCAAACGAGGCGTTGGAAGAAGCTTGCCGACGAATCCAGAAGGCCTGTGCTGCGCTAAAGTAGTCAGAAGAGAACCCATGGGCGCTGCCCATCAATTTCGCGAACAGGTATAAGGCCAGATGATTTTGGCATTAGCTGGAATTATTTCTCCATCATCTGTCTTGATCGCGATGGGAACTTTTTTCTGGGATTCGGGAAGAGCTTTCAGGCTATAGCTATCTAAGGGGAAGCTTTTGATAAAGAGGGCATTAGGGTCCATCCAGAGGCCTTTTACGGGGATGATTTTGCCCCGTGTTTCGGCAAATTTATTCGTTGAGGCGAAGAAGACGCCAAAGTGAATAGCCGGGCGGCGGCGAGGATTTTGTACCCCAGGCTTTTTTCCACGCCCTGAGTTCCCTGTGGGACCAATATTATCCCCCATCCTAACTCTTTGACCGAGTTCTACTTCTGGCATTTTATCAAAATGGCTATACTGAGTATAGATCCACAAGGGAATGCCTGTGTCCTCTGGGCTATGGCGCAGAATGATTTCTTTTCCTCGGTAACTGTTTGTACCTACATATTTGCCTACTACCGTGCCATCTGCGGCAGCAATCATGGGGGTTCCCCATGGGGCAGGCATGTCAATGCCACCATGGTAGTTCTCACGGCTGCGTCTTGACGTATAGGAGATAGCGTATTGTTCATCAATATCCCGGCAATCTAGTCCCTCAGGAAACTTAGGCCTTAGACCCGTTTCAAACAGACCTAGCTTGATGGCAACCTTGATGTCGCACTTCATTCCTCGTCCGATACCACAGACGGTTTTGTAATCAATTTCATCTATGGGGACCTTCCCATTAAGTCCAACATTATCGCCAGGAGAAGAAGAGGTTACAGCCGGAGCTACAGGCGGAGCCATTCCTGATTTTCCTTGCTTTATTGTAGAACCGCCAAATTTATTTTCGAGTTCCTCACGGCTTAGATACCCATCTTCATTTGCATCTATCTTCTTAAAAAAAGAAGGTTTTTTAGGCCATTCTTTTTTGCTGATTCTACCATCCCCGTCAGAATCATTATTTGAGAGAATCATATCTGCTTTTCCTGCTGCCTGCAGGGATTGAGAATTTAAGGAAAGGGCAAAGCCCGTGGCGACAAAAGCAAGGACCATAAGTTTATTATTCATAGCGACCTCTCCTGGGCTATTTGGCTTGTCGACAAATACCATGGTAACTTTTACCATCAGTATTTTTCCTCATCTATAAAGTCTTAATCTCTATAACACTTTCCCAATCAAATAATTACATATTATTCGTCATTAAAACTATCCCCGCCTTGCCTCTCCCCCCGGGCTTCCCTATAACCGCAAAGTCTAATTTATAAGGTTTCCAGTTCTCTTATGCTGATTTTGTTTTTGATTGTCTTGGTCGACCTGATTGGGTTTGGGATTATTATTCCGCTCCTGCCATTTTATGCCGAGCATTTTTCAGCGGACCCGTTCACTGTTGGGGTCTTGATGGCAACCTATTCCCTGACGCAATTTATCGCCGCCCCTCTTTTGGGGCGCATGAGTGATCGCTACGGACGGCGGCCTGTTTTATTGTGGAGTTTGGGAGGGGCGACACTCTCTTATATCCTGCTTGGCTTTGCCGACACCTTGATTGTTCTGTTCCTGGCCCGCGCATTTGGCGGCTTTATGGCAGGCAATATTGGAGCGGCTTTTGCTTATATTGCTGATATCACCACGGTAGAAAACCGCGCCAAAGGCATGGGCCTGATTGGGGCGGCTTTTGGCCTGGGCTTTATTATTGGTCCGGCAATTGGCGGCATTTTGGCGGGACCCGACGCAGCGACAGCAAATTATCAACTTCCGGCCTTCGCAGCAGCGACCCTCTCCGGCGTCTCTTTCTTAATGGCCTTGGTCATGTTGAAAGAGTCTTTGTCAAAAGAGATCAGGGAGCGGATTGCGTCTCGGCCTCGGATTGGTCAATGGACCCAGATGAAAAGTGCTTTTAGCCTTCCTGCCTTGGGGATGCTTATTGTCCTGACCTTCTTAGCCACCTTTGTTTTTGCTGGCATGGAGGCCACCTTCGCCATGTGGTCTGAGCGGGCCTATGGCTGGGGACCCGAACAAAACGGCTATCTATTCGCGTTCGTGGGCATTATGAGTGCGGCCATCCAGGGCGGCGCAATTGGGCGGTTGGTAAAACGCTTTGGTGAGCGTCAGCTCATTGTCCAAGGCACCATTTCCCTCGCCATTGGCCTCGGCATGATCCCCTTTTCAAGTACCCTGCCAATCCTGCTGGTATCTATGGTCTTCCTAGCCTATGGCTTTTCCATCACCACCCCGACGCTCAGCAGCTTGATCTCTCAACATGCGGGAGAGGAGAACCAAGGCGCAATGATGGGCTTGAGCCGTTCCGCCTCCACCATGGCCCGCGTTCTTGGCCCAACCTGGGCCGGCTTCCTTTTTGCTATGCTTGGAAAAGACTGGCCCTTTTTGGGGGGAGCGATCATTATGGTTATCGTCGTTATTGCGGCGGGTAAACTCTTGAAGCAGGGTAAAGTTTAGGCGAAATTAACCCAAAGGCAAAAAATGGAAGAATACCGGATCTATCGAGGAGCGCGGGGCGGAAGTTCAATCGCCTTTGATCGTATTTTTTTCTACCACATTCCTAAAACCGCCGGCACCTCCATTTACATGGCGATTAAAGCCAGCAGCACTATTTTTTTCCAGCAAGTCAGAAATTCCATTCCAGGGTTTAAGCCGCCCTTCATCTCCCGCGTCGATACACCTTTTGATCAGGCACCTCAGAATATAGATTACGGCTTTATTGCCTCACACCTCCCTTTTGGAACCCATAACAAAATCCCCAGCAGCTTTCAGCTAATGACCCTTTTTAGGGACCCGGTTCAGCGGGTAAAATCGGCTTACCTTTATGAATGTCTGCGCCAAGATAAACAGGTTTCAAATTCTAATTTTGAAGGCTTTTTTCGGCGAGAAGAGAACCAAAACTTTATGTGTCGGCATCTGGGGTTCCAGGGAAACGCGCCCCTCGGGGAGATAACCGCACAACTTGAGGAAAAATTTGCTCTGATTGATATTGATAAGAACGCCGATCAGGTCATTGAGGACTTATTAAGTTATAATTGCCTCCCCAACATGATCATGAAGAAGCTCAATAAATCAAAAGGAGCTGAACGCCTTCAACTGGAAGACCACCAGCAAGAAATTTTATCCCTTAACGACACAGATTTGAATATTTATGACTATTTTTGTTCAAACAGAAAACGTTTCCCCCAAAGCAATGGCTCCTCGTCGCACCCTGTCACCCTTTTGATTGAAGAGACAAAGAACAAAGAGTTAACCGTCGGACAAATCTATTTATCTCGAGTCGATCTGGAATCTGAATTCAGCGGACAAAAAACCATCCCAGAAACCACATTCAATCAGCTCAAAAGTTCCGCCATGGACATCACTGATAAAATGCATGCCTGGGATAAGATGCAGGAATTAGCATTAGAGGGCTAGGGTGTTTTTTGCTCTAATAGCCCACCTTGGCCCTTAAAAAGAAAAAGTTTCTCCACTGGCCTTAGAAAGCTCAGCCGCCAGTATACCAAACAAGGCCCCCGCCCCTTTGGTAGAGACCCATGTGTCATCTGCATCATTATATTCATAGTGAGAAGCCCCACTAACCGGGGAGGACATCCAAATCTGCTGATTTGGGGCATGAAGGTTAATGACGTACTCTCCCCCTTCATCCAACTCAATTGTCAGGATACCGCCCACCAGATCAACATCCATATAATCACCAAGCCCGCCTTCGATGGCATCGAGCATGTCTTCTAATGTTTTCTTACCGAGAGCGGCAAATGAACTGTCTGTGAGTGCCATGTTTTTCCCTTTCTAAATCTCCTTCAGGCATATACCCATCAAAACTCCTTCAAACAAGTGCTTAAAAAGGTTGCATCCCCTTAAGGGCTCATCTATACAACGCCACTTGGATTTGCGGAGCAGAAGCATGAAAAAAGATATTCACCCAGATTACCACGAAATCACAGTCAGCATGACTGATGGTTCTTCCTTCAAGACCCGTTCTACTTGGGGCAAAGAAGGCGATACAATGAAGTTGGACATTGATCCTAAGTCGCACCCGGCTTGGACTGGCGTTCACCGTCTATTGGATAGCGGCGGGCAGCTTGCCAAGTTTAACAAGCGGTTTGCAGGAATCGGCCTTAAAAACTAAGGCAAAGAAATTTTGCGACGGTTTTGCCGTCAGCGACAAGGGCGTTCCTGTCAATGGATCGCCCTTTTTGTTGTCTCTCACCTAAAAATCATCCTCTAAAATTACCAAGTCGCTGCTTTCGTTCTCTTTTGAGACAATTCTTCATTTTCTCGAAACGAATCACTATGTAATTTTGAAGCTATGCCTCCCTATGATGTGGTACCTTCGCTATGTTCATAAATTGGTGAGCAGATAATGGGCTGATAGAATGTCGATGGCAGGAAGAAAAATTACCTTTGAAGTTCTGACCTTGCAAAATGGTCGGTGGTCTATGCATGGACGCTACGACAACCAAGAACGTGCCATGGCGATGAGTGAAGCCGAAAAACTCGAAAAACAAAAATCCATCAAAACTGTCAAAGTTGTTAAAGAAACTTATGACCCAGAATCTGACAGTTCTTCTGAGGTAACTGTTTATCAGAGTGCCGGTTCCGGAACAGGAGCCGGGGCTGGCTCCAAAAGAGGGGGGGCAAGCCCTCCAGCAAAAAAAACCAAAAAAACCACAAAAACAGCCCCGAAAGGGGCTCCACAAGCTCAAGCTCCCGCAGAAGATCAACCACAAGCGGGCGAGGCTGGCAAAAAAAACCACAAAACTTCTGGCTTTGGCTTGATTGGCAAAATTGCCATTATCATTTTAGTTGCCGCTATCGCCGGAACATTCCTCAGCAGCATGATCTCCTTTGTTGTGCGCAATACCAAGCTCCTTGAAGGGGTTATTCAGCGTAGTGAATTAGGCACATTGCTTTTTGTGGTTTTCGTTCTCGCCTTTTTGTTAACAGGCATTGTTCTCGCCCTCATATTCCTCAATAAAGATGACCTCAGTGCAGCCCCAGACCTTCCCCATGTTGGAAGCGGCGCCGGAAACCAAAATCAGGGACAAGCTCGCTCACAGAATAAAAACCCTTATACTCAGGATAAGGGCGACAGCTTTTATGGGGAAGATGGCGAAGATGATGGGCTAGAGGAAGAGGACGACGAAGGAACCGTTTACGCCGACGATATTGAGGAAGACGCGTTTGACCGTGATGCCGAGGCCGAATCCATCAGGCAAGCAGTCAAAAAAGAATCTGAGCAGGTTAAAAACCTACGTAATAATTTAGTTGCCTTCCTTGAGGAAGGCATTGGCGAAATCAAAGCTGCTAACGTCCGTTTAGATAAATTCAACTTGTTTGGCTTGAGCCTGTTTTTAGCTGGGGCTTGTGATGCATTTGGTATTGAAGAAGGCTTGAATAACAATGAAAGAAATGAGGTCCTGGCTGAATTAGTTGTCCTGCTTGGTATTTCTAAACCACAGGCCGACAAATTCGTCAAAATCTATGATTCATACTTAGCCACGGATAGCCGTTATCTGAATATGTTCAAATCAGGTATTGATGCCATGCGTTCGCGCATTCGCTCGACAGAAGAATCCTCCGTCGGCTTACAGATGAAAAATGCTCTTAACGAATGGAACAAGCCGAAACCTAAAGACCCTGATACGGGTCCGATTACGGTTATGTTCACCGACATGGTCGGTTCCACGGCTCTCAACCAAGAGAAAGGCGATAAGGTTGCCCAAGAGGTGGTGCGGCAACATAACCGCATCGTTCGCACCAATCTGACCGTTTATAATGGCAAAGAAATAAAGCATACGGGCGACGGCATCATGGCCTCCTTCTCTGTTTCTTCAAGTGGGGTTGAAGCCGCCGCTGAAATCCAAAAACAAATTATGGCAGAGACAAGGGCAGACGAAGAGGTTTTGCTAAAAATCAGGATAGGGCTTCATGCCGGTGAACTGATCGTTGAAGATAACGATTTGTTTGGAACAACCGTTCAGCTTGCCGCTCGTATTTGTGATCGGGCGGATACAGGCGAGGTTTTTGTTTCCGAAACTATCAGAAGCATTTGCGCAGGGACAGCTGAGCTTGATTTCTTCGATGAAGGAAAATATGAACTCAAAGGGATCGACAAACCAATGACCCTTTACTCAATCATTTATGATGAACATGCCGAAGAAAGACGAGACGCCCGACACGCCAAAGAAGGCGATGAAGTCGGCGGCAAAGGAAAACGTATCACCGAAAGTGAAGAGGGTGACGATGAAGACAGCGATCAAATAAACGACCTCGCACCAGATGAAAACAACGAAGAAGAAACAGATACAATCGATTCTGAAAACGAGCTTCCCGGCCTAGAAACCGATGATAAAAAAAAATGATCCTCCCTCTTGCATAACCCCTTCTCCCGACTAAATCAGTTTTGACGATAAGTTGAAATGCCTATTTTTGGGTTTTAACCGTCACATTGTTCGGGGTCGACCATGGTGGTGGCCCCATGGCTCCTAACCACGTGGTTAGAGCTTTAACTCCATGTTGCTCATAAAGGAGAATATGGCTATGCGTACTTTAGATTTCACCCCCCTTTTCCGGTCAACCATCGGCTTTGATCGCATCCAGGATATGTTGGATTCAGCCTCTCGTTTAGACGATGCATCGGTCTCCTATCCGCCCTACAACATTGAGGCTCTCTCCGAGACTGCTTACCGTATCACCATGGCGGTCGCAGGTTTTGGCGAAGATGAGATCGATATTGTTATTAAGGAAAACACCCTCACGGTAACGGGCAAAAACGAGCGTGATCAATCAGCTAAGACTTATCTGCATCACGGCATAGCTGGACGTTCATTTGAACGCCGCTTCCAACTCGCTGATCATATCGAAGTAAAGGGAGCCAACCTGACAAATGGCCTTCTGAATGTGGACCTGGAGCGAGTCGTTCCTGAAGAACTCAAACCACGTCAGATCAAGATTTCTTCGACTGCCCCTAAAGCAACAGTGATCGAAGATAACACCAAAAAGAAAGCGGCTTAAGCCTCTGAGTTCTCTTTAGCAAAAAACTAGAATGGGCGCGTCTTTAACAAACGTGCCCATTTTTATTGGGACCTTAATTCCTTCTTTTTAGGGTCTTTCCGTCTTTGCCCCAATGCCCGGCAATCCAACTGTCGAGAAAAATCTGAATAAAATGGAAGAGGATACAGGCCAAAACGGCATTTCCAGTTCCCATAGGCAAAGTTGCCAAAATACTAATCGCGACAGGAAGGGTTTTTTGGCTTCCCGTAAAAGCAAAAGCACTCACAGCCTTTGAGGGAAGCTTCAAACTCTTGGCACCGCCAAGGCAAAGGCCAAACAAAATTCCATGAATGATAAAGCCGCCAATCCCAGCCAAAGCCAGGGAGCCAAGAGGGAAGAGACTCCCTTCTTCAAATCCATTCACAGTGTTGGACATGATCAACCAGACTGTTATGGTTATACAGGCCGTCGGGATATACTTAGTCACTGAGCTAAAGCGGCCCTCCCCAAAAAATTTCTGTAATAGTTGCCCCGCCAAAAAAGGGATGAGCACCAGCAGAACAAGCTTCTCAAAAAGGGGCCAAGGATCGATTATCACGCCTTCACTTAAGGAGGCCACCAGGGGCAAAATCAAAGGAATAGTGATGATGCCGAAAATATTGAGGGCAACGGTGAACAGCAAAGCCCAAAGCCCATCTCCCTTGGCAATAAGGGTTAAAATAATACCCGATGACAGGGTTGGAGGAACCGTTGCCATGACAATCAACCCAAGTGCTATTCCCCCTTCAAGACCCAAAACCATAACTGTTGCCATCCCAAGCAGGGGCCCAACCATCAGGTTGATCACCACCATCAACCCGGTTGCTGCCCCCAAGGCTTTCCCAGCCGGACGACGTTTCAAATCAGTTTGATAGCCATTAACCAAAAAAATCAACGCCACTAACCATGGAGCGAAGCCAGCCTGTAAGAGACTTGCCCCAGGTTCAGGGGCAAGTGCAGCAAGAGAAATGGCAACAATCAGTGCCAAGGGAAGGGTTATAATCATATCAAGCATTAAGGGTCTCTGACCAAGCCCTGTAAAGCTTAAAAAAGATAATTTCCTGAGGTCAATCATGGATTTGAATATTAGAGTTTTCTTGATTTTCTTGACTCTCCCCAGGGGCACTCCTATCTTAACGGTGCAGGTGCTTTAGTGCCTGATTTTTTGCAACGACATATGCTCGTTTTGAGCATAAGGGAATTTAGATGATTGCCATGCCGCAAGCCGCTCAGGCAAACCCCGACTTTACCACTGAGGTTGCTGAGCGCACCGCCCCCATTTACCAGCGGGTAAAGAACGTATTTAGCGACGACGAATGGGTTCATCTTGCCCCTTACGTGGATGAAATCGAACGCCTTAAAAAAGAGCGTAACGCCATCATCCTGGCTCATAACTATCAGACCCGGGATATTTTCCACTGCGTGTCAGATATTGTCGGCGACTCTCTCGCATTGGCAAAAAAGGCGACCGAAGTAGATGCCGATGTCATTGTCCTGGCAGGCGTACATTTCATGGCGGAAACCACCAAGATTTTGAACCCCTCAAAGACGGTTCTTATTCCAGACCCCCTCGCGGGCTGTTCTTTGGCGGAATCGATCACAGCCGATGATATCCTCAAAATGCGCACCCTCTATCCCGGCGTCCCTGTTGTTACCTACGTCAACACTTCGGCCGATGTTAAGGCCGTGTCCGACGTTACCTGCACGTCAGCCAATGCCAAACAAGTGGTTGAATCCCTCGGTGTCGAACGAGTAATGTTGTTTCCGGATGAATTTCTGGCCCAAAACGTTGCCGCTGAAACTGAGGTTGAAATCATCACCTTCCCTGGCCGCTGTGAAGTGCATGAACAATTCTCTGCCCAACAGGTAGAAGACTTACGGCGCACCTACCCCGCCGTCACCGTTCTGGCTCACCCAGAGTGCCCTCCGGAAGTTCTGCAAAAAGCCGACTTCTCTGGCTCCACTTCTGGCATGGCGAACTATGTAACTGAGAACAAACCAGAGCAGGTCGCCCTAATTACGGAATGTTCCATGAGTGATAACTTGGTGGCGGGCAATCCAGAAACCAACTTTATCCGCTCCTGTAGCCTCTGTCCGCATATGCAACGTATCACCCTGCCCAAGATCATCGATTCACTAACCAATATGACCGTGGAGGTGACTGTGGATGAAGCCGTTGCAATTGAGGCCAAAAAAGCTTTAGACAACATGCTTGCCGTTGGCCGGGGTTAAGCGGAGTTAGCAGCATGACTTCCGTGACTCCACAGGTCCTCATCATCGGTGCCGGAGCCGCCGGGCTTATTACAGCCCTAAAACTTGCGGCAGCGAAACCAACGCCAAAAATTATTCTTGCTGTTAAAGCCCCTCTTGGGGAAGGGGCCGCCAGTGCCCTGGCTCAAGGTGGGGTTGCCGCTGCCGTTGGCGAGGATGATTCCCCCGCATTACATTCTGCTGACACCTTAGGGACAGCGGGCGAATTAGGTGAACGACAAGCCATAAACCTGCTCACCTCGCACGGCCCCTCAGCCATTGAGGAATTGCAAAAATTCGGTGTGTGCTTTGATACAGATGGTCAAGGCCAATTGGTTGTCGGCCAAGAAGCCGCCCATAGCCGCCGTCGCATCCTTCATGCGGGGGGGGATGCCACCGGGGCTGAGATTATGCGCGCCTTAAAAAAAGCCGTATTGGCGACGGATGCCATTAAGATCCTGGAAGGTGCTGAGGCTCTCGACCTTTTGGTAACCAACGGTCATGTCCACGGGGCTCTCCTTCAAAGAGGAAACGAAGTCACCCCTATTGAAGCTTCGGCAGTGGTTCTGGCGACGGGGGGGCTTGGGGCTCTTTATCAATATACCACCAACCCCTTAGAAGCACGGGGCGATGGACTTGCCATGGCGGCTCGTGCCGGGGCTCGGCTCGCTGATATGGAATTTGTCCAGTTTCACCCCACGGCCATCGACATTGGCGGCGACCCCTTGCCCCTAGCGACGGAAGCTTTGCGCGGTGAAGGGGCAATTCTTGTCAATAGCAACGGTGTTCGTTTTATGTCTGCCGTTCATGAAGATACGGAGTTGGCCCCCCGGGATGTGGTGGCGCGCGCGATATGGCGACAAAGGCAAATGGGGCAACGTACTTTCCTTGATTGCCGTAAGGCTATTGGCAAAGGATTTGCTAAAGGCTTCCCAACGGTATTTGCTTATTGCCAGCAGGCAGGAATTGATCCCACCAACGCCCCCATTCCAATCGTACCTGCCGCCCACTACCATATGGGCGGCATCCATGTGGATGAAGATGGACGAACCAGCCTGCCCGGTCTTTGGGCTTGTGGTGAAGTGGCTTCGACAGGTATCCACGGGGCTAATCGGCTGGCGAGTAATTCGCTCTTGGAAGCGATTGTCTTTGCCCCGCGCACGGCCCAGGCCGTTTTAAGCACCAACAGTCCGGAAAACTTAGCAACGATCGAGCGTAATTCAAAATCTAAGGCACCTCTTAATGGGCAATATTGGGCCCAGAAAATGCGCCAACTCGCCTATGATGCTTTCGGTTTGATCCGTGAAGAAAAGACCATGAAGCTCGCCCTACGGGAAATCGTTCGTCTGGAAGCAAATTTCCCGGCATTTGGGGGGTTGCGTAATCAAGCGACCGTGCTCAAGATGATCGGAATTGCGGCACTCAACCGTCAAGAAAGCCGTGGCGGTCATTTCCGAAGCGATTTCCCCGAAACCAAAACAACTTTTGCCAAACGCAGTTTCTTGACCCTTGAAGAGGCCAATCGAAAAGTTGCTGCAATTGATATGGCTGAACGCCCCTATGGAAAGAAACAAGCATGAGAAAACTGGTAAAATTGCTCCCCATGAGCGTCGAGCAAGCGGTTAAAGAAGCCTTGTTTGAAGACTTGGGGCGCGCCGGGGATATCACCACCGACAGCGTGATCCCTAAAAGTGCCATAATGGCAGCCGATATTGTTGCCCGCCAAAAAGGTTGCGTCGCTGGGCTGGACTTTGCTGCGGCAGCCTTTAGACAACTCGACCCTAAGGTCAAAATAAAACGGCTACGTCGTGATGGCAGCCAAGTCAAACCAGGCGACATTTTGATGTCCATTAAAGGCAAGGCGCGGGCTGTTCTGACAGCCGAGCGGGTGGCCCTAAATTATGTCGGTCACCTTTCCGGGATCGCCACGGCGACCCAAGAGATTGTCGATACCGTTGCCGGAACCAAAGCCCAAATAACCTGCACCCGTAAAACCACGCCGGGCCTCCGGGCCTTTGAGAAATACGCCGTGCGGGCTGGCGGGGGGACCAACCATCGCTTCGGTCTTGATGATGGCATCCTGATCAAAGACAATCATATTGCTGTCGCCGGAGGCGTCAAACAAGCCATTCAAGCTGCTAAAAACGGTTTAGGCCATATGGTTAAAGTGGAAGTGGAAGTCGATACCTTGGCCCAACTTAAAGAGGTTTTAGAGGAAGGGGTTGATGTGGTGTTACTTGATAATATGACGCCCACAACTTTGAAAAAAGCCGTCGCCCTGATTGATGGTCGCGCCATTACCGAAGCTTCTGGTCGGGTCAACATCAAGACGGCAAAAGCCATTGCTGAATCCGGTGTCGATGTAATTTCTGTCGGCTGGCTCACTCATAGCGCACCAACACTGGACGTAGGTTTAGATATCGCCTAGCTTCTAAATTAATACGTTCAAACGCTTACGCTAAACCATTGGCGGGCCACAATCGTGGCCTTGTAAGCAACGCCTGTAATTAAAAGATTTCCTTAAAACTTGATATGTTCTAGCCTCTCTCCAAATCACTTTGGAGAGAAGAATGCCTTATAAAACTCTGGCCCTCGACGTTAGCAATCACATCGCCCACATTCAACTTTGCCGCCCTAAAGAATTCAATACCATGATTATGGAATTCTGGCAGGAGATGGTAGATGTCTTTGCGGAAATATCTGATATAGCAGAAGCTCGGGTTGTGGTTATTTCTTCTCAAGGGAAACACTTCACTGCTGGACTCGACCTCAATGCCTTCGCGGGTATTTTACAGGACATGGCAGAAGGGGACCCCGGACGTAAACGGGAACAGCTCTACCGTACCGTTAAAGAAATGCAAGAGACCTTTACGGTCATCGAAAAATGCCGACTGCCTGTTCTTGCCGCCATCCAAGGCGGCTGCATCGGCGGAGGTGTCGATTTAGCCACCGCCTGTGATATGCGTTACTGTACCGAAAATGCTTTTGTTGTTATCCAAGAGATCAACATTGGCATGGTTGCAGATGTTGGAACCCTCCAACGCCTGCCTACCCTGATCGGTTTGGGTAAAGTTAAGGAACTCGCTTACACAGGGCGACGTATGTATGCCGAGGAAGCGAAAGAATGCGGGTTGGTCAATGACCTGTTTAAAACTCAGGAAGAGATGTTGGAAAAAGTGATGGAAACTGCCGCATTGATTGCCTCAAAATCTCCTTTGTCAGTGGTGGGCAGCAAAGAGGTGATCAATTACAGCCGCGATCATTCAGTGGACGAATCTCTCAACCAAATTGCTCTGTGGAATGCTGGTATGTTGATGTCTGCCGATATCATGGAGGCTGCTAAAGCGAACATGACCAAAACAGACGCCAAGTTTGCTGATGTTCTTGCTCCCAAACGGCTCGTCAAGCGGGCACCTTAAGGAGTAGTTTTGACGATGGGCGATCATACAAAAACCATTGTCATTGCCCTGACACCGGGATTGCTTATCCTGTTTGCCTTTTCAATGTCAGGTCTTATTGATCACGGCCCGGCCCTTATGCTTGGGATCGGTTTTTTAGCCGGTGGGATATGGCTTAGGCAAGAGCTAAAGCAACCTCGGCAATTGAAAATTAGGGCAACACAAAATACTCACCCTAGCTTAGATACCCATCTGTTAGAATCTATCCCGATCCCCGTCTTGCTCCTGGACAGCCAACGGAAAATTAAACTTGCCAACAAAGCCGCCAAAAAGGAGTTTGACGGCATCATGGAATCACAAGACCTGGGCTATGCCATTCGTCACCCAGAGGTTCTCTCAGCCGTTGCCGATACCCTAAGCGAAGGCTCAGAGACATCTTTTGATGTCTCATTACCCGGGGCTATAGAACGATCTTATCTGGTCAACGTGGTCCCTGTTGCTGACCCTCAAGGGGAAATAGGGAATGCCCTCCTGACCTTACATGACCTGACCACCGTTAAAGCCGCAGAAAATTTACGGGCCGACTTCGTTGCCAATGTCAGCCATGAACTTCGCACCCCCCTCTCTTCCTTGGTCGGTTTTATCGAAACGCTGCAAGGGGAAGCCAGCCAAGACCCAGAAGCCCAGGGTCGGTTCTTAGCCATTATGTCAGCCGAAGCCGGACGCATGAGCCGTTTGATAGAAGACCTGCTGTCCCTTTCAAAAATTGAGGTCAATGAACATGTCCAGCCCAACGATAAGGTTGACCTCGAAACGATAATAGAAAGTGTCGTTGATGCTCTGGATAAGCAATCTGCAGACAAAAACATTTCCATAGTGGTAAGGGTGCCAGATCAGTTATCCCCCATTATTGGTGACGCTGATGAGGTCACCCAAGTCTTTATGAATCTGATTGCCAATGCCTTAAGCTATGGAAAAACAGGAACCGCTGTGACCATCACGGCAGAAGACAATATCCCCCTGCCTAAAAGCCCCGGCAAAGGAGTTCGGGTGACTGTGGAAGATCAAGGTGATGGAATTGCAAAAGATCAACTAGTGCGGTTGACGGAACGGTTCTATCGTGTCGATAAAGCGCGGTCACGGAATTTAGGCGGAACTGGCCTAGGCCTCGCCATCGTCAAACACATCATCAACCGCCATCGGGGCACCCTAACTGTCGAAAGCACCGAGGGCGTCGGGAGCAAATTTTCCGTCCTTCTTCCCTGCAAAGCCTGAGAAATATAATAAACATGAATTACCCCCCATATGGGGGGTTCGGCCTAGAACCCTTTATAGTAGTTTACACACTACACAAGACGCCTATAAGGAATCTTCTAAGGGAGGAAAATCGGGTGGAAAACAAAATTGACGATCAGTTTGATGATCTAGAACTTGAAGAGATTATCACCAATATCAAGTCTATGCTTGATGAGTTCTTTGAAGACAAAGAACGCCCTCAATCCGTTATACCAGCGGCTGAATAAAAAAACGCTGCCCATTTAGAGCAGCGTTTTTATTTATGCGCGGACTATTTTAAGGTCGTAAGAAACCAACAATATCCTTAATCTCATTAAGGATTGGTGCCGAAATAGCATGGGCCCGCTCAGCTCCCTCTCTCAGAACCGTATCAATGCTTGCAGGGTCATCCATCAAACGCTGCATCTCAGAACCAATAGTGCCCAATTTTTCTACCGCCAAATCAGACAGAGCCTGTTTGAAGGTTGAGAACTGATTGCCGCCATATTCATTACAGACAGAACCAATATCCGTATCGGCTAGAGCCGCGTAAATGCCCATCAGGTTAGCCGCTTCGGGGCGACCCTCAAATTCTTCCTTGCTGGAAGGAATGGGGTGTGGGTCGGTTTTAGCCTTACGAATTTTCTTAGCGATCTGGTCTGGCCCATCAGTCATGACAATCCGCGAAGCATCAGAAGGGTCTGATTTACTCATCTTCTTAGAGCCATCACGCAAACTCATCACCCGCGTCGCTTCGCCAAAAATTAACGGTTCAACAATAGGGAAGAACTCATTCTTAAAGTCATTGTTAAACTTTTGAGCCACATCCCGAGTTAGCTCCAGATGTTGCTTTTGATCTTCGCCCACAGGCACGTGCGTGGCCTTGTAGAGCATGATATCTGCTGCCATCAGGTTAGGATAGGCATAGAGGCCGACAGAGGCTTTCTCACGGTTTTTGCCAGCTTTTTCTTTAAACTGGGTCATGCGGTTAAGCCAGCCAAGGCGAGCGACACAGTTGAAAATCCACGCCAATTCTGCATGGCCGGAAACCATGGACTGGTTAAAGATTACGTTCTTTTTGGGATCAACACCGGAAGCAATCATGGCTGCCGCAACTTCGCGGGTGTTGGCGATCAACTGCTTGGGGTCTTGCCAAACGGTGATGGCGTGCATGTCAACAACACAGAAAATACATTCATAGTTATTTTGCAACTGTACCCAGTTGCGAATTGCACCGAGATAGTTGCCAAGGTGGAGGTTACCGGTAGGCTGAACGCCTGAGAAAATCCTGTTCATAGGTTTGGACCCTTGCGAGAGAAATTGATCCGGCCATGTTGGACCACGCCAGATTAATATAAAAAATTCGCCCGCTTTATGGAGCCTTCTTAAGGGGGGGTCAAGTCGACTTACGTTTTAAAAAATCTTTGAGGTCAGAAAGGCGGGCTGCACCCGTCAGTTGGGCAGCGATAAAGTAAACAACGAGTCCCGTAAAAATGAGAATAACCAAGGCTAAAACGCGCTCACTTTGCCCCCCATTTACCCAGCTTTCAAGTTGGGTTTTCGCCCCCCACAAAGCCCCGCCCATGAGGGCAGAAGCCAGCAAAGTTTTTGGTAGGCGACGAAGAAACCGTTGATCGAGTTTAAGCTGATTGCGCTTGCTTAAAATAATCGCCAGCAAAGCTGTATTGGTCCAGGCTGAAATCACCGTTGCCATGGCAAGGCCCACATGGAGGAAGGGCCCCATGAGGACCAGGTTGAATACCACATTAACCACCATGGAAACTGCCGCCACAAACATCGGCGTTTTGGTATCGCCTCGGGCAAAGAAACCAGGGGTCAGGCCTTTGTTCAGCACATAGGCGGGAAGACCAAAGGCATAGACCATTAAGGCCGCAGCGGTTGCGTTTGCAGCAAGCTCAGTAAATTCATTACGCTGAAACAAAACCGTAATAATTGGATCAGGAATAATGGCAAAAGCCACTGCGGCAGGAATAGTCAGAAAGAGCGTAAATTCCAAAGCACGGTTTTGGCTATGGCTGGCTGCGGCTTCGTCATTGGCTCGCAGTTGTCTTGAAAGCAAAGGCAACAGTGCCGTCCCAACGGCCACACCGACGACTCCAAGAGGAAGCTGGGTCACCCTGTCGGCAAAGAAGAGATAGGTAATGGAGCCTGTGGGAAGCAGGGAAGCAATGATCATATCAACCACCAAATTCACCTGATAAATCCCTGCCCCAATGGCACCTGGAACAATCTTCACAAGGAGGGTTTTAACTGCTTTATTGAGCCGAGGGAAACCAAGGCGCGGCATCATGCCGAGGCGGGTGCAGTGCCATACCAACCAGATAAATTGGATCATCCCTGCGGCACAAACACCCCAAGCCAGCGCATGACCAGGAGAGGGCAAAACAGGGGCCAAGAGCAATATAGCAGCGATTAAATTAATATTGAGTAATACAGGAGTCGCGGCGGCGGCGGCAAACCTCCCCAGTGAGTTCAGCACCCCTGCCAGGAGGGATACCAGAGAGATAAACAGCAGATAAGGGAAGGTGATGCGGGTAAAGAGAACGGCGAGATTGAATTTTTCCGGGTCACCCATAAAACCAGGCGCAAAGCCCATCATGGCCCAGGGCATGCCCAATTCCATGACGATCAGCAGAACCAGCAAAATCCAGAAAAGAAAAGAAAAGGCCTGATTGGCGAAGAGGCGGGCCTGGTCCTCCCCGTCTTGCTCCAGCTTGCCCGCAAACAAAGGCACAAAGGCGGCATTAAAGGCCCCTTCAGCAAAAAGGCGTCGAAACAAATTAGGGATTTTAAAGGCAATGAAAAAGGCGTCAGCAATGGGCCCGGCACCCAGAGCCGCCGCCACGAGAATATCTCGTACGAAACCCAAAATCCGGCTTGTCATGGTCATGCCACCCACTGTGGCTATCGATTTCATCAACCCCATGGGCGAAATGTAACGAAGTGAACTGAATTAGGCTAGTAGCATTCTTAGGCAAAGCCACGACTGTAACTCACCAAACGTTTGGCGTAAGAACCCTAACTGATCAAAGACTAATCGCAAAAGGCTTAAGAAGAGGCCAATTTGTAACCAAAGCCGGGCACCGTAATGATTTTTATTGGTTTGGCGGGTGAAGGCTCTAGTTTTTTACGCAAGCGGCTGATCAAGACATCAATAATTCGCTCTGAAGGGGGCTCGTTATCTGTAGTGATAGCATCTAGAAGCTGGTCCCGCGACAAAACCCGATTTGGGGAATTCATCAAAGCCGAAAGTAGGCGAAATTCTGAAGGGGGAAGTTCATAGGCTGTGCCATCGGGCGTCGAAACACTATGGGCGAACAGGTCAAGCTCCAACTCTGCTGCCTCAATAATTTTTTTATCTTCCTTGCCTTTAGCAACATCTCTCACCCGAGAAAAAACATTCCGTACCCTTAACCCCAACTCCCGCGGGTCGTAAGGCTTAACAATAAAATCGTCTACCCCCATCTCCAAAGCAGAGAGGCGGTCGTCAATTCCTTCCCGAGCGGTTGAAACGATAATCGGAATTTCATGGCGGGAACGGAACTTGCGGATCAAAGTCAAGCCATCTTCGTCAGGCAAGCCTAGATCAAGGAGGATCATGTCCGGGGGGATTTTATCAACCTTCTTCATGGCTTCTGAGCCCGTCACGGCTTGATCTACTTTATAGCCATAGTGATCAAAAAGAGTGACCAACATGCCTAAAAGCATTTCGTCGTCTTCAACAATAAGAATCCGTTGAGCCATCAAGCTTTCCTAAAAGAAGCACATTCATGATTTTGTAACATTTTCATTGTATTCCAACAACAGACTTGATGATAATTTAAGCTTTTAAGTGTAAAACTACAAAATAAAACAGTTCCGTCGGTCCCAAAAAATATGAATGATTTTAAGGATTTCTAAAATGAGTGCCCAAAATGGAACAATGATTAAATGTGGTGACCAGCCTGGCTGTAAAACCTGTGAGTTCTTAAAGAAAAACCCTGAGTTTTCGTCCAGCCCATTAGCCTATCACGTTATGAACGCCTTTGGACGTTGTGACTTTTACGAAGGCCCTGAGTCGAAGATTATCACCATTGGCTAACCACCAATGGTTCAGATAGGCTTTCCCACTTGGTTTTATTTGTGAAGAGATTCTCTTTTTGAAAGAAGCTTTGATGCAAGATAGGTGAGTTCTTCAGCCTCCCTAAGGAGTTGACCAGATTCCGTTGATTTGAATTGTCGAGCCCTTCGAATATCCTCAAGAGCTTTTTCTGCGAGATATTCTACCAAAGAAGTATCTTTTAAATTTTCACTCATACTTGCCACCGTTCCTCATATTTAAACTTGGGGGCAAAACACCCATAAATCAACTGCCCCCCTGACAGTGTTTGGGGTTTGACAGAAATCCTCTAGTTTGCTTAACAACTTAGGTCTGAAAATTTTTTAGTTTTTTT
Organism: uncultured Thalassospiraceae bacterium; assembly: GCA_965368165.1. GTDB lineage: Bacteria > Pseudomonadota > Alphaproteobacteria > Rhodospirillales > JAPHRK01 > JAPHRK01. The sequence goes on along the minus strand of CBDULT010000006.1, from coordinate 70,913 downwards.
TTATGGTGACCGGACGATGAGGCAATGGCTTCGCGATGCTCGACACGCAAGAAACAAAGAGGGGGTCAGCTCAAAATTACTGAGGCTGCTTTATTATCGCCTCATTGTCCCCGTTAAGCGGGCCCGGGAACGTCCCGAATTAATCGCCCGTGGAGTCGCTATTGGCCTTTTGCTTGGTTTCACCCCCACAGTAGGTTTGCAAATGTACCTGATCTTTATGATCTGGCTTGCCCTGCGTCGGGTCTGGAACTTTAACATGGTCCTGGCTATTGCCTGGTCGTGGGTTTCTAACCCCGCCACCATGCTTCCCATGTATTATTTATTTTACCTCACTGGCAAAGTTATTTTGTTAGATTTCGACGGTCATTCCAGTTTTGGTATGTTTACCGAACAGCTTGATAAGGTGATGGCAGCCGATAACGAGAATGCGCTTTATGCCCTTTTAGATCTGGTTGCAAATCTTTGGGATACCTTTGGCCTAAGCATTGTTGTTGGGTGTTTGCCTTACAGCCTGGGTTTGAGTGTGATCGGTTATTGGGTAACCTATCGCATCGTCAGAAAACCAAAAGAGCCGATCTAAACGGTTGCCTTAAGTTTAGTTGCCCCCCGTCCGGCGGCGAGTTCAGTCCGCTTGCGGTTATGGGTTTTTACTTTTTTGATGGATTTGAGGCTATATTCGCCCAACACACAGCGCCCGCTTTGCACAAGCTGGCGTAATTTGGTCGAGTTATTGACAAACTCCTCAGCCACCAAGGCCTCTTCAAACTTAACGCGTTTTTTTAGAAAGCCAAACCAGTCACCTTTTTCAAGGGGTAGGTTTGTTTTGCCAACAATACGCTGATGCCCTGGGTGATGGGCATCGGAACTGATCGCCTGTCCGACACCTTCAATGATATACTCATCCGGCAACTTAAAAGTTTTTTGAATATTACCTGAGGTTTTATCCACCTTAAAAGCATCAGGTTTTTTAGCGGCTATATCCATCAAAAAAATGCTCAGGCCGTTATGTATTTCGACGTAATCACATTGCGCCTGAATTTGCATAAAGCCTTCCACACCTATACCCGCAACAATCCCTGAGCGTCCTGGTGTGAAAGGATGGGGGATGATGGTAAGGGCTTTGGTCTCCGCTGCAATGGTCGCCGTGTCCCAGATCGACCAGCAAAAGGGCTTTAACTCACGGATACCCTCAATAAGCGCCTGCTCAGACTCATAGAGGAAAATCATATCGATCCCTTCTTGAGAAATCGCTTCAACGGCAGGCAGAATTTCGGTTTTGATGTCGTGGGTGGCATCGCGCAAGTAGCGAAAGGCATCTAAAGGCCGTTTGTAGGCATGCTCCGTTGAGGCCACATAATCCACACCCGTCTTTTCCAAAAAAAGCCGATGCTTCTCCAAACGCCGTTTGCGCGTAGATTGAAGAGAACGGTAAGTGTTTGTGTGGTAGTGGAGGTCAAATGTAATCATAGATACCAAATGTTAATATGAGCTAACATGTGTATTAAGCCGCCCAATTTAAAGGCTCAATGTTGAATTTAACTTTGATTTTTACCAGCTTGGGAAAAAAACCTATAAATTTTTGCAACGGTCAGCAGCACTAAGATTAAATAATATGTATCAGCAATATAAAACAAGTAGGTTACTAAGTCATAATTTATCAGGATTGATAAACAATAAACAAAGTAGAAAAAATACTTTAGGCGAACAAACCTGAAGAGCTTGATGCCATGACTGTTGGCATAAACCACCAAAGCAATAAAAGACACATAAAGACTGGCGAACAAAACGGCTGAAATGCCATCGGTTCCCAAATGATAAATAGCCGCCGCCGGGGCAAGAATAACCCCAGCTTGGTCCGCAACCATATCAATAATGGCACCTCCCTGATGCTGGGAGTTTGTTGAGCGCGCCAGCGGCCCGTCTATACCATCAAGAAAACAATAAAAGAAAAGAAGGAACGAGGCCGTTAAACCCAGATCAGGCCCTGCCATACAACCAAGTATCAGCAAGATCACTGCCACAATGGTCACGTGGTTGGCGCGGATATTTAGCTTGGTCAAAAAATCCGTCAGAGGCTTAAACTTCTCATCCCGATAAGATGCAAAGGCCTCCTGTTTTTGTCGCTCTTCGTCGCTAAAATAATCCATTGTCGCTTATAACCACTTTCAAGGCGTGTTAAAGTCTTTACTGACTTTAGTGCATAAATAGCGGATCAATAATTCCCTGTCCATTGATGATCAGCGAGAGCCCTGTTGAATAAAAAAACACCACCAACCCTAAGTGTTGTCATTGCGACCCTGAATGCAGAGGTGGGGTTAGAGGAAACCCTTGCCTGTTTCAAAGACAAGGGCCTTGTTTTAGAGGTTATCATTGTCGATGGGGGATCACGTGACGGCACGATACCTATTGCGGAAAATAATGGGGCAAAAGTGATCACTGGCTCAAAAGGACGGGGGGCACAACTGGCTCAAGGGGCCAAAGCAACTCAAGGTGGTTTTATGCTTTTCATTCATGGCGACACCACCTTAAGCCCCAATTGGGAAAAGGAGGTTTCCGCTTATATGGCTGAAGACAGCAACCGAGAGAAAGCCGCCGTTTTCACCTATGCCCTTGATGACACCACCCCAGCGGCCCGTCGAGTTGAACGGATGGTGGAACTGCGCTGTTGGGCATTGGCTTTGCCCTATGGGGATCAAGGACTGTTGATCAGTCGAGACTTTTACCATCAACTAGGAGGCTTTAAACCCATACCCTTGATGGAAGATGTGGAGTTGATCAGGCGGATCGGCAGAAAGCGGCTTAACTATTTGAAAGCTAAAGCCACAACCTCTGCCATTAGATACCAAAAAGGCGGCTACTGGCGTCGCCCCCTGTTTCATCTTTATTGCCTTACTCTTTACTTCCTTGGTGTTTCACCTGAAAAGATCGCTAAGCTTTATAAATAACTAAATAGATAGAACGAACTTATCGTAACGCCCTTCATAAGGCTCCAGGGCTTCTCCAAGCATCTTCATAGAAGCAACCAGGCCTTCTTTGGGGTTAGAGTGCCTTTTCTCTTCTTGCAGAAGCTTGGCATAAAGAGGTTTGATCACATCTAAGGCCCTCTTTTCAGGAACCCGTCGGTTGGAATGATAGCCGACAATTTGTTTATCAGAGCCTTCAAAGGAGGGGGTCACATGGGCCAGAACCCAGTAATGATCACCGTGCTTTGTGCGGTTCATGACATAAGCAAAGATTTCTTCCCCTGCCTGGATGTTATCCCAAAGAGCTTTGAAGATGCATCGGGGCATATCTGGGTGGCGAATAAGGCTGTGAGGCTGGCCAATAACTTCGGCTTCTGTGTAATCGGCTATTTCCAGAAAAACATTATTGGCATAGGTCAGCTTCCCTTTGGTATCGGTTTTACTGACAATAATATCGTCTCTGCTAAATGTTCTCTCAACACCAGTTAATGCTCGGTTATCAACCATTGAACACCCTTTCCTGTAACCCTAGGATAATCCCTTGTTAATTAGGGGATAATTGTAATTCCAAATTAGGTTTAGGCAAGCTATATTAATTGACCTAAATAAAAAAATGCTGCACAAACAAGGTCAATTCTGCATAAAATAAACCTTAGAATTCAGGGGTCAAAAAATGAACTTCGTCGCCCTAAAAACCATCAAGATAATGGTCGCTGTTGTCGGTGGTCTCGCGCTTCTTGGCACCATATTAAGTGCCGTTGAAGGAGCAGGTATTGATGCCGTAATTGTTGAAGCAATCGTCTTTATTTTAGCTGTAACTGCGTTTATTGGCATAAATAAAGCCATTGGAGAGATTAATCGAACAAGTACCATTCTCGAAGCTGCAGCGAAAGGTGACCTGAATGTTCGCGTCCTAGATATTGTGCGTAAAGACTCTGTGGGTATCATGCAGCAAGGTACCAACCGCCTACTTGACCGCACTGAAGCTTTTGCCCGTGAAGCTGGAGCAGCCTTGGAATATGCGGCTAAAGGGGAATATTTCCGCAGTATTAATATGACAGGCATGGTCAAAGGCTTTGCCATTCAAGCGAGCATTGTCAATGAAGGCTTAGCCTCCATGGACCAACGCACCAAGAATTTTGCAGAAAATGCCGGCGCAATGGGTGCTAAAATTAAAGAGGTTGTCACCTCCGTTTCCTCAACAGCCTCCCAACTTGAAGACAATTCTCGCGACATGGGAGCCGTTGCCAGCGACACCAGCACCCAATCAGCCACCGTGGCCGAAGCGGCTGAAACCGCTTATGGAAATGTGGAAAGCGTTGCCGCAGCGACAGAAGAGTTCACCGCTTCCATCGGTGAAGTTTCAGAACAAGTCGCCCGTTCGTCAGAAATGGGTAAGGCTGCGGTGGTCAAAGTTCGAGATGCAAACAGCACGGTCGAAACTCTGGCAACTGCAGCAGATAAAATTGGTGAGGTTGTTGGCTTGATTAACGATATTGCCGAGCAAACCAACCTCTTAGCCTTGAATGCAACCATTGAAGCGGCACGAGCCGGGGAAGCTGGTAAAGGATTTGCCGTGGTGGCATCTGAAGTTAAGAACCTGGCCAACCAAACTGCCCAAGCAACAGAAGAGATTGTCCATCAAATCAGCAGCATGCAAACGGCGACAAAAGAAGCCGTGAGTGCCATTGGTGGCATTGGTGAAAGCATCGACGAAATTGATGAAACCGGGACGGCGATTGCAGGGGCCATTGAAGAACAAAATGCTGTGGTGAATGAGATCAGCAGCAATATTCAACAAGCGGTTGAAGGGGTGCGCACCGTGGCAGAAACCATTCGTGAAGTTGCGAGCGGCGCAGAATCAACAAATTCATCTGTAGCTGGTATTAATGATGCCGCTGGAGACCTGCAACAACGGGCTGCAAACCTAAACCGTGATGTGGACCAATTTATTGACAGCGTTACTCAAAAATAATCTCCCAAACTCACCCTTTTAGAGTTTTTTTGAAACCGCCGATTTAAAGATACAAACCTGGTTACGGCCGCGTTCTTTTGCTTCATAAAGGGCTCGGTCGGCGAGGCCCATGACCTCGCCAAACGAGGCTATCCCAGGCCTCACCTTGGCGACACCAATACTCACGGTAACAGTAATTTCTAAGCCGTCACAACGCACGACCATACTGGCGAGGTGGACTCTGATACGCTCAGCCAATTGGTAGGCAACATCGGAATCGGTTCTGGGCAATAGAAAAGCGATTTCCTCGCCCCCAATCCGACCGACAATATCGGTTTTGCGGACCATTCTTTTCAAAACCTTCGCCGTTTCTTCAAGCACAACATCCCCGGCATGGTGTCCGTAGGTGTCATTTACATTCTTAAAGTGATCCAGGTCTAACATGAGAACCGTATAAACTTCTCCATAACGTATAAAGCGGTCATTTTCTTTTTCGGCAGCCTCCAAAAAGGCCCTCCGGCTCAGAAGGCCAGTGAGTTCATCGGTCCAGGCAATTTTACGGAGCTTAACTTCTAGGGCTTTCCTTTCAGTGATTTCTTCACGAAGTTCTTTGGTCCTTTCGTGAACCTCTTCATCCAGTCCATCAACAGCTTTTTTCAGTTCAAAAAGCACCTCGTCTCTGTGACTCTTATAGTGAGTTAGCCACCAGAGGCCGACAACAATGGCCCCAAATATTGGCACGGAGATAAGCCACAACAAGCGCGTAATTTCTCCGATCAACTCTTGATATTCAAATTCCGGGATAAAGGAGACAAGCTTCCAACTCCCGGCATCATTCAAAACAAGGTTTTGATTTGATTTATCGGCGTCAAACTCAAAATCAGGCTGAACGGTTTCAAAGGTAAAAAGCCCATTCCCATCATAAAATTGCCCATTCACCCGCCCTTTAATTATCTCCCAGGATTTAGGATAAAGAGCATTAATGGTCTTTCCATTATTAAACATAAAGCCCCATTCATCCTCCCGACTAGGACCCAAGAGCCAGTAACCCTGGTCATTGATAATCATTTTTTGGCCTTTGGCGCTCACCATGGCTTTAGCAAAATTATCAATCAAGCGTTGCCCTAAATAGTTGAGAACAAAAGCACCTTGTTTTTCCCCAGTTCGGTTAAAGGAAGGCATAACAAAACGCAACATTGGCTTCCGTGGGATTTCAACCTTCCCTCTCTCCTTATTCAGATCAAAACGGGAAATATAGATAGACCCCGATGGGGCCTTAATGCCTTTGGTAAAATAATACCTAGCACCTTTGAATTGGAGCTTATTTTTAGGAACAATTGTCGGGAGGCCCTTATTTAGATTTACCCGCGCAATTTCCATTCCCTGTAGATCAAGAAAGCGGATTTGATCGTAGAACTGTTTTTCTTTGGAAAAGACGCGTAAGTCGTCTGCGGTCAAACCTTCGTTTGAAGGGTGCCCATCAAGGGAAAATCCATATTGTGCTAAGATCCGGAGATCAGAAGAAATCATCGCCAGTTCATAAGTGATGGCTTGTTTTGCCAGCTTAAGGTTGGCGGTCTCACCGGACCTAACCACCTCTTTACGCTCGTCCATCTTGACGTGCATAATGCCTAAGATGACTCCCCAAAACAATATGGCTGTTGGGATGAGGAGTAGCAGAAAATGACGCAACACAAACTTGTTGAGCATGAGGCTTCATCTCAAGTGAAAGGAAACAAATCTTCTACCTGTTTCTTCTGGTCAAACATACATATTTATAGCGACATATGCCTTAACTCTCGACAAAGTGGATTAAAATATAGAAAAACCATTTAATTTCATACGCAAGGCGGTTTTACTCTATTTGTATAACCCCTTCCCCACCCGCATAGAGCGTCTCAACTTGAGCGGCTCTGCATTCAAGCACGGCCCGTTGATTAATATAGCCTTTATCGGTGATCTCTCCCGCGTCAATATTGGGGGGTTCAGTCATGAAGATTACTCTTTTAATCGCCGTACTACTGGCTGGATTAGCTCTGTTATGAAGTTCCAATCCAGCTTTTAGTTTAGCAATAACATCTCCATGGGTGATAATATCATCAAAAGGGGTATCCGGGTCGAGGCCACAAGCTGAAACACAGCCCATAGGGTTGGGGAATAGCAACAAACCCAGTTCTTCTTTATCATGTCCGGTGACGACCGCATCCTGAATGAGCGGTGCCGTTGCAGCGAGGGCATTGACGCGAAGAGTTCCCACGCTCACCCAGGTTCCCGTTGTGAGCTTAAAGTCTTCAGCGGTTCGCCCGTCAAAGACAATCCCTGCACTGGGATTTTCTGGATCAGCAAATTTTCCAGCATCGCCAATGATGTAATAGCCTTCTTCATCATAAGCCTCTCTGGTTTTTGCAGCATCACGGAAGTAACCAGGGGTCACATTCGGCCCTTTAATACGTAATTCCAGTTTTCCGGCATTAGGAACCATCTTGATCGCTGTTCCCGGAGCTGGCAGGCCAATCACGCCCGCTTTTTCAATAGGATAATGAACCGAGGTCGACATAGGGGCAGTTTCAGTTGATCCCCAGGCTGACAACATGCACACCCGGTCCCCCCGCGACTCAATTGACAGGTTTTCAAGCTTTTCCCATGACGATTGGGGCAAGGCAGCCGCAGCATAGAAAATAAAATCCAACCCTTTAAAGAAGTTATCCCGCAAGGCAGGCTCTTTCTCTAAGTAAGGGGTCAGCATATCAAAGCCACGGGGCACATTGAAATACATGGTTGGAGAGATTTCACGCAGAATATCAACAGTTTTCTCAATCAAACCAGGCGCAGGCTTGCCGTTATCCACATATAGGGTCCCGCCATTTTTGATGATCATATTGAAGTTGTGGTTACCACCAAAGGTATGGTTCCAGGGAAGCCAATCGACCAAAACCGGGGGTTTTTCTTTGAGGAAAGGCCATATTTGGGCAATAGCTTGCTGGTTAGAACACATCATCTCCTGGGTATTAATGACCCCTTTAGGCATCCCCGTTGATCCAGAGGTAAAGAGTATTTTAGCCAATGTTTTCGGCCCCACTTTCGCAAAGGCCTCTTCGACTTCCGTCCCCGCATCGGTTTCCATTAATTCGGAAAACTCCGTTGCTTCTAAGGTCACAGGAATTTTGCTTCCCACCACCACTTCCACACCTTCAAGGTCAAGAGACTCAAGAGCTTTAGCAAAGAAATTCCCATTCTCCACATAGATCAAGCCGGGGGTGACCACTGAAAAAATATGTTTCAGCTTAGCAAAATCTCGGGACATTAGGGAATAAGCCGGAGAGATCGGGGCGACCGGAATACCGACATACATGGCGGCCTGTTGCAGCAAGCCATTGTTGACCGAATTATCGGACAAAATCATCACAGGTCTTTCCTCAGAAAGGTCCCGGTCAAGCAGGGCCTGTCCGATGGATTCTACCAGATCACGGGTTTCGCCCCAGGTGACCTTACGCCAGCCATTCTCTTCATTGCGTTCCGCCAGGAAAACTCTATCAGGAGCAACAGACGACCAATGACGGATGAACTCGCCTAAACAGCTTCCATAGGGCTGTAACGCCATGGGAGAACGAAGGATCATTCCCCCTCCATCAAGTTTCTCTACATCTACTTCCGCCGGTGCGAAATCTAAAAGGGCTATATCTGGTTTAGGCATGTTCTTCTCTCCAACTTAGTCTTCTTGTGGTCCGTCAATTGGCTATCGTTTGCGCCTCTGAAACCGGGCCATGTTTGTCACGAATTGATCTAATTTCTTCAATAATAGCTGTTGTCGTGGTTTGTTGCACCCCGGTCGAACGATAGATAATACCTGCCTTCATACGGAAAGGGGGCGTATCGGCATCAAGGGTTTTCAAACTACCGTTATTCAGTTCTTCCATCACCAACCCCGGAGGGACAAAACTTAAAAAATCCCCCTGCAAAAGTGTTGCCTTCATGAAAAAGACTGAACTGGTTTCAATCACGGGCTTTGGGGCTGGAATATCTGCATCGGTAAAAATTTGCGCGTGAAGGATTTTAGCCGCCTGAGGGCGGTCAAATAAAACCCACTCACTATCAGCTAAGTCCTGCAACGAAACCTTTTTTTTATCAGCTAAAGGGTGCTCAGAACGGCAAACAGTCTTAAAATCACTGGAAATGAGTGGTTCATAGCACAGGTCGGCATTTAACGGATTGGGGGGGAACAAGGCTAAGACAGCGTCGAGTTCTCCCTGCTCTAACATCGGGATCAGTTCTTCGTAAGGCTTGCTCACCACAGAGAAGGTTATCTCTGGCCGCTTTTTAAGCAGATTAATCACCGCTTCCGGCAACATAAATCCGGCAAAACTCGCCCCTAAACCAATCTTAATATGCCCCTTAAACCCTTCTCGGTAGGAACCGATATCTTCCAAGGCTTGTTGGGTTTGACTGAGGATAAGCTTGGCGTGTTTATAAAGCGTCTCGCCAAACAAAGTAGGGGTCACCCCTCTGATGGTGCGCTCAAGCAAGGGGGCCTGGACCGAAGCTTCAAGTTTTTGGACGCTTTTGCTGAGAGCAGGTTGAGAAATGTGGATAGCAGCGGCTGCCCTGAGGATATTCCCATGCTCAATAACGGCGACAAAATGGCGAAGCTGTTTGAGGTCCATCAGCCTATAACCCTAGATATGCTTGGCGAACCCGATCATCATTGAGGAGTTCTTCTCCAGTCCCTTCCATCACCATATGGCCATTTTCCAGCACATAGGCATGGTTGGCCATTTTCAGAGACACCGCAACATTTTGCTCTACCAGCACCACGGTAATGCCTTCATCATTGAGACGATGGATTACCTGGAAGACCTCTTGGACCAATGCCGGCGCCAAACCTAAGGATGGCTCGTCAAACATGATCAGTTTCGGCTCTCCCATGAGGCACCGACCGATCGCCAGCATCTGTTGCTCCCCCCCGGACAAGGTCCCGGCAGCTTGATCCAAGCGTTCTTTCAGGCGAGGAAAGATGGTCACGGCTCTTTCAAAATTTTGATCGGCCTTGGCCCGTCCACGGTTGATAACCGCTCCCATTTCCAAGTTTTCTTTGATGGTCATAGAGGGGAAGATCTGTCGCCCTTCCGCCACTTGCCCTAACCCAAGCTCACAGACCTTGTAGCTTGGTTGACCCGTAATGTCCTGCCCATCAAAAACAATGGTGCCTTGCGCAGGTTTTTCAATTCCCGCAATGGTGCGAATCAGGGAAGATTTCCCCGCCCCATTGGCCCCAACGATGGCAACAATTTCTCCATCCGGCACTTGTAACGAAACGTCGGAAAGGGCCTGGGCATCGCCATAATATAGGTGGAGGTTTTCAATTTTAAGCATCTAAAAGGCCTCCTCACCCAAATAACAATCGAGCACCGCTTGATCATTGACCACTTCATCAGGAGTCCCTTGGGCCAACAACTTGCCGTAATTAACTACATAGACCCGCTCAGACAGAGCCATCACCGCTCGCATAACATGCTCAATTAAAAAGATAGTGATGCCTGTGTCCTTATTGAGGGTTCTAAAAAAGATTACCATCTCGTCGGTTTCCATGGGCCGTAAACCAGCCATCACCTCATCGAGTAAAAGTATTTTTGGCCCCGTGGCTAAAGCCCTCGCAACCTCTAAACGCTTGCGTTCAGGCAAGGTGAGATTTGAGGCCATTTGCTGAGCCTTACTTTTCAAACCAAGTCGATCAAGAATTGACCGAGCATCTTCTCGGGCCTCATCAACGTGAGGCGTTTTACGCAAAGCACCGACCAAAACATTATCTAAAACCGATAGATCGTTAAAAGGCTTAACCACCTGAAAGGTCCGGCCAATTCCCGCCTGGCAAACCTGATCAGGGCGTTGCCCTGTGATGTCCTGCCCATCGAAAATCACCTGGCCTTCCGTTGGCGGAAAAACACCAGCAATCATATTGAAGATGGTGGTTTTTCCGGCCCCATTAGGACCAATCAGAGCATTGATCGCCCCATCAGGCACTTCAATTGACACCCCATCAACAGCCTGTAAGCCTTTGAAGGATTTTGAAAGTTGATTTAATTGAAGAAGAGGTTTTGCCATCAGTTTTTCCCCTTCATTCTTTTATCTATCCCCACTGCTTTTGAAACCCACGGCCAGACTCCGCCGGGGACAAAGCGGATAATGACAAGCAGGATAATTCCATAAAACAATTGTTTTACGCCCGCCGCTTGAATGCCCATGCTTTCCATCAATATGGTTAAACCTTCCCCTAAAGGGGTGAGGATAAAGGCGCCTAAAATGGGGCCAAAGAGGGTTCCCATGCCGCCAATAATCGGCGCCAAGATAAGTTCGATGGATCGATGCATACCAAAAGCATCAGGGGGGAAAAGGTTGTTGTAATAAAAAGCAACAAACACACCGCCTAAAGAAGTCATCGCGGCTGAGATCATCACCGCAATCATTTTATAGCGGAAGGTGTTGATCCCCACAGCTTGGGCCGCATCTTGGTCTTCACGGATTGCCATCCAGTAATAACCAAGGCGTGATTTCATCAACCATTGATTAACCCCAAGGGCGGCAAAGCAAAGAAACAAGATGACATAATAAAACATCACCGGGCCACCCCGAAGGTTCAGCAAGTCATTTCCGTCCCGGTTTTCAACAGGCAAAAACAGGCCAGACATAGCCCCCACCCATTCAAAATGCTCAAACAGAATGCGGGTGAATTCGGCAAAAGCGATGGTGAGCAAGGCAAAGTAAACCCCGCCAATACCAAAGCGAAAGGCCATGGAACCGATCAAGGCACCCGCAGCGACAGCAATCACGATGCCAACGAACAAGCCAATGAGAGGGGAGAGGCCAAAATGGACAAACAAAGCCGCCGAGGTATAGGCCCCCAGCCCCACATAAAGCGTGTGACCCAAAGAGAGTTGCCCGGCATAGCCCATCATTAAGTTCCAGGCTTGCCCAACATAGGCAAAATAGAGCGTGATTAAAATGACCGATAGCACATAAGCATTCACCAAAGCCGGAGCAATGACCAAAACCGCTATCATCAGGCCGAGAAGAACCAAGGCTCTTTTCGGCATCCCACCAAATAGTCTATCCATCATGAAGACCTTTTCCCCATCAGTCCTTGAGGACGAATTGCCAGGACCAAAATAAGAAGGCCAAAACTGAAGAGAGATTTCATGGAAGGGGTAATCATCAGCCCCGCCATAGCTTCTGAAGCACCGATAAGAACCCCGCCAAGCAAGGCACCACTTAAGCTCCCTAACCCCCCAATGATGACAATGATAAAGGCTAATAAGGTCAGCTCAGGTGCCAGCATAGGCGTGATATCCACGAGCATACTCAACAAACACCCCGCCGCCCCGACACAAGCCGCCCCAAGCCCAAAGGTTAGGGCATAGAGGTTTTTAATATTCAAGCCCACAACCTGGGCCCCAAGCAAATTATCCGAACAGGCACGGATAGCTTTGCCTGTACGGGTATACTTGAAAAACAGCAAGAGAGAGAGGGCAACGGCAATCGCCGCCCCCGCCGCATAGACCTTTACCTTATCCACAATAAGCAGCCCGATCTCATAAGAGTCGAAGCCATATTCCACCATAATACTTTGCGCATCGGGGCCAAAAACCAGCAGCAGCCCGTTCACCAGTAAAATGGCAACGGCGAGCAAAAGGATAAACTGTTCATGCTCAGGCCGGGTAACAAAAGGATCAACGATAACCCTTTGCATGACATACCCTAAAAGGAATAACCCTCCGGCAATAATTGGTGTGGCAAGGAGCGGGTCGAGACCGAAGGTGGAGAAGGTGACAAAAGCAGCATACATTGCCAAAGCCATCATCTCCCCATGGGCGAAGTTAACCACTCTGATGACCCCGAAAATCACGGAGAGCCCAAGGGCCATCAGAGCGTAAACCAAACCGGTCAGGACACCGCCGACAAGAATGTTGGCGATTATATCCCAAGTCATATTTTATTTCCGCATTGCATCCCGCCAACCTGGCATGGGGAAGACCGGACTGGCCTCCGCCGAACCGGCAGGCAATACAACCGTTGGCTTGCGGTCAAGATTTTGAAGCGTCGTCGACTTAATATTGACGTTCTGACCTTCTTCATTGAACTGAATTGGTCCCCCAACCATCACGTGGTTCATGATGTTGGTTTCCCGCAAGGCCGCCGCCAACTGATCAGGGTTTGAAGAGCCGGCCCGTTTGTAGGCGTCCGCCGCAATTAAAGCTGCCTCAAAACTAAAGCCAACATTCAATTCCATCATATCGTCTGGATATTTCTTGGCAAAGCCAGCCGCCAAGGTTTTGGTCATATCCACCTTGGGGTCCATCCAGGGCACATTCGCGATGACATACTCAGAGAACCGTTGCAGAGTTTTAAAGAAAGCTTGGTCATAAGTTCCCGGTGCGCCAGGGGTCATAATGCCCATAGGCTCCCACCGTTGCTTAACCATTTCCCGTACCATCATGATGGCATCTGGACCGTGGGAAGCTGGTAATAAGATATCAGCCTTGGTCGCTTTCGCTTTAGCAATCTCTACGGACAGGTCTTTGGCTTTAGGGTCATAACCAATGGTTTCAACGATTTTAAAAGGTAAATCCATCCGAGGTGCTAATGCTTTCACCCCACCAGCCATCGACTTACCAAATGTATCGTTCACATGCATGAATACAGCAGTCTTTGGCGTGACGCCTGTCGCCTTGAACAGGTCTTTGATCAAGCCAAAACCATTCATGATCAACATGGGGCCAGTGGCAAAGTTACGGAAGACGTACTTATAGCCTTGTTTGGTAATCTGAGGTGCCGCCGCAACGTTAATAATATGCGGAATACCTTTTTGTTCAGCCACCTGGGCAATCGCCATGGTATGGCCCGAAACAAAAGCACCAATAAGAACATTTGCCCCCTCGTTGATCAATTTTTCTGCAGCGGTCCGCGCTTTGTCAGCACTGGATTCCGTATCGGCAAACATCATCTCAACAGGCATGCCCATATCAGCAAGCATCGGCCCAGCCAACTCATAACCCCGGCGGCACGCTTGGCCTTCACGAGCAAAGAAACCGGATTCCGGAGACAAAATGCCGAGCTTTAGCGGTTTAGCTGCATGAGCATGGTCGATAATTGAGAAACCACCAGCCAAAGCTGCCGTACTAGCGGCCAGCCCTTTGGTAAAGGTACGACGCGAGATTGAAATAGGGCTCGAAACCCCGGTAATTGATTTTTTAGTCATTGAACTCCCCGTTATATGTATCTTGAGTTTAATGTGACCGCCTTGATATACAAGATGGCTATCTACCGCCTTAAAGACAGTTATTGACGGTTATACTAAGGCGGGTTTGGCTATTATGTCTAATGACAATTTCACAGTGAGGTATAAATTTTAGCTATACCGAATGAGGACTTTAAGGAATTTCCCCTTTTTTGTCTTGAATTCAGTGGTAAAACCCCCCTTGTATTTAAAGAGATAAATAAAAGAAAATGGGCCAAAAATCTAAAGGGATTCTATCTTGTCTTGATTATTAATGACGATAAGAAGAACAACCCTTAATACTTGGGGTAAGGAATGAACGATATCGACAAAATCTTGGAAGCCAAACTCCAAGCGGCAAAAGACGCCTTTGGTTTAAAACTACCAGAAAAGCTGAATGAAGCGGACCAAGCTTGGGAAACTCTCCGAAAAACCGGAGGGGGGGAGGGTTATCCAGAAAGATTGGATGATCTGATTCATGTTGTCCATAAACTTGCCGGCACAGCACCGACTTTAGGCTTTGTCGCTGTTGGGCGTGTTGCGAGAACAATCCAGACCCTGCTTCTGGCTGTAAAAAATTCAAATGCAGCCCTTTCTCATGAAGAACGCCAACAAATTGCAGCCCTCATTAATGACCTGAAAGCCAGCAGCAACAACGAATCAGATATTTATCATACCTTAGCTACCCCAAATTTACGCACCACCCCCCCTGAGAATACTGAAGGCCAAAGTGACGTTTTTGTCCTTGAAGGTGATGAGGACATTGGCGAGCATCTGGCTTCGCAGCTCAAACATTACGGCTACAAGCTTGAATTATTTGACAAGCCAGATGCTTTGCGGACAGAACTTAAAACAAGAAACCCTTCAGCTTTAATCGTTGGCGCTGATTGTTATGAAAATGATGGCAGCCTCTTTGACCTCGTGACCTCCCTCAAAGAAGGCGATGAAGAGACAGCTCCTGTGATTTTATTGGGGGTCCAAGATAGCCTTGAGTTACGTCTGCAAGCCGTTCGCAGCGGTGCGGCCGCCTTCCTGACCAATCCAGCCGATATCGCCCGCATCGTTGAAACACTCGATGAATTTACCAGCACAGATGATCCAGAGCCTTACCGTGTTTTGATTGTCGAAGACTCCCAACCCCTTGCTGAACTTTATAAAGTTTTGCTCGAAGGTGTGGGGATGCATGCCAAGGTCATCTACAATCCTATGGAAATTATGGGCCCACTCAACGAACTAAACCCGGATATTATCCTGATGGATATCAATATGCCGGGATGCAATGGTATTGAATTGGCACAGATTATCCGCCAACGGGAAGAATTCTTCCAAACCCCTATTATTTTCCTTACGGCTGACGGCGGTTTTGAGCGAGAATTGCTTGCTCTTAAAACTGGCGGAGACGACTTTTTTGCCAAGCCTGTTTATCCGGAACTCCTGATCTCCTCTATTAAAGCAAGGGCGGAACGGGCTCGGCTGTTGAGTTCGATGATCACTCGCGACAGCATGACTGGCCTCGCCAACCATACCAAAATTAAAGAAATGCTCGGCGATGAATTTTCCCGAGCGAAGCGGGCAAAAATGCCCTTGTCTTTCGCCATGCTCGACATTGACAATTTCAAAACCGTGAATGATACCTATGGGCACTGGACCGGAGACACGGTGATAAAAAGTCTTGCTCAGGTGTTGCGCCAACGGTTACGTCGCTCTGATATCATTGGTCGATATGGTGGCGAAGAATTTGCCGTTATTTTACCAAACACCGATGGCAAAACGGCGGTCACCGTGCTTGAGAATATCCGCGATGGGTTCAGCAAAGTAAAACAGCATTCTGGATCAGAAGAATTTATCACTACATTTAGCTGTGGTGTTGCGGCTTTCCCGGACATTGATGACCCCGCCGAAATGAACATCCGCGCTGACGAAGCCCTTTATGAAGCAAAAAATGCCGGGAAAAACTGCGTCAGAAAAGCTTGATTTGACTCAATAAATTATCTTTTCCACAAAAGAATTTTGTTTGCGACTCTTTCATCCCTTGCGTCACGAGTCTCCCTTATGGCAATCTCTCCCTAGTGGATAGGTTGGCGTTACAATACAACATATCGGGTATATCCCTAGATATAGTATATAAACAAGCGCCTCTAAAATCTTTACGGGAAGGTCCTGTCCCTTAAGGTTAACGCACTGGGGAGCATGAACATGGCCGGAATTCAACTCGCTGATGATTTTATCAGCCCGACTGAGAACCCCCTTGAGGTTATAGAAGAGATCGTGCTTGGCAAAGAATGGTCTTGCGATCGACGCAGCCCCGACGAACTCGCCATTGAAATTGTTGGTAAGTGGTGTGACTTCAGCCTGTTTTTTGCCTGGAGCGAACATGCCGGAGCCTTACATTTCTCCTGTAGTTTTGATATGCGGGTTCCTGAGAACAAAAAAGACGAGATTTATCGCCTTCTTATTAAGATTAATGAGAAGATGTGGCTCGGTTATTTTAGTTTTTGGGATGAAGAAAACCTGCCCCTCTTCCGCCATACGATGTTATTGAAAGGCATGATTTCAGAAGAACAACTGGAAGATTTGTTGGAAATTGCCGTAAGCGAATGCAACCGTTTTTATCCTGCCTTCCAGTTTGTTATCTGGGGCGGAAAGACAGCGGCTGAGGCGGTAGAAGCTGCCATGATCGAAACAGTAGGCGAGGCTTAATTTAGACTTTTAAAGTGTCCCATAGGCGTAGGGAATATCCCTAAAAACCCTGGGACTCACGCGCAAAGCTGCGCGGGACTGCGGTTGCAACTCAATTTGAGCTTAGCAATAATATACTTCATGGGCCATTGAGGCCTCGCCGAACCATTTCGGCGTAAGCCCAAGGTGGCCCTTGCCACCGTCCGGCGATTGAGGGCATTTAATAAAGAGGAGAGACCAAATGTCGGGTTCATTGCTGATTGTCGGCTGCGGGAAAATGGGCAGTGCTTTATTAGATGGCTGGCTTGACCAAGGCCGCCCCCCTTCTTCTATACATATTGTTGAGCCTACCGAAGAACTTGCCATTGGCCTCCGCGCACGCCAAACAAACGTCTATTCTAACTTTAATGAATTGCCTCAAGAGCTCGCCCCTTCAGTTGTCCTCTTTGCGGTTAAACCTCAGGTCATGGAAGAGGTTGTTCCTCCTTACAAAACCTTTAAAAGCTCCCAAACGGTATTTGTTTCCATCGCTGCGGGAAAGACGGTTGGGTTTTTTGAAGAGCTTCTTGGCCGAGACACCGCCATTATCCGCACCATGCCCAACACCCCTGCTGCCGTTGGTCGCGGTATAACGGTGGCCTTTGCCAACAACCTTGTGAATATTGAACAAAAAAACCAGTGCCAAACGTTGCTCGAAGCCGTTGGCCAGGTCGCCTGGATTAAGGATGAAGCCCACATGGACGGAGTTGTCGCCGTTTCTGGCAGCGGCCCCGCCTATGTTTTTTACCTGACGGAAACTCTCGCTGCCGCAGGGGTTAAGGCTGGTTTGCCCGAAGATCTGGCGAAGAAACTCGCCCGCGCCACGGTAAGCGGGGCTGGCGAGCTACAATTCCAGTCAACCGAAGAAGTTTCAACTTTACGCCAGAACGTCACCAGCCCCGGCGGCACCACGGCGGCGGCTTTGGATGTATTGATGGCAAAGAATGGCCTGCAGCCCGTCATGGACCGTGCCATTGCGGCAGCAGCAAAACGGTCGAAAGAACTTGCCTAAACCTCCTTTGCACCTAAATAAAAGGAGGTGAAGAGGAGGAACAAACAATGGCAGGAAGAAAGAAAACAACCCAAGACAGAATTATAGACTCGGCTTTATCCTTAGCAGAAGAAAAGCCTTGGCCTTCAGTCTCGCTCAATGAGGTGGCCTTAAAAGCGGGATGCTCTTTGGCAGAACTTCGCCAAGCCTTTCCGACAAAACCAGCAATCCTCAACGGGTTTCTTCAACGCATTGACCAGGAAGTTCTCTCCCAGCAGGAAACAAAGAGTGAAGAATCCCCCCGTGATCGCCTCTTTGATGTCATGATGTGCCGTTTCGATACTTTGCAGGAACATCGTCTGGGTGTTACCTCTATCGCCAAAGGTTTAGCCCGAACCCCCCTGACAAATTTACTCTCCCTTCCTCAGTTTATGAATTCAATGGCCTGGATGCTGGAAGCTGCCGGAATTAATTCATCCGGGCTAAAGGGGGCCCTTAAAACAAAAGGGCTTGCCCTGCTCTATGGTCGGGCCTTCAAAACTTGGCTTAAAGACGACAGCGAAGATATGGCCTCAACCATGGCTGCTTTAGACCGTGTCTTAGATAAAGCCGACAAGCTTGCAGCCTTCTGCGGTTCACCACCAGAATCCAATCCAGAAAATGTTGCGCCCGCACAAAATTAGCGTCTAAAAAATATTGCAATCGCGAAATATTTTATATATAAACGCGTAACCAATTGTATTTAAAAAGAAATATATTTTTGTGCACTGCACAATAAATGCTTGACCTTTTTGTTGCTCCCCTCTATATTAGGCTTACATTCATTCACGTTTTTACAGTTAATTCCCAGTAGGTGGAGTAAGTACAATGGCTAAAGCAGAAAACAACATGTTCAATTTTGACCCAACCCAATTCATGGGCGGTTTCGACGCTTCCAAAATCTTTGCTGATTTTGACCCAAGCAAAATGTCCGGTGAATTCACCAAAGTAATGGGTGACTTCAAAGTTCCTTCCATGGACATGGAACCTCTTATGGATGCCCAACGCAAAAATGTTGAAGCTGTCGTCGCAGCTAACAAACTTGCTGTTGAAGGCGTACAAGCCGTATTCAAACGTCAAGGCGAAATCCTTCAAAAGACCCTTGAAGAAGTTAACTCAAGCGTTACCGATGTAACCAGCGCAGGCAGCGTTCAAGACTCTGTCGTTAAACAAACCGAAGTTTTGCAAAAAGCTCTCGACGGTGCTCTTGGTAACATGCGTGAGTTGGCCGAAATGGTTAACAAATCAAACACCGAAGCTTTTGAAACCGTTAACAAACGTTTCACCGAAAACTTGGAAGAGCTCAAAGCTCAAGTTTCCAAAATTAAAGCATAAATTCGGTCACATACTTTGACCTGCTTTAAGGGCTGTCCTATTAAGGACAGCCCTTTTTGCTGTGTTTAAGGATAGCCCCATGACCATAAGCTTTGATGATTTTTTAAAAGTCGATGTTCGGGTAGGCACCATTGTTGAAGTTGCCCCCTACCCCGAAGCCCACAAACCAGCCTTCAAGCTCAAAGTTGATTTTGGCGACAAGATCGGCGTGAAGAAAAGCTCGGCCCAAATCACTGTCCACTACACTCAGGAAAATCTCCTCGGTAAACAAGTCGCCGCTGTGGTCAACTTCCCCCCAAAACAAATTGGTAAATTCATGAGCGAGTGCCTCGTCCTTGGCTTTCCAGATGAAAACGGGGCCGTTGTCCTCATAGAACCCACAACGACCCTCCCAAATGGCGGGCGATTATTCTAATCATCTGGTAGTACCAATCCCTAGCATTCCTGCGGCTATTGAAGGGTTTACTTCTGGACAAAACGCCCCATTTATGGTGTATAAGGCCCACCAATTTGCGGCATGAAGCACCAGCTTCATGACCCCCTTGTAAATTCACTCTTGCTGTAGCGGAGATCACCAGTGCTTGAATCTTATCGTCAACATATCGCCGAACGTGAAGAATTAGGAATTCCTCCTCTTCCTTTATCTGTTGAACAAACAGAAACCTTGGTTGGATTGCTGCAAAACGCACCGGCCGGAGAAGAAGAAACACTCGTTGAACTCCTCACCCACCGGGTTCCCGCCGGGGTGGATGATGCGGCCCGCATCAAGGCCAACTTTTTGGCGAAAATTGCTGGTGGGCAAGAAGTTTGTCCCCTTATTTCACGGGTTCAAGCGACTGAGTTGCTCGGCACGATGCTGGGGGGGTACAACATCGAACCCCTCATCAGCCTGCTCGACGACGACGAATGCGGCTCCGCAGCCACCGAAGGCCTGAAAAAGACTTTGCTGGTTTTCGATTACTTTTTTGATATCAAAGACAAAGCCGACAAAGGCAGCGTAAATGCCAAAGCGGTCATACAATCCTGGGCCGATGCCGAATGGTTTACCTCCAAGCCTGAAGTCGACGATAGCATTAAACTTACCGTGTTTAAGGTAACGGGTGAAACCAACACCGATGATCTCTCCCCAGCCCCAGACGCCTGGAGCCGCCCAGACATTCCTCTGCACGCTCTTGCCATGCTGAAAAATGCGCGTGACGGTATTACCCCAGAAGAAAATGGGGTGCGTGGCCCGATCCAGTTTATTGAAGACCTCAAAGCCAAAGGCAACTTGGTTGCCTATGTGGGCGATGTGGTTGGCACAGGTTCCTCTCGGAAATCGGCAACCAACTCTGTTCTATGGTGGACCGGGGAAGACATTCCTTTTGTTCCAAACAAACGCTTCGGCGGTATCTGTCTTGGCAGCAAAATTGCTCCGATCTTCTATAACACCATGGAAGATGCGGGCGCATTGCCCATCGAACTTGACGTTTCGCAAATGAACATGGGCGATGAGATTGAATTGCGCCCCGCTGAAGGTAAAGCCCTGAAAAACGGCGAAGTCATAGCTGAATTTAAAGTAAAATCAGACGTGATTTTTGACGAAGTTCGGGCTGGTGGACGCATTCCGTTGATCATTGGCCGGGGCCTTACTGCCCGCGCCCGCGAAGCCTTAGGCCTAGAGCCTTCAACCCTGTTCCGCCAACCTCACGTCCCCGCCGACACGGGCAAAGGTTTCTCCTTGGCACAAAAAATGGTCGGTCGCGCCTGTGGCTTGCCTGAAGGCCAAGGGGTTCGTCCTGGCACCTATTGCGAACCTAAGATGACCACGGTGGGCTCTCAAGACACCACCGGCCCCATGACCCGCGATGAGCTTAAAGATTTAGCATGCCTTGGCTTCTCAGCTGACCTCGTCATGCAGTCCTTCTGTCACACCAGTGCCTATCCAAAACTGGTTGACGTTTCGACCCATAAGACCTTGCCTGATTTTATCGAAACTCGGGGCGGTGTTGCTCTGCGTCCCGGTGACGGAGTTATTCACTCTTGGCTCAACCGTCTGCTGATGCCCGATACAGTCGGTACTGGGGGCGATTCCCACACCCGTTTCCCTATCGGTATTTCTTTCCCGGCGGGTTCCGGTCTGGTTGCCTTTGCTGCTGCGACAGGGGTTATGCCTTTGGATATGCCTGAGTCAGTGTTGGTTCGTTTCAAAGGGGAGCTTCAGCCTGGCATCACGTTACGCGACATGGTTAACGCCATTCCTTATGCCGCGATTAAAGAAGGGCTTTTGACTGTTGAGAAAAAGGGGAAGAAAAATATTTTCTCCGGCACTATCGTGGAAATCGAAGGATTGCCTGACCTTAAAGTTGAGCAAGCTTTTGAGCTTTCTGATTCTGCGGCTGAGCGTTCTGCAGCTGGCTGTACGGTTCATCTCAACAAAGAACCGATCATTGAATACATGACCTCCAACATCACCTTGATGAAATGGATGATTGCCAATGATTACCATGATGAGCGCAGCCTGAAACGTCGCATCCAAGCCATGGAAGAATGGATCGCCAACCCACAATTGCTAAAACGGGATGACGATGCAGATTATGCGGCGGTTATTGAAATCGACATGAACGAAATCAAAGAGCCGCTTGTGGCTTGCCCAAATGATCCAGATGATGTGAAAACTTTGTCTGACGTTGCTGGCAACCAAATTGATGAAGTCTTCATCGGTTCTTGCATGACCAATATTGGTCACTTCCGCGCTGCGGGACAAGTGCTTGATGGTCTTAGCGACTTGCCTACTCGTCTTTGGATTGCGCCGCCAACCAAAATGGATGCCGCTATTCTGACCGAAGAAGGCTACTACTCCATCCTTGGCAAAACGGGCGCACGCATGGAAGCCCCAGGCTGTTCCCTTTGTATGGGCAACCAAGCCCAAATCCGCAAAGGTTCGACCGCCATGTCAACGTCAACCCGGAACTTCCCTAATCGTCTTGGCATAGATACTCAAGTCTTCCTCGGCTCTGCCGAACTGGCTTCCGTCTGCGCCCTGATCGGGAAAATCCCCACGGCAGAAGAGTACATGAAGCAAGTCGCAAGTCTAAAAGACAAAGCCGACGATGTTTACCGCTACATGAACTTCGATCAAATCCCTTCTTTCAAAGATGTGGCTGACACCGTCAAAATGTAGGCTGTTGAATTGATTAGGATTGATCTTTGATCAATCCTAATCAAGTGCCACGCAGACTCACGCCAAACGATTGGCGGACCGCCTTGCGATCTGTTAAATAAAAAAGGCCCGGTCTTAAATTTAAGACCGGGCCTTTTTTTAATTCATTCGTTTGTGAAGTTAGCTTTTCCTCGGCATCAATACCGTGTAGTCGAAATCAAGAACCACATGAGGGTCATACTTACCGTCTTCGCCTTTGTAAGGGAAGTCTTCACAGGTTTTATCTTTGGTGGCGACAGTGCGAATGCGCAAGGCACCCATCTCTGTTGAACCCGGCAGGGTCATTTTTTCAATCACTTCTGACCAGGCAAAGATGGTGTTGCCAGCAAATGTAGGGTTGGCATGAGAACCCGCATTGATGGCGATCACCTTAAAGGCATTGCCCAGGCCATTGAAGGTGAGGCACCGGGCCAGGCTAATAATATGACCACCATAGATCAAGCGACGCCCAAAGCGGTTGTTATCGGCAGCCATTTGGTCGAAGTGAACCTTGGCGGTATTTTGGTAGAGACGAGTCGCCATTTGGTGCTCGGCTTCTTCTAAGGTCATGCCGTCCACATGGTCGATCTTCTCACCCACTTCATAGTCGTCCCAAGTGAAGGTACTCCCAGACAACTCATAATCATAGTGACCCATATTGAGGTCTTCGGGAATGACCAGCTTTTCAGCATCAACAAAAGCAGGAAGATCTGGAATAACTGTTTCCGGTGCGGGCGCACTGGTGTCTTTTTTATTGACCATCACCCAACGGACATAATCGAGCACCACTTCGTCGCGCTGGTTGGCCCCGATTGAGTTAACGTAAACAACCCCGGTTTTACCGTTGGAATTTTCCTTAAGACCAATCACTTTCGACATGGTGCGAACCGTGTCGCCAGGGTAAACCGGAGCACCAAAACGCCCAGACGAATAGCCTAGGTTGGCAACCGCATTAAGGGAAATATCCGGTACGGTTTTACCAAACACCATATGAAACATTAGAAAATCATCGATCGGGGCTTGTTCAAAGCCAATATCCATGGCGAAAGTATCAGCAGATTGCACAGCAAAGCGCGGGCCATAAAGGGCGGTGTAAAGGGCTACATCGCCTTCAGTAATGGTGCGCGGGGTGGCGTGGAAAATTTCCTGACCGATCTTGAAGTCTTCGAAGAAGTTGCCTGTGTTTGTTTTACTCATCTCAAGCAGACCCTTCCATTTCAGCAATGGCCTCAGCCATAGAGATCAAACGCTTGGCGTTCTCCACATGAAGGTTTTCAACCAGTTTACCGTCAACTTGCAACACGCCTTTGCCTTCTTTCTCGGCTTGAGCATGGGCCTCAATGATTTTACGCGACCAGGCGATCTCAGCATCGTCTGGTGCAAAAACTTCGTTGGCGGCGGCAACTTGCTTAGGGTGGATCAGGGTTTTGCCATCAAAGCCCAACTCGGCTCCTTGCCAACAGGCAGCTTTACAGCCCTCATCATCTCCAAGGTCAAGATAAACCCCATCAAGGATTGGAATGCCCGCAGCACGGGCGGCGAGCATGCAAAGCCCAAGAGAGGTAATGAAAGGCAACCGCATCGGAGTGTGTAGGCAGTGCAGGTCTTTTGCTAAATCTGAGGTGCCCATGACAAAACCACCAAGGCGGGGGGTTGCATCGGCAATCTCTTCGGCTTTGAACATGGCGCGAGGGGTTTCCATCATGCACCAAATTGTCTGATCAGCAGGAGCCCCAGCATTGTCCATAATAGATTCGATTTGGCGCACCGTATCGGCACTTTCTACTTTCGGGAACAAGATGCCATCGGCACCGCATTGACTGGCGGCGGCAATATCGGCTTGGCCCCATGGGGTGTTCAGGCCGTTGACCCTGACAAGGATTTCACGTTTACCATAACCGCCTTCTTTAACCGCCTTACAAATCTGCTCTCGTGCCAGTTCTTTGGCGTCAGGTGCGACGGAATCTTCCATATCCAAAATGAGGGCATCGGCAGGAAGGGATTTCGCTTTTTCAAGGGCTCGGGCGTTGGAGCCGGGCATATAAAGGACACTGCGGCGGGGACGTGCTGTAACAGCCATTTGACGTTTCTCCATTGATAGATAGCTCTGTTGGCGGCAGACTATAGTCACAGAGCAAAACGTTGCAAGCTTGAGACTATTAAAAAACACTGGGAAATCGCTCAAAATGACCATTTTATCCATCCAATCGGCTGTTGCTTACGGTCATGTGGGCAATTCAGCCGCCGTTTTTCCATTGCAACGGCTCGGATTCGAGGTCTGGCCTGTAAACACCGTGCAGTTCAGCAACCACCCAGGTTATGGGTCGTTTAAAGGTAAAATCACCGAATCATCTGACCTTGCCAACATGATCAATGGCATTGGGCAACGGCTTATATTTCCAGATTGCGAGGCGGTTTTGAGTGGCTATTTAGGCACTGTTAAAAACGGCTTTGTGGTTCGGAACACAGTTCTCCAAGCTCAAGAGATCAACCCCAAGGCTCTTTACTGCTGTGACCCTATCATTGGCGATTGGGAAGAAGGCATCTATGTCGCTCAAGATATTCCCACCTTCATCCGTGACCAGTTGGTCCCCTTGGCAGATATTATCACCCCCAATGCTTTTGAACTCGAACAGCTGACAGGCCATGGTGCCACGACGGTTGAAGAAGCCATGGATGCCGCAAGAGCTTTATCAAATAAGATGTCTCCCAACGGTCCCCAAATTGTCGTTGTCACTTCTCTCAGAAAAACCGGCGAATTTAGCGAAGACACCCTCGAAACCCTCGCCGTCTCCCCCACCAAAGCCTGCCTCACCCAAACCCCCAGGCTGGAACTTAAAGCCAAAGGCACGGGAGACACTTTTACCGCCTTATTCCTCGGCAACTACCTAAAAAAACGCAAACAGGCGAGAGCTTTAAGAGCCGCCGTCAGTTCGCTTTACGGGATCATCGAGGCAACAGAAAAGGCAGAGAGCATGGAGCTGCATTTGATTCCGGCACAAAGGGAAATTACAAAGCCATCGAAGCGGTTTGAATTGGAGAGATTGGGGTCATAGCCCCTCACCCCCTAATCATATCCGCCGCCTTCTCTCCAATCATAATGGTTGGGGCATTGGTATTGCCGCCGATGAGGGTAGGCATAATGGAGGCATCAACGACTCTGAGGCATTCTAAGCCATGAACTTTTAGCTGGGCGTCAACCACGGCCATTGGGTCGTCTGCACGTCCCATTTTGCAGGTGCCGACGGGGTGATATTGGGTGTCGGCGCGGTTGCGGATGTCTTGGCGAACGGCTTCTTGGTTGGCTGTGTCTACTTTATAGAGGGGCTTGCCGCGATAGGGGTCAAGAGCGGGGGATTCGAGGATTTGCCGTTGGAGATAAGCTCCCTTCTCCAGCAGCTCCATATCGGCCTCATCTGAAAGGAAGGCCGGGTCGATGAGAGGGGCGTCTTTGGGGTTGGCACTGTTGAGGCCGACGTAGCCCCGGCTTTTGGGGCGCAAGACGGTGACATGGCAACTGAAGCCATGGCCCAAGTGCAACTTGCGATTATGGTCATCAACAATGCCGACAACAAAAATCAATTGTAGATCGGCATTTTCCAATTCTGGGGAACTTTTAATAAAGGCTCCGGCTTCGGCAAAGGGACTGGTGATCAAGCCGGTGCGTTTGTTTTTCCATTCGGGGATCGCCTTGAGAATTTTCAAGCCCCCGCGAAGAGAGACCCCAAAGGTATCGCTGTCACTTCGGGTTCGATAGCTATGGATGAAATCAATATGGTCTTGAAGGTTTTGTCCCACTCCAGGAAGTTCATGGTGGACTTCAATGCCATGTTTTTTAAGTTCATCAGCAGGACCGACACCTGACAACATCAAAATTTGCGGCGACCCAAAAGCCCCACCGCTTATAATAGCCTCACGCCCCACCCCCACCTGATGAGTTTTACCGTCATGCTTATAGGTGACACCCACAACTTTCTTGCCTTCAAACAGGATATTCTCAGTCAAAGCATGAGTAATAACCGTGAGGTTGGGGCGATTCATATGGGGAGTAATATAAGCCTTGGCAGCACTGCACCGCTCGCCGTTTACATGGGTCACTTGCAGAGCGTGGGCACCATATTGTTCTTCACCGTTATAATCCAGGTTCTCCGGGATTTGCATTTGCCCAGCGGCTTCAATGAACACTTTACCCAAGGAGCTGGGGCAGCGAAGGTCGGCAACATTCAGTGGCCCGCCCTGCCCATGATAGTCGTTTTTGATAACTTCATTGTTCTCTGATTTTTTAAAGTAGGGCAGCACCTCATCATAGGACCAACCCTTATTGCCGAGCTCAGCCCAGTGGTCGTAATCCCATTTATGGCCGCGCACATAAAGCATGGCATTGATCGAACTGCTGCCGCCCAGAGTCTTGCCCCGAGGTTGATATCCTCGACGCCCATTTAGACCCGGCTGGGGAACGGTCTTAAAAGCCCAGTTGTGCAAAGGGGTGGGGAGAATAGCCGCAACACCAGCAGGAGCGTGTATAAGGACACTCTTATCAGGGCCACCAGCTTCCAACAAACAGACCGATATTTTTGGGTCTTCACTAAGCCGCCCGGCAAGAGCACACCCAGCAGAACCACCTCCAACAATAACATAGTCAAAAGTTCGCTTCGCCATGGTAAGCCCCTCTGTGGTTTCAGCCTCAACCAGCCCCTGTTTTAAAAACTTTACCTCGGAACCATCTGAGAAACCACCCTGAAGACGAAGGAGGGTTACCCGGCAAACAGGGCCGCTCTGATCCCGTCGATCATATATTGAGTTGCCAAGGCTGCGAGCAGCACCCCGAGCAACCGCGTAAGAACATTGATAAACGTTTCAGACAAATAGCGGGCAAGACGCTCAGCAAGCAAGAACATAACCAGACAAATGACCAGCACCAGACTAAGAACCGCCAAGGTAATTCCTTGCCCCATGGCCTGGCCTTCTTGCGCCAACATCAAAAGCATCACCGTGGTGATGGCCCCGGGGCCCGCCAGTAAAGGGATGGCTAAGGGGAAAACCGAGATATCTTCCAGGTGTTCTTTTTCGATCACCTCTTCTGCTTTTTGAGATTTCCGTGACGAGCGCTTTTCTAACACCATTTCCAGCGCCACCAGAAAAAGCATAAACCCACCGGCGATTCTAAATGACGATAAGCTGATCCCCAAAAGGGTCATGAATTCATTGCCGATCACGGCGAAGAAAAACAATATTCCCGTTGAAATCAAAACACCCCGGATTGCCATACGACGGCGAAAATCTTTGTCTCCGCCTTCGGTTATGACCAAAAACATCGGCGTCAGACCCAAGGGGTCAATAACAACGAACAGGGTAACAAAGGCGGTTAAGGCAATATCAACCATAAAACTCTTTCTTCAAGGGAGCGTAACTTAAACTACAAGATATCTTGCGGTTTTTCCCTTATAGAGCAAATAGGCCTCTCCATGCACGGAAGTTAAGTAGCTTTCTTCTTTACGCACCATAGAGTGGACCAATAAAAAGCCAATCCCTGAAAGGATCAATAGAACCCCGTTTTGCAGTAGGAGCGTATATCCCACGAACATCAATAAATAAGAAGCAAAATAAGGATTGCGGGAGAACCGGTAAATACCAGAAGTCACCAACTCCGTTTTCTGCTCCGCTAAAACTCCAACCCGCCAAGAGCCCTTCAGGCCATGAAGGGAGGCGGCTGAGATAAGTAAGTTTGCCATAAGGATGAACAATCCGATGGTCCAGGCTAGAGGATCAGGAGCCAGTTGTATTCTCCCAAAGGGCAGATCGACAAGACTCATCCCCAATGCAACCCCGATAAACAGAGCAAAGAATACAATCGACACTGTAGCCTCAATGTTATTCCCCCGGATTTTCTGACCAATTTTCCGCCGCAGGAGCGTATTCTTAAGCACAAACATCCCCTGGAAAAGGGTTTGGTGCAGCAAGAGGATGACAAAAATTTCCGGCATTGTTTTTTCCCGTTATGTCGAGGGTTTAACTGCGCCCCAACATCCTTCAAAGGGGACGAGTTATACAATTACAGAATAGGTCATAATTTGACATTTCCATTTTTAGTGATTAACTACTCACTAAAAATGGAAATCACCACAGGGAGATTATTGTGAAAAGTTCTTGTAAAATCTGCTGGGCAATAATGGCTCTATCAATTTGTGCCATGGGGTTTATGGCCTATATATTCATGGTTCAAGGCAATGTAACGGCCAGTAAAGATGGGCGCACAGCTATAGTGCTATATCCCGACGAACGAGATTTTGTTCTCGAAGAAATGCGGGGGTTTCTTGAGGCAGTGCAGACCATAACTGAAGCCCTTGCTGCAAAAGATATGGAAACCATTGCCACGGCCGCACACCAAGTTGGGATGACAACCGCGAAGGCTGTGCCTACACCGCTGATGGGTAAATTACCTCTTGAATTCAAGAAGCTGGGGTTTGTCACCCACGAAGCTTTTGACGATCTGAGCTTAGATGCCAAAGACATGGGCGACCCGGAAGCTGTTTTGACCAAGCTCGGCCAATTACTGCTTAACTGCACAGGGTGTCATGCTGCATACCGCCTTGAAGCCCAGGCCGCCAATTAAGGCGAAACTTACAGGTTGTTGACACCTAAATCCGGCGGCTTACTATTACGGGATGCAGGGTTTTGCTTGCATCCAAACTGCATAAACAAAAGCGAGTGCCTTAAGTGAGAGCCGTTCGGACCCGAAAAAGTGCTGCCGCCCGCAAAGCGGAAATCGTCGATGCGGTGATAAAAATGGCGGGGGTAATTGGCCCCGACCGATTAACCACGGAAAAGCTGGCCCAGGAAGTGGGGATTTCCCAAGCCGGCATCTTTCGGCATTTTCCCACCAAAGGGGATATATGGGAAGCGGTGGCCCAACGGGTTGGGGATATTTTGCAATCAGCCTCTCCGTTGGGAGAAGATAAAGAGGCCCCCCCACTTGAGCAACTACGCAAGCTTGTGATTGATCACCTTGGGTTTATTCAGCAAACCCCGGCAATCCCCGATATTTTATTCTCTCGTGAACTCCATAGTGAGAATGAAAAAATGCGGGCCTTTTTTGCCGGATTGATGGGCAAACGCCACCGTAATTTCTCACGGCTGATCGCGGCTAACATTACCAACGGAAATTTCCAACCAAACCTCAATCCAGACGATGGGGCTTATTTGCTCCTCGCCTTGATTCAAGGCCTCGCCATGCGCTGGTCATTGAGCGCGCGCAGCTTTGATTTAGTGGCAGAAGGTCAGCGTTTGCTCGACTTGCAATTAGACGGGTTTATGAAAAAACCACGCTAATAAGGGAGGTGGCAAGAGCAACAACCACCCCGACCCAAAGCCAGCGGTCTGTGGTGCCATTTCCATTTTTCTTCCCGCCCATGGCTTCCAAGGTATCGGGGTGAAGTTTTAACCCCCCTTGAGCCATCGCCCCCAAATTGGCTTCAAGCCCGGCGAGCACTACGGGCAAGCGTTGCAAATTGGTGGTAAAGTCTTCAGCGGCATCGCGAATGCGCGCTTGGGGTCCCATATTCTCCACAAACCAGGATTCGATCAATGGTTCAGCCAATTGCCACATGTTGGCTTGAGGGCTTAGGGTGCGCCCGGTGCCTTCAATCAGCAACATGGTTTTTTGCAACTGAAGTAATTGCGGTTGGGTTTCCATGTCGAAATATTCGGTCACCTGGAATAATTGTGCCAGTAAGCGCGCCATGGAAATCTGATCCTGGGGCAACCCAAGAATGGGCTCGGCAATAGAGCGACTGGCTTGGGTGAAAGCATCCACAGATTTATGGGCGGGGACCCACCCGGCTTCAAAATGAACTTCAGCAGCGCGACGGTAATTCTTAGTCAAAAAAGCGATCAGCATTTCAGCAAGATGGCGACGGGTCTTTTTATCCACCCGGCCCATGATGCCGAAATCGACCGCAATAATGGTGCCGTCATCCCGAACAAACAGGTTTCCAGGGTGCAAATCCCCATGAAAAAAACCATCCCGAAAGACCATTTTAAAGAAAAGTCCCGCACATTTGGTGATCACGTCAATGGGGTCATGGCCTGCCGCAACCAGTTCCTCGCGCTCATCGACTGGGAGGCCTGAAATTCGTTCCATGGTCATGACAGATTGGGCCGTACGTATCCAGTCAATGGTTGGGATATGAATATCAGTGTCGCCTTCGAAGTTCTCCGCCATTTCAGCGGCGGCGGCGGCTTCAAAGCGCAAATCCATTTCTAACTGAACGGTTTCTTCTAAGGAACGCACCGACTCGACAGGCTTTAGCCTTTTGAGTTCAGGTTTGGTTCGCTCGACCAGTTCCGCCACCCAATAGAACATGTCAAAATCACGCCGAAAGGAGTCCTTCACATGGGGGCGCAGAACTTTCACAGCCACTTCATCACCCTCAGTCGTGACAGCAAAGTGAACCTGGGCAATGGACGCTGCCGCAATAGCCTGGTCATCAAATTCAGAGAAAAGAGATTCGATCGGTGCACCGAGTTCTTTCTCAATAATGGTGCGGGCTTGAGGGCCCGGGAAAGGGGCAAGGCGGTCTTGCAGCTCGGATAAATCCGCCGCCATTTCTTCACCCAGCAAATCCGAGCGGGTAGAGAGGGCCTGACCGAGCTTAATCATTGTCGGGCCAAGACTCTCCAAAGCTTTTGCCAGGCGTTGACCGGGGCGCAGTTTGCTAATGGAACGACTTTTAATCGCCGGGATAAGCTTGGCCGCGAAGACCACACCGGGAGCCACATCCAAACGTTCCAGTAAAAACAAAGCATCATAACGCGCAAGGGTGCGGGCAACCTTAAGGAGACGACGAATATTTCTCAAAGACCGGATAATCATAATTTATATTCGCCAGCCAGTGTGCATAGCCGCAATTCCGCCTGAAAGATTACGATAGCTCACCTGTTCAAACCCTGCCGCCCTGATCATCGCGGCAAATTCTTCTTGGGGAGGGAATTGGCGGATGCTCTCGGCGAGGTATTGATAGGACTCCCGGTCATTGGCGACGATTTCCCCAATTTTAGGCAGCAGACCGAAAGAATAAGCATCATAAATTTTATCCAGAACCGGAAGAACCACTTCACTAAATTCCAAACAGAGGAACCGACCGCCGGGCTTTAAAACCCGGTGGGCATCTTCCAAGGCCTTCGGGATATCGGTCACGTTGCGGATACAAAAAGCAATGGTGTAGGCGTCAACAGATTGATCAGGAACAGGGAGTTTCTCCGCATTGCCACAAATCCAATTGATGCCCGTCAACAAGCCATTATCGATGGAGCGATCCCGCCCCACATGGAGCATCTCATAGTTAATGTCACAGACAAAAACATCCCCGACACCTTTAACCCGATCAAGGAAGCGCATGGCAATATCACCCGTGCCACCGCCGACATCAAGAAGGGTTGTCCCCGGTTGGGGGTTGAGCCAATCCATCATGGCGGCTTTCCACAGGCGATGAACCCCCACACTCATGAGGTCGTTCATTAAGTCGTACTTACCGGCGACACTGTCAAAAACATCGCGCACCATAGAGGCCTTCTCTCCCCGAGCAACGGTAGAGAACCCGAAATGCGTGGTTTCCTGATCATCCGGTAAAGGACTATTTTGTTGGCTTGATTTCGACATCTGCGGAACATAGCCTATGGCATTGCGTTGCGCTATACCGGATTGAAGAGAAAATTATGCCCGAACTCCCTGAAGTAGAAACCGTTTGCCGTGGAATCGCTCCGGTACTTGAAGGTCGCACATTAATAAGTGTCATCCAACGCCGCCCAAACTTGCGCAAACCCTTCCCGCAGGGCTTTGTTGAACGCCTGGAAGGCGCAGAAATTAAGTCGGTTCGCCGCCGTGCTAAATATATTGTCATCAAAACATCTACCAACGAGACCCTGCTGATACATCTTGGCATGTCGGGACGCATGACCATTCATGAAGAAGGGGAAACACCCCTCCCCGGCCCTCATGATCATGTTGATTTCATCACCGATGAGAAGAAAACCCTTCGCTTTAACGACCCCCGTCGATTCGGCCTGATGGATATTTTGGAGGAGTCGGAACTTGAAACCCACCCCCTTCTCGCCGATATCGGGCCGGAACCCTTGGGCAATCAGTTCAACAGTGCCGTCCTGGCTGGAAAACTCAAGAAGAGAAACAGCCCGATCAAAACAGCCCTTCTCGACCAAAAGATAGTCGCCGGGCTTGGCAATATATATGTCTGCGAATCCCTTTTTAGGGCGGGAATTTCTCCAAAAAAGAAAGCTTCAGATATCAGCCGCCAAAGAATTGAACTGTTAACAACAGAAATTGTCGCTGTTCTGAATGAGGCCATCGAAGCGGGGGGATCATCTTTAAAGGACCATCGTCAGGCCTCTGGAGAGCTAGGATATTTCCAACATAGTTTTAAAGTTTATGGACGAGAAGGAGAGCCTTGCCCCGGGTGTGATTGTAAGGAGGGAATCGCACGGATTACTCAAGCAGGGCGTTCAACCTTCTTCTGCTCTAAAAAACAAAAATAACGACGCCTCGATATTGAACTGTCATTTCCGCATAAGCGGGACTGACGTAAGGTTTATTTCCATTTACGATTGCCCTTTTCGTAAATCTGAGGCGTCGTTGGTCCCAGACCAATCGCCAAATAAAAAGTAACCTCCTAAAAAAAACTATGCTATAGCCATGGCCATGATGAAAATACATCACCAAATTATCGTTTTTTGCCTAGCCCTTTTCATAACGACTTCGGCCTTGGCGGATACCAATGCTTTTGTGACGGGTTTTGAAGACCTGCCCTTAATGCCAGGCCTCGTCATGGCAGAAGAGGGGAATCTAGAGTTCGACACGCCTCAGGGCCGAATCGTCGAATCCTATGCCCAGGGACACCTGGCAAGGGAAGCTGTTCTTTCTTTCTATAGAATAGTCCTTCCCCAGCTAGGCTGGGTCGAGAAAGCACAAGGATCTTTTCAAAGAGAAGGGGAGGCTCTTAAACTTGAGTTTCCAACTGAAAATACGGATCAAGATAAAATGCTCACGGTCCACTTTGCCTTGTCACCTTATAAATAATATCCAATCACCAGACCATTTATTTGCGGGAGTAATTTACCATGGCCTATGAAAATATCATTTCCGAGCAAAAAGGACGCGTCGGCCTGATCACCTTAAATCGGCCGAAAGCCATGAACGCCTTAAGCCCTGAGCTTATGCTTGAGTTGAAAGCTGCCCTCATCGACTTTGAAGCAAACGATGAAGTTGGTGCTATTGTTCTCACCGGGAGCAACAAAGCCTTTGCCGCCGGGGCTGACATCAAAGCCATGCAGTCAAAATCTTTCATGGATGCTTTTTTAGGTGACTTTATCACGGACAATTGGGAGCAACTCCGCTTGTGCCGCAAGCCGGTAATTGCGGCTGTTGCGGGCTATGCCCTTGGGGGTGGCTGTGAAGTCGCTATGATGTGCGATTTTATTCTGGCGGGTGACAACGCTAAATTTGGGCAACCAGAAATCAAACTTGGTATCATCCCCGGCGCAGGCGGCACCCAACGCCTGACACGCTATGTGGGCAAATCTAAGGCCATGGAAATGGTTCTCACAGGTCGTATGATGGACGCAGAAGAAGCCGAGCGGGCTGGCCTTGTCAGCCGGATTGTGCCTGTTGATGACCTGCTTGAAGACGCCCTCAACACAGCCGATGAAATTGCCAAACTTTCCCGCCCTTCTGTCATGATGGCAAAAGAATCGGTTAACCGTTCTTACGAGGTCAGCCTCAGTGAAGGGGTTCTGTTTGAGCGTCGGGCTTTCCACTCTCTCTTTGCCACAAAAGACCAAAAAGAAGGTATGGCTGCATTCGCTGAGAAGCGGTCTCCGAAATTTAAGAATAAATAATCTCAAAAAAGGCGGGGATATAACAGTTTATGCCGCTTGACGGCAGAGTTTTAGCCCTATATAACCCCGCTTCCGAATTTAGAAAATTGATCGAACGTAGGTTCTTAGAGAATGGCACATCACAAGTCTGCTAAAAAACGTATTCGTCGTAATGACCGTCGCGCTGAAGTAAACGGCGCACGCATGAGCCGAATTCGCACTTTTGTTAAAAATGTCGAGTTGGCAATCGAGTCTGGCGATCAGGGCAAAGCACAAGAAGCTTTAAAAGCTGCTCAACCAGAAATGATGCGTGGCGTTAGCCGGGGTGTTGTCAAACTAAACACCATGTCCCGGAAAATTTCCCGCCTGTCCTCACGGATTAAAGCAATCGCTTAATTAAGCGACTCGCTTAAAAGAGTTTAAAAGCCGCCTCGGAATTATCCGACGGGCGGCTTTTTTGCGTCTTTGTTCTGCAAGCTAAAAAACTTCCTTCCAAATCGTCAAACCCAAGAGGGTGATTCAAAAGGTCTCTTTTAGAGTCAAGAAGTTTATTTTGCATGTTCTCGTTTCAATCTCATTGAAAGCGTTTTTATCGGGGGCTAAAGTACAGTTGGTTTTGACCGGGGGAGAACGGGGAAAGCCAGCAAATAAAAGTTGAAGATTTCAAGAGTGCGTCACTTAAACAAGGTGCTCGCAAACGGATTTTTTTTGGCAAACTCAACCGAGATAAAGATTGAGGAACGCCAATTAAGGCAGAACGTTAAAGCTCTTGAGATAGGCAACTGATAACAGCCGGAAAATCGGCAGGATTATATTTTGCTCTTTTTGGAAGAACTCCGTTGAGGGGCTATTTGCCTTAATTTAGCGGATTTTGATATTTGATTTTGTTGAGGGTTGCCCTTCAAAGGCGATTCTCTCGGTATTTATTTTTATTCTGCCCAAATTGTTTTTTTGCGAGTTGGGATTAGGGGAAGAATTGGATTCTAATGGGATACCAACACGACATATCTTCCATCGACACTATTGTTGAAGAGCAATGGGGCCGTATATGCGGTCGGATGAAAGACGAAATTGGCGATGCCGCTTTTAAAAGCTGGCTCAAACCTATGGCGATTCGGGCCATCGAAGACGGGGCCTTAAAAATCTCGGTTCCGACAAGGTTCATGCGTGATTGGGTTTTGACCCATTATGCCGAGCGTCTGCAAAATTTATGGCGAGGGGAAAATACGGACATAAAATCCCTCGACATCACTGTTCAGGAAGAACGCAAGAGCCCAACGGCGGCACTGGCGTCAAAAGGAGGCCCCTTTGCAGCGCCTCTTTCCCAACCCCGGCCGAAAACATCTCCGTCGAGGGGGGCGAAACCTGGTATGCCTGAACTCCGTTCTGCCGCACCGAATCGTGATACTTTATCTGAGGAACGGGCCGAGCTTTGCGGCCCCTTGGATGCCCGCTTTACCTTTGATAATTTTGTTGTCGGCAAACCCAATGAGTTTGCTTACGCGGCGGCAAAACGAATCGCTGAAGCTTCTGTTGTCCAGTTCAACCCCCTCTTCCTTTATGGTGGTGTCGGCTTGGGCAAAACCCACCTGATGCACGCCATTGCTTGGCATATTCGCTCTGCGACTCCGAATCGCTCTGTGGTTTATATGTCGGCTGAAAAATTCATGTATCGCTTTATCCGGGCGTTGCGTGAAAAAAACACCGTAGACTTTAAAGAACAGTTCCGGTCCGTCGATGTGCTGATGATTGACGATGTGCAGTTCATCAGCGGCAAAGAATCCACCCAGGAAGAATTTTTCCATACATTTAATGCGCTGGTTGACCAAGGTCGTCAAATCGTTATTTCAGCCGATAAATCCCCTTCTGATTTGGAAGGCATGGAAGAGCGGCTTAAGTCACGCTTAAATTGTGGCCTTGTGGCTGACATTCACGCCACCACCTATGAATTGCGCCTTGGTATTCTTCAGGCAAAATCTGAAACCATGGACCTGGTCATGCCACAAAAGGTCACCGAGTTCCTCGCCCACAAAATCACCTCCAATGTTCGGGAACTTGAAGGTGCTTTAAATCGGGTTGTCGCCCACTCTCAACTTGTTGGTCGTGATATCACTCTGGAAAGCACCCAGGAAGTCCTTCACGACCTGCTGAGGGCCAATGACCGACGGGTGACCATTGAGGAAATCCAAAAACGCGTTGCTGAGCATTTCAACATTCGTATTTCTGACATGCATTCCGCACGTCGTGCCCGTTCTGTGGCAAGACCACGTCAGGTCGCCATGTACCTGGCCAAGCAGTTGACCTCACGCTCTCTGCCTGAAATCGGCCGTAAGTTTGGTGGCCGCGACCACACTACCGTTATGCACGCGGTGAAAAAAGTAGACGAGCTCCGTAACGCTGAACCAACGTTTGCTGAAGATGTGGAACTATTGAAGCGGATGCTTGAGAGCTAAGGTTTAGTTTTGCCCTTAGTCGCCGGACGGGGCCCTTGGGCCCCGTGGGATTGCGCGCAAATATTGCGCGGGGCCTCAATGGCCCATTTAAAGTGTTCCTGTCACCTCTAAACCTCCCAAAGCCATGACTATGGCCCGCGCATCGCTACGCGTAAGCCTGCTTGGCGTCTGAACGTACTAAATATTGTGGATAAACACCCTAAATAAGCACAAAAAGGCTTCGGTTTTGGGGGGGTTCTGTTATACTGAATCTCCTTTCGCAAGGGCCGCTTAGCGGCCTTTCCTATATCGACGGCAAGAGCGGGGTTCTTGAACGGTCTAGGAGGCGAAAATACCAAGGTTTTCCTTGGTAAATCGACTTGGGAACAATAACGACGGATCGTAGATAAGATCATGAAAATTACTATCGAACGGGCGGCACTGCTGAAATCTTTAGGACACGTACAAAGTGTTGTGGAGAGAAGAAACACCATTCCTATCCTGTCTAACGTAAAAATTGAGGCTGAAAACGACGTTATCAGCCTTAACGCTACCGACATGGACTTGGATATTGTTGAAACAGTCGCCGCAGAAGTATCTGCGCCTGGCGTGCTGACAACAGCGGCCCACACCTTGTATGACATCGTGCGTAAACTCCCTGATGGGTCTCAGGTTGAGCTCGATCATACAGGTGGTGATGAGCAGTTGGTTCTACGGGCCGGGCGGTCGAAATTTACCCTTGCTTGTTTGCCTACGGAAGATTTCCCTGCCATGTCTGGGGGTGATCTTCCTCATAACTTTATGGTTCCTGCCGGAGAATTGCGCAATCTGATCGATTGCACCCGTTTCGCCATCTCCACGGAGGAAACCCGTTATTACCTCAACGGTATTTATCTCCATGCCGGAGATGTGGGCGGCACCCCTGTCCTGCGCGGCGTCGCCACCGACGGCCACCGCCTCGCCAGTGTGGATTTGCCTTTACCGGAAGGCTCCGCCGATATCCCTGGAATTATCATTCCTCGCAAGACCGTTGGCGAGCTTCGCAAGCTGATTGATGAAACAGGAGATGCGGTCGAGATCAGCCTCTCAGAAACTAAAATTAGGTTTTCTTTCGATGAGGCGGTTCTCACCTCCAAGCTGATTGACGGCACCTTCCCTGATTACCAACGGGTTATTCCCCAAGGTAATGATAAAATTCTTGAAGTTGAAAGCAAGGTTTTGGCCCAGGTGGTGGATCGCGTCTCAGCCATTTCAACAGAAAAATCTCGGGCGGTGAAACTGGCATTGAGTCAAGGCTTGCTGGTGCTTTCTGCCAGCAGCCCTGAAAGTGGGACGGCAACGGAAGAAGTTGAAGTCTCCTACAGTGCCGATGCCATCGAAATTGGGTTTAATTCCCGTTATCTGCTGGAGATTGTTCACCAGGTTGAAGGCGACACGGTTCAATTCCAATTGGCTGATGGAGCGTCACCGACTTTGGTTCGGGATTCCGCAGATGCCAGTGCGCTTTATGTGCTCATGCCCATGCGGGTTTAAGGATTAAGGAGCCTGACTATCCACGCCAAACAGATGGGGCCTCCCCTTGGTTTTGCAAACGACGGAGCCGTTGTGGAAAATACCATGGCTGTGACCCAAATTACCTTGAGTGACTTTCGTAGTTATCCTTTCCAACGATTAGAAATGGATACACGCTCGGTGATTTTTACGGGTCCCAATGGGGCCGGGAAGACCAACTTGTTGGAGGCCTTGTCGTTTTTGGTGCCTGGAAGGGGCTTAAGGCGGGCCAAGGTTCAGGACATGAGCCGACGAAGCCCTGGTGAACCGGAAGATACACGACGTCCTTGGGGCGTTGCAGCCATTGCCCAAACGCCAGAAGGTACGACAGAACTCGGTACCGGGCGCGACCCTGGCAATTCGGGTAATGGATGGGAGAGGCGAGTAGTTAAAGTGAATGGTGAGATTGTTAAAAGCCAAACGGTTTTGTCGGAGCATCTCTCCATGGTTTGGCTCACGCCGCAAATGGATCGTTTGTTTATTGATGGAGCATCGGCTCGACGGCGTTTTTTAGATCGTCTGATCTATGGTTTTGATCCGGCCCATTCGGGGCGGCTCAGTGCTTGGGATAAGGCAGCGCGATCTCGCTTGAAGTTGCTTAAAGAGGGACAATCGGACGGCGATTGGCTGCGGGCTTTAGAAACGACCATGGCTGAAAAGGCCATCTCTATTGCTGCGGCAAGGCGTCAAATGGCAAAGCGCTTAGATGCAGCTTGCCAGGATGCAGAGGGACTGTTTCCGAAGGCCAGTATTGAGATTGTCGGACGTATGGAAGAAATGCTCGACAACATGCCCGCTCTGGCCGTTGAAGAACAACTAAGAACGTCTCTTGCCATGACCCGCCGCCAAGATGGCGAAACGGGATCAACTTCTGAAGGACCGCAAAAGAGCGATCTTAAGGTCGTGCATTTGAGCAAGAATGTAGATGCCGAACAATGTTCTACCGGCGAACAAAAGGCTTTGTTGATTGCCATCGTTTTGGCGGATGCAAGACTAAGGGCCGCAGAACGCGGCGCACCACCAATTTTGTTACTAGACGAGATTGCAGCGCATTTAGATGGACAACGCCGCGAAGCTTTGTTCGGTGAAATTTTTAATCTGGGTGCCCAAGCCTGGGTAACTGGTACTGACCATACTGTCTTTTCCTCCTTGGGGGGCAAGGCACAATTTTTCAGCGTCGACAACGGCGCCGTCCGGCCTCATTGAGGCCATTAGATAAAGTGAAAATGAGTTTGAAATGACTGAAGAAACATCAAGCCCTGAAGCTGAAACCGAAGCCTATGATGCTGGGTCAATTAAGGTTCTACGCGGCCTGGAAGCAGTTCGAAAACGTCCGGGGATGTACATTGGGGATACCGATGATGGCACGGGCTTGCACCATATGGTCTATGAGGCTGTTGATAATGCCATCGACGAATCTCTCGCGGGCCATTGCGATGATGTCCGTGTGATCCTTAATGGGGATGGCTCGGTCACAATCTCAGATAACGGGCGCGGTATTCCTGTCGATATCCACGAAGAAGAAGGGGTATCTGCAGCTGAGGTTATTATGACCCAGCTCCATGCGGGTGGTAAATTCGATAACAACTCCTACAAAGTTTCTGGCGGGCTGCACGGGGTGGGTGTTTCTGTGGTCAATGCTTTGTCAGATTGGCTCGATGTACGTATTTGGCGCGATGGCAAAGAGCATTTTATTCGTTTCAGGAACGGTGAAGCCGAAGCCCCTCTTAAGGTCGTCGGTGATGCCGGAGAAAACAAAGGAACTCATGTTACCTTTAAGGCCTCTCCTGAAACCTTTACCATGACTGAATTTGATTTCCCGACTTTGGAACATCGCTTGCGGGAACTGGCATTCCTTAACTCTGGGGTGAGCCTCAAGCTGATTGATGAGCGTCATGCTGAACGTAAACAGGTTGACCTGTTTTATGAAGGCGGCCTCGTTGCCTTTGTTGAATTCCTTGATCGGGCTAAGAAGGCTCTGCATACACCGATCATTAGCTGCATAGGTGAAAAAGACGGGACGGTTGTTGAAATTGCCTTGCAGTGGAACGATAGCTATCACGAATCTACCCTTTGCTTCACCAATAATATTCCCCAACGCGATGGCGGCACACACTTAGCCGGGTTCCGAGCTGCCTTAACCCGAAGTGTTAACGCTTACGCCAATGCCACAGGCCTGGTGAAAAAAGCCAAAGTTTCCGTTACGGGTGAGGATATTCGCGAAGGGCTGACCTGCGTTCTTTCGGTCAAAGTCCCCGACCCAAAGTTTTCCTCACAAACCAAGGATAAATTGGTTTCCTCCGAGGTGCGCCCGGTTGTGGAAGGGATTGTCAGTGATAAATTAACCGAATGGTTTGAAGAGCACCCCAACGAAGCAAAATCAGTTGTTGGCAAAATCATTGAAGCTGCGACGGCCCGGGAAGCCGCCCGCAAAGCCCGCGATTTAACCCGCCGTAAAGGGGTTCTGGACATCAGTTCTCTCCCCGGTAAACTAGCTGATTGTCAGGAGCGCGACCCCGCTCTTAGCGAACTGTTTATTGTCGAGGGTGACTCTGCTGGCGGTTCGGCTAAGCAAGGGCGTGACCGGAAATCTCAAGCAATCCTCCCTCTCAAAGGTAAAATCTTGAACGTTGAACGGGCACGATTCGATAAGATGCTCAGCTCCCAGGAAATTGGTACTTTGATTACCGCCTTGGGAACAGGAATCGGGCGGGAAGATTTTAATATCGAAAAATGCCGCTATCATAAAATCATCATCATGACAGATGCTGATGTTGATGGCAGTCACATTCGGACTCTGCTGTTGACCTTCTTCTTCCGTCAAATGCCGGAGATAATTGAGCGTGGCTATCTCTACATTGCCCAACCACCGCTTTACAAAGCTAAGCGCGGTAAGTCGGAAGTTTACTTGAAAGATGACCGCGCGCTTGATGACCACCTGATCGATTCGGCCATTAACGACTGCGTGTTAAGCCAGCAAGATGGTCCTCAAATTGCGGGTGATGATCTTCGCGCTCTCGTTGAAGAGGCTCGGAGTATCCGTGGCTTGCTTAACCAACTTGGACGAAGCACCCCTCTTGGGCTTATTGAACAAGCGGCAATTTTTGGGGCTTTTTCCTCCGAAATTCTCGCAGATCAAGACCTTGCCCTTTCAACGGCAAGGGCTGTAGCAGAACGGCTTGACGATCTAGAAGGCGAAGTGAGCAAAGGCTGGCAAGGCGAAGTGGCTGGAGAAGGGGGCATGGTTTTCAGCCGAACATTACGTGGGGTAACGGAACGTCATATATTAAATGCTTCCATTATCAATTCTGCCGAAGCCCGTAAATTGAACTCCATGGTCGCATCATTGCAACAAACCTTCCAAAAGCACAGCATCTTGACCATGAAGGATCAGGAAGTTGCTATCACTGGACCGCTTTCCTTGGCCAATTCGGTTATGGGACTAGGCCGTAAAGGCATGGCGATTCAACGTTATAAAGGCTTGGGAGAAATGAACCCAGAACAGCTTTGGGAAACCACCTTGGATGCCAATGCCCGTTCCCTGCTTCAGGTCAATGTGAACCTCGCAGATGAAGCTGAAGAAGTCTTCTCAACCCTGATGGGCGACGTTGTTGAACCCCGTCGTGAATTCATTCAATCAAATGCCCTCAATGTTGCTAACTTGGATGTATAGGACATAAAGAAAATGACCCCTGACGAGCTTGGTGAAATCATCGATTCTCACTACCTGTGGCTGAATATGGACCCAAAAGGTCGTCGAGCTGTCTTGTCGGGGGCTGATCTTAGAGGTGTTGACTTGTCGGGTTTAGATCTTACAGACGTGGATTTCAGAGGGGCTGATTTGTCGGATTCAGACCTCTCAGGTACGAAGCTCACCCGCGCTAATTTTAGCGAAGCATCTCTTTCTTATGCGAACCTGTCGAATGCCGATTTGGGCACGGCTGAGCTTAACGATACCGACTTGCGGGGGGCCTTTTTACTTGGCGCAAATTTAAAGGGAACGGAAGCTTGGCGATGTAATTTCAAAGGCACCATGATCAAAGCCGACGCGTTGCATAAATTGCTTGGCTGTCGCAAGCCATAAAATTCAATATTTAGCAAAAATATTCCTAAAATACGACTTAAACGGAAGTGTCGCTTGTTTGACTCAAGAAAGCCTCTTAACCCCTTGAAATAAGGCACTTCACTGGTTTACCTAACCAAGTTGTGCACATAGGGTTCTAAGGCCCACACCCCCTTAGGCATAAAGCAAAAGAAAAGTTGAAGCCGTTTTTTTTTCAATCTTTACTTAAATTTTTCTATATTTTTCAATATGTTACAAATGTGCCTATTTTTTAATCAAACAGAGGAAATCCGCAGAGTTCTGCCGATATGTCTCCCCTTAAGAGGATTATCTACAGACTTATCCACATGATCCGTGGATAGTTATCTAACGTCAGTTTGAACCCTGTTATCTCCCTAAAAAAGGCGTAAAATAGAGAAGAAAGACTTTTAACACTGGGTATTTGAAAAGACGGCTTTCAGGCGATGGCGCAAGACACCGAAACTAAAGGAAATATCTCTACAGAGGCGAGTGGGAAGGAGTCCCTTAACGCCGGAATCGAGGTTATTAAATCCTACTTAAAAACCCTTCCCAGTAGCCCTGGTGTCTATCGTATGATGGACCATAAAGGAGATGCTCTTTATGTGGGGAAGGCCAAGGATTTAAAAAAGCGGGTGAGCAGCTATACCCGCCCCCAACGCCAAGTCATGCGAATCCTTCGGATGATTGCCCGTACAACCTCCATGGAATTCATTACAACCCATACGGAAGCCGAGGCTCTTCTCCTCGAATCTAATCTGATCAAGAAGTTAACCCCCCGATATAACATTTTATTGCGTGACGATAAATCCTTTCCCATGATCCACCTCACCAGTGCTCACCCTTTTCCGCGGGTGGTCAAGCATCGAGGGGCGCGGGCTAAAGAAGGAGAATTTTTCGGCCCTTTTGCCTCTGCCTGGTCGGTCAATCACACCTTAGATATCCTGCAACAGGCCTTTTTTCTACGCACTTGTTCGGATGGGGTTTTCGAGTCGCGGACCCGCCCTTGCTTGCTTTATCAAATCAAACGCTGCTCAGCCCCCTGCGTTGAAGAAAAAATCAGTCGCAACGATTACCTTGCCCTTGTCGATCAGGCCCGTGCTTTTCTTACCGGACGCAGTAAAGAAATTCAAAACGACCTATCGGACCTGATGCAGAAGGCCAGCGATGCCATGGAATTTGAATCCGCCGCCCTCTATCGGGATCGCATTCGGGCCATGTCACGCATTCAGGCCAAGCAAGGAATCAATCTTTTGGGTTTGGGTGACGCTGATGTCATCGCCGCTTACCAAGAGGGTGGGCAAACCTGCATTCAGGTATTCTTTTTCCGTGCTGATTTCAATCACGGTAATCGAGCCTATTACCCCAGTCACAGCAAAGAAGCCAAAATCAGCGATGTTTTGGAAGCTTTTATAGGTCAGTTTTACGCCAACAAGCCTCCGCCCAGGCAAATCTTCTTAAGTCATTCCATCGTGGGGCGGGATGTTTTAGCAGAAGCCCTGGCAGTCCGTGCGGGACACAAGGTGCATGTAACAATCCCTCAACGAGGCGACAAACGCAAAGCTGTTGAACACGCACAAGCCAACGCCCGCGAAGCTCTTGTACGTCGCATGTCAGAAAGTGCCTCCCAACGAAAATTGCTTGAAGGATTGGCCGAGGTTTTGGGTTTAGAAGGTCCACCCCAACGAATTGAAGTCTATGACAACAGCCATATCTCCGGCACCAATTCAGTGGGGGCCATGATCGTCGCCGGGCCGGAGGGCTTTGTCAAAAATGCGTACCGTAAATTTAATATTCGCGGCGATACTGAAGGCAAGTTTAAGGGCGGTGATGACTATAGCATGGCACGCGAAGTTCTCACCCGTCGATTCTCTCGTGCCCTTAAAGAAGACCCGGCACGCACCGATGGCCAGTGGCCCGACTTGGTTATTTTTGATG
The DNA here is from genome assembly GCA_965368165.1 of uncultured Thalassospiraceae bacterium. Taxonomy (GTDB): domain Bacteria; phylum Pseudomonadota; class Alphaproteobacteria; order Rhodospirillales; family JAPHRK01; genus JAPHRK01. Next base: position 26,576 of record CBDULT010000006.1, on the reverse strand, counting down.
GCGGCAAAGGGCAACTGTCTATAGCTGTTGAGGTTTTTGCAGAGTTAGGAATTGATGACCTCCCTGTTGCCGCAATTGCTAAAGGCCCAGACCGAAACGCGGGCAAAGAAAAACTCTTCATGCCAGGCAAAGAGGTTATCCAATTAGAGTTTAAAGACCCGGTGCTTTATTTCCTCCAACGTTTACGGGATGAAGCTCATCGGTTTGCCATTGGTACCCACCGAGCAAAACGCTCGAAAGGGGTGAGCAAATCCATACTCGATCAAGCCCCCGGGGTTGGGGCAAAACGCAAGCGCGCTTTGCTCCACCACTTCGGTTCTGCCGATGGAGTCGCCAAAGCAGGGCTGGCTGATTTAGAAGCTGTGGATGGAATCAGCAAAGCCATGGCAAAAAAACTCTATGACCATTTCCATTCTGGAAACTAACCTCTAGAATGCGCAGACGTTTTTAACTGCCAACGGTATACCTTAGAATGTACTACACGCTGCCCAACATTCTAACCTTTTCTCGGATCATTGCGATTCCGGTTCTGGTCTATTTTATTTTCCTGGAGTCTACCTTCGGGAATTGGGTGGCTTTTGGCGTATATACCTTTGCCAGTATTACTGATTTTTTTGACGGCTACCTCGCTCGTGCCTGGAGTCAACAATCGAGTCTTGGACGGTTTTTAGACCCCATCGCCGATAAGTTGTTGGTCTGCGCAATCTTGATATTGCTGGCAGGTTTCGGTCCCCTCAATGGTATTCATATCTTACCCAGCGTTGTTATTCTCAGTCGAGAGATTACCGTCTCTGGGCTGCGCGAGTTTTTAGCCGAAATTCGGGTGAGTGTCCCGGTGACAAACTTGGCAAAATGGAAAACAGCCCTGCAAATGTTTGCCTTAGGCTTTTTGGTCATCGGCGAAGTTGGGCCAACTTTTGGCCCCTTCACCTCAACGGAAATCGGTATATATGGCATATGGGGTGCGGCGGTTTTGACCCTGGTCACGGGATATGATTACTTAAGGGCGGGCTTGAAACATATTCAAGAAGAAGACGCAAAAATTGAATTAAATAGGGAGCAGTGAGTGAAAGTTTTTGGTCTCGTCGGGTGGAGTGGTAGCGGAAAAACCACACTGATTAAAAGTCTTATTCCGGAGATAACCGGACGGGGAATATCCGTTTCAACAATGAAACACACTCACCATAAATTTGATATCGATAAACCCGGAAAAGATTCGTATGAGCATCGCCAAGCAGGTGCCAGTGAAGTGATGGTCGTATCAGATAAACGGTGGGCTTTAATGCATGAGGTTCGCGATGAACCTCAAACAATGATGGAAGAATTAATCACCAAGATATCTCCGGTAGACCTTTTGCTGATTGAAGGCTTTAAATCCCACAAGCATATAAAGATGGAAATTTTTCGCCCTTCCCTCGGGAAAGAATTGCGAAGTCTTGAAGACGATTCCGTTGTCGCCATCGCCAGTGATGAAGAGGTTCCAAATGCCAACCGTCCGGTCTTGGACCTCAACAATGTTGCCGCTGTTGCAGATTTTATTTTAGACCAAAGCGGTCTTACAAAAGGGTAAGTTTAATGTCGCAAGCCACGGATTGCTGCTTCTCCGGCGAAGAAAAAATGATGCCGCTGGAAGTCGCTATCGAAAAACTAAAAACCACCGTTTCCCCTGTCGTTAGCCAGGAAGATACCCCTTTGCGCCAATGTTTAGGGCGGGTCCTGGCCCAAGATGTCATCGCGCCCATGAGCGTCCCCCCCCATAACAACTCCGCTGTTGATGGCTACGCTGTTCAGCATCAGGATTTAATCAGTGACAGCCCCACCAAACTCCCCGTAACGGCTCGCATCGCTGCGGGGCATCCCTTGGACCGGGCGGCTGAAAAAGGCGAAGCTTTGAGGATTTTCACGGGTGCCCCTGTGCCTGAGGGTTCCGACACCATTGTTATGCAGGAAGATACCAATCTTGAGGGCGAAACCGTTGTCATTAAACCCGGTATAAAGCTCGGGGCCAACCTGCGTCGCGCGGGGGAAGATATCATTACAGGGGATGTCATTTTACAAAAAGGGATGAAACTGCGTCCACAGGAAATTGGCCTCGCCGCTTCTGTTGGCTGCCAAACGCTCCCGACTTTAAAAAAACTCAGGGTGGCGGTTTTCTCCACTGGTGACGAAGTTAAAAACCCGGGGCAAGAGCTCGTCCCCGGCGGTATTTATGATTCTAACCGCTTTATTATCATGAGCCAGCTCGAAGGCATGGGCTGTGAAATCACCGACCTTGGTATACTTCCCGATCAGCTCGACCAAATTCAAGATGCCTTGGATAAAGCCTCCAAAAACCACGATTTAATGATTACTTCCGGCGGGGTGAGCCTGGGAGAGGAAGACCACGTGAAGGCCGCCGTCGAAGCTCTCGGGGCACTACATTTCTGGAAGTTGGCCATCAAACCCGGACGCCCAATTGCTTTGGGTCAAGTCAGGGACACACCTTTTATTGGCCTTCCCGGCAATCCGGTAGCCGCCCTTGTCACCTTTATGCGCATCGGACGCCCTGTGGTCATGTTGCTTTCAGGTCGTGATGATATCAATCCGGTTCTCTACAAAGTCAAAGCCGCTTTTGATTTTGCTAAAAAACCTGGACGGCGGGAGTGGCTGCGGGCCAAGTTGCTTAAAGGTGATGGGGAACTGAGGGTCGAAAAATTTAAGGCCGATGGCTCTGGCATTCTTAATTCAATGGTTCAATCAGATGGTCTGATTGAGTTAAAAGAAGAATGTACCGAAGTAAAAGAAGGCTCTTTGGTGGACTTTCTCCCCTTTAGCGAGGTGGCCCGATGAACATCCTTTATTTTGCCTGGCTCCGCAGCAAAACTGGCATTGCAGAAGAACAGGTTTCTCCGCCAAAATCCGTGGGTACCGTGCAAGAGTTAATTGATTGGCTTATTAAACGGGGGGATGGATATGCCGAGGCTTTTGCTGATCTTTCGATCGTTCGGGTGGCCGTAAATCAAGAATATGTAGACTTCTCTCACCCGGTAAAAACCGGAGATGAAATTGCCATGTTCCCGCCAGTTACAGGGGGGTAAAACATGATTAGAGTTCAGGCAGAAGATTTTGACCCTGGCGAAGAAATGGCCAGAATGGCTGAAGGCAATCATGCCATCGGTGGCTTGTGCTCTTTTGTCGGCTTGGTCCGTGATATGGACCCCAGCACCGGAGAAGACAAAGCCGTCAAGTCCATGACCCTGGAGCACTATCCAGGCATGACAGAAAAGCAGTTGGAAAAAATCGAAGCCCTTGCCCATCAACGCTGGGAGCTTGATGGCTCTTTGATAATCCACCGCTATGGCAAGCTTAACCCTGGGGACCGCATTGTTTTAGTTATCACCGCTTCTCGTCACCGTGGTGCCGCTTTTGATTCCTGCCAATTCCTCATGGATTGGCTTAAAACCAAAGCCCCTTTCTGGAAACTTGAAGAAACACCCGACGGTGGACAGTGGGTCGATGCACGGGAAAGCGACAACACCGCTGCTGACAAATGGGGCGAGAACTAACGCCCCTTGCAAGCTCTCTGTTTGGTGCCGATATATAAGTAAAGAAAGGGCAAGGTATGGACGAAGACCGCTATCAGGCCATAAAGGCATATCGTAACGAAGGGTTTATTAACAGCCGTGATGGACGCGCCTTAAGAATCCTTGCTGAATTCCAAGAACCTGAAACTCGCCTGGAGAAATTTAAAATCCAGGACACCATTGTTTTCATGGGTTCAGCCCGTATTCCTAGCCGTGAAGAAGCTGATATAGACCTTAAAACGGCCCAAAGAACAGGCAAGGGCGAAAAAAAGGCCCAAAAACGCTTCAATTTATCAAAATATTACGAAGAAACCCGAGAATTAGCCTTTAAAATGACCGAGTGGTCCAAGTCATTGGTTGGAGATGATCGGCGATTTGTGGTCTGCACAGGCGGCGGCCCAGGAATTATGGAGGCCGCAAACCGGGGGGCTTCAGAGGCCAAGGGGGTCAATGTGGGTTTTAACATTTCCCTGCCCATGGAGCAGCACGAAAACCCCTACATCACCCGCAGTTTATCTTTTGAATTCCATTATTTCTTTATGCGTAAATTTTGGTTTGCTTACCTCGCAAAAGCTATTGTTGTCGCCCCGGGAGGGCTTGGGACCTTAGAAGAGCTCTTTGAAATTTTGACTTTGATACAAACAAAGGTCATTCGCAAACACTTGCCTGTTGTCCTCTATGGCACAGACTACTGGGACAAGGTGTTTGATCTCGAGGCCCTTGCCGAATTTGGTACCATTGACCGTGAAGACTTAAAGCTATTCTATCGCACAAACTCCGTCGATGACGCTTATAGCTACCTGACGACAGAACTTCTTGAACACTCCATGCCGATCCCAGGGGCGCGACGGTAATAAGCACAAAAAAGCCCGGTCACTGGCCACAGCATCCGGGCTTTTAGAACTCTTTATTGCTTAAGATCGTCAGGCTGTTTTGCCAACTTCTTTTTCATAATCTTCGATCATCATTTGGCAAATTTTGCCAGGGGTGAATTTGTAGTCATCAATTTGGCCTACAGGGGTAACCTCGGCGGCTGTGCCCGTCACGAAGACTTCTTGTGCGTTGGCCAATTCATCAAACTCAATTTCCCGGACAACAACTTCAAGACCGCGCCGTTTAGCCAGTTCTATAACCGTTTGGCGGGTGATGCCGTTTAGGAAACAGTCTGGGGTTGGCGTATGAAGTTTACCGTCTGGCATGAGCAAAAAGATGTTGGCGCCCGTGCCTTCTGCCAACTGACCCTTCCAGTTCTGGAAGATGGCATCATCAAAGCCTTTATCTTCAGCCGCGTGTTTGCTCATGGTGCAAATCATATAAAGACCAGCCGCTTTGGCATGGACCGGTGCCGTATCCGGGGCCGGACGCTTCCAGGGAGATAAGGTCAGACGAATACCTTTGGCCCGCATTTCAGGAGAGAAATAAGAAGGCCAAGCCCAGGTCGCAATCGCAACATGGGTTTTGGTATCTTGAGCCGACACACCCATCATCTCACTGCCGCGCCAGGCAACAGGACGAATATAACCATCAACAATATTGTTAGCTTTAATGGTTTTGAGGGTTGCGGCATCCAGCTCTTCAACTGTGTAAGGCATTTTCATACCCAACAATTTGGCAGAATCGATCAGTCGCTGGCTATGTTCTGTAAGCTTAAAAGCTTTACCGTTATACACCCGTACACCCTCAAATACGGAAGACGCATAGTGGAGCGCATGGCTCAACACATGAAGTTTGGCATCCCGCCAATCCAACATTTCTCCATCGTACCAAATTTGACCATCGCGGTCATCAAATGAGGGGCTAGACATGTAATTTTCTTTCCAAATTTCAAGGTTAATAGGAATGATCTTGCGTTGATTACCAGTTTCTGGCATATATGTCAACAATGCTGACATATTTTAAGGGGCCATCTTTTTAGGTCATAGAAGGATCATGACAGAACGAAAAACGCGGGCAAACCCTCTTTTCCTCAGAGAAGAAGACATCCGCCAGGGTATTGAGCTTCTATTCTTTGCCTATCGAGATTTCACCAAAGGGCCAGACACCATGCTCGCCGATTATGGGTTTGGTCGCGCGCACCATCGGGTAATTTACTTTGTCGGTCGTCATCCAGGCATGACTGTCAGAGATTTGCTCAATATCTTACAAATCACCAAACAAAGCTTATCGCGTGTTCTCAAACAACTCGTCGAAGAAGGCTTCATCTCCCAAACCCAAGGAACCGAAGACCGCCGCCAAAGACTGCTTAATCTGACCGATAAGGGTCTGGAACTAGAACGCAAACTCTCCGAAGAACAGCGGGAAAGAATAACCAATGCCTACCGCCAAGCCGGGGCCGAAGCCGTCGATGGGTTTCGCAAAGTGATGTTAGGGGTTACCGATGAGAAAGATCACTTTTCCAGTGATAAATGATCGGATATCGACGAAAGACAAACGGGGTGGCATAATCTCCCAATGATAGAAGAGCAACCTCATATTCTTGCCGTTGATGACGACACGCGTTTGCGTGAATTACTGCGCAAGTTTTTATCTGAAAACGGTTTCATGGTGACCACCGCTGCCGATGCGGCTGAGGCTCGCATAAAATTAGAGTCCATTTGCTTTGATTTGATGGTCCTTGATTTGATGATGCCCGGTGAAAGCGGCCTGGAACTCGCGCAATCTTTGCGCCAAACCAATGATATTCCGATCCTCATGCTCACCGCCATGAGTGAACCAGAAGATCGTATTAATGGCCTTGAAAAAGGGGCTGATGACTATCTGGCCAAGCCTTTTGAACCTCGAGAACTTCTTTTGCGCATCAATAATATTCTTAAAAGAGTCCCCCAAGCCACAGAAGGACCTAATTTTTTATCTCTTGGTAACGTACAGTTTGATCTAAAACGGGAAGAATTAAAACGAGACGGTGAAGTTATTCACCTGACCCAAACCGAAAGTGCTTTGCTAAGAACTCTTGCCAAAGCACCGGACCGTATTCTCAGCCGGGAAGTTCTCTGTCAAGAAAGTGGTACCGAAAGTGAAGGCCGCTCTGTCGACGTCCAGGTTACGCGTTTGCGCCGTAAGATTGAAGCCGACCCCCGCCAACCGCGATATCTGCAAACAATCCGGGGCCAAGGCTATAGGTTGAGGCCCGACTAAAATGGACAGTATGGAAAAGGCGGCTCCTCCCAAACAACAATCATTTATCAAACAGCTTCTTCCTAAAAGCCTGTTTGGCCGCTCCTTGCTAATCATTGTTACCCCCTTAGTGCTTCTCCAGGTTATTTCGGCTTTTATTTTCTACGAAAGTCACTGGGATAAGGTAAGCCGTCGATTGGCGACAAATCTTGCCGGGGATATCGGCATTGTTGCTGAACTCTTAAGTGGGGGCGAAAAATCATTATCTTTCAATGAGGCTGCCGATTTAGCTCATGTTAAAATGGAACTTGACCTTACCCTGCGTGATGGAGAAATCCTCCCCAATATTCCCTCAGAAATAAATCCCTCTCGAAGTGATTTGTTCTTTTCCACGGCATTAAAAGAACGGCTCAGCAAACCTTTCCTTGTGGACGCCGAGTCTCAAGACAAAAGGGTTATTATTTATGTTCAGCTTTCAGATGGCATTCTTCAGGTTTCAACAACGCGTAAAAGACTGTTTAGCAGCACCACCTATGTATTTGTCTTATGGATGGTCGGTTCTTCGCTGATTCTCTTTGCTGTTGCCACCATATTTATGCGCAACCAGGTTCGCCCGATCAGACGCCTTGCGAGGGCAGCAGAAGCTTTTGGCAAAGGTCGAGACACCCCCAATTTCAAACCCGAGGGTGCTCAAGAAGTTCGGCAAGCCGCCAACGCCTTTATTGAAATGCGACAGCGCATTCAACGTCACATCAGCGAACGCACAAAAATGTTGGCCGGTGTTTCCCACGATTTACGCACCCCTTTGACCCGCATGAAGCTGCAACTCGCTATGTTTGGCGATAGCGACGATGTGGAAGAGCTCAAAGAAGATGTGGGCGACATGGGGCGCATGCTTGATGGCTATCTGGCTTTTGCCCGTGGGGAAGGCGGCGAGACGCCTGAAGTTTCAGATTTAAGCAAACTGCTTGATGAGGTGGCAAACAGGGCCAGGCGCAAAGGAGGTCTAATCGACCTTCACACGGAAGGGAACATCCATATTCCCTTAAAGCCGAATGCCTTTGAACGCTGCATTACCAACATAATCGAAAATGCCATGCGCTATGCTGACCATGTTTCTGTGCGGGCAGGGAAACGGGCAGATACCATCGAAATTACCATAGATGATGATGGGCCCGGCATCCCAGAAAGCGAACGGGCTAACGTCTTTAGGCCCTTCTACCGCCTTGATGATTCCCGCAACCAAGACACCGGAGGTGTTGGCCTTGGCATGTCCATTGCGCGAGATATTATGCAAGGCCATGGCGGCGAAATTACCTTAGGGGACTCACCCAATGGAGGCTTAAGAGTTCGGTTAAGGCTTCCGCTTTAAAGAGTTGTTGGCAGGAATCGACTAAAGAGATATGTTGGTTTTGCAAAAAAGAAAAAGGAATTTCCGATGATTCGATTAATATTAGCTCTGCTTATTCCCTGGTTTGTATTTTTCACTATGGGCAAACCCATTCAAGGGATCATTTGCTTGATTTTACAAATCTCCGTTATTGGCTGGATACCTGCGGCAATTTGGGCGGTTTATACCCTGAGCCAATATAATACAGACAAAAAAATCTCTGAGCTGAAAAACGGTTAATAAGAGACAAAATCATGGAATCACGCAGAGTTGGCCCGACCATAATTCGTCTCGTCATCATGTCCCTTCTTGTCGGCATGATGCTCAAGTTCTTTGATGTCGACCCACAAAACCTTCTCGCTTCTATCGGTCGTCTGTTTGAAAAAGTCATTCAAATCGGTGCCAACGTTTTTGAATGGGGCCTCGGCTATGTCATCCTTGGTGCCGCCGTTGTCATCCCCATCTGGCTAATCATGTACCTGATCCGTTACGCCAAAAATAAGTAGAAGCTTCGTTTCTTTTAACGAAAATAACGGTCTTCACGCTCGGGCTTGATTAATTTTGTCGTGCCCGCCTGGGGTAATGAAAGAACTCTCCTAGCCTTCTTCCGGCGCGTTGTTCTGTTTGGCTTGATAAGGCACCACCTGATCATATCCAATAAACCTTTTCAGCAGCATTAGCCCAGCCTCATGACACGCCACCCCGCCATGGCTAGCGCAAGCGTCTGACAAGACCACAGGCTTATAACCACCCTCAAATAAATCTACTGCGGTTTTAAGGATACAGTTGTCGGTGGCGATGCCGCAGAGGGTGACTTCATCGAAACCTTTGGACGCTAAGGTTGATATTACTTGGGGGGTTAGGGCACTGTAGACGGGTTTGTCAAAAATGTAGGCATCTTCACGGGGGGTGAAGGCCAGCTCTGTTTCCGGGCTGCGCGGAGAGAAGATGTCCCATTCCATGAGGCGGCGGTAAGGTGATCCTGGAGGATTGAGAAACTTGCTGACCATGACGGTGGTAAAGACATGCTGTAAATCCTCGACAATCTCAGGAATATGTTGCGTTGAGGAATTTATGAACCCCTGCTGCACGTCAATAATAAGCAATAAGTCTCGCCGCATAACCTCAGCCTTTTATTAGAAATGTTATTCATTATATTAGACGTACATGAGTATTTCCTAAAAAGTGGCCCGACACCATGACGAAAATTCGCAAGCAGCGCGATATCATTGACCGCAAAGCTCTCACTCTTGAGTTAGAAGAGCTCGTCAGTTGGTCTGGGTTTACCAATAAAACCCGGGGTCAGGTTTTAAAAATCTTTAAGACTGCGCTTAAAAAAGGCAGCACTGAAATTCAGCGCCGCTTCGAAGCCCAAGAGGCTCGAGGGTTAGAGACGGTTAAGGCAAATTCCTTTTTACTCGATCAACTTGTGCGAACTTTGCACGATTTCGCCCTCACTCATGCTTACCCCCGCTCAAACCCCACTGCTGCTGAACAACTCACCATTTGTGCCGTCGGCGGCTATGGACGGGGCACTTTAGCACCTCAATCTGATATTGATTTGATGTTCCTGCTGCCGTACAAGCAAACACCTCATGTGGAACAGGTTGTTGAGTTTATGCTCTATATGCTGTGGGATATGAGCCTCAAGGTAGGCCACTCTACCCGTACCATTGACGAATGCATCCGGCTTGCCAAACAAGACTCGACCATCAAAACTGCCTTACTCGATACCCGCTGGCTCTGGGGAGCCCAAGAGCTTTATGAAACCTTTAAAAATCGTTTCTCAGCCGATGTGATCAAAGGGACAGGGCTAGATTTCGTAGATACCAAGCTTAAAGAACGCGACAGCCGCCATGAGAAAATGGGCGACACTCGTTATGTGCTAGAGCCCAATATCAAAGAAGGCAAAGGCGGGCAACGGGACGTACAAACCCTATTTTGGATGGCAAAATACCTTTACGAAGTGGATACCATGAATGAGTTGGTCAGCTTAGGTGTGTTGACCAAATCAGATTCCAGGCGGTTCCATAAGGTCTCTAACTTTTTGTGGACGGTGCGCTGTCACCTGCATTATCACACGGGTCGGCCGGAAGAACGCCTGACTTTTGATGTTCAAACCTCCTTGGCGGAAAGAATGTCCTACCGCGATAATGCCAAAGCCAAAGGCGTTGAACGCTTCATGAAGCACTACTTTCTGATCGCTAAGGAAGTGGGTGAGCTAACTAGGTTGCTTTGTGCCGTTCTTGAAGATGAGCAAAAGAAAACCAAACGCCGTTTCCGGTTCTCCCTGGAAGTTCTGCGCCGTCGGAACCTTGAAGGGTTCACAATGGATGGGGACCGAATTTCTGTTAATAGCGATGACGAGTTTAAAAATGACCCGGTGGCTATTTTACGCCTGTTCCGCGTCGCCCAGAAAAATGATTTAGATATCCACCCTTCCGCCTTCCGCCTCGCCACTCAAAGCTTACAGGCCATTGATCGGAAGGTTCGCAAGGACCCGGAAGCCAACCAAATTTTCTTACAGATTCTCACCTCTCAGCATGATCCGGCTTCGACCTTAATGCGCTTAAATGAGGTCGGGGTTCTGGGCAAATTTATCCCTGACTTTGGAAGGGTTGTGGCCCAAATGCAGTATGACATGTATCATGTCTATACGGTTGATGAGCACACCATCCGCGCCATTCGTATTTTGCATAATATCGAGCAGGGGCGTTATGTAAAAGACATGCCCATTTCATCAGATGTAATTAAAGATATTATCTCTCGAAATGTTCTTTATTGCGCCGTTCTGATTCACGATATTGCGAAAGGCCGCGGGGGAGATCACTCTGTCCTTGGTGCGGGAATTGCCCTCAAACTCTGCCCAAGACTAGGATTAACAGAAGAAGAAACGGAATCTGTTTCCTGGTTGGTACGCAACCACCTCGCAATGAGCCACACAGCATTTAAACGGGATGTTGAGGACGCGAAAACCATTAGTGATTTTGTCGAAATCGTACAATCTCCTGAACGGTTGAAAATGCTCCTCTTGCTCACTGTTTGCGATATCCGTGCGGTTGGCCCTAATGTCTGGAATGCCTGGAAGGCGGGACTATTGCGTGACCTTTACCTGCTCTCCATGGATCGCTTGACCGGAGACTTTAAAGCCGCGCGTCTAGATGTTCGGGTCCAACGGGCTCAAGATGCTTTGCGCGAGCGCATGATCAATTGTACGGAGGTGGAACTGGAAGAGTTTATCGAATCTGGGTACGACTCTTTCTGGCTCTCCATGGACACAGACTCCCACGAACGCTTTGCCAAAATGATTTATCGCACCAAGAAAAAGAACAAAAGCCTACATATTGAAAACCGCCCACGCCCCGAATTGGCGGCGACAGAAATTACCGTCTATTCAACCGACCATCCGGGGCTATTTTCACGTATCACCGGTGCCATGGCCCTTAGTGGCGCGTCGATTGTCGATGCCCGTGTGGTCACCATGAAAGATGGTATGGCCTTGGATACTTTCATTGTTCAAGATGCTAATAATCAAATGTATGATAACGAGCGTCAGTTAAAAAAACTTTTCGAACGTATCGAAAAATCTTTAAACGGCATGATTCACCCCGCGAAAGAATTGGAAAAAGCCAAGAAGAGCACACTCACCAGCCGCATGGGTGTCTTCAAAGTCGCCCCTCGGGTTCTGATCGATAATAATGCCAGCCGTTCTCATACAGTGATTGAGATAAATGGTCGCGACCGCCTTGGATTTCTGCATGACGTTACCAATGTTCTCAATGAACTGGGTATGCAAATCAACTCTGCCCGAATTTCCACTTATGGAGAGCGAGCCGTCGATGTGTTCTACGTCAAAGATATCTTCGGCCTTAAAGTTGAAAATGCCAGCAAACTAAAAGCCATAAAAGAAAAAATCATGGCCGCCATTTCCGTTGCCAAGAAACCTCGCAAAAAAGGCAATGGAAAAGAAGCCGCCTAACGAAACATCCCCAGTTCATATGACCAACAAAAGTCCAAACAACGTCAGTGGCCGGGCCAAACCTGACCACTGACGTTATCGAATAAAGATGTCAGCTACTCTTCATTCAACCCCCGCAGTTGGCGGCTGGCGACGGAGAGCATAGAGAAGTCGACATATTTGGCTAAACGTAGCTCACCAATAAGGCGTTCAGTGCCGATAACCATTTTCTCATTTGCCGCGGCCCATTTAGCAATATCCGTTTCTGCCTTTTTAAATTTACCGACCGTTTTAAGCACCGTCCGGGTGAGATTGAATTGATGCTGATACAGTTCTTCAATCAAGGCTGTGGTTGCAAGCTTTTGCCAATGGCTTTCAACAGAGAGGCGTTCGGCTGAAGCGCGCATCCAGCCCAGGCTAAATCGATCCCCGATGGAGAAATAAAGCTCTGAAACCTGGGGAATCTCAAGTTTATGGCGACTGCCGATACGAACAATATCACAACCAGACAGAAGGATCATCAAGCCGGAAATTTTCTGCGCCAAAGCTTTTGGTACCCCTTGCTTAACCAGTTCACCCGCTTTTGAATTAACCTCCGCACGCGCCTCTTCGCTCAAGGCTTTATCAAAGGATTTGGCAAGGTCGGAAACCCCTGCTTCATACTTCTTAATATTGTCCTCAATAGCGAGAGGAATAGATTCGTTTCTCAAGAACCAAAGAGTCGCCCGTTCAATCAGTCGGTTGACTTCCAGAAGCATCATCGCCTGGACATCCGCCGGAACAATATTGTCGAGGGCCTCAATAGCCTCCCAGACCTCTCTGAGGCGGAATACATCCTGAACAATAAGATAGGCGCGAACGATGTCGGCTGGTTCTAGTCCTGATTCTTCCTGCATTTGTAAAACAAAGAAACCTCCTTCACGGTTTACCATTTCGTTGGTAATCGCCGTCGCAATAATCTCACGACGCAGGCGATGATTAGAAATTTCCGTGGCATAGGTCTTACGCAGAGGAACAGGGAAATAATTAATCAGGTCTTTGTGAAGGTACAGATCATCTGGAACATCGCTTTCAATCAGTTCATCAAAAATCCAGATTTTTGCATAAGGCATAAGGACGGAAATTTCTGAACGAGTCAGGCTTTCTTTATCTGCCAACCGTTCGGCCAATTCTTCGTCATTAGGTAAGAATTCCACCTCCCTGTTCAAACGACCAGAACGTTCTAAGAATCGGATCAATCTGATTTGATGGTCTAATACCGATGCCCCATGGGAGCGAACCACAGAGATAGCCTGGCTTTGCAAGTAGTTATCCCTTAAGACAAGCTCCCCGACCTCATCGGTCATTTTTGCCAGTAACTCACCCCGCTGTTTGTGGGTCAGATCACCTTCTTCAACCACAGAATCCAACAGGATTTTGATGTTAACTTCGTGATCCGAGCAGTCCACACCGGCAGAGTTATCGATAAAGTCAGCGTTAATATAGCCATCGTTACGACCAAATTCGATGCGGCCCAATTGGGTAACGCCCAGGTTAGCTCCTTCACCAACCACCTTGCAGTTTAGTTCAGAGCCGTTGAGACGAATGGCATCATTGGCCCGGTCCCCGGCATCGGCATGGGATTCACTTGAGCCTTTGACATAGGTCCCAATACCACCAAACCACATCAACTCAACTTTCATCTTAAGAATCGCTGAAAGCACTTGGGTAGGAGGTAACGAATTCGCCGTTACACCGAGGAGCTTTTGGATTTCCGGTGACAAGGGAATAGTTTTGGCGCTTCTCTCAAAGATTCCCCCGCCCTTAGAGATCAATTTTTGATTGTAATCATCCCAGCCATTAACTTCATCAAACAATCGCTGGCGCTCAGCAAAAGTTTTTGCTGGATCAGGATTGGGGTCGAGGAAAATGTGCAGATGATTGAAAGCGGCTACGAGTTTAATCCGTTTGGAGAGCAACATACCGTTACCAAACACATCCCCCCCCATATCGCCAACACCAGCAACAGTGAAATCTTCGGTTTGGATATCTTTACCGAGCTCTCGGAAGTGGCGTTTTACCGATTCCCAGGCTCCTTTGGCGGTAATGCCCATTTTCTTATGGTCATATCCAATAGACCCACCAGAGGCAAAAGCATCACCAAGCCAGTGACCATATTCCTGGGAAATTTCGTTAGCGATGTCGGAGAAAGTCGCCGTGCCTTTATCGGCAGCCACCACCAAATAAGGGTCATCCTCATCGCGGCGCACCACATTTTTCGGCGGCACAACATCCCCTCCTTTGAGGTTGTCGGTAAGGTCAAGCAGGCCACGGATGAAGGTTTTATAGCATGCAACCCCTTCGGTCAGGAAAGCCTTACGGTCTCCCCCCGCTGGCGGTTGTTTAACCACAAAGCCCCCCTTCGAACCAACGGGGACAATCACCGCATTTTTAACATTTTGGGCTTTTACCAAGCCAAGGACTTCTGTCCGAAAATCTTCTCGACGATCAGACCAACGCAAGCCGCCACGGGCAACCTTGCCACCCCGCAGGTGAACGCCTTCTACCCTTGGAGAATAGACAAAAATCTCCACCATGGGACGAGGCAACGGCAATTCATCAATTTTTTGGCTATCAAGCTTGAAAGAAAGGTGAAATTTTGGAACCCCCTTTTTTTCCTCTTGGTAGAAATTGGTCCGCAAGGTCGATTGAACCAAATTGTGGAAACGCCGTAAAATTCGATCATCATCTGCATTGGCAACACCATCAAGATAAGAGCTGATTTTCTTGTTGAGTTTGCTGCAATTTTTGTCCCGGTCTTTAGCTGCTTGGGGATTAAACTGGGTTGTGAACAGGTCAATCAGCAGCCGTAACATGTCCGGGTAACGAGCCAATGCATCTTCAATATAATTTTGTGAAAATGTGAAAGCAGCCTGACGTAAATATTTGCTATATGCCCGGAAGATTGTGGTCTCCCGCCAGGTTAATCCAGCCCCTAAAACCAAACGGTTGAATCCGTCATTCTCCACATCGCCGACCCAAACCCGGGCGAAGGTTTCTTGGAAGATGCCGCGAACAGCCGCCAGATCAACCGCGCTGCCATCCCCGGTCTCTAAACCAAAATCATGAATCATCACTTTGGAAGCCGGACCATTGGTTGGGCGTACCGTATAGGGTAGTTCGGTCATCACCTTAAGGCCCATGTTCTCTAACATGGGAAGGATATCAGACAGTGGAATAGACTCTTCGCGGTGATAGACCTTAAACCGCACCTCATCTTCATCTACCTCGATAGGGCGGTAGAGGTTCATGCCAATGTTATCGTTATTGAGGACCTCTTCAAGGTGGTCGATATCACTAATGGCCGAGCGAGGCAGGAACCGTTCCCGATACCCTGCAGAGAAAGCTGATTTATAACGCCGGAAAAGCTCTTGGCCTTTTTCTTCTCCATAAGTCCCCATAATGGCATCGGCAAGCTGGTCATCCCACGAACGGGTTGATTCCAGTAAAGTTTCTTCCGTTTCTGCGGTCGAAACGTCAGGGCGCTCACCGGGTTTGAAGTTAACTAACATGTGAATACGGGCCAGGGGTGAATCCGACAGGGTTACATAGAAATCTGACATTTCTCCATTATAGGCATTCTCTAAAATTTCCTGAATTTGCACGCGCAAACTGGTGGTATAGACATCCCGAGGCACATAAACCAAACAGGAGACAAAACGCTCATACTCATCCTGCCGAACAAACAAGGCGACCCGTTGGCGGTCTTGCAAATAAACCACGCCCATAGCGATCTTGAAGAGCTCATCATCAGAAATTTGGAACAATTCATCACGGGGATAGGTTTCAAGAATATTAGCCAGAGCTTTTCCATCGTGACCCGATCTACTCAAGCCCGACCGCTCCATGGTGCGGTCTACTTTTTTACGCAACAGCGGTATGGCTCGTGGACTGCTTGAATAGGCGATAGAGGTAAAGAGCCCAAGGAACAGATGAGCCCCAACCGCCTCTCCTTTGGCATTAAGCTTATGAACCGCAATGGCATCCATATGGACGGGACGATGAATGGTCGATTTTTTGGTGGTTTTTGTTATATGGACAATCTCGTTTTCATGAAGGGGGCGCGCCAGATAATTACGATCTTCAAAAACCCGTGCCTTAGATTTGCGTAAAATACCAAGGCCATTTTCTACATTGACTGTAACTTGGACACCGCCCTTACCCTTTTTAAAATTGTAATCACGATACCCAAGCAAGGTGAAATTATTGTCATAAATCCATTGTAGGAAGGCACATGTTTCATCCAGGTCTGTCGAAATATTTTTAGGGGGCGTCTTTTTCAAGCCTTCAAGGGTTTGAAGCAAAACGTCCTTTGTTGGCAGCCAGTCATCAACAGCGGCAATAACATCATCAACGACTTCATTAATTTTAGCTTCAATTTCCCGCAGGCGTTGCTTGCCCGACTGAGCGGTAATTTGCAGATGGAGATAACTATCAACCACCTCACCAGCTTTGGCCTTTTGACGACTAGATGCGGGAACCGTTTCAACCCGGTCGCCTTTCGCATCACGAACCGTTTTAATCACCGGATGAATGGCAAGGTGAACCGTCAGATCAAGGTCACGAATAGCCGAAGTAACGGAATCTACGATAAAAGGCTTATCAGCAAGAACAACTTCCACCACCGTATGGTCTGATTGCCACCCGTGGACTTCAATGTCCGGGTTATAAACCCGAATGCTTCGAGACGGGACCTGACCGTGGGCGGAAAATTTCCAAAAAGAAACCGCCATACCAAATAATGTGTCTGTATCTTTTGAAAGAACATCTTTCGGGGGGACATTTCTGAAAAGTTCTTCAATAAACCTTTCGACTTCCGGGGCCTGTTTTTCCCCGAGACGTATTTTAGTTTCTTTAGCGACCTTTTTGATAAGGTCGGATTTAAGTTGTTCTGTCCTTAGAGACATTGTCAAAAACTCCCCATTATGACTTTGTTTCACATTAATTGTTCTTTTATGAAAAATACGTTAGCAGAAGATATTAAGAATATGAAACAATTGTTATTTCGGGATAGGTTACTTAAATTTCAACAAGATAGATTCTTGATTTTTTGGTGTGGGGGGAATGAGTATGGCAAGTGCAGTAATAATAGAATCTGGGAGCGATTTAACTCTGCCAAAAGGGACATCCATTTATGAATCCCTTTCTGATGAACTCCGCCAGACATTAACCCCTTCACAAAAGGAACAGATGCAGGCCATTCCTGCTGTACAAAGCTGGAAAAATCATCCCCTGGACATACGGCTGCACTTTCCCTTTTTTAAGGATGGTTATTATTTAACGATCATTGGTGGCAAAGAAAGCCGATCCAATAAGCGTCGCGCAAGTGAAAGGCAAAACTTCCCCTTAAAAACCGTTGCTAATACTATCTTTTTTATGGGATTTGGAGTGATTTTAGCCTTCATCACCCTGGCAGTTATGGCCTTACAGAGTGCAATTATTGAATTTTGAAGGAACAAAGAAATTACGCAAAAAAGTCTTAACAAGAGGCCTTTTGGTTTTGTAGGTACACCTTAAAGTCAAGATCAGCCCTGATCATGTCATTCACCAAAACAGCGGTTAGCTTATTCACAAAATCACCCTCAAAACCGGCCTCTTCAGCACCATCTATCAAGGCAAAATATTTTTGCAAACTGGTATGATGTTCTGAAAAGTGAGCCCTATGATCTACATAGCCGGCACTCTCCATGGCCTCTTCTTCGCTTTTTAAATGGCTGATAACGGTTTTTGTAATTTCTTTGATTTTTGCAGCGCAACTCGATTTATCACCCTCTTCATGGGAAACAATGAACTCATTTAGCAGTTGCCTGAGCTGTTCATGCTCAGCGTCAATTTTTGGGTGACCCGTTATTAAAGATTCTGTCAGTCTAAAAGGTTCTGTTTCCAGATATTTTTTAACCTCACCCAAAAAACCAGGAACTGAAATAGGCTTAGAGATATAGCCATCAAACCCTGCTTCCAAAAGTTCTTCCTTGTCCCCCTTCATCACTAATGCCGTTACGGCAAGGACCGGAATTTTTTTAAGGTCATTCTCTGCCTTCAGGAGCTTGATATGGTCTAAACCTGAGATTTCCGGTAGTTTAATATCCATCAGGATAAGATCAGGGCTATGTGTTCGCGCGAGATTCAGGGCATCTAAACCATCTTTAGACAGCAGTGTCTCACACCCATGAGATTGTAAAAGATCATTAAACAGCCGCAAGCTGGCTTCATCATCTTCAACAACCAACACTAATTTCGCCATACCACCCCCTCTTTCATCCCCATGAAAAGCCACCTGATTATTAGCGAAGGAAAACTTAATTACAACTATTTTTGCGCGAATTTATAACTATATTTTGAATTATAATTGGATAATAGCCGGGAAAGGTTAAAGAGGGAACGGCGTGACAGACAGGCACGCCAAGAGACCCTCTGTGCACAAAAGCGGTTTGCACTTTGAACCATAAGCGCACAGGTTTCTTGTTATCGTTAGGATAAAAGGGTGAAAATTTTATAAAGAGAAATTGGATAAAATTTGAGGCCATAGCCCATAAATTGGAAAGGGCGGCCCGAAGACCACCCTTTATTTTGTGGAATAAATCCGTGTTAACGGAAAGACCACGTTTCCTAGTCAGCTAAACTTAGGAATTTCCACAATAACGCTTCCCAAAATGGTTTGCAAGCGATTTAATGCAACCAATAGAAATCCACCAAAGGGGGAAAGCATGCGTAAGTTACGACTTGGATTAGACATTGGAACCAATTCCATTGGCTGGGCGATTTTAGATTTAGGTGAAGGGGTTTCGCCAGTTTCAATTGAGGATTCAGGAGTCAGGATATTCTCTGATGGTCGCAATCCAAAAGACAAACAATCTTTAGCCGTGCAACGAAGGCTCCCCCGGCAGCAACGAAAAACCAGAGATCGATATTTAACGCGGCGGCGTCGATTCATGAGCCAATTAATTCAATATGGCCTCATGCCTGAAGACGAAGCAGCGCGCAAGGATTTAGAATGCGTTGATCCTTGGGGTCTGCGAGTCAATGGACTTAAAGAACAAATACCCCTCCATCACCTTGGTCGAGCCTTGTTTCATTTACAACAAAGACGCGGGTTTAAATCCAATCGTAAAACCGACAGCGGAGGAGACAACGACAGCGGTAAAATCAAAGATGCGGCGACAAAATTAGAAACAGCCATGAAAGAAACAGGGGCCAAAACAATCGGTCAGTTCCTCGCTCAGCCTCGGATTAATGACAAAAAAGCTGCCCATACCAACCCGGTTCGCGCCCGGCTTCATGGAGCTGGCAGCAAAGCATATTACGACTTTTATCCAACCCGCGAGTTGATTGAACAAGAATTCATCGCTTTGTGGGATGCCCAAAAAGACTACCACAAAACGGCCTTAACCGATGAGGCAAAGACAACATTATTGGCTACTTTATTATTTCAACTGGATTTGAAAAAACAAAAGGTTGGCAAATGTTCCCTTAACCCAAATGACGAACGTGCCCCCAGGGCCCTCCCTTCATTTCAAAGTTTGCGCATATATCAAGAAATAAACCATTTATTGATCAGGCTGCCAGGAGAAAAGGCCTCCCCTTTGACCCTGACACAAAGAGACAAATTAGTTGCGAAAGCCTTTGCAACAAAAAAACTCACCTTTGACAGTTGCCGCAAAATTTTAAAACTTCCTGAGGCCGCTCGTTTCAGCATTGAAAGCGAAAAACGCAAGCACATAGATGGCGACGTTACAGCCGCAACCCTCGCGGCGGGGAAACGCTGGGGAAGTGGCTGGCGAGAGCTTTCAAAAGAGGACCAGGAAAGAATCGTTCTCCAATTGCTTGAGGTAGAAAAAGAAAGTGATCTCATCACCTGGCTTCAAAATGAATATCAACTCTCAGAGGAGATCGCTCAATCTGTCGCTGATGCCCCTCTCCCTAGCGGTCATGGGATGCTTGGAAAAATCGCCACTCAAAAAGTTCTTTTAGAGTTAAAAAAAGGCGTCATGACTTACGATCAGGCGGTTCAAGCGGCAGGCTACCCCAGCCATTCACAATTAGATCATGACGGCGAAATATTTGATAGAAAACTACCCTATTACGGCAAGGTCCTTGAACGCCATGTTGCATTTGGTTCCGGAGAGCCTGATGACCCCGACGAAGTCCGATATGGCAAAATAGCCAACCCGACAGTGCATATGGTCCTTAACCAAATTCGCAAATTAATCAACGCCTTGATTAAGCGCCACGGCCCCTTAGCGGAAATTGTAGTTGAGCTTGCCCGTGACCTCCCTTTATCAGCAAAAGGCAAATCCGAGCTAGAGAGTATCCAACGGGACAACCAAAAAGCCAATGAAGGCAGACGAGAAAAACTGGCAAAACTAGGCCAGCAGGATAATTATGAAAACCGCCTTCGCCTACGCTTGTGGGAAGAACTCAACCCAAACGATTGTTTAAATCGCCGTTGCCCCTTCACCGGGGAACAAATCAGTTTGGAACGATTGTTTTCATCTGAAATTGAAATAGAACATATTCTCCCCCGCTCCCGCACCTTGGACGATAGCCCCGCAAATAAAACCCTCTCAATGCGATATGCCAATCGGGCCAAAGGAAATCAAAGCCCTTACGAATCTTTCGCCCAATCACCAACAATCAATGGGCATAAATATAGCTGGGAAGAAATTAAAAAACGGGCCGCCAGTTTGCCAAACAATAAATCATGGCGATTTGCTCCAGATGCAATGGACCGTTTTGAAAATGTCGAAAGGGATTTCCTCGCTCGGCAACTGGTCGACACTCAATATATCAGCCACTTAGCCCATATATATTTAGTTAAAACCGGCGCTGATGTCTGGGTGACGCCAGGACGTTTAACCAGCGACTTGCGCTGGACATGGGGGCTGGATTCGATTTTATCGGGCCACAATACAGAAGAAAATATAGCGGCCAAGAAAAATCGCAACGATCATCGGCACCATGCCATTGATGCCATTGTTGTCGGCTTAACCGACAGATACCTATTGCAGGATGTCGCCTCTGCAGCGGGTCAGGCCGAAGTCCAGTTTAATAAAAATTACCTCGCAAAATTCCCAGAACCTTGGTCCAATTTTAGGGAAACAGTCCGGTCCTCAATTGATCGAATTGTCGTTAGCCACAAACCTGACCACGGTGTTCAAGGGGCTTTACACAATGATACAGCTTACGGAATCATCTCTCCCCCAGATAGCAAAGGCCGTTCTCAAGTGGTTCACCGGGTTCCCTTATCCAGTCTAAGCAAACCAGCAAGCCTTGAGGCCATTCGAGATCCCTTAATTCGCCAACATTTGTTATCCGTCACAGAAAATCTAACTGGCAAAGATTTCACCCAAGCCCTTGTGTCTGAAGGCGAGAAAATGTTTCCTCCTGTCCGAAAGGTCCGCATTGAAGAGACCTTAAGCATTATTCCCATTCGCAACAAAAAAGGCGAGGCATACAAAGCCTACAAAGGAGATGGCAACTACTGCTATGACATTTACCTTGATGCCAAAGGCAAGTGGACTGGTCGGGTTGTCTCCAGGTTTGAAGCCAACCAAAAAGGTTTTAATCGTAAAGCAAAAGCAACAAAAGATGGCATCCCTCTTATCATGCGACTAAGGGGCAATGATATACTGGCCATCGGGGAAGCTGACCATAGACAGTTCATGCGGGTGGTAATGATTTCAGCAGGGAGAATAATTCTTGCCGGTCATACAGAATCTGGGTCCTTAAGAGCCCGTGACGCGGATAAAGAGGATCCTTTCAAATACCTCGTTAAATCTCCTGCCGCTCTACAGAAGCTAAAAGCCCGATTTGTTCATGTGAACCCAGCCGGTCAGGTGTTTGATCCGGGGCCATCTCCATGATTGGTCGCATCATCGATGTTGCTTCAGACGGCGTCCATCTGGCGACCGAGCGGGGCTTTATGACCGTCTCCAAAGACCGAGACCAACTCGGCCAGGTCGCCCTGGATGACATTGCCGCCCTTATTGTCCATGGCCATGGTATTACATATTCGGCAAATTTAACCACACGTCTGGCAGAGCGGGGGACTCCAGTGGTTTTTTGCGCCCCAAACCATACGCCCATTGCCTTGCTCTGGCCCATGGATGGTCACTATGAACAAGGCCGCCGGATGCAAGCGCAAGCTGAAGCAGGGAAATCAGTTCGAAAACGTCTCTGGCAACATCTGGTCAAAGCCAAAGTTCTTGCACAAGCAAACGCCTTGGAAGCTTTCGGCCAAAATGGCGGGGCATTAAAAAATTTAGCCGCTAAGGTCCGTTCCGGCGACCCAGAAAACATTGAAGCCCAAGCTGCCCGGCGATATTGGAGCTTGATGATGGGGACCGGGTTTAAGCGCGACCGCGATGCCAAAGGGGCGAATGCCATGCTCAATTATGGCTACATGGTGTTACGAGCAGCGACTGCACGCTCTATTCTGGCTGCGGGGCTTCATCCTTCCCTATCTATTTTTCACCAAAGCAGGGGGACAGCTCTGCGTCTGGCAGATGACCTTATGGAACCCTTTCGCCCCCGGGTCGATGAAATTGTAAAACGCTTGATAAACAACGAGACAGAGACTCTGGACCGTGAAGCTAAAGCCGCTTTAACCGCCGTGACAACCTTGGACCTAGAAGGCACTAAAGGAGTTTCTCCCCTCCAAACGGGCCTGGATCGTTTAGCGACTTCTTTAGCCCAGGTTTACTTAGGCGAACGGAACGACCTTGAACTTCCCGGCCCGACTCCCGCTTTATTTGCAAGCCCTGTTCTAGCATGACGCATAAAACATGACTCACCTCAGCGGATATCGTATAATGTGGATGATGGTGCTTTTTGACCTCCCCGTGAGCAATCGCAAAGAACGTAAAGCAGCCTCTGGATTCCGTAATTTCCTCAAAGATCAGGGGTTCGAGATGGCACAATTTTCAGTCTATGCCCGCTATACATCTGGCAAGGAGGCCGTTGAAGCTCTCACGCGAAAGGTAGAATCGGTTCTACCAGCCGAAGGAAAAGTGGATATTCTTCAATTTACGGACAAACAATATGAAAATATTGTAAGTTTCAGAGGTCGAGACCGAGAACCAGATAAAGAGAATCCAAAACAATTTGTCCTTTTTTAATAATATTCGAGAACACAAAATGAACACTTTTCATTTCCCCTTCCCTCAAAGCATAGAAAAAGCCCCTGAAAACAGAGGCTTATCCTATAACCTATTATAGCTGACTAAGAAACGCGGTCCAACCGAAACAAGCTTCGCGATTCCAGCAATGCTGAATTCATTATAGCTGACTAAGAAACGCGGTCCAACCGAAACGATGATGGGAAATTTGTTGTTGCTCATTCAATTATAGCTGACTAAGAAACGCGGTCCAACCGAAACTTCCAGGGAAAATACTGGCGGCCCAAGGTGATTATAGCTGACTAAGAAACGCGGTCCAACCGAAACTCAATCTCAGCTAACAGCGTGTCCATTTCTATTATAGCTGACTAAGAAACGCGGTCCAACCGAAACAACCAATCCGTACTTATATCGCCATCACTTATTATAGCTGACTAAGAAACGCGGTCCAACCGAAACACGTCCAAGATAGCGTAGAGGGTAAATTCTATTATAGCTGACTAAGAAACGCGGTCCAACCGAAACTGTCGCGCAACCTCTTGTTGTCGAACTTGCATTATAGCTGACTAAGAAACGCGGTCCAACCGAAACACAAGAGGCAAGCACGTCCGGGCCGAACCTATTATAGCTGACTAAGAAACGCGGTCCAACCGAAACCTGAAAAGGTCGTCATTAGTTTTCTCTTATATTATAGCTGACTAAGAAACGCGGTCCAACCGAAACACGAAGGAGAGTGTAATCCGTAGGATCGTCATTATAGCTGACTAAGAAACGCGGTCCAACCGAAACTTGAAGCGTTAACCCCAGATGAGACAGATTATTATAGCTGACTAAGAAACGCGGTCCAACCGAAACTACAACAGCGGAGCCTAGACCATCCCAGAGATTATAGCTGACTAAGAAACGCGGTCCAACCGAAACAGGAATGAAAACCGCCCTCGAGTCCAACGCATTATAGCTGACTAAGAAACGCGGTCCAACCGAAACATTGCGTCACGCTCGTTCCATCCTCCTACTATTATAGCTGACTAAGAAACGCGGTCCAACCGAAACATCCTCGAAGGCGCATACCTCAAATACGCAATTATAGCTGACTAAGAAACGCGGTCCAACCGAAACGGAAAGTGGCATTGGTTTGGTTGAGTTTGAATTATAGCTGACTAAGAAACGCGGTCCAACCGAAACGCAGCCGCCTCATTACGTCCAAATCGCCTTATTATAGCTGACTAAGAAACGCGGTCCAACCGAAACTCGTCCCACACTCGACCAGTAAAAACTTTTATTATAGCTGACTAAGAAACGCGGTCCAACCGAAACCTATCCGGGCTATTATCTCCTTCATAACCATTATAGCTGACTAAGAAACGCGGTCCAACCGAAACCTAGCAAGCACGTCGCTGTCACCCGTATCAATTATAGCTGACTAAGAAACGCGGTCCAACCGAAACTTGGCACCAAAGGTATTGGTACTGTTGTAAATTATAGCTGACTAAGAAACGCGGTCCAACCGAAACTTTGGAGCGGTGATAACCGTCTCTCTATGTATTATAGCTGACTAAGAAACGCGGTCCAACCGAAACTTGTCGGCCAGGCTCTTGACCGTTATGTTTATTATAGCTGACTAAGAAACGCGGTCCAACCGAAACAAGGGGTTTTGGGCATCCCGGGGAAACGAAATTATAGCTGACTAAGAAACGCGGTCCAACCGAAACCAAATGGAACATTCTTTACGAAGATGCCAAAATTATAGCTGACTAAGAAACGCGGTCCAACCGAAACGGACATATCCGTAAGCATGTTGGCTTTAGGATTATAGCTGACTAAGAAACGCGGTCCAACCGAAACCGTGCATATCAACACCCGTCAAACGAATTGATTATAGCTGACTAAGAAACGCGGTCCAACCGAAACGAGACCCCGGGGCAGGTCATAAGCTGGATAATTATAGCTGACTAAGAAACGCGGTCCAACCGAAACTTTCACCATCGGTGGCGTTAGGCAACCAGTATTATAGCTGACTAAGAAACGCGGTCCAACCGAAACACAGCCACCCCAATACGACCAATAGCCTCAATTATAGCTGACTAAGAAACGCGGTCCAACCGAAATACCGGGATTAATTCGCGGTCGAGTAAACGAATTATAGCTGACTAAGAAACGCAGGCTAACTGAAATTCACATACAGACTGAGCTATGTACGGATTTGCCCTAAGGAGAGGGCTAAAAAAATTTGAAATCTTTGGAGAAATTGGAGCGGGCGATGAGATTCGAACTCACGACCCCAACCTTGGCAAGGGCTTACACCTTATTATCTATCTGATTTCATTGAAGTTTCTTCTTGATCAATCAAAGGAGAACACAATGGCTTCGATCTCAAAACTAGCGCCCGGTAAGTACTATGTTCAGATACGAGCAAAGGGTAAAAAATCTCAGTACAAATCTTGCAACACATTGTCTGAGGCGAAAGCTTGGGCAAAAGAACAGGAGAAAACTGGGGGTTACTCACACAAACAGGAATACATATCTCCTTCATTAGGTTCTCAAACCTTTTTAGAGATTGGACTTCGTTATTGCGACACAGTACTCAATAGAAAGCCTTCTTATAATAATACCATCCATCGTGTCAGGCGTATAGCAGCTCACTTCACATGAGCAGCCAAAAGAAGTGTCTATATGCTAAGGGGGAAAATTTTGAAATTATCAATTCTTTTGATCGTTGGATTGTTGGTCAGTGGCTCGGCAGTAGCCGAGAACATAAGGCATGCACCAATAAGTAAAGCCCTAGAAATATATGACAAAATATCTAGAGATGATCAGATGGTAATGGAAGGTAGTTTCTCGCTTTTGGGCGATGGGATGGATTGGACAAACGTCTTTGTAGAACAAAGAGACAAGAAGCGAGTTTACTGTGTCCCGAAGCATGTAGTGCTTAGTTCCAATCAATATTTCAGCATCTTTCGTGAAGCTGTTGAACGGTATGGGATGACTTCTCAACCGTGGAGTTCTAGAGGGTTTTGGTTGTTGCGTGGATTAACGGATACCAGTTGATAATTTAGTAATGGCTTAGGCCAACCTAAACCGAGATAAAGAACATGTTTTTAGATGGAATTAGCTCAAAACGAGGTTGGTAAAATGCCATTTGCGCAGAATTTTTTATTTTTCTTTATATAACAAAACCCCAAATTCTCAGTATATATAGATGTAGAGGGCGAACTTCAGCCTTCACACTCCCAGATGAATTGATCTCAACAAAGTGGTTTTTAACCGCTTGCTTCCTCATGGGCCACTCCGATGTTCAAGAACATCCGGGGTGTTTTTTTGTAGAACTATATGGTCAATCGGTAATACTCCCCTTTTTAAGGGGCTTTGAAAGTAGAATCGTTTAAGCAGCTATG
>CBDULT010000005.1:0-213089 GCA_965368165.1 uncultured Thalassospiraceae bacterium | reverse complement strand
TGCCCAGGTGGCGGAATTGGTAGACGCGCAGGTTTCAGGTACCTGTGGCCGCAAGGCCGTGGAAGTTCGAGTCTTCTCCTGGGCACCATCTCTTAATTGATCATATAAATCAATAACTTAAGAGATCGGTAGTACACCTATGTACTCCCGCTATGTACTACCGCATAGCGGCAAAAAAACAGAGCAACCAACGACTCCATATTTTAGGAGTGCTGATCGCTCTATCTCATTTCATCAGGCGTAGTCGTCGTCCATCGCTCCAAGGCCATAAGCTGCCAGCCCATTGCCTGTGGCAAACCTTTGGTGCTTTGAGACAACCAGATTGCGGTGACTTTCATCTGCACCGTCAACACGGCTGGTTGGATTTGGGTTGCCAGAACCTTCTTTGATAGCTTCAAACAGCTTGTTCGCTGCCATCTCATCGGCAAACTTCACAGTGTTACCGTTGACGTCCAAAAACCAGATGGTTCCATAAGCAGAGCGGTGGAGTTCCAGCTTCCCTGCTTTGATTGTTTCTTCTTCATTCATGTTCATTTTCCTTCTGCTGCTGCAGTCGTTTCAATTTGTGGCTGTCTTTAGGGTCAAAGAGTGTTGCGCCGGGTTCATCGTATCCGTGAACAGGAGCCATCAATTGATACAGCTCCAGCCCACTTTGAAATTGCAGCTTCCGTGCAACTCTACCCTTAACCATGATCAGAGATGAGACGTAAGGGTCATAGCTGTATGAGACCTCAGGCTCACCCCACCACCAAGGCCAAACCCATGACATACACATGGTAGGAGGCGTGTACCCAATCTCACGGGCATAGATAACCTTCAGGCGTTCATCACCGGGAAAGACAATGAACTCGTCGCCATGCTGGTTGAGCCAACTGATTTGATGTCTCTTCTCATCAGAATGATCGTACCCAAAAGGGCCATGACCGAGATGCGGTTTGTAAGATGGGGTGAAAGGGTCGTGCATTGGGTCGTAATCTGGGAAGGTTCCTGTTAGTCGCTTGATACGTGCTTCAGTTGTTTCCTCAGGTCTACGCTTCAAATTGTACCCGGTATCCCATGGTTCACTCAGGTGCCATGGCATATTCTCATTTTCCAGACCCATTACCGAGCCTTCCCAATTGAGATGGCACCAGAACGGACCAACGCACCCCATGAGTATTCACCATGTGAGGTCTTGATCAAGATTGTCCCGTCCTTACGCTGTACAGGGGTCATGCCTTCAGGCAATTGAGCTGTCATGATGGCATCAGGATTAATCTTATCCATGCCCAGCACATACTCATCAGCGATTGACTGGTAGGCTTTGGTGTTACGTTGGGTGGCTTGCTGGATGATTGCTTGGCGCATCAGGTCCGGTTTGTTCTCCCAAGCCCAGTTAAAGACATCATCACTATCAAGGCCACCAGACTCCACCGTTGCGCGGGCCTGACTTTCAAAACCAGCGCGGATGGTATTGGCACGGTCTCTGGCTGCTTCGGGTTCAAGCCCCATCTGTGAAGCAATCCGATCAACAGCCTTCTCATTGATGTCACCAGTGTTGGCAATGGAGGTAATGCAGGACATCACGTCACCAACGGAAGCATTTTGAGCAACCTCAGTGATTGAACCTTCCAGTTCATTGCCCAATGACTCCATAGTTTCCGCAGGGGACTCTTCAGCCCACTCTGGTGTCTCTTCTGGTGTCTTCGTACCCGGAACAGCGTAAGAGCCATCCTGTGTCCTTACAAGGAGTCCAGCGTTGAGCATGTCCTTGATACGGCCTTCCATACCATTCAGATTGACGATGTGGTCTTCTGTAATATCAGAGCCAGTCTTTGGAATGCCGAACGTGGTACGAGCTTCCCTGATCGGGTCGCCATAGGTAACGTCTGGGGCTTTGGGGTCGTGGTGTGTGGTGCTTGCCACTCTTGTTTCGGAGATGAACTCTCCATTGACGACAGTTGTTGTGCCGCCTTCTCTTTCGATAGACATAGGTTTATTTCTTTCAAGGGTCATGAGACGTGGAGGTTTCCACGCCATAGGTGTAAGGGGTTTCCATCGCGGTACCTGACAATGCAGCGAGGCCCAGCTCTGGTGATAATTCGGGCAATGTTGGCAGCGTTTTGATGTCCAGTGAATGGACGACAGCCTGACGGGGCTCTGACATAACCAGAAGCCAGAGACCAATTGCCAGAGACCCCAGCCTCAATCATCAATCTGTAATCATCACCAGAAAGGATGGCTGGGTTTGGGGAATGGAGGACGGGTACAGAGACAAACTCTTTCCCGGTGGTATCAGTGAAGAACCTCGGTGGTTCTCTTAAATGCTTTGCGGCATAACCCAGCGCATAGGGTTCAACATTGTTGAAACGATAAGGGAGGCGATAGTCTGACATGACGGCTCTCCACTGGTGGCTTTAGGTGTTGAGCAAGGCCCGTTCCATCACTGCCATTTCTTCCTTGGTGAATTTGATCTGACGTTGCTCCAGATCGGCTTCAAGGCTTGCTAAGGCTCGGTCAAAGACAAGGGCATTGGTGACAGAACGATCTAAAAGGTTTGCGTAAAGGGACTTCACGTTGGTGAGGGTTCGCTCTGCTTTAGGCGTAAGGCGGAAACAGACAGCCTTATTGCCTGACTGCCCCACCCTCAAACGGGTAGTTGCTGACATAATTCATTTCTCATGTTGATGGTGGAGGAGGAGGTGCTGACTTGGGTGCAGCCTGTAATTATCGCCAACCCCGACTGACGGACGTTACTCAAATGCAATCAGTTATGGGACCGCTATACAGGATGCACCGAAATCAACAATTATCTATCTAAGTCCAAACACGGATAATTAGACAAAGACAAAGAAAACAAAGGCTTGGTGTGCTCAAGTTATATCTATTGCCAAAAGAAACGAGGTAAGCTTCATACAGAAACCTACCTCGCCATGACATGACCTTGAAGACTGAGACCGTAGTTTCTCTTGTCATCGGATACCTTAGTCTTGGTATCTAGGTGAAGGGATGCTGGGTTATGCTGGTTAAAGTCACACCTTACGTGTCCATCAAGTAAACCTGACGTCACACATTAAGGTAATCATTAAGGTGATAACCGGGGCTCCTTCTATAGTGTCGGGTAATTCAAGCCCGTTGATCTGAGCGGGTTTCAGCATACCCGATCATACGTCCATTCCCAGCCGAGATGCGGACACTTGGAAAGGTAGGCTTGACCGATGAACGGAAGGCGAATGAAGAATGTTGCAGTGGTGATTTCGATCTCAAATGAACGAGAGAGCTTGATAAGCATATGAGGTGTTCCCCTGTGTTTGGTTAAAGTGGCGACAGGGTGAGTCAAAAGAAAGTAAAGAAACAGTCTTGAATTTAAATTAGATTTCCATATTATCATTCAAATACAAATACTTATGCGTTGGCGCACAGGAGGTGCCCTCAAGTTTGAGGAGACCCATGTCCAAATCTGGTCCCTGCTAAGAAGTCTGTATGAACTCTTCCCATTGAGCTATCATCCGCTTGACCTGAACAGCTTGCCATTGACCACCACGGGCTGTTGGTATGCCTCGTTCGTTGAGGGCTTTAGCGATACCGCCTAAACTGGTGACACCTTCAACCTTGATCTCATCAACGACTGGCTTCAGGTCAGATGCACGGGCTTGTGCCTTCTTCTGTCTGGCTTCGGTCGCAGCCTTCTGCCCGGCACCGGGGATTAAGTGATGCTTGGCTTTACGGTCCCATTGTCCTTTTTTACCCTCAACCCGTGCCTTCAATGCTGCCTTAGTCCGCTCTGAGATCAATCCAGCCTCCAACTGAGCAACGCTTGCCATCTGTTGAAGGATGAATGTTCCCATAGCACCTTTAACACCGGGAAAGTCACAGAAGACAATCGGTACACCTGACTTGCTGACAGTTTCAAGGAATGCTGCTGACCGGGTAAGGCGATCAACTTTGGCAACAATCAGGGTTGCATTCATGACACGACACCGGGCTAATGCCTTGGTGAGTTCGGGTCTATCTGATCGTCTGCCGCTCTCAACCTCCACGAATGGTGGGGCGATGAGCTCATCATCTGATTGAAGGTGACGAGCAACGGTTGCCTCTTGTGCTTCAAGACCAAGACCACTTTGCCCTTGCTTCTTGGTGGACACACGGTAGTAAGCAACATACTTGACCATAGCATTACATTCCTTGGTTACGTTCGTTGCGATGAAACGTAATAACTTATCGCTGGGTGGTCAAGAGGCAAAAGAAGGAAAGACCAAATGACCACCCATCACAGACAGGAGGAATGCCAGCGTCACGGTTTCTCTGGCTATAGTGTCGGGTAATCCCCATGCATCAATATTGCTGCTGCCATGAGCGAACTTTTCAGGCAAGGCCGGGCATAGGGGGTAATCGGCTTTAAACCTCATAACGTAACCCACTCGTAAATTTTTCATAAAACAATCCCCTGCCACATACATTCCATCCTTACGGATAGAAGGCAGTACCGTCTTGGTTACCCAGTCTTGGAACGCCTTGGCTTGCGGTTTGTCAGAACGCATGATGAGTTTGTAAAGGCCGCTCTCGGATACAAGAAGGGAACCTTTGCGAACCTTACCGCCTGAAGGTGAGGTTACTTTGATTTTCTCCTCAGCATCCAGCTTGTACAGGTGGTGTGTGACGCTGCCGTTCTTCAGCGCGAGGCCGAGAACTTTACAAACATCGACGGCAACGAACCACGGCTCGTCATTGATTGTGAGTACACGGAGTTCAACGTCACGGAAGTCGAAGGTGGTGATTTGGTTTGTCATAAGGGGCTAATTGGTGTTCAATTTTAACAGCTTGGTCCGCTGCCAACTGGAGTGCCTCCGCAAATGATGTCGGTACGGCTGGAACCTGAGACTTCAGTTCCTGTTCCATTTCGTTGAAGCGTTCGATGTACTTGAGCTTGAACTCCATTGCTGCTGGGCCTGTGTATCCCATTACCAAGAGGGTGAAGGCATCCTTATCCATGTCGTATGAATAATATGTCTGCCCATTCTGGCGATTGACTTCAGTGATTTCGATGAACACAGGGGTGTTACAAATCTGTAACCCCTTTAAACGCTCCACATGGACACGAATGTCACGGACGACATTGCCGTGTTGTTTACCGAAGAAGTTCGCCACGTCTTTAGAGTTAGCGAACACGATGCCGTCCTGCACGGAGACGACTGGAGTAAGTGCATTGGTTGCGGTCACAGCAAAAAAGGTAGACGAACTGCGCAACGTTTCTAATACAGACTAATCGGAGCTTTCAACGATCTCAAACAGAGGGTCGTGCATGAAAAAACGCATAGCACTGATCAGTACCTGTTTAAGTAAGATTGACTGAAGCTCTGGTGATGAGCCACCACCCACCATTAACAATCCGTCCTTATCGTTCAACCAATCAATTTGCCAGTTATCAGTAGGGTTACCTACATGACTGGCTGTACTTTCCTGTTGGTATTGATCGCGCAAATCGTCAACATTTACACCCAGCCTCTCTAATTCCTTTCGGATTTCAACAGGACGAGGGCTGTGAGTAGCGTCATATTTCTCGGCATTCTCAGGCGCAACACATACCAGCCAATAAAAGGCCGTTGTCTCCGTAGCACTTCTGGCACAATTAATTGCATCCAGTATCAATCCACGCTCAGCCATTATGGTTTGGGCAAAGAGGTGATTGGTAAAACGTGTAAGCAAGGAGAGCTTGACGTTGCGGAGGTGCCCTTTGGGGAGATCATTAATAGGCTCTCTCAGACTATCAAGGAGACGAAATGCCTCTTTGACCATCTTCACCTCTTCCTTGAATTGCTTCCGTGTCTCCACCATTAAGGAGTTTGAATGACGGTTGAGGAGGTCAAACCCATACTTACCCTTCATTTCTTGTTCCCTTTATTAATCAGCTTGGTCACCTTCACCGGATACTTCAGCTTTTCAGCCGCTTCCCGGCGGTCAACATACTGCCCTTTGGAATACGTCCCCAGCGTAATGTCATCCCGCTTATGACCAACCAACAGCTTGATTGTATCCCGATATACACCAGCCCCTTCCAACATCTCCATATATGTCCGGCGGGTTGAATGAACACCTTGTTTCTTTGAATTTGGCATCTTAAGACCACGCCGCTTCCGGTTAAGTTCTTTGTTGATGTATCGGTTGCGGTCTCGCTCATCCTTCCACTTGCCGTCCTTCTTCGGATACAGGGGAATGAGGTAATTCTTGCCTTTGGAATTTTCGACGAGTCTCTCCATAAACGGATTAAACTCTACGGGTATCGGAACCAACCTCGGAGCACACTCAGACTTCGTACCGGGTAAATCGACCCAGAAGCCATCTTTTTCTTTTGTTACATGCTCAGGTTTGAGAGCCACCATCTCAGCACTACGGGCTCCTGATACCAAACCAAAGCGATATACGTCTGCAAACTCTTGAGGTTTCACTCC
Source organism: uncultured Thalassospiraceae bacterium (assembly GCA_965368165.1). Classification (GTDB taxonomy): domain Bacteria; phylum Pseudomonadota; class Alphaproteobacteria; order Rhodospirillales; family JAPHRK01; genus JAPHRK01. The sequence goes on along the minus strand of CBDULT010000005.1, from coordinate 206,661 downwards.
CTTAAGTACCGTATCAATTTCATCAAATGAAAACGGCATCTCATGATCGGTCTTGGATTTAACCTCTCCCGTACCAACCCTAATGCGGTCAGAATAATCATGATCAAGCCACACCCGGCTCTTCTCTTCCAAGTCACCGATGGTGTGAGCATGGTCCCAGACACCACGCATGGCACCCAGCCCAATCTTGACTGTCTTCCCAAGGTTGCCCACATAGCAGTCCTCAACATACGCCCGGACATCCTTACGGGTGATCTCCTGCAGGAACAGGTATTTCTTTTTCTTACACCATGCCAAGAACTTCTTGATGTTGCGTTCATAGTCTTCTTGGGTACTGACAGCCAACAGCGGCTTACGGTCCTTGCGCCATTGTTCAACAAGCTCGGTAATCCTTATACGAGGGTCTATGGCGATTTGAACCATCTCGTCAGCCTCATCCCGGATACCATCAGCGATGGCCTTCTGTTCTTCATAGTGAGGCGTACCCCGATATGCATTGAGCCTCTTGCGGCGTTGACGCTCACCCCAGCCAATCATGGCATCCAAGACCACGTCCTTATCTGCAATTTCATCAGAGCGTCCCTCGCCCACATCAGCTTCTTTGAGTGTCTGCATCAAATTTGTCAACTCAGCGAAAACTGTGTCATCATCAGGGAAGTATTTCATCATGAGCTGGGCGATCTCGGTTTCAACTTCGATCAGCTTCATGGGGTATCGACGCTTCGCCTCGGCTTTGTCTGAAGTGCCAAGACTTCTATTCAAGGCAGGGGTTTTAAGCGTGTTACGGAGTTTAACAGGAAGGGGATAACAGACCTCCCAGTTGTTTTTACCTTTACGCTTCTGCATTTTTGCCATGACAACACCTTGGTTCGAGGGACTTATGTACTCCCTCAATGTACTACCAACAGCGTTTGGCATAGTCAATATTTATCAGTAACTTATTGATATTTAATGCGAAGTAAATAAAGTTCAGAAACAGTCTTCTCCTGGGCACCATTTCTCCTAAAGTCGAACGGGCACCCGGGTTTTGGTTTGTAGTCGCTCTGCTCCTGGGGCACCATCTCTCTCAAAGTTGAATTTTTGCACGGTTTTATTAAGCAGAGGCCTTGGCCTGGGGCTTTTGGAGGGTTCTTTCCGGGGGCAGGGTAAGGCGGACTTCAGTGCCTTTTCCGGGCTGACTGTTGAATGATAATGTTCCGCCGTGGGTTTCTGTTATGCCTTTGGCAATGGCGAGGCCCAGGCCGGTCCCGTCGTATTTACGGGCGATTGAGCCATCAGCTTGGGTAAAAGAGCGCAGAAGATGATCAATTTGGCTCATATCCATACCGATGCCTTGGTCGCGGACAATAAATGAAACAGCCCCCTTGATATCAATATCTGTTTCCAAAACAACCTTTCCACCTGGGTTGGAAAATTTGATGGCGTTGGAGAGGAGATTGTGGAGGGCTTGTTTCAACCTGAGTTGGTCGGCATGGATAAAGCAGACCTCAGGGTCAACTTCTACCTCAAAATCAAGCCCTGCTAGCTCTGCAGCTTTAACATTTAAGTTTTTAACGTCTTCAAAAAGTTTAGGAATTTCAACATCCCTTTCAACCAGATCCAGGTCTCCGGCTTCTATGCTTGCGACATCAATAATGTCGTCAACAATGGTCAGCAGTCGATTGCCTGCAGTGAGAATTAGTTTGGCGTAATGACTATGATCATGGAGTTTTTCGGTCTCGGAGCTTTCAAGCTCAATCAACTGGGCAAAGCCAAGGATCGCATTTAAGGGCGTATGAAGCTCATGGCTTATCATGCGCAGAAATTCGCTTTTGGTCCGGCTTGAGGTATTGGCGTGATCACGGGCTGTTCTAAGTTCATCATGGCTCGTCATGATCTTCTGTTGCATTTCATTGAGGGCTGTTTCTAAAACCCCAAGCTCATCCGAGGAATACTCCTCCCCTTCAGGACGATTTAACTTTAGAAGCTTCCTCCCCTTTTCAAGATCTATATCAAGAGATTGTTGGGCGAGAGTATTAAGATGACGGGTAACGAGAAAATTAAATAAAAACAGCATAAACCCAGCGACAATAAAGGTTTTAAGGGCGTTGCTGAAAAAAATTGTGGCGGCTTTATCGACGAGTTGACCGTAAATTTCATCAAGACTTGCGACCACTTGAAGGGTGCCTATTACCAAGTCTTTGTTACGATATTTTTTAGTCAGAGGATAATGTTTGATAACCAGATACTCTGAAAAATGCCCTCCCGTCTGCCATTGCACTTTATCTTCAACTTGGATTGATAAAAATTCAATTCCAGGGAGGTTATAAAGGCCATTGAGTTGGGTTTGGATACGATTGCTATTCGCAACCCAAACGTCTTCAACGAGGCTAGGCAAATAACTGACCTCAATTTGATCCAGTGTTTTATCAATTTGAGAACGTTCGATGCGATAATCCAGGTAGAGCTGAAAGCTGGTGGTGAGAAGTGCTATGAGCGAACTGAAAACGACCACAGCCGCCATAAGGCGTTTGGCGATTCTTCCGTTTGAATATGCACGACCTAATATTTTCAAAGGGAGGGTTCCTCAAATAGCTCCGCAATTATTTTTTTAACAAATGTCCTAGAGTTTGATCCGTGATCCTCTGAAAACTGCCATCAGCCTTCATATCGCGTATGGCCTGGGCTGCCCTTGGGACGAGTGATTGGTGTTTTTTATGCAGATAGATAAACGTTTCTTTTTCGGCCAAAGGGGGAGATAAAAGTTTTATGCCTGAAAGCCCCTTATCATGGATATATTGCAATCCAAGCCATTGACCATAGAGAACAATTTCGGCCCGTCCGAGCTCGATCAAATTGAAGAGATCACCAGGGGAGGCCACCCGCGTGAGTGAGCGGGTCCCGGTGACATTTTTTTCAAGAATTTTCCACCCGTTAATGATGGCAACATCATAGGGTTTCAAACTATCCCATCCGGCAAGCGGTTTATGAATGGTTTTGCTAAAACCAACAAATCGCAGGCTCATGATCGCTTCTGGAATTTTTCGGATATTGGGATAAATTTTTTCTAACCCGGCAACGCGCACCATATTCCCATCATCTAAACCAGTGTTCAGGTTTATTAAGGCACGTTCAGCCGGCACAGAGATTACGTCGGCGTCTATGTTGAGGCGTTTGAAAATTTCTTTGGCAAGGAGGTCGTAATATCCCGTTTTATTTTTGTTGATATAGGGGGGGCAGCCGCCGCGTTGAGAACAAGTTTTTCAATCGCCAGAGCTTGGGGGGGCGCATATATCGCTAGCATGATAATTGCCCATGCAAATAGCACAAAAACATTTGTTATGTTTTTTACAAGCACGACGACTCTCCAAGGAATCTTCTCGATATTACTTTATTGTATTTTGGAAAATAATAGCATAGGAAAAGTTGTTGGTGAAGCTTTTCATAGCAAAAAGTGATTTGTTACTTAAAAAGCAAAAAACAATTAGTTAAATACTCTTTATAATTGTTAAGTATACCTTGCAAATACTACCATTGCTTAGGCTGCGCTTTGATATGTTAAATCATTATCCTGCATAGTTGTCCTCAGCAATATATTCAGTATATTAGGAGCATTGAGCTAGCCCTATAAAGAGAGTGCTATGGATACCCAGCCAAATATTACCCTGCATGTTGGAGACCTTCCTGATGGATTAACCTTCGGGGATAAGGTTGCTATTGATTCAGAAACCATGGGACTGAACCCTCACAGGGATCGGCTTTGCCTTGTGCAGCTCTCTGCTGGTGACGGAAATTGCCATCTGGTGCAATTTAAGCAAGGGCAATACAATGCCCCTAATTTGAAAAAGCTGCTGACCGACCCGGCTGTGATGAAGATTTTTCATTTTGCCCGCTTTGATGTGGCTTGCATGAAAAAATTCCTTGATGTTGATTGTACCCCGGTTTATTGCACAAAAATTGCTTCGAAACTGGCGCGGACCTACACTGGCGACCATGGTCTTAAGCATGTGACCCGTGAGCTGTTGGGCGTTGAAATGTCAAAGGTCCAACAAAGTTCTGATTGGGGGGCGGATAGTTTTAGCGATGAGCAACTTCATTATGCTGCCTCTGATGTGCTTTATCTGCATCGTATTCAAGAAAAGCTAGAATCCATGCTGATTCGGGAAGGCCGATCTGAGTTGGCCCAAGCTTGTTTTGATTTTCTGCCGACTCGCTGCCAGCTTGACCTTAAAGGATGGTATGAGACGGATATTTTTGCTCATAAATAAGCCATAGTTAACGGGTACCCTTAAATCTTATGAATTTGGCAAATACAGCGATGAGCGATGCCCCTGAAGATGATCTAGCTACAGCAAAACAGGTCTTAGACTTGGAAGCAAAGGGCTTGGTTGAATTAAGCGATGGCCTTGGTGAAGAGTTTGTCCAGGCCTTAGACCTTCTTTCGCAGGTGACGGGTCGTATCGTGGTGACCGGAATGGGGAAAAGTGGGCATATCGGCCATAAGATCGCCGCCACCATGGCCTCCACAGGCGCCCCGGCTTTTTCCGTTCACCCGGGAGAAGCCAGCCATGGCGACTTAGGGATGATTACGTCGAGTGATGCGGTTTTGGCACTTTCTAATTCAGGGGAAACAACGGAACTCTCTGACGTCATCGCCCACACCCGTCGATTTGCCATTCCCCTGATTGCGATTACAGGTAAGGCAGGAAGCACTTTGGCGACAGCAGCCGATGTGGCCTTGGTCCTGCCTGAAATTCCAGAGGCCTGTCCTATGGGGCTGGCTCCAACCACCTCAACCACGATGGCTTTGGCTTTAGGGGATGCTTTGGCGGTTGCCTTGCTTAACCGAAAAGGGTTTTCTGCCTCAGATTTCCGTCAACTCCACCCAGGAGGTAAGCTCGGCGGGCTTTTACAGAAAGTGGAAGACCTCATGCATAGTGGTGATCAAATGCCCTTAATCAATCAACAAGCAAAAATGACCGATGCTTTGATTGAAATGACGGCTAAGCGATTTGGTTGTGTCGGGGCGCTGGATGATAAAGGGGTGATCGTTGGGATTGTCACCGATGGTGATATCAGGCGCCATATGAATCCGGACTTGCTGGAAAAGACTGTGCATGAGGTGATGACAGCAACGCCGAGGACAATTCGCAGTCAGGCTCTGGCCAGTGAAGCGGTCCAGGTTATGAACAGTAAAGCCATCACGGCCCTGTTTGTTGTAGATGATGAAAAGCCCGTAGGGATCGTTCACCTGCATGATTGCTTAACCGCTGGCGCGGCTTAAGGAGCAAATATATGGTTCAGGCGACACCCCACATGGCTGAAGCACCCTTTGAAAACGGGGACCCCCGCCGTCGGGAAACCAAACCCTATACCCGCTTTGTCACTTCCATGAAGGTTTTTTTGCCTTTCCTTGCCCTGATCTTGATTGTCCTGGTCATTTTGTGGCCTCAACTCAGCACCCAGGATCATCGTTTTATGATAGGCTTTTCAGGGATTGAAGCGCGGGAAGCTGCCGACCTCAATATGGTTAACGCCCGTTATACCGGGATGGATGACAACGATTTGCCCTTCTCTATTACTGCCGATATTGCCAAAAACCTATCGCCCGCCGCCCCTACTGTTGAATTGGAAATGCCCAAAGCGGATATGACCTTAGAGGATGGCTCTTGGCTGGTGCTGACGGCTGAAACAGGCAAATACCAACAAAATGCTCAAAAGCTCGGCCTCAAGGGAACGGTTAATCTTTACCATGATTCAGGCTATGAAATTCTCACGGATAAAGCGGATGTGGACCTCGCGAAAGGGGAGGCTTCCAGTGACGTTGCGGTGAAAGGCCATGGGCCATTTGGGCAGTTGCAATCAGAAGGGTTTTTGCTTAAAGATTTAGGGGCTCGAATTATCTTCACCGGAAAATCTCACCTACTTATTTATCCCGGTGTCGGAGAAGACAAATGAATTACCTTAAAATCACTGTACCCTTTCTTGTTGCCCTGGCAATCGCTACCCTGCCCTTTTTTCCGGCTTTCGCCCAAAGTGTTAATTTAGGCAACGATGGGACGGGTTCCCCGGTTGAAGTCTTTGCTGATGATGGTATTGAGTGGATTAAAAACTCCGAGCTTCTGGTTGCGCGCGGCAATGCGAGAGCCCTTCGCGACGGCATGACCATCGATAGTGATGAGTTGCGAGCCTATTATCGCAACGCAGCTAAGGGCGGGACGGAGGTCTGGCGTTTAGATGCCATTGGCACCGTTAAGGTAAATTCCGGAACAGAAACGGTTTATGGCGATAAAGGGATTTACGATCTAGACAATGGTGTTTTTGTCGTGACGGGCAAAAACCTGAGAATGATCTCTACCGAAAGCAATTTAACCGCTCGTGACAGCCTTGAATATTGGGTCAATCGGGATTTGGCTGTGGCCCGAGGACACGCAGTTATCATTCAGCAGGGCAAGCGTCTCACCGCAGATACTTTGTCGGCTCAATTTGTTAAAGTCAAAGGCGGTGGAACTGTTGCCAAACAGATCAATGCCTTCGGAAATGTTCGGGTTGTAACAAAACATGAGGTGGTCACGGCGGACAAGGGGGTCTATAATGTGCAAAGCAGTATCGTTACCCTCAGCGGCTCCGTTAAGATGATCCGTGGCAATAACCAGCTTGATGGTTGTAGCGCACAAGTAAATCTTAAGACTAATGTCAGTAAGCTGTATAGCTGTAAGGGTGCCACGAGCAGCGGAAACCGCGTTCGTGGGTCGATATCGCCCGAGGGAAAAGTAGGAATTAAATAAGAGTATTACCGCGCTATGGATTCTCAGACTGAACAAAGCCGTACAAAGGTGAAGCCGCGTTTGGTGACACAAAATAGTGGCCTAAAGGCTGAAGCCATTGATAAACGCTTCAAGAAGCGTCCGGTTGTCCGCAAGGTTTCTATGGAAATTCAACGCGGCGAAGTGGTTGGCCTTTTGGGCCCTAACGGTGCAGGCAAAACCACTTGTTTCTATATGATTACGGGCCTCATTTCTCCCGATCACGGCACCATTTCTTTAGACGGTCAGGATATTACAGACCTGCCCATGTATCGTCGCGCTCGGATGGGCATTGGCTATTTGCCTCAGGAAGCTTCGATCTTTCGAGGCTTGTCCGTCGAAAATAACATTCGGGCCGTTCTTGAAGTGGTTGAGCCGAGCCGCAATAAGCGGGAGGCCTTTTTAGAGGCCCTTTTGGCAGAGTTCTCCATTACCCATCTTCGCCGCACCCCGGCGTTGGCTTTATCCGGTGGCGAACGACGCCGGGTAGAAATTGCTCGCGCCCTGGCCTCACGACCTCATTTTATTTTGCTAGATGAGCCTTTCGCAGGCATTGATCCCATTGCCGTTGGCGATATTCGTGATCTTGTTGGTCACCTTAAAGACCGGGGAATTGGCGTGCTCATTACCGATCATAATGTACGTGAAACCCTCGATATTATTGACCGCGCCTATATCATTCATGATGGCATGATGCTGATGGAAGGCACACCTTCAGACATTCTGGGAAATGAAGAAGTTCGCCGGGTCTATCTCGGTGATCGCTTCAGTATGTAACCGGAAATGTCACTCGCTCCCAGGCTCGATCTAAGACAGAGCCAAACGCTGGTCATGACGCCTCAATTGCAGCAGGCGATAAAGCTTCTGCAACTCTCTAATATTGAGCTCAGTGAGTATGTTGAGCAGGAAATCGAGCAAAACCCTTTGTTGGAAAAAGGGGATCCAGAAGCTGAAAGCCCTCCAGCAGAAACGCCAGAAGACGGCCCTTCTGATGCAATTGTTGATGCCCGCCAGGAAGCGGCAGGGGAAGGCGAGGTTTCTAATGACGGTGATTTATCTGCCATTGATTTAACCCGAAATGAAGACACTCTCACCACAGAGTCCGAAGGGGCACTGGATGTAGACTACGATAATACCTTCAACAATGATTCCATTGCTGATGGTCCAGGGCTTGGAGGCGGTGAGCAGTTTTCGACCACTGGGTCTCAAGGGGGCGGTAGTTTTGAGGGCATGGATTCCACCTTGGAGCAGACCCTGGCGGAAGAAGAGACCCTTCGAGACCATTTGCTCAGCCAACTTTCCATGGATATCCAAGACCCGACCCAAAGGTTAATCGGTGTTCACTTAATCGATATGCTGGATGAGGCCGGGTATCTGTCAATTGGAACAGAACAAGCAGCGGAAACTTTGGGCTGTTCATTTGAGCAGGTGGAACAGGTTCTGGCCCGTATGCAGAAATTTACCCCTTCGGGTATCTTTGCCCGTAGCCTTCATGAATGCCTGGCTCTTCAACTAGCCGACAATGATCGTCTAGACCCAGCCATGATGATATTTATAGATAACCTGGAGCTGCTTGCCGCAAGAGATTTGCAGAAACTGTCAAAGCTTTGCCGGGTGGATATGGAAGATATCCTCGATATGGTGACAGAAATTAAAGAACTGTCGCCAAAACCCGCCCTCGCTTTTGACCATACGGTGGTGCAGCCAGTTATTCCTGACGTGTTGATGCGCAGACACCCCAAGGAAGGCTGGGTCTTGGAACTCAATACGGACTCTTTGCCCCGGGTTTTGGTTAATAACCAATATTATTCAGAAATCAGCACGATCGCCGCCTCCAAGCAAGATAAACAATATATCAGTGAATGTTATCAAACCGCCAACTGGTTGGTGAAATCCCTTCATCAGCGGGCGACGACGATCTTAAAAGTGGCGACAGAAATTGTTAAACAACAAGACGCCTTTTTCAAAAAAGGGGTGAGCCACCTTAAGCCCCTTGTTTTACGCGATATTGCCACCGAAATTGAGATGCACGAGAGTACGGTCAGCCGGGTAACGTCCAACAAATATATGGCAACGCCGCGCGGTATCTATGAACTCAAATATTTCTTCACGACCTCAATTGGCAGCACCTCTGGCGGTGATGCTTTTTCCTCAGAAGCGGTTCGCCATCGTATTAAAACTCTTATTGATAATGAGCTTCCTAAAAAAATCCTTTCAGATGACAAGATTGTTGCCCATTTAAAGCAAGAAGGAATCGACATTGCGAGGCGAACAGTGGCAAAATACAGAGAAGCGATGGGGATTTCATCATCGGTTCAACGCCGCCGAGAAAAGGCCCACCGCGCCCAATGATTCTTTCCTAGAAAAAGAGTGTTGAGGCTGAGATGTTATACAAAAGAGGTGCCGATATGTTTCAAAATCCTGGTATCCATTCCCCCCTCGCGACCTATCCTCCGGGTTGCACTTGACTTACATGACTGTCGGCACTAGGTTCCGCCCCTTCAAATCGATCCTGACGATAGAGGGACTGAAGGTTTGCAGGGCATTGTGGTCTACGCCAATGAAACACGAGGCGAATAATTCGCTTTGGTATCCCTCCAATGAATAGGACTGTTCAAGATGAAACTTGAAATCAAGGGCAAGAAAATTGATGTCGGTGACTCCTTAAGGGCTCACATTGAAGAAAATCTAGCTGCTCGCGTTTCTAAGTACTTTAACAATGCGGCTGATGCGACGGTCTCGCTGTCAAAGCTGGCTCATAACTTCCGCGCAGATGTGACGGTCCATGTGGGGCGTGATATTGAGGTTCAAGGCCGCGGTGAAGCTGGAGACTCCTATGCTGCTTTCGATTTGGCTCTTGACCGTATTGGCAAACAGCTTCGTCGCTATAAGCGTCGGTTAAGAAATCACCATACAAACAAATCTGAAGCCGAGTTCCTTGCCGCTCAACAATATGTTATTGAGCCGGAAGATGAAGGCTTAGATGTGGAGCCAGAGACTGATCAACCAACGATCGTTGCTGAAATGACCACAAAAATTGAAACTCTTACTGTCAGTGAAGCCGTTATGCGGATGAATTTGGCAGATTTACCCACAATTATGTTCAAAAACAGCGCGCACGGCGGCCTAAATGTGGTATATAAGCGCAATGATGGTCATATCGGCTGGATTGATCCCAGCTTGGCACCATAAGCGTTTGTCTGATATACTTGGCCTTAAGTTCTGCTGTGTGGACAATTGGGAAATGCTAAAAGGAAAATTATGGAAATCACCGATCTGTTAAATCAGGAAGGTGTCGTCGCAAACCTTCGCGTCACCAGCAAAAAGCAAGCCCTGCAAGAGCTATCTAAGATGGCGGCTACGATTACCGGCCTTCATGAGAGAGCTATTTTCGACGTTTTGTTGGAGCGCGAACGGCTCGGCACGACGGGGATTGGCAACTCTATTGCTATTCCTCATGGCAAAATCAATACACTGGAACGCCTCTATGGCATTTTTGCCAGATTGGAAACGCCTGTAGATTTTGATTCCATCGATGAACAGCCTGTTGATTTAATTTTCCTTTTGCTGGCACCTGAGTCAGCAGGTGCTGATCATTTAAAAGCCTTGGCTCGCGTGTCTCGCCTCCTTCGGGACAAAGCATCCTGTGATAAACTACGCGGAACCGATAATCAGGAAGCACTGTACGCCATCCTGACCGCCGAGTCTTCCAGCCGCGCAGCTTAAAAGCCATCAATATAGATATACGCCCTCCTAACCTCCCCTAAAAGGGGAGGAATAAATTTGGCAACAGTGACCCTGGTCACTTGTTATTAACAACAAGTGGCTTACATAAATGGGAGCGGTTGAATAAAGGGACCTTGGGGCGCGAATATGGGCGAAAATACGGAGAAAAATTTTCCCGGTCTGGGTGTTGCGCCTGGTGTTGTGGTCGGCATTGCCCATGTCCGCGAAAGCGGTGCGATCACCATTCCTGAATACTGCCTAACTCCCCAAGCGGTGGAGGACGAGAGCAGGCGGTTTAATGATGCGGTTGAGCTGGCGCGTCGCCAAGTTCGTATGCTGCGCACTAAGGCTAAAGACCTTCCGGATGAGGCTTCAGAGGAATTTGAAATCCTCATTGATGCCTATTTGCAAATGCTTGATGGCTCGCGTCTTATTCGCGGGGTCGAACTCCGCATTCGTGAAGAAAAAATGAATGCGGAGTTTGCCGTCCAAAGTGAATTCAAAGTGATAGCGGCTCAGTTTGCAGAGATGGATGACGCCTATCTGGCGGCACGTCTTGATGATATTCGCGAGGTTTCCTACCGTCTGATCCGCAACCTGACCAAAACCTGCGACCAAAATATTGGCGATCTCCCAGAAGGCAGTATCATTGTAGCTGAGGAAATGACCCCGGCAGATACGGCTCTTATCGATCCCAAAAAAGTGTCTGGGTTTGCTACTGTTCTTGGCGGAGCGGAAGGGCATACGGCGATTATGGCCCGCGCCCTTAGCATGCCAGCCGTTTTGGGTGTCGCGGGCCTGATCAAAGAGGTGCAAACAGGAGATCAAATCGTTGTCGATGGTGATAACGGACAGATTATTTTGCGCCCTTGTGAAAAAACGCTGGCGCAAGTCTTTAAACGCCAAGCGCGATCCCAAAAAAATGCCGATCAATTGCATCGTCTGGCAAAGCTTGAGGCCATTACCCGTGACGGCAGCCGGGTGACATTAAACGCCAATGTCGAGCTACCTGTGGAAATGGACGAAGTGGTTTCTAAAGGAGCGGAAGGCGTTGGGCTTTTGAGAAGTGAATTCATCTTCATGAACCGCACCACTTTACCTAATGAAGACGAGCAATACGAGATTTTCAAAAGCATAATTAAGCGCATGGACGGCAAGCCAGTGACCATCCGCACCCTGGATATTGGCGGTGAGAAGATAGCCCCGGCTCTGGTGAAAGATTTTGGCGAGTCAGCTAAATCGGCACTGGGCTTAAGAGGGGTGCGTCTATCCCTTAAGCAGCCCCAGGTTTTTGAAACCCAGATTGCCGCAATTTTACGGGCCAGTGCCCACGGCCCGGTACGTATTCTTCTCCCCATGATCACCACCGTTGCCGAACTGAGAAAAGCTAAAGAAATAGTCTGGTTTGTACGTGAAGACTTATTGAAACGGGGCATCAAGGTCGCCCATGAAACCCTGCAAATCGGGGTAATGATCGAGGTTCCCGGCGCAGCCCTGGCGGCAGATGCCTTAGCGGTTGCCTGTGATTTTATGGCCATCGGCTCCAACGATTTAACCATGTATACTTTGGCGGCTGATCGCACTGATGAGCAGGTGGCTCACTTGTTTAATCCTCTGCATCCGGCTGTTTTGCGCCTGATGCAGTTCTCCATTCAAGCGGCCCTTCGCGCCAATACCCCAATCAGTCTTTGTGGAGAAATTGCGGGTGACCCCAAATTCACTGCCATGCTTTTAGGGTTGGGCTTGCGCGATCTTTCCATGTCGGCTGCCAATATTCCGAAGGTCAAACAACGTATTCGTGAGTTAGACTTAGATGCCGCCAAGATGCGGGCCCACATGATCATGGGCCAAACCGATAGTGGCCGCAGTGCCATGCTCCTGGAAGATTTCAACGCCCTGGCGAGTTAGGATATACCGAATGTTGAGACAAATTGTCTTTTTGGCTACCTTTTGCTTATTCTCATTACCAGCTTTTGCTGAAAAGGTGGAGGTCCTGGACTGGCAAAACCTTGTCCCAGTTTCAAAACCTATAGCTAATCCACTTCAAAACCTGGAAGTTTCAACCCGTCTTGATATTGAATACCTAGCCACTATTCACTATTGGTTAAAGACAGGTCAAATTACTAAAGTAAGTGCTGAATATGAAGAAGGTGTTGAGTTGGAGCATCAGCTTAAAGCACAAAAGGTAAATTATCAGCCTCTTATTGAAGAGTATAATGAGTTTTTAGACGAAATTGAGCTTCAAAATAAAGCTGTTGTTCAAGAGCTTGAGGGTAAGGTCGTTAAAATTCCTGGTTTTGCATTGCCATTGGAAACCTCAAATACGGCAGTCAGCGAGTTCTTGCTGGTGCCAACCATAGGAGCCTGTATCCACACGCCGGCACCACCAAGCAATCAAATGGTATTTGTGGCACTTAAGCAGTTATATAAGCCGAAAAATTTATATGACCCTGTCTGGGTTACCGGGAAAATCAAAATCCAAAGTACTAAGAAATCGGTTACATATTCAGACGGTGAATCGGGAATTGAAACAGCCTATATCCTGGAAGGCATGCAGGTCGAACCTTTTCGAGATATAGATGTATCCCCCCCTCCTTCAAAAAATTGATGTTATCACTTTAACTTGGAAACACTTGAGATAGTTCGGGTTAAAAATTACTTTACAATAAAGTTAAAATGTTATGTTATAACATAACATTTTAACTTTTACGGGATTGGTATATTGTCTATTTCATTGGCTAAAAAAGCAGGAAGTGCTTTCTTTTTATTAACAGCGGTTCTTATGACAAAATCGGCATTGGCGGAAGGAGAACATAAAGCCCATGAGCATGGAGTTGGTAAATTAAATATCGCTTTTGTCGGCCAAGAAATGGAAATTGAGCTTCAGGTTCCAGCGGCTGATATTGTTGGGTTTGAATATGCCCCAAAAACCGAAGCGGAAATAGCTCAAGTCAGAGAAGCGTCTGAAATATTAAAACAAGCCTCACAAATTTTTGCCTTTCCACCTGAAGCTAAGTGCCAGTTAGAAAAAGCAGAGATTGAATCGGCCTTGCAAACAGAGGAAAAGACAAATCATCATGATGAGCATGATGAGCATGATGAGCACGACGAAAAGGACACACACTCTGATTTTGAAGTCCACTACCACTTTATGTGTGAGGCCCCAATGCTGGTAACTTATCTTGATGTTTTGTATTTCAAAAAATTTAATGCGGCTCAAGAATTAGATGTTCAGTATATAGTTCCTAAAGGTCAGGGGAAAAAAGAACTTACCCCGGCGCAGTATCGATTAACTTTTTAATCTCGAACATATAAATCTAAATGATAGAGCTCCAAAACATTCTTTTCCGATGGCGGCCGAATGACCATCCCACCCTCCATATTCCTCAACTTATGGTGCCCCAAGGGGAGAGTGTTTTTATCTCGGGCCCAAGTGGAAGCGGAAAAACAACACTTCTAAATCTCTTGGGTGGGGTGGTCGTGCCTGAGGAGGGTAAGGTAATTATCGGAGACCAAGATGTAACGGCCCTTGGTAATCAAGCTCGAGATACGTTTCGGGTTGAAAACATAGGGTTCGTATTTCAAATGTTTAATTTGGTTCCCTTTTTATCAATTCTTGAGAATGTCACCCTTCCCGGCCAATTTTCAAGTCGGCGCCGTCAAAATGCTGTTGAGCGTAGTGGCAGCTTGGAAGCCGAAGCCCGTCATCTTTTAGAACATATGGGCCTTAACCTTAAAGATCTTGAGGGGCGGGCCGTTTCATTGATGAGTGCGGGGCAACAACAACGGGTGGCTGTGGCGCGAGCCCTGCTTGGGGCACCCCGTATCATTATCGCTGATGAACCGACCTCGGCTTTGGATTCAGAGTCTCGCATGGCCTTTCTAGACCTTTTGTTCAAAGAAGTTGAGGCGGTTAAGGCAACGCTGATATTTGTCAGTCATGACCAAAGTTTGGCAAGTCGATTTAAGAGGTCAATGTCCTTAGAAGATATAAATATGGCGAGGACACATCCGTGAGTTCAGCTTCAGCAATCGTTGTTTTATCTGTAAAGAGCCTGATCAACCGCCGAGTGACAGCAAGTCTAACCGTATTTGCAATTGCCCTAAGTGTCATGCTGTTGTTAGGAGTTGAAAAAGTTCGTACCGAAGCGAAGGCGAGTTTTAGTAATACCATTTCAGGAACTGACCTTATTGTTGGGGCCAGGAGTGGGGGTATCCAACTCTTGCTTTATTCCGTTTTCCGTATCGGTAATGCGACGAATAATATCTCATGGAAAAACTACGAAAAAATAAAAAATGCCCCTTTTGTCGCGTGGGCAATTCCTCTCTCCCTTGGTGATTCTCATAGGGGTTTTAGGGTTTTAGGGACAAATAACGATTATTTTAAATATTACAGGTATGGTCAAAAACAAAATTTGAAATTTGTTGACGGGAAAGAATTTCAAGATGTTTTTGAGGCTGTGCTCGGAGCTGAAGTTGCTGCCTCACTACATTATCGTGTGGGTGACCCTATTACTATTACGCATGGGCTCGGTCAAACAGGAGGGGTAAGCCATAAGGACAAGCCCTTTCAGGTTTCGGGAATTCTTGCCAGGACCGGCACGCCACTGGACCGGACCATACATGTCAGTTTGCAAGGAATTGAAGCCATTCATGTTGACTGGCGAAGCGGGTCACCCTTACCCGGAATGAAGGTCACCGCTGAAGAAGTGAGAAAGCTTAAACTCAAACCCAAAACAATCACCGCATTTCTGGTTGGTTTAAAATCAAAACTATCCATTTTCAAAGCTCAAAGGTACATCAACCAATATAGAAAAGAACCATTACTCGCCATTTTGCCAGGGGTTGCTCTCCAAGAACTTTGGGATTTGATGGGGACGGCTGAGGCAGCCCTTGGGGTTATTTCGCTGCTTGTTGTTGGTACCAGCCTCCTTGTTATGCTCGCGATGCTGTTCTCTAGTTTGAACGAAAGACGGCGAGAAATGGCTATTCTACGATCAGTAGGTGCCAGGATGACGCATATTTTTTCCATGCTCATTATCGAAGCAGGGTTGCTTACAGGTGCAGGAATTCTCGTTGGTGTCGCTTTGCTTTATGCCGGTTTATTTATTTTACAACCGATTATTAATACTGAGCTTGGCCTGTTCTTATCGTTTGACATAATCACCCTTCGTGATGGGTTGATTTTGCTCGGTATTTTTTTGGCAGGTTTATTCTCAGGGGCAATTCCAGCCTACCACGCTTACCGCCAATCCTTATCAGATGGGATGATTATTCGCGTTTAATATACTTTTTCCATCAAATTAAACCTCCCTTTCCGGCCCTGTTACGGTTACGTAACTCAAGAAGAGAAATCGAGCATTCAGAAGATATAAACATATAAAGAAGTTTTTATATGTTTTTCTTGCCTTCGGTTTTTAGGGCTGCTATGACCCCTGTCAGATACGTAACAAATTTACGCCTGCCTGTGGCTGCCATCAAAGGAAAACCAAGATGTCTGATTATAAAGTTGCCGATATGAGCCTGGCCCCTTGGGGCCATAAAGAGATTGACCTTGCTGAAACAGAAATGCCTGGCTTGATGTCTATTCGTGCTGAATACGCCGAGTCTCAACCTCTTAAAGGGGCGCGGATTGCTGGTTCATTACACATGACCATTCAAACGGCTGTGCTTATTCAGACCTTGGAAGCTCTTGGCGCTGATGTGCGTTGGGTCTCTTGCAATATTTTCTCGACCCAAGATCACGCCGCCGCAGCGATTGCCGATGGTGGTACCCCGGTTTTTGCTCACAAAGGTGAAACCCTGGAAGAGTATTGGGAATATACCCACCGCATGTTTGTTTGGGGTGACGGTGGTGCGGCGAACATGATCTTGGACGATGGGGGAGATGCCACCTTGCTTCTGCACCTTGGAAAAGAAGCTGAAAAAGATCTCTCTGTTCTGGATAACCCTGGTTCTGACGAAGAAGTCATTCTTTTTGCTGCCATTAAAGCCCATATCGCTAAAGACCCTCAGTGGTACACCAAAGCGGCGGCTGATATTAAAGGCGTAACCGAAGAAACCACCACCGGTGTTCACCGTCTCATCGAAATGGCAGAAAAAGGCACCTTGCTCTTCCCTGCCATCAATGTGAACGATTCTGTGACTAAATCTAAGTTCGATAACAAATATGGTTGTCGCGAAAGCCTGGTCGATGGCATTCGTCGCGCCACTGATGTGATGATGGCTGGTAAAGTTGCTGTTGTGGCAGGTTATGGTGATGTGGGCAAAGGCTCTGCCGAATCCCTTCGCGCTTCTGGTTGCCGAGTGATGGTTACCGAGATCGATCCAATCTGTGCCCTGCAAGCCGCTATGGAAGGGTTTGAAATCCTCACCATGGAAGAGGCCGCTCCTCAAGGCGATATCTTCGTGACCACAACCGGGAACAAAGACATCATCACCGGCGACCATATGAAAGCCATGAAAGATCGGGCTATCGTCTGTAACATTGGTCACTTCGATAACGAGATCGAAGTTGCGGCATTGAAAAACCTCAAATGGTCCAATGTTAAGCCGCAAGTTGACGAAATCGAATACCCTGATGGTAAGCGGATCATCCTGCTGGCTGAAGGCCGTTTGGTTAACCTTGGCTGTGCCACGGGTCACCCAAGCTTCGTTATGAGTGCCTCATTCGCCAACCAAACCCTGGCTCAAATTGAGCTGTGGCAAAACAACAACGATGGCAAGTATGGCAACGAAGTTTATGTTCTGCCGAAGCATCTGGATGAAAAAGTCGCTATGCTGCACCTGGAAAAACTTGGCGTTAAGCTCTCTAAATTGAGCCAGGAACAAGCCGATTACATTGGTGTTTCTGTGGACGGACCTTTCAAGCCGGACGCTTATCGCTATTAGGATTTGTAACCGCCAAATGATTGGTGGACCACAGACGCGATCTTGAATGAAATTAAAAAGGGAGCAGCTTAATTGTTGCTCCCTTTTTCTTATTTGCTTCGATTTAGGGAGAATTGCTCTTAGAGTCTCAAAGGCTTATAGTCTTCTCAAGATAAATTACTTCAACAGGGTTCGATGACGGTTCTTGGTCCTTTTCTGATAGGTGTTGCAGTGGTGGGGCTTCCTGCCGCTTATGGGTTGCTGCGCTTGTTAAGGAAAAGCCGTGCTGATCAAGCCGGACGAGAAACCGAACAAACCAAAGCCTTTGCTTTGGAGCAAACTTTAGCAGGGGTCCCCGATGGCTTTTATCAATGGCGACCTGAGGGAGCAGAAATTTGTTCCAGCCGCCTGGCTGTGTTGCTCAATCTAGTTAAAGGCCAGGAGTCTCAGTATAGCGACATTCTGGCGGCCTTTGATCCTGAGGAAAGCGACCAACTCGATAGAGCCGTCGCCACTCTTCACCGGGAGAACAAGACTTTTGACCTTTTCCTCCCTATGGCGGATGGTCGGCGGGTCGTTCAAGCCGTAGGGGCCTGTTCCCTGAATGAAACCGGTGAGGCATTGAGTCATATTTTATGGATGCGGGATGCCTCAAAGGTGGTTGAAACCGGGGGCAGCTTTAGCCAAAGTCAGCGGGACCTCGTCGCCGATAGCCAACGCCTAAAAACTCTTTCTACCTCCGTTGATTTCCCGATTTGGTATCGCGATGGTGAGCTCAACCGGGTTTTTGCCAATGAGGCCTGTCCCCGCGAAGATATGTCTCGCGCCCTGGCCCATAAAGCCCTGACGGCAGGCGTATCCTTAAGTGAGGTGACCTCGGTTAAAGTAGGAGGCTTGCCGCATCTCTATGAGATTACCGAAGTTCCTTTGCCGGAAGGGGCCGGAACCATTGGGATTGCTATTGATACGGTCAGTATGGACCAGCCCCCTGTTGACCTAACCCCGGTTCTTGATCCTGGTGCTGAGGGGGCGGTGCTGCAAAATCTTGCCACAGCGGTGGCGATGTATGATGGCGAGACCCGCCTGACCTTCTTTAATGCCGCTTTTATGAAGCTATGGGGCCTGGATGGAGAGTGGCTCGCCATGGGGCCGAGCTATGGGGATGTCCTAGAGCGTCTTCGGGAGCGTCGACGTCTGCCGGAATATGCCAATTTCAAAGCCTTTAAAGAAGAACAATTGCGGTTGTTTGATGAGTTGGATTCGGTATTAGAAACCATGCTCCACCTCCCTGATAACGCCTCTTTGCGGTGTGTGGTCAGCCCGGAGCCCCAGGGGGGGCTGGTCTTTACCTATGAAGATGTCACCGATCGTCTGGAGTTAGAAAGTTCCTATAAAACCCTGGTGGCAGTCCAGCGGGAAACCCTGGATAACCTTTATGAAGGGATTGCCGTGTTTGGCCCGGATGGACGGTTGGAGTTGAGCAACCCCTCTTTTGTTGATATGTGGCAACTTAATCCCGAAGCCCTTGAAGAGCGACCCCACCTTTCAGAAATTGTTGAGGCCACTCGCATGTATTATCGGGGGGCTCACGATTGGCCTAAGTTTAAGGACTCTCTTCTTTCCTGGTTGATGAGCCGGGAAAGCAATTCCGGCAAACTGGAGCGGAGCGATGGCACGGTTTTGGAATATGCCAGCGTGCCTTTGCCTGATGGGGCTATACTGCTCAGCTATCTGGATATTTCCGACGGGGCCTTGGTTGAGAGAGCCTTGCGCGAACGGGCTGAAGCTTTGCATACGGCAGACCGCCTTAAATCTGAGTTCATTGCCAACTTGTCTTATGAAGTCCGCACCCCGCTTAATACCATTGTTGGCTTTTCTGAAATCCTTTCCGAGGAGTACTTCGGTAAACTTAATCAGAAGCAGCAGGAATATAGTAAGGGCATTAAGGAGTCGTCCGATACCCTGTTGGGTCTGTTTAACGACATTATCGACCTTGCCACCATTGAGGCTGGGCAAATGGCTTTGGAACTTGATACGGTGGAACTCCATACCTTGCTGGTTAATGTTCTTGGCCTGATCCGGGAACGAACTCGCCAACGCAAAATTACTCTGGATTTCAACTGCTCCCCCGACATTGGCTGGGTGGTTGCTGATGAGAAACGCTTAAAACAGGTCTTGTTCCACCTGTTGAGTAATGCGGTTAAATTTACCCAGGCTAAGGGCAACGTGACCTTATCAGCGAAACGAGAAAATGAGGAAGTGGTGGTGAGTGTCAGCGACACCGGGATTGGGATTTCTGAAAGCGATCAGAAAAGAGTTTCCGAGACCTTAGAACGGGGCTATGAAACCGATGCCAGAGAACAAGCCGGAGCAGGGCTGGGCTTGACACTGGTGAAACGCTTTGTTGAGCTCCATGGGGGGCGGCTGGATATTCTGTCTGAGCCCAACCAAGGAACGACAGTGACATTCTATCTGCCTGGGGGGTGAATTTGAGACACACGAGCGAAGAGACCATCTTTTTTGTTAATATCATGCGCTTTATTTCTGCCCGAACCCAGGCAGAGGAAGATGAGATGCGGGCGATGATGTTTCATCTGCGGGCCATTGCGGACCAGGTTGAAAAAGGACCAAATATCCTTGTTGCGGGGCGGGATGCCCGCTTAGCCGCGCGGGGATTGGCGGGGGTGACGTCTTTTATCCAGGACCGTATTTTGCCGGAAGCCATCGCCGATAAAAACCAAGAGGCCATCGACCAACTACAAAGCGCTTCACAATTGGCCTTGCAACTCAGCGGCTTGATCTTGCAAAAAATCGGCGATGAAAAAGAGCCGCCTAAAATTGTCAGCTTCTCGATTCTAGAGCTGAAAAAGCCCGAAGGCTCATCCGAAACTAAATAATATTCATATAAATCACTATTGAGCAACCTGAGTTAATATTTTCCTAGACATTTATGAATTATATTCATATTTATGCGGGCAATTCTTAAATATAGACATTTTGGAGAATATTATGAGTGTTGGTCAGCGGATTAAAGAGGCACGGAAAAAATTGGGGTTCACCCAGCAGGATTTAGCCGCTTCTATGGGGTGCGATCAATCCACGGTGACCAATTGGGAAAAAGAAAATGTTGATTTATCGGCTGAGAAGCTGAAATCGCTTGCCGATATTCTCAAGGTTTCTGCTTCCTGGCTCTTGTCCGGAACGCAACAAAAAACGGAGAATGTGTGGCACGAACAACCCCCCTCCGACCCCGCCAGCACCATAGCTTTTCAAGGGGCGCCCGGGGCCTATTCTGATCTGTCCTGCCGGGTTGCCCGTCCTGAAATGACTACTTTGCCTTGTCGTTCTTTTGAGGATACTTTTGCCGCTGTGCGTGAGGGCAGGGCCAGGTTGGCAATGATTCCCATTGATAACTCAGTTGCCGGGCGGGTGGCGGATATTCATCACCTGATGCCAAGTTCCGGGCTGCATATTATCGGTGAACATTTTCAGCCCATCAATCACCACCTTTTAGGCGTTGAAGGAACAACGGCAGAAAATATTACCGAGGTTCACAGCCATATCCATGCCCTTAACCAATGCAAAGACATGATTGCCGAAATGGGCATTTTACCGATTGTTGCGGTCGATACGGCTGGCGCGGCTCGTGAAATCGCCGCCAGTGGTGATAAAACCAAAGCGGTGATTGCGTCAGAGCTGGCGGGGGAAATTTACGGGCTGGTTTCTCTCAAGGCCGATATTGAAGATGCTGCCCACAATACCACCCGTTTTGTCATCATGGCCCGGGAGCCCATCCGCCCCCACCCTCTGGCTGGTAAAACCATTACCAGCATGATCTTTCGGGTGCGCAGCGTCCCCGCTTCCCTTTACAAAGCCCTTGGCGGATTTGCCACCAATGGGGTGAACATCACAAAACTGGAAAGTTATTTGGTCGATGGCCATTTCACCGCAGCGCAGTTTTATGCCGATGTGGAGGGGCATCCAGATAATCAGGATTTAAAACTCGCTTTAGAAGAACTTGCCTTCTTTGCCCATGAGGTCAGCGTCCTCGGCGTCTACCCTCCCCACCCTTACCGTTTTGAAGCTGAAGCCGGGTTATAAAAAACCGACACATTCAAAAAATAATACCTGTTTAGTAATTGTGGAAATTAAGAAACCTCCTCGCCATTAAAGGCGCAGAGAGGTTTCTTTTTTCATTTTTGACCGTGGTCAAATACCTCATCAAATTAGTCGGGTATAAACCTCCTTAACAAAGCACTACAGCACGCATTGACAGATAAGGAAAAGAACAATGAAAAATTCTAAGCTTGTTCGTTTTGGTTTGATTGGCGGCGGTGCTCTTGCCCTGATCGGCACATTCGGTGTGATCGCGGTACAAGGTATTTGGGCTGCAACCCAAACCCCTGGTGCGTTTATCACCGTTATGTTTGGAGCATAATTAAACTTCAAACATTAGAAGGCTCAGGCGAGTGGGAGCGATCTATCTCCCCCCCGGTTTAACCCTCTCCCTGAGCCCTTTTAAGCAGGGCATTAAAATCAACACCCGTTGGCAAAGTGCCATAAGCCCCAGACCAATACCCCCCCATACGTGAAGCACAAAAGGCATCAGACACTGCGCTTGGCGCATGTTGCACAAGCAAGGCCCCTTGCCAGGCCAAGGCCATCATCTCGGTGACCCGTCGAGCCCTCAATTCTAAATCTTTGCTGTTATGCAACTCAACTTTTAAAGCCTCTATATGGCTGTCTAAGGCCGCATTCCCCCCCTTCGCCAACTCAATTTCAGTTAAGAAAGTTGGAATGGTCGCGGGGTCTTTGTACATGGCTCTCAGGGTATCAAGACACATAACATTTCCCGATCCCTCCCAAATGCTGTTGACTGGAGCTTCGCGGTAAAGACGGGGCAATATGCTTTCTTCCACATAGCCGGGGCCCCCATGACACTCCATGGCCTCATAAACCAAGTTGGGAGCGCGTTTGCAAACCCAGTATTTACCAATGGCAGTACCGATTCGGGCCAAAGAGGCTTCTTGAGGGTTCGTTTCTCCCTCACCGATAGCGCGCCCTAAGCGCAAGAAAAGAGTTGTTGCGGCTTCGGATTCAAGGGCCATGTCAGCGAGAGCATTTTGCATTAAAGGTTGCTGAATAAGTTTCTTTTGAAAAGCTGAACGATGGGTGGTGTGGTGCAAAGCCTGGACTAAAGCCTGACGCATTAAGGCGGCGGAACCTAGAGCGCAGTAGTAGCGATTACCATTGACCATCTCGATAATAGTGCGCACCCCGCGCCCCTCTTCACCGACCATTTGGCCCCAAGCATCGACCAGTTCCATTTCGCTAGAGGCGTTGGATTTATTGCCGAGTTTGTCCTTTAGGCGCTGGATGAAAAGCCCGTTGCGGCTACCATCTGGTCGCCAGCGCGGCATGATAAAACAAGTTAGGCCGTTTTCAGTATAGGCCAGCGTTAGAAATGCATCGCACATGGGGGCTGAGCAGAAAAATTTATGGCCTTTGAGAATGTACGCGGCACCTGGCCCGGTCTCATGTCCCTCAGGTGAGGCTTGCGTCGTATTGCTTCGCACATCGGAACCGCCCTGCTTTTCAGTCATGAACATCCCAATGGTAACACTGGTTTTTTCTGCCATGGGAATATCCCGCTTGTCATATTTTCTGGCAAACAATTTGGGCAGCCATTGGTCGGCAACGGAGGGTGTTGTTTTAAGGGCAGGGACTACGGAGTATGTCATCGCCATGGGGCAAAGCACCCCGCCTTCAGCCTGATTAAGGATATATGATAATGCACCATGGGCCACATGGTTGCCGAGCTGAGGGTTATTCCACGCAAATGTCGGCAGATCGTTGCCAATGGCAAGGTCCATCAGGTCGTGATAGGCGGGGTGAAAGCTTACCTGATTGATGCGCATACCGTGGCGGTCAAAGGGCTGAATTTCCGGGCCATATTTATTGGCTTGGTTGGCCCATTCAAAAGTTTCTTCTAAACCTGCCAGCAAGCCAAAAGCCGAAACGGTCTCTTCAGCCCAACCAGCCCCTTCCCGCTTAAGTCCTTCCTTAAGGGCAAGGTCTGAGCCGTATAAATCCTGATCGCCCTGAAGAGGTGGCATGTTGATCACCTCATGAGTGGGGAGAGAGGAAATTGGATTACGGGAGGACATCAATATTCTCCTTCACTTAGCGACGGCTTTGAGACAAAAGTTGACGATGGCTTGAACGGTTTCATTTTGCTTGTTTTGATCGGAAGTTTGGTCCGGGGCTAATGGCCCGATCAAGGCTTCTGCAAACCCGCCGACGATGCAGTTGGCTGCAGTATCGACAGGCTGGTCCCTGAATTCACCCTGTAGAACCCCCTCTTTTAAAATCTGAGCGATGATATGGGCATAAGAGCGGCGAAAGACCAGACGCTCGGCTTCTACCAATTGGTCGCCGGGTTCAAAAATCAAGGCATAGGCAAGGCGGGGGGCCATGAGGGCCCGCTTGGCAAAGGTCGCAATCGCCCCTTCAAGGCGTTGACTTGGGTTGGCATCTGTTGCCGCCACCTGCGCCATTACATCCACTTCCCATTGAGTGACGACTCGAAAAACTTCAGCGACTAATTCAGCCTTAGAGGGGAAGTAGCGATAAACGGTTCCTGTGGCCACACCCGCTGCGTTGGCGACGGACGACATTTGAACCGCCCCCAAACCTCCTTCAGAGACAAGTTCTCGGGCTGCTGAAATAATTCGCCGTCTTTTATTCTCTTTACGGGCAATAACTTTTTCTGTTTCCCGATAAACCATAATATGAATCCCTATTCATTTATTATACAATGAACAACAATTCATTTGTTTGTCAAGTGAACTGATGGCCTGAGATAAGCTTGCGGTTAAATTTGTTTATCGAGGGCCTGTCGGACAGCCTGAGAAAGTTCCCACTGATTGTAGGGCTTGCTTAGGAGGTTATGGTCAAGATCGAGGATATAGGGGTTTTTGATTTCTACATGACCTTCTTGTTTGCTTGTAAAACCACTGGCGAGAAGGATTTTAAGACCGGGGTATTCTTGATGAGCGGCAGCGGCCAATTGGTAGCCATCAAAATTCCCGGGCATTATGATGTCGCTAAACATAAGGTCTATATTGTTATTTTCCTTAAGAATCTCAAGGGCCTGTAGGCCATTTTCGGCCGTAAGGGTGGTGTAACCAGACTCTTCAAGGTTTGAGACGGCGATGTCCCGCAAAGCCTCTTCATCATCAACAACCAAAACAGTTTCATTGCCCGTTAAGATTTCCTCAGACGACTGTGACGGCGTTATTTCAGCCGGTGTGCCTTGCCTAAAGGCAGGAACATAAATGTTGAAAGTTGTGCCGATACCTACTTTGGATTGGACGTCAATATGTCCATTACAGCGTTGAATAAAGCCATAAACCATACTGAGGCCTAGCCCTGTGCCTTTGCCTTGTTGTTTGGTGGTATAGAAAGGTTCAAAGATTTGATCTTTGACCTCATTTGACATCCCTTGTCCTGTGTCGCTCAGGGAGATCATGACGTAGTCCCCTGTCGTGCTGCCGGGGTTTAGCCTTACATGATTTTCATCGAGAGTTATATTGGCGGTTGTGATTTTCAGTGTGCCGCCCTCTGGCATGGCGTCACGTGCATTGATAGCAAGGTTGAGGATGGTGTCTTCCAGGTCCCCAGGATCAACTGACACGGACCATAAATCCTCTGAAAGATTAGATTCCACTTTTATTGCAGCCGTCAGAGATTTGACAATCAATTCTTCAAGGTCATCAATAAACTCACTGACTGATAACAGCTTCGTTCCCTGTGCTTTTTTACGGGAAAAGCGCAAAAGTTTATTGGTCAGGGCGGCCCCTCTTTTGGTGCCTTTAATTGCTTTTTCAACGCGAGGGAGGGCTTTAGGATTATCTTTTACGATGCGTTCGAGAAGTTCAAGATTGCCCAGCACAATACCTAAAATATTGTTGAAATCATGAGCGATCCCCCCGGTGAGGTACCCAACGGCTTCCATTTTTTGTGAGCGTCTGATCTGCTCTTCAAGATGCTTGCGTTCGCTAATATCAATTCCGGTGCCAATTAGTCTGGGTTTGCCATCGATTTCAACTTTTGTCCCGCTAAAAAAGAAGGGGTGTTTTGAGCCGTCCTTGGCTACTAGGCTGGCTTCTCCCGTTGCTTCCCTCTTTTCCATTACGGTCTGAATCCCTTGGGTAATGGCTGGTTTTTCGTCGGTGGCAAAAAAATCAAGAGGGCTTAAGTTAGAAATTTCCGCTTCAGAATATTTACTTACCTGGAGAAAATTCTGGTTCCAGATTTCAAATTTCTGATCCTGGTTAATCATATAGAAAATTCCAGGTAAACTATTTATGGATGATCTAAAGAGGTCATGTTCTCTCTGCAGGGTCTTTTCAGCTTCTTTTCGTTTTGCAATCTGTTCATGGAGGGCACTGTTCCAGATAAATGTAAGGAGGATGGCACCCCCGCCAGTGACCAATACCCACCAAATCCAGCTTGGCATGACAGATGTTTCAACAGGTTTTAAACCAAGCCATCGGTCGAGGGTTTTATAGTAAAAACTTTTTTTATCTTTTCGCCAGCCTTTTAGGTGCTGATCTACGGCGGCAGTGAGGTCACCATTTTGTCCCTTTGGAACAGCAATGAGTAACCGAACCGGGCTGAAAACAAAAGAACTGCGGATAGCTTTATATTTAGTTTCGCGTGAAAAACCTAAAATGCTGTTGACGACGGCAGCATCAACAATGCCATCATCAACGGCCTGGAGGGCTTGTTCATAGGAAGCCATAGGGACAATCTGGCATGTAACATTGAAATCACGGCAGAGTTTATCAAAACCTTGCCCTAATACCCCGCCCCGCATAACGGCGACCTTTCGATTTGCCATATCAAAGATGTTCTGAGGGGAGAAATCCTGTTGTACATAAAGTTGGCCCCAGACAGAGATGATCGTTTCATTAGAAAAATCACTGTATATTTTGCGTTCTGGGGTCGCTGCAATACTGGTCATAATATCAAGCTGACCTGTGCGTATGGCCTCTAAATGTTTTGAGAAAGTGCCAACAATGAACTTAAGGTGCCAGTTTTCCTTTTTGGCAATCTCTTTCAGGATATCAATATATATGCCGCGAGGGCTGCCATCTTCTTCAATAAAGACTTGAGGAGCATTTTGGTAAACGCCGACTCGAACGGTTCGACCGTCAGATTGAGCCCAAGCATCCGCAGTAATGAATACTCCAAAGATGAGCCATAGGTAAAAAAGACTCAGATAGCCGAATTGACCGCGCGGCTTCTTAAATTGAAACATCACCCTACACATGTTCATTTGTCGACATTCCCAACGCTGCAAGTTCATGCAACTTCCATGGAGCCTAGCTTTGCAGCCATGATCTTGTCAACAGAGGCGACAGGTGGAGTTATTCTTTTAACTTTAGTGTCGCGGGAAGGAACAAGATGGAAATAAGGGCAAATGAACAACATGCAAACATAACAGCAATAAGCGGGGTGGCGGTGACCTCAAAATAGGCCAGCAGTATCCCAGCTATATAGGTGCTAATGGCCCCAAATCCGATTTGCATCGAACCAGCCAAACCCGCCGCCGCTCCAACCCGGTGGGGGTCTGCACTGATGGCTCCCGCCATGCCTGACGAAATACAAAACCCATTGCCAAGAGCTATTAAGGACATGATCCCAAAAAAGTTAAAGGGGGTTAATCCATCCCCTAAGACGGTGATAAGTAGGATAGCTGCGCCTAGGAGTGACAGCCAGACCCCCGCCTGAACCATGGCATAAACACCGACTTTTTTGGCCAATCGGGCTGTGGCAAAATTCCCGAGAATATAAAAAACCGAGACCACAACAAAATACAGCCCCAACTTAGCGGGTGTGCTGCCCATCAAGTTTATCATGACGAAAGGTGAGCCCCCGAGAAAGGCAAAATAGGCCGCTGTGTTGAAGCTGACCTGGCAGGCATACCCGCTGAACCCGGGATTGCGTAACAAGTAGCTAAAAGAATTAAACATGCCAAAAAGCTGAACATCATGGCGTTTTGAAGGGGGGAGTGTTTCGTGGGCTCCAAAAAAAGCTATTGTTAAAAAGAGTAGCGAGGTGATGAGGATAAAAACAAAGCTAGCCGACCAGCTAAACATCTCTTCCAGGTATCCACCGATCAGGGGGGCAAAGGTGGGGACCACCACCACGGCCATGGTCAGATAAGCGATCATGGCAGCCGCTTTGTCCATATCATAGAGGTCTCGGACCATGGCGCGCCCCACAACCATCCCGGCGCAGCCCCCGATGGCTTGCACCAATCGACCTAAAATTAACCCTTCGATGGAAGTTGCAAACAAGCAAATCAGGGTTCCCCCAACAAGTATCGACATGCCGATTAAAGCAATGGGGCGCCGTCCGAATCGATCAGATAAGGGACCATATATGAGTTGAGCAACAGCCAACCCGACCAGAAATAATGTGAGGGTGAGTTGAACAGTGGCATAATCTGCATTGAAGGTTTTTTGGATGCCGGGCAAGGAGGGCAAAATAATATTCATTGCCAGTGCCCCGCCCATGGTGATCACCACCAGAATGGCCAGGGGAGGACGCTTTGTCTTGTGACCGATAGGGGAGGCTATATCATCTTTCATTCTTTGGCACGAAACCCGACAAGCTGTTTGGTTAATTTATCCGCATTCTCACCCAAAACAGGGCTTACTTCTTGCGGGCTAAGGGCGCGCCCATCAGCGGTGCGTACGGCAACGGGAGGAATGGTTTCTCCGGTTTCACGCACCTTAAGCATCATGCGCGGCTCATCAAAATCACCTTCCCACTTGTCACCCCAATCTTTGAGGGCAACCAGGACCGGATAGAGTGCCATGCCTTTTTCTGTCAAACGATACTGGACCCGCCTTGCATCGATAGGGTCTTTTTCGCGGCGAAGTATTTCAGCTTTTGTCAGTTTTTTAAGGCGATCGGTAAGAATATTGGTGGCAATGCACAGATGCTTTTGAAAATCTTCAAAGCGGCGCATCCCGTGAAAGGCGTTGCGCAAGATCATTAAGCACCAAGTATCGCCAATGGTTGAGGCGGTTTTGGCGATGGAGCAATCAAAATTTCCGACAGAGCTTTTTTTCATTTCTGTAGGTTACAAATATTACTTGCATTTTACAAGTGGTTCGTTAGTATCTTGAAACTTACTTTCATTTTGCAAGTCAATATAAAGCGAACATATCAGGGGACAAGCTGTGATTAAAACGCGTCTGACAGAACTATTTGGAATTGATTATCCGATTATTGCCGGAGGCCTTCAGTGGCTCGCCAACGCCGACTATGTTTCGGCAGCGGCGCGGGCAGGCATTATTGGCTTTATTACCGCAGCCAGTTTCCCTGATCTCGATGATCTCCGCGCCGAAATTCGCAAGTGTCGCGCCCTTAGCGAAGGCAACCCTTTCGGCGTTAATGTTTCCATGTTCCCCAAGCTTGTTGAAGGGGAAAGGACCCAAGAAGTTTTCGACATTATCGTTGAAGAAGGGGTCAAATTTGTTGAGACCTCGGGACGCAATCCCGAGCCTTATCTTCCCGCTCTAAAAGCGGCGGGCATTAAAGTTGTTCATAAGGTCCCCGGGGTTAAGTTTGCTAAAAAGGCCGAAGCTATTGGGGTTGATGCGGTGACAATCATTGGGGCTGAATGTGGGGGGCACCCAGGGTTGGATATGGTGGGAACCATCATCCAAGCCAACGTTGCCGCCCGTGCCCTAACCATTCCCCTGATCGTTGGCGGTGGCATTGGAACAGGGGAGCAGCTTTTGGCGGCTTTAGCTCTTGGAGCTGATGGCGTGATTATCGGCACCCGCTTTTTGGTTTCAGAAGAAATCTGGGCCCATGATCTTTATAAGCAACGCTTGGTGCAAGCCAATGAAACAGACACCACCTTATCCCTGCAAAGTTTACGAAATACCGCCCGGTCTTTGCGTAACGAAACCACTGCCGTTGTTGAACAAATCGAAAAAGAAACGCCGGGTGATTTAGCCAAGTTGATGCCTCATATTTCAGGTAAAATCGGTAAAATCGCCTATGAAACAGGGGATTGGTCCAAAGGTCTTTTAGCCGTGGGCCAATCTGTGGCTTTTGCTGAAAAAGTAGAACCCCTCTCGGATATCGTCCAAAGCCTGATGAAAGAAGCCAACGCTGCAACAGCCCGCCTTAGCCGCTTAACCGGTGGTTTGGCAGATATGAAAGATGTAGGGTAGCCCTCCCAGTTTAAAAATACGATTAAATGAATTAGAATTCATTTTTTTGTTTGAGGGAGGAAAAAGCTCTATTTTTACCTGCCCCTTGATAGAAAGGGTGAACGGGGTAAGGTGACCGACCGTTTAATCCACCAGGAGGCCACATTGTCCCATTCATCGAAAAAAGCCATCTATGCTGCTGCTGGGGCTAATTTTGGGATTTCTGTTGCCAAGATGGGGGCGGGTTTTTACACCGGGTCTTCAGCTATGTTGACTGAGGCAGTCCATTCCCTGGTTGATACGGGCAATCAGGGGCTGATCTTGCTGGGAATGAAACGGGCGGCAATCCCCGCTGACGACGTACATCCCTTTGGCTATGGTAAAGAGCTTTATTTTTGGACCTTCCTTGTTGCGATCTTGATCTTTGCTTTGGGGGCCGGTGTTTCTCTTTACGAAGGCATTCACAAAACCCTTCATCCCGAGGGTTTGACCGATGCTTGGGTTAACTATGTGGTTTTGGTATTCGGTCTTATTCTTGAGGGGGGATCTTTTTATATTGCTTTGAAAGAATTCATTCTCACCAAAGGGGACAAGGGAATCATTCAAGCCGTGCAGGAAAGCAAGGACCCAACCTTGTTTACGGTTTTGTTTGAAGATGCTGCCGCTATGTTTGGTCTTGTGGTCGCCTTGATAGGTGTTTTTGTTGCTGATTACCTCCAATTTCCAATTGCTGATGGCATCGCATCTATCTGCATTGGGTTAATCTTGGCGGCTGTGGCGGTCTTTTTAGCCATTGAATGCAAAAGTCTCCTTATTGGTGAGTCCGCAGACCCTGAAGTTGTGCGCAAAGTTGAAGAACTTGCTGGGGGGCACAAGTCGATCACCCAGGTTAACGAAACCTTGACCATGCATCTTTCCCCTGCCGATATATTACTGACAATCAGCTTAGACTTTGAAGACAGTCTTTCGGCTGCTGATGTCGAGAGAACCGTCACAGAATTAGAAGGCCAGATCAAACAGGCTTTCCCCAAGATCAAGCGAATTTTTGCTGAGGCCCAAAGCAAGGCCGGACATAAAAAAATGAGAGATGGTTAGTTTTTCCAGCTAATGTCATAAAACTGTCGCACAGGTGTCATAAAAGCTTTCCTAAGCGGGAATAGTCATAGGTCCAGATTTACTATGAAACCGCTAAGGAAAGCGAAAATGACTTTGACTAAAACACTGACCCTGACGGCACTTGCCGTTGCCGCGTTTGCCAACACTGCCCAGGCGCGGGACCAAATTAGAATCGTTGGCTCTTCAACGGTCTATCCATTTGCAACGGCTGTTGCCGAAACCTTTGGCAAAACCACCGAATTTAAAACCCCGGTCATTGAGAGTACAGGCTCAGGGGGTGGCTTGAAGCTTTTTTGTGCGGGTGAGGGTGACGGCACCCCAGATATCACCAACGCCTCACGCGCCATCAAAAAATCTGAAATTGAGCTTTGTACTAAAAATGGCGTCAAGAATATCACCGAAGTAAAAATTGGCTATGACGGTATCGTTTTGGCAAATTCTAAACAGGCTGAGCCGATGACCATTACCCGCAAGCAACTGTTCCTGGCTTTGGCCAAAGATGTTCCGGCGGGGGAAGGCAAGCTGATTGCTAACCCAAATAAAACCTGGAAAGATGTTGACCCCTCTCTGCCTGATCTAAAAATTGAAGTGCTTGGGCCTCCCCCCACTTCGGGAACCCGGGATGCTTTTGCTGAGCTTGCCCTTGAGGGTGGCTGCAAAAAATTCGACTGGCTCAAGGCTATGAAGAAGCAAGATAAAAAGAAATACAAAGCCATTTGTCATTCCATCCGGGAAGACGGTGGGTATGTGGAAGCCGGTGAAAATGACGTGCTGATCATCCGTAAGCTTGAAGCCAACCCAAAAGCCTTTGGCTTGTTTGGCTTTAGTTTCCTTGATCAAAATGGCGATAAAATTCAGGGCAATCAGATCGATGGTGTGGAGCCAACCTTTGAGAATATCTCAGCCGGAACCTACCCCGTTTCCCGTCCTTTGTTCTTTTATGTGAAAAACACTCATGTCAGCAAAGTGCCGGGTATCGCTGAATTTGTTCAGGAGTTTACCTCTGATAAAGCTTGGGGCGATGAAGGCTATCTTGCCGATAAAGGCCTGATCCCTATGCCAATGGCAGAGCGTCATAAGTTTAGCGAAGAAGCGAAGACACAGACCAACAACATCCAAATGTAAGTGGATTTTCCCCGGATCGGCATAATCTGATCCGGGGGTTTTACTCATAAGAAAAGTACCGATCAAATGAATATGACCTTTATAATTTTGGCCTTAGGGGCTTGCCTTATCCCGGCAATGATCGGTTATCGCTGGAAAAATTCAATTAGTCTGGTTGCCAATGCTCATATGGAGAAGGGCATTCGGGTTTTCTTGGTTTTAAGCTCACTTGTGGCGGTGATGACCACCGTTGGTATTATTTTATCCCTGCTCTTTGAAACCATCCGATTCTTTAATTTAGTTTCTCCTATGGAATTTCTTTTTGGCGTTGAATGGAGTCCGCAAACGGCCCTTCGAGGAGACCAGGTCGGGAGTTCCGGGGCTTTTGGGGCCTTGCCACTTTTAGGCGGAACCATGCTGATCTCAGTCATAGCAATGTCTGTTGCTGTGCCTGTGGGGCTCTTCTCCGCCATTTATCTCGCTGAATATGCCACCCCTCAGTTTAGAAGCTGGGCGAAACCATCCCTTGAGGTGCTCGCCGGGGTTCCCACGGTTGTTTATGGCTTCTTCGCCGCCCTCACCGTCGCGCCTTTGTTGCGTGAAACAGGGACGGTCCTGGGGCTAGATGTGGCTTCTGAAAGTGCTCTGGCTGCCGGATCAGTGATGGGAATTATGATCATCCCCTTTGTTTCTTCTCTATCTGATGATGTCATAAAGGCCGTTCCCCGGTCTCTGCGGGATGCCTCCCTTGGCTTGGGGGCCACCCAATCTGAGACCATCCGACAAGTGATCTTGCCGGCGGCTCTTCCCGGTATTGTCAGTGCCATTTTACTCGCCGCTTCACGGGCAATAGGGGAGACCATGATTGTGGTTATGGCGGCTGGTCTGGCTGCGAAATTGACAGCCAACCCTCTGGAAGCCGTAACCACCATTACCGTACAAATTGTGACCCTGTTGGTCGGTGATCAGGAGTTCGACAGTGCCAAAACTCTGGCAGCTTTCGCCCTCGGGCTGTTGCTTTTCTGTGTGACCTTGACCCTCAACGTGGTGGCCTACCAAGTGGTTCAAAAATATCGAGAACAATATGACTGACCGAGTTGAAATTTTAAGCTCCCCGCCTCGTGATAACAGGACTCTTGTCCAAGCGGGACTAACCAAACGTTATGCCGCGGAACGACGCTTCCGTCTCTTTGGTATCACGGCTGTATGCTTGGCTCTGTTAGGCTTGGTGGGGCTGTTTGGCAGCATCTTAAGCCAGGGCTATACGGCTTTTTATCAAACCAAAATCAAGCTGGATATTACCTTTGATGAAGAGGTAATTGATCCGCACGGCACCCGAGAGAGAAAAACCTTAAGTGCGGCTGATTATAGTGGCCTGCTTAAGAAAGCAATCCGCGCCAAGTTCCCGGAAGTAAAAGGCCGAAAAGATAAGAAAAAACTTTATAATCTGGTCAGTTCGACCGCAGTTTTTGATCTGCGCGCTCAAACCATGGATGACCCTTCGATTATCGGCAAAACCCTGCCCCTTTGGCTGACAGCGTCTGATGACGTGGATATGCTGATCAAAGGCCACATTTCACGGGATTTGCAAGAAAATCAACGCCGGACCAGTAACCAAGAAATAGCCTGGATCGATCAGTTGATCCGTGACGGTCTGTTGGAAAAACAGTTTAACACTCGGTTTTTCACATCCGGAGATTCTCGTGAACCGGAGGCTGCGGGGATTAGAGGTGCCTTGGTTGGCTCTCTTTATACCCTCCTGGTCACGTTGTTATTGACATTCCCTGTGGGGGTGGCCGCCGCAATTTATCTGGAAGAATTTGCCAAAGGTAAACGGTGGAGTGCCTTGATTGAAGTGAACATTAATAATCTGGCAGCCGTGCCTTCTATTGTTTTTGGTCTTCTGGGTTTGGCGGTTTTTTTAAATGTGATGCATTTGCCTCGCTCAGCCCCCATCGTAGGTGGCTTGGTCTTGGCCTTAATGACATTGCCGACCATTATTATTGCCTCGCGTGCCGCGCTAAAAAGCGTTCCTCCCTCGATTCGCCAAGCAGCGATGGGCTTGGGGGCAACAAAAATGCAAACCGTTTTCCACCATGTCCTCCCCCTTGCCATGCCCGGAGTGTTAACCGGGACCATTATTGGCATGGCTCAGGCTTTAGGAGAAACGGCCCCTTTGCTGATGATCGGTATGGTGGCCTTTATTGTCGATATTCCTGGCGGCCCGACAGACCCTGCAACGGTGCTGCCCGTCCAAATTTTCCTGTGGGCCGATGCGCCGGAACGGGCATTTGTGGAAAGAACTTCAGCGGCTATACTGGTGCTGTTGGGTTTTTTGATCTCCATGAATGCGTTCGCAGTTTGGTTACGCAAAAAATATGAAAGGCATTGGTAAATGCTTATCCAACAACAATCTATTCAACCTGTCGTCCCGGTGGTCGACAGCCGATATATGAGTAAAGTTTTGAAAAAAGAGACAAAAATTAAAGTTTCTGATGTCGCTGTTTATTACGGCGATAAACAGGCGTTGTTTGGGATTGATTTAGATATCCTTGAAAACCAGGTGACCGCCCTGATTGGTCCCTCAGGGTGTGGAAAATCAACTTTTCTGCGTTGTATCAACCGCATGAATGACACCATTGAGAGCTGCCGGGTGTCGGGGAAGATTGAGATCGATGGTCTCGATGTGGTTTCAGACCCTTCTGTTGATGTGGTCGAACTCCGCTCCCGTGTTGGTATGGTTTTTCAAAAGGCTAATCCGTTTCCCAAATCCATTTATGACAATGTGGCCTATGGCCCCCGTATCCACGGTTTGGCACAAGACAAGAGCCAGTTGGACCATATTGTCGAAAGTAGTTTGGAAAAAGCTGGTTTGTGGAATGAAGTTGCCGACCGCTTGCATGAATCAGGGACCGGGCTTTCAGGAGGGCAGCAGCAACGCCTTTGCATTGCCCGTGCCATTGCGGTTGGACCAAATATTATTCTCATGGACGAACCTTGCTCCGCTCTGGACCCTATCGCCACGGCGAAAATTGAGGAACTGATGGATGAACTAAGACAAAACTATACCATCGTCATTGTTACCCACTCCATGCAGCAAGCAGCCCGGGTGTCACAGCAAACGGCATTTTTTCATCTTGGAAAGTTGGTCGAACATGGAGAAACCGAGCAAATTTTTACCAACCCTCAGGATAACCGGACTCAAGATTATATTACCGGGAGGATTGGATAGATGAGTGCTGAACATATTGTCCAAGCCTTTGATAGTGAACTGCAAAAACTTGATCACTTGATCGCTGAAATGGGGGGGCTGGCGGAGACTCAATTGGCTGGGGTCATTGATGCTTTGGTCAAACGTAATGCAGAGCAAGCAATGGTAATTGCCAAAGCTGATAAAACCATTGATGCCCTTGAGTTGGAAGTCAACAACCAGGTGGTACGCCTTCTGGCCTTACGTCACCCTGTTGCGGAAGATTTACGCATGGTGGTTGCCGCCTTGAAAATTTCTGCCGATCTGGAACGCATTGGGGATTACGCCAAGAATATTGCCAAACGTACCACTGTAATCGTCCAATCTCCGCCTCTTGAGGCTTTATCTTCCCTTAAGCGAATGGGCGGGTTGGTGCAGGAGATGATCAAAGATGTGCTCGATGCCTACTTACGGCGCAACCCGCAAGTTGCCTTGAATGTACGGGCGCGGGATGAGGAGGTGGACAGTTTGTATAACAGCCTGTTCCGGGTGCTTTTGACCTACATGATGGAAGATCCCAGCAATATTTCTCCCTCTACTCATCTGCTGTTTGTCGCTAAGAATATTGAGCGCATGGGGGATTTATCGACCAATATTGCTGAGCAAGTTTACTTCATGTCGGAAGGGGTTATCCCCGATGAAGACCGAACCAAGCTAGACAACACGGTTTACCAGACCCTCGATGTTGAAGAGGGGGCCTAACCATGCAACCTCTTGTTTTAATTATTGAAGATGACCCGGCTCTGATGGAGCTGTTAAAATATAATGTAGAGAAAAATGACTTCCGAGTGGTCTCAACCCTGGATGGAGAAGAGGGTATGTTGCTGGTGGAAGAAGAACAGCCGGATTTGCTGGTGCTTGATTGGATGCTCCCGAATGTCTCTGGCATTGAAATCTGCCGCCGACTCCGAGGTCGCCAAGAAACCCGCAACCTGCCGATCATTATGCTTACGGCGAAAGGGGAGGAGCGTGATCGGCTTCAGGGCTTAGAAAGCGGGGCCGATGATTATATGGTCAAGCCTTTCTCCCCGGCTGAGCTGGTCGCCCGGATCAAAGCGGTTTTGCGGCGTTCAACCGGTGCCAGTGGCGAGGAAACTCTTGAATATCATGACATCAAAATGGACTTGGTGGCCTATAAAGTAAGTCGCAATGACCTCTCCATCCATCTCGGCCCTAAAGAATATAAATTGCTTGAAGTGCTGATCAAAAGGCCAGGACGGGTTTATTCGCGGGAGCAGCTTCTTGATATGGTATGGGGGCGCGATATCAATGTGGAGCTTAGAACCGTTGATGTCCACATTGGCCGCCTCCGAAAGGCTCTTAAGCAAAAAGGCCAGCCGGATTTGATCCGCACTGTTCGAGCTGCCGGATATGCCCTGGATTTTGAAAAATAAAGGCCAGGACGCTCTGTCAAATGAGTACATCTAATCAAAAAGCCCCCTAATGTGCATTTAACCCAAAAGCCTGTTAAACTCTTCTTAAATAGGGCAATGTAATGTTCTGTAATATTTAGATTTGTTTTAACAACTTCTTGTGGCGGTGGAATGGGCGATCAAAACTCTTCAAATGACAAGCTAAAGTGTGAAAACGTTATCTCAGGTTTTGTTGCCTACCTTGGCCAAGTTGCCAAATCAAACCAAGGAAGTTTGTCTCTGGCGCAAATAGAGGCAGCCTCTGAGAAATTTGTCTCCTGTGGTCGTCTCAAGGCCTTTTCTGAAGATTGCTATGATGACCAAGCCCTCATGGAATATGAGGACAAACGCCAGGACGTGGTGGGGCGCCTGCTTGTTCAGCGGTTTACCAAGCTTCTTTCTAAAGAGACCAACCCAGAAGCTTCTTCTACCCAAATGTCGCGATGGATGGTTCCTGAGTTTCTTTCTTTGGTCAAAATGATGGTGGGGGAAGATAATTATGAAAAATATAATTATCGCGCCAAGCAACTCCACGGTCAGTTCAAGGCTAAGTTACAAAAGCCCATTGTGTGGAAAGAGCTTTTTGCCTCCGAAAGAGCTCAAGTCATTGCCGATGATATCTTGGTCGATGTCGCCATGGTCTTCGACCCTTTTGAGCAACGTCGAAATTGGTTTATTAATGTCATTAATACCAAACTTAAAGCCCACCCTCTTGGAGTAGAAGATAACCCTCAGAGAGGCCATTGGCTCTATCAAAACCGCCATTTCTATCGGATGGTTGATAGCCTATTTAAAAGAATTAGTTTGAGGCTCAGTCATAAAGACCATCAACAGGCGATGGCCGACCGTTATGGGGTTAAAGTCGGAAACCTTATTGCTTTGTTCAAAGAAATAACAGCAAGCAAAGAAAAGGCGATGGCCAGAAAGAAGAAGTCGGCTTAAGCTTTATCAGAAAACAAAAACGGCCCCAACAAAGTCAGGGCCGTTTCAAACAATTGGATTGTCAAATCAAATTAGACTTTAAGGCGTTCAACCACTTCGTCTTTAACCAGGTGAGACTGGATAATTTCTTCGACATCGTCTTCGCTGCGGGGACCATACCAAACACCTTCAGGATAAACCACAATCACCGGGCCTTGGTCGCAACGACCTAAGCAACCCGCAGAGTTGATTTTAACCCCTTCGAGTTCTAACTCAGCAACCCGCTCCCAGAGCTTCTTGCCGATATCGTTGCCGCCACGGGCAGCACAACAACCAGCGGGGTGACCTTCAGGTCGAACCTGATTACAGAAAAAGACGTGTTTTTTAAAAAAACTCATTTGGACAAACCTTCTTTAGCATTAATAATTCTGAGTGGTCCCTGCCCAGCACGATACTGGCCACTTGATAGCCGGGGAGATTAATGATTTGGGCCGCGCTGGGCAAGTCATCAATTGATCTGATCATTGCGGGCTTCTAAATCCAGGTCGGGAGCAGGTTCCATCGCTGTGGGTCCAGCTTGATGGTGGACCAGCACCCACTTTTTGTTTTCTTTGATAAAAACATTCGAGGCGACCAGCGTGTCCCCTCCGATTTCCTCATAACAGGTGACGACAGCGGTATCGCCATAGACCACCGCCTTTGGCCCTAAACAAGAAACCCGTTGTCCAGAGGGGTTTGACAGTACCATTTTCCAGGTTGCCATCACCATATCGCGGCCTTCAAGGGGGTTCCATCCCGGATGAATGCAGGTCAC
The DNA here is from genome assembly GCA_965368165.1 of uncultured Thalassospiraceae bacterium. GTDB lineage: Bacteria > Pseudomonadota > Alphaproteobacteria > Rhodospirillales > JAPHRK01 > JAPHRK01. The sequence goes on along the minus strand of CBDULT010000005.1, from coordinate 168,421 downwards.
CGGGTACCCTTTGGCCCAAAGCTCATTGAGGGCATCATAGTCCCCATCGTCAAAGGCCTGGTAAAAGGCATCATTAGCAAAAAGTACGGCATCATTTTCAGACATAGTGCAAAAGTCCTTTGATATTTCCTATGCCAACTCTATAGAGTATCGGCAATTATACCAAGTTTAGATGATGGGAGAATTAATTCTATGGCTGAAGCACTTGCTGGTCCCTCACAATTACCGGATTCAGGAACCGTCGACCGGGTGGTTATTTTTCTCCATGGCTATGGAGCCGATGGGAATGACCTGATTGGTCTGGCACCAATTTTCGCCCAATTTCTTCCAAATACCGCCTTTTATGCGCCCGATGCACCGGAGCCTTGTGAAATGTCTCCCATGGGTCGCCAGTGGTTTAGTCTCAATGACTATGACCCCAATATGATGCGCCGTGATCCTAAAACCATGGGGGCCATGTATGAAACTATGCTCACCGGGGCGCAACTGGCGGCTCCTTCAATTGATCGTTTTATGGATGAACTTCTTGAGGAACATGGTCTTGGCCCGGACAAATTAGCTTTAATCGGTTTTTCCCAAGGGACTATGATGAGCCTTCATGTCGCCCTTCGACGTAAAGAGCCGATTGCGGCCCTTTTAGGATATTCCGGGGCTTTAATTGGGGCCGATATTCTGGAAAAAGAAATCGCCTCTCGCCCTCCGATCACGCTTATTCATGGCAAAGATGACCCCGTGGTGCCTTTTGAAGCCATGGGGGCCGCTACCCAGGCTCTTCAAAAGGCCGGGTTGAAGGTAGAAAGCCACCCCCGCCCAGGTTTGGAACATGGTATTGACCCGGAAGGGGCGCGTCTTGGGGTTGAGTTTTTGAAGAAGGCTTTTGGCCTTCGTTGAAAGAGAGAATAACGACCATGACTACAGGCACACCAATTTTTTGGCGTAAGGCCCAGGTTTTACACTTATGTACCGTTTGAACGTGTGAAAGTTTTAGTTAACTTTGGTCCAGACCTGCTGCTTACAGAAAAACAAAATACAGCCTGAAACATTTAAAGTTTTATCGTCGGGCATTTGCATTTCTGATGAATATGTTTTGCCATCTTCTGCATTGTATATTGTGCCCCCGTCCCAAGCGTTTTCTCCGTCGGGGACCATGCCTGATATCATGTTCTGACCCATAAGAGGTTTAGAACGAAGTTTTTCGTCGGCATTTTCTTTGTCGACTTTGGGCATGCCGTTTTCATCCAGCGGTTCTTTGAGCCATACAATTTTTCCGCAAAGCTTATCGCCGCAGTCATAAACTTCCACATGGGCTTTTTTGCTTTCAGTCAGCCAGAGCCCTTTAGGGCTTCCTGCTTGGGCTACTGTACTGAAACTAAGGGCAACCATAAGGCCCAACCCTGCAACACTTATTTTGTTAATCATCCCTAGTTCTCCCTTTAATCTTGTTCTGATAAATTATTAACTCCTTGGGTAAAGGTTGGCAACAAGCTCATTCTTCATGTGCGAGCCAGTCAGCCGCCTTGCTCCATAAGGAAGAAGCGAATCGGGATTTGAAAAATCCAAAATGGCCAATTTTCTTGACGCCTAAATCTTTGGGCATAAGGTGGCGGCGATCTTTTTGGGCTCCGTCATACCAATCCATCAGCTTTTCGACCGCCCGTGGCGGGGCAAAACTATCGTCGCTGAAGCTGTAAAATAAAATCGGTACTTTAATCCGGGAGAACCCTTCCTGGACATGGGGGCCGAGGTTTTGGATGTAGCCTGGCGTGGTTCCCCAGGCTTGCCATTGCAAAGCAATCCCTTTGGGCAGGTCTTCACTGCCGAGAAGCCAGCCCGGAAGCTTTCCCGTTAGACCCACCAGAAGAGGAAGGGCCATCTTCCAGAAAAACAGAACCTTTAGTTTTTGAAAACCATCCCAAAGGTCAGAGTATCCGGCTTGTGATCCCACTAAAAGAATTCGGTCTATTTCAATATTTTGCGGCACGAGACAGAGGATTTGCCCTCCCACGCTATGACCGACCATGAGCAAGCGTTTGGGTTTGAAATTTGTTTTCATCCACTCAAGAGCTGCGGGTATATCCTGTTCGCCCCATTGATGAATAAAAAGTTCATCCCCTTTGACCCCTTCAGGCCAGGAAGCCCCAATACCGCGATAATCAAAGGTCAGCACTTTGTAGCCCTGATCCATTAAGTAATGGGAAAATTTGTGATAATAACCACGGCCAACTCCCATGGCAGAAGCGATAAATACGGCATCCCCATTCTCTTTGCCCGGAGGGGGAGTGTAAGCGGTTCCGGTGAGGGAAAAACCATCTTTGGTGGTGAAGGTAATGTAGCTGACCTGTTCCATTATGTCACCGGGCCGGTTTTCCAGCGGGTATGAGCAATGGCAACCGTATCGCCCGCCGGGTCTTTCAGGAGAACCTCTCCGATGTGATCTTGTTCGAAATTCCAATCCACTTGCGGGGGAGTGCATTCTGCCGTGATGCGTCCGCGCCCTTTTTTGATGTAGTCGATATCCATACCCTTAACGATCCAGCGGCCGTTATGTGGTTGAACCGTAGAAATAGCCAGGCTGCAGACCATCTCCGCCAGATTAAGCATGGCAATCGCATGTACGGATTTAAGATGGTTGCGCACCTTGCGCCGGTCACGGAAAGAGGCCCGTGCATAGCCGTAGCCGAGTTCTTCAACGCGAGGTCCAATGGTGCCTGTATAAGGAACCAATAGGCCAATAAGCCGACTGAAAAACCATTTGCCCATGGGCACCGCCGTCATAGCGCGCCATTTTTTGAGAAGGGGCGTATGTTGAATTTGATTCATGATTCAGGAATTTCCTTTTTAGGACAAAGGGCATCCCAAGCGGCTTCTGCCAACAAGGGTTTCATGGATTTGAGGTCAATGGCTTTGGGGTGACTTAGCCAAATTCGGATAAGCTCTTGAGAGGGGCCGGAGATGAGGGGGATATAAAGTTCTTTAGGCAGCGAGCGAATCTCCCCTTTTACAACAAAGGGAGAGAAAAGAGCTTTCACCTGGCTAAGAAAATTTCCGGTTTCCTCGCGCACCGTTTTATTATCGGCTATGACCGACATTTCTCTTTTGGCATAGAGCAGAAATCGCACCTGGTCTGGGTTAGAGAGTGCCCAGTCAATATGATAGGCCACGGCGGTTTTGATCAGTTGTTCTCCTGAGTGGGACATTTCTAAAACACTCAGTAGGCCGAACCTATAGTCTTTCAATCCTTGGTAAAACAAAGCGGCGGCAATGCCCTCTTTGTTGCCAAAATGATGGTAAATACTGCCGATGCTCGCCCCTGACCGTGCCCGGATATGGTCGATAGTGGTGGGAGAAATTCCGATCTCGGTAAAGCAGGCAAGGGCCGCTGTCAGAATATCTTTTTTTCGATTTAAGGGTTGGTTCATTTCGACAATCCGGAATTAGAATATTGTTCTAGAATAATATTCTAATTCCGTGAGTCAAGCTTTCAGGTTAAATCAGTGTTCCAGTTCAGAGGGCTTCTGGGTGGTGCAAGAATGAAAATTTCAGTCTGTGACTTGAATAACCGAGCGTAACTCTGTAATGTTGCACCTGCGAAGAAGGGGGTTTGTCTCGTAGGAGGAAAAACCCTCTTTTGCTTAACGTTTTAAACATCTTTCAAGGTCTAATTACCCACGGGGCCATCGCAATAGCCAATCGAAAGGCCTATATATGCGATGGAAATAATCGGGTAATCTTGAATTCGGATAATTTAATCGTTGTAATTCTAAACTTACAGGCAACAAGGCGAGCACATGAACATTGATAAACTTCCCGTGGGAGATAATCCTCCCTACGATGTAAACGTCTTTATCGAAATTCCTCTCGGCGGGGACCCGGTGAAGTACGAACTGCACAAAGAATCCGGCATTATGTATGTAGATCGCTTCCTCCATACAGCCATGTACTATCCTTTTAACTATGGCTTCATCCCTCACACTTTGTCGCAAGATGGTGACCCGGTTGATGTGGCGATTGTTGGCCGTGTGCCTGTATCTCCTGGGGTGGTCATTCGCTCACGTCCTATCGGCGTGATGATGATGGAAGATGAAGCTGGAATCGATGAGAAAATTCTCTGCGTGCCCGTTGATGATCTCCACCCTTACTACAAAAATATTACGTCTTATCGTGACATGCCCGATATTATGATTGAGCAGATGGAACACTTTTTTGCCCACTACAAAGACCTGGAAAAAAATAAATGGGTTAAAGTAAAAGGCTGGGGTGAACCTCAGGAAGCGATGGATTTCATTATCCAGGGGATTGAACGCCACAACAAAGCTAATGCAAAATAGGCTTTAACCATGAGCATCATCAAGCGAATGGAGATTGCCGAAGGCGACATCACCCATTTGGTTGTTGATGCCACTGTTAATGCCGCCAGTAAAACACTTCTGGGTGGCGACGGGGTGGGTGGTGCCATCTATCCCCGCCGTTGGTCCTGACCTTTTGCTGGAATGCAAAAACCTCTAGGGTTGTTCCACAAGCGAAGCAAAGATCACCAGAAGGGAGGCCGAATTTTTAGCCTCTTATTATGACCGATCCCTGGAAGTGCCCTAGAAAACAACCTCTCAACGGTCGCCTTTCCGGCTTGTTCCAGGAGCTTGAGAGAGGCAAAAATAGTTAAGTATAGTTATTCGTTTAAACCTTTATGGGGAATCAATGTGTTAGCAGCTTTTTTTAAGGCAATTGGTCAATTTTCTGACCCGGCGGTTCGGGTTGTTATCTGGAAGTCGATTGGTGCTGCCATTGCTGCCTTTGTTGTTTTGTGGATTGGGTTAGGTTTTCTACTCACCGAAACAACTTTTTTCACCTGGGGGTGGCTTGATACAGCGGTGGATGTGCTTGGCGGGCTGGCTACTTTTGTTTTGACCTGGCTGTTATTTCCGGCTTTTGCCTCTGTTGCCATGAGCTTTTTTGTCGATGAGGTTGCGGTTGCGGTTGAGAACAAGCATTACCCCAATCTGTCGAATGTTCGGGACCAGCCTCTGAGTGAAATTTTGATCACCACGGCGAAGTTTAGTGGTATTGCTTTATTGCTCAACTTGATTGTGTTGCCATTATACCTGATCCCCGTGGTGAACCTGGCGGTATTTTATATTCTCAATGGCTACCTTCTAAGCCGCGAATATTTTGAGATGGTGGCCTTCAGGCGCTCCGATCGTCTTGAAGTAGGTGCCTTGCGGGCGAAATTTAAAATATCCTTGTTTCTGTCGGGGGTGGTCATTGCCTTTATGATGACAATCCCATTTATAAATTTGCTGGCCCCGGTTGTCGCAACGGCCGCAATGGTTCATATGCATCACAAATGGCGGGGCACGGATTTACCTGAAGAAATGCCAGCTTAATAGGGCGATAACTTTTTGCGGTTAAACTTCGGTCAACGCGATGTAGAATGCACTTATCTTTAAGTGCTAACTTGATGAGGGAAATTTAATGTTTGGGCGCAAAAAAGACGAAAATCCGAATGAAACTGGCGGGGAAAAAGCCACGGAAGAGGCTAAGCCTGAGCAAGCCCCTCAAGAAGAATTTGCCGCCCCTCCGCTGAAACCTTTTGCAAAAAGCGGAAGCCATCATTCAACCCCTAAACCTCCCTCAGCACCTCTGAGAAGCAATGAAGCGGCTCGTCGCAGCACCAATACAGAAATTCCTGGAGCTCCCCGGCGTGGAAGCCGGAGCACGCAAAACAATGGTGATAGCGGCAAACGCTTAACTGTTGGCCGTGACATTTGCCTGAATGGTCAAATTACCGCCTGTGAAAAGCTGGTGGTTGAAGGCAGCGTTGAAGCGGAACTTTCAGAAGCCATGATGATCGAAGTTGCCTCTACAGGGACCTTTAAAGGAACCGCTGATGTAGAAAATGCTGATATTAGTGGTCTTTACGACGGTGATCTCACGGTTCGGGGAAAGCTGACAATCCGTCCGGGTGGGCGGATTAAAGGCAAAGTTCTTTACAGCATCATCGTGATTGAGGCGGGTGGTCAGATTAATGGTTCTATGGAAGCTCTACCTGAAGAAGACGGTTCTGCAGCTTCCGACCTAGATAGCTCTGCTTAATCTTGTTTATACGGCCCCAATTCGTAATTAAGGGATATGTTAAGCCCGTTCTTTGCGCATTAATCCTTTTGGGATTGGTGGCTTGTGCGGGTTCGACGGACCGTTCTTCGGTGGTGACCTCTTCCCCTTCTCAAGGTTTGGGAATCCAAGGCCCCTCTACCTTGACCATTGCTCTTGCAGAAGCCAAGCGCCCCTTGGCGGGGGTTAGCGGGCGTGTGCCTCAAGGGAAGCTTTTGCCGCCTCAAACGGACAAGTTTCTCGGCTTGGTTGCCCTTGAATTAGAAAAGCTCCTTGGAGAGCCAACCTTTAAGCGCAAAGATCGCCAAGTGGAAATTTGGCAGTATGGTAAAGAGAACTGCATTCTCGACTTCTTCCTTTATAAAAAAGAAGGACACTTCACCGTCACCCATATAGATTTTCGCGGGCGAGATGTGGTCAAGGTCGATAACCAAGCTTGCCTCAGCTACCTCCTTCGAGAAAAATCTTAAACCACCGTTTTCGCTTTATAACTGCAGTAGGCTATGACCGGGCAAACCGTGCAGTCGGGCTTCCTGGCTTTGCAGATGTAGCGTCCATGAAGAATAAGCCAGTGGTGGGCGTGGAGTTTCCATTGATCGGGCGTCACTTTAAGAAGCTTTTTCTCCACCTCTAACGGTGTTTTCCCCGGCGCAAGCCCGGTGCGGTTAGAAACACGGAAAATATGGGTATCGACAGCAATGGTTGGCACACCGAAATAGATATTACGCACCACATTAGCTGTTTTACGGCCAACGCCAGGAAGCTTTTCTAAAGCGGCTTGGTCATTAGGAACTTGCCCATCGTGATCCTCAATCAACATTTGGGAAAGTTTTATGACATTTTTTGCCTTGGTATTAAAAAGCCCAATCGTCTTGATGTAATCCTTAAGATTAGATTCGCCTAATTCAACCATATGGCTCGGTGTTTGAACCGTCTCAAAGAGGGCTTTTGTCGCTTTATTAACCCCAATATCTGTGGCTTGAGCCGAAAGGACCACGGCGACAAGAAGGGTATAGACGTTGGTGTATTGTAGCTCGCTCTTTGGTTCGGGGTTTTGTTCAGCCAAAGTTGCGTAAAAGAGGTCAATCGATGCTTTTTTCATAGGCTTGACGTTATCTGGTTAAGCCTTCATTCAAAAGCGAAAACTTTAGGGTTTTGATGATTTCCCTAATCCACTGATAATTCCCCGAACCATATTGTAAGGAAAACAGCCCGTTTCGTTGGATTTGGTGCAAATACTAAATCCATTTAAGGCATCGAAAAGGTAAGTAAAACTTAATTTTCCTGGATTACTTTTATACCCTTCAAGACCTTTAAGGCCTGGGCAAACTCGACCACGGCTGTGAGGGCAAAGTTTGGCTTCTTTAATAGCCATTTCCAATGCATTTTCTATGGTAGATTTGCCATCCACGCCGACATGTCCTCTATGAATAAAATACCCTATACTTTTCCCGAATTCCTAAACCACAACCAACGCATCTTATCTTCTATTGGTTGTAGGGTAAGTGTATTAATATATATGGATACCATACATTACGTTGCTTATCCACCCATAACGTTTATTGAAGAAAGTGTCTGCAATGGGAACAAGTGGTCCCCATGAAAGATTTTGGAAAACGTTTAAGGGACCGAGCGCGTGCGCTTGGCATGTCAGATGCTGACGTTGCCAGACAGGCAGGATTGTCAGAACCCCGCTATGGTCATTATGTGCGAGGGGCACGAGAACCAAATCTTGAACTCATGTGCAAAATTAGCCGTGTCCTTGGCGTGACGCCGAATGCCCTCTTAGGGTTTGAGGCTGACCCTTCCGATGATGAAGAGCGCAACCAGCATATCTGGCGCATAAAAACGGCACTTGATACCCTGTCAAATGATGACCTGGAATTGACGGTTCTCCTCATAGAGGCCCTTCTCAAGAGCCGCCAGCCTAAATAGCGTTATCGTGGCCTGTTAGGGTTTGGCGCGTATAAAAACCTAAAGTCCTAATACATCTTCCATGGAATAGAGGCCAGCGGTTTTGTCTTCAAGCCAAAGGGCGGCACGAACTGCCCCACGGGCGAAGACTTCGCGGGAACTGGCTTTGTGGGTGAGCTCAACCCGCTCGCCATCAGCAGCAAAGATGACCGTATGGTCACCTGCCACATCGCCCCCTCGCAAGGTTGCAAAGCCGATATTGCCGCGCTCACGCGCCCCCGTGTGTCCGTCACGGACCCGATCAGAAACGTCTTCCAGGTTTACGTCACGTCCAGCCGCAGCGGCTTTGCCCAAGCCTAAAGCCGTCCCAGAGGGAGCGTCTACTTTATGGCGATGGTGCATTTCAACAATTTCAATGTCGTAATCTTCGTCCAGTAGAGCAGCAACTTTTTTGGTCATAGCAAAAAGCACATTGACGCCGACGCTCATGTTGGGTGCCTGTAGGATGCAGGTTTGGCGTGATGCAGCTTCGATAACCGCCTGTTGGTCCACGCCAAGCCCAGTGGTGCCTAAGACCAGGCCTGTGCCATATTTCATTGCCATTTCGGCATGAGCAATGGTGGCAGAAGGAAGGGTGAAATCAATTACAACATCAGCCGCAGAGAACACATCACGGGCATCATCGGTCACAAGAATTCCCACATCGCCAAGGCCAGTTAACCCGCCAAGGTCCTGGCCGACCAAAGGGCTGCCTTCAAGCTCGCTGCCGCCTGCTAGCTCTGCCCCATCGGTTTTCATCACCTGAGCCACCAACATGCGACCCATGCGGCCACCACAACCAACAATCCCGATTTTCATAATCTTTGTTCCCTTTATATCTAACATCATCATATACGGGCCTGACCCCGCGTATCCACGTCTTCCTTTTTGCTTTGGATCAGGTTGAAGGACGTGGTTCACCGGGTCAAGCCCGGTGATGACGATGGAAAAACGTTTCAAACGTTGACTAGTCTTTTAAGTCTTCCCAGAATTCTTTGACCTTATCAAAGAAGCCATTGGATTCCGGGCTTTGGCTTTTGTTGTCCGTATTTTCTTCAAATTCCTTCAGCAGTTGCTTTTGCTTAGAGCTGAGTTTAACCGGAATTTCTACAGAAGCTTCGATAAACATATCGCCACGGGCCGTGCTGCGCAGAACAGTCATGCCCTTTTCACGCAAGCGGAAGCGATTTCCTGTCTGGGTTCCGGCGGGGATATTAACCCGTGCCCGGCTGCCGTCCACTGTTGGCACTTCAATGTTACCGCCCAAAGCCGCCGTGGTCATGGGGATTGGAACCTTGCAGTAGATATTAGCCCCGTCACGGATGAAAATACGATGGGGTTCAATCGAAAGGAAAATATAGAGATCTCCGGCAGGTCCGCCTCGGGTTCCGGCTTCGCCTTCACCTGTCAGACGAATACGGGTGCCGTCTTCAACGCCCCGTGGGATGCTGACGGAAAGATTTTTTTCATGGCGGGTGCGCCCACTGCCGCCGCAACGACGACAGGGGTCTTTGATAACTTGTCCCTGACCATGACAACTTGGACAGGTCCTCTCGACCGTGAAGAAGCCTTGCTGAGCCCGAACGCGTCCCGCCCCATGGCAGGTGTTACAGGTTACCGGAGGTTTTCCTCCGGCTGCTCCAGAGCCATCGCATTCATCGCAGGAAACTGATGTGGGGACACGAATGGTGGTTTTCTTGCCCTCATAAGCATCTTCAAGGGAGATATCCATGTTGTAGCGTAAGTCAGAGCCACGGTTATCAACACCACCGCCCCGTCGGCCGCCACCAAACCCGCCACCGCCGCCGAACATTTCATCAAATATGTCTGAGAATCCGCCAAAGCCAGCACCGCCGCCACCGAAGCCACCGCCACCGGGGCCGCCTTGTTCAAAGGCTGCATGACCGTAGCGGTCATAGGCTGCCCGTTTCTCGCCATCTTTGAGAATTTCATAAGCTTCGTTAATTTCTTTGAACTTTGCTTCCGCATCCTTGTTGTCGGGATTGCGGTCCGGGTGGTGTTTCATCGCCATTTTCCGGTAAGCGCTTTTTAGCTCACCTTCGCTGGCTTCTTTGCCCACACCGAGAAGTTCGTAATAATCCTGCTTGGCCATTTTAGCTTAGGCCCCCTCTATATCACTTACGTGAAGTCGGCCCCAACGGTCAAGAAAGACCATCGGAGCCGCTTTAGTACCATCACCGTAAAGAGCTACAGTGACAAATCAAAGACTTAGTCTTTCTTGTTGTCACTATCCACTTCTTCAAAGTCGGCATCGACCACCGTGGCGTCGTCGTCGGATTGTTCGCCGCCTTCGCCGCCAGGAGCTGCACCGTTACCCATGTCAGGACCGCCTTCGGCTTCCTGCTGGGCTTTGTACATGGCTTCGCCGAGCTTCATGGATGCTTCCATAAGGGCATCGGTTTTAGCTTTAATGGTTTCACCTTGCGCGCTTTCGTTCGCCAACTCATCTTTTAATTCCTGCATCATGCCTTCGATAGAAGACTTGTCTTCGTCAGAAATTTTATCACCGTACTCAGAAAGGCTTTTCTCTGTGGTATGGATCAAAGAGTCGGCTTGATTGCGTGCTTCAACCGCTTCTTTGCGGGCTTTATCTTCTTCCGCGTGAGCTTCGGCATCATTGACCATTTTATCGATGTCTTCGTCTGACAAACCACCAGAGGCCTGGATTTTGATTTGCTGTTCTTTGCCTGTCGCTTTGTCTTTTGCAGAGACGTGAACAATACCGTTGGCATCAATATCAAAAGTCACTTCAATTTGAGGCACACCGCGAGGGGCGGGTGGAATTTCCATCAAGTCAAACTGACCTAGCAATTTGTTATCAGCCGCCATTTCCCGTTCACCCTGGAAAACCCGGATGGTCACAGCAGACTGATGATCTTCAGCTGTGGAGAAGGTTTGGCTCTTGCGGGTTGGCACCGTGGTATTGCGATCAATCAAGCGGGTGAAGACACCGCCTAAAGTTTCAATACCTAAGCTCAACGGGGTAACGTCGAGAAGCAGAACATCTTTCACGTCGCCTCTCAGCACACCGCCCTGGATAGCTGCGCCAATGGCTACAACTTCATCAGGGTTAACGCTTTTGTTTGGTTCTTTACCGAAAAACTCATGGACCATCGCTGAGACCTTGGGCATACGGGTCATACCGCCAACCATGATCACTTCGTCAATTTCTCCGGCGGTAACGCCAGCATCTTTGAGAGCAGCTTTACAAGGCTTAATGGTGCGTTCGATCAGCTTCTCAACAAGGGTTTCCAGCTTCGCGCGAGTCAGCTTGATGTTAAGGTGTTTTGGTCCCGCTTGATCTGCCGTAATAAAGGGCAGGTTCACTTCGGTTTGCATGGAGCTTGAAAGCTCGATTTTGGCTTTCTCAGCACCTTCTTTGAGACGCTGCAGAGCTAATTTGTCTTCTTTGAGGTCGATTGAATTTTCTTTTTTGAACTCTTGGGCCAAGTAATCAATGATGGCATGATCAAAATCTTCACCACCGAGGAAGGTGTCGCCGTTAGTGGATTTCACTTCAAAAACCCCGTCGCCGATTTCCAGGATGGAGATGTCAAAGGTACCGCCACCAAGGTCATAAACAGCAATGGTGCCCGCGCCTTTTTTGTCCATGCCGTAAGCAAGGGCCGCAGCGGTTGGTTCGTTGATAATACGCAGAACTTCAAGACCAGCAATTTTGCCGGCATCTTTAGTCGCTTGGCGTTGAGAGTCATTGAAGTAAGCAGGGACGGTGATAACCGCCTGGGTTACGTCTTCACCCAAATAGCTTTCAGCGGTTTCTTTCATCTTTTGCAGAATGAAAGCACTGACTTGGCTGGGGCTATATTTCTTGCCGTTTGACTCAACCCAGGCATCGCCGTTCTCGCCTTCAACAATGGCATAAGGCACCATTTTTTGATCTTTTTTGGTGTTGGGGTCACTAAAGGCCCGCCCGATCAAACGTTTAATGGCGAAAAAGGTGTTGTCAGGGTTGGTTACGGCTTGGCGTTTTGCAGGCTGTCCAGTCAAGCGTTCGCCATTGTCGGCAAAGGCGACCATAGACGGCGTGGTGCGGGCGCCCTCTGCATTTTCAATTACTTTAGCTTCAGATCCGTCCATGACGGAGACGCAGGAGTTTGTTGTTCCTAGGTCGATACCGATGACTTTACTCATGTTGTCCTCATTTGTTGCGGCAAATTCTCAAAGCCCGACGCGCGGCACCCCAAAAATTCCCTATAGTAAAAGCCATAAAAATTGTATGGCTATATTAAAAGTCTGGCCGTTATATAGGACGGTCTGCCGCCTTGCGCAACACCTGGAAAAACAGGAAAACCCGTTTTTCTGCGGTTTAATTATTTTTTTGCAAACTTTTGTTTGCGAGCCCCTCAGACGCTGGGCGCGCTCTTTTTTATGCGCAAGCTTAAAGCTTGCTGCGTTCAAGTGCCATATTAGGTGTAGGGAATATCCCTTAAACTTGGGACTCACCCGCGAATGATCGCGCGGGCACGCCGTCGCATGCCTATATTGGTATTTAAATGAGATGGAATCTTTAAATGGGCCATTGAGGCCTCGGCGAACCATTTCGCCGTAAGCCAAGCACGAAGAGCGCGCCCGGCGTTTGAGGGGCCACAAAACAACAATCAATTTTCTTGACCCAAGGCAAGGAAATTGACGGTGAAGTAGCCCATAGGTATGTTTCACTGCAAAGAGTTAAGCTTCCTTAGGAGAAAACGGTTGAGTGCGCAGTCAGACGAAAATAACCAAACGGTTGAGGATAATCCCAATAAAGATGCGATTGATGCCGCTATTCGCTTTCCACTTTATGTTTTGATTTTGGGTTTAGGTCTGGGAATCGTTGGCATTGGTATCGATATCGAATGGATTTCCGTCGCGGGCTTCTCTATTGCCGCTCTCGGGGGCAGTTCCTACGTCCTGCTCAAACTGCTTTATGGATCGGAAATAAAGGAGAAATAACGCTACTTGATTATTTCCGCCAGCTACAAGACCGATATTCCGGCTTTTTATGGCCCCTGGTTTATGAATCGGTTAGAGGCGGGGTTTTGCCAGATGGTCAATCCTTATGGCGGTCAAGTATATCGGGTAGACTTGGACCAAAATAAAGTTGATGGATTTGTCTTCTGGACCCGGAACCTCGGTCCTTTCTTAGATAATCTTAAACACATATCCCAAAAAACTCCCTTTACCGTCCAATATACCATCACGGGCTACCCCAAAGCTCTCGACTTTGCCACCATCGCTCCGGATGTCGCCATCTCCCATTTAAATGAAATTAAAGATCGTTACGGTCCCCATGCAGGCGTGTGGCGGTATGACCCTATCGTCTTTTCATCTCTGACGCCCCCCCAGTGGCATGTGGAGAATTTTACAAACCTGGCCCAGAAGTTAGAAGGGGTGGTCGATGAGGTGGTCTTATCCTTTGCCCAGATTTATCGTAAAACGGCTCGTAATATGTCAACTGCCTCCCGTGCCTTTGATTTTGATTGGAATGATGAAAGTCGTCAGGTTAAGCAATCTTTGCTGAGCAAACTTACCGTAATAGCCAACCAATACGGCATTCGGCTAACCCTTTGCGCCCAACCTGAGTTGTTGGTTGATGGAGTCGAAGAAACCGCTTGTATTGACGCCGCCCGCCTCGCCCGTATGTCTGGGGTACCATTTCCAGCGAAACGCAAACCCCACCGCAAAGAATGCGGCTGTTGGCAAAGCAAAGATATTGGTGATTATGACACCTGCCCCCACGGCTGTGCCTACTGCTATGCGGTACAAAGCCGAACTCTAGCTAAAAAACGGTTTCAGGCCCATGACCCGATGGGGGAGTTTTTGTTTAAAGGGGGTTAAACTATTTTTTCAAAAGCCCGAGTTTGGGCATCGTAGCTGCTGAGGCTGCCGTCTTTTATATCTATATACCATCCATGGAGGCGCAGGGAGTTATTAAGGACTCTTTTGCGGATGCAGGCGAAAGTCATCAGATTTTCAAGAGAAACCAAAACGGATTCTTGCTCGCAAGCTTGATGTTTTTGCCGCTCTGTGGCATCCGGCATGGTCGCGATGACCCGAAGGTAAGCAGGCTTTAGCATGGAAACCCAGGATTTAAGGAAAAAGTCTTTGGATTTTTTAGTATCTTCGCCTTTCTCTCCCTCAGGCTTGAAAAGGGTTTGGATGCCCCCACAATAGGCGTGACCCAGAACAATAATATGTTCCACATTCAAATGCTGCACGGCAAATTCTAAAGCGGCACTGGTTCCGTGGTAGCTGCCATTTTCTTCATAGGGGGGCACCAGGTTCGCCACGTTGCGGATGATAAAAACTTCACCGGGTTCTTTATGTAAAATTGTTGTCGGGTCAACACGGGAATCTGAACAGGCGATAACCGCGACTTTTGGATGCTGACCAACATCGACAAGTTCTTGGTAGATCTCTATTTTTTCTTGATAGTAGCCTTGCTTAAACTCAGCAAAGCCTAGCTTTAATTTTTCAATGGCATCCATTTTAGTCTCTCACCTGCTTTATTAAATCGCCTACGGTTTTTTTGAGGCGGTCAATGTCTTCGTCTCTTGATAACCGATGATCACCGTCTTTAATAAAAGTCATCACCACGTCTTGCGCTTTCAACTTATCAGCAATCCGCAGAGAAGTCTCCCACGGAACATCAGGGTCTTTCATGCCATGCAGCAAACGGACAGGGCAATCAAGTTCAATTACACTTCTTAACAAAAGATGGTTCTTACCATCATCAATGAGTTTTTTTGTAAAAGGTGTTGGTTCGGGGCCATATTCGCTGGGAACCAAGACCATACCCGTTTCTTCCATTTCCTGGCGCTGGGCATGGTTAAGTTCTTTTTCAAACAGGTCGATGGTGAAATCAGGAGCCGGGGCAATACCGACCAAACCGCCGATTCGCTCAGGCCTTGCCAGGGCGGTAAGCAACATCACCCATCCTCCCATGGACGAACCGACCAAAATTTGCGGACCTTCGGTTAATTTATCGAGGGCATAAATTGCGTCCTCACTCCAACTGCCGATGGTGCCGTCGGTGAAGGCACCGGAGGACTGCCCATGCCCGGTGTAATCAAAGCGCAGAAAGGCTTGGCCTATGGACTTACAATAGGCCTCAAGAGCGGTTGCTTTGCCCCCGGTCATGTCCGACATAAAGCCTGGAAGGAAAATAACTCCGGGTGACTTACCAGAAGTTTGATGGTAAGCGATTGCCGCACCGTCATCCCGTGCTAGAATAGAGGGGTTGGGATCACTTATAATGTTGTTATTAACTTTAGAATCTTCACTCATGGATAATACCCGCCGATGAATAACGGCCAAAAAGACGTCACCGAGAATACCACTAACCTGGTAAGTTCGGAAAGTCCCTTTACCGATCAAGACGGTGATGGACGCTTGGCGACAGTTTTGCAAGTTCTCCCTGCCTTGGTTACGGGTGGTGTGGAGCGCGGAACCATTGAGGTTGCCGATGCCATTCAGGCCGCGGGAGGACGCTCTATCGTTGTCTCAAACGGCGGACCCATGGTTCATGAGCTGGATCGGGTCGGGGCAGAGCATATCGAACTGCCTGTCCATTCCAAAAACCCCATGGTGATGCGAGCTAATATTGCAAAGCTGGTGGAGATAATTGAGCGGGAGCATGTGGATATTGTCCATGCGCGCTCCCGGGCCCCGGCCTGGAGTGCCTATTACGCCGCGAAACAAACCAACACCCATTTTGTCACCACTTTTCATGGGACCTATTCCCACGGCAATGCCTTTAAACGTAAATATAACTCGGTGATGACCAAAGGCGAGATTGTCATTGCCATTTCTTCATTCATTGCCGGGCATATGCGTAAAATTTATGGCGTAGCCAATGAAAGCATTCGGGTAATCCCCCGGGGTGTGGATATGGTGCGTTTCGACCCTGCCAAAGTTTCTGCTGAACGGCTGGTGGCTCTGGCGGGTCAGTGGCGGGTTCCCGATGGTGCCCCTGTGGTTATGCTGCCAGGACGTTTAACCCGGTGGAAAGGACAAATAACCTTCATCGAAGCCATTGCTAAATTGGGTCGCAAAGATATTCGCGCTCTTTTGGTGGGTTCCGATCAGGGCCGTGAAGCTTACCGAAAAGAGCTGGAAACCCTGATTGAAGAAAAAGGCCTCAACGACGTGGTTCGCCTTGTCGATCACTGCGACGATATGGCCGCAGCTTATATGCTCACCGATATTGTGGTTTCTGCCTCCACCGACCCGGAAGCTTTTGGACGGGTCGCCATCGAAGCTCAATCGCTGGGCCGTCCGGTGGTTGCGACCAACCATGGCGGGGCCAAAGAAACCGTGATTGAAGGGAAAACGGGCTGGTTGGTTGAACCAGGTAATGCCGAAGATATGGCCGATGCCATCCGCAAAGGATTGGATTTGGATGATCAGGCCTGGGAAGCTTTTTCCCAACGGGCGATCAAGAATATCCGCGATAATTTCTCTAAGGAAACCATGTGTGCCAAGACCCTCGATGTTTATAACGAGGTTCTCCATCAGGAGCTGACGGGAGAGTGAGCAAAGATAATATCCTCGTCATTAAACTGGGCGCGCTCGGTGATTTCGTCCAGGCCGTGGGCCCCTTTGCCGCCATACGTACTTTCCACAGCGATGCCAAAATTACCTTACTCACAACCAAAGCCTATGCCGAGTTTGCCAAGGCCAGCCCTTACTTTGATGAGGTCTGGATCGACCAAAGGCCTAAAGCTTTGCAAATTACAAAATGGATGAAGCTACAAAAACAATTGCGCGAGGGGCATTTTCACCGGGTCTATGACCTGCAAACCTCCGATCGCAGCAGCCACTACTTCCGTCTGTTTAAACGGGGTAAAAAACCTCAATGGTCGGGCATAGCGCGAGGCTGTTCTCACCCCCATGCCAATCCTCACCGCGACGATATGCACACTCTCGACCGCCAAGCGGAACAGCTCAAAATGGCCGGGATAGAGCAAACGCCTCTCCCCGACCTCTCCTGGGTCAACGGAAGCCTGGATGCCTTTGACCTCCCTAAAGAATTCGCCTTATTGGTGCCAGGAGGTGCTCCCCACCGCCCCGCCAAACGCTGGCCCACTGAAAACTACGGCGAACTCGCCGCTAAATTTTTCAACAAAAGCATCACCCCTGTCATCCTCGGGGCAGGGGCTGAAGCCGAAATGGCCCAAAGCATCATAGAGAAATGCCCCAACGCAATTTCCCTCGTTAACCAAACATCGTTCGAGCAAATTGCGACGTTAGCAAAAACCGCCTCCCACGCAGTGGGCAACGACACCGGTCCCATGCACATGATTACCCTGGCAGGATGCAAGAGTGTCGTACTCTATTCCCACGACTCCAACCCCGCCCTCTGCGCCCAAAGAGGCCCGAAAGTCACGATCTTGCGGGAAGAGAGCCTGGAGAGTGTAACGGTTGAGGCAGTGTTAAAGGCATCAGAAAAGTAACTCCCGTTCATCCATCCTACACCACCATATACTAGCTCACCCCCCCCCCCTTCCCTCTGGGCTCTGCCCAACCCCGCAAAGGACCATCGCTCCTTTGATCCTGTTTGATGATAGTTCCCAAATCGACAACCATCACGTCAAGCCCATCCCATAACGTCATGCGCGGGCTTAACCCGCGTATCCACGATTTTTGGCGGATATTTATAAAGAAATAGTAATAAGGAACGTAAGAGGCCCGGTAGTTTTCAAAATTAGAATGGCCGATCAAATTGATCGGCCACCCTGCTTACTTGGATTTGACCAGAATTGGCCAAGCTTTGAGCCCATAAGCACGCGCATAAAGAATGCGGCCGGACTTAGAACATTTGCGGCTCGCTCTAAAAATAAGGCGATAACCATCTGGTATCGGTAATGGAAGTTGTAACTGCTTCATCGCCATCTCCAACGTTGGGGCGTGGAGAAACCTTGACTTCCAGCTACTAATAATGAAACTATTATGTTGTGAAACAGATAGTTCTCAGCTTTGGAGGTCCAGGTAAGCTCGTTCAGCGAGCCCCCTAAAATCTGAGTTGAGCTATTTAATTAAAAACAGGTTCAGTTAGCACTGGGCCTGTTTTTTTTAATCTATAAATGTATTGTTTTCCTAACCCTCCAAAAATTTCATTAGTTCAATATAGATGGTTGATCTTCAGAGCCATCTATTGAATTTGACTCGTCTGATGATACCGGATGATTTACCTTATCCCATAAAACCCCTAAGTTTTTACCCTCTGCAGCAAGCATTTCAGGCGCATTTTGAAGAATATCGAGCTCCCCAAAAACTCGATCCTTTACAGTGTCAAATATCAAAAAATTCCAACCATTTTTATATTTTTCATCAATTTCTGATTTGAAAAAGTATAATGCAGTTGAGAGTGTTTCTTCAGATAGTGAGGGAGAATTTGTAGCCCAGATATGCATAAGATATTTATTCCCCTGCATTATGAATGCTAATTCAGGGGCGATTTTTACACTCAAGCCAGATTTGGTTAATTTTACAATTTTTGGCCCTGGCTCTCTTCTAACGGTAATACTTCTACGGCTTGCCCAAAACAAAAGTTTTGTAAGTGCATTGGTATTGTACTTTCGCTGATGCCCTTTGCTGCGATGTGCGACCTCATCTTGAAGAGATGCTACGTCTAATTCACCATTTGCCACTTTCTTAGCCAAGCTTTGTAATGGTCGCCAATAGTTAAACCCCCCACCACGAAGGAAGCCCCTCAGGGTTGTTTGCTTGGGTTTGTCATCTAGCTCAATGAGCTTCATGAAAGTTGAAAAGGCGAGCTTATGTTCCATAGTTATCTTACTCAGTGAATTGAATATTTGCATTATACTGCAAAATTGATATTTCCAAAATACCAAATAGTCATTTTGCTATAATGACAAAATGACTTTTATAAGTCATTGTTATTACATATGAAATTATTTTAGTGTATTTGGGTTGTAAAAGTTATCCACAGATACTGTAAGCTTTTGAACATTAGTCACTTATGTATCAGTCCCCATCTACAAACAACGGGGTTAATGTGACAGTTAACCTTACTGCCAACCTAAAAACACCCGCCGGAAGAGAGACGTGGATTGCTGGATCACGTCCGGGCATGACGGTTTTCATTGGTTAACCCCCTACATAATCTTGACTTCCCCCCCAATGAGAGTACATTTCGCGGCTATTTTTATCTCTTGAATTTTCAGGCTCAAACTCATGGTAGCGATTTCTCTTCCGGACGGTAGTGTCCGCAATTTTGATGGTCCCGTAAGCGGTATGGATGTTGCCGCCGATATCGGTCCTGGTCTAGCTAAAGCGGCTTTGGCCGTGAAGGTTAATGGCGAGCTTTGGGATGCGACCCGGACGATTGAGTCTGACAGTGACCTCTCCATTGTTACCTCGAAGGATGAAGAAGAGGCCTTAGAGCTTATTCGTCATTCGACGGCCCACGTTTTAGCCCAAGCGGTGCAGGAATTGTTCCCGGGCACCCAGGTGACCATTGGTCCGGCGATTGAAAACGGGTTTTATTACGATTTTGCACGCGAAGAGCCTTTCCAGCTTGAAGACCTGGAGAAGATCGAAAAGCGCATGGCGGAGATCGCCGACCGTAACCTGCCCCTGGAGCGGGAAGTATGGGACCGCGATGAGTTGATTGCCAAGTTTATGTCCATGGGCGAGAAATACAAAGCGGAAATCATTGAAGGTATTCCGGCAGGGGAAGATGTTACCGTTTATCGCCAAGGGGATTGGTTTGATATGTGCCGCGGGCCGCACCTGCCTGCGACGGGAAAAATTGGCAAACATTTCAAGCTGATGAAACTCGCAGGGGCCTATTGGCGGGGTGATTCAAAAAATGAAATGCTTCAGCGTATTTACGGCACCGCCTGGGCCGACAAGAAACAGCTAAAAGCCTACCTCCACATGTTAGAGGAAGCGGAAAAGCGTGACCACCGTCGTTTGGGCAAAGAGATGGAACTGTTCCACCTGCAAGATGTGGCTCAGGGTTCTGTTTTCTGGCACCCCAAAGGCTGGACCTTCTATCGGGCCATTCAGGATTATATGCGTCGCCAGTTAGAGCGTGCCGATTATGTTGAGGTCAACACGCCGCAGATGGTGGACCGGACCTTGTGGGAAGATTCCGGGCACTGGGAAAAATTCCGTGAGAACATGTTTATTGCTGAGTCCGAAGATCGGATATTGGCAATTAAACCCATGAACTGCCCCTGCCATGTGCAGATTTTCAAGCAAGGGATTACCAGTTATCGCGACCTGCCGTTGCGCATGGCCGAATTCGGCAGTTGCGCTCGTAACGAGCCTTCCGGCGCATTGCATGGCTTGATGCGGGTGCGGGCTTTTGTTCAGGATGATGCTCATATCTTCTGTCAGGAAGATCAAATTGAAGCGGAAACCAAAGAGTTTATTGCCCTGCTGTCGAAGATTTATAAAGACTTTGGTTTTGAGGAATTTGTGGTCAAATTTTCAGATCGTCCTGAAGTGCGGGCTGGGTCTGATGAAACCTGGGACAAAGCAGAAAATGCTTTGATGGAAGCCTCCAGGGCAGCGGGTGTTGAGATGACCCTCAATCCAGGCGAGGGAGCGTTTTACGGTCCCAAACTTGAGTTTGTTTTGCGAGATGCCATTGGTCGTGATTGGCAATGCGGGACTTTGCAAGTCGATTTTGTTTTACCAGAGAGGCTGGATGCACAATTTGTGGGCGAAGATGGCGAACGCCACCGTCCTGTGATGCTTCACCGGGCGATTCTCGGCTCTTTTGAGCGTTTTATCGGTATTTTGATCGAAAACTTCGCCGGACGCTTTCCCTTGTGGTTGGCCCCGACGCAAGCCGTGGTTGCGACCATTACCAATGATACTGATGACTATGCAATGGAAGTGGTTAAAGCCTTGAAAGCTGCGGGTTTACGGGTGGAAAGTGACCTTCGTTCCGCCAAGATCAATTATAAAATTCGGGAGCATAGCCACAATAAAGTGCCCGCTATTTTGGTTGTTGGAGGCAGAGAAGCGGAAGAGAAAAAGGTCGCTATTCGTCGTTTAGGCGGAAAAAATCAAGAAATTCTTGCGCTTGACGAGGCAATTGCTAGACTTACGGCAGAAGCAACCCCCCCAGACATGTGTTAAAGCATATGATAAGACGTGGTTAGGGTCTTCTTAAGAGTGGGTAGACTAATATAAAATAGATTTTTAAGTTTGATAAAACCTGCGTGATCGGCCTTTATAGGAAAAAGGGCCGACGAAGTTGGTTTTGTTTTGTAAACAACGATAGGAGAAGCAGCATAGCCAGAAGACCCAACATGACACCGCCGACCAAATCCGGTCCGCGTGTCAACGAAATGATCGATGTTCCCAAAATACGTCTGGTAGGCCCGGATGGGGAAATGGTCGGAGTTGTAAGTGTCAAAGAAGGTATTGACCTCGCGATTGAGTCGGGTCTGGACCTTGTTGAAGTTTCTCCCAATGCTGATCCGCCTGTTTGTAAGGTTCTGGACTACGGAAAGTACAAGTACGAGCTCCAGAAAAAGAAAAACGAAGCCAAGAAAAAGCAAAAGGTCATTGAGGTCAAAGAGATCAAAATGCGACCTGGCATCGATCAGCACGATTATGAAGTTAAAATGCGTGCTGTGAACAAGTTTCTTGAAGGGGGCGATAAAGTGAAACTCACTATTCGTTTCCGTGGCCGTGAATTGAGCCGCCAGGAATTGGGCATGGACCTTCTCAGGAAGGTTGAAGCCGAATTGGGCGACCTCATCAAAGTAGAGCAATACCCCAAGATGGAAGGCCGCCAAATGATCATGGTGGTTGCCTCTTCTAAAATGGCTTAAGCTTTCTTCAATTCAGATTTTTTAAAGAGCGGTTCCGCATTAGCAGAGCCGCTCTTTTACGTTTTACGGGTTTACATCTCAACTGCCCTTTGGAAAGCAGGGCGGCTTTTGAGATTATCGAGATATTTGCGCGTGCTGGGTTTGAAATTTTTGCCTAAACCGACCAATTCATCGGCTAAATAAAGGGCATAGCCGACACAGATATCGGCTATGGTAAAGCGGTTGGCACATAGAAACTCCCGGTCTGCGGTGGCATCATCAACACAGCGCAAACGTGCGAAAAACCATTGGGTATAATCCTCTGCAGCCTGGGGGAGGCGGCGCTCCTCTTTTTCAAACTGGGCATAGCGCAAAACAATGGTTTGCGGAAAGGTGAGGGTGGCGTCACTGCGGTGGAGCCAATTGAGATAGGCCCCAAAATCTTCATCCCCAGGCTTTAAACCCAACGGCGTCGGCCCGTAAGTATCGACCAAATATTGACTGATCCCGGCTGATTCGGTCATTTCTGTTTTGCCATCTACCAAATAGGGGATGGTGCCTAAGGAATTTACCTCTAGGAACTCTTGATGCCTTACCCGTGGCGGAAAGGGCATGGAAACCAACTCAAAGTCCAATCCCATTTCCTCTAAGGTCCAAAGAGGGCGCAGGGAACGGGCGTCTTTGCAGTGATAAAGCGTAATGGTCATTGGTCATTTCCTTTTGGGCTTAAAGCGGCACCTCATAAAAGCGGTTTGTTTGACTTTTGGGAAGCATTTCTTCTTTAAGGCACGGCAACAAAAAAAGGCAGCCCTGAGGCCGCCTCTTCTCACGTTGTCTTTATGGGTTGTTTTTTTATTTAGGAGCCATTCGGATGGAACCATCAAGCCGAATGGTTTCGCCGTTGAGCATTTGGTTGTTGACCATGAACATAACCAAGTCTGCATATTCTGACGGTTCACCTAACCGAGAAGGGAAGGGAACGGAGGCGGCAAGAGAAACTTGGGCTTCTTCAGGTAAAGCTGCCATCATGGGGGTCATGAACAAGCCTGGGGCAATGGTATTGAACCGGATGCCGAAACGGGCGAATTCACGAGCCAAAGGCAGGGTCATCGCATGGACGCCGCCCTTTGAGGCTGCATAAGCTGCTTGACCAATCTGGCCGTCAAAAGCTGCAACAGATGCCGTGTTAACCACAATGCCGCGCTCATTGCTTTCCAATCCTTCAAGACCCTGCATATCAGCAGCAGCGAGGCGACAAATATTGAAGGTACCAATCAAGTTGATGTTTACCACCTGGGCAAATTTACGAAGGTCGACAGGACCCTCTTTGCCTACGGTACGCATGGGGGTGCCGACACCGGCACAATTAACCACAACCCGGGCTGGGCCGTGGGCATCGCGTGCTTTGGCAAAGCCCGCTTCGGCACTGTCAGCATCGAAAACATTGACGTTGCAGAAAATACCACCAATCTCTTTGGCGACCATTTCACCACGCTCTTCGTTCAAATCGAAGATCGCAACTTTAGCACCCTTAGCGGCCAATGCCCGTGCTGTTCCCTCACCCAAACCGGAAGCTCCTCCGGTTACAATCGCTGCATGTCCTTTGACGTCCATAATCGTTTCCTTGTTGACGTTAACGTAAACTGGAAGTTGTTGTACCAGATCATTTTTACTAATGCGACCCTAAAAAAGGGATTTTCCGCCGCTATTCCTAGAAACAATAGGGCTATCAGTCTTAGTTAGTGCTTCGCGACGGGCGATATAAACTACACTTGCCGTAATGACGGCCCCACCGACCCAGGTCCAAAAATCAGGAAGTTCGTTAAAAATCACATATCCGACGATGGCGGTGAAAAGCAGACGGGCGAAATCAAAGGGCAGAACGGCGGTGGCTTCGGTGGCTGCAAAAGCGCGGGTCATGCACTGCTGAATACCGAAGCCAGCAACTCCTGTGAGGGTTAGCCAAAGCAGAAGTTCTCCGGTGGGGGTCGTCCAGACAAAAAGGGCTGGAATGAAAGAGAGAGGCGTCATCAAGAGGGCATTAATAAGAACGATTGTATTGGAAGATTCGGTGCGTGATAAAATTTTGATGTTGAGCATGGTGATGGAAATACACAAAGCCGCCCCAAGAGCCAGCAACGCAGAAGTTTCAAAATCTTGGATACCTGGCCGTAAAATAATCATGGCCCCTATAAAGCCAATAAGAGTGCTGAAAACCCGCCGAATTCGAAGCGTTTCGCCTAAGAAAAAGGCCGCCCCGACAGTGGCAAAGAGGGGGGCGGTAAAGGTCAAGGCTGTGGCATCAGCAATTGGCATCAGGGAGAATGACGTGAAAAGCATGAGCATCGCGGCAGTTCCTGAAAGGGCGCGCATCAGATGAACTTTATGTTGTTGGAGCTTTATCTTTCCAAGCTCTTTGCGCTTCCAAACAACCATGATGATCAGAATGCCGAGAGTTCTAAAAAAAGCAATCTCGAAGGGATGGACTTCTGTCGACAAGTATTTAGCCAAAGCACTCAAGAGGGCAAAACAAGCACTGCCGAGGATCATCCAGAGGGCACCGCGAAGGGCGGGGGATAAATTAGTCATAATTGTCTGCTTGGCACCCGTTGCATTTTTGCTCTACAAGCTTAGCATATTAAAAACGATAAGCTTAGCATAATAGAACAAGTGAGAATTGAACAGGAGAGTCACCGTGACCAGCCCGTTATGGACCCCATCAGCCGAACGCATCGCCACTTCAAATATGACCGAATTTATGGAAGAGGTCGATAAAGACTGGAATGTGACCATAAGTAGTTACGATGACTTGTTCGATTTTTCGATCAATCAAAAAGAGAAATTTTGGCAATCATTGCGGGATTACAGCGGGTTAGCGGCGAGCACCTGGGGAGATGTGGTGCTTGAAGATGGCGATAAAATGCCGGGGGCAAAGTTTTTCCCTCAGGCAAAATTGAATTTTGCTGAGAATTATCTCAAGCGTCGAGACGACCATGAAGCCCTCGTTTTTTGGGGAGAAGATAAAGTTAAACGTCGCCTCACCTTCAACGAACTTTACGATAGCGTCTCTCGTCTCGCCCAAGCTCTGCGCGCCATGGGCCTGAAAGAAGGGGACCGGGTCGGGGCCTATATGCCCAATTTGCCGGAAACTATTATCGGTATGCTGGCGGCGACCTCTATTGGGGCCATCTGGTCATCTTGTTCACCTGATTTTGGGGTTCAAGGCGTGGTGGACCGCTTTGCTCAAATTGAGCCTAAGGTGGTGATTTCTGCAGAAGGATATTTTTATAACGGCAAGGCCCATGATTGTTTGGGCAAACTTAAAGATATTTTAGCTCAGTTGCCCAGTGTCGAGAAAGTCATTGTTGTTCCCTATACACGGGAAGCCCCCTCCTTAGCAGATGTCCCAAACGCTGTTATGTGGGATGATTTTTCCGGTAGTTACCAAGCCGGAGATATTCAATTTGAACAGCTTCCTTTTAACCATCCGGTTTATATCCTTTACTCTTCAGGGACCACGGGTGTCCCAAAATGCATTGTCCATGGGGCGGGGGGTGTTTTGTTGCAACATGCCAAAGAGCATATCCTCCACTGCGGTATTAAACCCAATGATCGGGTTTTCTATTTTACCACTTGTGGCTGGATGATGTGGAATTGGCTTGTCAGTTCCCTTTTGGCCCAGGCCACCTTGCTGCTTTATGATGGGTCGCCTTTTTACCCAGATGGCAACATCATTTTTGATTATGCCCAGGCAGAGAAGATGACTTTCTTTGGCACATCGGCAAAATATATTGATGCCGTAAATAAAGGGGGGTTAGAACCTGCGCGTACTCACGATCTTTCATCGGTCCAAGCCATGGCCTCAACCGGGTCTCCTTTGTCACCAGAGAGCTTCCGTTTTGTTTATGAAAAAATTAAACGTAATATCCATCTTGCTTCCATTTCTGGTGGCACCGACATTGTCTCCTGTTTTGTTCTTGGCAACCCTTTAGCCCCGGTTCACATTGGCGAAATCCAGGCGCGAGGGCTGGGGATGGATGTGGATGTTTTTGATGATGAGGGAAACTCTTTGCGGGGAGAGAAAGGCGACCTTGTTTGCAAGACGCCTTTTCCTTCCATGCCGGTTAAATTTTGGAATGATCCGGATGGGGCTAAGTATAAAGAAGCCTATTTTGAGCAATATCCAAATGTTTGGTGTCATGGGGATTGGGTAGAACTAACCGAACGCGGCAGCATGGTAATCTATGGCCGCTCTGACGCCACGCTCAATCCAGGAGGAGTTCGCATTGGGACGGCTGAAATATATCGCCAAGTAGAGTCCATGGAAGAAGTCGTTGAAGGAATCGTCATCGGTCAGGAATGGGACCATGATACCCGAGTTGTTCTCTTCGTTGTGCTCCGCGAAGGCATCACCCTTGATGAGGCCCTAACCAAGAAAATTCAACTGCGGGTCCGACAAAATTGCACCCCACGCCATGTGCCCTCTGTCGTATTGCAAGTGACCGATATTCCCCGGACCAAGTCGGGTAAAATTACTGAATTAGCGGTCCGGGACGTCGTCCATGGACGCACAATCAAAAACAAAGAAGCCCTCGCCAACCCAGAAGCTCTTACCCAATTTGAGGGGAGAAGGGAGTTAGCCTAAGTGAAGCCTTGGAACGGAGGGAACAATCCTGTAAATCTCTCTGGTAATTGACGAATAAAACACATACTTAAACCGGATTGAGGAAATTTTGATGAGCCGTCTGCGCCCATTTCATAGCTTAGCTATGGCGGCTTTTTTGTTTGGCCCGATCGGTTTCCTTGTTCCTTTAGGGCTTGCCCCATTGCTTGCGCTTTCAGCTTTGCTGGTCGTTATATTCAAGCGGTTTGACGAAAAATCATGGCCTCAGTTTAACCGTAACCACCTCTTGTTCTTTGGGGCATTTATCCTTTTTGGTGCTTTGTCGGGCTTGTGGGGGCTCGTCCCTGGAAATGCCTTTAAACAAGCACTGATTTTATCGGGGGTTGTTTTTGCTGGACTGGTTTTATTAGATGCGGGTCAAAATATAACGGCTGGGGAAAGAGAGTATATTGGCAAAATCCTTGTTATTAGTGCAATTTTTGCGCTCACTCTTTTAATATTTGAATATTTATCCAACGGATTATTAGCAAAAACACTTCGCAATGCGGATGAAACAAACTCGTTATCTGTCTACAGAAGATCAGCCGCAGCCCTTGCCTTGTTGCTCTGGCCTTTGCTTTTGACGGTTAATCAGAAGTTACCTCGAATTGGTAAGGGCCTTGTTTTTGTTTGTGGGACTTTAGCCATTTATGTCTTGGATAATCAAACAGCGTCAGGCTCTATTATAATCGGTGGAATGAGCTACCTTGTTTTCAGATTTTCCCCCGTTAAGCTCCTCAAACTTTTAGGAGTTGTTGTTGTTTTGGGGATCCTTATTGCCCCGGTCTTGCCGAGGACATTGTTACATCCAGATAGTATTCAGTCGGGACATCTGAGTTCTCTAAAACACAGGTATATTATTTGGGGCTTTACGGCAGAAAAAATTATTGAAAAACCGATCCTGGGTTGGGGGCTTAATTCCGCCCGCTCAATACCTGGGGGGAGCAAAAATGTTATCCCCGGCACCCATGGTCAAGCCCTTCCACTTCATCCCCATAATGGTATTTTGCAAATTTGGTTAGAACTTGGGTTTGTTGGGGCAATATTTTTGGCGACATTTGTCTATTATCTCGTATCAGGCATAAGGAAGCCCATGATCACCAGAAGCGATAAGTCAGTCCTTGCCTCGGGTCTTGTTGCTGGCTTAGTGATTTTCTGCTCTAGTTTTGGGATATGGCAAGCTTGGTGGATGAGTGCTCTTATTTTTACAGGTATCTTTTTAAATACACTATCGAAACAAAAGTAAGGTTTGGGACTAATGGAGTTTATAAAAGACTTTCTTAAAGCCATTACAGAGATACCGCTCCTCATTTATTTGCCGATTATCTTCGCGCTTTTAACCTATCGCAAATTCAAGACATCCCCAAAAATTGTTGCTGTGGGGGCAGGTATATTAATCATTCTGAGCATCCCCCTTGTGCCGAAATTTATAGCAAAGCCTCTTTTTTCCCTTATCCCCATAGCCCATGAAATGGGAGATGCTGATTTAATTGTTGTTCCCACAGCAGGGGTCTTGCTTGACCCGACGGAAAAGTGGCAACCCTCCTTTATGTCAATGTATCGGGTTGTTGCGGGCCTGAAAGCCCAAGAGCGTTTTCAACTGCCCTTGCTGGTTATTGGGGGCAACCCCCGCGGAGAATCAGCAACTGAAGCGGATACAATTATCAAAGCGATGGGACTGGAGAACAAGGGAATTTTGATCGAAAAACAAGCAGAAAATTCCTATGAAACTGCCCAGGCGATTGACCGGATGACAGTGAAAGGCAAGAAAGTTCAATCGGTAATTCTGACCACCTCGAAAGAACATGTTTTGCGTATGGCGTTAAGCCTCCTAAAGGCAGGCATAAAAGTGAGAGCCATACCGGTTGCAACGTCACGAGAGTGGGAAGATTTTAGCGCGGTAAATAATTATTACCCTAACTTACGGGGCCTTATTCTCGCAGACTTAGCCATCAGAGAATATGTTGGAATTTTCTGGTACCTCGTAAAGGGCCAGATTAAATTTCAAGACCTTTTCTCAAGGTAGATCACATGATCAGATTGTTGTTAACTTTATCATTTGTTGGTGCTTTTTATAGCTTTGCAAATTTAATTTATTATTGGGACCCTTCTCGAATTATCGTCAAAAAAATGACGTCGCCAGACCAATATCGCTATGAAGAGATTAACCCAAAATATTTAGAAACCGATCCGAAAAAATTGATTAATTTTTCGGATCAATCAGACCTTGTTGAGAAAAGAAAAGCTTTAAAAAAAGTTATTTTTGGCTCGGCTCTTGAGTTTTCATTATCAGGTATCAAGGTGGTTAAGGATGTTCAAAATAATCCGTCTGATTGCAAGGCTGTCAGGCGGTATCAAAATATTAATTGCAAAGCCGTTGACTATAAAACCTGGAAAAATCTTGCCGGGATTGATCAACTTCAAATCCCCATTATCGAAGATATGAAAGCAAAATATAAAGATGAAGAACGTCTGCTAAATCACACCACTTATATAACTTTTTTTAGAGCCGCAAAAAAAACCAATCGGCTTGTGATTTATCACCATGGATTAGCAGGCGTTTACCATGATCAGTTCCGCCATTTAGAAGCTCTCATCGGGCAGGAATATGATGTTCTGGCCTTTAACTCATTTGGCTATGGGCTCAATAAGCGACCTGGGAACTATCTTCCTGGTGACCTTCCCGCAACACCGGACCCCTTTCATGTTTTCTTCAAACCTGTCGATCTTGCCTTAACATATGCCCTTAAGCAAAGACCCTATAAATCGGTTGATATGATAGGCCTCTCCGCAGGTGGATGGGCCGTTAGTGTTGTGGCGGCTTATGACACCCGCATCCGGTCCAGCTATCCGGTTTCAGGGGTTTTTCCGGTCTATTTGCGAGAAAAAAAAGAACGCCCCGCCCCTCAGCTTTATCCTCCCTTGCTGAAAGCGGCAACCTATCCAGAAATGTTCGTCTTAGGCTCAAGCGGCAAAGGGCGTCGGCAAATGCAAATCTTTAATCGCTATGATCGCTGTTGTTATCGTAATCTCAAAGGCAAGCTCTATGAAAAAGCCGTTAAAGAGGCTTTGTCATCCTTAGGGGAAACACCAGATAGTTTTACCGTTTTGATCGATGAAACCCACGCTCGACACAAAATTTCAGCTTTTGGCATGAAGGCGATATTGGCGGATATGGAACGACTGAATCAATCTGAACAGGGGGCCAGACAATGAAACGATTTTACATTGCCTTCCTGATCACCCTTATGCTCCTCCCGCCCTACTTATGGTGGCGCGGCGGCATGTGGGATCAAGGTGAACTCCCCACTCATGGGATGGTTCATGCCACAGGAGGCGCGATTGTGGCTTTGGTTTTATTCCTTCTTGTCCAGAAACTTAGGTCTAAACAAGGTTAAGTAAGGCGACGGCTGTGGGATGCCAATCATCAATCTTAATTATGTAGGGAGAGGTCGGTGATCTCAGGGTTTTCGCCACAGAGAGGGCAGCCCTTGTCGCGCTTAACCTTAATCTTGCGGAAGGTTGCACTTAGCCCTTCGTAGATCAGGATTTGCCCCGCCATGGAATCGCCAATGCCGAGAACTTCCTTAATTACTTCAGTGGCTTGCAAGGATCCCATGGTGCCGCACAAAGCACCCAATACCCCTGCTTCTGCACATGTCGGGATTTGCCCGGGGGGAGGTGGTTCGCGGAAGAGGCAGCGATAACAGGGTCTGTCTTCGCCTTTTTCATGGGCCTTGAAAGTGTAAAGCTGGCCATCAAAGCGCAGGATTGCAGCAGATACCAAAGGAACCTTGGCAAAGTAACAGGCGTCGTTGATCAAAAATCGGGTTGGGAAATTATCGGTGCCGTCGGCAACCACATCATATTCTGAGATAATCTGGGATGCGTTTTCGACCGTCAGTTTTTGCTGATAGGGGATAACCTTGATGCCGGGATTGATTTCTGCCAGAGCTGCTTTGGCACTTTCCACTTTGGGCATGTCTACCCGTGCCGTGGTATGGGCGATTTGCCTTTGCAGGTTGCTCACGTCGACTACATCAGCATCAATAACCCCAATGGTACCAATTCCAGCAGCAGCTAGATAGAGGAGCATAGGGGAGCCTAAGCCCCCTGCGCCAACAACCAGCACTTTGGACTCAAGCATCTTTGCCTGGCCCTCACCCCCCACATCTTTAAGCAGAATATGGCGGGCGTAGCGCTGAATTTGCTCTTCGGTAAAATCCATCGATTTAGCTGGGGCCTAGCCCTTCAAAGAGAGCCGTTGACAGATAACGTTCCGCAAAAGAAGGAAGAATAACCACAATGGTTTTGCCTTCCATCTCTGGGCGTTGTCCCATTTCAAGGGCCGCAGCCAGGGCCGCCCCAGAAGAGATACCGCAAGGAAGACCTTCAAGTTGAGCCGCTTTGCGCGCCGTGGCAAAAGCGGTCTCATTGCCAATTTTAATCACTTCGTCGATCAGGTCGGTATTTAGAATACCGGGGACAAAACCGGCCCCAATGCCTTGTATTTTATGAGGACCGGGGACGCCGCCAGAAAGAACAGGACTGTCTTCTGGTTCTACAGCCACCATTTTGATACTGGCATTTTTACCTTTTAAACCCTTGCCGACACCGGTCAAAGTACCGCCCGTTCCCACGCCGCTGATGATGGCATCGACGACACCGTCGGTGTCGTTCCAGATTTCCATAGCGGTGGTTTTTTCATGGCTGGCTGGGTTGGCTGGGTTGTTAAATTGCTGAAGAAGGACTGCCCCGTCGATTTCTCCCACCAGGTCCTGAGCGCGTTCAACGGCCCCCTTCATGCCTTTGGCAGCAGGGGTGAGGTCAATCTCTGCCCCCAATAGAAGCAGCATTTTTCGACGCTCTATCGACATGCTCTCCGGCATGGTCAGGATAAGGCGATAGCCTTTGGCAGCGCAGATGAAAGCAAGGGCAATGCCCGTGTTGCCGGAAGTTGGCTCTACCAAAGTTGAGCCTGGTTTCAATTTGCCCGTCGCTTCGGCGGCTTCGATCATGGCGAGGCCAATACGATCTTTCACTGAAGCCAGAGGGTTGAAGAATTCGCATTTGCCAACAATTTTGGCTTTACATCCAGCATCTGCCGCAAGTCTGTCCAATCGCACCAAAGGTGTCGCGCCAACAGTATCGACAATACTATCGTAAATTCTGCCCCGAAATTCCGAAGAACCCGTCATATTTCCATCTCCGAGTTGTATAAGGTTTATATTTTATTCAAACTTGCCCATTTCCCGCGAAAGATCAATCATGAATCGTAAAATTTGATTATTCTTTCGGGGTATTGACCTTTGAAAAAGCCAACAATGATGTCTCCGCCAGTGGTGTGGTGTTGGCATTGGTGGTGAATGAACGAGTAGGGTTTGCTAGATCGTAAAGTCTAGGTTCTCGTGTCCTTCACTTTCGATGTCAGCTTGTTGTGCTCTTGTGCAGAGGTCATCAATGCTGATGTCATCAAGTTTTGTCATGACACTATCTTGTAGTTCAGCCCAAAGAGGAGAGACAACCCTTGTCCCCAGTTCTGAATGGGAGATGTCTTTAGCGACTTCCTCACCTGTTTCCATTTTGCGTACAATCCGAACCACATCACCGACACTAATGCGCCGCCGTTCGCGGGCCAGTCGATAGCCGCCGCGAGGGCCTCTTACACCGATGAGAATGTCTTCTCGAACCAATTGCTGTAGAGCCTGTTCAAGATAGCGCCGAGGAATACCTTGTCGCCGTGTTATTTCACGGCTTTGCACAGGCTCACCGCCAGCGTGATAGGCGATGTCGAGAACCGCCTCGATTGCGAACAACATTTTTTTAGATAAGCGTAACATAGCCTGTTATTTCCCCCCTGTGGAAATACCTGTGGAGCCGAACCCTCCCTGCCCGCGTTCGGTCTCCGATAGATCATTGGTTTCAAACCACTGGGCCATGGTTACGGGGGCGATGATCATTTGAGCGATCCGAGTCCCCCGGTTGATGGTAAAAGGCGTTTTGCCTAAGTTTATTAAGATAACTTTTATTTCGCCGCGATAGTCCGCATCAATAGTGCCTGGACTATTTAAAACTGTAATACCGTGTTTTGCTGCCAGTCCCGAACGGGGCCTAACCTGGGCTTCAAACCCGATGGGCAAAGCCATGGCAATGCCTGTTGGAACCATGTGTGTTTCACCTGGAAGTAAGTCGACAGGTGCCTTTATAGCTGCCAGAAGATCCATCCCGGCACTATGCTCAGTGGCATAAGCTGGCAGAGGTAAATCGCCCCCGTGCGCCAGTTTGGTTATGGGGATTGAAACTTTGCTCATGTCTCTTCCCCCAATTGATCAGCAATTTTTTGGGCAATTCTCTGGGCCACCTCATCCTTACTCATGCGTGGCCAGGTATCCGTCGTTTTGCCGTTGATAAAGTGTACCAGATTTGAGTCTCCGCCAAAGGCCCCTGTTCCCGGTGACACATCGTTGGCAATTATCCAATCGCAGCCTTTGCGGTTCCGTTTGGCAACCGCATGGTCGATCACTTTTTCGGTTTCAGCGGCAAAACCAACGACCAGTTGAGGTCGTCCTTTTTTGAGCTGGCTTAAGGTGGCGAGAATGTCAGGGTTCTGTACCATGGCAAGGGACAAGGTATCCTCAGCCCCTTCTTTCTTAAGCTTCTGCTCCGCCTGATTTTCTACCCGCCAATCGGCAACAGCAGCAGCACAGACCAAGCCGTCTGCTGGCAAGGATTGTTCACAGGCTGCGAGCATGTCAACGGCAGTGGTGATCTTTTTGACCTCGACCCCTGCTGGATCGGCCAAGTTTGTCGGGCCACTTACAAGCACTGTTTCGGCCCCTAAATTGGCCAAAGCTGCGGCAATGGCATGGCCTTGCTTACCGGAGGAGTGATTGGCGATATAACGCACCGGGTCAATTGGCTCGTGGGTCGGTCCGCTGGTGACGATAATTTTTTTCCCGCTTAAGGGACCAGATGCCGTCCAGTGATTTTTAATTGCGGCAAGAATATCAAAAGGTTCTGCCAGACGACCCATACCGAATTCGTTACAGGCCATGGCCCCTTCGGTGGGGCCAACCATCATAATACCGCGAGACTTTAGGGTGGCGATATTGGCTTGGGTTGCGTCATGCTCCCACATGCGAACGTTCATGGCAGGGGCGACCATCACAGGCTTATCGGTTGCCAGCAAACAGGTTGTTGCCAAGTCCGCAGCCATGCCATGGGCCATTTGGGCCAGGATATTTGCAGTCGCCGGGGCCACGACCACCAGGTCGGCACTGCGTGAGAGCTCGATATGGCCCATTTCGCTTTCATCGGTCAGGGAGAAGACGTTTTGAAAGACTTTCTCACCTGTGAGGGCGGCGACAGACATCGGCGTCACAAACTGTTCGCCCCCTTTGGTCAAGATGCAGCGCACAGAAACATCAAGCTTTCGCAAGGCGCGAATCAACTCGAGGCTTTTATAGGCCGCAATGCCGCCCGTTATGACTAATAGAATTCTCTTCCCTGCCAGCACGTGTAAAGCTTCCCCATTTAACGAGAATTTGGTGTGATAACCTAGACGGCATTGAAATTGAGTTCAAGCTTAATTGTGTATTATATTAGGTTTTTATTAAATAAGAGGTGTTCTTACTCTTTTGAAACTTGACGAATAAACTCGGCCATGACCTTAGCTGCTGGAGTTAAAGGAAAATCTTTGGGCCAGGCTAAGACGGTTGTGCGGCTGAGATCAGGCTCAACAATTTTTGTGGCGATTAAGCGTCCGGCAAGGACATCTTTGTGGCAGGCGATTTTTGACAGGATGGTATATCCCAACCCCCGGCGAACTAATTCCAAAATGACCGAAAGAGAATCTACCTCAATGGCAACGTTAAGTTCATGCTCTCTTTTGGCTGCGGCCCGGTCAACAATCGTTCGAAGGCCATGGGGGCGGCTTGGGAGGATGAGGGGAAGGGCGCAAACTCGGTCATAGGTAACCTGTGTCCCCAGCTCTTCTCCCTGGGCAGGACAGGAAAGCAGGAAAAGTTCTTCCGTTGACAGGGGCTCATATCTGATGCGGGGACTCACCGACCCTTCATAAAGAATCCCCAAATCTACCCGACCATCAAGCAGTTGTTCTTGGAGGTTTCCGCTTAACATCTGAATCAGTTTGAGCTTCACATCGGGGTGTTCGTTGCGATAACGTTCAATAATTGGCCCCGCCATGATCCGCCCTGAGCTAGGGGGGAGACCTAAGCAAAGAGCCCCTGAAATACGTCCTTTTTGGGCGGCGAGGTCGGAATTAAATCGCTCCAATTCACTCAAGACAACTGAAGCTCGGCGTTCCAGCAATTGTCCTGCCGCCGTGATCTCAACCCCTCGACCCGTGCGCACAAATAAGGGTTCGCCAGCCTCTTCTTCCAGCATCTTTATTTGCCGGCTTAAGGCAGGTTGTGACAAATGGAGGCGTTCAGCGGCTTTGCTAAAGCTACAGAGCTCCGATACATGGAGAAAATTGCGTAACTGTTTAAGGTCCATGAGTCTAAGATATCAGAAAAACTGATATCTGATAGATAAAACTTCGAATAGTTTAATATCTAGGGGCGGCGTATAGTGTGAATCGTTAGAATTACAAACCCGTGGTTATGAACTCAAATTTTCAGGTGAAAAAATTCACGGTGTTCCCGCATAGGCGGGAATGACGCAAGAAATAAGTTTTGAATAACCTAAATAGGTTGTTGCCCTCACTCGGAGAAGAAATATGTCCCGCTTTAAGGCCGACCCGGCTTTAGTTTTTGTCTTTATTGCCACATGCGCTTTGGCTTTTAAGGGGATAATTGCCAAACTGGCCTATATGGATGGCCTCAACGTTAACGCTTTGTTGTTGGTGCGGTTCGGCTTGGCGGCCCCTTTGTTTTGGCTTGGGGTGCGTCAAATGACCGGGGCCTGGGCAGGGAATATGAGCCTGCGGGATTGGCGGGACTGTTTTGTCCTGGGCTGTATCTTCTTTATAGCTACCTACAGCGATTTTATGGCTTTATCCTTAATCGACGTTAATTTATCTCGGCTGATTTTATTTACCTTCCCGGCCCAGATCATCATTTTTTCATCTATCCGGGATCGTCACCCCCCGAGCTGGCGCCAAATGATCTCCTTTAGTGTGACCTATGGGGGACTGATGTTGATTATGGCCCCTACCGGGTTTGATAATTTAGCCATAAAGGATATTTCGGGCCTCTATTGGGCCTTGGGTTGCTCCACCAGTTACGCGGCCTACTTAATGGCAAGCCAACGGGTGATGCGGCGGATTGGCTCGGCTCGTTTTACGGCGGCCTCAGGCTCTATGACTCTCGGGTTAATGCTGGTGACAATTCCCTTCACAGGAGGCTTTGAAGGATTACAATTCACGTCTGCCGGGATCGGCTGGGGTGCATTAATTGCCGTTGCCTGCACGGTCATCCCCTTCTTTTTGCTGTTTGAGGGGATCGCCCGCAGTGACGCTGCTAAAGCCAGCGTCATCTCCTTGCTGGGTCCGGTCATTACCATTGCTGCTGCCTGGATTATTTTAGGTGAATATCTCTCGACCACCCAACTGGTTGGCTGCGCTTTATCTCTGATTGGTGTTGGCACAATTGAGGGAGTCGTTAAGGCACCAAAAAAGGTGGCATCTGCTTAACGAGATTAGGGTTGCCACTCAATGTAAGGGGCGAGGACTGGTTTGAGGAGGGCGTCATATTCACCTTTGGCACGGAGAGTATTAATCCCCTCGGTGAAATGACGATCAACTTCCTTTCCGGCCTCTCCTTTAGGAATAAGGACTTTGACGTTAAAGTTTTTATAAAGCTGGCGACGAATATTTTTAAGCTCAAATTGTTTTATGAAAGGGTCGATTTCGTTTTGGGCAAAAATAAAGCCATCTAGGCGTCCCACATTGACCATTTTGATGGCACAGGAGAGACATGACATTCCTTCAATAGGGAAAGGGAAGAAACTTGTATGGGCTAAATCCGTGGCAATGGCGTACTTCCCTAAATCTCCGACTTCAACCGGGATATTTTTGTTGGTATAGAGAACGAAAGACACCTGGAACAAGGTTACGGTCGAGAAGGCATAGGGTAGCTTTTTAGGGTCCCCGCCAGGGATTTCAATTAAAGGAATATGATAATCCGCTTTCCCGGTGACTAAATTGCGTACCGAGCGCTTGAAGGGCACCACTTCCATTATTGTTTTTGTGTTATGGAGACGATCTAGGGCACGGATCAGTTCAACATAAGCTCCGGTCAAATTGCCTTTTCTGTCTTCTTCTGCCGATTGCGGCATTTTTGCTAGGGAGGCCATAAAGGATTTGTTTTGAGCCTGAGCTTCAGATGAAACACTCATAGAATATAAAACAAAAGAACACATCAGCCCAAAAATAAAAGGCAGATAGCTTCTCAATCGTTTTATAGACTTAAAGAGCATTTCCATGCGCTGACTATACACTAAAAATATGATGAGCAATAAAAAAGGAGCTTCTCACAAGAGAATCTCCTTTTTTATAAATATAGAGTATAAACCTATGTGAGTTTATCCATTTCACGTAGCAAGGAATCGCCCATAACGGAGGTAGAAACTTTGGCTTTACCTTCTTGCATAATATCAGCAGTGCGAATCCCGCCATTTAGAACTTGCTGGGCCGCATTTTCGATCAGGTCGGCTTCAGCCCCCATATCAAAGCTGTAGCGCAGACACATCGCGAAAGAAAGAATGCTGGCAAGGGGGTTTGCCATGCCTTGACCAGCAATGTCAGGAGCAGACCCATGGACAGGCTCGTACAAAGCTTTTGCTTTGCCGGTGGCATCTTTGGCACCTAGGCTGGCAGACGGCAGCATGCCTAAAGAGCCGGTGAGCATGGCAGCACAATCTGAAAGGATATCACCGAACAGGTTGTCCGTAACAATCACATCAAATTGCTTGGGATTGCGCACCAACTGCATGGCACAGTTATCGGCATACATATGTTGCAGCTCAATATCGTCATAGCCACCATTTTTGTGCATGTCGGTAACCACGCCGCGCCAGAAAATACCCGATTCCATCACGTTGGCTTTTTCGACTGAATGTACTCGGCTGTCCCGTTTGCGTGCCAAGTCAAAAGCCACTTCGGTGACACGTTCGATCTCAGCTTTGGTGTAAGATTGAGTATCGATACAACGCTCTTGGCCTTCATAGGTTTGCATGCCCCGGGGTTGACCAAAGTAAACACCAGCAGTTAGTTCCCGAACGATCATAATATCAAGACCAGAAACCACTTCTTCGCGTAATGTAGAAGCTTCGGCTAAAGCAGGCAGGCAAGTGGCAGGCCGTAAGTTTGCAAAAAGGTCCATCTCTTTGCGTAGGGCCAGGAGGCCAGCTTCTGGGCGGTGCTCACGGGCAACGTCATCCCACTTAGGGCCGCCTACGGCCCCAAGCAAAACTGCATCGGCATCCATGGCTTTTTGTAAAGTTGCATCGTCTAAGGCTGTGCCGTGGGCATCATAAGCGGCACCACCGACGAGACCGTCTTCCATATCAAAGTTAATGGAACGATTTTTAGCTACCCACTCAACAACCCGTTTTACTTCGGTCATGACTTCCGGGCCAATACCGTCACCAGCGAGAATGAGTAATTTTTTTGTATCAGACATTATTTATTTCCTTTTCCCCAATGGGATTACAGCCAAGGCCGTTGTTCTTTTTGTTTTGATTCAAATGCGGCGATCTTGTCTTCTTTCTGCAAGGTCAGCCCGACATCATCTAAACCTTCAAGCAGACAATGTTTGCGGAAAGGTTCGACGTCGAATTTTATAATGCCGCCGTCGGGGCCGCTAATCTCTTGGGTCACGAGGTCAACAGTTACGGTGGCATTGGCACCGCGTTCAGCGTCTTCCATCAGCTTGTCCACGTCTTCTTGGGGGAGGGCGATGGGCAAAATGCCGTTTTTAAAGCAATTGTTGAAGAAGATATCGGCGAAACTGGTTGAAATGATGCAGCGTATGCCGAAATCAAGCAGGGCCCAAGGGGCATGTTCCCGAGAGGAGCCACAGCCAAAATTATCGCCCGCGACAAGAATCGATGCCTGACGATATTGAGGTTTATTAAGGACAAAATCCTCGACTTCAGAACCGTCTTGATTAAAGCGCATTTCATCAAACAGATTTTTGCCCAAGCCGCTGCGCTCAATGGTTTTGAGGAACTGTTTTGGGATGATCATGTCTGTATCAACGTTGGTAATTTTAAGCGGTGCCGCAACGCCTGTGAGTTTAGTAAATTTTTCCATAGTCTGGTTCCCCCTAACCCAATTTCCGAACATCGGTCAGCTTGCCTGTGATGGCAGCAGCAACCGCCATTTCCGGGCCGACCAAATGTGTACGGCTGAGACGGCCTTGGCGGCCTTCGAAGTTGCGATTGGATGTGGAAGCGCAGCGTTCGCCCGCTTTCAACTTATCATCGTTCATAGCCAGGCACATGGAGCATCCAGGCTCACGCCATTCAAAACCAGCTTCTTTGAAAATAATGTCGAGGCCTTCTTCTTCGGCCTGCTCTTTAACCAAGCCAGAACCAGGAACCACCATGGCACTGACACTGCTGGCAACCTTATTGCCTTTGGCGATTGAGGCCGCAGCGCGGAGATCTTCAATACGGCCATTGGTGCAAGATCCGATAAAGACCCGATCAATGCTGATTTCGCTTAAAGGTGTTCCGGCTTCAAGGCCCATGTAATCAAGGGCTCGTTGCCACGTCGCTTTTTGGGTGTCGTCGGCGGCATCGTCGGGATTTGGGACGAGGGCAGAAATTGGCAAAGCATTTTCAGGACTGGTGCCCCAAGTGACGAAAGGCTCTAGTTTTGAAGCATCTAATGTCACTTCTTTGTCAAATACAGCCCCTTCATCAGTTTTGAGGGTTTTCCAATCGGTTAAGGCAACTTCCCAGGCCCCGCCTTTAGGGGCCATTGGGCGACCCATAATATAATCAAACGTTGTTTGGTCTGGGGCAATAATGCCAGCGCGAGCACCGCCTTCGATGGACATATTACAAACAGTCATGCGGCCTTCCATGGAGAGGTCTTGGATGGCTTTGCCTGCATATTCAATCACACTGCCAGTACCGCCGGCAGTACCGATTTGACCAATCAGGGCCAGGATCAAGTCTTTAGCTGTACAGCCTTTCGGCAAATCACCAACTACGTTGATACGCATGGATTTTGGCTTGCCTTGCAACAAAGTCTGGGTTGCCAGCACATGTTCAACTTCCGAAGTGCCGATGCCAAAAGCCAAAGCCCCAAAAGCACCATGGGTCGCCGTGTGGGAATCGCCACAAACGATGGTCATACCGGGCAGGGTGAAACCTTGCTCAGGACCGACGATATGAACGATGCCTTGACGAATGTCATCCATGCCATAGTAGGGGATGCCGAATTCTTTAACGTTCTTTTCCAGGGCTTGGATTTGGGTGCGGGATTCATCGTTGGTGATGTTATCAACGCCGCCTTCCCGGTCTGCGGCCACGGTTGGAATGTTGTGGTCGGCAAGAGCGAGAGTGGCTTCCGGATGACGAACCTTGCGACCCGCTGTGCGAAGGCCTTCAAAGGCTTGAGGGCTGGTTACTTCATGAACCATGTGGCGATCAATATAGATCAAGCTGGTTCCGTCTTCTTGGGTATCGACCAAATGGCGATCCCAGATTTTGTCAAACAAGGTGGTTGGCGTCGTCATAACTTGTCCTTCTTTTTGGACCGATATTTTATCAATCCGCGTTCAAATGCCGCATAGGTGTAGGGAGCATCCCTTAAACACCGAGGCTCACGCCAAATGTTTGGCGGGCCACAGTCGTGGCTTTTTGGTGGCACGAAGTATCTCACTTAAGCACGAAAGCCCGCGCCTGATAACTCAAGCGCGGGCCGCGTATTCAAACTGTCGCTCCAATTAAGAAGCGTCCGTTTTTATGCTTCAGCTTCAGCAGCCTTAGCAGCGGCCTTTGCAGCAGCTTTTTCGCGAGTAACAGCGTCACGAGCTTGTTTAGCATCGCGTGCGACTTGTGCTTCACCAGCCGTAACCTTACCGGAGTGACCCGTGGTTTTTTCGGCGATACGAGCAGATTTACCAGTACGTCCACGCAAGTAGTAAAGTTTGCTGCGACGAACATCGCCACGGCGCACCACTTCAATGTCAGCGACGTTTGGAGAGTAAAGAGGGAATACCCGCTCTACGCCTTCACCGAAAGACAATTTGCGAACGGTGAAAGAAGAGTTGAGACCAGCATTTTTGCGGGCTAAGCACACACCTTCATAAACCTGGATACGCTCACGTTCACCTTCGGTAACACGGACGTGGACGCGAAGGGTGTCGCCAGCTGAAAAAACAGGACGCTGTTTTTCACTGGTTAGTTTTTCCATTTGCTCTTTTTCGAGCGTTTCGATGATATTCATCAGTCTTTCCTCATCGGTTAAGGTGCTGTGCTTCTTCTTTGGAGCGGCCCAGAACCTTTAGTTAAGTCTCATTTTCAATATGCCGGTCCCAAAGGTCCGGGCGTCTAATCTTCGTAATCTCTTCAGACTGGCGTTCCCGCCACTCTTTAATCTTTTTATGGTGTCCCGAAAGCAAAACTTCCGGGACGTCCCGCCCCGCCCATTGCTGGGGGCGGGTATAATGGGGATACTCTAGCAGCCCCATCTCAAAACTTTCTTCTTCCAGCGACTCTTTATTACCCGTCACCCCTGGCACCAATCGGACACAGGCGTCTATTAAAGTTATCGCTGCCGCTTCTCCGCCAGAGAGAATAAAATCTCCCAAGCTAATCTCTTGCACATCACGGGCTTCTAAAACCCGCTGATCGACCCCTTCATAACGACCACAAAGGAGAGTGACCCCTTTCCCTGCTGCCAATTCCCGCACTTTCGCCTGATCAAGCAGACGACCCCGTGGGGTGAGGTAGATCAGTGTCGCTTCCGGCCTTTTTGCAGCAGCCTCGGCAATAGCCGCATCTACCACATCGGGCCGCATAACCATCCCAGCACCACCGCCAAAGGGCGTATCGTCGACGGTGCGATGCTTGTCGTGAGCAAACTCACGAATATCTACAGTCTCCAACGCCCACTTCCCGTCTTTGAGACCTTTCCCTGAAAGAGAGGCACCCAAAGGGCCAGGAAACATTTCCGGGAAAAGTGTCAGCACTGTTGCCGTCCACGAAGGCTCTGGCTTTTCAGGGCTCATTCTTTTCCCTTCTCATCCTTTCTACCATCTTCGTCTTTTCCAGCGGTGGGCTTAACAAAAACCCCTTCCGGCGGATCAACGATTACCTTTTTCCCGGCGATGTCCACGAGGGGCACGGCCTCTTTAGTAAAAGGTACCAATTCAATCTCCCCATCTGCCATTTCCACTTCCAGAATGTCTCCCGCCCCGTGATTAGAGACGATTTGGATCACTCCTAAAGGGTCGCCGTCCAGTGACTGGACAGACAGGCCGATGAGGTCGGCTTGGTAATATTCGTCTTCTTCGGGTTCCGGCAATGCGCTTCTGGGCACATAAAGCTTTATCCCTTTTAATTCTTCCGCCTTGTCCCGGTCATTAATCCCCTCAATAGAGGCAATGAGCCGACCTTTGGCGGCCGTCCCGATAACCTTAACCTTAAAGGTCTTGGTCCCGGTTTCGTCGCTTACCGCGCCGTAGGACGTGATGTCTTTCGGGTTGGCGGTAAAGCCGACAATTTTAACCTGTCCGCGAACACCGTGGGGGCTAGAAATAGCACCCACGCATATGCGTTCTATTTGAGACATGGCTAGAACGTTGCTTACTCGGAAGCTTCCTCAGCGGGAGCCTCTTCAGCAGGTGCAGCAGCTTCAGCGGCGGCGGCAGCAGCGGCTTCGGCAGCTTCCGCTGCTTTTTCTTCAGCTTCACGCAGACGCTCTTGAGCTTTTGCTTTAGGCTGGTGTTGTTTGGTTTGAGAAGGAACCGTTGGTTTTGCAACCAGGCCCCGCTCAGCCAAGAAACGAGCGACGCGCTCGGTAGGTTTGGCACCAACGCCAAGCCAGTATTTAACCCGCTCTTCGTCGATCACGATACGCTCTTCGTGGTCTTTAGGGAGCATGGGGTTGTGACGACCAATTTTCTCGATGAAACGGCCATCACGTGGGCTACGGATGTCGGCAACAACAATACGGTAGTAAGGACGTTTTTTAGCGCCGCTACGGGAGAGTCTAATTTTAAGAGCCATGTCTTGGTGCTTCTTTCTAACTACTTCGGTTAATTCAGTAAATTCGGTTAAATCTTAGTATCTATTTAAACGGCAAACCGCCAGGAGGCATCATGCCCGGCGGAAGACCGCCACTGCGCATAAAGCTTTTCTTGCCCATTTTGCCGACTTTTTTCATCACAGCACTCATTTGCTTGTGCTGTTTGAGAATTTTGTTGACCTCTTGCACCGAGGTGCCTGATCCGGCAGCAATACGCTTGCGCCGTGAGGCTTTGATCAGGTTAGCGTTTTGTCTTTCTTTGACCGTCATGGACAGAATAATAGCTTCCTGGCGACTGATCATTTTGTCGTCGATATTGGCTTCAGCAATTTGTTTTTTCATCTTACCGATGCCCGGTAACATGCCCATCAGACCGCTTAAGTCACCCATCTTTTTAACTTGGCGTAGCTGGCTCAGCATATCTTCTAGAGAGAACTGGCCTTTCATCACTTTCTTGGCGAGAGCTTCGGCTTCTTCTTGCTCGAAATGTTCGGAGGCTTTTTCCACCAAGGAAACAACATCGCCCATGCCTAAAATACGGCTGGCAATCCGTTCCGCGTGGAACGGCTCCATATCTTCGATTTTTTCGCCGGACCCCATAAACTTGATAGGACAGCCCGTAATGGCTTTCATGGAAAGGGCGGCACCGCCACGGGCGTCACCGTCAACTCGGGTCAGGACAATCCCTGTGACGCCGACTTTCTCATTAAACTCTTTTGCGACGGTGACAGCGTCTTGGCCCGTCATGGCATCGGTTACCAGCAGAGTTTCTGTTGGTTTTGCCACATCCCGAACAGCGGCGACTTCAGCCATCAGTTCCATATCAATATGGAGCCGACCTGCCGTATCAAGGATGACAATATCGTAGCCTTCAAGCCGTCCGGACTGCATGGCCCGCTTGGCGATGGCA
Source organism: uncultured Thalassospiraceae bacterium (assembly GCA_965368165.1). Lineage (GTDB taxonomy): Bacteria > Pseudomonadota > Alphaproteobacteria > Rhodospirillales > JAPHRK01 > JAPHRK01. Next base: position 124,739 of record CBDULT010000005.1, on the reverse strand, counting down.
ACGGGTTTTTCACCCATGATAATAGGCAAGGTTGCCACATTGGCTTGCTTGCCGAGAATTTCCAATTGTTGCTGAGCCGCAGGACGGTAAACGTCAAGCGATGCCATCAACACTTTCTTATTTTGCTTTTTGGTCAGGTTTAAAGCCAATTTGGCTGAACTGGTGGTTTTACCGGAGCCTTGCAAACCAACCATCAAAATCGCAACCGGCGGGGTGGCGTTGAGATTGATTGCGCTTTGGTCTGACTCGAGCAGGGCGGTTAGTTCGTCCTGAACGATCTTGATAACCATTTGGCCAGGGCTAACGCTTTTAACAACGTCCTGACCGATGGCTTTTTCACCAACAGCGGCAACAAAATCCTTAACAACCGGCAGGGCCACATCTGCTTCAAGCAGAGCGACACGCACTTCACGCATAGCGGCCTGGACATCTTTCTCTGACAGCGCACCGCGCTTGGTCAGTTTATCAAAGATGCCGCCGAGGCGGGTTGACAGGTTATCAAACATGCGTTGTTACCAACTGATCCTAGGTTTACTTTAATTCAAGCAATCCAAAAAACAAAAAACGCCAGTGCACGAACCCTCGTGGACTGGCTTCGCCCAGGAAATTTCCTAAGCGTTGTCTAAGCGGGCGCAACATATGATTTGCCACTCCCCCTGTCAAGGGCTCACGGCACCTTTATTAAGAGCAATCCCATATGGAATAAAACCACGTTCGGTGATTGAGGGCATAACTAAAACCATGATAACAAGATATGAATAAGGGTTGAACAAAAGGTGAGGACATATTGAAAAGGCCCCAATTGCAACTACTACATAGAGGGCAAGGCGAAGATACGCCCATAAAACACAAAATAATAGTTGGTTTGTCTAAATTTTACTTGAAAAATTACTGCAAAGAGGCGACTCCAAGTGGTACAACCATTAAGTAGGGGTCACGAAGGAAGATAAAATGGCAAGACGAGAAGGAAGAAGCTCTCCCGATCCAATCGACAAGTATGTCGGGTCACGTATTCGTGGTCGACGTCTTGGCTTGGGCATGAGCCAAACCAAGTTGGGTGACGCCATCAATGTGACGTTCCAGCAAGTGCAGAAATACGAAAATGGCACCAACCGAGTTGGTGCCAGTAATCTGTATAAAATATCTAAAGTATTAAATGTTGAAGTCGGGTACTTTTTCCATGAAATGCCTGATTCTAACGTCGAAATGGGAAGAGATCATGGCCTTTCGGACCAACCCCAGGCTAGCTTTGATGTCGATCCTCTCACCTCTAAAGATGCCATTGAGTTGTCTCACAATTATTATGGCATCGAAGACGAGCATGTGCGCAAACACATTTTTCAGCTGGTAAAATCTCTCGCAGAGGCATTTAGGGACTGACCGCATAGGCGAAGTGCAATCTATGAGAGTGGGGCGTTGAATTGGGGGCGGTTTTTCGCCCCTTTTTGTTCCTTAACACTTGGGTGTGGTTTATCCCCGTGCTATACCTAGAGTGGCTCAGCAAGCTGCTGTACCATTTATTAGTGTATTGTTTTTATGTAAGGCATGGGAAAACTTGTCATGGGCAACTTGAGCGACCTAGGCAATCCTGAAAAAGAAAAAACTGAAGATGGCCTGATTAACGCCCATGTAAGTGAGCGGTTAAGGCTGCGACGTGAAGAACTTGGCATAACCAAAACGGCCCTTGCCAGTGCTTTGGATATTAGCCCACGGCAATTGACAAAGATGGAGCGGGGACAAGCCAGGTTGGCGGCCTCCCATCTTTTTAAGGCGGCGCAGTTTCTTGAAACCACCATAGAGGCTTTTTTTGAAGGCACCCCTGATGATGGCTTTAGAAATTCGGTCGACAATTCTCAACCGAAAACCTGCAAATCAATTTCGCCATATGAAGTTGAGCAATTGCAACGCTACTTTCTCGACATCCCCGATGGCCCGGCAAGGCGAAATGTCTTGAAAATGATTAAGGCTGCTGCCCAGGCAAAAATTTAGGTGACAATATAGTCCTAAGCTCGGCAAAATGGCTTATGGACATCAAAACACTAAACCAAAGAGTCGCAGCCTATGGGTTTTGCTTAAGGGGAACTTTTAACCAGGAGGGCCAAGACGGGACCTCCGTTTTGATTGGGAACCTGGGGGGGGATCTGTGGCCCTTGTTTAAAGCCACTAAACCTAAGGGGAAAAACCCCCTTGATCGTTATACCAAAAAAGTCCTAGAGGAGATCGCCAAGGAGGTTGGGGCCGAGGTCTATTTTCCCTTTGAGGGTCCGCCTTTTCACCCTTTTCAAAAATGGGCCCAGCTTGCTGAACCCGTTTTTCCTTCCCCGATCGGCCCACTCGTTCATCCAATTTATGGCCTTTGGCATGCCTATCGGGCCCTTTTTGTTTTTAAGGACAAATTAAATTCCGAAGATTTGCTGAGAGGTACCAAGTCCCCTTGTGACACCTGTCTAGACAAGCCGTGTCTTTCCACTTGCCCCGTTGCTGCCTTCTCACAAACGAAAGGCTATGATGTTGCCAAATGCATTCGCCATTTAAAAACCGCCGAAGGGGATGACTGTATGAAAAAAGGGTGCAGGGCACGGCGGGCTTGTCCTATTGGGGTGCAATATATTTATCCCTCAGAGATGGCGCAATTCCATATGGGTCAATTTGTCAAAGCCAATGGGGCGTTGTAAGGTGGAGAGCGCGATTCGAACCACGGATAAAAAACTTTGCAAAGCATCCTCAAGGCCATAACTTTATTTTTGGTGTTAAGTCTATGGATAGCCCCAAAAGTTTATGCGACTTCCTCCACTTATGAAGGGGAAACAACGGAACTTGTTCTGGCAACGCCTCTAGGTGAAGGGCAATTCACCCATTACCTGTTCAAAGTGTTTAAGGCTTTAGGGGCAAAGGTAAATATAAATTTTACCATTCAAGAAGTCCCCAAAAAACGTGCTTTGGTGGCAACAAATCACGGACAATATTATGATGGGGTAACGGCCCGTATCAGGGATTGGAAAAAAAAGGCTTCCCAAATTTGCTTATCATCGATAGTCCAATCGTGAGTGTGCAGCATGTTTTATTCGCCATGCGTCCAGACTTAACGGGCCAAATTAAAGATTCTGAGAGTCTGGTTCAAAGTTCTCTGAAGTTGGATTTCATCGTAGGCTATCTCAGAGGGAGTAAGAAATCAGAAGCCCTTATTGATAAGCTCCCCCTTAAGAATAGGCATCAATTTAATACGACGAGTGAGGCGTTCCGCTGGCTACAGAATGACCGTATTGGCGCCTTTATCGGGGGTCCAGGCATGGTCAGTCGCGCTAATCTGAATGCAGAATTTTCAAACAGTGGCATTCATGAAGTGACTGTCCTGACGGAAACCCCTTTGTATCCTTATTTGCATTCTAAGCATGCCGCTTTGATTCCCAAAATTCAGCAAGCCTTAAAAGCGATGCAGGAGGATGGCACGTTGCAGGAAATCCGCAATTCCATCAAATAAGGCCGTTTAGGTCTCAAAGAGACTAGACTCTCTGCCCTCACAGGCCATATAAGGCGGGTTATGGACGCTTTACCTTTTGTCAAAATGAATGGTCTGGGCAACGATTTTGTTGTTCTTGATGCCCGTACAACGCCCTTTAATTTAAGTGCGGTGCAGACCCGTGCCATCTCCAATCGTAAATTAGGTGTGGGCTGCGATCAGTTGATCATTATTGAGCCTCCTCGCCAGACGGAGGCCTATGCCTATATGCAAATCCGCAATGCCGACGGGGATCAGGTTGAAGCCTGTGGCAATGCCACCCGTTGTATTGCCCATTTGTTGATGGCGGAAACCGGGCAAGACCGGGTCATGGTTGAAACCGTTGTTGGTTTGCTTGACTGCGCCGCCGTTGGGGAGGGTCAAATCACCGTTGATATGGGACCGGTTCGCCTTGACTGGCAGGATATCCCTCTCGCTCATGCTATGGATACCGAACAGGTTGAACTTGCGATTGGGCCGTTAGTTAACCCGGTAGCCGTTAATGTGGGGAACCCTCATGCGGTATTTTTTGTCGATGATGCCGAGGCAATTGATCTTGAAGAGGTTGGCCCCCAAGTTGAAACCCATCGCCTTTTCCCGGCACGCACCAATGTAGAAGCGGTCCACCTTCAGCAAGACGGTAGCCTTCGCATGCGGGTCTGGGAACGCGGTGTGGGTATCACCCAAGCTTGTGGAACAGGTGCTTGTGCCACTTTGGTTGCGGCTGTCCGACGCGGTATCACAGGTCGTAAAGCCCGCGTCATCCTGGATGGCGGTCCGTTGGAAATAGAATGGCTGGAAAATGAGCATGTCCTGATGACCGGCCCTATTGCTTACAGTTTTGAGGGCACTCTTGCCCCCTCCCTTTTGGCTGACAATGGCTGAAACCAAAGTCGTTACTTTAGGGTGCCGTCTCAACACCTATGAATCAGAAGTCATGCGTGACCACGCTCAGCAAGCGGGGTTGGAAGATGCGCTGATCGTTAATACCTGTGCTGTCACGGGAGAAGCGGAGCGCCAGGCCCGACAAACCATTCGCCGATTGCGCCGTGAAAACCCTGACGCCCAAATTATTGTTACCGGGTGTGCCGCCCAGATTGACCCCAAGCGATTTGCCGCTATGGATGAAGTAGACCGGGTGATGGGCAATAAAGAGAAGATGGAAGCGAAGAGCTTTCTGCCCGATGAAAAAGACCCCATGGCGGTTTCTGATATAATGGAAGCCAAAGAAGCGGCCCACCATCTCATCGGTGGTTTCGGAGGGCGGTCACGGGCTTTTGTCCAGGTTCAACAGGGGTGTGACCACCGTTGTACTTTCTGCATTATTCCTTTCGGGCGCGGGCCAAACCGCAGCCTTCCAATCGGTGCTGTCGCCGAACAGATTAGTACTTTGGTTACCAATGGTTTCAAAGAAGTTGTCTTGAGCGGCGTGGATATTGCCTCTTACGGACAGGATTTGCCTGGCAAACCGCCCTTAGGGCAGATGGTGCGCCGTCTCCTTAAAACCGTGCCCGGATTGGCGCGTTTGCGTTTGTCATCCCTTGACCCTGCAGCCATCGACCCAGAGTTTATGGCCTTGCTGGCGGATGAGCCTCGCCTGATGCCCCATATTCATCTGAGCCTCCAAGCCGGAGATGATATGATCTTGAAGCGGATGAAACGCCGCCACACGCGCCAACAGGCGATTGATCTTTGTGGGACCATGCGTGAAGCCCGAAATGATGTGGTTTTTGGGGCCGACCTCATTGCCGGGTTCCCGACAGAAAGCGAGGAAATGTTTGCCAACTCGTTGGCTGCAATTGAGCAATGTGGACTGACCTACCTTCATGTCTTCCCTTATTCGCCCCGTCCGGGGACCCCGGCTGAAAACATGCCGGAAGTGCCAAAGAAAATCCGCAAGGAACGTGCGGCGCAGGTCCGGGAAATGGGAGAAAAAGCACTTAATAGTTTCCTTCACTCTTGTGTTGGCAGTACTGCGAGGGTACTGGTTGAGCAGGATAACCAAGGGCACACAGAACATTATGCGCCAATTAAACTTTCAGCTCCAACTCATGAAGGCGAAATTGTCGAGGTTCGAATTACTGCCGTTGAAGACGGAATATTGATTGGTGAGATTTAGACCATGAGTGAAGAAAAAAAAGGGAGCTGGCTCAGCCGGATGAAAGAGGGTTTAAGCCGCTCTTCGAGCAAGCTTAAAACCGGCATTACCGACCGTTTCACCAAACGCAAACTCGATGATGAAGCACTCGAAGAATTGGAAGAGCTGCTCATTACCGCTGACCTAGGTGTGGAAACTTCCATACGCCTTTGTGCCACCATTTCCAAAAGCCGTTTTGGCAAAGAAATGGACCCGGATGAAATTCGCTCGGCTCTTGCTGAAGAGATTGCCCCTATTCTAGAACCGATCGCCAAGCCTCTTGATATTGAACCCGCTAACCGCCCCCATATTGTTTTGGTTTGCGGGGTGAATGGCAGTGGCAAAACGACAACCATTGGCAAAATGGCTAAACAGCTTCAGCAACAAGGTAAATCGGTTATGCTGGTGGCTGCGGATACTTTTCGAGCTGCGGCGGTTGAACAGCTCAAGGTCTGGGGCGAGCGTAATAATTGTCCGGTGGTCTCTCGTGATACCGGGGCGGATGCCGCTGGTTTGGTCTACGACTCAATTGAGCAAGCCAAACGAGAAAATATTGATGTGCTCCTGGTTGATACTGCTGGACGATTGCAGAATAAATCCGACCTGATGGCTGAGTTGGAAAAAGTCATTCGGGTGGTTAAAAAAATTGATCAAACTGCGCCCCATAATTGCTTGTTGGTGCTTGATGCAACAGTCGGTCAAAACGCCCATAGCCAGGTAGAAATTTTCGGAAAAATCGTCAATGTCACAGGATTAATCCTGACGAAGTTGGATGGGACTGCCCGAGGGGGGGTGCTGGTAGCTTTGGCCGATAAATTCAAACTCCCTGTTCATGCGATCGGGGTCGGTGAAGGCATTGATGACCTCAGACCCTTTGAAGCCACAGCCTTTTCCAGAAGTCTTTTAGGATTGGATAGTTAAACACCCTAGATGAGAATATCGAGATAATAGCCCCGGGGGACATCGGTGCGGGGGGTGGCTTTGGAAGCCAGGAGGTCGTCTAGTTTTCTTAAGGCCCGTTTTTCCTGTAGGGTTTCTTTGTAATCAGTAATAGTCGCCCGGGATTTGACATCTTTTGTCGCTGCAAAAGTCGCCCGTTGGTTCTGGTTTGTGGGAACTGGTAAATTACCAATTTTTGAAGAATCGACCATATACCTGCGATGTTCGTTAAGATTTGGGGAGTCTGACTCTAGCCCTTTAGGGTTAATAATTTATTTCTGCATGTCGTATTTTGGCGTCCAGGATTGGGATTTTACGGTTATTCCTTTTTGACCCCTGACTTCCTGATACCGAGTTAAGGCCCATTTGATACTTGGGAAAGCTAGTTTATCCCAGGGAATTTCAGCCCAATCAAAAAGCTCAACCTCTTCGCTTTCCATCCCCGGTGCAAAATCAGGCGACAGCATCTCAGCCCGATAGATCAAGTAAACTTGCCCAATATGGGGAATATCGTAGGTCCCCAGCAGGTCAATGACCTTAACTTTGGCACAGGCTTCTTCCAGGCTTTCCCGTTCGGCCCCTTGGGCGGCGGTTTCATTGAGTTCCATGTAACCAGAAGGAAAGGTCCAATAACCCAGACGGGGTTCTATGGAACGTTTGCACAGCAAAACCTTCCCCCCCCATTCAAATATTGCCCCGGTAATAATCCGAGGGTTTTGATATTCGATATACCCACAATCAGGGCAAACCAACCGCTCCCGATCATCCCCTTCGGGAATCTTACGAACTGAAGGCCCTGATAAAACGTTGTTTTCCATGCGCAAGAGTTTGGCGTGGAATTATAGGAAGGGCAAGAGAGAAATGTTTCTCATAAACGACCCCCCTCGCCTTGTACTTATCCCTTACAATGAGCAATCCATTGGGCGGTCAATTTTTCGTGGACGGCGTTTTGGCAGAGGCGTTGTCTGAGGGCTGGGAAGACGATGCGGTCGATGGGTTGGTCTTGGTTAAAGCAGGTGAAGACGACGCTTTCTTCACCGGTTTTGGGGTCTTTTTGTGGTTGCAGACATTGGGCGCAGATTTCTTTCATCATGCACTGCATGGGAGAGTTTACGCTGGCGATGGCAACATGATCTTCTTTGAAATAACCTTTAAGCACCCCATGGCGCGACTCGCCAACAGCGCGCATCATCATATCAGAGCCAATGACGATCATGCGATCAACATCGCCTAAAGGGATGTCGATATCGCCGAGCTTACCTTCCCCATAGGCTTGCATAGCCTGGACAATATTACCCACGAAGGCTTTGTCTTGCGGGCGATTGGGGGTGAAGCCAGGCGCGGTATCGCAGCACCAGACCACAACGTCGGAAGCGGATTCAATGAGGTCGATATGGAACCGATCCTCTAATCCTTTATAGGCAGCAAAATAGAGAACTTTTGATCCGGCTTTTTTGAGTGCTACATTGATATCAAGCAACACCGCATTCCCCAACCCTCCCCCGGCAAGGAGGACGGTTTCACCGCCTGGTGTTTCTGTCGGCGCCCCGGTTGGTCCCATCAGGACGACCCGTTGTCCGGGTTTTAGGTCGCGGACCAGGGAAGATGAGCCGCCCATTTCAAGGACAATGGTTGAAACCAGCCCTTTTTCCGGTTCCACCAAAGCTCCCGTAAGGGCAATGCCTTCCATAGCTAGGGTGGTGCCATCAATATGGGGGGCATCAACCTCATAATCCTGAAGACGGAAGAACTGCCCTGGTTTAAAGGACTTGGCAGCTAAGGGGGCGTGGATGACAATTTCGACAACGTTGTGGCTCAGAAGCTTAACTTCTTTGACAAAGGCACGAAGACCTTCATTAAGCTGAGAAACACCCATGTCTTTAGCAGGCTTAAGGCGTTTAAGCATCCGGTCGATTACCGGATAGCCTTGCTTGGCACTCGCAATGGCTTTCACCACGTTGCCTGCATAAGACGGGTGCAGGTCACCGAAGTAACTCATGGTGCGCCCATCTTCATTATGCTTAATCAGCATGGTTGGGGTTTTAGGTTTGGCTGACCATTCTGGTGTAACTTTGTCGCCCTCTTCGCTAAAGGCCTGGAAGTACTTGCCATCGAGTTCAGCAAAGCCAGGGTGTTCGCGCGCCAGAACTGTATTGGGTTGGGTCCCGGCAGCTATCAAAACGGCACGGGCAGGAAGGGTTACCTCTTCGCCTGTTGGCTTGGGCCGCCCATCGTCGCCAATTGACTGGCGTTCCAGTTTTATCGCCGATGTATGACCAAACTCATCGACCTCAATAGCGGTGGGTGACAGGAGTTCGGCGAACTGAATGCCTTGCTCAAAAGCCTTTTCAATTTCTTCGTGGTTAAGCTGATAGCTGGGAGCTCCTGTCATCTTACGACGATAAGCAAGGGTGGCACCACCCCATTCATTGAGCAGATCGATGAAGTGTGGTTCCCGGCCTTCTTTTTCTGCCGCATCGCGTTCAGCTTTAATCGCCCGTCCATGGTTTATAAAATCATTGGCAATCATCGCCTCTTCTTCTTTCCAGGGGGCGTGAACAGCTTCTTCGCCATTTTGTTCGACCAGCACTTCATAACGCGCCAGGAATTTCTCCACTTGGCGCACGTAATAGGCCAAGGCTTCTGTTGCCGTATCAATTGCTGTGAGACCCCCGCCGATAATTACCGCAGGCAAACGAAGTTGAAGGTTGGCAATAGAGTCCTTTTTGGCGGCTCCGGTGAGTTGTAAAGCCATGAGAAAATCAGAGGCCTGACGGACACCGCGCGCGAGACCATTGGGAATGTTGAGAAAGGTGGGTTTGCCAGCCCCCATACACAAGGCAATATGGTCAAAGCCCATTTCGTAGGCAGACTCAGCGGTGATGGTGCTCCCAAAACGTACCCCACCAAACAGGTCAAACTGCTCACGACGTTCCAACAACAAGCGAATAATTTTGAGAAAATTTTTGTCCCACCGCACCGTAATGCCATATTCCGCCACGCCGCCAAAGCCCGCTTGAGATCGCTCATCCAAGTCTTCTTGCAGTTCGCTAATCTGGTGGATGGGTTTAAAGGGAACATTTTCTCCTCTGACTCCAACACCAGAAATTTCTGGCTCAAGAGGTTCAATTTTAAGCCCGTCAATGGCGGTGACCTTGTGGCCTTCGTTCATGAGATAATGAGATAATGAGAACCCGGCAGGGCCGGAACCGACAACCAACACCTTATACCCGGTCTCTTCTCGGGGCAGGTAATGGGCGAAGTTAAGGGGGTTCCATCGAGAGAGCAAAGAATAAATCTCAAAGCCCCAAGGGAGTTCTAACACATCTTTTAGGGTGCGAGTTTCAGCTTGTGGAATGTTGACCGGTTCTTGTTTTTGGAAGATGCAGGCCTTCATGCAATCGTTACAAATACGGTGGCCTGTAGCCGCCACCATGGGATTATCAACAATGATGATCGCCAATGCGGTTAGGGGGAAGCCCTCTTTTTTAGCCTCATGCATTTCGGAAATGCGTTCTTCAAGAGGGCAGCCCTCTAAGGTAATGTTGAGAAGATTTTTAGAATATGCCCCGGTCTTTTTATCATGGACCCCGTGAGAACAGCTATCGCGGCCCCTGTGATGACAAATAATGCAATAGGCTGCTTCGTCTAAGGCGGAAACTAAGTCATCGCCTTTGTCGGTGAGGGTGAAGCCATTACGGTTAAAGTGGTCGCCGTTTTCGGGCATCTGCTTCATGTCGACACCACACTTCTGGACCGTGTCCGTGGCAACCAGTTCATGAGGGTCGATATGTTTGTTGAGGCGGAAAAGCAGGTCGGTTTTGTGGCGTTCCTGGCCCTGAGGATGATAAAGTGCCCAGGCGGCATAGCTGCTGGCGAGGGCTAAGTCCTCATGATGGTTGTCTGTATTATCGAGCCAGGCCATGACATTTTGGCTGAAGATCAACTGATCGAATTTTCCACCGAAAAGGGTGGTGAGTTGCTTTTCCATTGCGGGCCCATCGAAGGTCATGGCTTCTTCAGCCGTGTGGGCGCGGGACACCCGCCGCTGGACGAACAAATGTTTGCAGCTGTAAAGGGCTGGAAGCTCACGGTGTCGATTCGTTAGCTCATCAAGCTCTTTAGTAATGCCAAATAAATCCCCAATAAAACTCTCAACCTCAGGGGCCAAGGCCAGCATCAAGTTGGCCTGGTCGAGGCGGCTCATATTTACAGCATTGGCTCGGGCTTTCTCTAACTGCTGCTTTAAATTGACATTATATTTTTCCAGGTGATCTAAAAAATGATTATCAACTTTTTGAAGGCCGGATTGGCGATAGAGATCTTGGAACTGTAAATTGTGGGCGAGCGCTAATGTCGTCATTTGTGACCATCACCTAGAGTAAATTGGGACTGCGTTTCTTAAATGGGTTGAACGGGACTAGGTTGGCATGTTTTGGGGTAATTTCAACAAGAACTCTTTGCCGTGGTGAAGTTTTTTTCTTCTCCTCAAAAAATGTGGAATTTTATTTCCCTGAGTGCCCAGACCGGGTAATAAACAAGCATGTCTTTTAACCAAGAAATTATCCTCAGTGATGAAGCTGCAACGGCCTCCTTTGCCCGAGCTTTAGCCCGACTCGCAGAGGTCGGTGACGTGATCGCCTTGTGGGGAACTTTAGGGGTTGGAAAATCGGTCTTTGCCCGGGCTTTTATTCGCCAATTGACCTCCCCATTGGAAGAGGTGCCGAGCCCAACTTTCACTCTGGTGCAGAACTACGAAGGGCGAGAAGGTGAAATTTATCACTTTGATTTCTACCGGTTGGAAAGGGTCGAGGATGCCTATGAACTCGGGATTGAAGAAGCCTTTAATGATGGGATCGCCCTTTTAGAATGGCCTGAGCGTATTGAGCCGCTTTTACCCCGTGACCGCCTGAATATCACCTTGAGCCACGGTGAAAATGAACAGGCCCGGACCTTAAAACTTGAAGCAGAAGGCAAATGGGAAGAACGATTGACCAAGGGTTGTGACGGGAGTTGCGGATCATGACGGAACGTTCCTTAGATGCCTTTCTGGCCCTTTCAGGTTGGGGAGACGCCAAGCGGGACCCCTTGCCAGGTGATGCGTCCTTCCGCCGCTATATCCGTCTTCTCCACCCGGCAGGTGATAAAGCCATGTTAATGGATGCCCCTCCCCCTCAGGAAGATGTCCGCCCCTTCCTCAGCATGGCGCGCCATCTTGTCGATTTAGGTCTGAGTGCGCCTAAAATACTTGCCGCAAATGAAGAGCAGGGTTTCTTGTTGTTGGAAGATTTCGGCAATGACACCTATACCCAGCTCCTAAAAAAAGGGGTCGATGAAAAAGGGCTTTATCGTTTGGCAACAAATGTGCTTGTGTACCTTCACCGCCTCAATGAAGCAAAGGCCATACCACAAGGTCTCCCGGATTATAATCAGGAGAAACTCCTGACTGAAGTTTCTTTACTGACTGATTGGTATATGCCAGCGGTGATTGGAAAACCTTCTCCTGATACATTGGGAGAATTTACGGCCATCTGGCAGAGCTTGATCTCAACAATTCTTCAGGGGCCGAAGACCCTGGTGTTACGAGATTTCCACGTGGACAACTTGATGCTTCTCCCGGAACGGGGAGAGGGAGTTGAGAGTTGTGGACTTCTTGATTTTCAAGACGCGGTCACCGGACACCCCGCCTATGACCTGATGTCTTTATTAGAGGATGCTCGCCGGGACTTATCTCCTGGCCTCGCAGAAGAAATGCTAGATTATTATTTTGCGGCTTTCCCTGAGATAAGCCAGGATGAATTCAGGGTCGCTTATGCTATTTTAGGGGCTCAACGCCATGCCAAGGTTATCGGTATTTTCACCCGCCTTTCGGTCCGCGATGGCAAAGGTGTTTACCTGGAACATATTCCGCGAGTCTGGCACTTGTTAGAGAAGGCTTGCGAACATCCTGTTTTAAGACCATTTAGAGAGTGGTTGAATAAAAATATCGCCAAAGAATTTAGGAGTGTACCGCCGTGCCATGGGGCAAAGTAAAAATACCTAAAACCGCAATGGTCCTTGCTGCCGGAAAAGGCAAGCGGATGCGGCCCATCACCAACAACCTTCCCAAGCCTATGGTCGCCGTAGCGGGACGAACATTGCTTGATCATGCCCTTGATCGGGTTGAGGAAGCGGGTATTAAAAAGGCGGTAGTCAATACTCATTATTTGGCGGAGCGTATTGAACAACACTTAAAACAACGGGCCTCTCCAAACATTGTTATTTCTTTTGAAAAAGAGCTTCTGGAAACCGGGGGGGGAGTCAAAAAGGCCCTGAAGGAGTTTGGCGATGAACCCTTTTTCGTTATCAATTCCGACGCCTTATTTCTCAACGGCTCTTTGAACGCTTTGGAGCGTCTAGCGGAGCGTTGGAATCCTGATGAGATGGATGCTTTGCTGATGCTCCATTCCACAGTCGAGGCCTATGGCTACGATGGTTCAGGCGATTTTGAAATGGACCCGATGGGAAAGATTATCCGCAAGCCAGAGCGTCAAATCGCGCCTTACCTTTTTACGGGCATCCAAATTCTGCACCCCAGAGTGTTTGAAGACACGCCCGAGGGCCCCTTTTCCTTGAATGTAATTTACAATAAACTCATCGACGAAGAGCGGCTTTATGGGGTGGATCACGACGGGGAATGGTTTCATGTGGGAACCCCGGAAGGGCTTGACCAGGCTGAAACTTATATGAGCGTTCGCTATTCAGGCACGAGGCGTCGTCGGATAGTCTGACAAAAACATAAAAGGGATTTAATCGTGGGGGAGAATACAGGCAGGCCAACCGTCTTTACCGTGCCGCCCAGCGCGCCCTTTGCCGATGTTCTGGCTCAGGGAGTTCTTGATAAATTTGGCGACGACCCAACGGCCCTTGCTCAGGTTGTTATCCTTCTTCCCACGCGCCGCGCCTGTCGAACCTTGCGAGATGCTTTTCTAAGGGCGCGGGGGGGCAAGCCTCTTTTATTGCCCCGCATGACTCCATTGGGGGATGTGGACGAGGACGAATTGGCCCTCACGGCTTTTGAAGAACCCAACAGTGAAGATGATCTCGACATTCCTCCCGCCATCAGCGGTCTGAGGCGGCAACTTCTGCTGACTCATATTGTTCTTGCTCTCAAAAAAGAGAATACAACGCCCGACCAAGCGGCTCGTCTTGCGGGAGAACTGGCGCGGCTTCTTGATCAGGTTCACACAGAGCAACTCTCCTACGACGCCTTGCACTCTCTGGTGCCTGAGGAATATGCCGAGCACTGGCAGATTACCCTTAAATTCCTCGAAATTCTCACCAAACAATGGCCAGAGATATTAAAAGGGGAAGGCTGCGTTGACCCGGCTGAGCGGCGCAATTTGCTTTTGGCTGCCCAAGCCCATAGATGGCAGGACAACCCGCCTCAAACCCCGGTGATTGCAGCCGGGTCGACAGGCTCTATTCCAGCAACGGCTGCTTTGCTCAGCACCATTGCCAGGTTGCCCCAGGGCATGGTGCTTTTGCCGGGTTTTGACCGCTTTATGGATGAAGAGACGCTTTGTGCTCTTGAGCCGAGCCATCCGCAATTCGGCATGTCCAGGTTACTTGAGACCATGCAGGTGTCGCCCAATGAAGTTGAGGCTTGGCCTCGTGAGATTGATCAGGCACCGCGCGAATTTTTAATTGCCGAAGCCCTGCGCCCGGCGGCAACAGCGGGCCATTGGCTGGAGGCAGATATTGACCCTCAAGCCCTGGTGGGCGTGAGCCGTCTTGATTGCCCTGGCCCTAAAGAAGAGGCGGGGGTTATCGCTTTAATGATGCGTGATACCCTCACTTATGTTGAAGAAGGACGCACAGCCGCCCTCGTGACCCCGGATCGGTCTTTAGCCCGCCGTGTGGCTGCTGAGTTGCGACGCTGGGGTGTTGAGGTCGATGATTCCGCCGGGCAACCTTTAGGGCAATCGTTGCAAGGGACCTTCCTGCGTCTGACGGCTCAACTGATTGCCGATGACTTCGCCCCCTTGGTCTTGCTGGAAGTACTCAAGCATCCCTTGACCGCTTGTGGCATTGACCCCGCGACCCTGCGCCGCCTTGCCCGACAGTTTGAAATAGACTCCTTACGAGGACCGCGTCCGGCTTCGGGGTTGGAAAATCTCAGAACCTTAAGCAAGGATGAGGATATTTCTAACCTGCTTGGTTATCTAGGTGACAGTGCTGCTGAGATATCCAGGTTACTTAATCAAGAGAAAAGTGATTTAAAAACTTTGGCCCAAGCCCATGTGGCTTTCATGGAAGCCTTGGCAACTGGGTCTGAAGGACTTTGGAAAGGGGAAGCGGGGGAAGCCTTGGCGGCCTTTATGGCGGAATTGGCTGAAGCAGCCGAGGGTATGGAAAAGATTGAAGCCTACGCCTATCCGGCTTTGCTGGAAGCCTTCCTGGCTGGACGCGCCGTGCGTCCTCGCTATGGGGGACATCCGCGCCTGACCATTCTTGGTCTGCTGGAAGCACGGTTGGTTCATGCCGATTTGCTTATTCTGGGTGGGTTAAACGAAGGCACATGGCCCCCTGAGTCTGTCGCCAGCCCCTGGATGAGCCGCCCGATGATGGATAAATTCGGCCTGCCTTTACCCGAACGGCGTATCGGCCTTACCGCCCATGATTTTGCTCAGGCCTTTTGTGCTCAAGAGGTGGTGATAACCCGTTCTGAGCGTGTTGATGGCACTCCCACCGTGCCATCACGCTGGCTCATGCGTTTGGAGTCTTTGCTCAAGGGCAAGGGCATGGGAAACTTGTTTGTCGATGCACTGCAGTGGCTCCATTGGCAGCGGCAACTCAACGCCCCAACTGAAAGTCAACGGGTCGGCCGTCCGGCCCCTCGCCCGCCAGTCGAAGCCCGTCCGCGTCACCTGTCTGTCACCCAAATTGAAACCTGGATGCGCGACCCTTATGGGGTTTACGCCCGCCATATTCTGGGATTGCGGGCTCTTGACCCTCTTGATGCCGACCCAGGAGCCTCAGATTATGGTATGATTATTCACGGGGCCTTGGAAGATTTTGTCAGGGCATATCCTGATAACCTTCCTGAGAACCCTTTGGATAAACTCATGGCTCTGGGGAAAAAACGCTTTGGGGAATACCTTAATAAGCCGGGTATTTGGGCGTTTTGGTGGCCTCGTTTTGAGAAAGTTGCTGCTTGGTTTGTTGAGCAGGAAATCAACCGCCGTCCCTATATTGCCGGAATTAAAGTGGAGGTGAGCGGGGAACTTGCTCTACAGGGAACAGCCGGCCCCTTTAGGCTCACGGCGAAGGCTGACCGCATTGATCAGATGAGTGATGGAACCTATGCCATCATTGACTACAAAACGGGAGCACCGCCGACTAAGAAAGAAGTTGCCGCTGGCTTTGCCCCCCAGCTTTCTCTGGAAGCGGCGATGGTTCAATCGGGGAGCTTTGACGGTTTAAAAGCCGCCCCAGTATCTGCCCTGGAATACTGGCGCCTTAAAGGCAGTGAACCAGCCGGAGAAATTCGCGATGCCGGCGGCGACACGGCAATCTTGGCTCAAGAGGCCCTCGAAGGTTTACAGGGCCTGATCGATGCTTTTGATCGCCTGGATACCCCTTACGAAGCCCGCCCTAATCCTGAAATGGCCCCCAAGTATAGTGATTATGGTCATCTGGCCCGCCTTAAAGAATGGGCGGCAGGGGAAGGGGATAAGGAATGAGTGAAAACCCTATTCTCCAACAGGCAGAAAACGCTCAACGCCTAGCGTCAGACCCTAAGGCGTCGGTTTGGGTCGCGGCATCAGCCGGAACGGGCAAAACCAAAGTTTTAACCGACCGCGTCTTGAGCCTGTTACTCGATGGGGTGCGCCCCGAACGCATCCTCTGCCTGACCTTCACCAAAGCGGCAGCGGCAGAAATGTCGACCCGGATTGCCGATCTTCTTTCCGATTGGGCGACCAGAGAACAAGAGTCTCTTCGAGAGGAGCTTAGGTCCCTTCTAGGAAAATCTCCAAGTGAGACCGCCCTTGCTCGCGCCCGCCGCCTGTTTGTCCAAGTGCTTGATACCCCTGGCGGTATGCATATCCAAACCATCCACGCCTTTTGCCAATCCTTGTTGGGACGGTTTCCCTTAGAGTCTGGCCTTGCCCCTCACTTCACAGTAATGGATGAGCGCGATGCTGCTGAAATGCTTCTCACAGCTCAAGAAACCATGCTGCAACAAAGCCGACAGGGGGGGAACGACCAACTTGCCCAAGCTTTGGCGGTTGTCACCTCCTACCTCCATGAAAGCGCTTTTCCCCAACTGATGGGGGCTTTGGCGTCGGAGCGGGGGCGGATCAAGCGTTTGATTGCCCGGTTTGGCTCTGTTGACGGCGTAATTGTAAAGGTTGAACAACTTCTGGAAGTTGCCCCAGGAGAGGACCTGGAAAGCCTGCTGAGTTGGGCTTGCGAAGAATCTAATTTTGAGGGCTCTGCTTTAAGAGAGGCTGCCGGGGCTTTGCTCAATGGCAGTAAAACCGACAAAGATCGAGGAGCACTTCTAGCGGCTTGGTTGGCGGATGATGCAGAACGACGGCAGGCCACTTTTAAAACCTATTTAGGGGTTTTCCTCACCGGGAAAGGGGAACCGCGCAAGACCCTGATTACCAAAAAAGCGGGTGAGGCTGTTCCTTCAGCTATTGAAGCTTTAGCGGATGAGGCTGAGCGGTTGGTGCGCTTGGAAAACCGTAAAAAGGCGGTTGTTACCGCCCAAGCCACCTCGGCTCTGTTGCGTTTAGCCGATGGTTTGTTGGTGGAATATGAACGGCGCAAAGCGCAACGGGCCTTGCTCGATTATGATGATTTGATTTTGACCGCCCGTGATTTGCTCAAGAAGCCTGGCGTTGCCCCATGGGTGCTTTACAAACTTGATGGTGGCATTGAGCATGTATTGGTGGATGAAGCCCAGGATACCAACCCGGATCAATGGGGTGTGGTAGAAGCCCTCACCGGAGAATTTTTTGCTGGAGCAGGTACCCATGAAAGCGGGCGCACTGTCTTTGCTGTCGGGGATGCGAAGCAATCGATCTACAGCTTCCAGCGCGCCGACCCAGCAGAGTTTGAACGCATGCGCGGGTTGTTTGCCGAATCAGTCGCCGAAAGTGGGGAAGATTGGCGAGAGGTGCCTCTCACCGTGTCTTTCCGCTCTACCTCTGCCGTATTGAAGGTGGTTGACCAGGTATTTTCCCCCGACCATGGAGCCCAAGGGGTGGCTTTGGATGGGCGGGTGATTTCTCACCAAGCTTGGCGGGTTGGGCAGGCCGGTCTGGTTGAGCTTTGGCCTCCGGTTGTGCCAAAGGGCGGCGAAGAGCAAACCCCTTGGAAACCCCCGGTAGAACCCTTGGCTGTGGATTCCCCAAGAGCTCGACTGGCTTCCCTGGTAGCAAAAAAAATCATTTCCCTCACTGACGGGTCGAGGAAACTTGAAAGCCGTGGGCGGGCGATAACGGCGGGAGATATTCTGGTGCTGGTGCGCCGCCGCAGTGGGTTTGTTGAAGAGTTGGTGCGGGAGTTGAAGCTGGGCAATGTGCCTGTTGCCGGAGCCGACCGCATGGTGCTGACCGAGCAAATAGCGGTGATGGACCTGATGGCCTTAGGGCGGTTTTTACTTTTGCCAGAGGATGATCTCACCTTAGCAACCGTGCTTAAGGGGCCATTGGGGGGCTTGAGCGAAGAGCAGTTGTTTACCCTGGCTTATCGGCGGGAAGGGACGCTTTATAACTCCCTGCGCAATAAAGCGGGAGAGGGTGAGAGCTTTGCTACAGCTTTGGCTTTTCTCAACGATGTTCTCGGCAAAACTGACCGCATGCCCCCTTTTGAGCTTTTCTCTTATGTGCTCAATAGCCTTGATGGATGGCGCAAACTTCAGGCCCGTCTGGGTCCTGATGCAGAAGACCCGATTAATGAATTTATGGACCTGGCACTTTCTTACGAACGCTCACATATCCCAACCCTGGAGGGGTTCCTCTTTTGGCTGGAACAAGGGGAAATTCAGGTCAAACGAGATTTGGACCAAGGCAACAACGATGCGGTGCGCATCATGACCGTTCATGGGGCCAAAGGTTTGCAAGCTCCGGTGGTTTTTTTACCCGATACCATGCAGGTTCCTAAAGGTAGTCATGAACTGCTTTGGCCCCAGGATTTGATGCTCTGGCCCCCCAAAGCGGCCTATAGTGAAGAGATTGCCGAACAGGAAAAACAACGCCTCAAGCAACTGGCAGACGAAGAACATCGACGTTTGCTTTATGTCGCCATGACCCGTGCGGAAGATCAGCTTTATGTTTGCGGTTGGGGCATGAAAACGGCTCCGTCTGAAAAGTGCTGGTATCGTTTGGTCGAAAATGCCCTCAGTGGGTTTGCGGAAAAATCAGAAGATGAGTTCCTCGCCTCCCATGGAGAGACGGAAAGCTCTCAGGTGACCTTTTATATGTCTGAACAGACGGTTGCCCCAAAAGAGAAAGATGATGGCGATAAGAGCCTGCCGCCTTTAATGGACCTCCCCGATTGGGCCAGAGCTTTGCCACCGAAAGAACCGACGCCCTCAAACCCCTTAATGCCGTCTAAACCAGGAGAAGAGCCCAGTGGTCAATCACCTTTTGCGGCAAATGATTCAGCGCGGTTTTTAAGAGGCCAACTTATTCACCGTTTGTTGGAAACCCTGCCTGGAATTGCCCCAGAACGTCGGCAAGAAACTGCCTCTAAATGGGTGGAGCAAGCTGGAAAAACCTTAGAGTCAGATGAGCGTAAAATATTGGTAGCGGAAGTTTTGGCCGTCATCAATACGCCCGACTATAAAGCTCTTTTTGGACCGGACTCTCGGGCTGAGGTTCCCCTTGTTGGCGAAGTTGAGGGTCATGTGGTGTCAGGGCGAATCGACAGGATCGTGGTTGAGGGAGATGAGGTGTTTATCGTTGATTACAAAACCAATCGACCTCCTCCCTCTCAGGTTCAAGGTGTGGCTAAAAGTTATTTGCGACAAATGGCAATCTATCAACACCTGGTGGCGCAAATTTACCAAGGAAAACAAGTGCGCTGTCTGTTGCTCTGGACCGATGGCCCAAGGCTGATGGAATTGCCAAATGATATATTAGCTTCTCAGCACCTTGACTATGGGACTCCATCTCCATAAATTCCATACCAACGCGAAAACTAAACGGGCTTTTAGTGAGCCGGAGTAAAGGAAAATAATATGACCAAACACGTTTCCGACGACAGCTTTGACGCCGATGTTCTGAAGTCAGAGGGTCCGGTACTTGTTGATTTTTGGGCCGAATGGTGCGGTCCATGTAAACAAATCGCTCCGGCTCTTGATGAGCTTGCAGCGAATATGGGCGGCAAAGTAACCATTGCCAAAATCAACATTGACGAAAACCCCGGCACCCCTTCTAAGTACGGTGTACGCGGTATTCCAACCCTGATGTTGTTCAAAGACGGTCAAGTAGCCGCCACCAAAATTGGTGCCTTACCTAAGAACAAATTGTTCGAGTGGGTTGAATCAGTCATCTGATCAAGGCCTCATATATATGATAAAAACCCTGCTGGAAACGGCGGGGTTTTTTGTTTGAGGGATGCTTGAAATTTAAACCCAAGGAAAGTCACATTAGCTGAGTAGGCGGCAGAACAGTCCGTGCGATCTCACCCATAGAACGGCCGCTTCCCCATTTATCCCAAATTATTGTTTTCTTACACTCATCCATAGGGCCTGACTTGTACATACGATATAATCTTTCTTGATAGTAAGATTATATCGTATGTTGCAGTGACCCGTTGAATCCATCGCTGCATAATATAGAAAAGGGGACTAATGATTTCTACTTATAAGGCGAGAACTTTTCCAGCCAGATAAAGGGAGCCGCAGATAAGTATTCGCGCGGAAGATTTGTTGGTAATATTGGCAATCGCTGTTTGAACATCACGAGCTGTGCTGGCTGTAATTCCGACTTTTTCGGCGGCTGTGGCGGTTTCTTGAGCCGTTAAGCTATTTGGCTCTCCCGGAATGGAAACCGCTTGGAAGGTTTTAGGGTAGGGAGCCAGAGGCTCAAGGAATCCTTCTGGATTTTTTGAGTTCAGCATACCACAGATTATATGGAGAGGCTTGTCGTCCCATTTGCTGCATTGGGCGGCAATCATTTCTCCTGCTGCTGGATTATGCCCCCCATCGAGCCAGAGTTCCCATCCTTCGGGGAGAGGGATGTTGGTTAACTGTTGTAAACGGGCTGGCCATTCAACGTTTTTGATGCCGTTATCTACCGCTTCATCTGAAATTTTGAAATGCTCAAATAAAGTGTCAATACAAGCCACAGCCAATCCGGCATTGGCATATTGATGATCGCCTAACAGTCCAGGTTGAGGGCAACTGAGAGTCCCTTCTGCTGCTCGATAAGTGAATCCTTCCGGGGTTTTTATGATCTGCCAGTCATCGCCAGAAACCAAAAGTGGCGCGCCAACTTCCGTGGCTTTAGCTGTGATGACTTTCAATGCTTCGGGGGACTGTTTGGCGCAGATGCAAGGGACGCCGGGCTTTATAATCCCTGCTTTTTCTCCGGCAATCTCCGTTAATGTATCACCAAGATAGCTTTGGTGATCAAGGGCGATGGACGTAAGGACCGTGAGGGCGGGTTGGTCAATCAGATTGGTAGCGTCAAGACGTCCGCCTAACCCGGTTTCCAGCAAAACAACATCGGCGGGAGTGCGGGAGAAAGCCAGAAAAGCCGCTGCCGTCGTGACTTCAAAAAAGGTGATAGGATTTTCGCCGTTGGCTTGTTCGCAATCCTCTAACAGACGGAAAAGCTCATCTTCGTTGACCAGTTCCCCGGCAACCCGAATGCGCTCATGGAACCGCACCAGGTGGGGTGACGTATAGGCGTGAACTCTATAGCCGCCAGCCTCGAACAAGCTGCGCAGAAAAGCCAGAGTAGAGCCCTTGCCGTTGGTTCCAGCGATATGAATAACTGGCGGTAATTGGTGATGAGGGTTGCCCAGTTTTTTGAGCAGCCCTTCAATCCGACCAAGGGATAAATCAATAACCTTGGGGTGGAGTTTCGTTAAGCGCGCAAGGGCGTCGTCACTCTTTGCCGTCACCGATTGGCTCTTCCTCGGTTTCAGGTTCAATAATCTCCGCTTCGACCTCTTCGACCTCTTGAGGTTTTTCCTCACTAGGGAGAGGAACCAAGATACCCGCTGGCTTGGGATTGCGAAGCAGTGAAATAATCCGAACCAGGGTGTCACGCAGTTCAGTGCGTGGGGTGACCATGTCAATCATGCCGTGATCAAGCAGATATTCTGCCCGTTGAAAGCCATCGGGGAGGGTTTCACGAATGGTTTGTTCAATAACGCGTGCGCCCGCAAAACCGATCAAGGCCCCCGGTTCGGCAATAGCAATATCGCCCAGCATCGCAAAGGAAGCAGAAACGCCGCCGGTGGTAGGGTCTGACAAAACCACAATATAAGGCAAGCCAGCGTCGCGAACTTCTTCAACAGCCACGGTGGTGCGGGCCATTTGCATCAAAGACAATATACCTTCCTGCATGCGGGCACCACCGGAGGCAGGCACCATAATCAGGGCGGCGTCTTGCACCACAGCGAGGCGCGCGGCGGCGACAATGGCTTCCCCGATCGCAACACCCATGGACCCGGCCATAAAGCTGAATTCGAAAACAGCGGCAACCACATTGTTGCCTCCCATTTTACCATGGCCCACCAGGATACCGTCCGTAACATCTGGCGTATTGGTTCGAGCTTCTTTGAGGCGTTCGGAATATTTGCGGCGGTCTTTAAATTTTAATGGGTCGGCGACGGTGGGGGGAAGCTCAATAGTTTGATATTCCCCTTTATCGAAGAACATTTCCAAACGTTTTTTAGCGTCTAATCGCATGTGATGATTACAATGGGGGCAGACCCGCATGTTATCATCCAGCTCCCGATGGAAAATCATCTGACTGCAAGATGGACACTTCTCCCACAAGTTTTCTGGCACGTCCTTTTTCTGGACGAGGCTTTTAAGCTTGGGGCGTACAAAATTTGTCAGCCAGTTCATTTATGCTTCTCCATTTTTGCGCACACCACGTACGCCATCGGCCAACTCTTTGACCATACCTAATACACTATCGATGAGTTCCGGCTTGGCAATGCCGTTCTCATCTAGATGGTTTGTTAATTGATTAATTAAAGCCGTTCCAACAACAGAAGCATCCGCAACTTCACCAATTGCGGCGGCTTGGCTTGGGGTTTTGATGCCAAAACCGACAGCGATGGGTAAATCCGTATGGTGCCGCAAGCGTTCTAAGGCTTTGGCGACCGAAGCCTGATTGGCGGAGGCTGTTCCCGTTACCCCGGCAATGGAGACATAGTAAACAAAACCGCTGGCGTTTTCCAGCACCCGGTCCAGACGTTCATCGTCTGTGGTTGGGGCGGTGAGATAGATAAAATTTAATCCGGCCCTTGTGGCAGGCAGAGCAAACTCCCCTTCTTCTTCCGGCGGCAGGTCAACAACGATTAATCCATCAACCCCGGCCTCTAAAGCATCTTTGATAAAGGCTTGAGGCCCATAACGATAAATAGGGTTGTAGTAACCCATCAAAACGATGGGGGTGTCGGCTTCATCTTTGCGAAATTCCCGAACCATATCCAGGGTGCGACGCATATTGCCACCCTTCTCTAAGGCTCGCAGAGAGGCTGCCTGAATAGCTGGGCCATCCGCCATGGGGTCGGAGAATGGCATGCCAAGTTCGATCACATCGGCCCCCGCTTTTGGCAAGCCTTTGAGCAAAGCCAGGGAGGTGTCGTGGTCCGGGTCGGTGGCGGTAAGAAAGGTGACCAAGCCGGGGCGACCTTCTGCTTTCAAAGCTTTAAAGCGTTTGTCGATACGGGTCTCACTCATAGGTCGGCTCCTATGGCGGCGGCGATTGTGGGAACATCTTTGTCGCCGCGTCCGCTCATGCACATGACAATGATATGGTCCTTAGGCAAGTCGGCCGCCATTTTACCCACATGTGAGATAGCATGGGAGCTTTCCAGTGCCGGGATAATACCTTCAAGCTTGGTGCAAAGCTGAAAAGCTGCCACGGCTTCATCATCGGTAACAGGAACGAAATTAACCCGCCCAACATCTTTCAGCCAGCTATGCTCTGGTCCAATGCCAGGGTAATCTAGCCCGGCAGAAATGGAATGAGCTTCGGTGATTTGTCCGTCGTCGTCTTGCAAAAGATAGGTGCGGTTGCCGTGCAACACACCGGGAGCACCACCCGTCAGGGAGGCGGCATGCTTGTCTGTATCCACACCCAAGCCTGCTGCTTCAACCCCAACAATCTTTACGCTGGTATCATCCAGGAAGGGGTGAAAAATGCCAATGGCATTTGAACCACCACCAACACAAGCGACAACACTATCGGGCAATCGGCCTTCTTCTTCCATGATTTGCACTTTGGTTTCGTCACCAATGATGCATTGGAAATCGCGAACCATCGCAGGGTAAGGGTGAGGACCTGCCGCTGTGCCGATGAGATAATAGGTGGTATCCACCGTGGCCACCCAATCGCGCATGGCTTCGTTCATGGCGTCTTTAAGAGTTCCGGCTCCGGCCGTGACGGGGCGAACTTCAGCCCCAAGCATTTTCATGCGGAAAACGTTAGGTGCCTGGCGGTCAATATCTTTCGCCCCCATGAAAATTACACAGGGGATATCAAACAGAGCACAGACGGTTGCCGTTGCCACGCCATGTTGTCCGGCACCTGTTTCGGCAATGATGCGGGTTTTGCCCATGCGTTTGGCGAGCAGAATTTGCCCAATGCAGTTGTTGATCTTGTGGGCACCCGTATGGTTGAGGTCTTCGCGTTTGAAATAAATTTTGGCCCCACCGAAATGGGCCGTCATGCGCTCGGCAAAATAGAGCGGGCTAGGGCGACCGACATAGGATTTGAAATAGCCCTTGATGGCTTCTGCAAAAGCGGGGTCATTTTGAGCTTCGTTGTAAGCTTTTTCCAGGTCGAGCATGAGGGGCATCAAAGTTTCAGCGACGTAGCGTCCACCATAGATTCCAAAATGTCCGTCCTGATCCGGTCCGGCACGAAAAGTATTCGGTTTATTCATTACAAACAGATCCCAACCCCAAGGGAGAAATAAGAAGCGGTTTTATAGACCAACTATGGTGGTGTGAACAGCCTATTTAGGGGATAACTTTGGCAAGAAACTGTTCGATCATCTCGGGGCTTTTCACGCCTGGCTCAGACTCTACGCCAGATGAGATATCAACGGCTGTTGCCCCTGAGGTTGTTGCGGCCTCTAAAACATTTCCTGTGTGCAATCCCCCCGCCAGCATCCAGGGGCACGACCAGGTTATATCTTTGAGCAAAGCCCAATCAAAGGCTACCGCATTCCCCCCGGGGCGGGTCGCCCCTTTGGGAGGCTTAGCATCAAATAGCAAACGGTCCGCCACCCCCTCGTAAGCGCGGGCGGCTTTGATATCTGCGGGTTCTGAAATCGGGCAGGCTTTCATCACGGGTAAGCCAAAGTTCTGGCGAACTTCCTCAACCCGAACGGGGGTCTCTTTGCCATGAAGCTGGATCAGGTCAAGGCGCACATACCGCAGTACCTGTTCGATAAAGTTGTCATCAGGGTCAACAAACAACCCAACCTTACTAACTTCGCTGGAGACTCCATCAAGAATAATGGCGGCTTCCTCGGGTGCAATATTGCGCGGACTCGGTGGAAAAAAGACAACGCCCAGATAGCTCGCGCCGTTTTCAACGGCAGCAATGACGGAGTCTCGATCTTTTAGGCCACAAATTTTGACAGCGATGGTCATGAGGGGTTAACCCAATTCTTCTGCAATCTTTTTCGCGGCTTCCACCGGGTCGTCGGCTTGGGTGATAGGGCGGCCGATAACCAAGTAATCGGCTCCGGCGGCGACCGCATCGCTTGGGGTCATGATGCGTTTTTGGTCTCCGGTGGCGGCCCAAGAAGGACGGATACCGGGGACCATGAGGGCGAAGTCAGGGCCACAGGCCTCCCGAATAGCCGTGATTTCTTTGGCGGAGCAGACCACTCCATCAAGACCGGAAGCTTTGGCAAGTCTGGCGAGGCGAACCACTTGGTCAAGGATTGAACATTCTACGCCGATACCTTCCAGATCATCTTTACCCATGGAGGTTAGGACGGTGACTCCCAGAACCTTAGAGCGATTCGCGCCGCCTTCAGCGGCGGCCTCAGCGGCCTTTTGCATCATCACGGCACCGCCTGAAGCATGGACATTAACGAACAAAGGGTTCAGGGGCTGGGAGGCGCGAACCGCTGCGGCCACAGTGTTGGGAATATCGTGCCACTTGAGGTCGAGAAAGACTGGCATACCGACTTTGCTCACTTCTGCGACCCCTTGAGGACCATTGGCGGTGAAGAACTCTTTGCCCATCTTCACCCCCCCCACCCAGTCTCTGAGTTTTTCAGCTAAGGAAACCGCAGTTGCCACGTCAGTGGTATCAAGGGCAACAAAAATACGATCAGAGGGTTTGGAGATGGCGGTCATAGGTCTTCCTTAAATTTTTCATAGACCAATTGGGCTGCCGCGAGATCTTCAAGGGCTGTCCCAACCGATTTAAACAAAGTGATTTCTTGAACGGTATCCCGCCCTTGAAAGGTCCCTCGGCACAGATCAAACAGATCAGCGTTAAGGTCGGCTGTCGTAATAATACCGCGCTTTAACGGATCGGCAATATCTCCAGCTTCTTTGCTGGCTCCGGCACGGGTGTCGACAAAAATTCGGCAGCGTTTAAGGGCCTCATCGTCGGTTTCGCGCATATGTGGTCGAAAACCGCCGACCAAATCCAAGTGCTGCCCCGGTTGCAGCCATGCCCCTTTAACCAGAGGGGATTCGCTCAATGTGGCACAGGAAATAATATGAGCCTGGGCGGTCGCCTGTTCTAAATCATTTGTCGCCGTAACCTGAAAAGCCTCACCTTCAAAACATCTTGCCAGAGCTTGAGCCTTTTCAAAGGAGCGTCCCCAAAGGGTTACCTGTTCAAGCGGTCGGATACTGGCATGGGCCCTGATCAGTTCCGGAGCGAGCTTCCCCGTTCCCACCATGAGCAAGTGAGTGCTGTCGAGGCGAGAGAGGTAGCGAGAAGCCAGGGCCGAGGCTGCTGCTGTACGTCGTGCGGTGAGTTCCCGCCCCTCAATCATGGCTAAAGGCGTACCCGTTTCCCCGTTTAAAAGCAGATAGGAGGCCATAACGGCGGGTAAGTTTTGTTGGTTGTTATCAGTAAAAACACTGGCAATCTTGATGCCGATAACCTCACCAAGTTTCCAAGCGGGCATGAGAAGTAGAGTGGCCTCAGAATTCCCCTCAAGCCCAGGAATGGTATGGTGGTGGCGCAAGGGTACCGTAATATCGTCTTTAAATGCAGAGCAGAGTCGGTTTATTAAGGATGGATAATCCAGGGCCTCAATGACCTGTTGTGCCTCAATGCTAATCACAGAGATTAAGCCGCATCTGCCGATTTATTATCCTGGGGCGACAAAGCAAGGGATTGGCTTTGAGGGGAGGATTTTTTCTTTTCAGCCGCCGATTCTAAATCGCTGATTTGAGATTTATAACGCTCAATTTTACGTTCAGAAATCTCCAGATCACGGGCCCGGCTGCGGGCGAGATGTTTCCATTTGGTCAAAGGGAAGAGGGAAAGGGTTCCGGCAACAAGAAAACCAATCAAAGAAGCCCCTAGAATAGCCAGATAAAGTGGGGTCTCTTGAACAAAGGGGAAAGGCCAAAGATTAAGGGTAACCAGTTCCCGGTTGGAAATAGCAAATGACATCGCCGCAATGGCAATGACGGCAACAATAATCCAGGAAATCAGCCGCATGGCTATATCCTCTTTAGCTGGTTAAGATTGCATATGCAATCTGCGTTCAAACGCCATGCAGGCTTACGCCAAGTGAATGGCGGACCACAGTTGTGGTCTTGTCCGAGCATTGACATTACTAAATAGCTTTATACCAATACAAAACGATAAAGGCCAAGTTTTATGATCTGGTTTATTAGCTATAAATAACTTCTTTATGGCCCATTAAGGCCCCGCGCGATTATTCGCGCGTGAGCCAAGCGCAAAAGCGCACTCGGGGTCACGGAGTGTCTGAATAGGCGAGGGTCACCCCTATGGCCCCCGGCGTTTGAGGGACAAAACAATAGCTTAAAAAGCAATTGTTAAATCAACCGTTTAATTTTTCCCGAAGTTGTTTGCCGGTTTTAAAAAATGGAATGTGCTTTGATTCCACCTTAACTGCATCACCAGTGCGTGGGTTGCGGCCAACGCGGGCATCCCGTTGCTTGACGGAGAAGGCACCAAAGCCTCGGAGCTCTACTCGATCCCCTTTTGCCAAGGCAGCAGATATCTCATCAAAGATGGTTGAGACGATGCGTTCCACATCTCTTTGATACAGATGCGGATTAGCTTCCGCTAAAATTGTTATCAATTCTGATTTAGTCATAAGCCACACCTCACTGCTTGCAGGGCGGGATTTCTTCCCCGTATTATTTGACAGGGTGCCAAAGCGAGAGAAGTCCGTCAAGTGTAAGCCTCTCTGGAAACAGACTTTTTCCAGATAAACCTCCAATAAAGTCTTCAAAATTAGGTAATTTATCCTTCAAGCGCACATCTTCGAGCGGGAGAGACGTGTTTACCTCTCTTTTTTCCCTAAGCCATTGCAGGGCGGTTTCTTCTCCCCCGAGGGCATCAATCAGGCCGTTTTTAAAAGCTTGCCGTCCGGTGTAGATTCGCCCATCAGCAAGGAGCATGGTTTGGTCCATGGTCATGTTGCGTCGTTCAGCGACCATTTCGACAAACATCTGGTACATATCACTCACTACACCTTGAGCTACGGCCCGGCCTTCATCACTTAAAACTTCCATGGGGTTTGGTTGTGCTTTCAAGGGGCGGCTTTTGATCGCTTCCGGTTTAATGCCAAGCTTTTCAAGCAGGCCCGTAAACTCAGTGGTTTGCAAGATCACACCAATTGACCCGGTGACGGTGCCTTGCCGCGCGACAATATGATCCGCTGCAATCGCTGTCATGTATCCTGCAGAGGTTGCCAGTTCCCCCATCACGGCAACAACAGGTTTTTCTTTGGCAATCTCACGAAGGGAGTGATAGAGATTTTCGCCGCCAACCACAGTTCCACCGGGGCTGTTGATACGCAGAACAACGGCCTTCACCTTTTCATCTTTGGCGAGGTCAGCAAGGAGCTTGTCGCGGTTTGGGTTGTCAACAATGATGCCCGATACATCAAAACGAGCAATATAGTCGCCAATTTTTGGGGAGAACTCCCCCCGTCCAATAAACAGGGCGATGGTGATGCCAATGGCAATCACGCCAATGACCTGCCACAGGCGGAGACGTTTTTTTAGTTGGCGACGATCAACAACCGAATCGGCATCAAGGGACATGGTTAACTAACCTTTTGTAAGTTTCAAGGCCGCGACTGCGGTCCGCGCACCGTTGCGTGTAAGCCCTAAGGTTTTTTTGGGATACTCCCAACACTCAAATGGCACTTGAACGTATGTGCGAATTGACTTCAATTCGGACAGTATCAAATCAAATTTAAAAGAAAACCCCCCGAACCGAAAGGCTCGAGGGGTTTTCTTTGTTCTGTGTCGAAAAACGTCAGACTGATTAGTCTTTGGTTTTTTCTTTTTTGGCTTCCAGAGCGGCACCAAGGATGTCGCCAAGGCTTGCGCCGGAGTCGCTTGAACCGTATTTGGCCATCGCGTCTTTCTCTTCCTCAACCTCAAGGGCTTTGATAGAGAGAGAAACTTTGCGGTTGGATTGGTCGATCTGGGTGACTTTAACGTCTACCGTCTCGCCAGTTGCAAAGCGCTCAGGGCGTTGCTCAGAACGTTCTTTAGACAGGTCGTTCTTGCGGATGAAGCCAGGAATGCCATCACCAACAGTTACTTCCAGACCGTTCTCGGTAACAGCTGTCACAACTGCCGTGGTTGGTGTGCCTTTTTTGAGGCCAGAAATGCCATCGGCAAATGGATCTTTGCTGAGTTGTTTAATACCCAGGCTGATGCGACCTTTCTCAACGTCAATGTCGAGGACCTTAGCTTTAACCACTTGGCCTTTTTCATAGTCGTTGATGGCTTCTTCGCCCGTTTTTTCCCAAGAGAGATCAGAAAGGTGAACCATACCGTCGATGTCACCGGGCATGCCGACAAACAGACCGAATTCGGTGATGTTCTTGATTTCGCCTTCGATTTCAGAACCAACTGGGAACTTATCGGTGAAGCCTTCCCATGGGTTTTCCATGCACTGTTTGAGGCCCAAGCTGATACGACGACGGCTGCCGTCCACATCGAGAACACAAACTTCCACTTCCTGAGAGGTAGAAACGATTTTGCCAGGATGAACGTTCTTTTTGGTCCAGGACATTTCGGAAACGTGAACCAAACCTTCGACGCCTGGTTCCAGCTCGACGAATGCACCATAATCGGTGATGTTGGTGACGCGACCTGAGAATTTGCCTTCGATGGGGAATTTGGCTTCGACGCCTTCCCAAGGATCAGCTTCAAGTTGCTTCATGCCAAGGCTGATGCGTTGGTTTTCTGAGTTGAAGCGAATAACCTGAACATTGACCGTTTGGCCGATTTGCAGAGCTTCGGAAGGATGGTTGATACGTTTCCAAGCAATGTCGGTAACGTGCAACAGTCCATCAACACCACCAAGATCGACGAAGGCGCCGTAATCAGTGATGTTTTTAACGATACCTTCGAGAACTTCACCTTCTTTAAGGTTGGAGATGAGTTCGGTACGAGCTTCTGCGCGGGTTTCTTCAAGAACGGCACGACGGGAAACAACAATGTTGCCGCGAGCGCGATCCATTTTGAGAATTTGGAAGGGTTGTGGGTTGCCCATGAGGGGGCCAATGTCACGAACCGGACGGATGTCGACTTGGGAGCCAGGCAAGAAGGCCACAGCACCTGCAACGTCAACAGTAAAGCCGCCTTTAACACGTCCGAAGATGGAGCCATTAACGCGCTCACCAGCTTCGAAGGCTTTTTCGAGATCACGCCAAGCTTCTTCGCGACGTGCTTTGTCACGGCTCAGGCTGATGATACCTTCACGATCTTCATAACGCTCGACGAATACGTCGACAGAGTCGCCTGCGGTGAGGGTAAACTCAACACCTGGGTCTTTGAATTCTTTTACCGGGATACGGCCTTCGGACTTCAGTCCAACGTCAACGATCACATGGTCGTTTTCGATTTTAACAATTAGTCCGGTAACGACGGAGCCAGTGAAGCGATTATCTTCGCCCAGGGATTCCGCTAATAGGTCTGCAAAATTCTCTTCAGTCATAGTAAATGTCGTGTCCTTATATTTTTGCTTTCCGGCCAGCCGGTTGTTTCCAGCGGTCTTGTCGCAATTAAACCAAACGCCAAAAAGCCACCCCATTCTTAGGCGAGGCGGCCCTAGGCAACTATATTTCGCTCAAACGCCGCTTAAGCACTAGGGAATATCCCTAAAAACCCTTGAGGCTTACGCCAACCGATTGGCGGGGCGCAGCCGCACCCTTGAACAAAAATTCGGCAAGGCGGAGATTTTAAAAGGGGTTAGCCCCTCTTTTCAGCAATAAATGATAAGGCTTTTTTAAAGACCTCATCGGCTGACATCTCACTCGTATCGAGAACCAGGGCGTCTTCGGCTGCCGTTAAGGGAGCTGTTGCCCGTGACGAATCTCGTTCGTCTCGTTCCTTCATATCCTGCAGAACGCGGGCATATATAGCCTCGACTCCTCTTTCCTGCAACTCTTTAAAGCGTCTTTCGGCCCGAACTTCCATGGAAGCTGTGATGAAAAGCTTCGCTGGCGCATCGGGACATACGACCGTTCCAATATCCCGACCATCCAGAACGGCCCCTTGGTAGTCCCCTCCGGGAGAGGCCGCAAAGCTTTTTTGAAAGTCCAGGAGGGCGGTACGCACGGCAGGAATCGCCGATACTTTTGAGGCAGCACTGGCCGCCGTATCGGTCCTTAGAATGGGATCATCAAAAGTTTGTGGATCGAGAGAACGTGCCGCTTTTTCTCCGGCTACGGGGTCCTCAGGATTGCCGCCAAGGTGGACAACTTTCATGCCGGTTGCTCGGTAAATTATCCCCGTATCCAAATAGGCAAAATTCAGCTCCTTAGCGATGCGTCGAGCCAAGGTGCCTTTTCCTGCGGCTGCAGGTCCATCAATAGCGACTATCATAAATATATCCCCTTTAATATTAGGATTGATCTTTGATCAATCCGCGTTCAAACGGCATGCAGCCTTACGTCAACCGATTGGCGGGCCGCAGTCACGACCTTGTTTTAGTTAAGTAATTTTGGTGCCGATATTATTCATTAACTCGACAAAACCTGGAAAGCTGGTGTTGATAGGGCTGCCGTCATCAATGGTGATGGGGTGGTCGCTGACCATTCCTAAAACCAGAAAAGCCATCGCGAGTCTATGGTCAAGTTGGCTGGCAATTTCGACACCCCCTTTGGGTGGTTTACCTGTGCCATTGACTGTCAACCAATCCTCGCCGCTCGCCACTTCAACCCCACAAGCTTTCAGTCCTTTAACAATGGCTTCAAGGCGATCGCTTTCTTTAACCCGTAGCTCCGATAAACCCGTCATTTTGGTACGCCCTTCAGCGCAAGCCGCTGCCATGGCCAGGACCGGGTATTCGTCGATCATAGAAGGGGCGCGTTCGGGGGGGACTTCAACTCCTTTTAGGCAACTGGCTTCGATGTCCAGGTCGCCAACCGATTCGCCGGCTTCGGTGCGCAGGTTCTCAATGGAAATTGACCCCCCCATTTCTTGCAGGGTTTGAAAAAGACCTGTGCGGAGAGGATTCAGCCCTACGTTGGTTAGTGTCACGTGCGAATCGGCAACTAAAAGGGCGGCGACCATGGGAAAGGCGGCTGAACTAGGGTCGCCAGGAACATTGACATCGACAGCCGATAATTCGGGCTGACCCTTGAGAGTGATGGTGCGTCCCCCCCCTTCATTTTCTGTGACCGTAATGTCTGCGCCAAAGTGGCGCAGCATAAGCTCGGTATGATCTCGGCAAGGGGTTGGCTCGATGACCCTGGTTTCACCGGGCGCATTGAGACCAGCCAAAAGAATCGCTGACTTAACTTGGGCCGAAGCAACGGGAAGCTCATATTCTGTCGGCAGGGGGTCTGTCGCTCCTGTAATGGCGAGAGGTAATCTCCCTTGAGAGCGGGTTAGAAAAGAAGCCCCCCCTTCACGCAATGGCTTCATCACCCGTTCCATAGGCCGAGAACAAAGAGAGGCATCACCTGTCATGAAGCTTGTAAACGGATATGAGGCAAGAATCCCCATCATCAAACGGGCGGCTGTTCCCGCATTTCCCATGTTCAAGACTTCATTGGGTTCAACAAATCCCCCAACGCCACGGCCGATTACCGTCCATTGCTCGTTATCTTCTCGGGAGACGGAAGCTCCTAATATTTTCAAAGCTTTGGCGGTCGCCAGGACATCCTCCCCTTCAAGAAGGCCTGTTATCTTTGTTTTCCCGGTGGCGAGGGCACCAAACATCAAAGCCCGATGGGAGATGGACTTGTCTCCAGGGACAGAAATTTCACCCTTTAAAGGGCTGGCTTTTGTAGAGCTGAGGTAGGTCAAAATATTTCTCTATAATTCTCTATACGGGGTTTGATTTGGTAGGTAACATAAAATACTGCCTAATTGATAGAGAGGCATTGCCAAGAAGAAAAGTTTTTGTCATATCGAAGATGAGGTTTTGAAAATCTAATCAACGAAGGTTAGATCGGTTCGGGAAGATTTTGGAGGATTAAAAGTGGCCAAACCGGAACTCGGTAAAAAACATAACTGCCATAGCTGCGGTGCAAACTATTACGATCTTAACGCTGAAAAAGTCGTCTGCCCGAAATGTGGCAAGGCCCCAAAAAAGGCAAAAGCACACTTCACTCCTGAAGAAAAACTTGATGTCGCAGAAGATACTTCTGCGGCAGCAGAAGTCGATGCCAATGGTAATGAGCTTGAAAGCTTAGAAGAATTGGTCGAGGAGGAGAGCCTTAACGAGGATGAACTTGAAGACGATGAGGAGAATGGCCTGATTGCCGATGCGTCAGACCTCGGAGAAGATGATGACGACCTATCTGAAGTGATGGAGCATATCGACGAAGATATTGTCGACAGAGGGGATTAATAAGTTAAACCTCTCCAAAGGGGGATTTTTTACTTGCAATGGGGGGAGGATGATCTATTTTCCCCTCCGCGCCGCTCATCCCAATCGGCGATTAACAAAAATGGGGCCTTAGCTCAGCTGGGAGAGCGCAACACTGGCAGTGTTGAGGTCAGCGGTTCGATCCCGCTAGGCTCCACCATTCAAAACCCGCTCCCTAAAGGAGCGGGTTTTGTTGTATGCATAGGGTTGGTGCGGGTTGCAGAGGGTTCTTGCCATCTAATATTGACCCTCATATTGATAGTTTCGGGCATCTTTTTTCACCCGGATCGCCAAACTGATACACAAAAGCGATACACACGGCGTATCGGGGACGGTCATAATGGCTAAAGTTCCCAGCTTGTATCGACGTGGTAACATCTGGCGATACGGTAATGCTCCCCTTTTTAAAGAATGCTGAAAGTAGAATTGTTTAAGCAGCTATGGGCATAACCATAGCAAGTTTCTGTTTTGGTGTTATGCCGCCTAGTGCCATATTGGGTCTTTCGGTATTGTAAGTCCAGAGCCATATAGCCGCTATCGTTATATGGCGGGTTTAATGAATCCTGAACCTAGGTAAATTTAATGCCCTGATGTTTGCTATGATATTACTGCATGGCTGCATTGATAATTTTTATGTTGCAATAGCAACAGTTGTTATTGCAACATATTTTTTATGATCGACAATAACAAACATACGATCTCGCTGCTGGTTCACGAAGTTGCCCATCAATTGCGAACGACAATTGATAGCAAAGTAGGGCCTTTTAAGCTGACGAGGCTGAAATGGGTTGCCCTTTCTATCCTGAAGGAAAACCCCGGTATTTCTCAAATGGAATTGGCATACCACCTTGAGATTGATCGTTCGTCAGCAGGGCGTCTTTTAGACCGTATGGATAAAAGCGGATTGATTTCACGAACAAAAGATAGCAATGACCGCAGAATTGTTCGTGTCTATATTAAAGAAGAAGCTAAGCCGTTACTTGATAAACTGCATGATGTTTCTGATGAAATTAAATTGGTTACTGAAAATGGTTTAAGCGAAGT
Organism: uncultured Thalassospiraceae bacterium; assembly: GCA_965368165.1. Taxonomy (GTDB): domain Bacteria; phylum Pseudomonadota; class Alphaproteobacteria; order Rhodospirillales; family JAPHRK01; genus JAPHRK01. The sequence continues at coordinate 89,851 of CBDULT010000005.1, read as the reverse complement.
AGAACAAAACGACCTCGTTAGGCTTCTTCGCAAAGTACAAGAAAATTTGAAGGTTGGCTTTGGGAGCTTTGCTTATTTTTTGGACTTACCAGAACAAGCCTATTTGATGCTCAATTTTGCATAATCCTTTGAAAAAGAGTTTTGCCGCTCTTGGTCGCACTTCTTCCCTTGTCGTTTGGCTCTAAAAGCATTTGATAGATTTATGGCGGGGTTCCTAAAGCGAGATTGGAAATGGATATACGTCCAATATTTTTCCCCTTATCGGGATTGCTGGCGGCTCTTGCCATATTAATGGAAGTCCCCGCCCTTTTTGATTTTATTGTTCACGATAGTGAATGGGAGGCATTTGAATTAAGTGCTGCAATAACAACCTTTGTTGCCATCATTTTGTTCATTGGGCGAGACCGAAATACAGCTCATTTTACTTTAAGGCACGGCTATTTATTTACCGTTTCATGTTGGCTGTTGCTGCCCCTTTTTGCCTCACTCCCTTTCTTCTGGTCTTCTGAAAGCATGACGTTTACGGACTCAGTTTTCGAAACGGTGTCTGGCTTAACGACAACAGGAGCAACCATTTTAAGTGGCTTGGAATTGTTGCCCCCAGGTATTTTACTTTGGCGAGCGTTGCTGCAATGGGTTGGCGGCATCGGAATTGTTGTGATGGCAATTTCTATTTTCCCCGTTTTAAAAACCGGAGGGATGCAACTTTTTCAACTGGAATCATCAGAGACATCTGGAAAAGTATTCCCCCGCATCCAAAGTGTCGCAACAGGGGTTTTTGTCATTTATTCAAGCCTCACCCTGATTTGTGGCTTGCTCTATTATGTGGAAGGCATGAGTGGGTTTGATGCAATCATCCATGCCATGACCACCCTTTCCACTGGTGGGTTTTCGACAACGGATCTTTCATTCGCCGCCTTTCCCAATGCGGATATAATTTGGACCGCCTCTGTCTTTATGTTCATCGGCTCTGTGCCATTTTCCCTCATGCTCTTTTCAATAAAACATAAAAAATGGACAGAATTTTTCGAAGATCACCAAGTCCAGGTTTACATTCTATTTCTTTTTGCGACCTGTTTCCTATGTGGGTTTTTATTCCAGGAGGAAGTAGATGCGGTCGATTTCTTCCATTCGTTCACATTGGTAACGTTCAATATTATTTCTGTTGTTACCACAACAGGCTACGCGTCGGAAGATTACACCTTATGGGGAGCGTTTGCCCCTGTGTGTTTCTTCTTCCTTACGTTTGTCGGCGGCTGTTCAGGTTCCACGGCTGGCGGTATTAAAATTTTTCGTTTTCATGTTCTTTGGCTCTCATCTCAAAAACAGTTTATGCAGCTTCTTTTTCCGAGTGGAATCTTTGCTCAGAAAATGAATAACAGGCCAATCAACTCTGAAATCAGCCAAGCTGTTCTCCTTTATCTCATTTTGCTCATTCTAAGCTTTGCATTTATTACGACAGCCTTGGCCTTTACAGGACTAGATATGGTAACGGCATTAAGTGGTGCAGCGACGGCCTTGTCTAATGTTGGCCCCGGCATTGGAGATATTATTGGTCCTGCCGGAAACTTCAAGAGCCTGCCAGATGCTGCGAAATGGGTTTTAGATGCTGGAATGATTTTGGGCCGCTTGGAATATGTAACGGTCATCGTTTTGTTTCAATTCACTTTTTGGCGTTTTTAAAGGTGTGATATGTCTCGATTCATTGTCTTTTTTTCATTAATGGTTGTTGCCAGTTCTTCTGCTCATGCAGGGACCAATGAACTCAAAAGTTTTTGGGTTGATTCCTCTCAAGTCACCGTGATTGACGGGGACACAATGTATGCCGAAGGTCGTATCATTCAACTCACTGGAATTGATGCTCCTGAAATTGGTCAAAAATGTGATCATAATGGCCATTTATGGTCCTGTGGTATGGTCGCAGCGTTGGATTTGCACAAACTAATTGCGATGAATCGAATAATTAAAATGCATTGCTGGATTGCGGAGAAATCCTCTGTTTGGGTAACGGCGACTTGTTATGTCGGAGAAATGGATTTGGCTGCTGCCCTGCTAGGGGCAGGAACGGTTGTTCCCAGTCGCACAGCTTCTCCCCATTACTTAAACTTAGGGGGGAATGCAAAAGATGCCGGGTTAGGTATCTGGGGGAGCCTTTTTCAGCTTCCAAGTGAGTGGGTGGAGAAATCCCTTTCCCTCAAAGACAAAAGCGAATGCGTTTTCAAAGCTATAAATTATCCTTCTGGGCTAAAATATTTTGCCAGCCCTTTAATGCCGGCCTACAAAAAAATGGAAGGTACACGGCTATTTTGTAATGATAATAAGGCGATCTTGGAAGGCTACCACCCCCTTTTAACAAACTGATGCCATCCCTAGGCTCCCTCAATATTAAATTAGACCCTCTCAGCGTCTGGTGTTAACCTCATAAAAATATCCTGCCAAGAGGGTATCAATTGGGGTTTGATAAAGATGTCTAGATATAAAGCGGATGTTGTGGTTATCGGAGGGGGAATTGCTGGTATTGTAACTTCGCTTGAACTTATTCGAGCAGGAAAGACGGTGGTTCTTATTGATCGGGATAAGCCTGAGAAATTTGGTGGGTTAGCCAAAGAATCCTTTGGCGGTATGTTCTTTGTCGACAGTCCTGAGCAAAAACGAGGCGGCATTAAGGATAGTCAGGAACTGGCTTTCGCCGATTGGCAGAGTTTTGCCGAGTTTGGCGAAGATGAAGTCTGGACCAAACGTTGGGCCGAACTGATGGTCGAACGTTGCACCCCGGATATTTATGACTGGCTCAAACCCCAAGGGGTCAGTTACTTGCCTGTGGTTGGTTGGGTTGAACGGGGCCAGTTTACCCCTGGGAACACCGTCCCGCGATTTCATATTGTTTGGGGAACCGGATATGGCCTCACCACAACCCTGATCAACAGCCTGGTTTCTGATGAGCATAACTTCAAACTCCAACGGGTATTTGGTCATAAAGTTGAAGCCCTGGATTATGAAGGGGGCAAGCTAAAGGGCTGCGTTGGGCGTATGGGGGAGGGGGGTGGAACTTTCCATGCTGAAGGGGAGTCGGTGGTTATTGCAGCCGGAGGAATCAACGGCTCTATGGACTTGGTGCGGGAGCATTGGCACAAAGAATGGGGCACTCGCCCGCCAAAAACTATTCTCAATGGATCTCACAAATATGCCGATGGTTTGATGCATGCCAGCGTCCAGGAAAACGGTGGGCAGGTGACCCATCTGGACCGCATGTGGAACTATGCTGCCGGGGTCCATCATCCTCGGCCCAAAAAACCAAATCACGGCCTTAGTCTCGTGCCTTGCAAATCAGCTTTGTGGATGGATGCCCGTGGCAGACGGATTGGCCCGCAGCCCTTAGTTTCTGGCTATGATACCCGCCAACTGATCACCCAGATTTGTGACCAGGAACATAAATATTCCTGGCAAATCCTCAACAAGAAAATAGCTCTCAAAGAACTGGCTATTTCTGGAGCTGAATTTAACCCGACCATACGTGAGCAAAAACGGATAGCTTTTTTGAAGACGATTCTTTTTGGCAACCATGAGCTGGTTAACGATATGCTCGACAATTGCACCGACTTTGTGAGGGCAAATTCTGTGGGCGAACTGGCAGAAAAAATGAACGCCCTGGAAAACCCGGTCAAAGTTGACGCGGCTGGAATGGAAGCCGACATCATGAGTTATGATGCCCAGTTCGAGCGAGGAGAACCTTTCCTCAATGATGATCAAGTCCGCCGTGTCGACCACTTACGCCGTTATAAAGGCGACAAAATTCGCACCTGTAAACATCAGCCGATTGTTGACAATAAAGCCATGCCCTTGATTGCTATTCGCGAGTTTATCATCAGCCGCAAAAGCCTGGGTGGAATTCAAACCGACCTGCAAAGCCGGGTGTTGGATTCCCACGGCAATGCTATGGAAGGGCTTTATGCCGTTGGGGAAGCCGCCGGGTTTGGTGGCGGGGGTATCCATGGTTTGCGTGCATTGGAAGGCACTTTCCTCGGGAGCTGTATCCTCACGGCGCGTCGGGCGGCACAGTCTATTGGCCAGGGAAATTAAGGAATAATATGAGATGAAAAAGACCGGTGCTCAACTTACTGTTTTCGCCCTGGAACAATTGGGCATCCGCCATACCTTTGGTATTCCTGGTGTCCACAACACAGAACTCTATGACGAACTGAACAAATCAAAATTGATTACCCCCATTTTGGTGACCCACGAAGGGGGGGCCTCTTTTATGGCGGATGCGGTGAGCCGGGTAAGCGATTATACGGGAACCCTCGCCATTGTTCCGGCGGCAGGGGCGACCCACGCCGCCAGTGGCATTGGAGAGGCCTTTCTCGACGGTATCCCTATGTTGGTGATTTGTGGCGGGATACGTTCGGATTCTGACTTTAAATTTCAACTTCACGAAATGGACCAGCATGCTCTCTTGAAGGGTCTGACCAAGCAAAGTTTCTTTATCGAGAACCATCAACAGGTCATTCCCACTCTTTATGAGGCCTATAAGGTCGCCCATGAAGGGGTGCCGGGGCCGGTATTTGTGGAATTACCGGTGAATCTCCAACTATTTTCCGAATCTGTCACGGACATGCCTGCTTTTGAAAAAGGAAACGTCGTTTCTAAGATTCCTGCCGATGGGATTGCCCAGGCGGTGAAACTTATTCGCTCTGCTAAACGCCCTGGTCTTTTTGTCGGTTGGGGCGCTATGGAAGCGGCGCAAGAGGTCATGGCTTTGGCAGAACTGATGGACGCCCCGGTTTCGACCACATTGCAGGGCCTCAGCGTTTTCCCGGCCACTCATCCTTTGCATGCCGGGTTTGGTTTTGGCGCATCTGCCGTGCCGAGTGCTAAAAACGCTTTTGCCAAGTGCGATTGCATGGTCGCCATTGGCACCAAGTTTAGTGAAATCGGCACAGGGAGTTTCGGGGTTTCACCGCCTGCCAACCTCATACATATCGACATTGACCCGGAAGCCATCGGAACCAATTTCCCCACTGTTCAAGGACTTGTTGGCGATGCAGGGGTGGCTTTGAAGGCCCTGCTGACTGAGTTAGGCAATGATGCCGGGCAGGATCAACGGCTGCAATCTGCCACGGTGATTAAAGAAAAAATCAAGGCCGATAAAGAATCCTACCGCGAAGAATGGCGCAAACATGATAGTGGCGAACGGGTAAACCCGGAAGCCTTCTTTAGCAACCTTCGGGATGTTTGTGATGATGATACCATTATTGTTGCTGACGATGGCAACCATACCTTCCTCACCGCCGAACTGATGCCGATCAACAAACCCAAAACCTTTATTTGCCCAACTGATTTTAACGCGATGGGCTACGCGGTACCTGCTGCCATTGGGGCCAAATTGACCAACCCGGATAAGGTTGTTGCCGCCATTGTTGGGGATGGTTGTTTCACCATGACCTGCATGGAAATCCTCACCGCGACCCGTAATAATCTGGGAGCCATTTTCTACGTTTTCCGCGACGGTGAACTCTCCCAAATTGCCCAGGCCCAGGAAATTCCCTACAACCGTAAGCCCTGTACCAACTTAGACGTGCTTAATTGCGAAGGTGTCGCTATGGCAACCGGAGCGGCCTACTTGAAACTTAAAGGCAAAGACGATGCCGCCGCAATCATGAGGGAGGCTATAAGAATAGGCAACGAAGGTCGCCCCGTGGTGGTCGAAGTCGCCATCGATTATTCCAAACGTACCGCCTATACGACGGGGGCGGTGAAGACGAACCTGGGTCGCTTTGATCTGAAAACGAAACTTCGGTTCATTGGACGGGCTGTTGTTCGAAAAGTGACGGGGTAGATGTTGCTCGTCATGGGCGGGCTTACCCCGCGTATCCACGGCTTCTTTTAACTATTGACAGTGAATTGCCCTTATTGCTTTGTGGGTTTTAATTAAGGCTTAGGGAAACGGAATTGAGTTGATGACCAAGACACCAGAAAAAATTGAAAAAGAAGACGGCGCAATTGAGTGGCGGCTTGAGGGGGACTTACACCGGGAAGATGGCCCTGCTGTCGAAAGACCTGATGGCACCCGGGTTTGGTTTATCCATGGCAAAAAGCACCGCCAAGATGGTCCTGCTGTCGAACATTGGGACGGAACCAAAGAATGGTGGTTCAATGACCAATTGCATCGCGAAGACGGTCCCTCGATCATGGAATCAGACGGCACCCAGGAATGGCATCAAAACGGGGTCGCCCACCGGGAAGACGGCCCGGCAGTTGTCCGGCCTGACGGTGGGCAGCAGTGGTGGGTGAACGGCTTACGCCACCGCGAAGACGGTCCTGCCGTAATAGAAGAGCGTGAAATGCAGCAATGGTGGGTGCAAGGATTTCTGCATCGTGAAGACGGTCCCGCTATTGAATATGAAGATGGCTCTCGGGAATGGTTCCTTTGGGGGAAGCCCGTCGAAGAAGCTATGGTCATGGATGATGAGAAACGGGCTGAATTCCTGAAAAATACTAGTCTATCTTAAAAAACAGAACCCCGCCAAAAATGACGGGGTTTGTCAGTCGTCTAAGGCGCACAGCACCCCACTTTTTTTATGTCTCTTAAAGCGGTTTGCACTTAATCTGAATCATATGCCACCATCAAATTCCTCAGATTAAATGCAAACCGCTTTAACCGTGATGTGGAGGCTTTTTTAAGAAAAGCTTACGGCTTTTTTGGTGTTTCGTAGGGAACTTCTTTCTGCCACTCCACCCATTCGGTCTGGTAGCCAACGAATCCTTTTTTGTTCTCTGGTTGCTGCGTCGTGGTGTAGTACTCGGTCTTGCCTTGAGGAACCGGATCTTTCGCGTTTACGTTACCCATAATTAACTCACCTGTTGTTTAATTACATACCGAGATAGGTCTCTGCGAAACAGCAAATCAATCCACCCCAGCCTATGGTTTTATCATATTCCAAAAATGTAATGTATAGGATGACGGTGTCGAAGGGAAGCAACTTTTTTTAGGCAATTTCAATTGCGCCGGAAAAGTAAGAACTATTTCCCTCTCCCTATCGAGGTTTGAAGGGCCACCTAAAGAAAGGCCTGGGCTAAAGAATCATCCGCCCGAACCAATGGGACACTCTTATGCGAATTTAGAGATAAAGTTAGTTGTGCACCTAATTAGGTCATTTATAATTAAGTTTTTTTGAATATGTTTACTATATTGAAAAACATATATAATTTAAGATAAAACTTATCTGTTTCTCTCTTTTTTGATCATTCTGATTGCAAATTTTTTTCGTTTATATAATATCCTGCTAATTAAAAAATACAGAAACTATAAGTTAAATAATTAAAGACTGCGACACGGGAGGAATTGATGTTCGCTAGTAATCCATTCGCTGATCTTGCGATGACCGTCCCGCTCGACGTTATCCAGGGCTATGTCATTTTGATGGCTATCCTGGTCGTTGGCGGTACCATTATCGACATGATCCACAAGAAAAGTGCCAAATATTTTTTCGCCAAAGCTAAAGCTGCCGAAGCCTCACGCAAGCGCGTATTGGGTGCGGGAGACAAAGTCGGCATCGCGATCAGTACCGTTGCTGTTGATGTTATGACCTCGGGTGAATTTTGCAATCAGAAACGCCGAATTTCGCACCTGTTTACCATGTACGGCTTCATTATATTTATCCTGTCGACCATCGCTTTGGTGTTTGCCTACCCAACCCATGAAGCACCGTCCAGCGTTGCATTCATGTGGCACCTAGGGGCTGCCATGGTGATGTTTGGTGGCGGCTGGTTCTGGTTTTTCATCCGTGTTGACGTTTCAGCTGAGGGCGTTCCTTGGTATCGCATCGTCAAGGCTGACATGTTTATCCTGTCGCTGCTGGGCACCACCACCTTCGGGTTCCTCTGGTCGCTTACAATGTCCAACCTGTTCCTGGCCCTGTTTGTTATTTCAGGCACGGTTCTATTTGGTGGCGTGTTGTGGTCAAAATTTGCTCACATGTTTTTCAAGCCGGCGGCTGCGTTCAACAAGCGCATCATCAAGGCTGATGGTTCCAATGAGAACTTGCCAGAGCTCGGTGATCTGACGGATCCTGAATTGCAAAAGCAGTTCCCCGATATTCCTGAATATATGGGCAGCAATCCGCCTAATATGGGATTTGGGATCAAGCGTGAGAAACCCCAGCACTACTAAATCAAATCTAGAAAAAATTCTTTCTATAAGGGAGGGAAACGAATTATGCCTACATTCGTCTATATGACAAAATGTGACGGCTGCGGACACTGCGTTGATATCTGTCCATCCGACATTATGCACATCGACACGACCTACCGTCGTGCTTACAACATCGAGCCGAGCATGTGCTGGGAATGTTATTCCTGCGTCAAGGCCTGCCCACAGAACGCGATTGATGTGCGCGGTTACGCTGACTTTGCTCCGCTTGGTCACAGCGTTCGCGCCATTCGCGATGAGGAAAAAGGTGTTATTGCCTGGCGTATCAAGTTCCGCAACGGCAAAAAAGACATGAACCTGCTGGCGCCGATCACCTCGAAACCTTGGGGGACGGGTATCCCGCAGCTTAGGGATGAGCCTGAGCCAAGCCAGGAAATGCGCGATAGCCAGAATTTGTATAATGAGCCGAAATACATCCGCATGGATGAGGGTGAAATTCATACCTTGAAATCTAACGGCCTCGTCATGAAGAAAGGGGTGCAGTACTAATGGCTTACAATACAGTCGTCGAAGATAACATCGACATTCTCGTTGCTGGTGCTGGCCTTGGCGGTACGGGTGCGGGTTTTGAAGCCCGGTATTGGGGAAAGAACAAAAAGATCGTCATCGCTGAAAAAGCCAACATCGATCGTTCCGGTGCTGTGGCTCAAGGTTTGTATGCAATCAACTGTTATATGGGCACCCGCTTTGGAGAGAACAACCCAGAAGATCACGTGCGTTATGCCCGTATTGATTTGATGGGAATGGTTCGTGAAGACCTTTTGTTCGACATGGCCCGTCACGTCGATTCAGCCGTTCACCAGTTCGAGGACTGGGGTTTGCCGATCATGCGCGACAACGAAAAAGGCAACTTCCTGCGTGAAGGTCGTTGGCAGATCATGATCCATGGGGAATCCTATAAGCCGATCGTGGCTGAAGCCGCGAAAAAATCGGTCGATAAGGTTTACAACCGCGTTTGCATCACCCATTTGCTGATGGACGATGCCAAGGAAAACCGCGTCGCGGGGGCTGTCGGCTTTAACGTCCGTACAGGTGACTTCCATGTCTTCAAATCCAAAACCGTTATTTGTGGTGCGGGTGGCGCGTCCAATATCTTTAAGCCGCGTTCCGTCGGCGAAGGTGCTGGTCGTGTTTGGTATGCACCTTGGTCCTCTGGTTCCGCATATGCCTTGATGATCAATGCTGGCGCGAAGATGACCCAGATGGAAAACCGTATTGTTCTGGCGCGCTTCAAGGACGGTTACGGCCCGGTTGGGGCGTACTTCCTGCACCTGAAAACCTACACCCAAAACGCTTATGGTGAAGAGTACGAATCCAATTGGTTCCCGAGCCTGCAAAAAATGGTCGGTAAGGAATATCTTGATCCGGAACTTTCCCACGCCACCCATCGGCCAATTCCGACCTGCCTGCGTAACCACGCTATCATCAATGAAGTAAATGCGGGCCGTGGTCCGATTCACATGGTTACCATGCACTCGTTCCAAGATCCGCATCTCGAAGAAATTGGGTGGCACAACTTCCTCGGTATGACTGTGGGTCAAGCTGTTCTATGGGCGGCAACCGACGTTGATCCGAAAAACGAAAACCCGGAACTGACCACGTCCGAACCTTACGTCATGGGCTCCCATGCCACAGGTTGCGGTGCTTGGTGCTCTGGTCCGGAAGATCTGTCTCCCCCTGAGTATTTCTGGGGCTACAATCGCATGATGACGGTTGAAGGCTTGTTCGGCGCGGGTGATGCCGTCGGTGGGACGCCGCATGCCTTCTCATCCGGCTCCTTCACAGAAGGCCGTCTGGCTGCAAAAGCTGCTTGTAAATACATTGATGACGGCAAGGCAGAGGGTATTCGCGTTGATGATGCCACTATCGCCAAGCTGAAAGAAGATGTCTTTAGGCCGCTGGAGCATTATAAGGTGCACCGTAACGAAATCGTCGCTGGTACGGTTAATCCTAACTACCACCACCCCCGCCAGGCTCTTGACCGTTTGCAAAAGCTGATGGACGAGTACTGTGGCGGCGTGACCGTCAACTACATGACCAACGACAAGCTGTTGAGCATCGGTCTCAAGAAACTCAAGATCATGGAAGAAGACCTTGAGAAGATTGCGGCCAAAGACCTTCACGAATTGCTGCGTGCCTGGGAAGTCAAGCATCGCCATCGTGCTTCCGAGTGTGTCACACAGCATACCTTGTTCCGCAAGGAAACGCGCTGGCCTGGTTATTATTACCGTGGTGATGCCATGAAGCTGGATGATGAAAATTGGCACGTTCTTACCGTGTCTCGTCGTGATCCAAAAACCGGTGCTTACACCATGGAAAAGGCTCCCTTGTATCACTTGGTTGACGAAAACGAAGCTGCTGCAGCCGAGTAATTTTGACCATACCCGGCAGGGGTTTTCTTCGAACTTCTGCCGGGTTTTCAAAAAAAGATTAGAAGTTAAATTTTGGTGCAAAACACATAAAAATGCAGTCCTTCCCGCGAAGGCGGGAATCCAGTAATTTCAGAGACTTAAGTGATAGGTGATTTGCTTGAGTTAACTATTTCTGGACTCCCGCCTTTGCAGGGAGTGACAGGAAATGGCTTTTAAGAAATCTGGGATCAGCACTCACATGTTGATCTTTTTTTGTATCTCTGCGAGATTCCTTTCCCAATTTGACGGATGCTAAATATGAATATTATCGACCTTACGGATGACGAAATTTTGGCCGTGGCTGAGCCAATGTGGACGGAGCTTGTCAGGGCTTCTAACGAAGGTGAATACGGAAAATTTATCCGTGATTTTGACTATAGTTTGATGCAAGGCTTGAACGAAGTCGAAGTGGGGAAGCAGTTCGCGAAAAGTGAACTGACCCGGAGTCTTTCTGATGTCTACGATTTTCTCGGTTTTATTCGTCGAGGCGAGCATGTGACAGTTCTCTTTCGGGTGCGCAGTACGAAAAAAGAGGGGGAATGGCTCGGCCGTCTGGTCCTCGGATTTAATGACCAGGATGTGATCAAAATTTTTGGGGCTTCCATCTTTTAAAAAACCAGGTTGTGACATGATATGAGCAAAACTATTCAAGATGATAAGTTCGTCGAACTTAACTACAAGGTAATCGACCAAAAAACCGGTGAGGCCTTGATTGCAGTTGAGTATCCCATCGGTTATGTGCACGGAATGGATTGCGCGCTGGATGAGAGCGTGACCTCTGAATTAGAGGGCAAGAAAGTGGGCGATATTATCGAGGTGCCTATTGATTGTAATACGCTCTACGGGCCACGGGATGAAGCTTTGGTCTTTATCGACAACATCGAAAATGTCCCCGAAGATTACCGGGAAGTTGGGACCACTATCACCATGGAGAATGAAAAGGGTGAGACCCGTAATTTCATCGTGACCCGTGTGGACGATAAGACCGTCACGGTTGATGGTAACAACCCCCTTTGTGGTCGTCATGTGATCTTTAAGCTAGAAGTTCTAACGGTTCGAGCGGCGACCGAAGAAGAAATAGAATTTGGCGGCGCAATTGTCCCAGAACCGGATGTTGACCAGTCTCGTACAGTTCCAATCGATTAAAACGACAATGAGTATAAGGCTGTAATTGAAGGCGGGCACCTCCATCTCGGCGGCAGAGGAACAGCCAACACAAGCACATATTCGTTTTTTATAAATTAATGTGTTGTCACATTCGCTTTTTATAAATTAAGATTGGCTCAAAGGCACACGCCTTGGTAAAAATGTACCAGCGCGAAAGAAGTGCACGGTAAACAGGTGAGGAAATGTGGAGGGGCTTAAATGTCTAAACTAGTTCAACCCCACGGTAGTGAGGTTTTGAAACCGCTTTTGGTTCCTGAGTCGGAGCGTGCAACTGAGCTGAAACGTGCCCAGGGGCTTAAGAAAATACCTTTGAGTTCAAGAGAAGTTTCCGATGTGTTGATGATGGCTATGGGGGCTTATACGCCGATTGATGGCTTTATGGGTGAAGCGGATTGGCGTGGGGCAAGTGTGGATATGCGTCTGGATTCTGGCCTGTTCTGGCCTATTCCGATCACCTTGTCAGCCGAACAGGCTTTGGCCGATTCCATTCACATGGAAGAAGAAGTCGCCCTCGTCGATTCTGAAACGGATGAAATTTTGGCTGTGATGGAAGTCACCAGCAAATACTCTCCTGACAAAACGCTCGAATGTGAAAATGTCTTCCGGACCACGGATAGTGCCCACCCCGGTGTGCAAAAAGTCATGGAGCAAGGCCCGGTGAATATTGGTGGGCGGGTGAGCTGTCTTAGTGAAGGGGGCTATCCTAAGCAATTTGACAAGCTCTATCTCCGCCCAGCAGAAACCCGAGCCCTATTTTCTGAGAAAGGCTGGTCCAAGGTTGCAGCTTTCCAAACCCGCAATCCCATGCACCGCAGCCATGAACACTTGGCAAAGATTGCCGTTGAAGTAACCGATGGTGTGTTTATTCATCAGGTGCTTGGTAAATTAAAGCCGGGTGATATTCCTGCCGATGTGCGCACCGAAGCCATTCAGGCGATGATTGATAACTACTTTGTTCCCGGGACGGTGATCCAAGCGGGTTACCCTATTGAGATGCGCTATGCAGGACCTCGGGAAGCCCTGTTCCATGCTTTGATTCGCCAGAACTATGGTTGTTCGCACCTGATTGTCGGTCGTGACCATGCCGGTGTCGGTGATTATTATGGGCCGTTTGATGCCCAGCATGTATTCGATACCCTTTGGGATGGTGCCTTGATAACCCAGGCACTGAAGATTGACATTACCTTCTTTTGTGAGAAATGCTACGGCATGGCAACGGCGAAGACTTGCCCCCATGGAAATGAAGATCGCATTAATATTTCCGGGACCAAACAAAGGGAAATGTTGGCGGCGGGTGAAGATATTCCGGTTGAGTTTAGCCGCCCCGAAGTGGTGGCGATTCTTCGAAAGTTTTATGAAACCCCGTAATGATCATCGCCCAAATTTCTGACACTCATATTTGTGCGGGCCTTGCCACCAGCGAGGCCCGCCTAGAAGACTTGCGCCGGACCGTGGTCGAAATCAATAACCTCGACCCCCAACCGGATGTGGTTATTCACACTGGTGATATGGTCCATGGTGGCAAACAAGAAGATTACCTGCGGGCGAAGGAGGCCCTGTCAGAACTCAAGGCCCCCTTGTTTCCCGTGCCGGGGAACCAGGATGTGAAGGAAAATATGGCGCAGGCTTTCGGCCTGGAGGTCAAAGAAGGCTTCATTCAGTATTCTATAGAAGGGTTTCCCGTCCGTCTTCTGGGAATTGATACCACCACACCGGATTCTAATAAGGGAAAATTTTGTCATCGTCGGCTAAAAGCTTTAAAAAAAGCCTTAGCCGAGGAAGGGGGTAAGCCCACGGCCCTCTTTATGCATCATCCCCCTTTTGCTGTAGAAACTTCAAAATATCCCTACCAATTCGACAATTGGGATGATTGTGACAATTTGGCTGATTTGTTAGAGAGCCAAGCCCAAATTACCGGTCTCTTCTGCGGTCATTCCCACCGAGATTACGTGACCAAGGTTCGCGGAATCCCGGCAACCACCTTACCCAGCTTGTCTGTTGACCTGAGATTGGGCGATTTTCCTGAGCCCCACCTCAAGGCCCCCCTCTTCCAAACCCATCAATGGGATGGCGAGAAATTCATTACCGAAACGGTGGTGGTCGTTGATAAGGATTGACCGTGCAATCGATCCACGTTCATTATATCGCTTCGCTCCGTTCAAACGCCACTAAGGCTTACGGGCGGATGGTCGCACGGGGCCTCAATGACCCATTTAAAGATAACCCTTTTATCCAGATATCCCAAGGCCGCGACTGCGGTCCGCGCATGGTTGCGCGTAAGTCTGCGTGGCGCTTGAACGCAGTAAACCATCAGGTTTGCGCCTAAAAGGCATAGCTCGGGGCCGTACCCTCGCCGACATGATGGGGGGCTTCGTGTTTGGCAAGCTTATGAACGGGAATGTCATGGACCTCCATGAACTCATTCACGGTCTCGTTGTCCCAATCGAGGATCGGATTAATGCGGATCAGTTTGCCTTCAATATCAACCCGGTTACGGACCCCTTTCTTTGAGGGGACGTGGTAAACGGCACTGATCCAGCAGTCAAACTCCTGCATGGTTTTGTTGAGATGCAGGGCTTCTTGAATGCAGGTCTGTGATCCTTTGTAATTCGCCTGCATCCATTCTACATGGTCATGGTCGCCGCTCATAACATCCATTTCCCCCATCAGGGGTTCGCGCACGTCGTTGAAACGAAACTTTTCGAAGATTTGTTTTTTATATTCTTTGCTTTCGTCAAACAGGGTGCCTGCATGGCAAAAAACGATGGGAACATCTTTGCTGATTTCCGAAACAATCTCCTGCACAACGATACTTCGCGCCCTGAGAGACCCCGTAACAACGACTTTTCCTGGAAAGCGTTCGTTGATGAGATAGTCGAGCAAGGCATAACAATTCATCGCCTCACTTGCTTCCTGAATTTCCGTCAAAATCGGCATTTTTCCCGCCTTGTCATATGTTGCTCTAGATTCCCTGTATATTTATCAAAAACATAACATTGTTAAGGCCCGGAGTACACAAATTAGCGTATTGTAATATAATCCAATTGTCACCTATTCACAGTGTATTTTCCCCCTCTATGCACCGCCAATGCCTGGTGTAATGTTTCTGCCTCTGGTTGGCATATCGACCACGGCTTGTGGTGGGGGTGGGGCGGCGCGCTGGGGGCAATTGGGGCGGTTGCACAAGCGACAGGCGACACCGACAGATGTTGCGGTATTTGTGGCGTCTAGCTTAAGACCATCGGCATAAACCAATTGGTTGGCATCGCTGATTTCGCACCCGATGCTGACCACATAGTGACCTTTGGGATGATTAAACCCAAAGCTGGGTTTTATCACTGTTCGCGCCATGGAAAAATAGCGACTGTTGTCGGGCATTTGTGCCACTTGAGTGCAGATGATGCCGGGAGTTAAAAAGGCACTGTGCATGACCCATCGAGGGCAAGCACTGCCATAACGGGGGATGCGCATTCCAGAAGCACTAAAGCGTTTGGAAATATTTCCGGCGATATCAACCCTTATGAGGTGGAAAGGGATGCCGCTGGTGTCAGGCCGACGCAGGGTGGTCAGGCGATGACAGATCTGCTCGAAGCTGGCAGTGAAACGGTGTTGTAAAAGTTCAATGTCATATCGTGACGCCTGTGCGGCCTCATAAAATTCGTCATAAGGCAGCAGGCAAGCCCCCGCGAAATAGTTGGCAAGGGCGGCTTTGGCTTTTTCTTTTGCGGCAACTGTTGGAAGCTCTGGGGTATCGACAAGACGTTCAAAAGTCTTTTCATAAGACATATGCCCAATGAAAAGGGCGAGGTGAAAATTTGTACTTTCAGAGCTAAGAACATTAGATAGGGTGAGGTGGCGTTTGCCTTCATCATAAATCGTGAATTCCGTATCGTGAATTTCTCGTCCGGCGATCTCAATGCTGACCCCATGACGGTCTAACAGGTAGGCCACCAGGCGGGCACGTGGGGCCGGCCCTCCCAAGCCAGCTTCTTGCCGCAGTTCATTCGCAACCTCTTCCAACTCTTGAAAATAGTTGCCCTTAATTTGTAAAAAATCTGTCACGGCTTCATCGGGAGAAATATGCTCTGCGCCGCCCATGAGGCCATCCCCGGTGATAAGGCCCAGCATGTCGCCCACGGTTTCAGTGAGACTTTCACTTTCATCTAAAACAATTTTGAGGAAGTTTTGCCGTTCGGCGGGGTCGAGATCGACATTGTCGTGAAGGATTTCTGAAAAAGACATAATAGAGGTTAGCAAGGTCTTAAGGCGATAGGTTGAATCTGACAGAACTGGGTCCTGGGCCAACCGTTCGCTGAGAACTTGGAGATCATCTTGGGTGTTGCGAAAAGCGTTGTAGGCTTTGGTCATCGCCTGGCCAAAAGCTGGCGCATTGGCCGCCATTTCCCCCACATCCTCTTCTGACAAGCCCAACTCTTCAAACATAGGGTCTTTGAGTATCTCCGTGAGTTGAGCGATGAGTTGGCTGTCTTGCTGGACGGAAAATATTTGCGGATCGACGTTAAGGATTTGGCTTATGCGTAATAGCAAAGGCACCGTTAAGCTGCGGCGGTTATGTTCAATCAAATTGAGGTAACTTGCCGAAATGCCAAGTCGATCAGCCAAATTGACTTGAGAAAGCCCCCGCTCGCGACGTAGTTTTTTTAGCCGTGTTCCAATAACAACATTTTTCGCCATAATTTTGCCAAATCATAAATTTACAAGATTTACATTTTTACAATAAATATTTTTCAATGTTAACACAAAAAAAGAAATAAAAACAAATACCTATCGACAATGGTTAGCTGATATGAAAAATTAACATCAAGTGAGTTGAAAGGGATCGACGAGATTTCTTTTGATAGGGAGGCACTTAAATAAACGGTCCTATGGATCGAACGCCCTCTGCGGGGAGAGGGTAATAGAGCTCTGGCTTAGGCTAGGGCTCTATTTTTTTTGCGTTGAATATCCTCTCTTTGCTATCTATAACCAGCAAGTATACACTGTGAAAAAATGGCTTAAAAAAACTAGAGCTAGAGAATTAAGCACAGGAATAAACTAACCGTAAATCGTCCGCTTAAATTAGAGAGTTGGCTGTTATGTCCCATTCGGTACTGGTCGTGGAAGACGAACCTAATATCGTTTTATCTCTTAAGTTCGTCATGGAGAAAGCTGGTTTCTCCGTGAGGATTGCTGATGACGGAGATAAAGCCCTTGAGGAGATCAAAAAGGATATCCCTGATTTGGTCTTGCTTGATATTATGCTGCCTAAGCGTGATGGCTTTTCAGTTTGTGAGGCTATTCGAGCCAACCCGGATTGGTCATCAATGAAAATTGTTATGCTCTCGGCGAAAAGCCGGGAAGCTGATAAAGAAAAAGCTCTGGCTATCGGGGCTGATGACTTTATGTCAAAACCATTTTCGACACGTGAACTTGATGAACGGGTTAAAACTCTTCTCGGCATCAAGAACGGTCTCGGATAACAAGGTTAGTTAGGATATCGATGAAGCGCACGGGGCGAAAAAAAGAGTGGTCGATCACCTTCTTTTGTCTCGGCTTGATTCTTCTTTCCCCCCCCTTACTGTCAATTCTTAATAATTCTGGTTTCATCCTGGGTATTCCTGCCGCCTATTTTTTGCTTTTTTGTCTTTGGGGGTTAATGATTTTTTCGATTGCCTTTGGGGTTTGGCGTCGTAAGGGGTTGGATAAAGACCAAAAATCCTCAGAGGATATTTTTTAAATGTCCGGTGGCTTGGTTGTTACGGTATCATTCCTTTATCTGGGGCTAATTTTCGCCATTGCATACTATGGTGATATTCGTGCCGAGCAGGGCCGCAGCCTGTCAAAAAACCCCTATATTTATACTCTGGCAATTGCCATCTTTTGCACCTCTTGGACTTTTTATGGAAGTGTGGGGCGGGCGGCAACATCGGGGTTAGGTTTTCTCCCTATTTATCTAGGGCCAACCTTGATGTTTATGGTCTGGTCGGTGGTGCTGATCAAAATTATCAGGATTTGTAAAGTAAATCGCATAACATCCATTGCTGACTTCATTTCATCACGATATGGCAAAAGCACCACTTTAGGCGGGGTGGTAACGTTGATCGCGGTGATCGGGATAACGCCTTATATTTCTCTCCAGCTAAAGTCCATAGCTAACAGCTTTACAATCATGGTTGATTTGCCTGATACATCAACCGTCTGGGCTACTTATGGTGAGACCCTTTATGCCATGGACACCACTTTTATGGTGGCTCTTGCCTTGGCGATGTTCTCCATCTTTTTTGGAACTCGGCATATCGATGCCAGTGAACATCATGAAGGATTGGTGGCGGCGATTGCCTTTGAATCCATCGTTAAGCTCTTTGCTTTTCTGGCTGTCGGTATCTTCGTGACTTATGGCATTCATGATGGCTTTGTTGATCTTTTTACCAAAGCACGTGCAAGAACTGATCTCGATTTTGTCTTTAATATTGGTGATAACAATGGATATGGCCAATGGATGACCATGACCATCTTATCTATGGCGGCAATCATTTGCCTGCCCCGGCAGTTTTATATTACGGCGGTTGAAAATACCGATGAAGCCCATGTACGTAAGGCGGTTTGGCTTTTCCCTCTTTACCTGCTGATTCTTAATTTATTTGTCCTCCCCATTGCCGTTGGCGGTACAATGACCTTTGCAGGGACCGAGGCAGATGCCGATATGTTTGTCTTGTTGGTACCGATTTTCCATAATCAAGAAGCCTTAGCTCTGTTTGTTTTTATCGGCGGTTTGTCGGCGGCTTCCTCTATGGTGATTGTGGCTTCCATCGCCCTGAGTACGATGGTTTGCAACAATCTTGTTATGCCCATCCTCTTAAGGTTGAATTGGACAGGGAGCTTTGATCGGGGGGACTTGTCAGGGCTTTTGTTGCTTGTTCGACGCGCCAGTATTATTTTTGTTTTGCTCCTAGGCTATGGCTATTTCCGCATTGGCAGTGAATCTTACTCGTTGGTAACCATTGGCTTGGTTTCCTTTAGTGCAGCGGCGCAATTTGCTCCGGCGATTCTTATTGGTATATTCTGGAAAGGAGCCTCTCGGAATGGTGCTCTTGCAGGGCTGCTCTTAGGGTTTGTTTTTTGGGCTTATACATTGCTCCTGCCTTCCTTTGCAAAATCTGGCTGGTTGCCCATTAGCTTTATTGAAAATGGCCCCTACGGTATCACCTTCCTAAAACCCTATGCTCTCTTTGGGCTTGAGGGCTTAGACCATCTAAGCCATTCCTTGATTTGGAGTATGATCTTCAATATCGGGTCTTTCATAATGATTTCTCTACGCAGCCAGCAAAGCGCAATGGAGCGTATTCAGGGGACTTTATTCGTCGATGTTTTTCTCCATACCGAAGATCAAAAAGAAGGATCACGTTATTGGAGCGGGTCAGCAACAATCAAAGAATTACAGGAACTGGTCGCTAGATTTGTCGGTGGACCTCGCGCTGCACAAGCCTTCCAGGTTTATGCCCGGAAGCATGATATTCAACTCGATAAAGCGACGGTTGCCGACAGTGCTTTGCTTGATCATGCGGAAACCTTACTTGCAGGAGCCATCGGCTCGGCAACGGCAAGGGTGATGATCGGCTCGGTTGTTAAAGGTGAACTGGTTGGGTTGGATGATATGTACCAAATCTTGGATGAAACCAGCCAGGTGATTGAATATAGCCGTCGTTTGGAAATCAAATCGAAAGAACTGGAAGATACCACCCGACAATTACAGCGCGCCAACGAACGGCTCCAGGAGCTTGATGAGCTTAAAGACGACCTCCTTTCGACCATTAGCCATGAGTTGCGTACCCCGTTGACCTCAATTCGAGCTTTTAGTGAAATCCTTTCTGATAATCCTGAGGTGATAAATGAAGAGCGTAAGCGGTTCCTTGATGTGATTACCAAAGAAAGCTTACGCCTCACCCGCCTTATCGACCAAATTCTTGATTTGGCAAAGATGGAGGCAGGGCGCATGAACTGGTCTATGGGTGAGGTGAAACTAGATAAAGCTGTCAAGCAAGCTCTGGCTGCTATGGATGGGTTGAGCAAAGAAAAAGGCGTGACCATTGGTTTAAATCTGCCCGAAACCATGCCACAGGTCAGGGCTGACCGTGACCAGTTGGTTCAGGTGGTCATCAACCTGATTTCCAATGGTATTAAATTTTGCAAACATCCGGGAGGCCATGTTGAAGTTGGCGCAAGAGTGCGTGCGGAAGATATCTTGGTCACCGTCACGGATAATGGTGCCGGAGTTTTGCCTGAAGACCATCGTCTAATTTTTGAAAAATTTCACCAAACAAATCAAACTTCCGATCAAATGCCGCGAGGGACAGGACTAGGCCTCGCCATTTGTCGGGAAATTATCTCTTTCTTTGGTGGTAAAATCTGGGTGGAGAATATCCAGGGCAAAGGGGCTTGTTTTAATTTCACAGTTCCTTTTGCTCAGGCGACAACAGAAATAACAGCTTAAGGAGATTTGCTCTAGTTATGAAACGCCTTCTCATCATTACTCATAGCCCGTCGCCCAATACCCAAGCCCTTCGGGAGGCTGTGATCGAAGGTGCGCAAGGTGAGGGAGTTGAGGTTGTTAGCCAAACGCCTTTCGAAACCGAGGCCGAACACGTGCTTTCCGCCCAAGGCATCATTTTAGGAACCCCAGAAAATCTTGGCTATATGAGTGGGGCCTTAAAAGATTTTTTTGATAGAATTTACTACCCCTGTCTGGAGCAAACCCAAGGGTTACCTTATGCCCTTTATATCCGTGCAGGGCAGGATGGCACGGGGACAAAAAAAGCCGTAAAAACAATTACCACAGGCTTAAGGTGGCGTCCCGTTCAGGACCCCTTGGTTTGTCGAGGCGAATTCTCGCCCCGGTTTATTCAAGACTGCAAAGATTTAGGTATGGCGATGGCGGCAGGATTAGAGGCAGGCGTTTTTTAGAGGACAATGGGCTCTACACCGATGACAAATTCATGGAAATAGAGCAGCACCCCATAGACAAGAAGTCCAAGGGCAATTTTTCCAAACCCTATGTCGCCTATTGAGACAGGGGCTTGTTTGACCAACGTATTTATCCGCTCCCATTGATCTTTACCGAGGCGGTCTTTTCTTTTCAAGTCAAGGCTGATGGGTCCGTAAAGAGCGAGAAGTGAGAGCAGGCTGAACATCAACACAGCAGCAAGATCACCATTGGGTATCACATGGCTGGTTGACCACAAGAACAAGCCCCAGACGGCAGGGTGTCGGGTGAGGGAAACAATACCAGGATGTTGAGGGTCAAATTTTTCAGCGGCAATAAAACTGATGGAGAGGGGGTTGGGTGACCCCAGACCCGTGGTGACCAAAATACAAGCTATCGGCATGGTGATGAGCGGCACCCACCGCATCCATTCTTCAAAGGCCCAGAGTTCGACAAAAGGGGCCTCAAAATAAGCCCAAAACAACCAAACCATCAAAAGAGTGCTTAAGGTGCCATAGGCCGCTAAAAAAGGACGTTCACCCATTAAGCTGGCAAGCCCGTTGCGGAGAGGTTTATAGGCCGGAATGATATGGGCCAGCAGAAAAACCGATATGGCGACGTAAAATTCAATCATGATAAGAGAGCCGTTCTTTTCTGAGCCTGGATTAACAAATAATGCATATGATTTCTGCGTCCAACTGGCCTTATTCGTCTTTCAACCCTTTGAGTTGATAGAGGGCATCCAGGGCCTCGCGGGGGGTTAACTCATCGGGGTTAATGTCTTTCATTGCTTCTGCCAGAGGGGACGGCCCACTCGGTAGAGTTACCGGGGCCTGAACCTGTTCAATCACGGCGGCAAAAAGGGGCAGATCGTCCGTGATTTTTGTCGTCGTACTTTGGCGTTCATCATTTTCCAGAGATTCAAGAATCTGCTCGGCTCGTTTGATTGCAGCGGCTGGCAGTCCGGCCAGTTGGGCCACATGAATACCATAAGAACGGTCCGCGGCCCCTTGAGCCACTTCATGGAGAAAGATAACTTCATTTTGCCATTCTTTCACCCGCATGGTGTGGCAAGCAAGACCATCAAGTTTAGCCGTGAGGGCGGTGAGTTCATGGTAGTGGGTGGCAAAAAGCCCTCGGCATTTATTGACTTCGTGGAGGTGTTCAACAACCGACCAAGCGATCGACAGGCCGTCAAAAGTGGCGGTTCCCCGTCCAATTTCATCTAAGATAACCAGCGAGCGTTCCGTCGCTTGGTTAAGGATAGCGGCGGTTTCGACCATTTCGACCATGAAGGTTGATCGTCCCCGAGCCAGATCATCCGCCGCGCCAACACGGGAAAACAAGCGGTCAACTACGCCAATGGTGGCTTGGTCTGCCGGGACATAAGCCCCCATTTGAGCCAGGATAGTAATCAGGGCATTTTGCCGCAGGAAGGTACTTTTACCTGCCATGTTGGGACCAGTGAGCAGCCAAAGATAGGCCTCGCTTCCCAAGGAACAATCGTTGGGGATAAAACTACCGTCCTGGCTTTGGCGCAAGGCATTTTCGACCACGGGATGGCGACCATTTTTGATGTCGATCTCAAAGCCATCATTGATTTGGGGTCGGCAATAGTTGAGATCAACGGCGAGTTCCGCCAGGGCTGAGGCCACATCAATTTGGGCCAAAGCTCCGGCGGCTTTTGCAATGGGGTCCCCTTGGGCCACCACATCATCAACCAAATTGTTGAACATCTCCAACTCTAGGGCCAGAGCTTTGTCGGCAGCCCGGCTGATCTTACCTTCAAGCTCGCCCAACTCAACAGTGCTATAGCGAACTTGATTTGCCAAAGTCTGGCGATGGATAAAGGGCGACGGGTCCCCGGTGGGCATATTATCGGCTTGTTTTGCCGATACCTCAATGAAGTAGCCTAGCACATTGTTATGCTTAATCTTAAGCCCTTGAACCCCGGTTTCATCGCTATAATGGGCTTGGAGTTTAGCGATAAGTTGGCGGCTTTCGTCACGCAATTCAAGAAGCTCATCAAGAGGGGGAGCATAGCCTTTGGCAATGAAGCCGCCGTCACGGGCGTTAAGGGGCAACTCTTTTGCCAAAGCTCGGTCTAATCGGTCAACCAGTTCGGCATGGAAGCCTAGCTCTTCAACGGCTTTCGTTAAACCTTGAGGCAGGGTTTCTCCGCCTAAGGCTTCGCGAAGTTGAGCCGTGAGAGCCAAGCCTTGGACAATCCCTTTGAGGTCACGGGGGCCACCACGGCCTAAAGCGATCCGTGATAAAGCGCGTTCCATATCCGGGCATTTGCGCAAGTAGCCATGAACAATTTCGCGGATGCGGGCTGTCTCAACAAACCATGTCACCATATCCAGGCGATAGGTAATAGCCTTAGGGTTGGCCAGAGGGGCGGCAAGGTGCGCCGACAAAAGGCGAGCACCGGCTCCGGTTACCGTGCGATCTATGGAGGTCAGGAGGCTTCCTTGGCGCTCTCCGCTCAAGGTCATGGAGAGTTCAAGATTACGCCGGGTGGCGGCGTCGATCTCCATAGTAGCCCCTTCGGTCAGGCGTGTTGGCGCATTCACCCGGGGGGCTTTGCCCTTTTGGGTCAGCTCAACATAATCCACCAAGGCTCCCCCGGCAGCCAATTCAGGACGCGAAAAGCTGCCGAAAGCATCAAGGGTTTTAACTTTAAACAGGTCTTCTAATCGTTTGCTTCCATTGCCACTGTCAAAGCGAGAGGACGGTTGGGGG
This sequence comes from uncultured Thalassospiraceae bacterium, assembly GCA_965368165.1. Classification (GTDB taxonomy): domain Bacteria; phylum Pseudomonadota; class Alphaproteobacteria; order Rhodospirillales; family JAPHRK01; genus JAPHRK01. The sequence goes on along the minus strand of CBDULT010000005.1, from coordinate 66,339 downwards.
GTGAGGATATGGGCCCAATCGTTAAAGGTTTCAAACAGGTCTTCGGCTTGAATAAGGCGATCACTGACCAGGAGTTCACCGGGGTCGATACGGGCAAGAGCGGCTCCCAAGGTGGGACGTGAAACGGGTTGCAGTTGGAACTCACCCGTCGATAGGTCGAGCCAGGCTAGCCCAAGTTTGCCTTGAGCTTCGGCAATGGCGGCGAGGTAGTTATGTTTGCGGGCATCAAGCAAAGTGTCTTCGGTTAGGGTGCCTTGGGTAATGACCCGGGTGACGCCGCGCTTCACCACCGATTTGTTGCCGCGCTTTTTAGCCTCTGCTGGATTTTCCATTTGTTCGCAAACGGCAACGCGAAAACCTTTGCGAATCAGGCGAGACAAATAACTTTCATGGCTATGAACCGGAACCCCACACATGGGAATATCTTCGCCATTATGTTTGCCGCGTTTGGTCAGGGTAATATCCAGAGCCGCCGCCGCTTTAACCGCATCGTCAAAGAACATCTCATAAAAATCACCCATGCGGTAAAACAGCAAGCTATCTGGGTGAGCCGCTTTAACCTCCATGAACTGGGCCATCATAGGGGTTATCCCTTTATCGACGGTTTTCTTCTGAGGTTTGACGGATGTGGGCGCGGCAGAGTCCATTGTGTGCTATCGTTGGCTCAATGTTGTTTCAGATATATGAGGAGGGACAGTAAAGTAGTTTGTCCCTATTGTGAACCAATTTGACCGGGATTATTTTGACTTGTGGTTAGGCAGGATGTGCCGAGCGATGCGGGGCATGGTTCAAACTTTTCCACATGGTTTCCTTAAGAACGACTAGGAAACTGAAAGCAAAACGCTTAAATTAAATATTGGAAATAACAAGAACGGGAGTAGAGCCGCTATGGAAACCGCAAATGCTAATCAAAACAAAGAAATGGTCGGGCTTTTTGCTGATCGTCAGAGCTTTGAAGGGGCGGTCAACAGCTTGCTTAAATCGGGGTTTGAACGGGATGCCCTTTCTGTTCTTAGTTCTCACGAATCCATTGATGCCGCAGGCTCACCCGCCAAACCCTGGAAAGAGGCTCTTACCGCCATGGTGGGAGAATTAAAATTTGAAGGTCCGTTGATTGCTTCAGGTGCTATTTACCTGATTGGCGGCCCGGTCTCCAGTGTTATCGCGGCGGTGATAGGCACTACTGTGGGTGGTGTGGCGGTTAAAGAGGTTATTGATGAGGTTACCTCCACGCCTCATACCGAAGACTTCGCCCGCTCCGTTGAGGCGGGGTCAGTGATTCTCTGGGTGCAGGTCGAGAATGACAAACAACAAACCAAAGCCCAAGAAATTCTTACTGCCAATGGCGGGCAAAACATTCACCTTCATGAAAGGGGGTAATTTTTTTGCTAACGTAAGCTTGAAAGGTTGACGATCAAGCTATCGTTTTTCTTGCGGATTGCTGTGGCGATTTTGTGGGCTGAATCTTGTTCGACACTATCTACCTGATTACAGGCATCAACGGCTCGGTGCTGGCCTTCCAGCATCCCTTTGATCACGGCATCTTCGATTACCTTTGCGACCTTTTTTCTTTGACTTTTTGTCAGGGTCTTGTCGAGATCTTTAATCGCGTCGTCTACAATTCTTTTTAATTTACGCATGACTTTTTCCCTAAATCATCTGTGAGTGGCAAGCTTGCTTGTATAAATGGAATGATACTCATTTCTTGAGATAAATGGAAATATGTTTAATTAAGCCGTCGCTTGAGCGAGCAGCTTATGGAGTGGTCCATCGGGAATATTGAGGTCATCCAGGTGAGCGATAACATTTTTAAGATAGTCGATACTGCGCCCCCCACGCCCTTCCCCCTGCAAGAGTAGAGCGATGGTTTCCTCTGTAGGAATACCGCCTGCATATTGTTGATGAGTAGGGTCGGCGACAAATGTATAGGCTGGGACCGATTGACTTCCGATATGGGCGGAAAGCCATTTCGGGTTATAGAAATCGGTAACCATTTCTCGTTCGGTTAGGTAATCCATCACCTTTTTCTTTTGCTGGCTTTGAACCTGAAAAGCGCGGCCCTTACAACAACCGCCTCGATCTAACCCCAGGACGAGGCCAGGGCGTTCTTGAGTACCGCGAAAATGCCAGGAGTAGACACACAAAGAACGGTGATAGCCATAAACTGTCGCGGTTTGCACATCTTGATACTCAAAACCAGGGTTCCACATAAGAGACCCATAAGCAAAAACCCAGAAACTTTCCTTTTCGTTCACTGCAAACGCTTCCCTATGAAGAGGATAGATACTAGGTTTATATGGTCAGAAATTTTAATGGGTAAAGGGTTTTGTCGAGTTTGAACTTCCGCAAGGTAACGATATTTTTAGCTGCTTTAGGCTTGGGCATAATCGGCCTTTACAGCCTCTATTGGTGGTCTCTGGCCGGGAGCTTGCAAAATGCCTTTATAGATTGGTTAGGGGATCGCTCTGAGAGGGGATATATTGCCTCGATTGGTCAGGCCAATGTGGGAGGCTTTCCCTTTGCCATCACCCTGGATGTGCAGGACTTAACCCTGGGGGGCAAAGCGGCTGATGGGGCGGCCTGGAAATGGCAGGCGCAGAAGGTAAAAATAAGGACGGTCCCTTGGCAACCCACCCGCTATCACTTGCACCTTTCCGGGGGCCAGAAGCTGCGTTTCCGGAACAAAGGAAAATTGGTGGCATATCGGGGAGGGGTTAAATCGCTTATTGTTAAGACAGGTTTAGCCTTGGATGGATATCCCACGGATGCCAGCCTTTCCCTTGTCGATCTTAATTTGGTTTCGACCAGTGGGGCCGAACCAATATCTGCTGGAAAGCTTAAGTTAAAATTCCAACGAGGTATTGCATCTCAGGTGGCACAAGCTCCGGCTTTGGAAATTTCATTTGAAGCGGAGGGGGTGGTCGCGCCGAACTTTCTGCGCTCTCCCTTTGGGGGAACCTATAAGCGGGTGGTGTTAAGTGCGCGCCAGCTTGGCAAGATAGAAAATCATCGTCCTTTACTCTCACAAATCATCGAGTGGCGGGATCAGGGAGGTATTGTGGAGGTCGACCATTTAGCCTTGGATCATGGACCCTTGGTCCTTTCTGCAAACGGCACCTTGGCCCTAGATAAAAATATGCAGCCCAGTGGGGCGTTTACCTCTCGAACCTTTGGTTTCTTTGAGGCAGTAGACCGTTTGAAAGAAAAGAGGATGATCAAAAACAAAGATGCCACCATGGCAAAGCTGGTCTTAGGGCTTGTTTCTAAAACCAGCGGAGACGGTGAACGCCGCCGCCTTGATTTGCCGATCACGGTGCAAAATAGCTCCGTCTATACGGGCCCCATACGCTTGGCTCGCCTCGCCCCCGTCGATTGGTCTTTTGTGAAAACCATCGAAGCCGTGCTCACCCCTTGAGTATGTTTGGCGAGCAGACTGTATCCGGCTATTTAAATATGTATCGACCAGCCATCAACACCCATGGCGGCTTCTTTCAAAGCTTCTCCGTAACCGGGGTGAGCATGACAGGTGCGGGCGAGGTCTTCAGCACTACCGCCAAATTCCATGCAGACAGCCGCTTCCATCACCAAATCCCCGGCGATGGGGCCAACGATGTGGACACCCAGCAAACGGTCGGTTTTCGCATCAGCCAAGACTTTAACGAAGCCTTCGGTTTCGCTGGTTGATTTTGCCCGTGAATTGGCGGTGAAGGGGAATTTACCTTTTTTGTAGGCTATGCCATCTTTCTTCAAAGATTCTTCCGATTTACCAATGACACCGACTTCTGGCCAAGTGTAAACAACGCCAGGGATGACATCGTAGTTAACATGGGCGGATTGCCCGGCGATGGCTTCAGCCACGGCCACGCCTTCTTCTTCCGCTTTGTGAGCCAGCATAATCCCGCCGATCACATCGCCAATGGCGAAGATGCCAGGAACATTGGTTTGCAGATCACGATCGACCTTAATGAATCCGCGTTCATCAACTTCAACCCCCGCTTTATCGAGGCCTAAAGACTGAGTGTAAGGACGACGACCGATAGAGACCAAAACTGTATTAGTTTTGAGGGTTTCAGCGTCGCCTCCTCCCCTAGGCTCAATGGTGAGTGTAACAGCGGTTTTGGTTTTCTTAGCACTGGTGACTTTGTGCCCAAGTTTAAATTTCATGCCTTGTTTTTTTAAGGTGCGAAGCATCTGCTTGCACACTTCCGCGTCCATGCCGGGAAGGATGTCGTCGAGGAATTCAACCACGGTAACTTCGGCTCCTAAGCGGCGCCAAACGGAACCAAGCTCAAGGCCGATCACGCCTCCGCCGATAACCACCATATTTTTTGGCACGGCAGTAATGTCCAAAGCACCTGTGGAAGAAACGATTTGTTTTTCGTCGATATCAACACCAGGAAGGGGAGTAACCTCAGAACCCGTGGCAATAACGATATTCTCTGCCGTGAGAACTTGTTTTTTGCCTTTTTCCGGAGTGACCGTTACTTTATCGGCTGAGGTAATTTCCCCTGCCCCTTTAATGTAGGTCACTTTGTTTTTCTTAAAGAGATATTCGATCCCTTGAGTCAGTTCACTGACGATCTTGTCCTTGCGGGCGATCATCTCTTTGACGTTGATGGAAAGCTTGCCCGTTGAGATACCGTGTCCGGCAAATTCATGGGCCGCCGCTTCATAATGATGGGAAGATTGAAGCAACGCTTTGGATGGAATACAGCCCACATTGAGACAAGTACCGCCCAAAGCCCCCCGTTTTTCAACGCAGGCGACATTCATGCCCAACTGAGCAGCGCGAATAGCGCAAACGTAGCCACCAGGACCGCCGCCAATGACGACTAAATCAAATGAATTATCGGACATTTTGTTTTCCCTTTTATTAGGATTAATCCTAGATCAATCCACGTTCAAGTGCCCCGCAGGCTCACGCGCAATGGTGCGCGAGCCACAGTCGTGGCTTTGGTGCTATTTACAAATAGCTTTTAAGCGTCAAGCATAATGCGTTGTGGGTCTTCGATGCACTCTTTGACCCGAACCAGGAAGGACACAGCTTCTTTGCCGTCGATGATGCGGTGATCATAGGACAAAGCCAGGTACATCATAGGGCGGCCTTCAACAGAGCCGTCCGGCATGCACATGGGGCGCATTTGGGTTTTATGCATGCCCAAAATAGCCGACTGTGGCGCATTGATAATCGGGGTGGAGAGCAAGGAGCCATAAACGCCCCCGTTAGAAACGGTAAAGCTCCCCCCGGTCATGTCGTCCATGGACAGCTTGCCATCACGGGCTTTGGCCCCATAATCAACAATGGTTTGCTCTAGAGCGGCAAAACTCAGGGCATCGGCATCACGCACGATGGGGACCACAAGGCCTTGTGGTGTGCCAACAGCAACCCCAATGTCGTAATAGTTTTTGTAAATGATATCGTCGCCATTAATCTCAGCGTTAACGGCTGGGTATTCACGCAGGGCAGTGACACAGGCTTTGGTGAAGAAAGACATAAAGCCAAGTTTGACTCCATGCTTCTTTTGGAAGCCTTCTTTGTATTCGTTACGCACTGCCAGCAGGTTGGTCATGTCCACTTCGTTAAAAGTGGTGAGCATGGCGGCTGTGTTTTGTGAATCTTTGAGCTTTTGAGCGATCACCCGACGCAGACGAGTCATCTTGACGCGTTCTTCCCGAGGACCAGTGGGCCGTGGCGGGAATTGAGCGGTAGTTGTTGGGGCAGGAGCCGCCGCAACAGGCGCCGAAGTGGCCGTTGGAGCGGAAGCTGCAGAAGCCGTTCCAGCTTCCATTGCCGCCAAAACATCGCCTTTGGTTAGACGACCATCTTTGCCTGTGCCAGAAATAGCAGCAGCATTGAGGTTGTTTTCTTCGACCAGCTTACGAACAGCAGGTGATAGAGGGTGGGCAGATGCAGCGGCGGGAGCTGGAGCAGCGGCGGCTGCAGGAGCCGGAGCCGGAGTTGGTGCCGGAGCCGGAGTTGGTGCTGGAGCTGGTTCATCGGCAGGCGCGGCCTCTTGTTTTGCAGCGGGAGCAGAAGCAGTTCCAGCAGCTCCTTCCGCGATAACACCGAGCAGGGCACCAACTTCAACATCAGCCCCTTCTTCCGCGACGATTTCACTCAAAGCACCAGCAACGGCGGCATTGACTTCCATGGTCACTTTATCGGTTTCAAGTTCGCAAAGAGGCTCATCCACTTGGACAGCGTCTCCAACAGCTTTGAACCATTTAGCAACTGTTGCTTCTGAAACTGATTCGCCCAATACCGGGACTTTAATTTCTGTAGCCATTTTTTATTCCCCAGAATACTTACTTAATTTCCCAAAATTCATTATCGTCACCCTAAGCATCAACGCCCATAGGAGTACCGCGGGTGAACGGTCTCGGGAGGTCTTCGATTTTCCAAGTTAAAGCTTGCTCAACAAGCAAAGCTTGCTCCTTATTGTGAACGGAAAGCAAGCCCGTTGCGGGTGATGCAGAAGCTTTGCGGCCTGCATAACCAATGTATTTATTGTCGTGCTCAACCTCATCCATGATGAAGCCAAGACGGATGCGGACGAAAAGTAAGCCACCTTGGTTGGCGGACTCTTCCTGGCACCAAATAACTTCAGCATTCGGATAACGTTCGATTTCCTTTTTAACCGAGGCTTTCGGCCAGGGATAAAGCTGTTCAATCCGAACGATGGCAACGTCGTTAATGCCTTCGTCACGGCGTTTTTGCACCAGATCGTAATAGACTTTGCCAGAGCAAAGAACGATCCGTTTAATCTTTTTATCGGCAGCCAGTTTATCTGTTTCTGGAATAACCCGCATGAAGCCGCTTCCTGGTCCCATATCAGCTAAGGTGCTAACACAAAGTTTGTGACGCAGCAGGGATTTAGGGGCCATGGAAATCAGGGGTTTACGGAAATTACGGCAAACCTGACGGCGCAGGGCATGGAAGTAGTTAGCCGGGGTGGTGATGTTGACCACCTGCATATTATCTTCCGCACAGCCTTGCAAATACCGTTCAATACGGGCTGACGAATGCTCTGGTCCTTGGCCTTCCATGCCATGCGGCAGGAGCATAACCACACCAGAGAAACGTAGCCACTTGGACTCTCCAGAAGCAATAAACTGATCAACGATCATGTGAGCCCCGTTGGCAAAATCACCAAACTGAGCCTCCCACATCACCAAGGCGTTCGGTTCTGATAGGGTGTACCCATATTCAAAACCAAGTACGGCAAGTTCAGATAAGGGGCTGTCGATCACTTCGAAATAAGCTTGGCTATCAGATAGATTATTCAAAGGCACATAGCGGGTTTCGTCGTCTTGGTCGACCAAAACTGAATGGCGATGAGAGAAGGTGCCGCGCCCAGAATCTTGACCCGAAAGACGAACATATTTGCCCTCTTTCAAGAGTGAGCCGAAAGCCAAAGCTTCTGCCATGGCCCAGTCGATATTCATGCCCGTATCCATCATCTTCGCTTTAGCTTTAAGCTGGCGAATAATTTTGGAGTTAACCTTGATTTCATCTGGGTCACGTGAGATTGAGTAACCGATTTTTTTGAGTTCGTCGATATCGACAGCGGTATCAAACTCTTGGAACTCTTCTTCACCCTGGAACTGAGACAAGCCCTCCCACTTCCCTTCGAGCCAATCGGCTTTGTTGGGCTTATAGGTGGTGGCTGTTTCGAAATCTGCGGCCATCCGGCCTTGGAAATCCGTAGACATTTTGTCAGCTTGTTCTTGGGTAAGGACCCCTTCATTCACCAAACGTTCGGCATAGATGGTCCGAGTTGTTGGATGTTTGGCGATGGTTTTGTACATGATGGGGTTGGTGAACAAAGGTTCGTCACCCTCATTATGGCCGTAGCGACGATAACAGAACATGTCGATGACCACATCACGTTTGAATTCCTGACGGAACTCTGCTGCCATGCGCGCCACGTGGACCACGGCCTCAGGATCATCCCCATTCACATGGAAGATCGGAGCTTGTACCATCTTGGCCACATCGGTGGGATATTGCGAAGACCGAGAATAGTGAGGCGCAGTGGTGAAGCCAATTTGGTTGTTGACAATAAAGTGGATGGTGCCGCCTGTGCGGTAGCCTTTCAGTTCGGAAAGATCAAGGGTCTCAGCCACCAAACCTTGCCCGGCAAAAGCCGCATCACCATGGAGCAAAATGCCCATGACCATCTGACGTTGTTGATCGTTGCGCTGAACTTGCTTGGCCCGAACTTTGCCCAGCACAACCGTGTTAACGGCCTCCAGGTGAGAGGGGTTTGCATTCAGAGACAGGTGAATATTGTTACCATCAAACAGGCGGTCTGAAGAGGTCCCTAAGTGGTATTTAACGTCACCGGAACCTTCAACGTCGTCTGGATTAGCAGAAGTCCCTTGGAACTCGGAGAACAAGTTAACGTAAGGCTTGCGCATCACATTAACCAGCACGTTAAGACGGCCCCGGTGGGGCATGCCTAGGATAACTTCTTTTACCCCAAGTTGAGCCCCGCGTTTAAGAATTTGCTCCATGGCGGGCATCAATGATTCGCCGCCATCAATACCAAAACGTTTGGTTCCGGGGAACTTAACGTGGAGATAGTTCTCAAAGCCTTCGGCTTCGGTGAGGCGTTCCAAAATCGCCTGCTTTCCCTTGAGGGTAAACTCTGTGCGGTTGTTGGAGTTTTCAATGCGACGCTGAATCCAGGACTTGGCTGCCGGGTCCTGCATATGCATGAACTCAACGCCCACACTGCCGCAGTAAGTTCTTTTCAGGACTTTAAGAATTTGGCGGACCGTAGCAGATTCAAGACCGAGCACGTGATCAATGAAGACGGAGCGATCCATATCCTCTTCGCCAAACCCGTAGAACTCGGGGTCAAGCTCAGGATGGTGGGCTTGCCCTTCAATACCAAGCGGGTCGAAGTTGGCGATCAAATGTCCCCGAACCCGATAGGTTCGGATCATCATCAAGGCACGAATGGAATCTAAAGTAGCTTGCCTGGAGCCTTCTCCGCCGCTTTGGTCTGAGGCCGTTTGTTTGTCTCGTCGCTCACCGTGGCGGGACTCTTTAAGACCGACATCGGCGTGGCCATCGGAATCTTTTTTCCCGCCTATAATGCCTTTGCGTTCTTCGGCCCAGCTTGCACCGCGCAACTCATCGAGGACAGCCCGGCCGTCATCTTGGAGTTCAGAAAAAAAGGAACCCCAACTCGGGTCTACCGAATTGGGGTTATCCAGATAACGTGAGTAAAGCTCAGCAATATAGCCAGCATTACTTCCTGAAAGCATAGAATCGATTGATAGGGTCATTATTTTCTTTTGCAATGATGTGACGGGGTTACCGCCACATCATCTCCCCGCAATTTTTAAGATAGTGTTACCCCTTGAGCACTTTCAGCATGGTGCTGCCTAGTGATGCAGGAGAATCAGCGACGGCAATGCCGGCACTCTTCATCGCGTCAATTTTCGCATCAGCGGTCCCTTTACCGCCAGAAATAATCGCACCAGCATGGCCCATGCGCTTTCCTGGAGGGGCGGTTACGCCAGCAATGAAACCAACAACAGGCTTTTTAACCTTGTTTTGTTTCAAGAATTCAGCGGCTTCTTCTTCAGCTGAACCACCGATCTCACCAATCATGACGATGGATTTAGTCTCAGGATCGCCTAAGAACATTTCCAAACAATCAATGAAGTTGGTGCCGTTAACCGGATCACCACCAATACCGATACAGGTGGTTTGACCAAGACCAGCGGCAGTGGTTTGAGCCACGGCTTCATAGGTCAGGGTGCCGGAACGAGACACGATGCCAACATTACCGCGTTGGTGAATGTGACCGGGCATAATGCCGATTTTACATTCGCCGGGGGTGATAACACCTGGGCAGTTTGGGCCAACTAAACGTGTTTTGGAGTTTGCCAAAGCCCGCTTAACTTTAACCATGTCAAGAACAGGAATGCCCTCGGTGATGCAAACAGCCAGTTCTATCTCGGCGTCGATTGCCTCAAGGATAGCGTCAGCAGCAAAGGGTGGAGGAACGTAGATCACGGTTGCGTTCGCACCGGTACGTTCTTTTGCTTCTCCAACTGTGTTGAAGATCGGCAGGTCGAGGTGGGTCGAGCCACCTTTACCGGGGGTTACGCCCCCAACCATATTGGTGCCATAAGCAATAGCTTGTTCAGAGTGGAAGGTACCTTGTGCGCCGGTGAAGCCCTGGCAGATAACCTTAGTGTCTTTATTAACGAGTACGGCCATTTTATGCAGCCTCCTTCACGGCTTTAACTACTTTCTCAGCAGCATCAGCAAGGTTATCAGCAGATACGATTGCAAGACCAGATTCGTTGAGGATTTTCTTACCCAACTCAACGTTAGTCCCTTCGAGACGAACAACCAAAGGAACGTTCAAGCTCAGCTCACGGGCTGCAGCAACAACACCTTCAGCAATAACGTCACACCGCATGATGCCACCGAAAATATTAACCAATACACCTTCAACGTTAGGATCGCGAAGGATGATTTTGAAAGCTTCGGTTACGCGCTCTTTGGTCGCCCCGCCACCAACATCAAGGAAGTTAGCTGGTGTGCCGCCGTAAAGCTGGATGATGTCCATGGTGGACATCGCCAAACCTGCGCCGTTAACCATACAACCAATTTTACCGTCAAGCTTGATGTAGTTGAGCTCATGTTTAGCAGCTTCCAACTCGGCAGGATCTTCTTCGTCTTCGTCCCGAAGTTCTTCAATTTCAGGGTGACGATAAAGCGCGTTGCTGTCGAAGTTCATTTTGGAATCAAGAGCAATAACGTCGCCGGAGCCAGTGACAACCAGTGGGTTGATCTCAACCATAGAGGCGTCGAGATCGACAAAGGCTTTGTACATGCCATTGAGGAACTTGGCGCAGGACTTAATCTGACTGCCTTCAAGTCCCAGACCGAAAGCGATCTTGCGGGTGTGGTAAGGCATGATGCCGGTTGCCGGATCAATATCCACCAAGAGAATTTTCTCTGGGCTGTTGTGGGCAACGTCCTCAATGTCCATGCCGCCCTCGGTAGAGGCCATTACGGTGATATGGGAGCTTGCCCGGTCAACCAAAATTGAGAGGTAAAGTTCACGAGCGATGTCGCAGCCTTCTTCAATATAGATACGCTTGACTTCTTTACCTTCGTCGCCAGTTTGCTTGGTAACCAACACTTGGCCCAGCATGGCAGAGGCAGCCGCTTTAACGTCAGCGGTAGATTTGGCAAGACGGACACCGCCTTGATCAGGGTCGCCGTCTTTGAAACGACCAGCGCCACGACCACCAGCATGAATTTGAGATTTGACCACCCAAATTGGGCCGCCCAGTTCCTCGGCTACCTTAACTGCTTCATCAGCAGTATAGGCAACACCACCGCGAGGGACAGCAATGCCAAATTTGGCCATCAGCTGTTTCGCTTGATACTCATGAATGTTCATTGTTTTTTCGTCGTCCTATACAAATTTTTTATACGTCAAACGTTTTAACTAAGTTGTTTATGAAGGGGGTGATTACAACCCCCTCCAAGAACTATTCTAAAATCTAGGTTAAGACCTTAGAGCATACCTTTGGTAATGTCGATCAAGCCTTTTACTGCATTGACTGATTTATCGAAGCCAGCTTTCTCTTCAGCGGTCAGTTCAATTTCAACGACCTTTTCAACACCACCTGCACCGATGACAACCGGAACACCTACATACATGCCGTCAACGCCGTATTGACCGTCACAGTAAGCTGCGCAAGGCAGAACCCGTTTTTGGTCGCGCAGGTAAGCTTCAGCCATTTGAATGCCTGCGGTTGCAGGAGCGTAGAAAGCAGAACCGGTTTTCAGCAGGCCAACGATTTCTGCACCGCCGTCACGGGTCCGTTGAACGATTTCGTCGATTTTTTCCTGTGTGCTCCACCCCATTTTGATCAGATCAGGAACAGGAATGCCCGCGACTGAAGAGTAACGAGGCAGAGGAACCATGGTGTCGCCGTGACCACCCAGAACGAAGGCGTTGACATCTTCAACAGAAACGCCGAATTCTTCAGCCAGGAAGAAACGGAACCGAGCGGAGTCAAGAACCCCCGCCATGCCGACAACTTTATGGTGAGGCAGGCCAGCAACCTCACGCAATGCCCAAACCATGGCGTCGAGTGGGTTGGTGATGCAGACAACAAAAGCGTCTGGGCAGTTTTCTTTGATCCCTTGACCAACGGAGCTCATAACCTTGGCATTGATGCCGATCAGGTCATCGCGGCTCATGCCAGGCTTGCGGGCAACACCAGCGGTAACGATACAAACGTCGGTCCCTTTAAGGTCAGCATAATCATTGGTGCCTTTGAGGGTGCTGTTGAAGCAATCAATGGGGGCTGATTGGTTAAGGTCGAGGGCTTTACCCTGGGGGAGCCCTTCTGCGATATCAAAAATTGTTACGTCGCCGAGTTCTTTAGCCGCTGCCAAATGAGCGAGCGTGCCGCCGATGTTACCAGCGCCGATAAGCGCAACTTTATTACGAGCCATGGAAAATCCCCTTGATAGAATTGAACCTTAAAATTTTAGCATCGACCGCGCGACAATCTTTGTAAAAATGCCACCCAAACCGACCCCACTCTGCGTTAAATGCCGCAGTGCAAAACTTTCGGGTGGGTTAGTAGCGCGATTCCCTCGCGAGGGCAAGGGGACAAAGTGTTTTTTGCAGCCGCGAAGCCTTAGAAAACCTTAGGGTTTAGCTCTAAAGAGGTAATACCAATTGCCCGCAAAACCCAGATTTTTTTCTGAGCCTCTACAGCTTCAAAAATTTACCTTTTTAAAAACTTTTTGCCCCAACGGGCTTTTTCAGCTTTTTCAATATCTTTGAATTGCTTGGCAAGGCTTACACCGATTTCTTTTTCGACGCGCTTGATCAGTTTTTTAGACTTTCCATCGGAAACATCTTTGAAAAGTTTGTTAAGGTGTTTCATAACCTCCTTGCTGTTTTTCCCGGCAAGCTGAGGCATGGATTTTTCAAGAAATGCCTGAAAGTTTAAATCTACGGCTTCGATATCTTTTTTCGCGGACATGGGTACCCGATTCCTATTCAGAATAGAATGCTGACTTTTCACTAAGGACCAGCAAAGACAATTTGGAAATTTCACTCAGCAACCAACACTATCTCCCCCATTCTGTCAAACCCCATTGTCGGTGGGATTTATCTGAGAATTGCTGAGGCGAGCGTGCGGTTGATGTCGATCATAGATTGTAAGGATTCTGAGATATTTGGCAGGGTTTCCCCTTGCGTTAACTCTGCAATAGTATTGTCCATGAAGAGACTGAGGCTTAACAGGTCTGCCTTGAGGTCGTCGGGGAGTCGATTTCGTTTATCGACTAGATCGGCCTGGAAAATAGTCCAGAGCTTTTGATTGAATTGAAGGGCCTGACCGAGCGCAAGGCTATCTTGAGGATTAAGTCGGGCTTTTTCCAGCAAACGGGAGGCTTTGCCGAGGGCTTCTCCTTCTGCCGAAGAACCTTTTAATGAGGCATTATGGGACTGCGCATAGGCTGTGTAGCCGGAAGAAGGGCTCATGCCACACTGCCAACAAGGTCGACGATTTGGTGCTCAGCCTGAGAGGTTATCCGTTGCCCTTCCTGAGCCAAACCATCTCGCACACTGGTAGCGAGAGAGCGGGCTGCTTCTTTATTGAGGTCGGCATTGACTAGTTTATCGACCCCGGTTTGCAAAGTATTGGCTAAATCCTGGGTAAATGATTCGCGTATATTCAGGATTGCGGCGTTGCTGCCGACCCGGGAAGCATTTGACCGAACATCGGTGATGGCGGAGTCAATAGCGAGAATTGCTGAGTCGATATCAGCCTGGCTGGCGAAACCATTAAAGCCTGTTGTTGCCGTCCCCACCCCAAGGGATGCCGAGTCAGAAGCTTGACCGTTAATAACAAATCGGTCTCCCCCCCTGTCGCTGACCGATACACGCAGAGAATCGGCTGGATCGGAGAGCAAGTTAGTTCCATTGTAAGAAGCATCGCCAACCAAAAGGTCAAGCTGATTACGGATTCTATCAAACTGGGTCGCGATTTCAGCTTTTTCAGATGCATCGGCACTTTGCGCCGAAATCGCTAAGCCCTTTAGCTGTTCACTGAATTTCTCAATAGAATTGAGACCAACTTGGGTTGCTGCAAGGCTGTCAATTCCCCGCCCAATTTCAGCTTTGGTATCTAAAAGATTGCTGATACGAGAGGTAAGGGCCTGGGCTCTGAAAAAATCTGCTGGCGCATCGCGAACTTCGTTAACCCGGCGCCCGGTCGCCAAACGGTTTGACGATTCCTGGCGAACATCAGCAATTCTCTGACGTTCATAAATCGTTGACCTCTGAGCGGCCCCAAGTGCGAAGTTGTCGTAAGCCATAAAACTCTCAAGATTGCGGAAGTTTTAAGGAGTATAAAGAAAAGTGTCGCTGAGTCTGTGATGAAAATCACATTTGTGTTGGCGATCGCTCTAGGGCTAAACCGGCTTTCAAGCACCATGCAGGCTTACGGCAAAATAATTCTTCGGGGCCTCAAGGATCCATTTCGAGTGCGCCGTTTTAACTAAGTATTTGGAGGACTAAAGTCGTAACTTTGTCAGAGCGATTTTAAGCGACTTTTTTCTCAATGTTTTCGAGGAGAGTTGAAACGGCTTCCGATTGTGTTGGAAACATTTTGCCTAAAGTTTCTTGCAAGGCGGCTTCGGCTTCTTGCTGAAAAATATTATGAATCCAACTTAGCCACTCAGCTTCTTCGGCTTTTGTCAGGTGAATTTTATCCATTTTGTCCTTCCCAATTACATCACTCAGGTCCAAGTGATATGGCCCTCCCAGAGGCTAATTTTAATTTTGAATCATAATAATTAACAAGACATGAACAAGAGTCTTTTTTCCTATTACGAGGAATGAAAAGCCACAGCTATGGCCCGCAATTGATTCGATCTTCGTGAATCTTATTCTTTAATGGGCCATTGAGGCCCCGGTAAATCATTTTGCCGTAAGCCTTAGGGGCGTTTGAACGAAGCGAATTGATCTGAAATCAATTTTTCGTATTAAGTAAGGTGAGGAAGGGAGACGTATTCCCGTGATTGCATTTCCATTAGCCTGGAAACAGTTCGCTGGAACTCAAAAGCCCCATCCCCAACGGTATAGAGAAGCTCGGGGGGGGCTGCGGCGGAACAAACCAAGTTGACCTTATGCTCGTAGAGGGCATCAACCAAGGTGACAAAGCGTTTTGCTTCGTTGCGATTTTCAGGTCCCAACAGGGGGATGCCGTCAAGAATAAGGGTATGAAACTGGATGGCAATCGCAATGAAATCTGCAGGGCCTAAAGGTTGGGCACAAAAATCTGAAAAATGAGCCCGCACCACGCCTTCGGCTCTTAAGGGAAGGTCGATCTGTCGTCCTTTAACCAAAATATAGCTTGGTTTAGCCTTATTATCCCCCCGAACAATTTCAAAACATTCGGTCAAAGCTGCTTCTGAATTGTCGTTAATGGGCGTGTGAAAAACCTTAATACCGCTCATGCGACCCAGGCGATAGTCTATGCCGCCATCAAGCTCCATCACATCCAATTTACGCATGATCATGTCGATAAAGGGGAGGAAGCGGTCTCGTTGCAGACCATTTTTGTAGAGGTCGGTGGGGACTCGGTTTGAGGTGGTCACAACCACAACATCATTGTCAAAGAGCGATTCGAAAAGCCGACCCAAAATCATGGCGTCAGCGATGTTATCGACAACAAACTCATCAAAACACAGCAGCCAAGCTTCTTCAGCCAGTTGCTTTGCCAAAGGGGGGATCGGGTCTTCTTTGTGCTTTCCTTTACGGATGGTATTCAGGCGGCTGTGGACCTCTTGCATGAATTCATGAAAGTGAACCCGGCGTTTTTTTTCAACATGGGTGCCTTCAAAGAACAGGTCCATAATCATGGATTTCCCGGTCCCGACATCACCGTATATATAAAGGCCTTGAGGTGGTTCTTCACGTTGGGGGCGCCCAAGGCCAAAACGGGCTTTCCAACCGGAATGCCCCGTCGCGGGTTGATATTTTTCCAGCGCATGATGCAAGCTTTGCAGCTTCTCGGCAGCTAAAGCTTGATGGGGGTCGGGCTTAAGGTCGCCTTCTGCTAATTTGGTCCGATAAAGAAAGAGGGGGCCGTCTTGCATCGTTTTTCCGTCGTCGTTTTAAGGCGTTTCCTTTTATAAATAGGTGCCTTTTTTATCTTTTAAACAGAAACGCCCTTTCGGGTCTGGAAAGGGCGTTTCTATTATCTTATTGCAGAGAAACAGATAAGTTACCCGTCTGCTGTAATCGCCGCTATCAAGCTTTTTTGAGCCTCATCGGCTTTATCAACAGGAACCTGACAGGTGCCCGCCGCGTGATGGCCACCGCCGCCCCACTTAAGCATGAGTTCGCCAACATTGGTTTTTGAACTACGGTCAAAGATAGATTTACCTGTTGCGAACACAACATTTTGTCTTTTCAGGCCCCAGAGGACGTGAATAGAAATATTGGTTTGAGGGTACATGGCATAAATCATAAACCGATTGCCCGCCCAGATGGTCTCTTCATTGCGCAGGTCTAAGACCGCGAGGTTGTCATAAACCGTCGTGCAGCGTTTGATCTGTTCTTTAAACTGCTCTTCATGTTCGCGGTAAATATCGACGCGTTCTTTTACATCAGGGAGGTTCAGAATATCCTCAATGGAATGGGTGACGCAGAAATCAATAAGATCCATCATCAATTGATAGTTGGAAATTCTGAAATCACGGAACCGGCCTAAGCCTGTCCGGGCATCCATTAGGAAGTTAAGCAAAGGCCAGCCATTTGAATCGAGAACTTCTTCTTTAGTGAAGTTAGCTGAATCGCCTTTATCAACGGCATCCATCAGATCGTCTGAGACCCGAGCGAATTCTTGCTTGCCACCATAATAATTGTAAACAACACGGGCCGCTGAGGGGGCATCAGGGTCAATGACCAGATTGCCCGGTTCGTTTTGCAGCCGAGCCAGTTCACTCGAGTGGTGATCAAATGAAAGGTGGACCCCTTCCACATAAGGAAGATTGGTTGTGATGTCTTGTGAGGTAATATGTACCTTACCGTCTTGCATATCTTTCGGATGCACGAATTTAATCTCGTCGATCAAGTCCATCTCTTTCAAGATAACGGCACAGACAAGACCATCAAAATCACTACGTGTTACCAAGCGGTATTTATTGTCACTCATTGCAGATTGACCTCCTTCCCAACTTCCGACCTTTTTTTGGTCATTTAGATTTTCTCTCTTTATTTAGAATAAACTTCAATTATAGGGCGTTACAAGTTCCAAAACGATTTAGGGGTATATTTGTTATGCTTCTAACCTGAAATATGGAGGTGGGCTACTGATTTTCCCCTTCGTCGTTAGTCTCAGATCCTAAACCGGGAAGCTTAGCGGCTGCGTTAGATGGCGCGGCCGGTTGTTCTGGAGTTGCGGGGGTGTTTGTAATGCCTGGTGCTCCTGCTGAAGTATGGGTATCCCATAGAACCGCCCACAAAGGCACGGCTTCCGCAAACCCTTTCATTTTACGAGGCGGCATAGGTTGAACAACAATGTCAGTCCCTTCGGTAGCCTTGTAAACCTCTTGGGCAATGAGAATTTGATCAACTTCACAGGCTGCACAGAGACGGGCCGCCATCTGTACGGTTACGCCAAATAGATCGTTTTCTTCAGCAATGGGTTCTCCTGCTTCAATACCGATCCGCAAGTTAAAGGCCTGGTCCGGGGAGGCGTGGTTGTTTCCGATGGTGCGCTTTTGAATCTCAATAGCGGCATGGACAGCATTTATGACATCGGAAAAGGAAGCCATGATGCCATCGCCCGTGTGCTTGATCTCCCGACCATAGTAATTTGTCAGGGCTGTACGAACGATCCGATTATGAGTACGGACCATATGTTGGGCCGCATGGTCCCCAAGGGCAACGGTCATGTCCGTAGAACCCACAATATCGGTGAACATAACTGCCAAGGGGCCTTTTCCCGCCTGTTCAGCTTCGGGGGGATTTATCCACTCTTCAAGGGCGGGCGCTAAGCCCTCGGCCCCATTAAGATCGCCATCCATAAATGTCGACATGGATTGACGACCAGAATCGACCATTTCCAGGTAGCGAGAATTCAATAAGTAGCTTTCAAAAGAGCGGGAAAATTTTTCGGCCTGCACTTGTTTCGTCCCCAGAACTTTAACTGCGGCTTCAAGAATTTCCTGTGAAGCTGTTTGAGATAGAGAGCCTTTTGCCGCAATCATTTCAACCGCCCCTGCGATGAAGAGATTTATGCCAAACCGAGAAAAATTATCTAAATTTCCTTTTGCGGCGATAGATTTAAGGGCTGCCGTGAGGAAATTCATCATGGTGATTTTGTAGGCTTCCGAATCTCCGGCTTCTTCAGCGGTGTCTTCATCATCGTCGAAAGAAATTTCTTCTAACTCTGCCTCCTCATGAGCTTCAATCGCTTTATCAATGAGCGAGTCTTCAGTTTCCTCTCCTTTTTCGTCATCTTCGAGGGGGAAAACCTCTCCTTCTTCATCGGCCTTAGGCTTGTCGTCTGTTTTTCCTTCTTTTTCGTTCTCACCTTGGTCTTTGCTTTTTTCGTCTTCTTTCGCCTTGGCGTCATCGGCAGTTTTTTTATCTTCTTTCTTATATAAGGCGTCCTTATAGGCTTTTTTGGCTTTGTCGGAGTCGGGGTCTTTTGCGAGGACCAAACGGGAGCGATAAACGCCAATCATGACGCCAGCCGTTAGGATGAAGAAGATCATAAAGATGCCAAAGAGACCTTCTTTGCCGATGGCGTTGCCTATCCCCATAAAGGTGCTAAGCCTAGGTAAGAGAAGAGAGAATAAGAGAGTTGCAACGGCTGACATACCTGAGCTGGCCAGTAAAATCATGAAAACCATACCCATTAAGGTCATGCTTCCTTTGGGTTTTGCTGGTTTGTCAAAAGGATCAGGGAGCAGGTCAAGATAGTCATTGTTCCCACCGCCATGTCGATTTTTCATTCTCGCCATTTTGGCTTTTTGGTGAGCGTCGATAACGCTTTTAGGTGTTTTGTAAACGACTATTTCGACAGAACGCCCTGTGTTGGTATTGTAGCTTTCTTGCACAACCTTGACGGGCGTGCCGGGTCGTGCTCTCTCTGTTGAGCGAGCGTTTTCGATAGCCATATCTTTTTGCGAACCGCGAAACCGGGATTGAATTTCCCAGTGATTACGCACGAAGATACTAACTTCGTAACTTTGTCCTCCGGCCATATTTTTTCCCAATACCCAGTTTGTAAATCTGGAAATTTTAACCAACCCGTTGAATATTAAACACCAAATCTACTTTCGAAAAGTTAAGAATAAGGCGTGCGGGGCTATTTTATAATGATTTTATGTTTTAAAGCCCTCGTCCAATTAAATTGATCATCGTATTGAGGTTCTTGATTTGCTGTTGGGAGAGCTTGGTCCCATTCAGGGAAATGTCTAAAGCTTTGGCGGCTTTTGCATTAATTTCGGTGTCTTCGTGATAGGCGTATGTGCAGACGATTTCCCCTTTTGTTGGGGTGGCTATTGACCAGGATTCTTTCGGGGGAATCATTTGGAAGTTAACCCGAACTTTTCGCAAATTACCGAGTAGTTGGTCTTTGTCGGAAATTTTTTTGGTTTGGGCGATTTTCTTGAGCATAAAAACCGCCCCCGCCCAGCAATGTTGGCGACTTAGGGCTGAAGCTGTTGGGTTGGGTTGTTGATCACAAGCAGACACGAGGACCGCAACGCCTAAAAAGGCGATAATAATTTTAGATTGTTTCCCCATTATTTCCCTTATGCTAAAGAATTGGAGATTGAAATTATCCACAAGTCATCTCCATATAGGTTGGATACATTCTGTATAAAGTATATAAATGTTATCTCGCTTTAAGATGGAATTAATTTTTAGTCAATTCACGCAAAGTTAGGATGCTTGAACTGGAAGATTTGTCTGAAAAAAATCAGTTGAATGCTGATGATCTTTTTAAGCTGGCGCGCGACAAATCAGCGAGCGGCAGGACGAATCTCGCCAATACTATCACCGAGCTTTTTGATGGACAGGCCGGAGAGTTAACGGATCGCGAACGTAATTTGATGTTCGGAATCCTTCAAGGCATTATCGAAGAAGTTGAAATTTCTGTCCGAAAAAATCTCAGTGGGAAACTGGCTCTTATTGATGATACGCCTCATGACCTGATCAACATGCTTGCTAATGACGACATAAGTGTTGCTTATCCGATTTTAGCCCAAAGCTCCGTTCTCCGAGACATGGATTTAGTCGATATTGTTAAACGCCGAACCAACGAGCACCAATTGGCGGTCACTTTGCGTGAGGATATCAGTGAAGATGTTTCGACGGCTTTGGTTGAATGTGGCGATGTCAATGTGGTTGAAAATCTACTGCGTAATGACAATGCCAAAATATCAGCAACTACTCTGGAATATTTGGTCGAGCAGTCACAGCGAATTGACACCTTCCAGGACCCTTTATTACACCGCAGCGACTTAAAAGAAGACTTAGCCAAGCGTATGTTTATGTGGGTTTCAGCGGCCCTGCGTCAACATATCGTTGATCGGTATGAAATTGATGCTGATGAAGTCGATGAATTGCTGGAAGATGCTACTTTAGATGAAATAGATACCCTTGTTGCTGAAAAGAAAAACAAGGAAGTGGCTTCGAAAAAACTGGCTTCGACACTTAAAGATGAAAATTTAGTGACACCGAATATGCTGGTTGCTGCGCTGATGGATGGCGAAGTCGCCCTGTTTATTGCTCTGTTTTCTGAACTTTCCGGTTTAAATGAAATCCTTGCTTCGCGCATTATCTTTGAACCGGGCGGGGAAGGTATGGCGATCGCCTGTAAGGCGGTGGATATTCCTGAATTCCAATTCGGGACTTTGTTTAAAATGAGCCGTAAATCTAAACCGAGTGTTGCAAAAACTCTTGATACAGAACTGCCCAAGGTGCTGCACTTGTACAGGCGTATTGAACATGAAGGTGCTCTAAAAGTACTTCACCGTTGGCAAAGGGGGGGCGAATACTTGTCAGCAATTCGCTTGTTAAAAGATGTCGGATAAACCCACCCGCCGCCCTCGCAATTGGCGTTCCTTTGAAGGCTCCGTCGACGAGCGGGCCTCTATTGCCTTATCCCGCCTGGAGGATATTACACGTCTGGTTTCTGAATGGGTTTGGGAAACGGATTCGGAGGGGTGTTTCACCTATATTTCTGACCGCATTATGGAAGCTCTTGGTTTCCATCAGATGCAGTTGATTGGGAAAAAATTTATTGAGATCGGCAAATTTCAAAATCTCAGGGGAGAGAGGGAAGAGCCTAACTGGCAGAAGCCTTTTAGAAATATAGAGTTCGTAGCCGAGAATAAGGAAGGTGAAGAGCGTATTTTTCATGTTTCCGGTTTGCCGATCTTTAATCCCGAAACCTGGAAATTTGATGGCGTTTGCGGCATTTCTGAAGATATTACGGAACGCATTCAGAAAGAAGAGAGACTGAAACGCGCCTTAGATGACGTTAAGCTGGCCAACCGGGCAAAAAATGATTTTCTCTCTAATATGAGCCATGAACTCCGCACCCCTTTAAACGCGATTATTGGGTTTAGTGATGCCATGCTCTCTGGTGTGCTTGGCGAGATGAAAGCAGAGCAAGTCGAAACTTACATGAGCCATATCAAAGAAGCGGGTGACCAGCTCTTGGAGTTAATCGATAACATCCTTGATGTTGCCGCCATTGAGGATGGTGATATTAAACTCAGAGAAGAACCTGTTGATATTGAAAGTGCTTTCGAAGCCGTCAATATGATGCTTAGCCATCGAGCATTAGAGAGTGGTGTTTCCTTGTCTTTTAGAGCGTGTGATGGCCTTCCTTTTATTCGGGCTGATAGCTTGCGGGTGAAGCAAATTATTTTAAACCTCATCAACAATGCTTTAAAATTCACCCCAAGAGGGGGGGCGGTCAATTGTCGGGCGAGCATCGATCTACATGATGCCGTGAGGATTGTCATTGAAGATACCGGCGTCGGCATGAGTAAAGACGAGATTGAGCTTGCTCTTATTCCGTTTGCCCAGATAGACAGCCCTTTCAATGCCAACGAAGACGGCAAGGGGCTTGGTATCCCCCTCACCAAAGGGCTAATCGAAGCTCATGGAGGTTACCTGAACTTTTCCAGCGAAAAAGGGAAAGGGACAAAAGTGGAAATAACCTTCCCCCCTTCACGAACCGTTCCGGTTGAGGCTGTCGGATAAAATGCGTCTTAAGCCCTAATGTTGGGCAAAAACTTTGAAGCCTTGGTCGCCAAAAGCGACCACTTGGTAGGCTTCTTTTTCATTGCCTTGCTCCATACCAGGAGACCCAATAGGCATGCCGGGGGCAGAGATGCCGCGGACCTTGGGTTTTTCAGCTAACAACCGTTTGGTATCATCTGCGGGAACATGGCCTTCAACCACGTAGCCATTGACAACAGCGGTGTGGCAGGAACCCATTTCATAAGGAACTTTAAGCTGGTTTTTCACGCTGTCCATGTCATCGCTATTATGGACTTGGACTTTAAAACCGGATTGTTCCAAATGATTGACCCAATTGCCGCAACAGCCGCAGGAAGGGGATTTATAAACCACCACTTCATTTGCATTCGCTTGGGCAACCAGTTGAGCAGGTTCGCTCCCTTGCCAGTTCCACCAGGCAAATCCAGCGATGGCGATAACAGCACCAAGAGCAAGGACGAAAATTTTAGGCATGGTTTAGTTCCTAGAGTAGTTTTTGATTCAAAACCCAGTCGGCAATGTCTTTGAGGACAATTCCTGCCTGAAGGTCACGCAACAGCATATGATAGCCGTTTTGATAAGTCTTAATGATGGTCTTTTTGTGGCGATCCTCGGGGAGGTTTTCTAACATTACCTTAATTGGCTCTTTCTTGATAATCTCATCCTTTTGCCCATAGAGAATCAGCGTTGGCCCGGGAAGAGCCTTTGAGGCTTCAAGGGCAGCGTCCATTAAGTCGGTCAAACCATTCATGGAATCAATCCGGGTAGCTTTGATGACATAAGGGTCCCGTCCTAAAGCCCGAAGCATCTCAATATTATCTGATGGTGTAATGTTGAGTCCCCGACCTGTCAGTTCAACCCCTGGGAAAGTATGGACGGTGAGCCACAACAGAAAACGTTGATAGAGCGGCATGGTTGACCGACTCCATATCGCCGGGGCCGAGAGAATAAGCCCATCGTATTTCGGGGCATTGGGGCTGGTGACGGCTGTCATAATAACGGCCCCGCCCATGCTTTCACCGAGCAGGAAAAGAGGCGTGTTGGGATGCTTTTGGCTGAGGAGATGACTAAGCTCCGTAAGGTCGCGCCCCATGCCCTCGGTACTTGACCAAAACCCTGGATGAGGCCCGGCCCCAAACCCTCGTTGGTCATAGGCATAAACACCGATGCCGCGTTGGTTAAAGTAAAGGGCGGGCTTGGCAATGAAAGGGCCGTAATCGTTAAAGCCGTGCAAAGCTAAGATGATGGCCTGGGGAGATTTTTCAATCTGCCAACTGCGAAAGGGGAGCCGCGCCCCATCACTGGCAATAAATAAATTGGCTTCTAAGCGGGGAGCTTGACGGGGTGGGCCCGGAAGAACGTAATGGGGAGAGCAGCCGTTGAGGAAAAAGAGGATCAACAAGAGAGCAAAAATTTGAACTCTCCCGTCATTTCCGCGTAAAATAATCAAGTGATTGCCTTAGCCTTATTATCGTCAGCCCTTGTCAGGCTGAGGAAAATATCCTCCAGATCGGTTTCTGCGGTGGTTAGGTCTAATATGGAGAACCCGGCCTCATTGACAGCTCGCAGGATATCGCGAATCTGGGTTTGGCTGGGGCGATATTTGAAAACGAATCGATTGCCGGGTCGGCATTCCACCTGGAACTGTTTAAGTCCTTCAGGCACTTCATTTACGTCTTCAACAACAATCACCATCAACTCTTTAGCATCCAATTGACCGAGTAAGGCATCTTTGCTGTCACAGGCTATCACTTCGCCATGGTTGATGATGGCAATTTGGTCACAAAGTTGCTCGGCTTCTTCCAAATAATGGGTGGTGAGGACCACTGTAGTGCCTTGCTCATTAAGCTCTTTGACCGATTCCCACAGCATATGGCGTAATTCCACATCTACCCCGGCGGTTGGTTCGTCTAAAACCAACACCTTTGGTGCATGGACCATGGCTTTAGCAACCAACAACCGCCGTCGCATGCCACCAGAGAGGGTGCGGGCGTAGGCATCGGCTTTGTCGAGCAAGCCTACTTGTTTGAGAATTCCTTCGGTGCGTCTTGATGCTTTCGGTACACCAAACATCCCGGCTTGAACCTCAAGGGATTCGCGCGGGGTGAAGAAAGGGTCAATATTAAGTTCCTGAGGAACAATACCAATGGCCCGTCGAGCAGCGCGCATATCCGATTCGATGTCATGGTCCCAAATGCGCGCCTCGCCAGATGTTTTGTTGACCAACCCGGCGAGAATGTTGATGAGAGTAGACTTCCCCGCCCCATTTGGACCTAATAACCCGAAGAAGGAACCCTTGGGAATCGCAAGGGAAACCTCCTTTAACGCCTGCTTGGGCGGCAGTTTTCCGCGCCCGGCATAGGTCTTGTTGAGGCCGACGGTTTCTACGGCGTAATCAGACATTCAGTTCTCACTTTTCAAAGGGTCCACAAGAAAAATTGCGGTGACCCCACTCCGGGCATTGATACTCTGGCTGCAATCGCTATCATCCGCCAATCCCTTCGGTCAACTCTTCAAAGAGGAAAGTTATGGAGCCGGTCGAGACTATTGAAGTCCAAAATCCCAAAGTTGTCTGTGATGGCGACGTTGATACATCCTCCCATCCCCGGGTTTATCTTGAGATAAACGAGGGCGGTGACGTGGTTTGTCCCTATTGCAGCAAGCGCTATGTGCTGGCTGAAGATGCTACTGTAAGCGGTGGGCATTAAGCTATCAGGGTTGGCCGGTGGCCAATCCGCGTTCAGATGCCACATTGATAATAGGGTGCTTTCCAAGAACCCTGGGGCTCACGCCAAACGGTTGGCGAGCCGCAGTCGTGGCCTTGGTCAAAGCGTTCTCAAATAAAAAGGTAATATGAGATGAAGCACGTTTTTCTTGTAGACGGCTCGGGCTTCATCTTCCGCGCTTTTCATGGGTTGCCTCCCATGAGCAAGTCTGATGGCACGCCAACCAATGCGCTATTTGGTTTCTGTTCTATGCTAATGAAGCTGCTAGACGATACGGAGGCCGATCATATTGCTGTGGTTTTTGATACAGCGCGCAAGACCTTTCGCAACGACCTTTACCCAGAATATAAAGCCCATCGCCCTCCGGCTCCTGAGGAACTCATTCCACAATTCCCTCTGATCAGAGATGCCGTGCGTGCTTTTAATGTGACGGCTGTAGAGATGGAGGGCTTTGAGGCCGATGATCTGATTGCCACCTATGCTAAACAAGCCGCTGAACAAGGGGCTGAGGTCACTATCGTCTCGTCTGATAAAGACCTAATGCAGTTGGTAGACGATCGTATCACCATGTTTGATGCCATGAAAAATCGGGTGATTGGGGCCGAGCAGGTAGTAGAAAAATTTGGTCTGGGGCCGGATAAAGTTATTGAAATTCAAGCCTTGGCGGGTGATAGCTCCGATAATGTGCCAGGTGTTCCGGGCATTGGTGTCAAAACAGCGGCCCAATTGTTGACCGAGTATGGTGATTTAGAGTCTTTGCTGGCCCGTGCCGGGGAAATCAAACAACCGAAACGTCGCGAAAAGCTGATCGAATTTGCCGAAAATGCCCGGATTTCTCGGGAGTTGGTAACTTTGTGCCAAGACGTGCCCATTACAGTCCCCTTAGAAGAGTTTGCGACCCGCAAGCCCAACGTTGAAACCTTAGTAGCCTTTCTTAAAGAACACGAACTTAAGCGTTTATTAGCAAAGGCCGCCAGTCGTTATGGTGCTGATGTCGGGGCGAGCGCGCAGCCGGAAACCGTTGCTCCTGAGAAAGTCGACTACGAATTGGTTCAAGATGTCACCAGCCTCAAGAAATGGTTGGCAGATATTCAGGAAGCCGGATCGGTAGCCGTTGATACGGAAACCACTTCGGTCAATGCCCTGCAAGCCTCCTTGGTTGGGGTTTCCCTGTCCATAGAACCGGGCAAAGCTTGTTACATCCCTTTGCGTCATAAGGGCCCGGAGGTGCAGGGTTCCTTGTTTGACGAAGGGCCTGCTGAGGATACGGCACCCGATCAAATTGCTTTTGAGGAGGCCGTGGGTCTTCTTAAGCCGATGCTGGAAGACCCCGCCATTCTCAAGATTGGTCAAAACCTCAAATATGATGCCCTTGTACTTTCTCAAAGTGCCAATGGCGGCATTAATCTTGCCCCCATTGATGACACCATGTTGCTGTCTTACGTTCTGGAAGGCGGTGCCCATGGTCATGGTATGGACGAGTTGGCTCTGCACCATTTTGATTATACGACTATCAAATTTAAAGATGTTGCCGGAGTCGGGAAAAAGCAGGTGACTTTCGATTATGTCGACCTGGACAAGGCCCTCAATTATGCCGCCGAAGATGCCGACATAACTCAACGGCTTTACCGGACCCTCAAACCCCGTTTGGTTATCGACCGCATGGCGACAGTGTATGAAACCATCGAACGTCCTCTGGTCCCCATCCTGGTAGAAATGGAGCGCAACGGAATCAAGGTTGATGCCCAGGAACTAAAGCGGCTGAGTGATGATTTTGGGCAACGGCTTAATGATCTTGAGGGCCAAATCCATACCCTGGCAGGACGTGAATTTAATGTAGGTTCACCTAAGCAGCTCGGCGAAGTGCTGTTCGATGAACTGGAGCTTCCCGGGGGTAAAAAAGGCAAGACCGGAGCCTATGCCACCGGAGCCGATGTACTGGATAAGCTGGCAGCAGACAGCGACCATGAAATGCCGGGAAAGGTTCTGCAATGGCGGCAACTTGCCAAACTTAAAAGCACCTATGCTGATGCGCTGATTGGTCAGATCAATCCAACAACAGGGCGGGTGCATACGTCGTTCTCCATGGCAGGAACCACCACGGGGCGGTTGGCTTCCTCAGACCCTAATATCCAAAACATTCCGATCCGTACCGAAGAAGGCCAAAAAATCCGCAAAGCCTTTGTTGCCGAACCGGGCCATAAGCTGATCAGTGCAGATTATTCACAAATTGAGTTGCGCCTGCTGGCCCATGTGGCGGAAATAGATACCCTCAAAGAAGCTTTCCACAACGGACAAGACATTCACGCCCTGACCGCTTCACAGGTGTTTGGGGTGCCCCTTGAAGGTATGGACCCCATGGTGCGGCGCAGTGCCAAGGCCATTAACTTCGGTATCATTTATGGCATTTCTGCTTTTGGTCTCGCCAAGCAATTGGATATTTCCAACGGGGAAGCCAAAAACTATATTGATAGTTATTTCGAGAGCTATCCCGGCATCCGGGCTTATATGGACCGCACTAAAGAAGAGGCCCGGGCCAAGGGCTATGTGACCACCTTCATGGGGCGCAGATGTCATATTAAAGGGATCAACGAAAAGAACCCTAATATGCGTAACTTTGGCGAACGTGCCGCCATCAACGCCCCGATTCAAGGCGGAGCTGCCGATATCATCAAAAAGGCCATGATCCGCTTGCCGAGGGCTTTGGATGACGCCGGATTAAGTGCTAAGATGCTCTTACAGGTCCATGATGAACTGGTGTTTGAAGCCAAAGAATCCGAAGTTGAGGCCACCATTGCCATCGCTAAAAAAGTGATGGAAGGTGCGGCCCAAATTTCTGTCCCCTTGGATGTTGATGTGGGTTTTGGCGACGATTGGACCGAAGCGCACTAACAACCTTTTCTCTGTGAGGGAAAACGATGTCAGATGGGAAAGATGGACTATTCTTTGAAGGGCAAATTCTTCACTTTGCCGGGTTGGCTGTCTTACTGGTTGCCTTAAATTTCATTGTCCAGCTTGAGGGTATGCAGCAAGGGGTATTCCTCGGCATCAGTACGGCCGATTGGATATTCTATGCGGTGATGAATGCTATCGCCCATCAGGTTTATGTTTGGTTTTGCTGGCGCTGGGAATTGCACAGCCAGGGGGGCACAAAAACCTTTGGCGAAAATGCCTTCCGGCTCTACAAAGTTGTTTTTTCCATCCTGATAATTCTCCGGCCAATTTTAGCCTTTATGCTGGGATGGTCGAACCGGGGCTCTTGGGGCATTGACCCCACATTCGGCTATATAATTTCAGGGGCTTTATTTCTTCCCGCAGCTTACATGATGTATTCCATCGTTCACTTTTTCACTTTCAATCGAGCCTTTGGTATCGACCACTTCGATGCCTCTTATCGCCAAGCCCCCTTAGTGCGTGAAGGAATATTTAAATGGACCCCTAACGCCATGTATGTCTTCGGCTTCTTCATTCTGTGGATTCCGGCCTTCCTCTTCCAATCCCAAGGGGCCTTAGCTGCTGCCGCCTTTAGCCACGCCTATATCTGGCTCCATTATTACGCCACCGAAAAACCCGATATGAAACGGATCTACGGCTAACCAACTTCGTTGGCTTAACAGGTTTCTTTCAAAAAAAGCTAAGTTCATATTGTGAATTCAGGTGAGATGGTGTATAGTTCCTCATAGAAAAAGAGGAGATTGAGCGATGAAAAATTGGTGGATGGAAACAAAAGAGAACTGTTCGGTCGCTGCCGCTATGGCGGTACTTGGTGATAAATGGACTCTGCTAATCTTGCGAGATGCAATAAATGGGGTGTCGAAGTTTGATGATTTTCAGGAACATTTGGGTGCACCCCGCGCCATGTTATCGAAACGGCTAGACCTGCTCGAAAAAGAAGGAGTGGTTGAAAAATGCCCTTACCAAGTTTCGGGCGAACGCCAACGCTTTGAGTATAAGCTGACTCAAAAAGGCTGGGACCTACAGCACATCATGATTGCTCTGATGGAGTGGGGCGATAAATATATTACCGCCCCCCAGAATCGTCCCGTGGAGCTGGTTGAGAGAGATAGTGGAGAGCCGGTCGAGCTTAAGTTGGTACGCAAAAAAGACAATCAACTTGTTGATTCAAATAACATTATCAACCAACCCGGCCCAGGTGTTAAAGTCCGTTAATCCGTTTGCTTCAGTTGGCCCTAATGGTGGTTTCTTTTGCAATATATGCAAACTTAGAATATACAAAATGAGGAATCTGGCTTAAAATCTGCCTCAGCCTTAAGTTATCCAAACTCCTTAAATAAGAATACTGTGTTCTGAGTGGAAAATATTCAAAAGTTTCAATACTTAAAAAGGTCGGTTGTCGCTTTCTTTGTTTCGGCGATTGCTATCGTGTGGATTTCATCTGCCTATTTGATATATACCTCGCGTCTTGAGAATCTTAGGCAGGCTCGAATTGAAAATGAAAAACTAGCTGACGCCCTGAGTGCTTATACCAGCCTTGTCTTTAGTTCTATCGAAAGTCGGCTGAAGGATACGGCGAAATATTTTTCAACAAAGTCGTTGTCTAAACCTCTAGACCCAGAAATTACCAAACTCCTGGGGGAGTGGGTTAAAGATACCAAGGGGGTATCCTCTCTTCACTTATATTCAGAGGATGGCACCCTTAATCAAAGCGGTATCGTATCAAAAACAGGAAAAATTTACGCCCCAGAAAAGAAATTAAACTTCCGTGATCGACAATATTTCAAATATTTTGCTGATGATTGGAAGGCCACGAAACAAAATGAGCTGCTCATAAGTGCCCCGGTTAGATCAAAAGTGACTGACCGTTGGGCCGTTCCAATTGTTTACCCCCAGAAGGGGTCTGATGATAAATTTAACGGGCTTGTCGTTGCGATTTTGCAAGTTGAAAACTTTATGGAGTTTTTTACCCGTTCAGAAATCAACCAAGATCAAACAGTAGCCATTGCCAATATCGATGGCACGATGATGCTTCGAATTCCCAGGTCAGAGGGAATTGTTGGGAAAAATTTTTCTCATGGAGTTCTCTATACCAAACACCTTAAAAACAGCCCAAATGGCTCCTACGAAGCTAAAGTCGTAACCGAAGGCACGGAGCGTCTGGTTACCTACAGAAAGCTTGAAGATTTCCCGCTCATTGTTGTTGTTTCAAAGCATAAACAAAATATTTTAAGTGAGTGGCGGAAACAATCCTCAATCAGCCTGTTCTTTGCCGGAATCATCTCAATTTTCCTCGGTTATTTCCTGCAGATTGTTCTGCGCCAAGCCACAGTTCTTGAAGGGCATGAAGATAATTTGCGGCAACAGGTCAGCGACCGGACCCAGGAACTTCAATCGGCTTTGCTTGTTGCTCAGAGGATTAACAAATCAAAATCTGAGTTTTTAGCGACTGTCAGCCATGAGCTCCGCACCCCGCTTACATCCATCAAAGGGTCTCTGGGTCTGCTAAATGAGGGTGTGCTGGGAGCCTTGCCCGACAAGGCAAAAGGTATGGTTGATATTGCCAATAAAAACACAGATCGATTAATTTTTTTGGTGAATGACATTCTGGATATTGAAAAATTTATGTCGGGAAAAGTTGAATTAGATATTCAAGAAATTGATTTAAGCGATCTTGTTCAACAGGCTATAGAAGAAAACCAAGGCTACGCCATTGAGCATGATGTCAGGTTTGTCTTTAAGCAGCCGCCCGCGCCTGTGAAAACATTTGGTGATCCCTACAGGCTGACCCAGGTCCTTGCTAACCTGTTGTCTAATGCGGCTAAGTTCTCATATGAAAACAGTGATGTAGAAGTTTCAGTTATGTTGAATGATGGCTTGGCTCGGGTTTCTGTTGCTGACAAAGGGCCTGGTATCCCCGAAGAATTCCATGATCATGTTTTTGAAAAATTTGCTCAGGCCGACAAAAGTGATAGTCGGCAGAAAGATAGTACGGGGCTTGGGTTAAGTATTTCACAAGCCATTATTGAAAAACATAATGGTAAGCTCGATTTCAAGACCAAGAAAGACGTGGGAACAACATTTTTCTTTGAGCTTGAAGCC
This sequence comes from uncultured Thalassospiraceae bacterium, assembly GCA_965368165.1. GTDB lineage: Bacteria > Pseudomonadota > Alphaproteobacteria > Rhodospirillales > JAPHRK01 > JAPHRK01. The sequence continues at coordinate 35,234 of CBDULT010000005.1, read as the reverse complement.
TTAAATAACCCCTAAAGAGTCCGGTCGCGTAAAATCCTGGCGGGAGTGGCGGTATAGGCACTCAGGGTCGCCGCCAAGCCAATCAGTAAGGTAACAACAATTGCGGCTCCTGCTAAGGCTATGCTGCCAAACCAGGAGATGGATACAGTTCCAAGTCCTGCCGTTCGTGCCACAGCGTATGCAACGCTTAAACCCAAAGGCACCGCACTTAGGGCTACCAGGGTTCCGAGCCCCAAAAATTCTACGGCTAACTGGCCCAATAATTGGTGCCGACGGGCCCCCAATACTTTGAACAAAATGGCTTCGCTGGTGCGTTCCCTTAAGCCTTGCAGCACGCTCCCGGCTAATACCACCAAGGCTGCGAATCCACATAACAAAGCGGCTGATTTTAATCCAGCGACAATGGCGTTCAAAGCGATGGCCAGTGAGGCCAAGGTATCGGCGACCCGAAGTAAAGGCATATCAGGAAAGCGGTCTTTGACCAGTTTTTTCAAAGCGACTTGTTTGCCGGGCATTGCTTTTAGAGATGCTGCTGAGGTGTAGGGAATGCCGATAAAGGTTGCTGGGGTGGCAATAATGGGGAAGTCTAAACCTAATTTAGTCCAATCGATATGGTGATAATTTAAGAGGGGCCCAGTACGCTCTTCCCCATTTATATTCAGGGTCAAGCTGTCCCCGAGCTTAAGGCCCAGTTTTTGGGCGATGCTCTCTTCAACAGAAAAACCAGGATTTGTTGATTGCCCATCATCCCACTTGGCACCATCAGGAAGCTTGGCAGCAAAGGACACGCCCCGGTCTCCACGAATGACCCAATTCATTGAGCCGGGAATTTCAAGGTTATGCACGGCTACGCCCTTTATGGCCTGCACACGGGCATGGAGGAAGGGCATAATATGCTGACGCTCAACAATGCCAGATGTTGCCAGCTCGTAACCAAGTCGTGTTGCAACTTCAGGACGGATAGAGAAGGCGACTAAATCAGGGGCACTATGGGGGAGGGTTTCCTCCGCATGGCGGCTGGCAGCGGTGCCGATACCGTCTAAGGCGACCAACAAAGTCAGGGTCAGGCCCAAGGCCATGACCACGGGTCCCGTAGGGGCCCCTTCCCGATAGAGGTTGCTTAAGGCAAGACGTATATTGGCACTTTTGCCTTTTGAGAAAACTTTCGCGAGGTGGGACAAGCCAAGACCTAACGCATAATAAAACCCTGCCAAAACTAATGCGCCAATTAGAAATCCTACCGTGAGGAGAGGCAGGGGTGAAATCCAAAAAATAAGCCCAATGAGGGCGGATAAGATCAAGCCCGCGCCAGATACCCTTTTTATACTAAGCTTGCCGGGGTGATGAGTAATACGTTCACGCAAAAGGATACGGGAACTCATATCCTGGACCCCCATCAGAGGCCACCAAGCAAACAAAGAGGCTACCAAAATACCAAACAATCCCGCTGCCAATAAAGGCTTTAGGTTTGGTGTTGCTTCTAAAGTAAAGGGGAGTTGATCCGCCAGGACCGAGGCCACAAATGCAGGTCCAAAAGCCCCCACCCCAACCCCTAAAATTGCGCCAACAGATGCTGCTGCCATAACTTCAAAACCAATTGCCATGGTGACCACCTTAGGCGGGGCACCGATGGATTTTAACAGGGCGATGACACCCATCTTCTCGGTTACATGGGCGCGGACGGCACCGGAAATACCAGCCCCCCCTACCAGCATAACGCCGAGGCCAATAAACAGCAGTAACACATGGGCCATGGATAAAGTTCGTTCTACACCCGGCACCCCCTCATGGGCATTAACCATGCGCCAGCCAGATTTTGGGAAGGCTTGATCAATTCGAGCGAGAGAGGCTTTTGCATTTGATTTGGGGGGTAATTTTATATGGGTGTAATAGTAGATATCCGATCCTATATCGGCGACCCCTGTGGCGGGTAAACTCTCATTTAACACCATGAGGCGGGGGCCTAAAGTGAAGGCTCGAAAAGCCCGGTCAGGTTCAATAATAAGGGTTCCGCGCAATTGATACTGGGTCTTGCCCACTTGAACAAGGTCACCCGGTTTTAGGCCCATTTCATCGAACAAGGCTTGATCTGCAACCGCGCCATACAGTCCATCTTGCTGAGCAAGGGTTGAATGTAGGCTCGTCGATGGTTGGAGTTCAACCGTTCCATAAAGCGGGTATTTTCGGTCAATACCCTTAAGCTCTATCAGCAAGGGCGGGACATCATTTTTGATCCCCCGTGCCATTGGGCGAAGCTCGGCGGTAATGCTGACTTCCCCTTCGCGACGGATGGTGGAAAGTTCGGCCTCACTAGGCGGGCGATGATAAAGACGTAAACTCAAATCGCCGCCAACGGACTCCAAGGCCCCTCGACCTGCCCCATCCATCAGGCTTTGTGAGGTTGCCCCCACCAATGCCACCGCCGCAGCCCCAATAAAGACCCCCCCAACCAACAGCCACAGGCTTTTCGCCCCGCCGCGCATATCCCGTGCCGCAAGGCGTAGCGCCATGATGAGGTGGTTCAAAAGGGTCATTATTTACAAGAAAATCCTATTCGTCTTTTTCGCTAACGCCGGCTTCAGCAAAGGTGGCCATGCCCGTGTGGCAGGCTACCGCCCCTTTGAGCAAGCCAAGGGCCAAGGCCGCCCCAGAAGCTTCCCCTAAGCGCATGCCTAAATCAAGTAGACCTTGTTGTTCGATTTTTTCAAGCAACTTGATATGGCCCGGTTCAGCCGAAACGTGAGCCACCCGACAGTGGTCAAGAGCCGCTGCGTTCATAGCCTTTAGCGGGGCCGTGGCGGCAGTGCATATATAGCCATCAAGGAGCACAGGCACCTGCTTTAAACGGGCGGCAATCACCGCGCCAGCAATGGCTGCCAACTCCCGTCCACCGACACAGCGAAGCACTTCAAGGCCATCGGTCATGGCGTCTTTATGCAAAGCAACAGAATGCCCAATGACATCAGCTTTATGGGTTAAAGCATCGCCTTGCACCCCGGTGCCGGGACCGGTCCAAAAGGCGGCGGTTTCGCCATACAGGGCATGGGCAATGGCGGCGGCTGGGGTGGTGTTGCCAATCCCCATTTCGCCAAGGCACAAGACATCAGCGTTTTCGTCTACCGCATCCATTCCGGCTTGAATGGCCGCAGCACATTCCGCATCACTCATGGCGGGTTCTTGGGAAAAGTCTTTGGTGGGGTTCTCAAGTTCCAAAGGCACCACGCTTAGGGTGGCACCAAAAGCTTTTGAAAGCTGGTTGATGGCAGCGCCGCCATGCTCGAAGTTGGCAACCATCTGGAAGGTAACTTCGGCAGGGAAAGCAGAAACCCCCTGCGCAGTAATGCCGTGGTTACCAGCAAAAACACGGACTTGTGGGTTGTCGAGCTTGGGAGGGTGGCTTCCTTGCCAGGCACTCAACCAGCCACTTATTTCTTCCAGGCGACCCAGTGAGCCTTCCGGTTTTGTGAGTTGTGGTTCCCGTTCAGCAGCAGCGGCGGCGGCTGTTGCAGAGGCGTCTGGTAGATTTTTAAGGATGGAACGCACATCATCAAGCATTGTAATAGTCATCTTTGGCTTTCTCCCTCCCCAGGGATAGTTTAAATATCAGCATATGAATTTTTCGTAGGCGGGAACATAAACGATCATGGCGGAAACGGAACCCTCTTTTAATCAATCTGGGAATGAATTTTCCAAGTGGCTCAGCGATTTTCGCATGGCCTTAGGTTTTTTGACGCGCCTGCCTTTGAAAATTGATTGGGACAGCGGGGATTTAGCCCGAGCTTTTAGAGCTTTTCCAATAGCTGGGGCGGTTATTGGCGGATTAGGCGGTGTAGCCTATTGGGTTGCCATTTTGATGAATTTACCTCCCCTTATCGCAGCTTTTATCGCTGTTGGGGGGCTGATCCTCCTTACAGGGGGGCTCCATGAAGATGGCCTCGCCGACCTTGCTGACGGTTTTGGGGGCGGGGTGAAAAAAGAAGACAAACTCCGCATTATGAAAGACAGTGCCATTGGATCTTACGGGGTTTTGGCTCTGATTGTTGGTGTCGGGCTGCGTATCGTTTGTATCGCTGAAGCATCTGACCCCAAAATTGTTGTGGGTTTAATGATTGGGACCGGGGCTCTATCGCGCGCCACCATGCCCATTGTTATGTCTTATCTCGAACCGGCTAAAAAAGATGGCCTTGCCGTCAGTGCGGGACGACCAACTCAATCGACCGGATGGATTGCCGGGGGGCTAGGGATTGCCCTTGCTCTCCTTTTTATCGGTTCTCCCTTAGGAGTAGCGGCCCTCTTTGGGGCCTTTGTCGGAGCCATCGCTATAGCGGCTGTTGCAGTGCGTCAGATCGGGGGCTACACCGGGGATGTGTTGGGTTCTGTTCAACAGATTGCTGAAATTGGTATTCTCCTTGTCGTGGTTATGGCCTTATGAAAAAAACATCTCTCTATCTTATCCGCCATGCGGTCGTCACGGTTAATAAGGGCAAGCTCTACGGTCAGGAAGATTTGCCTTGTGATACCTCAGATGAGGCAAAACTGGCTTTTCTCGCAGGGAAACTCCCGAGGCAAGCGGTTTGGGTGGCGAGTAATTTACAACGCACTGTCCAGACTGCTGAAGCCATTGCCAAAACAGGGGGGTTTTCCCTCCCCCCTTTGATCGTGGAACCTGATTTGGCGGAACAAAATTTTGGCGAATGGCAGGGGCAATTGTGGGAAGACATCCAGGCAAATGAAAAAAATGTTGTTGAAGAATTCTGGCAACGCCCCGCTTCTATTCGTCCCCCGGGAGGTGAGAGCTTTGAAGATTTGCGTAATAGGGTTGACCCGGTAGTTGCCCGCTTGTTGAAAGATCATTCTGGGGAGAATATTGTGCTTTCCATCCATGGCGGCACGGTCCGGGCAATTTTAGCCCATGCCTTGGGTATCCCTTCAGACAAAGCGGTTAACCTGATGATTGATAACCTGTCCCTCTCTCCTCTCGGGCATTTCGATGCGACGGAGAAAGGTGTTTGGCGGGTGAATGGGGTAAACTTGCTATGACCAGCTTGCCCAAGTAGATTACGGCCCATGAGCAATAAAATTGGCAAAATAACCTTAGTCCTCGGCGGTGCCCGTTCGGGTAAAAGCACCTATGCTGAGTCCTTGGTGGAAGCCCAGGGGCGGGGGCTTTATATCGCCACGGCTGAAGTTTTTGATGACGAGATGGAGGCCAGAGTCTCTTTGCATAAAGAACGCCGGGGGGAGCTGTGGACGACCCTTGAAGAACCTCTTGATTTACCCGGGGCTATTGAACGTAATGCAGGCCCTGACCATATGCTGCTGGTTGATTGTCTTACTCTGTGGCTCAGTAACCTGATGGCGACAGAAAAAGATGTTGATACTGAAACCGAGTTTCTAGCCGAAACCCTCCTTCAAGCCAAAGGGCCCGTGGTCTTGGTGTCTAATGAAGTTGGCTTGGGCATTGTGCCAGACAATAAACTGGCGAGAGAATTTCGCGACCATGCAGGGCGGCTCAACCAACGAATTGCTGCTGTGGCGGATAAAGTGGTTTTTATTGCTGCTGGTTTGCCAATGATTATGAAGGATAGTTAGAACGATATGAAAATCCCCGCAACTGTGATTACCGGTTTTTTGGGTGCCGGAAAAACCACCTTGGTTCGCCATATTTTGGAATCAGCCAATGGTCGGCGCATCGCCCTGATTATTAACGAGTTTGGCGACCTGGGCATGGACAGCGATATCCTTAAAGGCTGTGGCATTAAAGACTGCGACCTGGAAGGTGAGCGTGCCGGGGATATTATCGAACTGTCCAATGGCTGTATTTGCTGTACCGTTGCCGATGAGTTTGTCCCCACCATTGAAGCTTTGCTGGAACGCCCTGAGCCGCCAGAACATATTTTGATTGAGACCTCCGGTTTAGCCCTGCCGAAACCATTGGTTAAAGCCTTCAACTGGCCGGAAGTGCGCTCGAAAGTTACCGTTGATGGGGTGGTTGCAGTGATCGATGCCGAGGCGGTTTCGGCGGGTCGTTTTGCCGATGATGAGGCGGCGGTTCAAGCCCAGCGGGAAGCTGACGCTGCTCTCGACCATGATAACCCGTTAGAAGAGGTCTTTACCGATCAACTCAACTGTGCCGATTTAATTTTGCTCAACAAATCCGATCTGATGGATGAGGCGGGCATTTCTCAAGTCAAACAAAGTTTAGCAAACCAGCTTCGCGATGGCGTCAAGATGTTGCCTTCCAGCTTTGGCAAGGTGGATATCAGTGTTCTGCTTGGCCTTGATGCGGCGGCTGAAGATGATTTAGAGGCGCGCCCATCCCATCATGATGGGGCGGATGATCATGAACATGATGACTTTGATACCTTCACCATCGAGATTGGCGACGTTGCCGACCCGGCTGTTTTAGAGGCGCGGCTAACCGAAGCCGTCAAAGCCCATGACATTCTCCGGATTAAAGGTTTCGTCAATGTACCGGGCAAAGAAATGCGTCATGTGTTCCAAGGCGTCGGGAGTCGCTTTGAGCGGTATTATGATCGCCCTTGGCGTAGCGATGAAGCCCGCCGTTCCCGGCTGGTGGTTATCGGACAACACGGCCTGGACCGCGATGGGGTCCAGTCTATAATTCTCCCAAACTAGGCCCTCATATGCACCTTCTTGCTGCCACACCAGGACTTGCCGCCGATGGCTCAGAAGCCATCGACCTTGGGCAAACCCCGGGTGATATTGTTATCCTCTCTGCTGCCGACAGTGAACTGGCCTGTTTGGCTCTGGCCCAGAAAAAGGCGGTAGAAAATAATAAAGAGGCTCCCAGCCTCCGTCTCGCCTCGCTGCTTAATTTGGGCCACAACATGTCGGTGGACCTTTATGTAGAGTCCGTTATCGGGCAGGCGAAGCTTGTGGTGGCGCGTGTGTTGGGCGGGCGAGGTTATTGGCAATATGGCATTGAGCAAGTTGCCGGGGTTTGTCGGGAAAAAAATATTCCCGTGGTTTTCCTTCCCGGAGATGATCAGCCTGATGCTGAATTGACCTCCTTCTCCACTGTCCCCCAAGACACCCTCCATCGCCTGTGGCAATATATGGTCCATGGCGGTATGGAAAATGCGGAAAGCTTTTTGGGCTATTGCCACCAACTAATTGGCATTGAAGGCGACTGGGTTGAGCCCGCACCTTTGATGAAAGCCGGGGTCTATGGCCCTGACTTTGTGGGTAACGATAAACCCGTTGTCGCCATCACCTTCTACCGAGCCTTGGTTCAGGCAGGCAACTTGGCGGTTGTTGATGCGCTCGTAGAGGCGCTTAAAAAAGAAGGATTGAATCCTCTCCCGGTGTTTGTTTCCAGCCTTAAAGATCCTGTCGTCAGTGCCATCGTCACGGACATTTTTGATCAAGCCAACCCCTCAGTCATTTTAAACGCCACCGGGTTTGCCATTTCTGCTCCCGGTGCTGAGCGCAGCCAAACCCCGTTCGATGAGGCCGACTGCCCGGTCCTTCAGGTGGTTTTCTCTGGCGGTAATGAAGAGATTTGGCGTGATAACCCTAACGGACTTTCAGCCCGCGACATTGCCATGAATGTGGCCCTGCCAGAAGTGGATGGACGCATTTTGAGTCGGGCGGTTTCCTTTAAGGGCCTTAAAGAACGCGACCCTCTGACAGAAACGGATATTGTTACCTACCAACCGGTAGATGACCGGGTGGCCTTTGTCGCACAATTAGCTGCGGGCTGGGCTAAGCTGCGTAAAACCACGGCAAAAAATCGTAAAGTTGCCCTTGTTCTTGCCAACTACCCCAACCGGGATGGGCGCATGGGTAATGGCGTGGGGCTTGATACCCCGGCGGCGACCCTCAACATTCTTAAAGCCCTTAAGGAACAGGGCTATAGCGTTGAGGATATTCCGGTGGATGGCAACGCATTGGTCGAGCATATGCAGCAAGGCCCGACCAATGATTATAAAAATCTCAATCGGCGAGAGGTTCGCGAAACCCTTTCCATGGCTGACTACCAATGCTTTTTTTCTTCTCTCCCGTTGGCTGTGCAAGAGCAGGTGACTGAGAAGTGGGGTGCCGCAGAAACCGACCCCTTCTTCCGGCCCGGAGAATTAGATTGCGGTAAATTTCTCTTGCCGATATTCCGCTGCGGTAAAATCGCCATCGGCCTCCAACCCGCACGTGGTTACAATATTGACCCTGATTCGACCTATCATGACCCTGATTTAGTGCCGCCACACAGTTATTTAGCTTTTTATGCCTGGATAAGAGATAGTTTTGCCGCTAATGCGGTGATTCATGTGGGTAAACACGGAAATTTAGAGTGGTTGCCGGGTAAATCACTGGCATTATCGCAAGAATGCTTCCCTGAAGCCGTCCTTGGCCCGCTACCGCATCTCTACCCTTTTATCGTCAATGACCCTGGCGAGGGCACCCAAGCCAAGCGTCGTGCCCAAGCGGTGATCATTGATCACATGACCCCCCCTCTGACCCGGGCTGAGAGTTACGGTCCCTTGCGGGACTTGGAATTGTTGGTGGATGAATATTACCAAGCTGCCGGGGTTGACCCGCGCCGCCTTAAGGTTCTGCGCAAAGAAATTTTACAACTGAGCTACAGTACAGGATTGGCAGAAGATTGCGGCATTGCTCAAAACGAAAATGAAGATAACGCTTTAGCAAAGCTCGATAACCATTTGTGCGAACTCAAAGAAATGCAAATTCGCGATGGCCTGCATATCTTTGGCGAGTCCCCACAGGGGAGGTTGCTTGATGATACCTTGGTGGCTTTGGCACGGGTGCCACGCAATAAAGGGGAAGGGGGCGATGCCTCAATTTTGCGCGCTCTGGCAAAAGATTTGAATCTGGATTTTGACCCGCTTGATTGCGACATGGCGGCTCCTTGGATGGGAGAAAAGCCGGAGGTTCTCACGGGGGAAAACTTGTGGCGCAGCCAAGGCGATACGGTAGAACGCCTCGAAGAACTCGCCGTTCGTCTGGTTTCTGGTGCAGAGGAACTTCGGTCTGATTGGGTCCGGTCGAAAGCTGTCTTTGCTGCAATTAACGAGAAGCTCCGTCCTGCTGTTGAAGCCTGTGGGCCTGAAGAAATTAATGGGTTGCTCACGGGTTTGGCGGGTCGTTTCGTTCCTCCAGGCCCTTCCGGGGCACCTACCCGAGGCCGCCCGGAAGTGCTGCCCACGGGCCGCAATTTTTATTCAGTTGATACCCGTACTGTTCCCACCCCTGCGGCCTGGACTCTTGGCTGGAAGTCCGCCAACCTGTTGATTGAGCGTCATATGCAGGAGAATGGGAGTTGGCCCCGGACCATGGCTTTAACCGCTTGGGGGACCTCTAATATGCGCACGGGGGGGGATGATATTGCCCAGGGGCTGGCTTTGATGGGGGTACGTCCTACATGGGATAGTTTGTCTAAAAGGGTGACCGGGTTTGAGATTCTGCCCTTAGATCTTTTGGACCACCCTCGGGTTGATGTTACCTTGCGGATCTCCGGTTTTTTCCGTGATGCCTTCCCTGGTTTGATTGACCTGTTTGATTCAGCTATCCGCGCTGTGGCCGACCTTGATGAGCCAGACAGTCAAAATTTCTTAGCAGCCCGTGTGAGGGAAGAGCGGCAAGATTTTGAAAAACAAGGAATGTCTAAGGAAGAAGCCATTGAGCGTTCTGGCTATCGGGTCTTTGGCTCCAAGCCCGGTGCTTATGGAGCTGGTCTGCAAGCCTTGATCGATGAAAAAGGCTGGGAAACCGATGCCGACCTTGCCAAGGCCTATGTGGCCTGGGGGGGGTATGCTTATGGGGCAGGGGCCAAGGGAAATCCGGCGCATGGCCTTTTTGAACACCGACTTGGTTCCGTTGAAGCCGTGGTGCAAAACCAGGATAACCGGGAACATGATATCCTTGATTCAGATGATTATTATCAGTTTGAAGGTGGCATGACAGCGGCGGTGCGCAACCTGTCAGGGGAGCAACCTACGGTTTACCATAATGATCACTCCCGCCCAGAAACGCCCAAGGTGAGAACCCTGGAAGAAGAAATTGCTCGGGTGGTCCGGGCCCGTGTGGTTAACCCTAAGTGGATTCAAGGAGTTATGAGGCACGGTTACAAAGGTGCTTTCGAAATGGCGGCAACGGTGGATTATCTGTTTGCCTTCGCGGCAACGGCGCGCTGTGTTAAAGATCATCATTTCGATTTGGTGCTGGAAGCTTACCTGGAAGATGATGACGTCCGTTCCTTTTTAGAAGAAAACAATCCCGCCGCCTTGCAGGAAATGTCAGATCGTTTGAATGAAGCCTTGGAACGGGGCCTATGGAAACCTAAATCAAACAGTGCCCATATGTTGCTGGGTGAATTATCAGTGAGTAAAGATTAATGACCGACAACCTAACCCCCGAAGAATTAGAACGCCACCATCAAAAGATGGAAAAGAAAAAAGCGGCTAAAGATAAAATGCTTTCCAGCAAGGAAGCCGAGCGCGGCCTTTTGATCGTCCATACGGGACCGGGAAAAGGAAAATCCTCGGCAGCCTTCGGCATGGCCCTACGTTGTGTCGGACATGGCTTTAAAGTTGGTATCGTCCAGTTTATTAAAGGGGCCTGGGATACCGCTGAGCGACGGGTTTTTGAAGGATTTCCTGATCTTGTGACCTTTAAAGCCATGGGTGAAGGTTTTACCTGGGAAACTCAGGACCGGGAAAAAGATATTGCTGCTGCCGGCAAAGCTTGGGAGGCTGCCAAAGAAATGATCGCCGACCCTGAATGCCGAATGGTGATCCTTGATGAGCTAAATGTAGCCCTGCGGTATGACTATGTGTCCCTGGAAGAAGTGCTCGAAACTGTTGCTGGGCGCGATAAAATGAAACATGTGGTGATCACAGGCCGGGCGGCCCATAAAGACCTTATTGAAGCCGCTGATCTGGTCACTGAAATGAAATTAATCAAACATCCTCTAAAAAGTGGCGTAAAAGCACAGCCAGGGGTGGAATTTTAAGACTCTCCTGGTTAGAATCTAAATCAGCATGGGTTTTGATTTCCTCAAAGGGGTTTTTTGTGATGGTCTCTCGGTTTTTCGCTATTGTTGGCGTTGTTATTGTTATTGGTTTTTCTGGTGCGAAAGCTGAAGAGGTCTCAAAAACTCAACAGCTGGTCGATTTGGCAAAATTTGCTGTCAGTAATGTTCTTTCTGAGCCTAATTTTTCCTCAGCCCTGAAAATAATGAAAGATGCCCAAGGGCTTCTTATTGTGCCGCGCATGCTTAAGGCAGGGTTTGTTGTTGGGGGTGAAGGTGGTAACGGTGTTTTGCTTGTCAAAGGGCCAAATGGAGACTGGAGTAACCCAGCCTTCTATACGGTTGCCGCAGGAAGTGTTGGCTTGCAGATTGGCGTCAAAGACTCACAAGTACTTTTCATTATTCGCAGCCAAAGAGCCGTTCTGTCCGTTCTCAAGGATCAGGTTAAACTTGGAGGTGAAGTGGGAGTTACTGCGGGAACCTTGGGCGGGGGCTTAAGCGGCTCAACAACATCGAATATGGGGGCTGATATTGTTTCCTATGCCTTAGCCCGTGGTGCCTTCGGTGGCGGGTCTTTTGAAGGGGCTGTTGTTGGTAAGCGCAGTGACCTTAATAGCCAGTATTACGGCAAAGACGTTACCCCAGAAGAAATTTTGTTTCAAAAGACGGTCTCAAATCCTGGAGCCGACGACTTACGGGCTGCAATTGCCAAATACAACTAAGGCAACCCCTGCCCTGATGTTTCAGGGCACTGGTTCCGATGTGGGCAAATCCCTGTTGGTTGCAGGTTTATGCCGGGCCTACAAAAAACGTGGCCTCAAGGTGGCTCCTTTTAAACCTCAAAATATGTCTAACAATGCGGCTGTGACTGTCGATGGGGGCGAAATTGGTCGGGCGCAAGCTCTCCAGGCCCGGGCGTGTGGTTTGGAACTCACCGTTGATATGAACCCGGTGTTGCTTAAACCTCAAACCGAGGTTGGAGCCCAGGTTGTGGTTCAAGGGCGGGTTGAAGGGGCGATGTCGGCTCGAGATTATACCGACCATAAGCTTTCGCTTCTCCCTCGGGTGCTTGAAAGCTATCAGCGTCTGAGCCAAAAGGCTGATTTGGTTTTGGTAGAAGGGGCTGGAAGTGCCGCAGAAGTAAATTTACGTCAGAATGATATTGCCAATATGGGGTTTGCTGAAGCGGCAAACCTGCCTGTCGTTTTGATTGGTGATATTGATCGTGGTGGTGTAATTGCCTCTTTGGTTGGTACCCATATGCTGTTGCAAGATACAGAACGTGCCCGCTTAGCAGGCTATGTGATTAATAAATTTCGGGGTGATGCCTCTCTCTTTGACGATGGCCTTAAGGTGATTGGCGACCAAACGGGTTTGGAAAGCTTTGGTGTGGTGCCTTGGTTTAGCGATGCGGCTAAACTTCCGGCTGAAGATGCCATGAGTTTAGGCGGTTCCAAAACCAGGAAAGAAGGAGCTTCGATCAAAATCGCCGTGCTGCGCCTGTCGCGCATTGCCAATTTCGATGACCTCGACCCCCTGGTGGCTGAACCGGATGTTGAGGTGGTTTTCCTTGGTCCCGGCGAGCCTGTTCCGGGGGGGACGGACGTGGTTCTTATTCCGGGGACAAAAGCCACCATTGGTGATCTGGACTATTTGCGGGGGCAAAATTGGGATATGGATATCATTGCCCATTACCGTCGTGGCGGAAGGGTCGTCGGCCTCTGTGGGGGATATCAAATGCTGGGGCGGATCATTCGGGACCCTCTTGGAATTGAAGGTCCGGCAGGTGAAGCTCAAGGATTGGGCTTGCTAAATGTGGAAACGACCATGGAGCCATCAAAAACCTTGTGGGAGATTGATGGCAAAGAGATTGAAAGTGATCAATCGGTTAAAGGCTATCAAATGCATATGGGCGAAACCGAAGGGCCAGACCGGGGGCGTCCCTGGTTTAGCTATCACGGGGCTGTCGAAGGTGCCATATCTGCCGATGGTCGGGTGATGGGAAGTTATCTCCATGGGATGTTTGCTTCCGATGGCTTCCGGGGAGCGTTCCTCGATCGTATCCGCCAAGGGGCATCTCATGGAATCTCTTATGAACAACAAGTGGAAACAACTCTAGATGAGTTGGCTGAACACCTTGAAAGACATATGAATTTAGATCGCTTGCTTGAAATTTCTCAAACGCCTTAGATCAACTGATTAAACGCAACGCTGGAATGTCTTCACCTTATTCCCATATATGGAGTAATGTAAAATAACTTTATATCATAAAGCATAGGTGAACTCATGGATGAACGTAGAGGATCTGACCGACGAGAAAGTGAGAGACGTAATAGAGACCCTGCTCCAGCTTTAGAGTGGTCTGAAAAATTTTCTACGGGTGTTCGTGCTATTGATACTGACCATCAGACCTTATTTGAAGAAATAGCTATCCTTAAAGATCGCTTTGAACGGGGGGCCGAACAAGAAGCGATTAGCAATGCCATAAATAGCCTGACAACTTATTGTAACGAGCATTTTGAACGCGAAGAACAGTTTATAGAGAAAGCTCACTTTCCAGAGATTGAAGCCCATAAGAAAGAGCATAAGAAGTTTCAAAAACTGGTCAAAGAACTTGCGAAAATTAATAAGAAAGATTCTGAATCCATAGATGGTCAAAAGGTAGTTGATTTCCTCTCCCGATGGCTTTCCAGCCATATCCTTGGGGCCGATATGAAATATATTCCTTATATGAAAGGGGAGGTTGAAGGTGAAGCTGAACACCACAAGGTCTCGGCCCCTGTTTTGGAAACGGTTACCTTTGAGGCCCGCCCTTCGATGGTTAAAGCTTTAAAAGAGTTTGAGGCCGTTTTGACAGAGGGGGGGCGCATTGCTATCGCCTTGGAAGAAGTTATTGGTCAGTTCGGCAAAAAGCGCGACAAAATCTTGAAGAAAAATGCCAAAAAGCTGTTTTGCAAAAAAACCTAAAAGCTAAATCAGGTTAATCGCACCAAAAATAAGCAAGCCACAACACACCCATTGATCAAACAAGCAACGCCGTAGACATAAAGTGCCCTTTTAATATCCATAAAGGTGGCGCGCGCTTTTCCGGTACCTATCCAATCATCATTGACGGTTTTTTCACGATATTTCCTTGGTCCAGCCAAAGCCAGGTTTAAGGCTCCAGCCATGGCTCCCTCGGGCCAACCTGCGTTGGGGGAGCGATGTTTCCCGGCATCACGGAGCATGGTTTTGAAAGCCTGCCACGGGTTGGCTTTAGGTGCGAAGATAGCCGCCAGGGAAATAAATAATCCGGCAAGGCGTGCGGGGATGAGATTCAAGATATCATCAAGGCGTGCCGCCGCCATGCCAAAGGCTTTATATTTTTCCGTTCGGTAACCGATCATGGAGTCCATGGTATTGACGGCCTTGTAAATCAGAATACCGGGGAAGCCGAAAAGGGCATACCAAAAAACCGGAGCCACCACCCCGTCGCCAAAATTTTCAGCCAGAGATTCGATGGCAGCGCGACAAACGCCATGCTCATCAAGTTGCAAAGGATCGCGCCCCACAATATGGGCAACGGCTTCGCGCCCCCCTTCGAGGCCTTTTTCCTCAATCCCTGTTTTCACCGCTCTAACGTGAACATATAGGCTCTTTTGGGCGATCAGGGTGATCAGGAGGATAAGCTCTATAATCCAGCCGAAGGGGTAGTTTTGCCCGAACCAAGCAATACACCACCCAACAGCACCACAAAGGCCAACAACGATTAAAACCACAATCAGGCCGCGAAAGGCCCGGTCCATTTGGCTGCGTTTGTCTTTGTTGAGCTTATGGTCCAGGGCTCCGATTAGGTTGCCGATAAGGACAACAGGATGAGGGATTCGGCTAAAAAGACGACCAAAACCTCCCATATAGCCATCCGCAGCCAATGCCAATAGCAATAGCACTAAGGGGTCGAACCCAATTCTTCCTTCTGATAAGCCAAATAAAAACATGGTACAAGAATGCCTATGTGGATAGGGCGGGTAAAGCTCTTTTCATAAGTCTTTTTTCAATTCATTGCCTAACCCATTTCTCCCCTATATAGTCCGGCGAAATTTCAAGGACTCGCACGGAAGCAATGACTATGCGGGTTCACTCTTTACACCCCCGCTCGGAGGCTGGACCAAGCGATATGGATAAAAAAACTGCCATCATGATTTGCGGCCATGGCAGCCGCGATATCAATGCGATTACTGAATTCAATAAACTCTCTGTTCGGATTAAGGAACGGCTGCCTCAATATGACATTGAGAGCGGCTTTTTAGAATTTGCTAAGCCGGTCTTGCGAACAGGGCTTGATAAACTTAAAGAGCGCGGCGCGGAGCGTATTATCTGTTTGCCCGGCATGCTCTTTGCCGCAGGTCATGTCAAAAATGACCTCCCCAGTGAAGTGAATGAGTTTGCCCACGCTAATTCTGACTTAGATGTGCGCTTTGCTCGTGAACTCGCCATTGATTTCAAGCTCCTCAAAGCAGCTCAACAGCGCATTCAGGAAGCCTTGGAGAGTAACGAAAACAAAGTTGACCCCAAAGACACCTTGTTGATGGTGGTCGGGCGCGGCACCAATGACCCAGATGCCAATTCCAACGTTTGCAAAGTCACTCGTATGCTTTGGGAAGGGATGGGATTTGGCTGGGCGGAGACCTGTTATAGTGGCGTCGCCTTCCCCCGAGTTGATGGCGGTTTAGAGCAAGCCGCCAAACTTGGTTATAAACGGATTGTCGTTTTCCCCTACTTCCTCTTCACGGGAATCCTGGTTGACCGCATTTATAGCCAAACCGATGAAGTTGCTGCTAAGCATCCTGATATCGAATTTGTCAAAGCGGGTTATCTCAATGACCATGATCTGGTGATAGACACCTTCGTTGAGCGTTTCGGCGAAGTGATGGAAGGTGATAACAAGATGAACTGTCAACTGTGTAAATACCGGGAGCAGGTCATTGGCTATGAGGACGATGTTGCGGCCCCTCAAGTTGGCCATCACCACCATGTTCGAGGTGTCGGTACCGACGATGATCATGGGCACCATCATCATGACCATGGACATCACCACCATCACCACGATGAATAGAAGGGGAGGTGGCTGATGGCTTATGATTACATCCATGAACCCGACGAAATATACCGCCAATCCTTTGCCACCATTCGGCAAGAGGTCGACCTGTCGAAGTTGCCCGCTGATCTAGAGCCGGTAGCTTTGCGGTTGATTCATACAACGGGTGATTTTGGAGTTCTCGACAACTTGACCTTTAGCGAAGGAGCCGGGAAAATTGGCTCTGCGGCTTTGGCTGGCGGCTGTACTGTTCTTGCTGATGTTGAAATGGTTGGGGCTGGGATTACCAAGCGGTTTCTCAATACCCCTGATCAGGTCATGTGCACACTCAATGACCCCGATGTTCCGGCAGAGGCCAAGGCGCAAGGCACAACGCGTTCTGCCGCTGCTGTTGATCATTGGCTTGAGCATCTTGAAGGGGCTGTGGTTGCAATCGGTAATGCCCCAACGGCATTGTTTCGGCTTTTGGAATTGCTTGATGAAGGGGCTTTTGAACCCGCTTTGATTATTGGCATGCCCGTTGGGTTTGTTGGAGCTGTTGAATCAAAAGAGGCTCTGATTGCCCATGCGTCTGGCGTCCCTTACATTACCATGCAGGGGCGGCGTGGTGGCAGTGCATTAGCTGCGGCAACTGTTAATGCCTTGGCGGCAAAACCCCTTCCGCAACCACATTAAGAGGGCCAAATATGTTAACAGCTTGGATAACCGTCATCGGGATTGGTGAAGAAGGGGCAGGAGAACTTTCATCGACGGCTAAAGCTGCCATTGAAACCGCTGAGTTGTTGGTCGGTGGCGAACGTCACCATTTGCTCTCTCCTCGTTCTGGGGTTGAAAAACTTACTTGGAAAGCAGGCCTCAAAGAAACCTTTGAGAAGATTTCGCAATGGCGGGGAAAACGGGTGGTGGTCCTAGCCAGTGGCGACCCTCTGTGTTTCGGGGTGGCCTCAAGTATGATGAAGCATTTCGACCCTGCGGACCTGACTGTCATTCCGACGCCCAGCAGCTTTAGCTTAGCCTGTGCCCGGATGAAATGGTCTTTGCCTGACACCACTTGCCTGACCATTCATGGTCGGCCCCTTGAGGCCATTGGGGTGCATTTGGTGCCAGGGGCTAAACTGGTTCTGTTAAGCCGGGATGGAGACAGCCCGGCCGAGGTAGCGAAATTCTTAGAGGCCAAAGGGTTCGGGCCGAGCAACCTAACCATTCTTGAACATATGGGGGGGGCTTTAGAGAACCGCCTCGGCGGTAAAGTCGAGGGCTGGGCTTTTGGGCGCACAGCAGATTTGAACGTTATTGCCGTAGAGTTGGTTGCCGGACCAGATGCTAAATATCATTCATGTGTGCCGGGTCTTCCAGATGATGCCTTTGAAAATGATGGTCAATTGACCAAGAAAGAAGTCCGCGCGGCGACCCTTGCTGCCCTGCAACCAATGCCCGGGCAGGTGTTCTGGGATGTGGGGGCCGGAAGCGGTTCCATCGCGATTGAGTGGATGAGGGCTGTTAAAGGGGCTGGTCATGCGGTGGCATTTGAGAAAAATGGTGACCGGGTTGCGGCGATTTCCCGTAATGCCAACGCTTTGGGGGTTCCGAAGTTAGAAGTTATCCATGGGGCTGCCCCGAATGCTTTGCGCGAAGGGGGCAAACGCCCGAATGCTATTTTTGTTGGCGGCAATGTTTCCAATCATGAATTGCTGGAAACCTGTTGGGCGGCCCTTCAGTCAGGCGGAAGGTTTGTTGCTAACGGGGTGACCATTGAGGCCGAAGCGCGGCTGTTTGATTTTGCCAAAGAGGTGGGCGGTGAGCTTAGCCGGATCAGTGTCTCTCGCTTAGAAAAGGTGGGAACCCTGTCAGGCTTTAAGCCTTTGATGACGGTAACTCAAGTTGTGGCGGTTAAACAATGAGCGGAACCCTTTACGGCCTTGGTATCGGCCCCGGTGACCCGGAACTGATTACCTTAAAAGCCCATAAAATATTGCAAGCGGTCCCGGTGATTGCTTATCCTGCTCCCGATAAAGGCGAAAGCCTGGCGCGGTCAATTGTCGCTAGCCATCTGCCGGGAACTCAGGAAGAAATAGTTATTCGCACCCCCATGGTGGCGGGGAATTTCCCGGCCCATGATGTTTATGATGAATATGCGGGGGTGATCGAAAATCACCTTAAGGCTGGCCGAGATGTTGCTGTGTTATGTGAAGGGGACCCCTTTTTCTATGGCTCTTTTATGTATATTTTTGAACGCCTTGCCAAGAATGTCCCGACAGAAATTATCCCTGGTGTTTCGTCTTTGATGGCCTGTGCAGCCCAAGCTCATTTTCCGCTCACATCGCGTAAAGATATTATCAGTGTTCTTCCGGGTCCGATTGAGGAAGATGAACTGGAAAGGCGTCTTGCAGACACCGATGCGGCCGCCATTATGAAAGTCGGCCGTCACCTGGACAAAATTGTCCGTGTTCTGAAAAAATTAAATCTTACCGAGAAAGCTATTTATGTTGAGCATGCAACCATGACCAAGGCCAAAGTTCTTCCTATTGCCGAGCTTGATAAAGCGACAGCACCTTATTTTTCAATGATTTTAGTACAGAAACGCGGAGAGGCCTGGGCATGAGCACAGCTATTATAATTCTCGGTGCTGGCGGTTTGGCTGTTGCGCAACAGATTAAAGCGATCCTTCCCGAGTCAAAAATTCACTGCCTTATCAGTGGTGTAGAGCAAGCAGACATCATCTACACCAATGCAAAAGAGCATATCCGCAGCCAATTTGAGCAGGGCGCAACGATTATTGGTATCTGTGCCGCCGCAATCCTTATTCGGTCTGTTGCTTCATCCTTGGAAGATAAAACCAAAGAACCTCCGGTTATTGCCGTTGGCGAAGATGGGTCAACGGTGATCCCTTTGCTTGGCGGGCATAATGGGGCCAACAAGCTAGCCAAAACCATTGCCGATGAATTTTCAACGAAACCAGCCATAACGACGGCAGGAGATTTGCGCTTTGGTCTGGCTCTTGATGAACCCCCAAGAGGCTGGCGGGTTGCCAACCCTGCGGCGGCAAAAGGGGTGATGGCGAAGATGCTCAGCGGCGAAGGCGTTGACCTGCAAGTTGAAGCAGGAGAGGTAGCATGGTTGCGCAACTCGGGAGCCCCTTTTAAAGAAGGAGGCTTTCCTGCCATTCACGCCACTCACAAAAATCCAGATGCCAATGAGGAAGATTTGATTCTTCACCCGACAGTCCTTGCGTTGGGGGTTGGCTGTGAACGGGGTACGGAGCCAGATGAACTGATCTCTCTGGTTCATACCACCATGAAAAAGGAAAACCTGGCAGAGGCAGCTATTGCCTGTATCGCTTCTATTGATCTGAAATCTGATGAACCTGCCATTCATGCCCTCGCTGAAAAACTAGGGGTTCCTGTCCGGTTCTTCACGGCTGAAGAGTTAGAGAAGCAAGCCCCTTATCTAGTTAATCCATCGGAGATGGTGTTTAAGGAAGTGGGCTGTCATGGTGTCTCTGAAGGGGCGGCTCTTGCGGCTGCAGGGGGGGGGGAACACTCAACCCTGACCGTGGAAAAAAACAAGTCACGCCGGGCGACCTGTGCGGTTGCTCTCGCCGATAAAGGGATTGACCCTTTGATGGTTGGCAAACCCCAAGGTGTCCTTTCTATTGTCGGTGTTGGCCCTGGCACGCCGGTATGGCGCACCCCTGAAGTTACCCATTTGATTTCCCAGGCCACGGATGTCGTTGGCTATCAACTTTACCTCGACCTCATCGCACCGTTGATTGTTGGTAAAAACCAACATGAAAGTGCTTTGGCGAAGGAAGAACATCGGGTACGTCGGGCTTTAGATTTAGCTGCCGAAGGGCGTAATGTGGCTTTGGTCTGTTCGGGGGACGCGGGTATTTACGCTCTTGCCGCACTGGCTTTTGAACTCCTGGATCGCGAAAACAAAGGGGCCTGGAATCGCCTGAGCATTCAAGTGTCGCCGGGGATTTCAGCGATCCAAGCTGCGGCGGCTCGTTCCGGGGCACCTATTGGACATGATTTCTGTACGGTTTCGCTCTCTGATCTTTTGACACCTTGGGAAGACATCGAAAAGCGCCTCAAGGCGGTTGCTGATGGTGACTTTATCGTTGCGCTATACAATCCGGTTTCTAAGCGTCGCCGTACTCAGTTGCCCATTGCCCGTGAGATTTTGCTCACAGGTCGCCCGCCGGAAACGCCAGTTATTCTGGCCCGTAATCTAGGCCGGGATGATGAAAACATTCGCACCACCACCCTTGGGGACTTAACCCCCGATCATGCGGACATGCTTACTTTAGTATTAATCGGTAATTCCAAAACCAAATTGATTAAGCGTGGGGAAAAGAGCTGGATTTATACGCCGCGTGGCTATGCAAAAAAAATGAAAAACATTACTGAAGGATAAGAAATTGACTGTTCACTTCATTGGTGCCGGGCCCGGTGCCCCCGATCTTATTACTGTCCGGGGGCTTCGGCTGATCGAAAGCTGCCCTGTTGTTCTTTATGCGGGTTCTCTGGTTCCCGAAGAGGTGGTTAATGCCGCAGCCAAGGAGGCCCATGTCCTTGACACTGCCCCGATGAATTTGGATGAGATTTTGGCGGAAATGGAAAAAGCTCACGGGGAAGGTAAAGATGTTGCCCGGGTTCACTCCGGTGACCCCTCAATCTATGGGGCTATTGCTGAGCAGATGCGGCGGTTGGATGCTTTGGATATTCCCTATGATGTCACACCTGGGGTTTCGGCCTATGCGGCAGCAGCGGCGGCTTTATGCACTGAGTTGACCCTGCCTGATATTGCCCAGACGGTTATCTTGACCAGGACTTCAGTGCGTAGTTCCGGCATGCCGAAGGGCGAAGACCTCAATACCTTGGGTCAAAGCGGAGCCACCTTAGCCATCCACCTGTCGGTCAATAACATGGCCCATCTGGTTAAAGAACTCACACCCCATTATGGGGAAGATTGCCCGGTGATTATGGCCTATCGTGCCAGTTGGCCCGACGAGCAATTCATCAAAGGGACCTTGGCTGATATTCGCGACAAGGTGAAAAAATCTGGCATTACCCGCACCGCGCTTATTTTGGTTGGTCGGGTGTTTGGTCAATCTAAATTTCCCGACAGTCGGCTTTATGCCAAAGAGTTCCACCATGTCTTAAGACCCAAAGAGGAAGCGTCAAATGGCTAAAACGGATTTTAACTTCTCTTTTCCTTTTCGAGTGCGCTATTCGGAAGTCGATGGGCAGATGGTGGTGTTTAACGCCCACTATCTGACGTACTTCGATACCGCCCTCACCGAATATTTCCGTTTTCTACCCTTTGATTACATGAGCCATGTCAAAGAAACGGGCAACGACTTCCATACGGTTAAAACCCTGGTGGAGTATCAAGCACCGATTAACTTTGATGATGAGATTGAGGTTTATGTGAAAGTTGGTCGCCTGGGACGTTCAAGCATCAGTTTTGACTTGGAAATTCATCTAAAATCTGAAGACAATGCACTGGCTTCAGGGGAAGTGGTCTGGGTCTATACCGATCAAGAAACTCATAAGTCAACAGCCTTACCTGAAGAGCTAACTCGCCTCATTAGTTAGGCGGTGCCGACAGCCATCCCGGTGAGTTGGTCGAGGCTGATCTGTGATGTTTTTAACGACAGCAGCAGGGTAATTTCCATGGACATTTCTGGCGGCAGCTTTTCGGTCATCTCTTTTTGAATGAATTGGGAAATCTCTGGATTTAGCCCTTCAAGAGAGAGAATGTTGCTTAATAACTCACGGCGGATCATCGGCGGGAAATTTAGGATTTCCCAAACCAACAAGGCCTTGGCTTTATTATCAATCAAGGCATGACCAAAAATGCGGTCTATGCAGAAGCTGTAAATGCCAAAATCAAGCTTTCCAGCCACCCCATAGGTGAACTCCAAAAACTCATCGCGGAAGGTGTTTGAGGTGACTTGCCCAGAAGTCAGTTTGCCGACCATTTCTAGGAAACTGCGATAGCGTTTGCGCGCGGGGGTGATTTTATCGGCGAGTTGGCCGCTAATTTCTTTAATCCGCGCCATAGAGAATCGTGCATTGAGAATGGCGTTGGCAGAGTATTTAATTTCTGGATTAAGAGTTTGCTCTTCAATAATGGTGAACAGCTCTTCATAGCGCGCTTTCATCCGTGTGTTGCCTTTGGCGGCCCGCAGCCCTAAAGGCAAAAGCGCAGCTTGAGCCACCAGCGGGTCTTTAGAGCAGATAGAAGCGATGGCTGAAGCGGTAGGCTTGACGGAGCGAATGGTGCGAAAGTCATCAGACACAACGAAACGCTTTTCATCCGGGGTGGTCAGATATCGGCCCATCTGATTACAAACCATAAAGTGTTCAGCGAGATCAACTGCGGTTTCGGTACCCGGCGCGGTCATGTTTTAGCCTCCTGAGGCGTCACTATTGTTCCCCTTTCTACCCTAGCAAAGAGGGAATCCATTTGGAAAGGGGCATCTGGGAGGATATTTTTCTGCTAAAGCAGTTAATTTTTTCCTTAAAAAGAGGATTAATCTACCAAATCTTGTTAATAAGGAGGCTGCTTTAGGGTAAATCTTGGGATTTTTAGATGTTTGGACTTCAGGAAGGCTTAGACCCGGACTTTCATCATGGGTTGGTTATCGGCCTCAATGCGGTGATTGTTGCCGTTGCCGAAAATGAACCTCGAGTGCTGGTTATTCGGGAACCCTCTAAATATGGTGGTTCCTCCAAGGAAGGATTCCTCCCTTTTGGTCCCTTCCACCCGTTACAACACAGAACCCTCGACATGGGGTTGCGCTCCTGGGTGGAGGCGCAAACAGAACTTAAACTTGGCTATGTAGAACAACTCTACACCTTTGGAGATAAAGGACGGGACCCAAGGGAAGAAAAAGGCGGCCCACGGGTTATTTCGATCGGTTATCTGGCTTTGGTTTCAGAAGCTGGTGAGACGGGGATTGCCAATACGGGCTGGAACCGATGGTACCGACATTTCCCTTGGGAAGACTGGCGGATAGGGAAGCCCCCTATTTTAGATGAAGTGATTGAACCGCGGTTAAATGAATGGAGTCAAAAATCCAAAAAGAAATCTACGCGAGAAGATCGCGCCTCTCGTATTGAACGCATTTTCGCCAGTGATATTACCACCTGGAATGACGAGTTGGTCTTGGAGCGTTTTGAGTTGCTTTTCGAAGCGGGGTTGGTGAGTGAGAAAAAAAATCAGAAAAAAGGCTTTGAGACAGGCCACCCCTTAGCCTTCGATCATCGCCGTATTCTCGCTACGGCCATCGGCCGTTTGCGCTCAAAAATTAAATATCGCCCGGTGGTTTTTGAACTCATGCCCCCCTCCTTTACCTTGCTTCAGTTGCAAAAATTGGTTGAAGCCTTATCAGGGAAACTTTTGCATAAACAAAACTTTAGACGGCTGTTGGAAAATAATGGTTTGGTAGAGCCGACGGGACAAATAGAAGCCAAAACAGGCGGCCGCCCAGCGAAAACTTTCCGCTTCCGTCGAAACCTTTTAGACGAACGCGAAACCGTAGGCATGAAGTTGCCATCTACAAGAGGCTAAAGACTCTAAGTTAATCTGATCCGCTTGTGCATATTGCGGCGGCGGGATTCTTCGGCAATGAGGGTTTCGACGTGGCGACCCTGGAAGAGTTTGATGCCAACCGATTGACCATATTCAATAGCGTCACGATCATCGCAACGGGCCAAGATCATTCTGGCTTCTCCGGCGCGGGCCACAACATCTCGCATTTCCGCTAAAGAAATATCTTCCGTCACCAAGAGCTCTGGGGACCAGTTGAGCTTGATCAGGTCAATTCCCATGCGTTCTCGCTCGATGTAGCGCAAGGTTGTATGATCGATCCCTTCAATGCACAGGCGATAGCCTCGATCTTTGACAAACTCGCGGGCAAATTGGAAATCGTTAAGATTGGCGAAGATGTCGACCAGTTGAAGTTCCAAAACAATACCACCGCGCATGGAGGCTATGACCGCATCATCAAAATGGAGGAATTCTTTTGTCAGTAAGGTGGCAACATTGAGGTTGATGCTGATGTCACCGGTAAAACTGCGTTCATCGGTTTTACCCAACAAAGAAAGAACCCGGTGATCTAAGGTTTCAGTTAGGTGTTGGAACAGCCAGCGGTTTCCGGTCAGGCCGATTCCCGGCAGCAAGGTATCGCGCAGGTCGGGAATGGAGATATAAAGTTCACTGAAAACGTCCTGGGGGGCCCCTTCTCCGGTGATGCTGCAGACATATTGGCGGCGCATCATATTAGACAGGTCAGCCCGCATCAAAGCATCGGTCACCTGGGCCAATACCTTGGGGGTCATCGGCGGGTCTTGTTGCTTTATTGGGGTTTCGTCAAATGCGTCGTCAGAGTCCACCCCTTGCTCTTTGGCTTCAGCAACGGTTAGGTTGCTGACCAGTTCACGGGCAAGGTAGAGGAACTCGTCATATTGGGTTTCGACATTGTACCAAGTGGTAAACTCTTTGCCTTTGCGTTCTTTGGCTTTTTCCTCAAGCAAAGGGTCATCCCCAAAGAGGAAGCGGAGTTTAACGATCGCCGTCTCAACATCATCTTTGGCTTCGGATTTATAAACCAAGATCATATCGGTGTCCTTCAGAAGGAACACTTGACCATTGAGGTTTTTAACAATGCCATCAAAGGTATTTAGGGCTGATTGCAGGTGATTATCCCGGCGATTGTAGGGCATCAGGCGCGAGATATGGATGTGGACAGCCCGACGACCCTTCTTGAGTTTCTCAAGACGGTGGACATAATCCAGCAGCAAGCTTTCTTGGCTTTGCATATGTGTTTTTGCCACTTTCGCCATTCGTCTTCTCTTTGCCTCTTAAATTAACTCATTCAGCCTTTTATGGGGCTTTCTTACCCAGTTTGTTTGCCATCGCCGTGATCAATCGATCCGTATAAAAACCTTGGAACTGGGAGACACCAAGGGTTAAGCCAAAGCGGATCGCCTCTTCGGATTCCACGTGGGCCACAATAACTTTATCTGGGCTCATGTTTTGAACCATTTCCTTCATCTCTTCAAAACGACGGGGTGAGGTGCCATGGGCATTTTCCAGCCCCCAATAAACCTTGAAGAAGTCTGGCTCCAAAGGCGTAGGGTCGAAGGTTTGAAGCGATAAAGGGTTGAGGCCATCAATCAGGACCTTATAGCCTCTTTGTTTGAGCTTGGCGCGGGCCTGAAGATAAAGCCGCATATTGCCAAACACGTCCATATTCTGGAATTCGATAACAATTTTGTCCTGGCCATCACCAACGGCGGCATCAAAATCATCAAATTCTGGCATCATGACCGTTGAGAGGTTGAGGTTAATACTGGCAGCCCCGCCTAATTTCCCAAGAAACTGGCTGGTAAAAGACATCAAAATTCGACGATCAAGAACCTCAGTCAAATGCTGGAAAAGCCACTTGCCTCCAACCAGGTTAACCCCCGGCGAAACGCGCTCTTGCAGGTCTTTGATAGAAACAAAAAACTCTTTAAAGAGCAGCTTTCCCGCCCCACCGGAGCCGATTTTAATTGCTGATTGGGTGCGCACCAGATGAGTGATGTCAACGCGCTCGACACTAGAGCAGATGGCATCAAGTGTTTTGGGATCGAGGGCTTTAGCGGGCCCCTTTTGAATTTTTTGGCCGCGCCGCTCTAAGGCTTCGATTTTTTCTTTACGTTTTGCCTCAATGGCCGCCATGTTTTGGGCTAAAACGTGAAAATTGTCATACTGCCTGTTGAGGTCGTACCAGGAACAAAAATTTTCATCCGGGACATCATCATCTGTCAAAGGATCATTTTTAAACAAGGTGCGGATTTTGTTGACGATTGACTGCAGCTCAACAGAAGAAACGTCTTTGCACATAACGATGAGGTCACCATTGGCAAGCGAATAGGCTTGGGATTCGGTGTTGTTAACAATGCTGTCAAAGGACCGGGCCGCAACTCTTAAATGATAAGGTTTGCGATAATACTCTAGGAGGTCTGACAAGTGTAGATGAACAACCAATCGACCCACGCGAGCACGGTTGACCCGCTTAACTTGGTCAAGCAGGAGCTTCTCTTGGCTCGGTTTAGTGTTTGAACCGATCGAAGTGGACATCATATCAGCCATGTATAATCAGACTCGCAAACCCGTTATTCCCCTTTTGGGTAAGTTGGAAGAGAATTAGCACTATTTTGATGTCGAAAGTGTAAAAAAATAGAAAATATGATAATAGTTTTTTATTCCAGCGATTTAAGTGCCTTAACCTTTGTCTTAGCACCTATTCAATGTTAAGACCGTTTTCCAGGTATTTCACAACGAAGCGACGGGTTGGGCATGTTTTCAAGGAAGCGGATTTTAGTTACCGGAGGGGCGGGTTTCTTAGGCTCTCACCTTTGTGAAAAGCTAATCAATGAAGACCATGACGTGCTGTGTATGGACAACTTCTTTACAGGCACCAAAGATAATATTGCTCACCTTATGGGCAATCCTTATTTTGAGCTTATTCGCCATGATGTGACCTTCCCCATCTATGTGGAGGTGGACGAAATTTACAACCTGGCTTGCCCGGCATCTCCGGTCCATTATCAGTTTGACCCGGTGCAAACCACCAAAACCAGCGTTCACGGGGCGATTAACATGCTGGGACTGGCGAAACGAACGAAGGCGAAGATTCTTCAAGCCTCGACAAGTGAAGTTTATGGGGATCCGGAAGTTCATCCGCAAACGGAAGATTATCGGGGCAGCGTCAATCCCATTGGCCCGCGCGCTTGTTACGATGAAGGCAAGCGTTGTGCAGAAACCTTGTTCTTCGATTATCATCGCCAACATCAATTAAACATCCGGGTGATGCGTATCTTCAATACCTATGGCCCCCGGATGCATCCCAATGACGGGCGAGTGGTTTCCAACTTCGTCATCCAGGCTTTGAAAAATGAACCGATCACCTTATATGGTGATGGGGAGCAAACCCGTTCATTCTGTTATGTTGACGACTTGATTCGCGGCATGATGGGATTAATGAATGCTGAGAACGACGTGACGGGCCCGATTAATATCGGCAACCCTGTTGAATTCACCATTAAAGAGCTGGCGGAAAAAGTGATTGAGCTGACCAATTCTAAATCGACCCTTAGCTTTCATCCTTTACCAACCGATGATCCGACCCAACGTTGCCCCAATATCTCTCTTGCTAAAGATAAGCTCGGTTGGGAACCGACCATCCAGTTGGAAGAGGGTTTGAAAAAAACCATCGCCTACTTTAACGACATCATTTAAACGATTGAGCAAAACCATGAATCCCGCGCCCAACAATTTTGATCTTGTGAACATTGTTGAAAACCTTAACCAGGCGAAAGTTTTGGTTATTGGTGACGTTATTTTAGATCACTTTGTCACGGGCTCGGTGACCAGAGTATCTCCTGAAGCCCCGATTCCGGTACTCGCTGTTTCTCCTGAGCCTCGCCAAGGCGTGCTGGGCGGTGCAGGAAACGTGGTGCGCAACCTTCGTGGCATGGGGGCCGTTGTTCATTTCGCGACGGTTGTTGGCAGTGATCGCGACGGGAAAAATATTTCTTCCTTATTTAATGATCTCCACCTGCCAACCAGAGGGTTGATTGTCGATATCAACCGCCACACCTCGGTCAAAACCCGTTATGTAGCGGGTGGACAGCAGTTGTTGCGGGTTGATAGTGAGATGGTGACCCCCTTGTGGTCTGAAACCGCCGATAAGTTATTAAACCTAGCGGGTGAAATTCTTGCCGACTGTCATGTTTTGGTCTTGTCTGATTATGGCAAAGGGGTTCTGACTGGAAAAGTTGTGCGGGCCTTGATTGATATGGCGAATAAAGCGGGAAAACCTGTGATCGTTGATCCCAAAGGAACCGATTATTCTGTTTACAGTGGGGCGACTCTCATTACGCCAAATCGTAAAGAACTTAACGAAGCCACTCGTCTTCCTGTTGGTTCCGATGCTGAGATTAAAGCCGCCGCTGAACAGTTGATGGATCACTGTAATATAAGTGGTGTTTTGGCAACCCGAAGCCAAGAGGGTATGTCTCTCATTCGCAAAGATGCCGACCCGGTTCATTTACCGACCCGCGCCCGGGAGGTTTATGACGTTTCCGGTGCCGGAGATACGGTTGTTGCGGCGATGGCTGCTGTGATTGCCAGTAACGAGGACCAAGCTAAAGCAGCGGAAATTGCCAATGCGGCAGCAGGCGTTGTTGTTGGTAAAGTAGGAACAGCCGCTGTTTCATCTGATGAGCTTATTGCGGCCCTTCACCATAAAGATATTACCGACGCCGAAGCCATGGTCCTCCCTTTAGAAGCCATGTTGTCACAAGTGGATATCTGGCGGGTTAGTGGTTTAAAAGTAGGTTTCACAAATGGTTGTTTTGATCTGCTGCATCCGGGGCATATATCTCTTCTCAGCCAAGCGGCTTCTCAATGCGACCGTCTGATTGTTGGCCTGAACAGTGATTCTTCTATCAAACGAATCAAAGGGGCTGATCGCCCGATCCAAAACGAAGCCGCCCGGGCCACGGTGCTTTCTTCATTAGCTGCGGTAAACCGAGTGATTTTGTTCTCTGAAGATACCCCTTTGGAGCTGATTACCGCGATTAAACCGGATGTGCTGATTAAAGGGGCTGACTATACGGAAGAGACCGTTGTGGGGTCTGATGTGGTTAAGGCCAATGGCGGTAAGGTTTTCCTGGCTCAGTTGGAAGAAGGCCACAGCACCACAGCGACTATCGCCCGTATGGGAAAATAATTTTCTGTGGGGAGATGACGCTATGAGCCCCGTGGAAAACCATTTCGTTTACCTGTTCGCCTGGGCCACCTTTGGTTTTGGTCATTCTTTCTTGGCGGGGTCCCGCCTGTCAAAACGATGTGGGGCCTATACACGCCTTTTCTATAATCTCTTGGCCTTAGCCCATATTGGTGTTGTCTATGCCCTCGGCTGGTGGCTCCTTGATACCGAGACCGCTTTAAGTTATGAGCGGTTTTGGGGCTGGACCCTCTATGGCATGGGGTGGGCCATCTTGCTTATTTCATTGCCCCAATATGATCTCGGATTGTTGTCTGGTTTCAAGCAAATTCGGTTGGGCCTTAAAAAGCCTTTAGAAGAAAAAGAGCTTCGTATTTCAGGCATTCATCAGTTTATGCGTCATCCCCTTTACAGTGGTGTTTTTCTTATCCTATGGGGGGGAGTTGATACTGAGTTGGACTTGGCAACGGCCCTTTGGGGGTCTATTTATTTGCTTGTCGGTACCGCCTATGAGGAGCGTCGCTTGATAAAGCAATTTGGTGAAGCTTATTTGCAATACCGACGCACGGTCCCAGCCTACATTCCTTGGAAAGGTTTTCGCAAATGACGGAACAAAAAGACTCAACGGCCCGTTACACGGAAAAACGAGCTCAAGTCTATGATGACCTGATCCGCCAGGTGGTGCCGGGCTACGAAACCCTCCATGATTTGACCAAACTGATACTCAAGCAAGAGCTTGCCGACGGGGCTAACATCCTGGCCGTTGGTGCCGGGACCGGACATGAGATTGAATGTCTTTGCAGTGCTGATCGGTCGTGGAAAATTACCGGCGTGGAGCCAGCGACCCAAATGGCAACGACAGCGCAAGAGCGGATTGATAATGCCAGTTTGGGTAGTCGTGTAGATCTTGTTCAGGGGTATGTTCGTGACCTGCCTGAGGGGCCTCAATTTGATGCAGCGACCATGATGCTGGTGATGCATTTTGTCGCCGATGATGGCAGCAAAGAAGAACTCTTGAAATCCATCCATTGTCGATTGAAGCCCGGTGCCCCACTGATTTTTGCCGACCTCAATGGTGAACGAGGCAGCCCGCGCTTCGAGCAATTCTCTAAGCTATGGCGGGAATGGCAACTTCATTCTGGTATGCCAAAGGAACAGGTAGATAAGGGGTTTCGCACTATGATCAAAGACATCCATTTCGTGCCCCTTGAGCGGACTATAGCGCTTCTGACAAAGGTTGGTTTTGAGACCCCTGAAACTTTCTTCAGCGGCCTCATGTTCGGTGCCTGGATTGCTAAAAAAGCTTAGAGTCTTTCTGCCTTTAAGATAGGGAGGCAATCATTTCTTTGAGCATTTCCCTCACCTCACCCGCAATCTCACCTAAAGCAGGGTTTTCAATTGCTTGCATGCTGGCCATAGGGTCAACGGCGGAAACTTCGACGGTTCCGTCTGGTTGCTGTTGAACGACGACGTTACAAGGCAGCATGGTGCCAATTTTATTTTCGTTGCTGAGGGCCTTGAAAGCAAAATGAGGGTTACAGGCCCCTAAGATGGTGTAAGGCTGAAAGTCTGCGTCGATCTTTTCTTTGAGGGTTTTTTTTACATCAATTGTGGTCAATACCCCAAAACCGTTGTCCTTCAACGCGGTCGTGGTTTTGTCGATAGCTTGATCAAAGGGAAGGTCGAGGGTGGTGGTAAAGTGATAGCTCATGATCGGTCTCCGAATATTAGAAGTTGCGAATATATATAATCTGATTTACATATATTAGCAACAAAGAATATTACTCACCGCCGAATAGTTTAAATATCTCTTTGATAAATTTGGGAACTTCCAGGTTCTCAAGTGGATTTTTTGGAAATTCATGGGGGCTAGGTGTGTCTCTGGGGTCTTGGGGGCTGGGGATGGGTTTGACCGACAACCCTTGATGAGCGGTCACCATCACATCTTTCCAGAGTCGAGCGGGGAGCCCGCCGCCTGTAACCCTTTTCATAGGAGCTCCGTTGTCGTTACCAATCCAAACTCCGGCAATGAATTCCCCCGTATAGCCGATAAACCAAGCATCACGAAATTCTTGACTGGTTCCTGTTTTGCCAGCACTGGGGCGGTCTAAACGGGCGGCTTTCCCTGTGCCTTCCTGCACCACAGCTTTGAGCATGGTGTTCATCTGATTGACGTGACGTGGTGAGATAACTGTTCCTGGCCCGCCACCCATGCGTTGGTAGAGGACCCGTCCTCTTGCATCCCTGATTTCAACCACCCCATAAGGCCAAACCCCTTTCCCGCCATTAGCGAAAGGACCATAGGCGGCGGTGATTTCAAGCAGGCTGACATCGCCTGCACCAAGGGCAATGGTCAGATCATTGGGCATATTGCTGGTAATGCCCAGCTTGCGTGCCTTTTGGATAACCTGTGCAACCCCAGCGTCCCGCGCAATTTTGACCGCCACCGTATTGATAGACTCGGCTAAAGAACGGGTAAGGGACATAGGGCCTTGGAAGGTTTTTTTGTAGTTTTTCGGAGACCACCCGGCGACGGTAATAGGCTCGTCTATCACTTGCGTGTGGGGCGTTAGTCCTAAATCCAGCCCGGCAAGGTAAACGAAAGGCTTGAAGGCTGAGCCCGGTTGCCGATGGGCTTGGGTGGCACGGTTGAACTGGCTCTGGGCATAGTCTCGCCCGCCGACCATAGCTCGAACCGCCCCCTTATCGTTGAGGACCAGCACCGCCCCTTGGCTGGCATTGACCCTCTTACCAGACCGATCAAGCAGTGACTTTAGTCTTCTTTCCGCCACGAGTTGCAGGCGGGAATTAAGGGTGGTTTTAATCGTAATGTCCTGGTCGATAATTCCCATAAACCCTTCAGCCTGCCCCATGGCCCAGTCGACAAAATACCGCGCTATATTAGGTCGGGCTATGGCTTTGAGGATACGGGTTCTTTGCTTCTTTGCTTTGTCTGCTTTGCCTTGGGTCAAGTACCCTGCCGCAACAAGATTGTTGAGGACAACGGAAGTTCTCCTGTGAGCCTTTTCAGGGTTGCGTTGCGGATTGTAGCGTGAGGGGGCTTTAAGGAGCCCGGCGATCAGGGCTGATTGGTAAATGCTAAGCTGACGCGCTGATACCCCAAAATAGCGTTGAGCGGCGGCTTCAACCCCATAAGTGCGGGCACCAAAATAGACCCGGTTGAGATAGAGGGTGAAAATTTCATCTTTGGTGAAGTTGTGTTCCAGCCAGAGAGCCATCATGACTTCCTGGATTTTCCGTTTGAAAGTGCGTTTTGGTGTCAGGAACAGGTTCTTTGCCACCTGTTGAGTGATGGTGCTGCCACCCTGGACCACACGTCCGGCGCGGAGGTTAACCCAAGTCGCTCGGGCAAGACCAATGAAGTCTAAACCTAGGTGATCATAAAACCGCCGGTCTTCCGTTGCCATGATGGCTTGGGGCAGAAATTTGGGAATATCTTTAATATTAACAGCCCCCCCATAAATTTCCCCCACATCGCCGATCAAACGACCACGGGCATCAAGAACCTGAATATGGGGCTTGCGGGCTGAAGTGGTTGCTGCGTCGATGTCGGGTAAACCATAGGCGTAGTAACTGAGAATAACCCCTCCAAAAACGAAACCCCAAATGGTGAGGATGACAAACCAGTTGAATATAAGCTTGAGAACGCTTTGATCTTCGGATGGCTTAAGTTTCGTCAGTAGCTTTGATAGCATGTTTTTTATACGTACCCAGCGGGTGTTTTTTGGTTTTGGTTTGGTCATGGTCGGAGTTTTACCTTGCGCCTCTTATTATTCTGTTAAAGCCTTGCTTCAAAAAGAAGATAAAAAAGTGTATGGTATGCAAAGAATAGTCTCCGCGAACATAAATGGAGTGATGTTATGACCCAACCTCTTCTTGAATGGGATGATAAATTTTTAATTGGTATCGATCAGTTGGATTTTGAACACAAGGACTTGCTGGATCGGTTAAACACCCTCCACGCTGCCTTGGTCAAACACACGGATGTGGAACAAATCAAAGAAAGTATTGGCGGTATTTACGCCCGCCTGGAAATCCATTTTGCCCTGGAAGAACGGGTGATGCGGGAAGGGGATTATCCCGAGTACGATGACCACAAAACCCAGCACGACTCTATGCTTAATGACTTTGCTGATCTGATGCATGAGCTGGAAAAAAATATAGAGCAGGAATATAACGATACAGTCAGAGAAAGTCTCCGCAGTTGGCTGGTCGATCACATCTTACAGCATGATAAGAAGATGGCTGTCTTGGTTGCCAATAAACCTTCGAAACTCGTGACCAAGCTGGTTAGCTGATTTTATTTTATATGTGAGTAGTCAGATGTATGGGAAAAAGTTTCGAGTCCTGATATCAGGGGGAACATTTTTCGTCCTGTCATTGAGCCTATCCGTTTCTAGTTTTGCAGATGAAAGCCACAAGCACATCGGCAAAGGGGCTGAGGCCCTCCCTCTGTTTGATGCACATATTCACTACAAAGAGCCAGCCTGGGGACCTTATCCCCCTGCTGCTATCGTTGAATTGATGGACAAATCCGGTGTTGCCATGGCGTTGGTATCGTCCACTCCGGATGAAGGCACCATTAAACTTTGGGAATATGCACCAAATCGGGTTGTCCCGGAACTGCGTCCTTACCATGGTCAGGCCGGATCATCGAACTGGACCACGGCCCCGGATATGTACGACTATCTGGAAAAGCGGTTGAATGAGTACCCCCATGAGGGAATTGGTGAATTTCATTTACACAACGCCAACCCCAGCGATAAACCTTTTTTACGGAAAATTGCACAATTGGCGAAAGCAAGGGGCCTCTACATTCATGTTCACTCAGGGAAAGAACCTGTTGACCTGCTTTTTTCCCTTGAGCCAAAACTCAAGATCATTTGGGCTCATGCTGGAATGTCTGAGCCAGCCGAAACAGTTGAAAACATGATGGCGACCTATAAAACCCTTTATGCAGATACGTCATTTCGAGAAGGAGATATTTTAACCTCCCAAGGGACGATTGACCCTGCCTGGCGTCAAGTTCTCGAACGGTTTCCAGACCGTTTTATGGTTGGCTCCGATACATGGGTTAATGAACAGTGGGATATTTATAGGCAAATAATGGCTGTAAACCGGAAGTGGCTGAGTCAATTTTTGCGCCCCATTGCAGAAAAAATAGCCTTTAAAAATGCTGAACGATTATTTGATCGCAAAGTGGAAAATCGTCTGATCGGCAAACGGTAGTGATAGCTTTATGACGAAGCCAACACCGTCATCCTACCTTTTGTTGTTTTTCCTAGGGGCAATTTGGGGGTCTTCTTTTCAGGCGATTAAATTTGCCTTGGAAGGCTATGGCCCCTTTTCGGTTGCGGCGGGTCGAATCTTTTTAGCGGCAATTATCATTACACTCTATGCCTTGGCCCGGGGCCACAAATTTCCACGAGACCCGCGTAGCTTAACACTGCTTTTCATTGTCGGGTTCTTTAATTGCGCCTTACCGTTTTTCCTGATTTCCTGGGGGGAACAAGACCTTGATTCGGGGCGGACGGCTATTTTTATGGCAACCGGCCCTTTAATTGCCCTGGGAATTGCTCATTTCAGTACCACGGATGAGCGGTTAACCTTGTTCAAGGCCAGTGGTTTTCTAATGGGGTTTATCGGCGTTTTGCTTGTTATTGGGCTTGAGACCTTTCAGGGGGAAGCCAAGGATTTATTGCCGCAGCTTGCTATCATTTGCGCCGCGACATCCTATGCCATCTCCGGGGCGATTGCCAAAAAAATTGAAAATATCGCCAGTTCCATGTTTACGGCCTGCGTCCTTATTTCAGCAAGCCTGATGACCGTTCCGGCGAGCTTATTGATTGAGGCCCCCTTTGCCGTTGATTTAACCGAAATCAGCCAAAGCCCATTGTTGGCTATTCTTTACCTGGGGGTCGTACCAACGGGCCTTGCTTTCCTTATCCGGTTCCACCTTTTAAGAAATGTTGGCTATACCTTCATCTCTCAAGTCGGATACCTGATCCCGATGTACGGGGTCTTATTTGGTACCATTGTTTTTGATGAGGTAATAACCCAAACGATCATACTTGGTCTTGTCCTGATTTTGGCAGGCGTGGTTATTAGTCGATTGACCAGGGATAGTTTCCGGCTGGGGCGGGATTAATCTTTTATAGCAACTTACAACCAGATTGCTGATGTCATTAATCTGTTATGGAACGACTTAATGGGTGTCTATTTTTTTTAGTATGTATTATTGGGAGAAGGCAGATTGAGTCGCAGGAGTATAAAATGTTGATATCTATAGTGTTTTAGCTTAACAATTTCCTGCTAATATATCATCTAGCGATTTTTCT